>NZ_CP049859.1 GCF_011400295.1 Erysipelothrix sp. HDW6A
ATCGTTTATATTGTACAAGTTCTTCCTGAGTAAATGTACCTTTAGATCGTGTCTTATCTTTTTCCAGAAAAGCAAGATGAACGTGTGGATGATTTTTATTGTTGTGGTAGTTCATCCACCAGATCATATTGTTAGGTTCTAATCCTACATACTTAAAAAATCGTTCTAAACTTTTTTTCGTTATTTCTGCGTAATCTTCTTGATTAAAAAGACCATACTGATTTGCAGTAGTATAGTCTTTATATGATTGAACTGGAATCCAAAGAATGTCACCATCATCTTGAAAGTGTTTTGCAACATAGTTACGAAACTGTTTTATGTCTTGAGAGCTATCTTTCCATCCTTCATTTGTAAAAGTACGTGTTGCACCAAAACGCTTACTTGTATAATCGTAGTATCCACCTGGTGCAAAATCTACCTTTTCAAACGTCTTTTCATTCGCATTACTTCTTGCTGTATATTTTGAATATCCAATAGCTGACTCAGTAGTCACAAGACCTTTCTTTCCATCGGGGTCAAGTTTCTTTGGAAAAGGCTTCCCTTTTTCAAGGAACATATTCATATTTACAAGATGTGGTTTCGTCATATCTTTCACTCCTTAAATTAGTTCATTTTTTTCTTTTTGTTTAATGCTTGTTCAAACTCAAAGAAAATTATTTCATTTTCTTTTGATTGCTTTAAGAGTTCATCTTCATCAATATCTGTAATCTCATAACCCATTTGTCGAAGTCCAACACCTAACATTTCTTTATTCAGATTTTGGATTTCAATGTGATTCTGTAATGCTGGTTCTAAAGTATCTAAAAAATCACTTAGATTATTACTAATGTTCTTGGCAATCTCTCCAACAACTTCAGGTATTAAAGAATCTAAAATATCACCACCTAAAACATAGGCGTGATAATACTCAATTGCATCTTCAATAACAGCACGATCATTTCTAACTGCACCACTTTCTTTAAACTCAGGAAGATTGTTTTGATACTCCACAATCTCATCTAACAGATCAATGTATTTTTTCTTTATTCGGTACGCTTGAAATTTCCTATCATTCTTGTTCATGGTTTTCTCCTTGTGAGCAAATTTGCTCACGTCTTTTTTTATCGATTGCTGCATTAAACGTATCAAAGATGATCTCGTCTTCAACTGTAAGATTATAAATGTTGTTAGGTCGATAAAGAGGCTCGATATCAAAGCCAGCTTGTCTCATTAAAACTGCTATCATTTCTCGATTCACTTCTTCAGTTGCAGTAATAAGATTTAATACCTGTGCGAACCTCAACACTAAAGGTTCAATCATAATACTTGTTTTGTTTGAAACTTCACTCCATATTCTTGGCATAATTGCTTGCATTACATTATCAGAAAAAGTCTGATAGTAAAGTGTTTCAATTGCTCGTTCTACAAGTTCACGTTCATTGTAGACAACATTATTTTTCTTATTCGTTACTTTTGCATTCTCATGTGCAACGAGTTTTCCCAGCATATTTATTGTTTTACTTTTAAATCTATATGCAGAAACTTTGCTTTCTTTAGTCATTTAAACCTCCTATACTTTGTTTACAAAAAATAACCGATTTGTAAACATCAATTTATGCACTAAAAAAGTGGGCGTTGCCCACTTCTTCTCCTGAGTTGTTAAACAGACTTGTTTAACAAACTCCTTATGCCCGTACTAAAAACATAATAAAATTTCATTATCAATCTTAAATATTTACTCGATTATAACCGATTACTAATTATTATAGAAATTATTTAATTGTATCTCTATATTCACTTGAACTTAATAAAATAGATGCAAGTATAGGTGAATTAGGGTCGCTTATATTTAAAATTTCCATTGCATGCTTCTTTGTATAATCCCAATTATTTTGAAAAAGTGTACTAAGTGCTTCTTGCCAAAAATCGTTATCTTTCTTATATTTATCCATAGAAATTCTCCTTTCTGTGAGCAAATTTGCTCATGTAATTTTAACCGTTTTTTTCCACCCATTTTAAAAGTGGTGAGTACAAATTGTTTTCTTTAATCAGTCTAATACAAGTTGATTCATCAATATTACTGTAAATAATATTGCCACAGTTCAGCTCGTACTTTTTAGCAAAATTATCATCATAACTTTCCTCATAATGCGAATAAGAAAAAATAATTTTTTCTGCAAATTCAATAACTACTGAATCAAGAAATTCTTCAATTGTCGAAGTATAATTTTTCAAATCGCCGTAGGCAATCAAGATATCATCTTCTAGTTCTAAAGTAATCATACTAGCTCTAAAATTTTTGGCGTATTCTCTAATACTTTCTCTTTCAGAGAAGTGGTAAATATTGCATTTATCTTCATTCCAAAAGGTTGGCTCATATATCTCACTTTCAATTAACCTCTCAACTTCTGAAATCACTTCTGCCTTCAATTTAATTTTTGCACCAAACTCTGTATACATTCCCATAATAATTATTACTCTCCTTAAGGTTTTAAACCGCTTTTTCCATTCCCTTTGGGAATGGGTCAAACATTTTAAGTTGCTGTTTTTAAGTTCAGTTCCTGCCTGCGGCGCTTCTCACTTCCCGATACTCACGGAAAGTGCGTCCAACATTTCGGCTGCGCCGTCGCAATTCATCGGGTCATCGATAAATTGCGTTTTCAAACAAATAGTCTGTCCAGAAAATTTTCATTAAAGTTATTATAATGCATATTATTATAATTCAATTACTTCTGAGACTTCTCTACAATACACTTTTTTTATTACTATACCATTACTTATTTTAATGATAGTATATATGAAATGAGGTGACTTAATGTACTTTTATTCTCGTGAAAGAAAACTCTATTTATTGCTTACTACTTTATTCTTTCATTTAATTCTTTATGCATCGGCTACATATAACCTTTATTATCTTGCGGGCTTTTCCTTCATTATTTGTTTTCTTTTAACTGGTTCAATATTCATGTTTTTATATAGAGATATTTGTTTGTATCTTGATTTAACAATGAATTCTGATTTACTAAATCTAATATTTAAGTCTCTTCTTTCAGTTCCTATAATACTCCTCATTTTGGGCTATTTTTTTGCTTTGGTGCATTTAATATTCTCCATCACGTGATCTTTTATACCGTTTAAATAAATACATTGCATACTTCAAAAAGCACAAATTGATTCACTGCTGAACTTCGGGATCAATAAGTTTTATACAATCTAAATCAACATGGTTTCTTATTCGCTCCATAAATCCTTCATACTCTGTTTTTGGATCAACAATTATTACTCCATGTCCTTCGTTAATCATTTGCTTAATAAGTTCATTTCTTTCTTTAACACTTGATTTCATTAGATTCCTCCCATATGTAAAAGTCGTGAGCAAATTTGCTCACGACAATAATTTGTAATTCAGTATCTTGCCCCTTGAAGGTATATCCCCTTCAGGTAAGGCATTCCAAGTTTGTGTATCATCATAAGAGACTTCTATTTTCATCCCTTTTTTAACTTCTTCAAACAAACGCTCAGCATAATCTCCTTTGGCAATTAATTTTATCAACCCATCATCTGTTAATAAATGAAGTGCGGCTAAAGGTACAGTATCAACTCCTTCAATTGCATAAACTAAATCAATTCTTCTAGAAATAAACCCTACGACTTTCATCACATTGATTTACCTCCCATTTCATAAGAGACACTGTGATGATGTTGATATGTAGGGTCATCGTGCTTTTTTGTTTGATGAATAAGTTCTGCATTCCAATCTTTGGATTCTGGATATGTGTACTCAACATCAATACCAGGATATTCATTATTCATAAATTTAATCGCTCTAAGTGTCGCATCCTGTCCTGCATCATCATTATCGAGTGCAAATATGATACGTTCATATTTATCTTTTCCTTCTCTCTTATCCATTTGAAATTTGAGTGCGTTATGTGTATTCCCGACACCGTTTACAGACAAATAGTCGAAGGATTTATAATCACTGCGGATTGCCATGAGCGACATTGCGTCAATAACGCCTTCTGTCACAATTAAGGTTTTAGAATCATTGCCGTAGTAAAATCCGCCTTGTTTGTAAGAACCTTCTACATCTGCCTTAAAATTACTAGATTTCTTAGCAGCTCTTCTAACAGCATTCACATTCATATCTTCAAACTTACCTACAAACACACAATTGTCATGACTGTCTTGGTAAAGATACCCTTCATCAATAAAGTCTTGAACAAGCCCAGCTGGTAGACAACGTGTCTTTGATAAGTAGTTGATAACCTGCTTATTATCTTTAGCGGGTTCAGGAAGTTCGATTGAAGCAATTATGTTTTCATCTTTTTGTTTGTTGAAGGTTTTTGTCTCTTGAACACTGGGTTGATATTTATGATAGAAACCTTGAATATCATTAAGTGCTTCTTTAAATTCTAAGTCCTTGAAGTGCATTACAAAGTTGATAATATCACCACCAGTTTGAGTTGAATACCTAAAGAAATCATTTTTATCTGTATATATTACAAGTGAATCATGTTCTTGGGTACTCACTCTATTTTTTCCATTTGGGGTTAAATTTAATCCCAGTTCAAGTTGTGCATAATCTGTAATCAATACATCCCTTCTCAAAACTTCAACATCGACTTTATTACTCTTATCATAATTATGGCGAACATTCTTTAAGTCTTTCTTTGCATCACCATGTATTTTTTCCAAGGCATCTTCTAGAGACTTTATATTACCTTTGTCGTAAACGTAATTATAGGCTTGATTCGCCTTGTTTATCGATAACGCTAACACTTGTGGGTTATCCTTTAAAACTTGCATCCACGAGGCTATATAGGCGCTACCATTGTCGATTTCACTTTGTTCCTGCGGTAACCCTAGTTTTTGTGATAGAAAAAGTGATGAAAACTCAGCAACCAATTCTTCTTGAGCATATTCAGCACTTCCAAAACTACCACTTAAGTCTCGATTGAGTCTTTCTTCATGTCCTGTTGCATGAGATATTTCATGGAAAAGTGTAGCATAGTATCCTTGTTCGCCCAGGAATTGTTTTTGATGGGGCATCTTGATTCTGTCATCAACTTTATTATAATAAGCACGGTCTTGCTCTTCATGTTCGATAACTATATCCATATTTTTCTCTAAATCTCTAATCACTTGCTTTGCAATTAGACTTTCAAATGGGACTCCTACAAGTTCTGCCTGTGGTAGTTTTTCAATCCCTACAAGTTGTTCTGCATTGAAGACTGTAAAGGATTTATCTCTAAGAGTGGATGCAGCTTTTAATTTATCACTTTCTTTATCATCCAAGCCTTCAAAATCTTTTGCAGTTAAAAACCGTTTGAGTTCATGATTATAAAGCAATGGATAATATAGGCTCACTCCTTGCGAACCTTTCTTAATCCTCCAGCCTTTTTCTTTTGCTTGTTTGAAGGTACACCAACGTGGGTCTTGATATCCTTTAGAAAAAGCCTCCATCATTAATGAGACTTGATTGAATCCTTTATACTTTGTACTGGTAGTTGCATTATATGGTACAACATTGACATGTTTCCAAGGTGACTTCCAAGGTATCTCACCTTCTTCTAGGCGCTCAAGGATACGATCAACTAACTTTTGTTGTGCATAATTTAATCGAATTTGTTGTGTCATGACTGTTCACCACTTTCATGCTCATAAATCTCTTCCTTAACACTTGAGTCTTGAATATCGATTGTGTCATACTCTTCTTTAGTAACGAGATCATAAATATCAAGAAGAATTGCTCCTTCTTGTTTGATTTCTTGTTTGGGTTCTTTTTTCATGAACACTGTTCCTCGCTTTCTTTGATACGTTCATATATTACTATTTGATTATTAAGTAGAATATCAATGTTTTTTCTATTTTTACGTTGATTCCAAAGCACGAATAGTAGTAAGGCAATAATTGCAAACATACTCATAAATGCAAATGCTGCAATTTCTCCAAGTTGATTCGCAATATGAGACAAGGTCTCGCTAAACTCTTCAACTGTAACTGTGCTTAAATATTCTAGTAGTGACACTTACTTTCCTCCGTTCTAACTAAAAGCGTGAGCAAATTTGCTCACAACGATTTTCCACCATCTTTTGACATATCGATTTCAACAGACTGCTCTTTTTCCAGTTCTAATCCTATTTCATGAACTTCTTTAATTAAGTGCAATCGACTTAGATCATCGTATTTTATGGTATAACGTTCATCATCCACATCTGCAAAAAATAAGCCCATAGATGAGCTTACTGAAATTTCTTCTTTATCGAAATGTTGATGTAATTCATATTCAACACATTTATTTTCAAGATTTGTGTAATCAAGTACCCTTTTATCCATAAAGGGGTCTAGTCTATTGAGTTGCTTTTCATTATATAACAAGACTGCTTTTTCGTAGACGTTCCTCTCTAAGATTTGCTGTTTCTCGATTTCAAGCATTTCCATATAACTTTGAATTTTTTCTTGATTCCACTTTTGAGAAACTACTTCTTCAATATCTTTATCATCCATTTTTGTGAGATGTTTTTCTAAGACTGGAAACATATAATTTAGATTGACAACACCCAGTATTCTACCATTTGAATTTCTTAACCTAGTAAAATCTAGGTTATCTTTAATCTTGTAATGTCTTTCTTGAGCATGATTAATCTGAGTAACATATGTCATATCTTTAATGGTGAACAATTTAAAGAATGGTTTATAACTATCAATTCCATAATCTTGGTCTGGTATTCTTTCATCACCATTTTCTTTAAGATGATTTAAATATTCTTCATCGATTTTATACCACACAACTTCACCTCTTATCTATAAATAAATAAAATGAGCAAATTTGCTCACAGTTTAAACAATAGAAAAGGCACTCCTCAAGAGTGCCTTACTTTAGAGTGACTACTCACTCTAGGCGGATAACCTTTGCAGCCTTTTAAACTGCCATGATTCTTTAATGAATCCTACTGTGCCGATCCTTTGAACTTCCCAGGTAGTCGGATACCTTTTGTATAAATATTATATCATAAACAGAATTACATACAAGTTTATTGCTGATTACTAACACCTAAATCTCTTACGATTTCTTTATCACAAGTTTATACTCATTTTCATCAAAACTTTCTGAATTGGTAGCCACTATTGATACATTACATGCTCTTGCGTTTCTTAAGTTATCTAAATGAACCCTGTAACTTTTCTCTTCAATATAATTCACTCCATCAATGACTATCATAAGTTGTTTTTCATTACTTTTATTTCTTTGAATAATTGAACCAAGCAACATAAATTCATTATAATAGTCTTTGCTATCATTATGCACCATATTGATTACTTGTATTCTTTCTTGAGGGTAGTCGTCTTGTTTGAGATAATCGTATTCAGATTCAAACGAAATAATTAATATGTCGTTCTTTGTTTCCTTTACAATCATATCAATCATCTTTTTTGTAGTAAGAGTCTTACCACTACCAGCTACTCCACTAATCATTATATCCATGCTAGTGTTGTTCTTAATTTCATCTAAAATCTTCTGTTCCATAATTTTTTTTCTCCTTAATTTTATTCAAAAACTGGATTATGTGCATCAAGAATTTCTAATGGATCAACAACCCCTCCATTGTGTCTTGTTTCTAAATGAAGATGACATCCAAACGAATACCCTTCGTTTCCAACAATTCCCATAAATTGACCCTTCTTAATTGCGTCTCCTACTCGATGAGGTACTGGTTGCTGGAAGTGAAGATAGCGATACTGCATATCTCCATTTTCCCAGAATATGTAATTTCCTCTTAAGTTATCCCAGTTACCTACTTGAGTAACAACACCATCATCCATCGCATAAGCATTCACACCACACGGAGCTTGTATATCTAAACCGTTGTGCATCTCAGGTACTCCACTAGGATAATAAATGCCAATGCTATCTCCAACGCCATATTTTTGTCTGAAAGGATATAAAAGCTTTCCCTTATATTTATCAATAATTTCTTGAGGAATGCTTGAGTTTACATCCACACTTCCGACACGCTCAATAATTTGAACGATTGCTGAAGTATCAACGTCACTTAACTTTGATTTGAAAGGCTCATGTTTTTTTAAGTTGTCTACATAAAGACTCAGTTCATTAAGTCCTACTTCTTCAATGACACTTTCATTCCCTTCATCATCAACTACCGTCTTACTGACTCGTGTTAGTGACGCTTCTATCATCCTGTCCAAAAGGTCATCATTCATATCTTCAAATTCTATTCCTGTAATGAGTTGAATTACTACAAGTTGATGAAGTGGAATGGGTTCTTCTGCATTATCGATTTTCGATGTATAAACTTGTTTAATCTGTGTTTGAGTTTCAGAATTACTAATTGCAGATTGTATGATGACTACTAACTGATCGGCATCCGTTTCACCATCACCAAACAAAAAAGTACCAATACCATCAAAGAAATCTGATACTGCTTGTACTGGTACTGCAACAACTGTACCAATTGCAAAAATTGGTACAGCAAACATCAAGAGTGATAATGCAGCAGAGATTCCCCACATCATCACTTTCTTCTTGAATTTATGCTCAATATTCATTTTGAATAGCCGACAGTTCTTTCTCAGTAGCAATTGTTGTCATTAGGATACGGCGATCACCATAAGCAAACAATGAATCTCCTTGTCCGAATGCTTTTATACGTTCTTGTTCGGTTGGATTTAATTCCATAAGGTGACTTAAGCTTGTTACTGCTCCATGATTGAGTTTCTTGATAATCTTATAACATGAGTTATTGAGTATGGCTTTACCATGAACTCGAAGAGCTACGCCTTCAATCATGACATCACTATCTAGTTCTTCAGGTTCTTGTGTTGCAATGACTGTAATATTTGTATACTTACGACTACGGCGATAGAATGTGGCAACTTCTTCTGCATTTCGTCCTTTTAATAAGAAGTGGTGAGCTTCATCAATAATAAAAATACTTGGTATTGTATCATCAAGACACAAGCTCCAGGCATATCTAAACATGATAAAGTTCATTGCATCTGACAATCCACTTGCTTTCTCAGCAAATGTTTTAGCACCAAAGGATAACATTCCATTTTTTACATCTTCAATGTTAAAAGTAGTATGTCCATTAAAGTAGAATCGGTCTGTTGTAACCATCGAATCAAGTTTGCGTAAAAGTTCTCTTAATGTATCATAATCAACTCGATATGATTCATCGTCTTTGATTTCTTCAATACGCAGTTCAATTTCATCAATTAAATCCTGTACAATTGGAAAATCTGTACTTTTTAATTCTTTAAAGCTTTTATCAAATGTTATGCCTTTTCGTTCATACATTTTGATAATAATACGGTCTACAATATCAAGCATACTTTCAGTTACTTCTTTTTTGTAAAGTGTTAATACCGTTTTAAACTCATGAATTGCTGCATAGATAGCAAGCTCTGTATCGTATGGATCAACATCTTCTCCTTCTTCAGAAGAGATAGGTTTTAGATCAAAGACATTGATACGAGCATTACGTGTTCCCCAGCGTATATATTTACCATTATACTTTTCTGTTAGGTAACGGTTTTTATTCTCAGGATCAAGCCAGACAATACGCCACTTTTCACGGATTGCATGACGAACGATAAGACCTACGTCTGTTGTTTTCCCTGAACCCGAACCACCAAATACAACGATGTTGTTATTGAGTCGTCCATCGGCTATCGCTGTTTTTCTGTCTTCATGGTAAAGAAGTGGATTGAACATAACAATCCCCGATTGATTCAATTCTCGTCCATACAAGAATCCATGTGTATCCTTCAGAGTTTGAAACGTATAAGGGAAAAGTCCAGCCACACTTGTTGAAGGTGTTACAACACCATAATTTTCTTTCATTACAGTTGGGATATCATCATCCATAAAAAGTGGTGTCGTATTCTTCATCAGTTCAGCCTGTACGCTGTGAAGAGTGACAGTTTTAAATCCTTCTTGAAGTAAGGACTCCTTAAAGTCACTTACCTCTTGGTCGAGTTCTTTTTTAGTGTTTGCTGCAATTGAATAGACCATTGTCACGTTATGAGATTTATCATGTGAGTATGCAATCTCATCAATAAAGTCTCTAAGTGAGTTAATCTCAATTTCAAGACGTTTCGCTTCACTATCATCCCGTGTTTCTTTATAAGCTTTACGTTTTGATTTTAATTCTTTACGAAGTGCTTTAGTGATATTCACCCGATGTCGCTCAGTAATCATAAAGAGCTTAACGTTTTGGTTACTACAATAAAGCGACAACATCCCTAAGTCAAAATCTGTTGGTAATCCCACTACAAGTAGGTTACGAATATAACGATCACCTAAAACATAATAATCATCTTTAATGTTGAGGTTTGTAGGTGCTAATCGGCTTTTTTCATAAATATTTTTTAGACTCATGCTTGCACCTCACTTTCATTCTCATTTTGTTCTTGTCCTTCATTCCATTTAACTTCCATATCTTTTGAACTGAGTTTATCATCCGAAAATTTACTAATGTTTTCATCGTTAAGAATCTCAAATGCACCATGTCCGAACAAGAAATCATTAATCATTTGGTTTTCAAATATATATGCAGTATAGTTTTCATAATCAATACGGTTCAAAGTTGTAGTATTAAATCCCGCATGTTCAAATTGATACTGTAATTGTTCATACCGTTCATTAACCTTTTTCATACTTGACTCTTGAATGGTTATAAAAAACTCTAATTCATACCATGAAGCAATGAATAAGAGCATTTTGTTGATATCATCTTGTAAGGGTTCTCGAATGCTTTCATCTTGTTCGTGTTCAAGTTTACGAGCAATATACGTTAATTCATGGTCTAAGTTTACTGGGTTAAAAACAAATGAATGGTACAACTTAAAAGGAAGTGTATTGTATACGTTTCTAAGTCTACCTACTCGCATCTGTTGTACGTGTTTGGGTTCAATAAAGATATTAATTGGTTGTAGCTTTATTCCCTTCACGTATTTCTCTTTACTACCATGTTTCAATACAATATGATCGCTTTCAATTGACTCTACTTGCATCCACTTTAAAGTTGAAGCTACATTTTTCTTAAGACGCTTCGCATCTTTTACTTGTCGCTTAACTGTTTTAGGTTTAGACTCCCAGGTTATTTTAAGCCCCATTAACATCACCTCTTTCATCAAGTGAGCAAATTTGCTCACGCTTATTCATCGTCATCATCGTATTGGATTCCTTCCCACATATATTTTCTTTGTGTCTTCTTAAATCGTTTTTTAATTAGAAAATAATATAAGGCATTGTGATACCCACTTTTAGGGGTTGTAAAGAAAAATGCAAGTGCTACTGGAAGTAATGCTAAGATTACAAACAACATGAGTAACATTGGGTTTACAAGACCAATTAGAGCTTGTCCTATAAAGATAATAAGAATAACTGAAACTATCATCGACACTAATAAGTAAACCAGCTCACGAGCTTTAAAACGCCCTAAAATAAGACTTCCTTGTTTAAAGTTATCAGGATTATAAAACCTCATTTTCTATTCACCCCCTTGTTGGTAATCTTCAGGCACACTTGCTAAGTTCTTTAACGCTCTTGCAGTACGTGCAGGCATTGATCGTTGAAGACGATTCACTGACGATTGATATACGTGCCTTCCTGAATTAGAAGCAACACGTGCAAATTTACTACCCTTAGTGCTGTAAGCTTTTTGTGCATAGCGATCCGCAAAACTACCTTGTCTTGAAAACCTTTGACTTTGAGAGCCTTGCGAACCAGCATGTGATTGTTGTTGTGTTGACTGGGCATTTGTTCTTTCTTGTTGGAAATTATTACTTTGCGCTTTTTCACTTTGTCCTTTTAAAGAGTCAGATTGACTTGCACTAGTAAATTGTGCCTTGCCTTGAGCCTGTTGATTCATATTAAGACCTTGTGTTGTTTCTGCATTTGACCGTGCTTCTGCACTTGAGAAAGATTTTTCTTGTTTCATTCCTTCTCCTTGTGGTCTATTTGCATTGCCTTGAGCTTCGTTTCCTAAATCTTTTACATCAATATTTTCTCTGTTTGTTGATGACGATCCATCGGTAAAGGCATCATTACGGTTTTCTTGATGTCGTTCATCTCTACCACCAGAGAATTCATTTGAAGATTGTGATTGCATTGTTGCATCACTTTGACTATCTCCAAATTCATATCCTGACATTTGCTTGTTGGAATCATTGAACTGAGAACTTGAGCCATCGATGTTTGAAGCATTTGAAAACATTCTCGAATTGTTTCCATTTTTACGTGCTTCATTTCCTTTAAATCCTTGTTTACTTGAAGAATTATTTATACTGTTTTGTGAGTTCATAGAACCCATTGATTCTCCACCTAGTAAACGCCCCGTTCCATATCCTACAGCTGCACCTGCAAGGGTTGCAGCGTTTGATAATCCTCTACCAATCGCACCACCTTTACCGCCTCCACGTCCACCCATTCCACGAGTTGCTTGTCGTAAGGTTGCGAGTTGCTGAAGCGTTCCTTGTGTCCCTGTTTCTCCACCAATAATGCTACTAATTTCTGACACGCCACCTAGAATCGCAAACAAACCTCCAATAAAAGCTATAATTGCAGCGAAAGCACCTTGCGAACGAAGCCAAGGTGATGACGAAGCAACTAGTACAAAGTTCAACAGTAAAACTTGTACGAAGTTTGATAAGACATTACTCAATACTAATTTTTGCCATCGAGTAAAACTTGTATCATCTGGATTGATGAGTGCAGAAATCGGTAACGGGCTAATCAGCACTAACATTGCTATCGAGAAAATTCGTTTCCCAACATCAACACCTATTAAGAGAATGAAGACTGCCGCAACGCCACCCATAATTAAGGCAATGAATAAATCACCCATTGAGTTAAAGAATTTATAGTCTTTGTCACCTTCACCACTTGTATTGATATCGACATCTGAAAGTTTGTATTCTTTCATGATTGTTACAGTTTCGCCATTAACAATTGTCTCTGCTTTTTCATCAAGTAACGAAGATATAATAATGGTCGATGGTACATGATTACCTTTAAAGCCGAAAGTTGTTCCCATATTAGTGACTGCTGCACTTCCAGCTGCTGTAAGAGTTTTAACACCATAAGGCATAAACGCTATCGCAAGGCTTACCATAAGGACTCGTGTAAGGATTTTAATAACATCGATTTTATCCTGGTATTCTGTATCATAGAAATACTTGAACACAAGTATTAGCATTCTAAGCGTAGCAAAGCTACCAATAAGCATGGATAATGCTCCCCACCACTGCCATAGTGTTGAGAAGTTACCAACATCAAGAGAGGCAACATTCATGCTAATGCCGTATACCCAATCTGATAGTTGAAGCACAGCCCACACAATTCCCCATATAAACATACGGATCACATCCGTAATGAGTTTCATAGTGTCACTCCCTTCTTAATAAAAATAGTGAGCAAATTTGCTCACTATACAACATTGAAGATTTTAAGAACCAGTGCAACACTTTGTGCAAGACCTGCGATCATTCCAGTTTTTACTATCTTTCCAATTAAATCAAACTCTTCTTTTTGTTCTTCACTCTTAAAGAAGTTTTTTAAAGCCATAATTCCTATCCCAATTGCAGCGGATGCTGGAATCGCATAAAGAATACCATCTTTAATTGGGTTTATAAAAGAATCGATAAGGTCTTTAAAAGCCTGCCCATTTACTCCTGAATTTTGTTCTTCTTCTGCAAAGACACTAAACATTGAAGCATGAAGTCCTACAAGAATAAGACTTGTGCGAATTGCTAAAACTTGCTTCTTTTCATTCATTATTTGAATGAATGACTGCCATTTAATTCTTAATTGTTTCATATTTTTTTCTCTCCTTAAGATAGTGTGAGCAAATTTGCTCACGAATTCGTTATTGTATTGTTGCTCGCATTCCTAATGAATAGCCATCGACGCTATCAATTGATGTACACGAGACTCCCCATCCCTTTGCATTGACTTCTTTTGCATACGCAAGGCACGCAGAATAGGCTGTATTCAAGTTATAACCATCAGAATGTAAGAAGTCTTTGTTGGATGGTTTTGCTCCTTGTGAGGGCTTCTGTGTGCTTGGTGCAGGTACAGGACTTGTACTTGACTGTCCACCGTGTCCTTGAACATATACTGTTTCTTTTTCTATAACAGTTACAACCTCTTTCTCTTTTGGTTTAACATTTACTACCAAAGACTTTTCAGCTTCGTTGTTGGATGAATCTTTAGCCAAAATTTTAACGTGATACTCTCCTGCTTGATGGATATCAAAAGCACCATCGAGTCCTACATAAAAATCCTTATCGTAGTTGTCAGTGACCTTAATGACATCGAGAAGTTTAAAATATTCATTGCCTTCTTCTACACTAATACTGTCTTGGTCGAAATGAATGGATGGTGCAGTTGTATCAACAAGTTGAAAAGTCTTTTCTGTTTGAATTCCATCCAACTCATAAATCACAGTTTTCTCACCAACAGATTCCATATCAACTACTGAACAATGCACTACATTACCATTTGATAGTAAAGTATTGTTCTTACTTTCAAGTTCATCAACGGGCTTACCATTGACACGGATTACTAACTCACATGTGTTTTTAACCTTATGAACTTCAAATGTGTCAGTATCAAATTCAATTTCCAGATTCTTTCTCTGAGAACAGCCACTGAGTAGCATCAGAACTAAAAGAACACTAAGACTCCTTTTCATTTCATCACATCCCTTCGTGAGTAAATTTGCTCACTACTTAAAGAAACCTGCTGCCTTTTCAATAAGGGTTGGTTTCTTAATTTCTTCTTTTTCTTCTTTGTTAGTTTCTGGATTGCTTGGTTTCTGTTCGTTTGTGTTAACATTCTTTAGATAGACGATACGATTACCTACAAAGCCTTGTTCAGTCATTTTGTCTTTTTTATAACTTTGGATTTCTCCCTCGACAAGAATCGTGTCACCTTTTTTCTTATACTTCGTAAGATTACGAGCAAGATTCCCATAAACAACAAATTCAACCCAGTCAACTCGTTCACGATTGCTCTTTCTCTCAACCGCTAACGTTGCAAATGAACACACATCATCTTCACCATCACCGTATTTAACAAGTTCGGGTGTAGCTGCTAAATTACCAATTATTTTTACATCATTTAACATGGTTTTCGTCCTCCCATTTTAGGTATGTTAAAATCTTCATTTCGTCTTCATTCAAATAGACTACTTCATCTTCTTTTAGTTTCGATAAGTCCATTTTAGCTTGTTTCTCAAACTTCATTCTTAATGAATGAGGAAGAGACGCTTTACATTCAGTTCTTGTTAGGATGATGTCTTGTGTTAGTGGACTTGTAATAAACCGTTCCAATGAATCCCCTGTGCCATAGATCACAATTATTATATTGTGTTCCCTCATTGTTCTGATAAGAGATTGTAGCGTTTCCATAAGAGAATCATCAATGATGTTACTATCAACAATTAAAAAGCGTGACCCTGTAATGTTTGTTTTTAACCCGACAAGTAGACTTACCAGCATGAATACTGTTCTTTCATCATTGTGCTTTATTTGACGATAATCTGATACATCTATTTCAAGACACTGAAGCTTCCCATTTAAGAACTGATGAATACCATCAATTAAAGGTTCATACGAACCTAAAGACGTTACAGTAGCTTTGGAAGTAGAAAAGCTATTAATTGTTTTTTGAGAAAACACCAACATTTTATGATGAGAGCTATATCCTTTAACAATATTCTTTACAAAAGTGAATTGACTGTAAGCATCATCACCACTCACAAGTAGTGGTTCATTTTCCTCTCCAAGTTGAAGTAACAAAAGGTTTGAGTCATCTTTAAAGGCTAAGAGTCCATCATTTTTCATCCACTCTCTACTAATTTCAAGAGATTTATCAACTCGGCTTTCTGGTTTATTGACTCTTTTACTTAATGCTTGTTCGATGTAAAATACATCTTTTGCCTTTTTTAACTTTTTCATAAAACTCCTTCACAGTGCCGTGAGCAAATTTGCTCACGACTATTCATCATTATTTTTCTTTTTTTGTAGAGCTTATAAGCAATAACTGCACTTGCGATTACGATTACTGTTACTACTATTTCTAAAACACTTATATTAGGCATATTGTTATCCTTCTTTCTTTTAAAGTAAAAGACGTGAGCAGATTTGCTCACGCCTTATTATTGGTCGTTTGTTTTCGTGAGCAAATTTGCTCACAAAAAACTTTACTCTAGTTTATTGCCGTGTGAATCATCTTTCTCGCTTGAATGCGAGGAAGAGTTTTGGTTGGTATGCTTGTTTGTTCCTGGTGTTGTTGTTCCATGCACATATTTATTACCTTCATGAGATTCATCATTTACAAACTGCTCATAGAATTTTGAACCTTTGTTTAATGATACTGTTGAAAAACCAGTCATTTCACTTCTTGCTTGACGTTTCTTGATGATTGCAGCAATCAATAATACCATTCCCAATAAGATCATTGGCAAGGCAAACAAGAATGATGAATTATCAACTCCTGTTGGTGGAAGCATACCTGCTGGTTTCGGTGTATTTAGATACTCAACCTCAAAAAGTGTACCATCTTCATGCTCAGTGGTATCCATTGTTACGATTCTTTCACTTAATAGATAGCCAAGTGGAGCATCTGTCTCCTTAGCAGTATTGATTTCCCCATAGAATAATTTAAACTCTACAACACCAGTTTCATCCGTAGATTTAACTTCAATCACATTACCATCGATGTCCCATCGAGTAAACTCAGCATCCTTCAGAACTTCTTTTGTTCCACTATCTTTCTTCAAGATACGGTATGTAAGAATGTCGATAGTTTGTTCAAGATCATTGATGTCTGCATGAACTGCAATGAGTCTTTCGCCTTCTTCTACTTTTTCAAAGGCTACGACTCTATCCGTCGTAAGTTTGTTTTGGTCGAAGACAAACTCTACATTAACAGTGCCACTTGTGGACTCAGCAATAAAGCTTGTTGAAGCTGTAATTTCTTTACCATCAATGAGAATTGGTTTCTCTGTATGGAAGTCCATAAGAACACCAGTCACAGTATATTCTTTACCTACTACAAGTCCATTGTATGAAACAACATCAGTAAGTGTCACAATGTTTGGTTCTTGTTTATCACGTTCTGTAAAGGATAGTGATGTACCAATTTCAGGGATTTCCACTGTTTGATGAATATCTGTAAGATCATGGTGGAATGCGATTGGTGTATCTTCTTCAAGTAGGTCTTCAAACACAACGACTTTCTTCGTTTCCAACTTACTTGCATCAAATGTAAAGAACACTTCTACAAAGCCATCATGCTTCTCGGCGATGAATGTTGTTGTAGCTGTGACTTCCTTACCATCAATTAAAATTGGTAATCCAGTAGTAGGATTCATTAAGAGTCCGTTTACTGTGTACTCTTTGCCAATCACAAGGTTAAGGTAACGAACTTTATCAACAAGTGTAACGATGTTTGGTTCTTGTTTGTCTCGTTCACCAAAGCTTGCTGTTGTACCAATCTCTGGAACTCTCATTTCTTTGACATTTAACTCTCGAATAATGACAGGTGTATGAGCATCAACATATTCAAAGCTTACTGGATATTTATTGTCGTCAAGACGATATCCTTCCACTGTTGCGATTTCTTGTAGGTAATATTCGCCTAAGTCAAAGCCTTCAAATACAAAACGACCATCTTTATCAGTAAGTGTTGATTGTACAAGTTCGTCTTCAAGTGTAAAGAGTCCATATTCAGCTCCTGCTACTCCAAAGCCTTCCTTGTAATCTTGTTTTAGCCCTACTAAACGACCTTTAACTGTGTCATTCACAAATGTTACACTATACTCATTTTGGTCTGCTGTGATAATAAGTTCTTTTTCGTTTTGTGATTTATCTACAAAATAAGGTGCTTCAACCCATGTCTCAACTACACGATAGTTACCATCTGTAAGTTTATCTAATACAGCTTTTCCAGTCTCAGCATCTGTTTGAAGTGACAGCACAAACTCACGACTACCATCTTCTAAAACTTTATAAAGTTCTAGTTGTGCAAGTCGTGGATTACCATCTGTATCAACTTTCATGATGACTGTTCTGTTTGCTTTGTTTACTCTTTCATGACTTACCGTAACTACTGGTGTATATTGGTCTTCATATTCAATATCAAACTCATAAACAGTTCTGTCAATTGTATAGCCTGAAGGTTGTTTTATTTCTGTATAGGTATAGTGACCTTCTTCAAGTTCGCTTAAGCCAAACTCTCCATTCTCATCACTTTCTACATGTACCGTTGAACCATCAGGAAGCGTGAATTCATAGATTGCTCCTTGTAATGCCTCTTTGGTATCTTCATCAAGTTTTAATCCTTTAAACTCACCAATGAAGTGTTTGTTTGTACCTTCAAAGTCTTTAGTGATAACAGCTGTATCCATATCAATATACTTGATTTCAAAATCATAAACTGTTTCATCAATGATATAGCCATAAGGAGCTTGAAGTTCTTGATAATGGTAGTTATCGCTTAATGGAAGTCCTGTTAGAATCCATTTGCCATTTTCATCGGTTTCGATTTCTTGTTCAAACGTTCCCTCATCATTCCATACTCGATAAACTGCTCCACTGACTGCATCTCCAGTGTCTTCATCAGTCTTTGTATATTCCACTGTTCCCGTTGGTTTCGAGTTTTCGAATGTTACTTCATACACAATACCATCTTCAGTAATGTTGATGAATTGTGGTGTACGATCAATGAGGTACTCGCCATCAACGCCAATTTCTTCAACCATGTATGCTCCAAACAGGTACTGCTCAAAAAGTGCGATTCCTTCTTCATTGGTAAGAAGTTCTACTGTACTCATATCACTGAGACTTGTAAGGAGCATTGGGAAGTTGGGAAGGTGTTCACCAGTTTCTTTAGAAACTTTAGCTACTGCGATGTCAGAGCGAATCGGTCTGTTCTCAACAGTCATATCTAAAACTTTTCCAATGACTTCTAGTTCTACAACTTTCGTGTTTTCATCAACTACAAAGTCAATTGGATCAGCTATGTTAAAGCCTTCAGGAGCAATTGTCTCGATGAGACGATAGTTACCTGCTAACAGGTATTCTTCCATTGTGAAGTATCCTGTCTCATCAGTTACCCATTCACTCACTTCTACAACGTTGTTACCTTGTTGGGTTTTGATGACTACCCATTCATTTGTATCTGTATTGAGAATTCTAAAGTGTGCATCAGCTAATGGTTCTTGTGTTTCTGAGTTAGGTTTGAATATTCTTAACTTCACTTTCGCCATTTCATTGACTGCAATGACCCATGCTGTTTCACCATGTTCAGTGATTGTAACAGGATATTTACGGTCAGATGTAATGTATCCACTTGGAGCTTTTATCTCTTGCCAATACAGTCTTTCATTTGTACGAATATCTGGAGATTCTAACTGTCCATTTTTGTCTGTATATCCATCAAAGATAAGCTTATCATCTTTTTCTCGATACAAGCCAAAGTGAGCATTTTCAAGTAAGACGAGACCATTATTACCTGACTTAATTAGTCGTGTTCGACCATAATCAACTTGGTTCGTTACAGTCTTAGATGTTCGAGTTACTTCAACAGTTGGATTGTTACCATCATACTTGATTGAAATATCCCATTGACCGTTGAATGGTTGATAACCCTGAGGCGCTTTGGATTCTTTTGCATAGAATTCACCAATAGGTAGGTTATGATAAATCACTTGTCCGACTGAGTTGGTAATTTCTCGACCAATCAATTCGCCTGAACGATAAATGCGTTTTGAACCTTCATAAATATCAGTCTTCGCAAATAGCTCAATGGTAGCACCACTTAATGTAATGCCATTGTATTCAGGGAAGATTGTATCCCAATTGTCTTCAGTCTTTGAAATGACAACATCACTTCTTTGATGTTTGTTTGGTATTTCTTTACTTACAAGAACAATTGGTGTTACTTGGTCTTTATATGCGAGTGTGACTGTATGTGGTGTTTTATCTAGGACAAAACCATTGATGGTTGCTGTTTCTACAATGGTGTATGTGCCTAATGGTAATTCACCAGTAGAGAATTTTCCATCTGCTCCTGTTACAAGTGAAGCTACAATTGTATTAGAAGCGTTCAATACATTTAACTTAACGCCTTGTAATGGGTCACCATGATTGGAAACCTTCATCCCTTCAATACGTCCTACTGCTCGACTGTTTTCTTGTTTAACTGATGCCGATACAACTGCTGTATGTTGGTCTTTATAGACTAAGTTTGCAGGTATTGGTGTTGCATCAAGGATGTATGGTGCTGGGACAAATTTTTCAACGAAACTGTAATTTCCTAAATCGTGATTCTTTGTCTTTGCGATTCCTTGAGCATTGGTTGTAAGTGTTTCTACAACTCGACCACTTGAATGAACATAATCATAGACAACACCTGCAATTGGTGTATTTGTTCCTTTTTCTGTCTTTGTAATGGAAGCATTTCCTACAGCTTTGCTGTTTTCTTGTTTAACAGAAACAGAGACAACGGCTGTATGTTGGTCTTTATAGACGAGGTTTGCAGGGATTGGTGTTGCATCAAGGATATAGGGTGCAGGTACTGATTTCTCTACAAAACTGTAACTACCTAAAGGATGTTTTCCAGTAGTTGCGATACCATAAGCATTGGTTGTTACTGTATCGACAACTTGTCCACTAGAATGAACATAATCGTACACAACTCCTGCAATTGGTGTTGTTGTTCCCTTTTCAGTCTTAGCGATTGATGCTGTACCAACAGCTTTAGCATTGGTAAAGGATAGTGTTGTTTCTGACCCTGCTGTAACAGTAAAGGTTTTGATTTCCTTGTTATTTACATAAGGTGCGATGGCTTGGATTTCTTGAACATAAACCACAGCTCCATCATTATTCCAAGTGTCATAAGCGGTATATCCATCTGATCCTGTTACATAGTCCCATCCATCAACAAGAAGTCCATTTGAATCAAGGGTGTTGTTGTAGGAAGCTCTAAACTTAACACCAGCAAGAGGCTCTCCATTCTCTCCAAGTTTCAAGAATCGTTGTGAGTGTGATACTACTTTAAAATCGATTATTGTGAATACTGGGTCACCTAAAGCAAAGTTCCCTACTCGTTGACTGTGTCCATCAGTATAGATGTAAGAAGTTCCTTTTGAACTCCCTTGTTTCTTATCCATGATAAGTGTAGCATTCTTATCAATGACTTTAACTCGTAGTGTCGTTCCACTGTCTTCAAGTATATCAAGCCCCTCATGAGAAGAAATTATAAAGTCTGTATTTAGTGGATTAGATAAGTCAACAATATCACCAATCTTGACTTCTTTTTCCGTACCATCCCAATTTGGCTTACTTCTATGTGAAGCAACTAATCTTTCAATTTCTGCAATTTCATTTGTTATGTTAAGTGTTCCGTAAGAATTGAAGCCCCATCCTACTGTTTCAAAGATTAAGACTTGAGTAGCCCATCGATAAGCATCGGTTTGATGTCCTTCATAACGATATCCGTAGTTAGCAATTAATTCCATTCTCTTTTGTTGGTCTTGAGTTAGAGTAGTGTATAATCGACCATCCATAACCCGAATTTCACCAACACTTGCAAGGTCGGTTGCTACTGCGTTATAAGTTTCTACATCCAAGACTCCAGGTTCGATACAGTAGGCATCTATGGCGTTCACGAAGAACTCACTCATACCACCTGGTAAGTTCCATGCAAAAGAAGGATTTGCCTTCCAATAGAATGATATTCCTTGTGACAGTATTTTACCTTTAGTGACTGCTGAGGTTGTTGCACGCTTTTGTCTTGTAATATTTTGTGTTCGTTGTGAGTCTTTAATCACATCAATACGCCCTGTTTCTTGGTCGTAAAGAATATACTCATCATCTGCTAACACAGAGTTAATTTCACTCATAGATGGAAGTTTATCAAGTTGTCTTACAACTGTTCCATCAGGGATAACTTCTTTTTCTTCAATAACCTCAGTACCTGTGTTTTGATTATCTTCAGGTAGAGCATCAACATTGGTGTCTTTAGTTTCTTCTACTAATTCACTTGGGTCAAGAAGTTCAGCTTCAAGGTCTGTTTCAGTTTTTTCTTCAACTTGTGCTTGAGTTTCATTTTCTTCTTGAACATCAACGATTTCATCCACTTTCAGAGTAAAGATGAACGTCTCTTGTCTTTCAATTATCTCGACTTCTTCATTGTCTTTGATAATTTCTTCAATACGTGTAGTGATTACCGAGAATTTATAACTTCCGTTCTCTCCTACTGCGTATGAATATAGGAAATCATCATTTTTAATGGATTCACCTAGAACTTGAATATCTTCAACTGTGATATTCTTCTCAGTATTAACCAATAAGTCAAGTTTCAGTCCATCTTTATCAAGTTTTCGATCTACTTTAATCACAACACTCATGTCATCATTAAAATAGACTTCATCATCATTTGCACTAACTCCCGTTGTCATGTATGTCAGTACCATGAGCATTGATAAGCAAAATAAAGTAAAACTCATGATTGCTCGTTTCAATGCACGTATCTTAAATCTATGTTTTCTCATAAAGTCCTCCTTTTTTTTGTTTTAGAAAACAAAAGTAAAGACAGTCACTCTTGACTGTCTCAATAACTTCTTAGGGCGAACGCTCCCTATTCATAATTTCACCTCTCTTTATAATATTAAAAAAGAAGCTTTTCAGCTTCTTTTAGTTTCTTGGTGTGTAGTACATGTAACCCCACATATCACAGAAATTGTCATGCCATTCTCTTACATGCTCTCTTCCCACTTCGTGCATCACCGCTATACAACCTTCACTTGTCCCATAATCCTTGTAATATTTCATACCAGTAGGAGCAGATGGTGCTGGACGACTTGGTTTCTCAGGTTCAGCAGGTTTGCTAGGTTCTTTTGGTTTTTCAACGGGTTTACTTGGTTCAGCAGGTTTTTGTGCTGTGGTATTGTTATTGATTGATGTTCCATTATTGTTAGAAGGCTTGTTAGTGCTTGATGTTCCTCCTGTATTGCTAGGTGTTTGAGTTGTTGGTGTCTCTACTTCAGGTTCTACAAACTTCTCTTCTTCGAGAACAGTTACAATAAAAGTCTTTTCTGTGACGTTACCATTGTCATCAGTAGCAATTGCCTTCATTTCATATTGTCCTGAAACTGAGGTATCTATGTCACCTTTAATTTCGATGTCTATTACACTACCACCTAATTTAGAAGTAAAACTTATATGAGTTAAATCTAATGTTTCCGTTCCAAAAGCTATCTCCATATCTTTTACACCTTCAATAACGGGTGCTTGCGAGTCAATGACAACATATTCAAAATCAAATGATTTTAAGACTTCATTATTTTTAATTGCATTTACTTTTGTTTTATACTTTTCAATTTCCTTAATTTCTGTCTTTTCAGAATTACCACCAGCATTAAGTAAATGAAGTAGATTTTCATTATTCGTCAGTACTTCTGTTTCATAATCAGGAAGCGAACCATCTTGTTTGATTAATCCAACTTCTTTTGCACGTTCTTGATATCCAAAACTCGCAACATCTGTTTTTATTTCTTCAATCACAAAATAGACCGCATTCTTGTTATCAGCATTGAGTTCATTTAATATTTGCTCATGATCATCATCCTTAACGTAGCTTGTCAATACATTTGCATTATTTTTATCGTCCTCGTCTAATATCCTGCCAACTAATTTATTAATGTCATTAGATACATCTTCTCCATATTCAAATACAATATTTTCTTTGAACACAATAACAGGTTCAACTGATTTTGATTGAGAAAGACTCCATACTCCAAATCCTACACCAGCTAAAACTAAAACTGTAATCACTCCTGCAATTAGTTTATTCTTTTTCGGCTCAAGCCATTTCTTAATCTTATCCATAAGTTCCTCCTAGGTAATTTACACCGTTTTATATTTCGTGAGCAAATTTGCTCACTTCTCACCTTTATAATACACTGTCTCTATCAAGAAAAAAAGCGAGGCAATATACTTGCTCGCTCTTCTACGCTTCTTATTAAGTATATTATACCATATTATATGATTTTCATTCCCGCTCAAGCGGGAACAATTATGTGATTTATGTTTTAACCCACTGAATAAAGGGTTTGTATGAGTTTTCTTCTTGTTGAACTTTTTTCAATAAAGTCTTGACAATTAGTTTTATCTGTGGTTTTGTCATATTTCTTTAATGTTTCAATTATATACTCAATAGCTTTTTCTTCTTGTTTATTAGAATATAATTTAAATTCATGAATAATAAATTTATCAACTTTTCCAACAAGCTTATAATATTTTCGTTTACTCAAATTATATTTATAAAGAATATCCTTGTACTTTACAGTATTTATTCTTCCATCTAGATAAATCATTCTTTCATTATAGGAAACATTTGATAAAGCTTTATTTATCTTTGAAATATTAAATGATAAGACCTCATTTTCCCAGTATTGCCAGTCCTCTAATAATGCTAGTTTCATTTCATTACTCATGGGTTCACCATTGCCATCAGTCATACGAATTACAGAAGAAGATGATCTCATATAATGAATGTGATAGTCCTTACTCGGTATATATACTATCTTCCCATCAAGCACACCAACTTGTCCATGACCCGATAGAATAAGGTCAAATAATTCTCTTACTCCTTGTTCGGGCTTTTTCAAATCAAGTCTGACTGCTTTTATGATTTCCCAATCATCATTCTTGTCAATAAAAGGATTTTTCATTTTTAACTACCTCCAATATCATCATGATAAACTGTGCAAGTTCATAATCTGTCAATTCATTATTTTTAAGCTTAAGGTAAAGGCTGTTGAATGTCGTATTGCTTTGCTCTAACAAATGTTTATTCCCATTCTCTATATAACTAATTAGAAAGTCACCAACTGCTTTCTTTGCACTGTAATCATCTTCAATGCCCTGGGCGAGTGAAAACATTTCATGTCTCGATAATTCGATGTTGTCATGATTCCCTAATCTTCGCATGAGTTTTTTAATGAGATCAGTCATCTTGCTTACCTTTTGCATTTCTGTAAATCTTTCTTATGTCTTTAGCTGTTTGAATGCTTTCACTAAACAAGGTATAAACAATTGCTGTTAAGAAGACCAATGCACCGATTCCAATAATTACAGTTCTTACAGGTTCATCAAAGAGTAAGGATAGAAAGTATATTAAAGTAGCTAAAGCAGCAGCTCCTACCACTGGTAACATTCTTTTAAAATAGTTCATACTTAATTCTCCTTTCTTATCTTCTTACGAAGTAGTTTTTGCAGTTGATACAATCCATAAATTATGAATCCATACGCTACAACAAGGTAGATTAGACCTGCAATCAACATGAATATCTCTCCTAATAAAGTATCAGGTCTTTCATAATTGAAAATCATATAAAATGGTTTCGTGATCCATGAGTCAACATAAAGGAATATGTTTACTAAATCTACGAGTCTATCCCACATCCAATAAACCACATATGCCATTAAATCAAATATTTTTACCATAGTCTAATCTCCCTTCGTGAGCAAATTTGCTCACACTCCAAAATCGTGTAACGTTAATTGTTCTTCATTATCTTCCAGCATTTGTTTTTTATCAGCGTTTTCCTGCATCTGTTTCTTTGCTCTTAGGATATCAGCACCATTACGACTCAGAAACGCAAAGAGTTCGCTGCATTCGTATTCAAAATCGTTTAAGTCTTTATAGTTATAATCCATCTCTAACAAAGGTACATTTTCCAATGTTTTTCTTAGTTTCATCATTTGATTGACAACAGTTTTAAGCTTTGCTTTCTTTACTTCATCCTTTGGTTTATTATCTTCAGTTTGTAAAGCATCTTCAGAATACTTACCAGTAAGATACTCTTGCACCGTTCGTGGGGATAGTCCTGAGAGTTGTTGTGATATCCATTCGGTATTACGAACTCCCTTCATATCTTCGTCACCACGACTTCGTTTCAGACTAGCAACTTCATCCAGTCGTTTAATCTTTTCACGCATCGTTTCTGTATCATCAGGTCGTTTAACGTTATGCAAAGAAATTAACAACATCTCTTCTACTTCATCTTTTGGCTTTGGAACAATCATTGTAGGAAGTGCTGTATAGTTTAATCGTTTTGCAATAGTATAGCGTCTTTCACCTGCAAGTAACCGATATTGATGATTACCAACCTTATATACAATTAAAGGTTCAATGATACCGTTTGTCTTTATAAGTTCTTCTAAATCATAAAGATAATTCATAGGCGCAGTATTTAACGGGTTACGCTCGATATCATCGATATCTAGTTCCATAACTTTGGATACTTGCATACTACGAGTTGTGTCATTAATCATTTCTTCTAATATGCTCATTTACTGTTTCTCCTTCCGTGAGCAAATTTGCTCACACATCCTATATTCATTTTTGTGATAAATCCTTTAATACTAGATCATCCAAACTAACTTCAAGCGCTGCTGCTAGTTTAATTACTGTTTGAATAGTAACATCTGTTCTGATTCCTCTTTCAATTTTAGAAATATCAGAATGATCTAACCCTGTTCTAACACCTAACTGACGCAATGTATAATTTTTGTACTTTCTAATTCTTCTTAAATTAACTCCTAATTTCATTTTTAACTCCTTGGGGGTATTATTACCCATTATGTGATATAATTTGATTAAGTTATGGAGGATTTATTATGATAGAAATCATTCAAACAATAAAATTCATTGTTGCATTATTTTGCGTTTTTGATTTACCCTACTCACTTGCATCAAAATACGCTCATTACTTGGATTATGAATTTGGAGAAGGAAGCAAAATGCTACACAGATATTTTTCTGTCATCCTGATAATTCCAACAGTATTCATTTTATTTTTAGTAATGGCAACAAATATTGGTCAGTGGGTATTATCAATTACATTTCTTTTGTTTGTAGTACCTTCTGGTTTCTCAATCTTATGTAAACCAATATACAGACTTATCAATCAAACGTCATAATTAATGACGTTTTTTATTTCCATAACTCAATAAGCTCATCAACAACGTTTCGATAGTCTTGTCCAACATTTGCCTTAGTATCATTTATTACTAGCTTGTTTTTAAAGGATGATTCATTAACAGGCTTATCCTGAAAGCGAATTTGTGATTCAATAGGTCTTACAATATCATTTTTGAAAGAACTTAAAACTTCAATTCTTCGTTTCTGTGTGTTGTTTTGATTTACCATTGTAAATAGCGGACGAATTAGAATATCTAAGTCATAGCTTGTTGCAATAACCATAAGTTCTTGAATTGTCATAATAAGTCCTTTTTCTGCACCACGGTCAATTTTAATCGGAGCAATGATTTCATCAACAGCATTCAGTACATTTATTGTTAGGACGTTGATAATTGGTGGACAGTCAATGAGAATATAATCATAGTCATTTTTTACTCCTTTTATTACATTCCATAATCTGTTGTGAATCGCTTCATTACCGTTACGAATTGTTTTTTCTGCATTAGCTAGTTCAAGTCGTGATGGGATGATGTGTAGATTTTCGATTTGTGTCTGATATGTTTGACGAATACTTGGATCAAACAACATCTGATCGATAAATACTTCTGAGTATTCATACTTATTCAGTTTCATTAGTATTTCTTTAAGTGATGCTGCATCAAAGTTGTTGATTGCTTCTGAAACATCATCATTGATGAATATTTCATCTTGTTGAATATCCAATAGGATATCTGTTGAATTTGCTTGTGGATCAAAGTCAATAAGCAATACTTTAAATCCTTTGTTTGCAAGTCCTGTTGCTATATTGATGCTGGATGTAGTTTTTCCAACGCCACCCTTCATGTTTAATAATGCGATAACTTTATTCATTCTGTTCTCCTTTGTTGTGAGCAAGTTTGCTCACTGTTTCGGTTTCATGTTCCTCAATCAATTTAAATGATCGAGCTGGTCTTCCAATATGCTTAATTCGATATTCTTCAAATAAATCACTTCGTGATAATGCGGATAATACCTTACTGTTGATATTCAACGGATGACTACCAAACTTTCCTCTTACTCGGTCATACATTCCTGATCGAACTGCGCATTCGTGAATTTCATCTAGACATCCATACCAAACAGTATTTGTATTATTTTCAATCAATATATCCCGCATATGTTCGGCTATCGTGTATTTCATTTTATAATCTCCATCTACTAACCTCATTTTTCTTTATCTTTTATATAGGCAGTATGCTCTTTATACCAACGTTCTAAATATCCATCATCATTAATTTCTCTTGAAACAAGCAATAATTTATCTATATCAATGTTAGATTCAATGAGTCTTAAGACTTCATCCAGCATGATATTATTTGATAAATTGCTACTCAACATCTCATTAATTTCTTCTTTAATATAAATAACATTTAAAATCTGATGATAGAGATCTTTTCGCCAATCATAATAGTCACTCAAGTCATCATCGTTACACTCATTTACAATATTAACTTCTTTACCATTGATGATATTTTGAATGTTAAGTGCAACCTCTTCCTTAACTTTTTCCTGTCTAATCTTTGCTTCTTTTGAATTTGCATAGTCAAGATGTATCATTACTTTTTTATACTGTTCATTATTCATTAAATTATCCCAGTCTTCATATGCGTTATTTATCTCTTCTTCTATCTGAACTAGTTGCTTGTATGACAAACCTAGGAACTCATTGTTGTAAGTTTCCAATCGATCCTCTCTTCTTGCTCTTTCCACCAAAATAAGAACAATTAGTGACGAACTAAACATTACTAGTAATAAACTAAACATTGGGCTAGTTAGTTTATTTATCGTCATTAACCAGACAGAGATTGTCGTTAATAGAACAATCAGTAGAACCACTTTATTCATTTTCTTAATGTCTGACTGCAATTCTCTAAGCTCTAATTCATATTCTTCGTATGACATATGCTACTCCTTATTATCTGTACAATTAGAATTAATAATGTTTTCAATAGAATCAATACTTTCTAATATGTTTGAAAGATGTTTTTCAATTCCGCTCCATCCAAAGTTATATGTATCACCTGTCCCACAGACTGCATCTTGGAAGAGTTTAATAATTTGTTGTCTTGTGTTTTCCACAACTCTTATTAGGTCTGGTGTTAAATCTCTTCTTTGTTCAAAACAAAGACTACATAGATTTTTTTCAGCCCAGTGACACCCTCCAACACATCCCCTATCTTCAGTACAACCACAAACCTCACAAACCCATGAAGTTCGTTCTATCCAATTTTTTACAAACTGTTCATCAATTTCAATTGGTTTCATAAATTATGTCCTTTCATTTTTGTGAGCAAATTTGCTCAATTTGGTTTCACTTAAATAATTATTGTTATACTCTTATATTGCTTATTTGTATTTTTTAATCGTTATCTAACAGAAATCTCTTCAAATTGCTTATTTGTCTGTTAAGAATCAACACTCTGATAAGCACAGTAACATCCGTAATAACCGTGAGAATTAGAGTATACTTTGTTAGTTCAGGAACGATTCCCATCATTAATGTTATTGTAGGAATTGAAAGTACAGTTGCTATTGCAGCAAGTGAAAGGATAATCTTTTTAAACTCTTCCATTCTTTTGATTGATTCATAGTTCATCTTCATAAGCAATATACCTTTCGTTATAGTGAGCAAATTTGCTCACACTCTTTATAACTTTATTTCTAAGACTTTTAGCCCTGGTATTTCAAATATCTTATTCCAGTTGTAGTTTCGCATTTTAATTTCTTTATTAATTGATTCGTATCGTAAAGGTAATTCAGTATCATTACGAATCATTTCTGCAAGACTGCGATCATACTTATTTCTACACATTTTATCTAATAGTTCCCACTTGTCCCAGAATGTTTTTACATTCATTTCTTTGTTAGTAGGTAGTTTGTGCATCCAGGATGTATGTGTTGTTTTAATAACCAATATTTTCATCTCTTAATCTCCTTTTTCTATTTAAAATGTCACATATTTTATCAGTATTTTATCTAAGCTGTTGTCAAATAATTCGTGGATTGACTGTATATTTTCTCTGAATGTTACTGTATTGATCCAGGGGTTTAAACTTAGCTTAATAACTTTACTTCCAGTAGTAGTTATTCTAAATTTGCGATTCTTTGTATAAGCTAGAAATCTTTGTTTGAGAGCATTCCATTCTCTTATTAATCCTTCATCTTGGTAATACTTACCATCAGAATATATTGCGTTTTCCCAGTACCTAAGTTTTAGATTCGCATCTGAAACGAAATCATTGTAGTAACGAATATTAATATTGTAATAAGTCGTCTTCTTTTTGTTTGCAAGCAATGTATGTTTAATTGATTTAAGATAATTACCAGTCTTTATTTTCTTAACTTTATTGATTGCTCTGCATACAATCCTTTTAAGCATCGGTATGAAGTTTTCAATAAACTCAGACTTTTCCATTTCAAATAAACGTATCTTTTTACTCCAGGTTGTTTGAATTTCAGATTTAATGTCACCTGCTTTATGAGCTAAATAAGCATTTGGATCATCAGCAGCTATAAAGTGTTTTTTAGTTTTATGCTTATAAACGTCATGAGTATAAAACACCTTAACTCTCTTATCCGTTTTATACCGTTTTGCTAAGCACAAGGTAAATGTAATATAAGTTCCTTTACCTTGTTTTGTAGCTTCTGCAATCCATGACACTTGTTTGTGTGTCTTTAGTAACTCACCCATAATGCTGTGAGCAATACTGCTATACGATTCTAACAAAATAGAATTAGGTAAAAGAATTGTCATTGAATATCCAAAACGATGTTCATATTTTTTACCACTTTCTCTGTCAGTGTATTTATATCTTCGTATCGTTTCATCACTCATGTATTCATTCCATAGTAACTCGATACTATCCATAGGCTCAGAACTTGCGATAACACTTTCTTTATTGAGTTCAGGTACTTCATATAGAGCCTGAATATCAGTGTAGTAATTGTATGTGAGCAAAGCACGTACCCCTTCCTTAGATAACTTCACATCCACGGCTTGCCGTGATGTTTTTTTGTTTTTTTATTTGCTTAAATTTTCAAATTGTCGTATACTAAATACGAAAGCAGTCGTAGTAAAAAACGGCATGCTTAAAACCATAAATCTTAGTGATTTTCTAAAATTGTCAAGGTTGATGGTGAACGTTCCTTATCTGGTATCCCCATACCGATATGGATTGTAAAATTGAACTGGTCTAGTTCCAGAGCCTCATGGCTCTTTTCTTTTACTCTTTTTCATATTCACCATATGTATCAATTAAATACTGTAAGTCAATTTCTCTCACTTCAAGAATACGATCAATGACTCTTGTATGAAATTCAGGATTCGAGGTATAAAGTATTTTGGACAGTGTAGTTGGCTGAATACCGAAAACTTTACCGAACTCATCTTTTGACTTGTCCCATTTTTCATACGAATCTTTAACATATTCTTGAATAAGCACTCCTAATGCCTTTCTTTTCACTACTTCTCCTTTCCATGAACAGCAAAAAGCCATATTGTTCAAATGAACAATATGGCTTTATTTTCCATAATGGTGGCCCCACTCAGAATCGAACTGAGGACACACGGAGCTTCAATCCGTTGCTCTACCAACTGAGCTACAGGGCCATTGGTTGCGGGAGAAGGATTTGAACCTACGACCTTCGGGTTATGAGCCCGACGAGCTACCAGACTGCTCCATCCCGCGATATATAAGTGCTATGCTATTATAGCATATTTTCATAAAAAATCAAACTTGGCGGAGGAGGGGAGATTCGAACTCCCGCACGCGCGAACGTCTGCTGGTTTTCAAGACCAGTCCCTTCAGCCACTTGGGTACTCCTCCATTTATTAAATAATTGGTGGACCCTGTAGGACTCGAACCTACGACCAACCGGTTATGAGCCGGTAGCTCTAACCAACTGAGCTAAGGGTCCAGGACTACAGTTAGATTTAATAAGAATTGGTAGCGGGTGTGAGATTCGAACTCGCGACCTTCCGGGTATGAACCGGACGCTCTAGCCAACTGAGCTAACCCGCCATATAAATGGTATTAAAGATAAAAAATGGTCGGGATGACAGGATTCGAACCTGCGACCCCCTGGTCCCAAACCAGGTGCACTACCAAGCTGTGCTACATCCCGAAAAATATGGCGCGCTCGACAGGAGTTGAACCCATAACCTCTTGAGCCGTAATCAAGTGCTCTATCCAGTTGAGCTACGAGCGCGTGTACATCGATAAAAATCTGATCCACCAAATTTATACAAGATGGTGGGGATGAAGGGACTTGAACCCATACGAAGTTGCCTTCAACGGATTTTAAGTCCGTTGCGTCTACCAATTCCGCCACATCCCCATTTTGGAGGTTCCTATCGGATTTGAACCGATGATGACAGAGTTGCAGTCTGTTGCCTTACCACTTGGCTAAGGAACCATTAACTTAACTGCTTTTACATTATACAATAACGCCAACAAAAAGCAAGCATTATCTTTAAATTTTACTCTTTTTTTACAATTAATCCAATAAAACTATTTTAGCACATATTTCTATTAATATCATGACTATTTATTAGCTGTAAAGAACTGCCGAAAGGCAGTTCTTTTGGCATACTATTTTGATGCTTTAATCTTTGTCCAGTATTCTGAAAGAAGAGCTTTCATCTTTGCATCATAGAAGAATTCCTCATCTTTGTCATAACCACTACGAGGAATATAGGATGATACTCCTTCATAGGTTCCGTTAGGACCTGTTACTTCGTCAATCACTTTTTGAATTGGGCTTGTATAACCGATTGCTTTTGTAATTCGTTTTGAACCTTCATTGCTGATCATAAAGTTAATCCATTTGTGTGCCATTTCTACATTTTGAGCATCACTTGGGATTACCATTGTATCAACCCATGTGTTTGTACCTTGTTTTGGTTCGTGGTACGCCATGTTTGGATTCTCGCTCAGAACATAGCTTGCATCACCAGAATACATTACAGCGAGGTCCATAACGCCTGTTACCATACCATCAATCACTTCATCAGCTACATAAGTTGGTTTCATTTCTTTTCCTAAAGCAATTAACCATTCATAAGCAGCTTCAATTTCTTTTTCATCTGTTGAGTTCATTGAATAACCCAATGCTTTTAATGCAATCATGAATGCATCACGTTCTGAATCATAGAAATATAAACGACCTTTGTAATCTTGATTTCTTAGGATATCCCATCCTTGTGCTTCAACTAAAGCTGGATCTACTTTAGTCTTATCATAGACAATACCTACACTACCCCAGAAATAAGGAACTGTGTACTCGTCTTGCGGGTCCATCTTACGACCTCTTAAGTTTGCTAGAGTGTTTTCGTAGTTTGTAATCTTTGAGTAATCAATTTTTTGAAGTTTTCCTTCTTCACGTAATCTTTGAACCATATAATCTGAAGGAATGATTACATCATACTTTTCACCACTTTGTAGTTTAATATACATTGCTTCATTGGATTCAAAAACTTCATATATAACCTTTACATTATTTTCTTTTTCAAATTCTTTAACAAGGTCTTTATCAATATATTCTCCCCAGTTAAAAACACGTAACTCTGAGGATTCTTTTCCACCTGCACTTGATGATCCGCAACCAACAAGTACAAGAAGCGCTAAAACACTAACTAATAATTTTTTCATTCAACAACTACCTTTCTTTTATTTTTCTTCTTAATAAACAATGGTCCAACATTGACAAAAATAAGTGCCACAGTAATAACTGCAACAATAATTGTAGATAATGCATTAATCGAAGGATTAATACGTTTTGACATTGAGTATACTAGGATTGAAATGTTACTTACCCCATTACCTGTTACAAAGTATGAGATGACAAAGTCATCAAATGACATTGTGAAGGCAATAAGTGCTGCTGAAATAATTGCAGGCAAGAGTTGTGGCAAGATAACTTTCGTAAGTGCTTTACGAGGTGTTGCTCCAAGGTCCATTGCTGCATCTGCAAGACTAGGGTCTAAGGAACGCAACTTCGGTAACACGGTTAATATTACGTACGGTGTACAGAATGTAATGTGAGCTAACAACATCGTGCCAAATCCTCTATTAACAACTTGAACAGAAGAGAATAGCAACATAAATCCAATCGCTGTTACTATCTCAGGATTCAATACAGGAAGATTGTTAGTGGTTAAGAAGATTTTCTTAACTAATGGTCGATGCTTTGATATACCTATTGCTGATAAGGTACCTACTACTGTAGATATAGCAGTAGACAACACAGCAATCAGAACTGAAGTACGCACAGCGGATAACATCTCACGATCATTAAAGAGTGTTTCATACCAACGTGTAGAGAAACCACTCCATGACGTTAAAGAACGTGAGTCATTAAAGGAAAACACCATCATAACGATAATTGGTCCGTAGAAGAACAACAGCATGAGAGCAAGAGGTAAGATACTACCCAGACGTTTCTTTTTAGGCATTATAATCTTGCTCCTTTCGTTGTGGTTTCTGAACTATCACGATCAAATTTTTGTGTGAAATGCATTGAGATCATAATCAGTACAGCCATTATTAAGGAAATAGCGGATCCAAAGTTAAAGTCACCAATATTAATAAATTGATTTTCAATTAAGTTCCCAATTAAAGTAAAGCTTCCACCACCTAATAACTTAGGAATAACAAAAGTTGATAGAGATGGTAAGAACACAAGAGTAATTCCTGAGATAACACCAGCTATCGATAATGGGAAGATTACTTTTGAGAATGTTTGGAAACGATTCGCACCGAGGTCATGACTTGCTTCGATAAGGGACTCATCTAGTTTCGCAAGGACTGTATGAACTTGGATAATCATAAAGGGTAAGAAGTTATAAACCATTCCGAGAATAACCGCAAACTCTGTATACATCATTTTAATTGGAGGAATTCCAAAGAATCCCAATACGTTATTAACAATACCAACATCTGAAAGAATACCAATCCACGAGTAGGTACGCACAAGCATGTTAATCCACATAGGAATTGTAACCAATAGAATTAATAATGTTTGTGTTCTTTCACTCGTACGTGAAATCATATAAGCAAGTGGATATCCCAGAATCAAACAGATAATTGTGGTGATTCCAGCAATTCTTAAAGATTCTAAAAGAACCTTTAAAAATACAGGATCAAAGAATTTCTTAAAGTTATCTAATGTAAATTGTAAGGAAATAACATTGTTACCTTTTGTAGTAAATGCATAAAGTACAATAAACAACATTGGTAAGACAATGAAAAGACTCATCCATACAATATAAGGTTCTGCTAGTTTACGAAAGACTTTCATTAGTATGACTCCATGGTTTGCATAACATGGATATCCTCTGGGAAGAAGTGAATACCAACTGTCTTGCCTACTTCTGAATTGTCAGTAGTATGAACAATAAGTTCACGTTCTGGTGTTGCTACAACAATTTCATAGTGAACACCTTTAAATATAATCGACTCAACAACACCAGTTAGTTTACCAAGCTCGACATCAACAATATCTAAGTCTTCTGGACGAATAACAATATCAACATCTTCGTTATCATCAAACCCATAATCGACACATTCGAATTCTTGTCCATCGAAAGACACACGGTAATCTTCGATCATTACCCCTTCAAGAATGTTTGAGTCTCCGATAAAGTTCGCAACGAATCTATTTTCTGGTTCGTTATAAATATCTGTAGGAGTTCCGATTTGTTGGATCTCTCCAGCATTCATAACAACAATCTTATCTGACATTGTAAGAGCTTCTTCTTGGTCATGCGTTACGTAAACGAAAGTAATTCCAACATCTTGTTGAATCTCTTTTAATTCTTTTTGCATTTCTTTACGTAATTTGAGATCTAAGGCACCTAAAGGCTCATCTAGAAGAAGTACCATTGGTTCGTTGATAAGTGCTCGAGCAATCGCAACACGTTGTTGTTGACCACCAGAAAGCAAGGTAACACTTCGCTCTTCAAATCCTTCAAGTCCAACTAAGTTAAGCATCTTCTCAACTTTTTGTTTAATAATGGTTTCATTTTCTTTTTTGATTCTTAAACCAAACGCAATGTTATCGTACACATTTAAGTGTGGGAATAAAGCATAACGTTGGAAGACAGTATTGATTTCTCTTTTATATGCTGGCATTTTAGTAATTTCAATATCATCGAAATAAACTTCACCAGAACTTTGCTCTAAAAATCCCCCAAGGATTCGAAGTAATGTTGTCTTACCACATCCAGATGGACCTAGTAATGTCACGAATTCATTCTCTTGAATATCTAAGTTAATTCCTTTTAATACTAATAAATCATCAAAACGGTGAACAATGTTTTGAAATGAAATTAATGCTTCTCTTTCTCTTTCCATAATATCCTCCTAAAATACCGGTGGTGTACATACCCAAATAATACGTGCAGTTTGTTGTGTTTTATTGACAAGACTGTGAGCCTTGCTTCCATTAATATAAAATGTTTGACCCTTTGAAACGGTTAGTACTTCATCACCATACTGTAATGAGATTTTACCTTGGACAACATAACCAAATTCTTCACCTTCGTGTGGTTCAATGATGTTAGACTCCCCACCTGGGTTTAATTCTAGAAGTATTGGTTCCATTTCATTTTTTTGTGCATTCGGTACAATCCAATGAACAGTAAAATCTTCTTGTTCATCTACGAAATAGTCATCTTTTTTAAAGACAATTTGTTCTTCTTGTTCATTCTTGAAAAACGTTGATAGATCGGAACCTAATGCTTCAACTAAATCAGCTAAAGTTGAAATTGAAGGTGATGTTAAATCGTTCTCAAGTTGAGATAAGAACCCTTTAGTAAGCTCACTACGACTTGCTAACTCTTCAAGAGTCAGTCCATTTTTGACCCTTAACTGTCGCAGTTTTTTTCCAATTTCCATACGCCCTCCTCTAGTTTAGTATCACTAAACAAATATGTTAGTAAAGTTAAACACAAATCTATTATACATAAGAGTTTTAGAAAATCAATATCAATACAATAAAAACATAAAAAAAAGTCGTTTTTTGTAAACGACTTTAAATAGTAGTGAAATTATTCTGCTGAAGCAATAAGTTTTTCTAATTCTGGTTTAGGCATGAATCCCATCTTACGATTTACTGGTGTTCCATCCTTGAATAGAATCAATGTTGGAATTGACATAACATCAAAACGTTGTGCTAATTCGCCTTCTTCATCAACATTAACTTTTACGATTGTAACTTTATCAGCATGTGTTTCTGATAATTCTTGTAGTATTGGAGCAATCATCTTACATGGTCCGCACCAATCTGCATAAAAGTCTACAAGTACTAATCCGTTATCAATTTCTTCATTAAAATTTGTTTTTGTTAAGTGTTTCATAAGTTTACCTCCTGTACGCCACACATTATAACACATAATAAGTTCTTTAGGATAGATATGACCTAAGGAGCCATTATCCTCAATTTCCCTTTTAATACTTCTACTGTGAATGTATCCAGTTCAAGAACTTCACCATCAAGACCTACCGCAACTTTATGGGGAGCCTTTACAGTTATTTTATCCGTACGATATATGTTTACTACATCTTCATCTAAATGTGTTCCTTTATAGTATTTTGGCAATAGTTTAGGAATACGACGCAAGGGAACATCTTCAACGATTGTGATATCAAGGAGTCCATCATCAAAACTTGCATTTGGTGCACTCTTGAATCCACCACCATACCATTTTCCATTCATAAACGAAGCCAGTAAGGTCTTATAGCTATGCACTTCTCCGTTGAATGAATACTCTAAGACAAAGGTCTTCTTACGAATTAATTCAATAACGGCATAGATCATGTAAATAAATGTACGTGGTATTAATTTACTCCGTGAGCTGTTAACACGACGATTTACCTCAGCATCAACACCAACATTCAGACAGTTTAAGAAATAACGACCTGCACTATAACCAATATCAATTTGCTTCTCAGTACCGTTCATGGTTCTCTCTAGAATTGTCTCAAGTGGTTCTTTAATATGATACATCCGCCAAAAGTCATTTCCTGTTCCAACAGGTACAATAGCTAGCACTGTATCCTCTAAGTTCATTCCATTCAATACCTCATGAGCAGTACCATCACCACCCACAGAATAGAGAATCGTATCAACCCCATACTTTCCTGCAATTTCAGTAGCGTGTCCTGGATAATCTGTACGAATAATCTCATACTCTTCATCACGATTTTTGAAAAAGTTATTAACCCACTCTTCAACGCGGCGATAATCACCTTTTCCCGATGTCGGATTCACAATAAATACGTGTTTCATGTATTTCTCTCTTTCGTTCCTAGTCTACTCTTGATTTGGCTTTGCCTGCTCTTGAGTTTCAGGTTTTGATGTTTCCGGTCCTGGATTTGTTAATTTCACCCTAATAATTTCAATTAATGTTCCTTTTTCTATTTCTGTATTTGGAAGTACAGATTGTGACCACAGTTGACCTTCATTAAATTTCAACTCTGCAGTGTTTGTTTTATTCACTGTACCAAAACGAATCGTGATATTGTTTTTTGTACCCCAAGCTTTGATTTGTTCATCTGTCATTCCATCAAAGTTTGGAACGGTTACACTACCTGTAGCATTTTCAGAAGGTTTTTCTTCTTGTGGTTTCTGAGTCTCAGGTTTTTGTGTTTCAGGAGTTTGCGTCTCAGGCTTTTGCGTTTCTGGCTTTTGAGTTTCTGGTTTCTGGGTCTGATTGTTAGTTCCTCCAGATCCTGAGGCAGAGTTGTTATCATCAGACATTGTCTCTAATTTACCTTGAGACCATAATACATTTGTATTTCTCTCAAATAAGTCGTTGTCTTGAATAAAGTCATAATGTTTTGAAAACTTAAATGACATATCGTAAACATTGAGAAGTTTTGTTTCAGTTGCAATATTCTCATCAATCAATCGATGAGCATTACGTACATATGATTCATAAGGTAACATGACCCACATACCATTATCCAAGAAGTGTCCATCTCCCAGAATTTGATAGTTTACGATTCTTACAAAATCAATGCCTTTTTCTGAAGATGCGTCACTTTGTTGTAAGGTGTATCCCATAAGTGCCGATAAATCACTAATTGGAAAGTTTGTTTGAATATTGCTTTTTGCAGCGTCTAATATACTAAGTAAGGTATTTGGATTTCGTGTGCTCATTACTTTCTTAGCAATTTCTGTTAAAACATATTGTTGATTCATTTGACGTTGGAAGTCACCACCTGGTAACCGTTTCCGTTCACGAGCAAATGTAAGTACTTGTTCACCATTTAATAGGTTTGTTCCTTCTGGAACTGTAATATCTTTATATTCATTCACTTTTCCTTCAACAGGGAAGGATCCTGCAAATGTAAGTGGTGATGTGATTTCTAAACCACCGAGTGCATCAACGATTTTAACAACCGCATAGAAGTCTGTTTCAAAATAGAAATCAACTTTAACATCCAAGTAGTTCTCAACTGATTTCATCAAGCATTGACGACTAATACCACGAGAGTGGTTAATTTTATCTCGACGGTTTGCTTGACATGCAATTGGTACATAGCTATCTCTAGGAACACTAGTCATCGTTACTTTCATATCTTTAGGGTTAAAGGTAGCAAGAATGATTGTATCTGAAAGATTCTCATTCAAGCCTGTAATCAATACTGTAAAAGGTTCTTTCAGAACATCTACATCTGTAACTTCAGTATCTACTGTTGTCTTAAATGTAATTAATGTCTGAGCATCTTTCAAGGGTTCGGAACCAGAAGGCATTGCTTCCGAATATCGTGCATAGTTTTTTGGCAGTACGGCATATTGTATTTTCCCATCCATACTTGCAGTAAGTAAATCAACAGCTGTTTCATAACCTTCATAGGAAACAGTTTTTGAGTATGAATTAACTTTTTCTTTTACGAATGACTCAAATGTTTCGTCTGAAATGATGTACCCAACATGAGCTTGCCCCATGTTTTCGAGTGTGTTTTCTTTATTAAACGATACAATGGAATACTCTACTGTCTCACTCTCATCAGTATTAATAATTTTATCAATTAATGAGTTAGCAGAAAATATGTAATAGAATCCAACACTTCCTATTAACAGAAGTAAAACTCCGTATGTTAAAAATACTTTCTTGAGTATTGAACCATTACGTATGTAAGCAAACACAAACAATACATTAAGAATAAGTGCTAGAAGGATTGCGACAGCAATTCCCATTACAAAGATATTTACTTTTACCTGCATATAGCGGCTAACTAAAATCATTAAAGCAGCAAATATGATATTCACACTTAGCATAACCAAGGATGCTAAGAATTTGGAGTCTACCCAGGTTTTACGCTTGGGTGTTCTGGCTGTTCTTCTCATACCTTACCTCCACTATTGAGTAAATACCTTGCTCATCTTTAACAACATATACCTGAGCTTCTTTTTGATATTTCGAAATATTTAAACTTGGGCTCTCTTTATAGTTCCACTTAATATCCACTACAAAAGCTTCAGCCTCTGTATCCTTGTCGACTTGATATTTTCCTTTAGTAACACTTGCTGTACTATCTGTAACTTCGAGACTGGAACTAATGAGACCTTTCTCAAGGTAATAGTTCATGTCATTGTAGAATGTTTCGAGTGCTTGATCACGAACTGATTTTCTAATCTCATTATGAAGGAATTGAACGCCCCCTACATCTTGAGTATTAATTTTATTTGTCCATGTGTAAAAATCAGCTACATAGTTTTTAGCAATGAGCTGAGCAACTTGTTTTTCATCTTGTGGTTTTTGTTCTAAGGCAGTTGTTAGTTCTTTGTAAATCTCTTTTTGATAATCTGTAGCATTCGAACGTAATAGATAGTATTCGTTTGAACTGATACTACTTACTGTTTTAACAGAGCTTTGATTGAGGTACCCCATTACAATATAGTACCCACCTACAGATACAACGAGAAGTGTAGAAATCATTACAAGAAAAAGATACAACTTTGGTTTATTTCTGTCAGTATTCATAATTTCACTTCCTATTTATTAATTAACAATTATACTTTAACATTCTACCACACTTAGAAACAATCTTTATGTCAATTTTGTGAATAAACACACAGCTCCAGCTCTAAATGATATAATATTTTCAAAGGAGACAAACTATGAATTATCTAATAATATCCGATATTCACGGATCACACGAATACCTTGAGACAGTCCTCAATACACCTTACCCTTATGACTTTGTGATTATAGTAGGAGATCATTTATATCATGGACCAAGAAACCCCATCCTCGCTGACTACAATCCACAAAAGGTTGCTGATTTATTGAATGCTATTGATAAGCCAATTATTGCTGTACGAGGTAATTGTGATGCAGAGGTTGATCAAATGCTATTGGACTACTCAATGATGCAAGACTACTCAGTATTCACCGCTAATAGCCTGAAAGTATACCTTACTCACGGACATCTTCTAGACCCAATTCAAGATGGCCCGACAAAGCATTGTGACCTCTTTATTTCTGGACATACACATGTTCCTATTATGACGAAAATTGATTCAACACTTATATATAATCCTGGTTCTATTGCTCTACCAAAAGAAGGACATCCTAATACTTATGGATATCTTACTGAAGGCGAGCTGATCACATATACATTAGAACATAAACCATATATGACTTATAAGATATAGAAAAACTGCAGTTTAACTCATAAAGAGATTAAGCTGCAGTTTGTTTTATTAATTAAGAACTTCCAGTTTATTATTCCAAACCCAAATGGTACCAGCAGAACAGCATACGAAGAATAAAGTATCTGTTAGTACTGATAATAGGATGGATGTTGGTTTCAAGATTCCTGAGTTCCCATAGATGACTTCTTCAAATGTTGGTGAAGGCGGAACAATCATTCCATTTACAAAAGTAAAGATCATATATATCCCTAAGAAGAACAAGAAAGCCATGAACCCTCTGTTTTTTCTAACATACGATGAATTAGCTAGACTTCCTGCAAACATAAGAATTGAAATCTGTAAGATTGTTGTTGATACTTGGCTAATCACTAATAATATAGTTGATATTATTTGGTCAGAATCACCAAGTAAAAGCGTTTTTATCATACCCCAAATTATTGCTAATTCTTCAATCAAGAAGAAATCATTAAATACCACATATAGCGGAAGCAAATAACAAATAAGCATTACAATACTTGATACTAATCCCCAAAATACCATTGTAAGTACTTTGGATGAATAAAGTTGCACCGATGATACTGGGTACGTAAACACACGATATCCATTTGTCTTATAAAGACTGACATAAGCAACTTTTACTAATTGAATTGTAGTCAGAACAACTGTTGCGATAACTAAAATCATGATTGCAAACATTGCCATCCCTAATAGCACTGATGCTATCTGTGAATCTTCGGCAATGATTGTAGAGGATGTGTTCTTTAATCTTAAAGTAACAAAGAATGTTAAGATACTACCAATTATCGATAAGATAAATACTGGTAAGAATGTTCTGAATGTTTCTTTAATTTCATTTTTAACGAGTTTAATTACCATTTGAACACCTCTCTAAATACATCATTCACACTTGCGTTGTACTGCTCACGAAGATCATCACAGTTTTCATGAAGGTATACTTCTCCATCTTTAAGGAAAACAACTTCATCAAGTACTGGTTCAATATCTGCGATAAGATGCGTTGAAATAATTAATAACGCGTCTTTTGTGTAATTACTTAATATTGTATCAATAATTGAATCTCTCGATGCAGGGTCAACACCTGCAATTGGCTCATCAAAGATGTAGATATCAGCACGGCGTGATAAACATAGTGCTAACTGGAATTTTTCACGCATACCTTTCGACATTTTCGATACGAACATTGTTGGTTCAAGATTAAGCTTGTCAAACAACTCCATCAATATGTTCTCATCAAAGTCTTTGTATAGGTCTCGATAAATATTCGCTGCTTTAATTCCATTTAAATTTCCATTAATGTATTCAACATCCGGCAAATAAGAAATACTTGCTTTCGATTCTGCCCCTACTGGGTTCCCCATAACACTAATTGAACCTTCATAGTCTCTAAGTAATCCAACAATTGTTTTTATAAGTGTTGTTTTACCTGCACCATTGGGTCCACATAAACCTAATATCTTCCCACCACTGAGTTCTAGATTAACATTTCTCAATACTGGAAAACTACCATAATGTTTTGTAACATTCTGTATACTTAAGTATGATTTTTCCATCTTTTACTCCTTATCTTCCCAAATTTCAGTAATATACGATGTGACATCTGTCACTTCTATCCCCAAATCTTTCATTCTCACAACAAAACCACGCGTGACTTCATGCGACAATGTCTTTCTAAGTTCACGAATGCGACTTTCATCACTTGTTACAAATTTTCCGTTAGTTCTATCAGTAACAACTAATGATTCACGTTCTAATTCGTTTAATGCTTTTTGCACTGTGTTTGGATTCACTTTGAACTGTAATGCAAGGTTTCGAATTGAATCGATTCTATCGCCACTTTTTATACGTCCTGAACCTATTTCATAATAGAAATATTCAATAATCTGACGATAAATAGCTACCGGGCCTTTCCCTATAGGCATATGCAACCCTCCTGTACTACATATATAATACAACAATACAAAAAAAGGTGCAATCCATAATGGATAACACCTACTAATTTATTTTCTTGTAAGCAAATACTGCAATGGAACCTGGCCCTGTATGTGCAAGAACTATTGGATACAACATTTCTTGTTTAACAGGCTTTCCAACACGTTCCTCAAGTTCTGCCACAACATTATTAAAGAGTTCAGGATCACAGTTCCCATCAACTACCGCAAACTCGTAATCATCAATATTTCTATTTTCTAAAATCTTATCAATTCCTACTTTTACTGCCTTCTTATGAGTTCTAACTTTTTCAAGCAAATCAATCTCACCTTCAGCAACTTTAAGAATTGGGAATATTTTTAATAGATTTGCAATAGCTGCAGCAGTAGGAGTAATTCGACCACCACGTTTTAAGTATTGAATATCTTCAGGAATCAATGGCGCAAACATTTCTGCTTCCATTTCTACTCGTTCTTTAATTATTGCTGGTTCAATTCCTGCTTCAGCTAACTTCTTAACATCTAGTGTAATATAAAGTAGTGGTGTAGCAACAAGCTTTGAATCAATGACCGTGACTCTTCCATTATAGTCTTTCGACAATTGTAGAGCTGTTTGATACGTTCCACTGAGTTTACTAGAAATTGGTAAGTAGAAAATATGATCATGTGTCTCCAACAGGTCATCAAAAGTACTCATTAATACTCCTAGTGGCGGCTGCGAGGTGCTTACAGTTGCTCCATTTCGCATTGCTTGAATAAATTCATCACGAGTAATATCTTCTTCTTCAATATATTCTTTTCCATCTATCATTAATGGCATCCTTGTTACGTAAATGCCTAGTTCTTGAGCTTTTTCCCCGGATATCCCAGCAGAAGAGTCGGTAATAACTGCAAATTTCATGAATTGCCCCTCCATTAATACGCTAACTATACCATACTTCAATCTTTTTTTGATACACTATTTACAAACTTAATTAGATAGGCTATAATAGCTAAGCAAATGGCGGTCGTGGCGAAGTAGGTTAACGCACCGGGTTGTGGCTCCGGCACTCGCGGGTTCGAGCCCCGTCGATCGCCCCATGTATAAATTAATCCCACTTTCTGGTGGGTTTTTTTATATTCTTTTTTACTCGGTAATATCACCAATAATTACGATTGTAATATTCACTATTATTTTACACTTTGAATACTAGTTTTTTTAATAATATTTTCTATTCTCTTCCCTTAACTATTTAGTTTCCTTGTCACTTGATATAATAGATATATATACAAAGGAGGTTTTTTTATGAATAAGTTTAAAACTTGGCTTGAACCAGCTTCACATAAATTAATAGCTGTTGTTCTTGTTATTGCAGTTGTAGTAGCAGGATTCTTTGGAATCAAAGCAATTTCATCTCCCCAAAAAGATCCTTTAGTTTTCAAGGATTCCATAATATTTGAATATGGGGAAGAGTTAAGCAATACCGAGCTTCTTGACAGAATAATAGATAAGGAAAAATCAAGCTATACCTCATTATCAATTGATGAAAATCAGTTTGACACTTCTATTATTACTCGTAAACAAGAAGATAAGAAGCCAGCTCCAGAGTTTGAAATAGAAATAATTTTAGATAATAATCCAATAAAAAAGAAAATACAGTATGAAGTCATTGATACTCAGTCTCCGGTAATTAATGTTTTTGATGAGACCACCCAAACTGGATCCGCCTTAAAGTTAGATGATATCTACACTGCAGAAGACCCTGTAGATGGTAAGTTAAGCCTGGAATTTTCTGGTGAAGTTAATTGGGATAAAGAAGGTGAATATCCTATGACTGCTAGTGCTACTGATAAAAATGGTAATACAAGCGAAAAACCATTTATAATCACAGTTACTAAGAAAACTGTTTTAGCTACAATTCAGCCCGAGAAAGAAGACTGGGTTGTAGAGTATACAGATAACAATCTAAAAGAGCTCACAAAAATTACAGGAAACACCCAATCAACTGCTAAGCGTCTTGTGTTTGTAATCAAGTCAAAATCAAATGTAGGTAATAATCCTGTTGGTTTAATCGGCATACCATGCTCAGATTCAGGTGTCGCATTTGACTATGAACCTGTAGGCGAGTTCACCTATAAACAAAAAGCAAAAGAAAATGTTGGTGAAGACCGACTCATGGATTATCTTGAGAAAGATTTATTCCATTTTGTAATCAAAGATAATAAACTAAAGGTTATTCCAAACACCCAAAATCTTAGCATTCAAGAAATGGATGCTTTAGATATGAGTGATGGATTACATGTTGTTAGTGAAGTAAGTTGTCGATAGAAAAACCGTCTCTAGGGACGGTTTTCTTTAGCTTTGACTGTTAATTACAGATACAACTTCAGGATATGTTGCAACCATATCTTGCAATAGAAGTTGATATCCACATGTATCTTCATTAATAAATGTAGGACGCATTCTCTTGCAGTTACCATTGCATATCTTTTGGAATGGGCACGTTTTACATTTTTCTGGCAACACTTGGTCATGATCTTTAAATGTTTCCATTACATCTTGTTCTAATATGTCATCTAACTTCATAGTATTGATATTTCCCGATTCAAACTCATCAAGTACGTAGAAGTCACAAGGATAAACACTTCCATTTGCCTCAACAACACATTGTGACTGACAGAAACCTAACATTCCACAACGATCAGGATACCCTCCCATAAACATAGTAATTACATTATCGATTAAGCTTTCACTGAGATAGTGTCCTTGTTTAAAGTCGTTTAACCAAAGTTCATAAAACTTCGTATAAAAACTTCCATACAGTTCCGGAGTACACGCGTAGAGGTCCTCCTCAGCACTTATTCCAAAGTTTGGCAAGCAAGGTATAAGTTGCACAAACTTGATCCCTTGTTCTTTATAAAAGTTGTAAAGTTTCTCAGGTTGTTTTGCAAGTTGTTTCGTAAGTACAGTGAGTACATTATATTCAATATCATGTTTTTTAAGTAATTCTAAACCTACTATTACAGCATCATAAGATCCTACATCGTGGAGAAAACGCATCATATTATGATTTTCTTTAAATCCATCAATTGAAATACCCACTAAGAAATCATACTCTTTAAATAATTTACACAATCTATCTGTAATTCGTGTTCCATTAGTTTGTACAGCGTAACTAACCTCTATTGCGCCACGGTTTGCCTGAGTGTAGTCTATAAAGGCTCTAAAAAAGCGATGACCCGCTAGTAATGGTTCACCACCCTGAAACATAAAATTAACACGGTCAAACTGATGCTTGGAATCAAATGCATCATCTACTAATTTTTTCCATGTTTCTTCTTTAATTAATCCATGACTTTTAACGACTCTACAATTGCTGACGTCATCATAAAAACAATACGTACACACGCAATTACATTCAGCAGAAGCAGGCTTTATTAGAATTGAAGTCTCGCGCATATTCCCTCCAATATACTTTGAGTAATGCAACTATTATACCATAGTAAGACTGTCTCAAAATCAAAGCTTATTGAATAAGAAATACTACGACAGCAATGATAAGTAAGACACCAATAACGAGCAAGGATCGTGCAATAACATTATTATGTTCATCAAGTAGCCAATCTTTGAAAGTTTTCATACTTACCTCCTCTTCAAGATAGTCCTGAATCAAAAATAGATACGAAGTAATCCAATGTTCCCCTAACAAACACGGTATCAATGAGCCGCTTCTGCTTTCTTTACATCTTAATTATACCACATCTTGTTTCATCAAAATAAAAAACCAGGATTATGAAATGTTCCTTTGTTAAGTGTTTTATCAACTAACAATAGTTCACTCCATAATTCCTGGTTTAGATAATGTTGTGTTTTACTCTTTGATTCTCTTCTGCTTTTTTTGCATCGTTGAAACGTTCTAGTGTCCCCACTAAATAACCTGTGATTCTTCGAATCCTTTGAAAATCTATAGGATTTGTTGACCATTTTGCATCAATAAATTCTCCATCGACTTTTAGTTCAATCGATTGAATTGCTTTGTCTTTATTTCTTTCCAATACTGTATCCACATAGTATTTGATATGTTCTTCTTCCATACCTTCTGGATAGACTACTGTAATATTATTGTAATTCATCTCCGTCACCTCACCATCGCATTATACCTTATTTAATATAATTATTAAACTGTTTCCTCATTCTTTGGGTTCTCAGATTCAATTTCTTTGATTTGACGATAAGCGAGGAGGATGCCCTCTCTAACTGCTCGAGAAACAATTTCAAACAAGATCAATGCAAAAAAGGCAATTCCAAAAAACCAAACCAATAGTACGATCATAATTGTCCCCTCCTTCTTATATAAATATTATACCCTTTAACCATAACAATCGAACACTAAAAGTGCCGTTTAGTCCACAATTATATTGACTACATCCCTATATAATGATATTGTTTGATTGTTATAAGAAATCGTACACTTTATAATATCTGTTGTTATTAAATGTAGATCCTTATTCTAGACAGGAGGTATTATACATGGAAACAGGAAAAGTAAAATTCTTTAATGCTGAAAAAGGTTTTGGATTCATCATCGTTGATGGTTCAAATGAAGAAATTTTCGTTCACTTCTCAGCAATCGTTGCAGACGGTTACAAATCTTTAAACGAAGGTCAAGCAGTATCATTTGATATCGTTGAAGGACAACGTGGCAAACAAGCTGACAATGTACGCGGACTTTAATTCCCAAAGAGCCTAACGGCTCTTTTTTTATTTTCCTATCATGTATAAACACTATGAAACGTTATACACTTTCCGATTATCACGATCACTCTCCATTTAAGTCGACCCGACTCGCAGTACGGGCAATAATCCTTGACTCAAGCAGAACAAAGATACTCACTCAATTTTTAAACTCATGGAATATTACAACAATCCCTGGTGGTGGAGTTGAGGACCAGGAAACCTTGGAAGATGCAATCATTCGTGAAGTTCTTGAGGAAACAGGCTATTCTACACGTATTATCACTCCTCTATGTGAGGTTGAAGAATTTCGTGAACATCAGCTCTTCCATCAAATCAACACCTTCTATGTACTAGAAGTCGATGGTATCCAAAATGAGCGCAAACTATCAACCAAAGAACAAGATTACGGCATCTCTAACGAGTGGCTTGCCCTAGAAGATGCCTACACTCAAATTTATACGCAAGATGTCGATACAAAGCAGCGATGGTTTGTACAGCAACGTGATATCTTAGCATTTAATTATTTTTTCGAAAATTATAGTAAAATGATATAAAGCGAGGTAATACTATGAAACGAATTATCAACTCGATACGATAAAGTGCGACACCGTATCGAGTATGTCGAATTTTTATCGTATCGTAAACATCAATAAACATACTAAAGGATAAAAAATTATGAATAATAAATTTGAATTTTGGCTTCAAGAAGAAGCCGCAAGCTTTTCTGGATGGGATTTTTCATATCTTGATAATCGGTGGGAGATGGAAGATTTACCTTGGGACTATTCTGAAATTGTAAAGAATTACCTTAGTCCTGATCTTCTCTTACTTGATATGGGGACAGCTGGAGGTGAAAATCTCCTTAGTTTTAATCATCCTTTTAATAACACATCCGTTACTGAAGGATATGAACCAAATTATCAACTTTGCAAGAAAATACTGGAACCCTTAGGAGTAACTGTAAAGTTTTGTGATGATGATCTGTTACCTTATGATAGCTGTTCATTTGATATCATCATGAACAGGCATGAAAGTTACAATCTATCAGAAGTACTTCGAACACTAAAGCCTGGTGGTGTCTTTATCACTCAACAAGTTGGAGCAATGAATAACTATAAGCTTTCAGAGTTTCTTCTTGATATTCCACACATTCTCAAGATAGAAAATACTTTGGACCACAACATACATATAGCTGAAAATCTTGGTTTTGAAATCCTCAATAAAAACGAATTCTACGCTCGTTTAAGATTTTTTGATATTGGAGCGCTTGTATACTATGCGAAAATAATTGAATGGGAATTCCCAAACTTTTCGGTAAGCAAACACTTTGGTAAACTAAGTCTATTAGATGATATCCTTGATAATCAAGGGTTCATTGATACAATAGAGCACAGATACCTTCTCGTATTAAGAAAATAATGACGTTAATTTACTTTATAAACACTTTACATACGAACTTTCCAATGGTATGGTTTGATTATATTATATGGGAGGGAAGATTATGAGAGATTCATATTTTGATGGTGGACTACTGGAACTTATTTTATACAGACTCTTAGGTTTCTTAGTTACACTCTTTACACTTGGAATTTGTGCTCCATGGGCAGTTACAATGGTAGAAGGTTACATGGCAAAACACACAGTCATCCAAGGTCGTCGCTTACGTTTTGTAGGTTCTGCGTTCGGTTTATTTACTCAATGGATTAAATGGCTCTTGTTAATATTTATTACATTTGGTATTTACTCATTCTGGGTACAGATTAAAATGAAACAATGGGTCGTTGCCAATACAATATTTGACGACGAAAGTTTCTAATTATTAAGATCAAATTAAAACACTGCCAGGCAGTGTTTTTTCATTTATCGAGGCATATATCCCGACTGTCCGTAAATTGAAATCGTATATATCATTTCTGATACTTCATGAATATCGCGTGTTTCATCTTCTTTTAACCATTTTCTAACGACACTGACCGCACCTGTAGCTAAAAACTCGAAAATGTATTCAGAATCTGGGTGAACTGGAATACCTGTATTGTGATTCATAAAGTTCTCTCTCTTTACGATATCAATTAGTTGTCGGATAAATCCTTGATTAGCATTATCACCTAACATAACTAAAACAATACGTTTATTCTCCAGGATATACTCTAGAATCTTTTCAATAGGTTGAACGGTGAAGGAACGGACATCTCCGATGTTTTCTTCTGCCAAAAGTGAATTGATAGAATCAATCAAACCCTTCTCTATACTTACAAGAACATGCATTGGATTATCATAATGTGCATAAAAAGTAGAACGGTTAATTTGCGCATGTTCGCAAATTTCCTTAACAGTAATCCGTGAAATATCTTTATGTTCTAGCAATTCGATCATACTACTGTTGATAGCTGAAATAGAACTTAGAATTCTTTTATCTGTCTTTTTCATAGAATCATCACCCTTTTCGTATTTATCCAACACTTCTTATGAATCTGTTTGTTGTCAAGAATCATTACAACCATTATAATTTAAGTGTAAAAGATATTCAACACTGTGTATGATAAATGGAGGTTCTATGACATATATTGAATTTAAAAACGTTAAGAAAGATTATCATGTTGGCGACATTGTTATCAATGCTGTAAACAATTGTGATTTTACAATCGATGAAGGTGAATTTGTGGTTGTACTTGGTCCTTCTGGTGCTGGTAAAACCACAATTTTAAACTTATTAGGGGGAATGGATAGTGCTACTTCAGGTAGTATTTTTGTTGCCGGAGAAGACATTACCCGTCTTTCAAAAAAAGAACTCGTGAAGTATCGTCGCGAAAGCATTGGATTTGTCTTTCAATTCTATAATCTAATAGAAAATCTCAGCGCTAAAGAAAATGTCGAGATTGCAGTTCAACTCAGCAAAAGTGCTCTTGATGCTAATCATATTCTTGAACAAGTTGGACTAGAAAATCGTCTTAATAACTTCCCTTCTCAACTATCTGGTGGTGAACAACAACGAGTATCTATTGCTAGAGCTATTGCCAAGAACCCAAAATTACTACTGTGTGATGAACCTACTGGTGCATTAGATAGCAACACCGGTCAACGAATTATCGAACTTCTTCAAAAGAATTGCCGTGAGTCAGGAATTACTACTATCATCATTACCCACAACGCTGCAATTGCAGAAGTTGCTGACAAAGTTATACGAGTCCATAACGGAACAATATCGGAAGTAAGTATTAACACAAATCCTAAAGCAGTGTCTGAGATTGCGTGGTGATTTGAATGATCTATAAAAATGCATTCAAGAAAATAAAGAAGTCCCTAGGTCGATACCTTTCACTATTACTAATTGTATTAGTAGGTGTTGGTTTTTATTCTGGAATTGAGATTACTGCCCCTGATATAAAAAATGTAACCAACACATACTACCAAGACATGAAGCTCTTTGATGGAAAAGTCGTCAGCACTTTTGGTTTGACTGAACAAGACCGTGTTGCATTAGAAGGATTGGATCTTGTTGATAAAGCATACGGAACCTATGCTACCGATGTTTTTGACGAGGACAAAGTCATCCGTATCCATGCCATTAATAATCATATTAACCTTGTAAATCTCGTAAAAGGAAGAATGCCAGAAAACACCCATGAGATCCTCGCAGATAAGCGATACTACTCTGTAGGCGATACGATAAAACTTAAAGAAGATGACGAGCTCTTACTAGTTGATGAGTATACGGTAGTCGGGACGATTGATTCGGTACTGTATATTGGCGATGACTATGGTACAAGCACGAAAGGAAATGGTAAACTTAACTCATTTGCTTTTGTACTTGAAGAAACGTTTGATAGTGACATATTCACCGAGATTTATCTTCATCTGGATGAAACATTATCTTCTCAAAACAATGATGATTATGCCGCTACTATTTCAGAATTAGAAAAAAATATTGTTGATATTAAACCACAATACATTGAACTTAGACGTCAAGAAATCATTGATGAGGCCATGGTTGAAATCAATGAGAACCAGGAGACTCTAAATAAAGAAAAACAAGATGCTCTAACAAAGCTCAATGATGCAAAGAAAGAAATTGATACGAATCAACAAAAGATTACCGATGGAATTGCACGTTTAGCCCAAGAAGAGAAGACACTAAACGAAACTATTAAGACTACCCAACAAAAGTTTCAAGATGGTAGAAAGAAAATTAAGGATTCACGTGCTCAATTAGAAGCAAGTTTAACGTCTTTAGGACTTGATAAAACAAGTCTTGCCTCAACCATTCAAGTCTTACAAGTTTCAGTCAAGACTATGGAAGAGCAACTCGCTCAAATTCCTGAGACAAATCCTCAACATCAAGTCCTAAAACAACAATTGCAAGAGACCCAAAAACAACTTGCGTCCCTTACACAAGTTCAAACTGCATTTACTACCCTTGATGCGGAAGAAATGAAGCTCGATCAAGGTGAAGCACAGTTTGAAACCGAAGTTAATAAAGGACACAATGCGATTAAAAATGGTCGAACTGAACTAGTTGATAGCCAAAAGAAAATTGATGAAGCTACTACAAAGTGGTCACAATCATATCGTGAGTTTGAAACTGAAATTGCAGATGCTCAAAAGAAAATTGATGATGCCATTATCGAAGTTAACGATATTGAAATGCCACAATGGTTACTCTTTAACCGAAAAAACATCGGTACTTACGAAGAGTTAAATTCAAGCATTAACGTTATCTCATCAATTGCACAGGTATTCCCACTGTTCTTTGTTCTGATTGCCCTACTCATGACTTCAAACTCAATGTCCCGAATGGTCTTTGAAGAACGTTCTGAAATGGGTACCCTTACATCCTTAGGCTATTCCGATGCAAAGATTATGTCGACCTACCTCATCTATGCGGTGAGTGCTGCACTAATTGGTGTGTTAAGTGGTTTCTACCTTGGTAGTTACGCTATACCTCCACTTATCTTCACGACCTTTGCAAAGTTTAGAATCCCACCACTCGAATTACTTACCAATAATCTTGTACTTATACTTTCTCTTGTGGTATCAGTAGTCGTTATGGCGTCTGTGACCATCAGTTCTTGTTATAAGGAACTTCGACACACACCTGCCTCTCTTCTTCGCCCTGAGGCCCCTAAACGTGGCAAAACCATTCTTTTAGAAAGAATCACATTCTTATGGAAACGATTCTCCTTTAACTGGAAAGTTACCCTTAGAAATATGTTCCGTTATAAAAAGCGAGGGTTAATGACAATCATTGGCGTTGGTGGATGCACTGCACTCTTAGTCGTTGGATTTGGACTCCGTGATTCGATGAGTGGTATTGCTGAATCACAGTATGGAAAAATATTCAAATACGACACGATGATCACCCTAAAAGAAACAAGCAATCAATTTGAAGACATACATAAAGAAAAACTCGAGGACTTTAATATTGACAATGGTCTCTTAATAAATCAATCTTCAGTTACTGTAGTTGATGGTGGCGATACATTGAGTGCATACTTGATTGTCCCTGAAAACTTAGACTCCTTTGAATCATTCTTTGGTCTCTATGACTCAAAATCTAAAGAAGCTCTAGATTTAGAAAATGGGGCAATAGTATCTGAAAAACTCGCTGACACCTTCAATCTAAAACCTGGAAGTACATTAACACTCCATGACAGTAATTATCTAACACATCAATTTGAAGTTGCTGCAGTAGCAGAAAATTACATTTCCAATTTCATTTATTTAAGTGAAGATAATTACAGCACTATCTTCAATTCTAAAATCGATTACAATACACTTGTTGTGAACAGAGGCAATGCAAACGCTGATTCACTCGCAAAAACATTGATTGACGATGAATTTGCAGTCAATGTCTCATTCACAGAGGATATGATTCAAACAGTCTTAGATACTAATAAGAGTCTTGATGGTATAGTTATTCTTATCGTTGCTGTAGCATCCTTACTGGCAATCGTCGTACTCTACAACTTAACATCTATTAATATATCTGAGAGAACACGCGAACTAGCTACACTAAAAGTTCTTGGATTCTATGATAAAGAAGCAAATAGTTATATTTATCGAGAGGCTTTTGTACTGACTCTCTTAAGTATAGGAATTGGACTACTTGCGGGTAAGTTCCTACATGTTTATGTCATAACAGTTATTGAAGGTACAGGAATGCTCTTCTTTAAGACAATTCAACCACTCAGCTACATCTATTCTATTGCGATTACACTCCTGTTCTCAGTACTAATGCAGTTCATTACCTATCGTGTAATCTTAAAAATCAATATGATTGAAGCTCTAAAATCAATAGAATAACACAAAAAAACTTGGACCAACATGAAGTGCACTCCAATAATTGGCGGGACCAATTATTGGGTTCACTTCAATATCCAAGTTTTCGTTTTTCTAGAAGTAGTCCGAGAAGTATGCTTGCTCGTTAATTGCATAAGAGTTAAGAAGTTTCAGAGAATCTTTGGTCCCTATAATTCTACCAGCCCTTACAAGTTGACTAACAGAGCGGTATCCCATTAGAAGCGTGGTGAGTGTCCTAATATCCATACTTACCAGATGATCACTAATATCATTGGTAATTTCTACTTTTGAATCATCGAAGCGAATCGTATGAATACCATTATTCCACGGTGCAGCATTATCTTTAATATCTAAGCTTAGGTATCCTTTTCTGTTTGTGAATGGATAGGACTCTAAGAACTTATCCACATCTACAATACGTGCCATGTAGTATGGCTGTATTGTTTCCACAATATCACTATCATCAAATCCAAAGGCGATTGCTTCACCTGAGTAATTCTTACCTTTTACGGATTCTATCATTGAGAAATGTGCCGAGATAAAGTTCCATAAACCGCGTCTTGCATCTTCATTTAGATAAATCATTTCTTTAATATAGAAGACTTCATTATTAAGCCAATAAAAGCATAAACCACGGGCTTCACCTTGTTCATCATAATATACTGCAGCAATTCGTTCTGCTTCATCTTCCCAGCGCCAATACTCTTCCCAAGCCAAGGTATCACGAAGCATTGCACCATGCGTCTTGACTACAAAGTCATTGTAGAGCGTCAGAACATCTGGATCATCCACATTGAGCCGTTCAACATGCCCTAGCACTTCTACTGTAGAAGGCAACTGTGTATCTTTAATTGTATATTCCATTACATCCGATATGATTTCCCATCCTTTATTACGATACAAAGGAATACTGTACGGATATAAATACGATATGTACTGCCCTGTCTCTCTCATAGTTTCGAGTGCTTTTTTGATAAGCCCACTCACAAGCCCCATCCCTGCATATTCAGGATATGTACCTACTCCTGTTACACCACCCATAGGCATCATGACTCCATGAACATTGATGGTACATGGATAGATTGCAAGTTGGGAAACAAGATCTTCATCTTTAAACCACCCATACACATCCGCCTTGGAAAGAATGGGTCTTTTTTCCTTAATGATTTCTGCTTCATCTTCATAACCTGAACTCGTAATGTCGCTTTGTGTCACTTGAAATACGTAGCGCAATAATTCATTATACTGATCGATATCTTCAACATTCAGCTTGCGAAGTTCAAGTTCGTCCTTTATATCATATGCCGCCATAATTGTCCCTCTTCTACTTAAGTACATTCTATCATTTTTCTACGTGAATTGTGTGAAAATAAAAAAATCACTAGTTAGTTAAACAGCATAATACACAATCTTTAAGCCCTTTTACACCTTAAAGAGGTTTGACTGAATTATGTTTTAATGGTACTATTGTTAGTGTTATAAGAGCTACACTGTTATATATGATATCATCATTATTTGTGTACGACTTATTCTAGTTAGGAGGCACAACTTAATATGGAATCAGGAAAAGTAAAATTCTTTAACGCTGAAAAAGGCTTCGGTTTTATCATCGTTGACGGAAGTAATGAAGAAGTATTTGTACATTACACAGGAATTGCTACTGATGGCTATAGAACCTTAGAAGAAGGTCAAGCAGTTTCATTTGAAATTGTTGATGGTCAACGTGGAAAGCAAGCAAGTAATGTAACACCACTTTAATTATCATAATAAAGAGCGAAAGCTCTTTTTTTGTTCCAAATTAAGATAATTTTCAGTCTCATCTATCGATACTTATACTTTAGTCCTTGATTATGGGTTATAATCTTCATAAAGGGTAGGACAAACTATGAAATATATTATTACTTGTAATGACAACACACAAAAACAACTCGTAAATGAGTTTAAATATTACCGTATTCCTGGTACATTTACTTGGTTCAATAGTACTGATGCACTTTTTGATACCACACTTGACTTGGATACATTTTATAAAAAAATTATTGGGTATCCGATGATTTTCGTACGCCACTTTACTTCTGTTGATGCTACTACATCATTAGGTAACTTTGATGATATAAAGAACATCACTATGGATAAAAACCTCACATTTTCAATACAATTAAGTTCTCCTGTTGAAATTAGAAAACAAATTGTGGAGATACGAAACCAATTAGTGGACACATTCAAGAAAGACGGTTTAGCACTTGATGTTAAGAACCCTGAGCAAGTGCTCACCATATATGTAAATAACGATACAGTTTATTATGGTGTAAACAAAACAGAGCAACTTTTAAGCAAGTGGGCGAGTGGCGCAATCCATTTTTCCCGTGCTCTTTCAACTATATCCCGAGCAGAGTATAAACTTCGTGAAGTCTTTGATGTTTTCCCACTAAAATTAGAAGGAAATATTGCTGTAGATCTAGGTGCTGCTCCTGGTGGATGGTCCAAAGTCCTTAATGATTTAGGATTTGAAGTGTATGCAATTGACCCAGCTGACCTTGATCCTCGTCTACTTAGCCTTGAAGGCATTCATCATAAGAAAATGACATCTCAACAATTCATCTATGATAACCCTAACTTTAAATGCGACCTAATGGTTAATGACATGAAGATGTCATCCCGACAAAGCATTCATATATTTGAGGACCTAGCTCCTAATTTATCGACGAATGGTCTTGGAATAATTACCATTAAACTCCCTAAGAACTATACATTCTCAGACGCACTTGAAGCATTAAATCTTCTTAGAACAAACTTTGAAATTGTTTATGCTCGTCAATTATTCCACAACCGCAATGAATTTACCGCAATAGTAAAGCCAATCAAGTGATTGGCTTCTTTTTATACATCAATTTGCACATTAAATTCTTGCGAACTCTGACCGGTAATACCTACTATCCCCCAGAACGTAGCAATTAACTTTGTCTTATCATTTCCAATAAAATCAATAATAAAAGGTCTATCATAATGTAACTCATCTGAAATATTAATATACGATTCATTACTGTCCATCGCATATAACTTAACAATTAATTTATTAGGAAAATCCCCATTTTTTTCATGAATGCAGAAATCTTCGAGATCTTTAAATGTATAGGTTCTATCTTCTAGAGACATATCTTTATTGAGTCTGAATTTTTTTAAGTGAACAATCTCTGAGTCAGTATATTCAGCAAGTAGAGATGCTGAAATGTTGTGTTCTTTTGAAATTTCTAAAGGAAAGATAATTTGGAAAAAAGACCCATGAACTTCTTTAGGGTTTATTTTAATATCTACACCTAAGTGCTCGATTGTATCAACATGATGAATAAGTTTTGAGATAGTTTCTTCGTCATAAGAAAACCTTACTATTTCATTGTTTAAGTTTTCTTTTGAAATCACATCTTTTGCGCTGTATGGTATTCTAACAATATTTTCGGTGTATTTTTCTCTTTTGCTTAAATAATATGTAGCAAAAGATATCCCTAAGCCAGCTAATACTGAACTTATAATTAATTTTCTCATTCTCTTAACCTCACGCTCATAGTATATATCCTTTATTGCCCCATAATTGCAATATGTCATAAAATGATGTTTTAATGTCTTACAAATACATATTCGCGGCTTGACTTATGGTTTTTGGGGCTGTGTAGATGACAATAGTATCAACTTCATAAGAAACCTTTTTCAGTTATTGAAATATTATCCATTATTTTTCAGTATATTCTTGACATTGTATTTTATATCGGCTATTATTCTATTACATCGTTGAAAAAGAGAGTAGATATACTTTGGATCTAAGCGAGCTAGGGTTGGTGGAAGCCTGGTGATACCAAATATATTGAACCGCACTTTGGAGAAATTGAGTTGAACTCACAGTAGGCTCAGTCGCCAGCTAGCGTTATAGCATTGAGGGGTCTTGTCATACATACAAGGCAATTAGAGTGGTACCGCGTTTAACACGTCTCTAGATACAAATATCTGGAGGCGTTTTTTATTTCCAGATCATCATTAAAGTCAATGAACAAGAGAGTAGTCAATCTAGAATGCCTAGCGAGTTGGAAACGGTGTAAGCCAACCATTCGAAATTGATGAACCGCACTTGCTAGATATGCTTCTGAAATCATAGGAAGCATCGCTGATGCAGCGTTACCAAAAAGAGGGGGATATTTTTAAAATATCAACTAGAGTGGTACCGCGCCAATGCGTCTCTAGACAATTATTTGTCTAGAGTTTTTTTATTTTAAGAAAGGAATCGTTTATGAAAAAATTACTAACACTACTGTGTCTTATCTTTGTACTTACTGCTTGTTCAGTTAACAACAATGATAATGATCCACAAAACTTACTTGAAGAGATCCAACAGAGAGGTGAACTTGTTGTTGCAACATCTCCTGACTATGCACCATACGAGTTTATTGACCCATCACAACTAGGACAAAACAAATATGTCGGAGCTGATATGGAGCTTGCCAAGCTGCTAGCGAAAGAGCTTGGTGTTGATCTTGTGATTAAGCCCATGTCATTCGATGATATTCCATCATCCATTATTGCCAGAAAATATGATATTGGTCTATCAGGTTTTACCTATACAGAAGAGAGAGCACAAGCTATTCAATTCTCAATCTCTTATGACAGTTCAGAATCAAAATGCCAAGGCTTCCTTGTGTCTGACACCAATACTTTTGATTCTTTAGATGATTTCGATAAAGCTACTGTTTCATCTCAAAACGGATCACTCCAACAAGAATATGTTAATGAACAACTCCCAAATGCAAACGTAAGACTTGTTACATCATTAGATGATGCTGTAATGGAACTAAAGGCAGGAAAAACTGATGCCGTTGCAATAAGCTGTGCATCCGGTGAGACATTCCTTAAGAACAATTCAGGAATCAAAATTAGTGATGTTAAGTTCAACAGCGAGAACGAACAAGGAATTATGGCTATTATGCCTAAAGGTGAACCAGAGCTCTTGAATGCTGTCAATGAAATCCTAAATGATGTTGTTGATAGTGGAAAATATCAAGTGTGGATGGATGAAGCTGTTATTCTTGATGCGGAAGTATCGAATATGGGTGATGGAGTAAAACCTACTATCTTCACACTTGCAAAAACATATGGTGATTTATTCTGGGAAGGTACTATAGGTACCCTTTGGTTATCAGCAGTTGTTGTGTTCTTTGGAACAATCTTTGGTGCCCTACTTACCCTTGCTAAGATGTCAAAACTAAAACTCCTAAATATTGTTTCAAGTGTGTACGTTGAAATTGTCCGTGGAACACCAATTCTATTACAACTCTACCTCTTTGTTTATGGTGGAGCACAACTCCTTCCAAATATGGTTAGTGATTACATGTGGGTTGTTATTGCACTTATCTTTAACTCTAGTGCTTATGTTGCGGAAGTCTTCCGTTCAGGAATACAAGCTGTTGATAAAGGGCAGTTTGAAGCAGCTAAGAGCCTTGGTTTATCTGATAAAAATATGATGATTAAAGTTATTCTACCGCAGGCAATCAAGAACATTTTACCAGCACTCGGTAATGAGTTTATTATGATGATAAAAGAGACATCACTTGCATCAATCTTCTTTATCAACAGTTTAATGACCACACAGTCAATCATTTCAGCTGCTACTCACATGAAATTTGAAACATTAATCATTGTTGGTATTATCTACTTTATTCTTACATTTACATTATCTAAAGTTATTACACACTTTGAAAGAAAGGGAAATAGAACTCATGCCTAATCCACTCATAAAAATTACAAATCTTAAGAAAAATTTCGGATCTTTAGAAGTATTAAAAGGAATTGATTTTGATATCAATCAAGGACAAGTTATCTCAATTATCGGTCCATCAGGATCTGGTAAGTCAACATTCTTACGTTGTCTAAACCTTCTTGAAAAACCAACATCTGGAACTATACTATATAAAAATCAAGATCTTACGAATACTAAAAAACTTGACGCATTACGCCAAGAGTTAGGGATGGTATTTCAACATTTCAATGTCTTTCCAAATATGACTGTTCTTGAAAATATTACTTTAGCTCCTACTCTTGAAAAAGGAGTCTCAAAGAAAGACGCAAAACTCCAGGCAGAAGAACTTCTCGATAAGGTTGGTTTGCTTGATAAAAAAGATGAGTACCCTACAAAGTTATCTGGAGGCCAGAAACAACGTTTAGCTATCGTCAGGGCTCTAGCTATGAATCCTGAAGTAATGTTGTTTGACGAACCTACAAGTGCTTTAGATCCAGAAATGGTTAATGACGTTTTAGATGTTATTAAATCATTAGCTGATAGTGGGATGACAATTCTAATTGTTACTCATGAAATGAACTTCGCTAAGCAAATTAGTGATACTGTTATCTTTATGGATGATGGCCATCTTGAAGAGGTCGGAACACCTGATGATATCTTTAACAATCCTAAGAGTCCTCGCTTATGTGAATTTTTAAGTAAAGTTCTATAATTATCTAAGTGGTCAACTATTGGCCACTTTTTTTTGGTAAAATAGAGTATGTATTTGGAGGTTTATATGAAAAAAAGGTTATACAAACTATTACTAACATCAATCTTACTGCTACCTTTGATGTTTCAAAATATCCAGGCAGACAATCAAATTTCAACAAAACCTCTGTATTTCTATAGTGATAATTACTTACTTATGGATGCAGATGATGGAACCGTACTTTTTGAAAAAAATGGATACGAACTTGTTCATCCTGCTTCAATCACAAAAGTTCTTACAGCCATCACCGCAATAGAAATGATGGAGTCAAAGAACATGAAGTTGACTGACTTAGTAACTCTCGGTGACGAAGTCTTTAACGGTCTTAGTTCTATTGCTACTGTTGCTGGTTTTAAACGAAATGAAACACTCACACTTAATGATATTCTTCATGGAATAATTCTTCCAAGTGGCGCTGATGCAACACGTGCTATGTCATATCACTTAACAGGAGATCCAGAAGGATTAACAGAGCATATGAATGTTCTTGCTCAAAAAATTAATATGACTAAGACACATTTCGTAAATACAAGTGGCCTAGATCATGAGGATCATCTAACAACACCCTACGACTTAGCCTTGCTTATAAAATATGCCTTAAAGAATGAAACCTTTAAGAAACTCTATTCTACTGAGAGATACACAACGAGTCAGACTACAGAAAATCCTGAAGGGATCAATCTAAAGAATGGAGCACTTGTCTTCGCACATGAACAGGGAATGATGGATCTAATTGGCACGAAAGCTGGATATACAGAGATGGGCGAACGAACTCTATCAAGCTTTGCACAGAAAGATGGTAAGACACTCATCTTCATCAGTACCAATGCTCCTTTAGAAGATAAAATTGGCACAAATATTCTTGATGCAATAAATGTCTATAATTATGTTTTTTCTTCATTTAACCGTGAAACAATACTCGAAGAGAGTCAGGAAATAGGAACTCTTCCAATTAGAGATGCAAAAACAGACTTTAAAGTGACTATTGATAGGAATATCTCTTATTACTTACCAAAAGATGTATCGATTCATGATTTATCAATTCAAATTGAACCTGCTTCCGAAACTCTTGTGGCCCCGATTAAAGCGAATAGCATTCTAGGAAAAGTCTCCGTGAAACTTGGAGACACAGTTCTACACGAGGAAGATATCATCACGGGACAGAAGATACCTGTGAAGTTTACTATAAGGCTATGGCGAGGCTTTATATTTGCCTTGAAAGCATTGTTGGTCATTCTGTTTATCGGAATCCTTGCTATTCTAGGAATTCGATACTATAACTTAAATAAAATTAGGAAACGTAAAATGAATAGAAAACGTACGATTAATCGCTAATCGTACGTTTTTTTAAATATTCTCTAACTTCAGAAATAAAATATAGGGAACCAGTAACAATAAGTGAACCTTCACCCTTTGATTCTAAACCAAAATCAATGGCTTCAAATGGATCGCGTATCGCTATAACATTTTTTCCTTTTGATAGCTCTTCTAGCGAAGCTGCTCGGTAGAAATCAAACTCAGTGACAATGACCTTATCTGCATTACTAATCAGTGTATCTAACATGCCTGAGAAATCTTTATCTCGTAGAGCAGTAAATACAATTGTCCATGGTTTCGGTAAAATCTGAATACTATTAATCAATTGAGTTATTCCCATTTCGTTATGGGCACCATCAATGTATATATTTTCTGATATTTCCTCAAATCGTCCTGCCCAGTGTGTAGAAGCAATACCGCGAATATAAATATCATGATCAAGGTTTGGAAGTATCTCATTGACTAATGATATTGCTAGGACTGCATTAGAGACTTGATAGGCTCCTTGATTGGTAAGGGTAAGTGTCATATCTAAATAATCAAACACATAGGATTTACCTACTGTATGGTAGTAAGGAATGCAAATTTGACGGAAAGGACTCTCTAATGCTGTAGATACCTCTACAAATATATCCAGCACTTCAATATCTTGTGAAGTAGTAATAATTGGAACCGAAGGTTTAATGATTCCGGCTTTTTCTTTTGCTATTTCTTGAATTGTATTTCCTAGGATATTCTGGTGATCAAGTCCAACATTAGTAATACCCGAAACAAGGGGTGTCACGACATTAGTAGCGTCAAGACGTCCTCCAAGACCTACTTCATATACAACGTAATCTACTTTCATATCAATAAAATATTGAATTGATAGTATCATATCAATCTCAAACATACTTAAGTGAAATTTTTCCCATAGAGGGTATGTCCAGTTAATATAACGAAGGAGATCTTCATCAGAGATTGGCTCGTTTTGAACACGTATTCGATCATTGTGGATTAATAAATGTGGAGAAGTAAACGTTCCCACCTTGTACCCTGCTTCTTGAAGAATAGAGCGGGTAAAGTTTGTGGTTGAACCCTTTCCATTGGTTCCACCAATGTGTATTATTTTAAGCTTATCTTGAGGCTTACCTAAATAATCTAATGCTTGATTTAAATAATCGATTCCATAAGTTTGATTTTTTCTCGCCATTACGATATCGCGTGCTTCATCAATAGTTTTAAACATGATTGCTCCAATTTATCGGGGATTGCCCAGTTTTTATTAAGTAGTCATTGATTTTACTGAATGGATGGGATCCAATGAATCCTCTGTAAGCTCCTAAAGGTGATGGATGGCTTGATTCGATAAAATAATGATGTTTATCAATAAGTTGCTTTTTATCTTGTGCTTTCTTCCCCCAAAGTACAAACACAATTGGTTTCTCTCTCTTACCCAGTTCACTTAGGACACGATCTGTAAAAGTCTCCCAACCTATATTCTTGTGTGATAATGGCTTTGAATCTTCTACAGTTAGTATCGTGTTTAGTAGAAGTACACCTTGTTGTGCCCAGGAACTTAGATCTCCATGAGTGTTATGAATACAAAGGTCATCATCAAGTTCTTTAAATATATTGATAAGACTTTTTGGCAATGGCCAGTCTTTGGGCACCGAGAAACTTAGCCCCATTGCTTGTCCTGGTTGATGATACGGATCTTGACCCACAATCACAACCTTTACGTCTGAATACGGTGTATATTCGAAGGCTTTGAATACATCATCTTCACATGGATAGATACTTTGTGTTAAACGACGTTTCTTCAAAGTATCCTGTAGTTTTTGATAGTACCCTTTAGCACTTTCTTGTTCAATTAGTGTTTTCCAATTCATATCTCACCTCAAAAAAAGAAGAAGAATAAAATTATTCTTCCTCAATTATATCATGTTTCTCAAGCCATTCTTTTGATAATGCCACAATTTCTTTTTGTGCTGTTTCAACATCTATTTTCCCATCATAAAGATCTCTTAATACTGGCATCATATCGATTGATGTATAGATTGATCGTGCCAAGACTTTAGGATTCTTATCTAAAGCCATAACAGGTTGAGCATCGCTATAATTATAGGCTTTGATTTGCTCCATTACCATATTATCCTCAATCGAAAGCACCTCTAATAGATTTCTATGATAAATAGGTGTTTTATGTGTGCTATTGTAGTAATTTGTAACTGCTTCACCTGATCTTAGAATTCTTAATACTTCTGCAGCTGCAGATATATACTTAACATCTTTATTGACAGCGTAACCATCAACTTCAGCGCTCGGAGTTAAGCGATAGCCATCATTAGAAGGAAACGCTGTGTATACATATTCGTCTCCACTTGCCTCTGCGTATTGTCTTGCGAAATCAAAGTCGTTTACGATGGTGAAAAGTGATTGTCTTTCATAAAAGGCAGATTCATATTTCCACTCTAAAGATTCAGCAGTATTACGATATTTAGTGTAATCAATAATTTCAGGAAGTTCTTCAACTTCTTCACCCTCCTCAGTAAGTGGAGTGTTTTCATTATTTGGTTTTACTTCTTCAGTTGTTTCTGTGCTTGGTTTTTCTGTGTCTGGTTTTTCTTCTTGAGGTTTCGTTTCATCGTCTTTAGTCTCATCAACTAAAGGCTCTGCCGTTGTTTTATCCCATGCAGTATTACCCATAGCTTCCACAAGTTTTAATCCATCTCTAAATTCTTTGGAATCAAATCCGGGTTCAGAACCAGAATTGGTAAAATTCAAGGACCATCGGCCTCCCGTTAAGAATGGATAGAAACTTATTTGATCTGTAAATGTAAGTGGGAAGAGAACATCAATTTCTTGTAATACAGGATCAACATTCTGCGCAATTTTGTCCCAGGACTCAAATACATCTGGAATTGAAGAATTGTCTTCATCCTTTAAATCAAAGCCTAGTTCTTCCATCAAGGTTTTATTGTAAGTGAATAACGGTCCTTTAATACTATTTTGTACAAAATAGTAGCCTTTTAAGTTAATCGTATCCTGTGCAAGAGACGGCACTGTACTCCCAACGACTGAACTTACTTTCTGAGGCATATCATAGAGCATATTAAGGGCAAAGGCTGCATTATTCTGTGTAGTGACAATAATATCTGTTTCTAATCCTTGTGATAATTCTTCGAGTGTTAGAGGCGCTCTAACAATATAGCTAACTTTATCAAGATGAGTAGGATGAAGTTCATTCCACTTGCTTACTAAGTATTCTCCAAGTTCTTCACTTTCAACTTGTACTGTTAATTCTGCTTTATCTTCAATTAAAAATGTCTCAACGTTTCTGTCATAACATGCACTTTTACCATCTAATGTACACTTTGAAGACATTAGAAGAAACGTTGTGGCAACTACCGCAATAATCAAAGCAGATAGTGCACCTACAATAATAATTTTATTCTTACTTGAACTATTACTCACGCACTATCACCCAGCTTTCTTTAATCTGATAAGGAACACGAGCAACTTCCTTTATATTACGTGCTCCAATTAATACCATAATACGTCTTAAATCTTCGAAGAAGTTATCTGCCTGTCTCATCATTTCTTTGTCGTCATGTTGTGTCATCTTTAGGAATGTACCAGAAATCCCTACGGCTTTAGCCCCTAAACGAATCAGTTTTAGGACATCAAGTGGTGTTTTAACCCCACCTGATGCAATGATTTCAAGTTTATCATGATAAAGTTTTGTGATTTGAAGAGATTCAATTGCTGTTAATCCCCAATCAGTAAGATAGTCATAGCGTTTCTCAACTGAACGTGCATTTTCAATGGATATAAAGTTTGTTCCCCCATGCCCACTCACGTCTACGTGTTTAACACCACGTTCATACAGTTGTTTTACAGTAGCATCATTCATACCAAAACCAACTTCTTTAACGATAACTGGGACATCTACTGCCTTTACGATTTCCTCGATATGATCAAGCCAATGCGCAAAGTCACGGTCACCTTCATCCATCGTAAGTTCTTGGGCAACATTAATATGAATACCTAATGCGTTCGCTTGAATCATTGCGATTGCTCTTTGTGCATCATCTACACTTGCATTGGCACTAACGTTACCAATTATAAAACCATGAGGGTTCGTCTCTCTAACAATTTTAAAACTACCCTCATATTCAGGATGTTCCAAAGCAACGTGTTGCGATCCAACCGCCATAGGAATATCCAAACGAGCAGCAATCAAAGCTAGTTTTTTATTGATTTGACCCGTTTTTTCACTGCCTCCTGTCATAGCATTAATATATACAGGATAAGGGAAATCTCGGTTCAAATAACGTGTACTAGTATCAACGTCACTTAAGTTCATATTTGGAATACTATTATGGACTAAACGCATCGATTCAAAAGGGTCTTTAGGCTTTGGAAGCGATAAGGCTAGTTCTACGTGATCATCTTTTCTTTTAGAACGAATACTCATTGTTTGTTACCTCTACATCTAACAATAGAATACCATTTTTTTGCCATTCTATGTCTATTTTCTCAATAATTTCGTTTTTAATCTTCTGTCCAATTGCTATACCACAGTCTCCTCCACCAGAACCTGATAACTTCGCCATTAAATCGTATTTATTAGCGATAGCAACCAGTTTCTCTAGAGTCTTGGTTTCGATATTAAGCCCAGTATCAAGAGCAAGTTGATTTAATAAATAACGGTATTGACTCATAAAGTCTGCCATTGAATCTCGATTTGTTTTCTTCACACCTTCAATAAAACCATGTGTAATATTTTGAGCGTTTTCTAAAAACTTAGTGTACTTGACGGGATTATTGCGACCCCACTCAAGAAATGTACTGACGTATGGATTGGTTTTATTTTCACTTTGCGTCCATCCGACTACCATTTCAAAATCATTCCAAGGGAGCTTTTGAATATCAAGCATTGGCCAATCTAATTTTATGAGATCGACTGCTAACTCTTGTTTCATTAGCCAGTCTTTATCGTATCGTGAATAACTAATCACACCACCATAGATTGATGCAGCTAGATCACCACCGGAACTAAGCTCATTCATTCGAGCCTGTGTTAAAACACTAAGTTTAAAGAGTTCTTCTTGTGTATATGAAACTTCATAATGTGAGAGTACTGATGCAATGACTGAAACAATCACAACTCCCGAAGAACCAAAACCATATTTCTTATTTGATACATCATCAAGTTCGCTTTCAACAAGCATGGTAAAAGAATCTTCTTTTCCTGCATATTCAAAAGCTGTTTGAAGTGCATATGCAACGTATCGCATTGGGCCTTTAAACGTTTCATCTTGAAGTTCATGAATCGTTCCAAAACTACTTTCCACTTTCAAATTCTTTGCGGGATTGATGGTAACGTGAATATATCGGTTGATTGCTGCGACAACACTTGGATGACCCGGAATCACTACTGCATATTCACCCATTATGTACAATTTCCCAGGAAATTTCAGTTTCATAATACTTTGATTCCTTCACCACTTCGACATACTACTGTTTCAATTCCGTCAGGAAGAGACTTTAGAACAGTATCTACATGCTCTTGTGTCGTCATAATCTTAACGTTAGGTCCTGCATCCATAGTAAAAAAAGCAGGAACTTCCTTTTGTAGTTCTCTTAATCGATTCATTATATCTAAAGTTTTAGGTTCAAAGTACCACATATTAACTGCCATTAAGGAAGCATGCATTTGGAGTGCATTGGTCTGAGCTAGTTTTCCTAATGTCCAAATATCTTGATTACGAATTGCTTCTTCAATCAGATCTGCAGTTTTTTCAGTGTTCTCAATCCAAGCAGGGTAATATGGTGACTCTTTGGCAGTAATATCCATTGCAGTACTACTTGAATAGGGTTTAATCTGATCGTTGATAATACATACTATCATTCTAAAATCGTCCCATGGAGCTACATCTAAAGGCTCCGCATAACTATTATCATGATTGCTTCCGCGATTCCACTTTACAAATCCTGGATATATTGAACGGGATGCACTCCCAGATCCAAGTCTTGCAAGTTTAGAAAGTTCTTCATTCGATAAATTCAAATCTAAGGTTGCCGCCTTTGCGAGTGCTGCAAAAGCTGAAGCACTGGATGCTAATCCTGCTTCTTTAGGAACATGGTTCCATGACTCAATCTTCGCATATGAGTTAATATCAAACATACTACGAATACGGTCCATATACTGATACACACGCTTTGCAACTTTATCATCAACTACTTCGTCATCTAAATAGAAAATATCCCTATCTAATGCGTCATCATAAGTTACGCGAGTATCAGTATAAAACTCGTTTAATGTAAGTGAAATACTTGAATTGTGGGGAATCTTTAACTCGCTATTTGCTTTTCCCCAATATTTTAATAGAGCAATATTAGTGTGTGCTCTTACAATTTTACTCATTGATATTCCCCTCTAAATTATAGAACCAAGTTTGGTGTGCGCCGCTTTCTCTTAACTTTAAGGCAATTGTCTCTGCTGATTCTTCATCTTTTGCAAGAGCAATCATACACCCTCCTTGACCACTTCCAGTAAGCTTAGCGCCCAATGCACCGTATTGCATTGCGATTTCGACAAAGCGGTCAAGTGTATCGTTGGAAACAGAGAAGTCTCTGAGAATTGCATGAGTTTCTAGCATTGCCTTTCCAACTTTTGACATGTCTCCTGTATAGAGGTTTAATAATGTCTCATCTGTAAGTACACCAATACGATTCATACGAGAAATCATATCAGTATTATCATGGAGTTTGCCTGCAAAATCAGCTACAGCTTCTCGTGTACTGCCAAGTTCTCCAGTATCTGCTACAACAAGATACCCTTTAAGTTTTAGTGGTAAATGACGTTTCTCATGATTACGACGAAAATACAGAGGCAGGTCTGCAATGACCGTATTCACATCCAAGCCACTAGGATTAAGATGATGAATGTTCTCTGCTACATTGACAAGCTCAATTAACTCGTCTTCTGATAACTCAACACCAAATGCTGCGATAACACCACGCACTACGGATACAGAGACTGCAGCACTTGAGCCTAAACCTCTGTTTGCAGGTAATGTTGATTCAATATCGACGTGAATTGATGAGTTACTTTTGTTTATATATTTTAAAGTTGTTTCAATTAGTATTGATATCCCTTGAAGTTCACTTGGAACCTCAGTAAGCAGCCCATCAAAATAGGAACAATGAATTGTTGAAACCGAATCTGTTTTTGATACGGTAGTTTTTACGTATGCTCCGTAAAATGGTAAAGAAATTGCTGGAAGACCATGCACAACAGCATGTTCACCCATCAAGATTATCTTACCATGAGCATATCCTATACCTAGTTCTTTCATATGACACCTTCCACGCTATATTATACACCATTATGTTAAAAATGATTAGATTCACACAACTTCCGATATTAAAGTAAAAAACGGGTTTCCCCGCTTTTAGATTGCTTCTAAGTCTGTGTATGAAATCTCTGTCGGTGTTTCACGACCGAATAGAATTGTAAGAACCATTGCAGTTTGAGCATCATCGTTCATTGAATCGACTGTTCCTTCAATACCTGCAAAAGGACCTGATAAGATCTTAACTGTATCACCAACTTGGAAGTTGACAACAAGTTTTTGATCACTCATTCCCATACGACGTAAAATTGATTCAATTTCTTCTGGTGAAACTGGGAATGGTTTTGCCCCACCACCTGATGAACCGATAAATCCAGTTACTCCAGGAGTGTTACGAACAACATACCATGCTTCATCAGTCATAATCATTTCCACAAATAAGTATCCAGGGAATAGATTACGCATTTTCTCAACTTTTTTACCATTTTTGTATTCAATTTCTTTTTCTTCAGCAACTAAAATTCTGAATAATGAATCTTCAATACCCATTGTCTCAACACGACGAATTAAATTTTCTTTAACTCTGTTTTCGTGTCCAGCATAAGTGTTAACTACATACCATTGTTTATCTTCCATTTTACGCACCTATTCCTAACAATCTTAATGCCCATACGAGCACAAATTCTGTAAGAATAAAGTACGCTACAAAGAATAAGATAAATGATATTGCGATTACCGTATTTCTGCGTGTTTCCTTGCTGCTTGGCCATTGAATTTTACGAACTTCTTCTTTAACACCAGCTATTGTAAACCATTTCATAGCATTTCCTCCTATTTTGAGTCACGATGTAAGGTGTGTTTGCCACATCGCTTACAAAATTTTCTAACTTCAAGACGCTCTTGCGAATTTGTATGATTGCGGGTCGTTGTATAATTTCGAGACAAACATTCAGTACAGATTAATATTACTTTTTCTCTCTTGTTTGACATAATAAAAAAACCCCACTTTCGTGCTATCTAACTTTAACATAGATACACAGTGGGTGTCAATTAATTATTTGTGTCTCGATCTCACAAAATCGTTTGCCTCAAGGCCGGCATAGTATTGGTCGTATGCTTTTCTTATTGCACGTCGAACTTTCTGAACTTTATTATCAACGTCTTTCTCTGTTAGGTTAAATATTTCAGAGATTTCCTTGTAAGAATATCCTATTCTCCTTAATTCATAGACTTCTCTTTCAATCGGTAACATTAAATTTAGTACTTTGTCCATAAATTCCTTCGCTTCGAAGTAGTAACTCATTTGCTCTGGATCTGTCCTAAAACTTGGATCCATCGTACATTCGTAATATGCGTTATCTTCAGAAACATAATAATCAAGTGAGTATCTGGTACCACTCAATACGTTTGATTTTTTTGTAAGTGTTCTAATGTACCCTAATATTCGTGTTTCCATACACACTTCAATGTAACGAGCTAAGCCGACTCCTAAGTACTCTTTATACGAGAATATAGACTCATAGAGTGAAATAAGACATTCTTGCCTCGCCTCATCGTATGTTGCTCCGATACTATCAAATACATTAGCGCACTTTATTGATTTTTTTTGAACAAGTCTTTCATAGCGACGAACCACTTCAGCAAAAGCATCCTCGTCTTTCTGGTAAATCATGTATCCATATTCGAAGTCATTGTGCATTATCTATTTTTCCTTTCGACGTCTGATTATATCAAAGAGCACAACAGCAGTAGCTACAGAAACGTTTAATGAATTAACACTTCCAGCCATAGGAATCGTGGTTAGGATATCACACTCTTCTTTTACAATTCGTGATACCCCTTTTCCTTCAGAACCAACTACAAGAACTAATGGCATATCAACTGGAAACTCAGTATATTCGACTGCTTTAACACCATTTTCTGCAGCAACAACCCAATATCCAGCTGCTTTAAGTTCTTTAAGAGCTTGAACCATATTCGTAGCTTGCACTACTGGAACTGTATTAATCGCACCTGTAGAAACTTTTGCGACGGTATCAGTTAAACTTACACTACGATGTTTTCCAATAATAACTCCATCAACACCCGTAGCGTCAGCAGTTCTTAGTATGGCACCTAAATTATGTGGATCTTCAAGCTGATCGCACATTACAATTAATTTATTTTTTGCATTCTTGATGAGTACATCAAGTTCCATGTATTTGTAGTCTTCAACTTCAGCAACAACTCCTTGGTGAACTCCATCAACCATCTTATCCAAGCGATGTTTAGCAACAAAGCTCAATTCAACATTTTGACTTTTAGCCAATTGAACAATTTCAGGGTAATTACCTTTATCAAAAAGATAGACACGTTGTGGACGTTTTCCAGTCTTTAAAAATGAAACAACGGTATTCTTTCCAAAAATATACTTTGACATTTTATTCCTCCACAAAATCAATAAACATTGTCCATAACTGGTTCAATCGTTCATGATACTTTTCCATATATAGGTAACCCCATACCGCTTCAAAACCTGTAGCTATACGATATGTAGTAACATCGGCATTTTTTGCCATTGAAGCACTTTTTGCGTTTCTTCCACGACGAAAGATAGCGAGTTCATCTTCATTGAGTATTTCTTTATCAATCAACATCATAATAAAGTTAGCTTGTCCCTTGGCACTTACATATTTTATTGATGTTTCTTGAAGTTGCTTTGTTTTTGTAATTCCTATGTTTACCAAATGTTCACGCACTTGTAATGAATGAACTGCATCCCCACAAAAGCGAGGACGTTTCCTGAAGTTGTATTCATTAAATTAGTCCTTTTTCTAAGAGTTTCGCACGCAAACCATCTGCGGTTTCAAAGTCTTTGGCAGCTTTTGCAGCATCCCAGTCATTAAACAACTGAAGATCGTCATTACTTAAAACAACTGTTTCAAAATCAATCCCAAGAACATCCAACATTCTTTTAAGAGTGTTGTATTGCGTCTTCATTACTTCAAAGTCTTTATCACGTTGACGCAATGATTGGTTCATTGTCTTCACAAGTTCAAACATGACTGCTTGAGCATTCGCAACATTAAGGTCATCCTGTAAGGCTGCCATAAATTGCTCATACACCATTCCAACCATTTCAAGAGAGTCTGACTGATATCCACCCTTTTGGAATTCGATTTCAGTTTTATGTAAGACTTGTTCAATACGATTTAGTTCGTTTTGTGATTGTTCAACAACTTCTTCAGTAAAGTTCAAGTTGAGTCGATAGTGAGTTGATAAGAGTAGCCAACGCGTTACATTTGTTCCAAACTCGCTAATGTAGTCTTTTGCCCAAGTAACATTCCCTAATGATTTACTCATTTTTATTCCATCAACATTCATCATGCCATTATGGATCCAATAATTTGCGAGATCGTGATTATGAAGTGCTTTGCACTGTGCTGATTCGTTTTCATGATGAGGGAATTTTAAGTCTTCTCCTCCACCATGAATATCAATATGATTTGTTTTAAACTCATCTTGAATCATTACAACACATTCTGTATGCCAGCCAGGTCTACCCATACCCCAAGGAGAATCCCATTTTATACCATCATCATCTGTAACTTTCCACAATAAGAAGTCCAATGGGTTTTCTTTCATGGTATTAGCTTCGATACGTGCTCCGACTTCTAATGCTTCAATATTTTGCGAAGAAATTTCGCCATAACTAGCAACGCGATCCACTCTAAAAAAGACATTTCCTTCTTTTTCATAGGCAAAGCCTTTTTCACAGAGATCTTCAATAAATTTAATGATACTTGCAATACTATCTGTTGCTAAAGGACGGGCATCAACACCGTTAGCGTTAAGCTTTTTACTGACCTCATTATAAGCATCAATGTAGCGAGATGCAACATCTTTTTCGCTTATTTTTTCATTTTGTGCTTTTTCAATAATTCTATCATCAATATCTGTAAAGTTTGAGACCATATGTACCTTATAGCCAAGCTCTACTAAAACGCGACGTAAAAGGTCGAAAACAACGATTGGGCGTGCATTTCCAATATGTGGATGGTTATAAACAGTAGGACCACAAACATACATCGAAACCTGTCCTGGTACAATAGGTACGAATTCTTCAATTTTCTTATGTTTTGAGTTGTATAGTTTCATAGTTACTTCCTCTGTTCTTTCTTCCATTAGTATATCATAGCACTTCTTCACTTTGTATTTGTATCTTTCATTTCTTCACAAAAAAAGAACCGAGCGAACTCGATTCTTTAGTTATTAGTAGTTATAATTCTTAGAATTTGTCAGCTACATAGTGAGCTGTACGTACTAATTGGTTTGTATATGACATTTCGTTGTCATACCATGAAGCAACTTTAACTAATGTAATTCCATCGATTGTTGTTACTTTAGTTTGTGTTGCATCAAATAATGAACCATATGACATACCGATAATATCTGATGATACTAGTGGTTCGTCTGTGTAACCGTATGATTCGTTAACTGCTGCTTTCATTGCTGCGTTAACTTCGTCAACTGTTGTTTCTTTTCCAACAACAGCAACTAATTCTGTGATTGAACCTGTGATTACAGGAACACGGTGTGCGCCACCATCTAATTTACCTTGTAATTCAGGAATTACAAGACCGATTGCTTTAGCAGCACCTGTTGAGTTAGGGATAATATTTTCTGCAGCTGCACGTGCACGGCGTAAGTCACCTTTTGCATGTGGACCATCTAATGTATTTTGGTCATTTGTATAAGCATGGATTGTTGTCATTGTTCCTTGAACAATTCCGTACTCATCGTTTAATACTTTAGCCATTGGAGCTAAGCAGTTTGTTGTACATGAAGCACCTGAGATGATTGTTTCTGAACCATCTAAGATTTCGTGGTTTGTGTTGAATACAACTGTTTTGATGTTTCCTGTTGCTGGAGCTGAGATAATAACTTTACGTGCTCCTGCTTCTAAGTGAAGGCCAGCTTTTTCTTCTGATGTGAAGATTCCTGTACTTTCAATAACAACATCAATTCCTAATTCTTTCCAAGGTAAGTTTTTAGGATCGCGTTCTGCAAGAACTTTGATTTCTTTTCCATCAACAACAAATGCACCTTCTTTAACTTCAACTTCTTTGCCTAAACGACCTTGAGCTGAGTCATATTTGAATAGGTGTGCAAGTGTTTTTGCATCTGTTAAGTCATTAATTGCAACAACTTCCATGTTATCTGATTCAAGAATCAAACGTGTTGCAAGACGTCCAATACGTCCAAAACCGTTAATTGCTACTTTTACTGCCATAGTCTATAAATCCTCCTTATTCGACTCTTATATTATATACCATATGTCACGCTTGTCAATTGTGAAACCGCTAGCAATCAATAAATATCTTGATTCCATAAAGGTTTTGCAAAAGCGTTAAATCCAGAGTACGCACTTATGATTTTTATATGGAACAAGCGTTCAAATAATTCCTTATCGTTGATACGTGCCATGATGGTTTGTTTGCGTACTTTTTTTGCATCAGGCAAGATACGATTCATGTGTTCATGAACGGAAGCACACAGAATAAGTCGGGATTTGCCTCGTGTAATGAACGATAAGAGTCGTAAGAGATGTCCACTCTTTAAGTAACAACATTCTCTAACATGAACAACACTGTCATGAATCTCATAGATTATGTAAGCAACCAATTGGTCGTCAACATTAAAACCTATAATACCTCCATATGAGGAAAGTTCAGTCTTCATTCGTTCAAAGTAATCAGTATCCCTTGTGAAAAAACCAGTAAAATGTCGTGTAAACTGTTGGTATACTTTTACCAAAGATTCATTACTAGGCTCTAAGTTTATTCCTGCAACATCAAAATTTGATAGTAGACTCGTGTTAAGGTTGTATTCAAAACTTTCAACAACAGGTTCAAATCCAAATTTTTCAAACGATTCTGAATTGTCAGTACGAACTAAAGTAATAATATCGTCACGAGATAATAACGATAGCAGTTGATCCATAATAGCATCAGCATTCACAACATCAACAATATAAGAGGTCTTAATCAAAGTATCATGCAAGGATAGTACCTTAGGTTCCACATAAGCCATACCTGTATACTCACCTTGATCAAGTGAAATATAGCACTTATCGTGCTTTAGTATTTTCTCTCGATACCTTTTGTAGTCACCGTTTTTGAACTTTTTTGTCATCATAGAATCAATGATCGAAGTATCTTCTGGCTTTGCTTCTCGTATCATGGTGTCCTCCTACTCGTCATCGACTTCATGTTCTGTGTATTCTACATCAATAATATCGCTATTACGTGTTTGGTTTGGTCTGGATTGTGTGCTGTTATAACGTTCTTGTTGATTTGATTGTGTATATCTATTTTGTTTAGGACGTGGCCCGTAAAGAAAATTTCTTACAAGATTCACAACCACAACGATTATATATGCGCCTAAAGCAAACATTAAAAACGTTGGTAACAGATAAATTATTAACAATACTAGTAAGAATCCTAAAATATATCCCATATTATCACCTTTTTCGTTATTATATCACAGTCAATATAACTTCTGATTTACTCGTTATCTTCAATCCTATTGGCTAATTCGATTATCTTCTTAAATCGGTGTTGTAGACCCGATTTACTAATTGTTTCATTATGTACTTCTTCATAGTAATCTATGAGTTCATTAAGGCTTGATTCTGGATACTTCATACGAAGCTCCGCTACGTTTAGAAGTCTCTCTTCGAGATGATTGTAGCGGTTATGTTCGATGAGTTTCTGAATCGCATCAATCTGGTTGTTACCCGCTTTAATAATTTTCATCTCATTCGCAACCTCACAATTATCAAGACGCGTCAGTGAGTTTTTAAAGTCTCTTTGAATTCTTACGTCTTCAAATTCTAAAGTACGAGCATGAGCCCCTACAACGGTTAAGAAGTCAGCAATCGAATCAGCTGCTTTAATATATACAACATAGCGATTACGACGCACTGTAATCTTTGATTCAATTTCAAATTGACGCATTGTTTTCTGAACAAACTTTGCAAGTTCTTCTGACTCCGTTGAGATTTCAAGGTGGTAGTTAGCAGTATTGGGTGCGTTAACACTTCCACTCGCTAAGAATGTCCCCCGAGATATGCTCTTGCACAACACGATTTCAAAGTAATAATTCTTGAAGGTGTTTGGCGCATACCCTTAGAAGTATAAATACCCAAGTCCTCAAGTATTTCAATACCTCGCTCTAATACTTTTAAAACATAAGTATTCGTCTTATTAAAGCGACTTTTCTTTACAACACTTAGTTCAATATTAACGCCATAGCGTTTCTTTAATCGACTAAACATATGTTTAGCAGTGTTGGCATTCTCAATTTCTATTTGTAACTGAATAGCTTTATTAGCGATAATCATGTTTGAGTTTGCATGCAGAAAAGCTGAAAGTTGTGCACGTTCACAGCACTCTTCCAGTTCTACTGTTGTAATCTCATGTTTTACTTCGCTACTAAAGGACATCCAGCCACCTCCAATACTTTTGCGAATCCATTCTTAATTTTCATTGGGTCGTGTCGAATAATATTGTCTTCAAATGTTAAAGCTTCCTGTTTCACAATCTTATACGTATGGTCTTCTGATAAGAATGACACTGGGAAACTTCTTTCTTGAACATAACGTAAACGTACATCTTCAGGAATTGTATCAATGGCATAGACAACGACATCAATATTTACATCGGTATGTTTAATTAATGCATTAACATGATCTTCTCCTGAGAAACCATCCGTCTCACCAGCTTGAGTCATGGCATTGCAGTAATAGATTTTCTTTGCAGTTGATTTATGTACTGCGTCATATATTTCAGGAATAATAAGATTCGGTAAGATTGACGTATAAATTGAACCGACTCCCATAAGAATAACATCAGCTTCTTCGATCGCTGTAATAGCTTCTTCTGTAGCACTCACAGGCACATCATAGTAAACCTTATCAATGGCATTATCATACATAGGAATGTTTGATTCCCCTCTTACGATTGTGCCATCTGTCATTCGTGCACATAGTGTGATTAACTCTGTCGAAGCTGGGATGATACGTCCTTTAACATTTAGAACCTCTGATAACTGTGAGATTGCTCCCATAAAGTCACCACTTGTGTCTGCTAAGGCAGTAAAGATTAAGTTCCCTAAGTTATGTCCAGCTAAACTAGAACGACTTGTGGATTCAAAACGATAGTTCATCATTTGTGATAAGAGGTTCTCTGATTCAGCAAGTGAGAGCATCACGTTTCTAATATCTCCCATAGCTGGAATACTAAATTCTTCGCGTAGACGACCTGTACTACCACCATCATCTGCCACTGTAACAATTGCACTAATTTCTAATTCATCAATAAGTTTGAGTCCTTTTAATAACGCGGATTGACCCTTTCCGCCACCAAATACAACTAATTTCATAGTTCTGGTCCTTCTTTTATATCTCTATGGTCTTTGATTGCTGTGTATTCTTTGCGATAAAAGTCATAGAGCCAGTTTGTCACTGACACTGAACGGTGTTGTCCACCTGTACATCCGATTGCGATCGTTAATAAATGTTTTGAAGCTTCGAGATTTTCATTAATTGCATAGTTTAAAAAGAGTTGTAGTTTTTCTAAGAACACTTGGGTCTTAGGATCATCGATTACATAGCTAAATACTGCAGCATCATTACCCGTCTTTGAACGTAATGTTTCATCCCAATAAGGGTTGTTTAAGAAACGTACATCGAAGACATAGTCTGCATCCATTGGCAATCCATTACGATACCCGAAAGAAATAAAACTTAATGTTAAAGAATTCTTACCTTCTATACCAAAGAATCTTTGGATTCTTGATGTCAACATTTGATTGGTTAAATGTGATGTATCAATAATAATAGATACGTTTGATTTAATTGAAGCAAATTCTTGAATTTCCACATCGATAGCTTCTTCAAGGCTATTGGCTAGCCCCTTAACTACCAGTGGGTGATTTCTTCGGCTGTATTTATAGCGCAATAATAACTGCTCTTTTGAAGCATCTAAAAATAATACTAATAATTCTGTATATGTGTTTTTTAATTTATGATAAAAGGTATCAAAATCATTGGCAGAAACTGATATTGCAATTTGGTTATACTCTATATGAACGTTTTTATCAATTTCTTCAACGAGAGTATCTGCCAAGAACGCAGGGAAGCCATCAATACAATGATAGCCCATATCTTCTAAGACTGCCATTGAGCTTGTTTTTCCTGCTCCTGATAAACCTGTAACTAAGACAATTCTACGATTTTCCATAGTGCCACCTCACACTCTATTGTATCAAATTCATGAATAAGTTGAAACTAAGTCTGTGTGTTATAAAACACATAATATACAGATGTCCTTGCTTTGTCTTCTCCACTCAAGCAAGAAAAAAGCATCTATCGATGCTTCTTAGTTTTGTTTCAGTGATTGAATGTAATGGAAAGCATTTTGAGCTGCTACTGCGCCATCACTTGTTGCGGTAACAATTTGACGTAAATGTTTTTGAACGACGTCTCCTGCTCCAAATACTCCTGGCATTACAGTTTCTAAACGGTCGTTTACAATAACGTATCCGTCTTTATCAAGAAGACCTGGAATTGATTCTAAGAAATTTGTAGCTGGAAATGCTCCAATATATGGGAACAAGCCATCTCCTAGAATTTCTTCTTCTTCACCAGTGTCCACATTTTTGAATCGTACGCCACCCAGACGTCCTTCTTCATTCACAACATAGGCTACTGGAAGACGTTTACGGATTACCTCAATTTTTGGATTACTTAATGCTTGTTTTTGGCTAAGTTCATCGCCTCTAAAGACATCACGACGAATTACAAGTTTTACATGTTTTGCGAATTGTGTAAGATAGACAGATTCTTCAAGTGCTGAAGTTCCCCCACCAATCACAATAACTTCTTTATCTTTAAAGAACGCACCATCACATACTGCACAGTATGAAAGACCTTTTCCTAAGAGTTTCTCATCTTCTGGGAAACCAAGAGTTCTTTCTTTTGTACCTGTTGCAATAATTACTACATGAGCACGGTATTCTGTGCCACTTGCAATTACTTTTTTCCATTCACCTTCATCAATAATGTCACTGACTTCACCGTAAAGATATTCTGTACCACATGCTGTAGCATGTTCAAACATTTTCATGGATAAATCAACGCCACTGATATCGATAGTTCCAGGGTAGTTTGCGATTTCATCGGTCTTTACCATTTTCCCACCGGGTGCTTCATATTCTAAAATTGCAGTTTTTAAACCTGCTCGTCCAGCATAGACACCAGCTGTTAATCCAGCAGGTCCTGCACCGATTATGATTACATCATAGTTGTTGTCCATTCGTGGTCCTCCTCAAGAATTGTTGGTAATAATGTATAATCTGAAATTATACGATTAGGATTACTTTTATTAAGTGTTTCTTCTCGAATTTTATCAGAAACATAAGCAATAGTAAACGAACCTGCCCTACGACCGGCTTCCATGTCTGTTGGCGTGTCACCAATATAGATAACACCACCATGATCTGCTCCCATTAATTCAAGAGCTTTATCAATACCATCAGGACTTGGTTTACTCTTTTCAAATTGATCCGCACCAACAACCACTTCAAAGTAATCTTGAATATTTAATCTAAGTAATTGTTGTTCTAAAGAAGGTGTTACACGATTGGATACAATTCCTTGACGGTAACCTTGTTCTTGTAGATAACGTAAACTCGCTTCCACGTCAGGCATCAATTGAATCATATCTGTAAATTCTTGACTATAACTTCGATACATTCCCGTCATTTCCTCTACATTTCCTGGGAAATGTTTTTCCATGACTTCATTTAATGTTGGTCCCATAAACTCTAGGATTTGTTCATCTGTCAAATCATAATCTTGTTTATGTTCAGCAAACAACTTCTTGAAGGAGCTAGCAATCGCATTGTGAGTATCTGCAATGGTGCCATCAAAGTCCCAAAGAATAATCGGTTTTGCTTGCTTGAATATTTTTCTAAAGACACCAAAGTATCCGACCATACCAATAATTACAAACACGATGGATGTTAACTGTGCCATTCTAATTCCAGTATTGAAGAAGTAAAGACTATCAGTTCTTAACCCTTCAATAAAGAAGCGTGTTACACCATACCACATGAGATATGCGTAGGTTAGATCACCACGGCGATTTCTATTCACTCGTTTAAGCACCAATACAATCAGCACCCAACCAATAAGATTGGCAACACTTTCATAAAGGAATGTTGGATGGTGATACTCACCACCTATAAACATCATATCTTTAATAAAAGATGGGAAGTAGTTGAAGAATGTCTCTGGAACGGGTCCACCGAATGCTTCTTGATTAATAAAGTTTCCCCAACGTCCAAGTGCTTGAGCAATCAAGATATTAGGAACAATTAAGTCAGCAGCTTGCATAAAGTTGATACGGCGTTTCTTCATGTAGATATAGCAGAAGATTGCCCCTGCAATTAAACCACCTTGAATTGCAAGACCACCTTGACGGATATTAAAAATTTGGATTGGATCTTGTAAATAGTATTGTAAATCCGAGAACATTACATACCAGATACGTGCACCCGGAAATCCGAATAGCAGAGAACCAATGAAGATATTATCGATATCATCAATGTCATAACCTACTTTTACAAGATTACGACGGCTGATCATATATGCGATATATGCACCAGTAACAATCAGTACAGCATACCAGGTTACTTCTAATGGACCTAGTTGTACAAAAGTTTTTACATTTGGAAAAAATTGCATGTTTAAGACTCCTTATTTTGCATTAGAATGAAATTCATTACCCGCTCATCAAATTGAGCAGCTGTATTGATTCCACTTTGTTTGAGGATGAAATCTCGAACTGCCGACTCAACAAGTACAGACATGTTTCGACCTTCACGAACCGGGAAGACGAGGTGAGGTATTTCTACATCAAGTGCCTCATAGAAGGCATCAGATTCAATCCCCGCACGAGTATACTCTTTATTATCGTCCCATTTCTCAAGTTCAACGACGAAATCAACAGGAATCTTCTCTAAGAATGCATGATGCCCAAACATACTACGAACATCAATAATCCCGATTCCACGTATCTCCAACATCCCTTTTAATAATTCAGGAGCTGTACCGATAATAGTTTCTTTAACTCTTGAAATATCCACACGATCATCAGCGACTAGTGCATGACCGCGGTTAATGAGTTCAAGCGCTAATTCTGATTTACCCATACCGCTACCACCGATTATTAATACACCACGTCCATAAACACTCATTAATCCACCATGAACGTTTGTAGTCGGAGCAAGAACTTCATCCAAGAACGTTACGATATCAACCATGACATCAGAACTTGAACGTTTTGTGACAAACACTGGGAAGTTCTTTTCGTTAGCAATCTTTTCTAATACTTTTGGAATTGGTTTTCCACTTGTGATAAGCAATAATGGTGTCTCATCACTTGTCAGGAAATCAAAACTTAATTCTTGTAATTGATCATCAAGTTTTTTTAGATAAGCATTTTCTTTCTTACCTAAAATAACAATACGTTTTTTCTCAGCATAATCAAAGAAGCCAGCAAGTTCTAAACCTGGTCTGTTCGTATTCGGTAAAGTAATCAGACGGCTTAATGCTTCTTTATCACCAGTTAGTTGTTTTAACTCTAAGTGTTCAGCTAATACTTTAACCGTTGTCGTTTTACGTTCTTCCATGTTTACCTCTTTTCCAGTACTTTCTTCAAGTACATTCCTGTATAGCTATCTTCACATTTAGCAATTTGTTCAGGCGTTCCTTTGGCTACAAGTGTTCCTCCACCTGCTCCACCTTCAGGACCTAAGTCAATAACATAGTCAGCATTTTTAATAACATCAAGGTTGTGTTCAATAACTACGACGGTATCTCCATTATCTACAATACGTTGAAGCACTGTAATCAAGCGATCCACATCATAGCTGTGAAGTCCTGTAGTTGGTTCATCAAGTACAAACATTGTTTTTCCTGTTGATGGTCGTTGAAGTTCACTTGCAAGTTTAACACGTTGTGCTTCACCACCTGAAAGAGTTGTTGCGGATTGACCTAACTTGATATACCCAAGTCCAACATCACTTAATGTTTGAAGCCCGTTTCGTATTTTTGTGATTGCGCTAAAGAACTCAATTCCTTCATCAATGCTCATTTCTAAGACATCTGAGATTGTTTTTTCTTTGTAGTGAACTTGTAGGGTCTCTTCGTTATAACGCTTCCCATCACACTCAGTACACTTTACGTAGACATCTGGTAAGAAGTGCATCGATATACGTTTTACTCCATCACCACGACATGTCTCACATCGTCCACCGGCAACGTTAAAGGAGAAGCGTCCTTTTTCGTAACCACGCATTTTAGCTTCTGGTGTTCTCGCGAAAAGATCACGAATATCATCAAATACCCCTGTATATGTAGCAGGGTTTGAACGTGGTGTTCGTCCAATTGGATTTTGGTCAATTGTAATAAGCTTGTCAATGTTTTCTAAACCTTTGATTTTTTTGAACTTACCAGGTTTAACACGCGTTCTACCAAGTGCTTGATAGACAGCTTTACTTAACACTTCATTGACTAGTGACGATTTACCACTACCACTAACTCCAGTAACACTAATGAATGTTCCAAGTGGGAACTTCACATTGATATTCTTTAAGTTGTTTTCTTGTGCTCCCATTACTTCTAAAAAGATCTTATTTCCTTTACGACGTTTCTCAGGAGTATGAATACTACGACGTCCACTCAAGTAATCTGCCGTTAATGAGTTTGTATTATCGATAATTTCCGAAAGTGGTCCATTAGCAATAACTTCTCCACCGTTCTCACCCGCCCCCGGACCAATATCCACAATCCAGTCACTTGCTTCCATGGTTTCTTCGTCATGTTCTACTACTATCAGAGTATTCCCAAGATCACGCATACTCTTCAAGGTTTCGATAAGTTTTGCATTATCTCTTTGGTGTAAGCCTATGGATGGTTCATCGAGAACATAGAGAACTCCCATAAGTCGAGAACCGATTTGTGTCGCAAGACGTATACGTTGTGATTCTCCACCTGACATTGTTCCTGAAATTCTATCAAGGGTTAAATATTCTAATCCAACATCCTTTAAGAAGCTTAAACGTGATGTGATTTCTTGAAGTATTAACTCAGCAATCTTAGCTTTCATTTCATCAAGTTCAAGGTTTTCCACAAAGTGTAATGCATCTTCAACACTTAAGGCAGTAAATTCACTAATGCTTAAGCCTCCGACTTTGACACTTAATGCTTCTTCATTAAGTCTTGATCCATGACAAGTGTGACACACAGCCTCACCCATAAATGACCCATACCATTCACGAGCTGAAGAGGACGTTGTATCTCGGAAACGACGTTCAATTAGATTTACGACACCTTCTAAAGGCTCGTTACGGTTGAATGAATTCCCTGAACGTGATTCTATTTTATATTTAACAGGAACTTGACTACCATACAGTAAAATATCAAGTTTCTTCTTCGAAATTTTTTCTATTGGCATATTAGGATCTACACCAGCAAATTCTAATAATTTTTCAAATGTTTGCCATTCTATATTTTGTGAACCTGCAAAGTTCTTATAATAACGGATACCACCTTGAAGAATACTTAATGACTTATCAGGCATGAGGAACTCTAGCTCTACAGACTGAGTAATTCCTAGACCATTACATGTAGCACAAGCACCCATTGGTGAGTTAAATGAGAATAGGCGCGGTTCAATTGAAGCAATACTAAAACCACAGATTGGACACGCAAACTGGCTAGAGAAGACAATGACCTCATCACCTATTTTTACGTGGACAATACCTTCACTTAAAGATAATGCAGTTTCTAAAGAATCACTTAAACGGAAGCGACTGTCTTCTTTCTTTACAATTCTATCGACAATCACTTCAATGGTATGTTTCTTATTTTTCTCAAGATGAATATCCTCTTCCAACATAAGAAGCTCTTCATCGACATATACACGTAAATACCCTTCTTTACGAAGATAGTCTAACGTATCGCGATGCTCACCTTTTTGTTCTTTAATAACTGGTGCAATAATTTCAAGACGCGTTTTATCAGGATAGTCCATGATACGGTCTACCATTTGCTTAATTGTTTGTGAGCTAATTTCAATACCATGATGTGGACAGTATGGAACTCCAACACGAGCATAGAGTAAACGTAAGTAGTCATAGATTTCTGTAACCGTACCTACTGTCGAACGTGGATTATTACTTGTGGTTTTCTGATCGATGGCTATAGAAGGAGATAGACCTTCGATAAGCTCGACATCAGGTTTCTCCATATTTCCTAAGAACTGACGCGCATACGAGCTTAAAGACTCGACATAACGACGTTGACCTTCTGCATAGATCGTATCAAAAGCTAATGATGTTTTTCCTGAGCCCGATAGCCCAGTCATAATGATTAATTTGTTGCGAGGAATCTCAAGACTAATATTTTTAAGATTATTAACCTTGGCTCCTTTGATGATTATTTTATCGTTTTCCATAATGCCTCCACACTTTTCAACTCTTCTTATTATAACAGATACTACAAATCTTATACATTACGATGCGTTCTAAGTTTGCATAACTACGCATCCACTTTACAGCTAATCGGCACCCTAGCGTAGGCTATTCTTTAACATTAATTTTTATATCTAAATCTTTCTCTATGTATTCAACAATCCCTTGGTATTCTTCTTTATCTATTGTGTAATTTAGACTCGACGATACTCTCTCACTAACGCATCTAAAGTCAATCAATAGAATTCTTAAAGCTTCTGTAATCTGATTAAAGTCACTCATAGAATATGTTGTTAAAAGGCGATTCCATTGTTCTGGTGGTAGAAAATTCTCCAACTTTTGATGTCCTTTTCCGACATTGGATTTAAATTGTGTATGAATTCCATATAGTGCATCACACATCTCTAAGTAACATGTCCGCATGATATTTAGATGTTCAATTGCATAAATCATGTTACGACGGTGTAGACCTTTCACTACGTACAAAGAGACCCACAAGAATTCATTAATACAGTCATCAAACGTTTGATGACTTGGTTTCTTTACCCAGTACTTAGAATCATTGGAACGGTTTAAAGATGGTGTCTTAGTATCTTTATCAAGGAGGATTTCGATGAGTGAATCAGATTCTAAATACTCCTGAAGATCTCTGGTAGGAACTATCATTAAATCAATGCGATTCCCATCTTGAAATTGCATGAGGTAGGTAAACCACTTTTGTCCACTTGGATCAGAATCCATTGGCGTTTGCATGATAAGACGCTCACCAAAAACATCGATCCATTCTCTATCTTCTACAAACTTGTCAGCATCATCCACAAGATACACGATGTCATAATCTTGCCAAGGATCTTTAGGAATAGAAGAATTAGTACGGGAACCATTCATAGCTACAACTCTTATTAATTCAGATGAAGTCGCAACACCTAATATTAGTTCAAGCATATCTTTTTCACTTCTCATAGTACACCCTCACTTTGTTTCATTATACCTATTCTATTTTTAATGGTAAAGAAATACCGAGATATTCATCTCGGTAGTGTTTAAAGTGATTTGGACATCTCATTTGAGTAAGAGTAGATGTGATTCTTTACTGCTAGTTTGCGGTCAATGGCATACAGTCCAAAACCTAAGATTGTAAAGAATGCAAAGAGAATAACAACTGTAACAGCAACTTCAGATACACTGTGTAGTGTTAAGTCAATAAACCCATATGGATAGTACTTACCGTCCCAGTAAGGTCCAGTTACTGTTGCTGCTTTGATATTAACCCATGTGAAGTAACATGTTGGGAAGACTAGCCAAATGATTGGATCAATCACTTTGTAGATTCCTTTATTATCAAATAAGAAGTAATGAGCGATAACCATGATAGGAACAATATAGTGCTTAATAATATTATAGATATCAGTATCAACACTTAATATCGGTCCTTCATAAACTAAGAAATGGTATACAAGTAGCGTTACTGTAATCGCAATGGTAACGGAACCCTTGAAACGCGGGAGCACAAAGAAGTTTTCTTCATCCCTTCCTTGAATTTGATACACAATCCCTTTCACAAAACCAAATAAGAAATAGATAAAGCATAGAAGCCCACTTAGTGTTGTGTAAAAAATTGGCGGATGAAATTCACCACGACTTAGCCCCATTGAGTCGTTGATTCCTACCGCAGCAATGCATAAGAAAATAAAGATATAGATTAAGTTATATTTGTTTTTTTGATAGTTCATAATTTCCTCCAACTGAAGAAAATTATACGCCACTATACTTTGATTGTCAAAGTATAAAAATATCATAAAAAAACCAAGACCTGAGCCTTGGTTGGTTTACAGATTATTGTCTGTTTTAATTTCCATAACAACGTCTCGTAATTGAGCCGCTCTTTCAAAATCAAGAATTGCAGCTGCTTCACGCATTTCTTTTTCCAGACGTCCAATAAGTTCCTCAACTGCTTTCTTATCTTGTTTCTTACCGCCACGTACTTTCTTAGTAAGCTCAAGTGTTTCTTTACCAGCAATTGCTTCACGAATTGGTTTCTTTATTGTTTGTGGAATAATGCCGTGTTCTTTATTATAGGCTTCTTGAATATCACGACGACGTTGCGTTTCATCAATTGTTTTTCTCATTGAATCCGTGATACGGTCAGCATACATAATGACATGGCCTGAAGCATTACGAGCTGCACGTCCAACAATTTGAACTAACGAACGATATGATCTTAAGAACCCTTCTTTATCCGCATCAAGAATCGCAATTAAACTTACTTCCGGAAGGTCTAAACCTTCACGTAAGAGGTTAATTCCTACAACGACGTCGTATTTACCCAAACGTAGTTCACGAAGGATTTCAATACGTTCTAGAGTTTTCGTCTCATGATGGAGATACGCTACTTTAATACCAGTTTCTAATAAGTAACTTGTTAGATCCTCAGCCATCTTAACTGTCAGTGTAGTAATAAGAACACGTTCATCACGTTTTCTTCGTTCGATAATTTGATCAACAATATCATCAACTTGACCACGACTTGGCTTAACTTCAATAGTAGGATCAACAAGACCTGTAGGACGAATAATTTGTTCGACTACTTGATTGTTGACCTTTTCAAGTTCGTAATCACCAGGGGTTGCTGATACATAGATTGTTTGATTAAGAACCGATTGGAATTCTTCAAATTGCATTGGTCGGTTATTCATCGCACTTGGTAACCTAAAACCATATTCCACCAATGTTCTCTTACGTGATTGGTCACCATTATACATACCACGGATTTGCGGCAAGGATACGTGTGATTCATCAACCACCAATAAGAAATCATCTGGGAAATAATCAAATAAGGTAAACGGTCTTTGACTTGGATCACGACCATCAATATGCATGGAATAGTTCTCAATACCTGAACACATACCAAACTCACGTAAAGCTTCCAAATCATATTCTGTTCTTTGTTTTAAACGTTGATATTCTACAAGTTTATTTTCTTTTTCAAAATAGTCTAAGCGTTCATGTAATTCTTCTTCAATTTCGTCTGCCGCTTTACGGATTGTAACCATATCACGAGCATACTCATTAGCAGGGAAAATGTCATAGATTTTATAAGCATCTTTAACATGTCCTGTAATGCGGTCTACCTCAACGATACGATCAATTTCATCGCCAAAGAATTCAATACGGATTACAAAATCATCTGTGTCTCCAGGAACTATTTCTACAACTTCACCACGAACTCTAAAGGTTCCACGGGACTGTTCCATATCGTTTCGTGTATATTGACGGTTTACTAAGTCCATCATTAATTCTTCGCGAGTAATTTCTTGCCCAACACGCATAACATAAAGCATCGCTTTATAGTATTCTGGATCAGCCGTCGCATAGATACTCGCAACCGAGGCAACAATAATAGTGTCACGACGTTGCAACACCGAGTTTTGTGCTGCATGGCGTAACATATCAAGCTCTTGGTTAATCATAGAGCTTTTTTCAATGTAGGTATCTGACCCAGGTAGATAAGCCTCTGGTTGATAGTAGTCGAAGTTTGAGACAAAGTATTCTACACGGTTATTCGGAAAGAACTCTTTAAACTCTGAATATAATTGACCTGCCAGTGTTTTATTGTGGACAAAGACTAAAGTAGGTTTGTTCACTTTTTGAATCACTTGCGAGACTGTATATGTTTTACCAGTACCAGTTGCTCCTAGAAGTACTTGATCTTTCTTACCTTCATTTAAACCATCGACAAGTTGCTTGATGGCCTTAATTTGGTCACCTTTTGGTTCAAACTTTGAAACTAGTTCAAATTTTTGACTCATCGTTTTGCTACCTCAATGGCTTTATGAAGTTGGTTATCAACTTCTGTTCGATTCATAGCCCAATCAGCCAAGACGGAGCTATACAGTTGTTTTAGTACATCGCTAGTAATGACTCCCTTATAGTTGAAACCATTACTTGTTGCATAGGATTGAAGTGCATCTTGTGTTGCACTATCAAAATAACCATCAGTTCTTCCTGTGTGGAATTTAAGGTATGATAAAGCTTTTTGAGCATATTGAACACCTTCATCCACAGTGTCATATTTAATTTCTAGAGTTCCTAAATCTGGGAATCGTGCATAGAAGATTTCAGGAAGCAATACTAACTCATCAGGTTTTATCCCAACACCATTAATACTATCGCCGTTAGGTCCTAACCACTCTGCAATTGTAACTTTTAGTGAACTACTGTCTTTAAACTCAACTTGGTTTTGGACAGTTCCTTTACCATAAGTTGTATTTCCTACAACGATTGCACCAATATTTTCTTGAAGTGCAAGCGTTAATACTTCAGAAGCACTTGCAGAGTTTTCATTTACCAATACTACAACATTCTTAAACTTATACTCTGCAGCTTTAGATCCTTTTACTGTATAGGAAGTAGTTTTTGAATCACTAAACTTCTCTTGATACGCAATCTGACCATCTTCTAGAAAGAGTTTTACCATAGTTTGAATTGTATTTAAGTATCCACCACCATTGTCTCGTAAGTCGATAATTAAACTATCTGCACCTGCAGCTTTGAAGTCTTTCAAATGTTCTTCAGTTACTTCTGAAAGAGTTCTACCAAACGATGAGATATTAAGGTACGCTACATTGTTGTCAATTATTTTTCCTGAAACTAACGCACTGATTTCAGCACGTTCGATTGAGAAAGTAATTGGTTCTTGATTACGTATCATTTCGATTTCAACGACAGTACCTTCTTCACCAAGAATATTCTTTAATACTTCTTCCCCTGCACTGGTTGATTCTCCATTTACTTTAGAGAAGATATCACCCGCTATAATTCCGGCTTTTTCTGCTGGAGAGTTTTTAAACACATCCGTTACAATATTCAAAGTATCTACTTGCATATATTGAACACCAATACCTACAAAGTTTCTATTGATAGAATCATTGAATTGTTTGATTTCTTCACCTGTCATATAAGAAGTATGAATATCTCCATTACGTTCCAACATTCCCTTGATTGCATTATCGATAATTTCTTTTGCTGGATCTTCCATGTCTTTGGAAAAATACCAGTTACTCAATACTGAATCATAGACTTGCTCAAAACGTTCCATTTCACTGGATGTCCCTCTTAATATTGAAGGAGTATTCACTAATCCTTTCGCTTGCCAACCAACAAAAAACGAAACCACAATTGCCAATACAGTAATTGTAATGAGTTTTCGTTTCTGTTTTTCTTTTGCGATTTCATCTGCCCATTTATGGCGTTCTACTTTAATTTGAACTTTCTGTTTTTCATTATCCACAAAAATCACCTCAGTAAGATAAGTTTACCATACAGTTACTGAAATTGCTTATATTAAGTAACTAATTATGTCATTTTCAACAATAATTTAAAGACCTAAATATTTATCTCATGCTATAATTGTACATACGGAGGAATTACAATGAAGATTGCTATATTTTGTGGTTCGAAAATGCCTGAGAACCCTATTTTTTCACAAAAAGCTAAAGAACTTGGGGAATATTTAGCCAAGAGTAATATTGAACTAATATATGGTGGAGCAAATGTAGGACTTATGAAAGTCCTCGCTGATACAATGCTTGAACATGGAGGCTATGTCATTGGTATCATGCCTCGCATTCTTGTAGATCAAGAAGTGATGCATACTGGTTTATCTGAATCTATTGTTGTTGAAGATATGTCTATTCGTAAACAAATGATGAATGACATGGCCGATGCATTTATCGCATTCCCTGGCGGATGTGGAACGATGGATGAAGTGTTTGAAGTAATTACACTAAACCAAATTGGATATTTTAATAAGCCAGTAGGATTTGCGAATATCGATGGTTTCTACGATGGTATTCTACAGTATATTAATCATGCAACTAAGAACAGCCTGATTAAAGAAGAAGATGCTAAAGAAATATTATTTAATGAAGATGCTGTTGAACTCATAAAGTCATTTCAATAATGTACATTCGACCTTATACGCCTCAAGACCTCGATCAAATACTAAAGCTATTTTACGATACAGTTCATACTGTCAATATAGTAGATTACTCCCCGGTGCAAGTTGATACATGGGCACCAAGGAATCCAAATAAAGACTTATGGAACACTACACTTTCAAAAAATCTTAGCTTGGTGGCTTTAGTGGATCATGAAGTTATTGGGTTTATTGATTTAGAGAAAAGTGGCTATCTTAACCGATTATTTATTCACAAGGACTTTCAATCAAAAGGTCTCGCCAGCAAACTACTTAAAGAGTTACTATCTCTATCAAATCATCACCTTATTACAGTGGATAGTTCGATTACTGCACTACCTTTCTTTCTTCGTCATGGTTTTCAAATAGTGAGAAAGCAAAGTGTAATCAAAGATGGTATTGATTTTACAAACTATCATATGACAAAAAGATTATAAAGAAAAGCGCATCGATTGATGCGCTTTATGTTTTATTAAACTCCCAAGTATCCTTCTGGGTTTAAACGACATGGTGCTCCTCTGTTTGAACAGAGTGAAGATGTTCCACCAGCAGATCCACCGAGACCAAATTGTGCAGTACGCCATGAGGAGTTCCACATGGATAATCCTTCAGCTACTGTTGATACTCCTAAATCAAAGAGTTCTACGTGAGCATGTGCTCCGTATGATGATCCAGAGTTTCCAACACCTGCAAGTTGTTGTCCTTTTGTAATTGGTGTTCCTGCAGATACTCTAAATGAACCTCTCGCAATATGCATAATTAATGCACCATAGATACGTCCATCCGCTTCAAATATCATCGTGAGATGGTTACCCATACCACCGCTACAGCCAAAGCTTCCAGTTGTAGCACAATTATTGCTTGTAACAACAACGACACCGTTACCCATTGCAAGGATTGGTGTATTAACACCTGCTGCTAAGTCAGTACCTAAGTGTGTTCCACCCCAAGTATAATGCCAAACACTTTCTGTCTTACGAGCTCCTGGAACAGGATTTAACATAGACCCTGAAGGTTTTTGTTCATTAATAGAGTTTGCAAGTTCTTGGCTGACTTTGATTTCAGCAGCCATCTCAGCTGCAGCAGTCTCAAACTGAATCTTTTGTGCTACGAGTTCATCGTAAGCTTTTTCTACAACACTCTTAAACTCAACGATAGATTGTTTATCGATTTCAATTAATTGCTTATCAAGTTCAATCGATTCCTTTTGTGCTACTACACTTAATTTACTTTCTTCTAAAGCATTTCTTTCAGCTTGAAGAGCTTCAATTAAGCCTTCGTTATATCGTTTCACGTGATTCATTCCTTCAATTCTACGAATGATATCCGCAAAGTCATTAGCCCCCATTACAAACTCAATATATCCATTAACACGCATGGTCGATTGTGAATTAACCATATATGCTTTAACTTCTTTTTCTGCTTCTTCAACTTTTTGAACGCGTATCTCAATCTCACCCTCAAGACGAACAATTTCAGCTTCTTGTGATTTGATTTCAGCTTCTTTTTTAACTATTTGAGCATCAATCGCACTAATTTGTGTATTGTACTCATCAATTTTACCTAAGTTTTCGATAATATTTTGTTCTAAAGCTTTTTTATCCGCTTCAATTTGTGCAAGACTTGATTGACCACTTTGAGCTTTATCTATGAGATATTTTTTGTATTTCATACATACATCTCTATTAGAGGAATCAATTACTCCCGTACAAAGTTCCTTATACTTTCCTGGGTTTGCATCAAAATCAGCATCCGATACAGCAAAAATAGGAATAAGCGTCATTAATACCATAAAAATTACAACGATTAGAATTATACTTTTTTTAACAAATGATTTCAAAAAGTTCACCCCTCATTCTTATCGTGACCAGCGCAAGAACTTACCTACAGAGAATAAGCTTCCTAACGCTCCTACAACAGTTCCAATCATTACTAATAAGCCACTTATTTCAAATACTAATGGCGTTACAGGTACAAGTGTTAACACTTGATTCCAGATTAATCCATTTGCAAATTGGAATAAGTACTTATATCCAAATATTGTTACCAGAATCGGTATGATTGAACCAATCAAACCAATTACCATTCCTTCAATGATAAACGGCCAACGGATATACCAATTGGTAGCACCTACCGTTCTCATAATACTAATTTCTCTACGTCGTGAATGAATTGAAGTTCTAATTGTATTTGAGATTAGGAATACAGCAATGAATCCTAAGGCAACAACAATTACAAATCCAACGTTTCTTACATTCCCCAAAGTTTCTACAAATAGCATTGTGGCAGTACCACCATGACTAGCATTGAAGATACCTTCAATCGCTTCAATTTGCTCAGTTACAGCATTCATACTCTCACCAGTGCTTGTTTGTACAATAAATGCATTAAGCAAGGGATTGTTGTCTCCACGGAACGGTCCATAGAGCTTTTCTGCAACATCACTTTCGTCTCCATTTATCTGAATAAATGTTTCCAACTCTTCTTCTTTAGAAGAATACGTTATGTGAGTTACGGATGGTATTGCTTCAATTTGAGCACGGATTGCATCAATTTGTTCTTGTGTTTCGTGTTGATCATCAATTTGTACGTGAATTTGAACACTTGATTCAAGTTGATGCGTAATGCTGTTAATATTAACACTTAGAAGTAGAAATACTGCCATCAATAAGAGTGTTACAGTAACAGAAGAAATACTTGATAGCGATAATGCGAAGTGTCTAATTACTCCTAAGAACCCTTCACGAAATACGCGTGTTATTCTACTCATGACTAATATATCCTCCTGAAGTTAAATCGGCAACTACGTGTCCTGCTTCAAGAGCAATTGTTCTCTTTTTATTGTTATTTACAATATCAACATCATGAGTAACCATTAAAATAGTTGTGTTTTCTTGTTCATTAATTTGCTCTAACAAACTAATGATTTCTGCTGACTTCTCAGGGTCTAAGTTACCTGTAGGTTCATCAGCAATTAGTAATTGCGGTTTGTTAGCAATTGCACGAGCGATTGCTACACGTTGCTGTTGCCCACCACTCAATTCAAGCGGATAAGCATTTGCTTTATCAGATAAATCAACCAATCTTAAAACTTCACGAACACGTGAGCGAATTTTTGCTCGTGGAGTATTAACTACTTCTAAAGCAAAAGCAATATTTTCAAATACTGTTCTACGTTCTAATAATTTAAAATCTTGGAAGACAACTCCAATATTTCGACGATAATGAGGAACCTTTGAGTGGCGTAATTTTCCAACATTAAACTTGCCAACAGTAACAGTCCCACTTGAAGGAATTTCTTCTCCGTCAAGCAATTTAATGAGTGTCGATTTTCCACTTCCGGTAGGTCCAATGATATAAACAAATTCCCCTTGATTCACATCAAGGTTAATGTCATATAACGCATTAACGCCATTTTTATATTGTTTTGAAACATTTTTTAGTACTAGCATTAATATTAGATCTCCTTAACAATTTTGATTATAGCATACTCGTTTTGAACATTGGGTGAAACTAGATTGTCCTAAATCCAAGCCCATGAACCTCAGTTACATTAGATACAATAAGGAAGGCGTCTGGATCAATATCGAGTACTGTTTTTTCTAACTCATAATATTCTGAACGATCAATTACAGTAAGAATAATTTCTTTATCCCGAAGCGTATATCCACCTCGTGCTTTTAGTAATGTTGAACCTCGAGAAATCTCAAAATGTAGATGTTTAAGGATTTCATCGTAGAAGTCTGAAATAATTGTAACTTGGCGAGCTTGTTGTCCACCAATAACGGAAATCTTATCTAGGATGGTTGTTGCAGCATAGACTGAAACCAAACCAATTAGAACATCATTCAGTGAATAATTCATTAATCCTAAGAGTACCGTTATCGCATCTACAACCAATATCCAAACAGAAACTTTGACTCTTGTAAGCTTTTCTAGGATTAGTGGTGGAATATCCATACCCCCTGTACTTGCTCCCGTCTTAAATGTTAAGGCTAAAGCAAGACCGGATAATGCTCCTCCAAAGATTGATGCTAATATAGGGTCAACATTTGTTGGAATATCCACATGGCTTAGCAATTCAATAAATATTGGATAAAGAATTGAACTTGCAACTGTTTTTAGTGCGAATTTCTTACCTAAAAATATATATCCCAACACAAAAGTCACACCAATGATAATACTCATTAGAGTTGTTACTTCGATATCAACAAAAGGCTTGATGGCAATGGAAACCCCTGCAACTCCTCCTGATAAAATATTGTTTGGAATAATGAAAAAGGTAACAGAAAAAGCAAGGATAAAGTTCCCTGCTATCAGTAATATTGCATCAATTAATTTCTCGCGAGTGTTTTTCATGTTACATACCTACATTTGTTTTAAGATACGCCTCAATAAAATCATCGAGGTCCCCATCGAGCACATCATCGACTTGGCTTGATTCAAACTTTGTACGATGATCTTTAACCATTGAGTATGGGTGCATTACGTATGAGCGTATTTGAGAGCCCCACTCAATAGCTTTTTGTTCACCTTTAATGGCTGCCATTTTTGCTTGTTTTTCTTCAATTTCACGCTGGTAAAGTTTACTCTTAAGCATATTTAATGCCTCTTCGCGGTTTTGTAGCTGACTTCTTCCGCTTTGACATGTAACAACGATACCTGTTGCTTTGTGAGTAATTCGAACTGCAGAGTCTGTCTTGTTAACGTGTTGACCCCCTGCACCTGTAGCTCTCATTGTATCCACATCAATATCTTCTGGGTTTATAGTGATACTAATTGTATCATCAAACTCAGGTGATACATCTACGGACGTAAATGAAGTGTGACGACGTCCTGATGAATCAAAAGGACTGATTCTTACAAGACGATGGACACCTTTTTCTGCTTTTAGATAACCATAGGCAAGTGGACCTGAGACAGAGAAGGTTACAGATTTAATACCTGCTTCGTCACCATCCAAATAGTTTAAGACACTAATCTTATATCCATGATCTTGCGCCCAACGTGTATACATACGATACAGCATCTCCGCAAAATCCTGACTTTCTGTTCCACCAGCACCTGGGTGAATCTCTACAATCGCATTCTTTTGGTCATAATCATGACTTAAAAGAACTAGTATCGAGAACTCGTTCAACTCTTTTTCAATGTCTTTTATATCTGACTCAAGAATTTCTTTAAATTCTTCGTCGTTTTCCATTTTAATGAGTTCAAGTGTGTCTTCGCTGTCTTCTAATTTCTTAGTGAGCTCAGCATGAGTTTCTACCACTTTACGAATCCCATTTAATTTTTGAATGTGAGCAGAACTTCTACGATTATCATCCCAAAAGCCATCTGCCATCATTTCTGCTTCTAATACTTTAACTTGTTCACGTTTTGTAGCCAAGTCAAAGTGAATCACCGAGCGCTTTCAATGATTCTTTCGATGCATCAATAAATTGTGCAATCTCGAATAATTCCATACTTATCACCCTTGTCTATATTCGATTTTTACATTAATACAGAACATGACAATATCTTGAGCAATTTGATTCAACATATCATCAAACATTTCATAACCTTCTTCAACATAAGCTTGTAGAGGTTTCTCTTGTGCATAAGAACGAAGGTGAATTCCCTCACGTAGCTTACTCATTGCATCAATATGATCAATCCAAGAACGGTCAATCATTCTTAGTGACATATCTTTTTCAATTCGTGTAAATTGATCTTTAACTTCTTTAATCTTGTCTTCATATCGTGACCATGCATCATCAACAATGAACCCTTTCATCTCTTCTACTGATAGATTAGAAAGTGCTTGTGGATTAACAACATCGGATACTAAACCAAGTTTCTCTAAACCTTCAACCAAGCCTTGAATATCAACACTGTGGTCTTTTGATTCCATATCTCGATGACCTGCAATTGCATTGGATACAACACGTGTAAACATTTCTTTTACAACAGTGTGTACATCTTCGTTCTCTAAAATGTAGTCACGTTGTTCATACATAATTTCACGTTGTTGACGTAATACGTCATCATATCCAAGTAATGTTTTACGAACATCAAAGTTGATTCCCTCAACGCGACGTTGTGCAGCACTAATTTGTTTTGTAAGTACTTTATTTTCAATTGGAACATCGCCAAGTTTTGATGTGAATCCTTCAAAACGTTCACTACCGTAACGAATCATTAAATCATCTTCAAAGGATACAAAAAATCTTGAGAATCCAGGGTCTCCTTGACGACCAGAACGACCACGCAATTGGTTATCAATACGACGTGATTCATGACGCTCACTACCAAGAACAGCTAAACCACCAAGTGCGCGTGATTCATCATCTAACTTAATGTCAGTACCACGACCAGCCATGTTGGTTGCGATTGTTACAGAGCCTTTACGCCCTGCACGTTCGATAATTTGAGCTTCACGAGCATGGTTCTTCGCATTCAAGATTTCATGGCGAATTTTACGTTGAGTCATCATCATACTAATGTACTCTGATGTTTCGACGGCAACTGTACCAACAAGAACAGGTTGTCCTTTCTCGTTGAGTTCACGAACCATGTCAATTAGAGCTTCAAATTTAGCCTTTTTAGTTCCAAAGATTAAATCAGATTCATCAATACGAATTACTGGACGGTTTGTAGGAATTTCTATAACACGCATGTTATAAATTTCAATGAATTCTTCTTCCTCAGTTTTTGCAGTACCTGTCATTCCTGAAAGTTTATCGTAAAGTCTAAAGAAGTTTTGGTATGTAACAGTAGCTAATGTTACTGTTTCTTGTTTGATTGTAACGTTTTCTTTTGCACTAAGTGCTTGGTGAAGACCGTCTGAATACTCACGACCTTCCATTAAACGACCTGTAAATTGGTCAACAATCACGATCTGATTGTCTTGAACAACATATTCAATGTCACGTAACATTACATAGTTAGCTTTAAGCGCATTGTTGATATGGTGTAGTAAATTTGTGTTTTCTAAATCATAAAGGTTGTTAAGTTTAAAACTACGTTCAGCCTTCTCAACTCCAGCTTCTGTAAGTTGAACTGATCGTGATTTTTGATCAATAACGTAATCAGCACCTTCATTAAGTTTTTTCACAAAACGATCAGCTTGCTCATACAAACGAGCACCTTCACGTTGTCCACCTGAAATAATAAGTGGTGTACGTGATTCATCAATTAAAATCGAGTCAACCTCATCAATTAATGCAAAGTGAAGCGGACGTAAAACACGATCTTCAACACGAGTAACCATGTTATCACGAAGATAGTCAAATCCTACTTCTGAGTTAGTTGTATAAGTAATATCACAGAGATATACTTCACGTTTTTGTGTTGCAGTAAGTTGACGTAAGTTTGTACCTACTGTTAAACCTAGGAAACGGTGAATTTCACCCATCCAGTTCGCATCACGATCCGCTAAGTATTCGTTAACTGTAATAACGTGAACACCTTTACCTTCAAGAGCATTTAAGTATGCTGGTAAAATAGCTGTTAATGTCTTACCTTCACCAGTACGCATTTCAGCAATGTCACCTTGATGTAAAATGATACCCCCCATTAACTGCACAAAGTAAGGAAACTCTCCAATAACACGGTAAGCAGCTTCACGAGCAACTGCAAATGCCTCTACCAAAATGTCATCCAATGTTTCACCATTTTCGAGTCGTTGTTTAAATTCTACTGTTTTATGTTTTAATGCTTCGTCATCAAGTGCACGCATTGAATCCTTGAGTGCCTCAATCAACTCAGCTTTCTTTTCTACACTTTTTAAAACCTTAGCATCACCGCTAAATAAATTCTTAAAAAAGCCTGCCATGGTAAATCCTCCATTCTTGATTATTGTAACATATAGCCTTATAAAAAAGCTGGTTTCGAACCAACTTTCCTTTAGATTCTCATGATGTTGTGAGCTTGTTTTCCATGTTCTGTTTCCACAATCTCAAATTCAACCAGTACGCCTGGTTCAATGACTTTGTAGCCCTCCATGATTATATGAGAAAAGTGAAAGAATATATCTTTGTTATCTTCTGTTGTAATAAATCCATATCGCTTTTCTGTATTGTATGTCTTGACCTGACCTTTCATACTAAACACCTCATTACTCACATCATAATTATACTTTAGAGTGCATTAAATCACAAGTATCTCAGTGTTTGATGTTTGCCGAAGCAATTACGATGACTCTAAGCTTTTTCGTATGAGGTTTAAGTGCACGGATACATGCAGTAATTGTATTGCCTGAAGTGCTAATATCATCCAACAGAATGACCTTACAATTTTCAATTTCCTCCGTAGACTTAACGATAATATTTTTAAGAATGGCTGTTCTGTCCTTACTTTGCGTTTGGTCGTTCTCAGCTAAATTTATTAATACATCTATTGGCTCAATTCCCAAGCAATCTAGTAACAGTGGTAAATGATCAAAACCTCTTTTACGTCTCGATTCATTACGAGATGGAACGCACACAAACTTCCATCGTTTTGATAGTAGTTTTAAGTAGAATCGATAATCCCATAGAATACACCGTGCTAAATACTTGTCACGACCTTCTTTATACCTTAAGAGAGTTTCCCGAACCTTGTCTTCATATTGGTAAAGAAACGTAATTTTAACTCCCTCCATCTTAATGTGACGAAAGTGTGTGGATAGCTGACATTTCTGACAAAGATATGGATTATCAAGGAAAGTATCTAATATAGGTTTGTCTTTGGGTGATTCTTCAAAACAGAGAGCGCAGAATTGTTTGCCGCTGTGATTCGTTTGATTGCTTTTTGAATATCTTGATTTATTTCTAGACAATAAAAAATTACCTTTCCTTTTTTGGGTTTCATACCTCTTAGTGCTCTTCCAGATATTTGAACCAATGATCCTTCATTAAATGTTATGTGATCAGCACAGTATACAAATACAAAACACTCAGGGAAGGTTACCCCTCGCTCTAAAACCGTCGTCGCAATCAGGATTCCACCGGATTGTCGAAATGTATCAATTGGCGACTGTTTATCTTCAGTGTCCGATGTAATCATTGGAGACCTTAAGATGTGACTAAGTTTTCTGGCAAGCTTTTTTGTAGGTACAAAAACAAGACACGATTCATTGGAATACTTACTCAAATCTAGTATGAGACGTATCAATAAGAAATAACCACGTTTGATTTCAGGAACAGGTAAAAGAACACCACTTGGTCTAATACTTAATTCCAGTCTTTTAACGTGATCAATACTAAAAGTAGCAGACAAGTAGATAATCGTGCCACGACATGATGTGTGGAGAATTCTTTCAAGAATCTCGTTTCCTGCATAAGGAAATGCATCCGGTTCATCAAGAATTAGCACATCAAAATATTGATAGTAGCGAAATAGCTGGTGAGTTGTACAGACTACTAAATCTGCAATTGTTTTATCTGTATGACCTCCACATACCGGTATGATACTTTGACTAGGGTAATACGACTGTAGACGTGCAGCAAGCTCTAAAACCACCTCTCTACGAGGCACAGTCCAAGCTACAGGTTTCCCCTCCCTAAAACAACGTTCTATTAATTCAAGACATATCTCAGTTTTACCAGCACCGCAAACTGCATCAATAAACATTGATTCATGCACACCCTTTTCAGCAAGCACAGCACTAATCTCATCTTGCCATGGCATAAGTGTAATAGTTTTCTCAAAGTCATCCCAAACAGAAATTTCTACATCTTCTGCAAAAGGAAAAGACAAACACCTTCGACACTCTCCCAGATAAAATAACTGTTCATTATCTTCCAAACAACGAACACATTGCTTCATGATTATCACCACTATTAAATAGAGACTAAATTATCTATACTCCTAAACAGAAAAAAACCTTAGCATTTCTATCAGGATGCTAAGGTTCATTCGAGGGTCGTTCCTACGATGTAGGCATTTCTGTGAAAAGATAAATAATACCAGATAAAAGTATTACTAAGAAACAGTTTGATTCTGACAATTATCTTTTGTTTTACCTCTCTTTCTTTTGGCTACTTCCACTGTTCAAGAAAGTAAGCGACTGTATAATAAATCATAATTGTTATCTATCTACCAAAATGTCATGAACAGCACTTTTATCGTCATAAAAAAATCAACATTTGATAGAAATTTGTTGCGAAATCAACAAACACTAAAAACACAGTAAATGAATGAATATCAAAGCTGTATATTCATAAAAAAACCTTAGATTTCCTAAGGTTTTTGAGCTTATTTTTCTGCTAAGACAGCTTTGTATGCAGCACCGATTTTACCTGCATCATTGAATTGTTTACACACATCAATGTTCCAATGCTTGGAATATTTATTCATTTTAGCGACTTGATCTTTAATGTCTTCAAGAATACGTGGCACAGCACTCACGCCACCACCGATAAGAATTGTATCAGGGTCAAGTGCAAAACCGATATTTAAGATTCCTGTTGATAATGCACGAATCCATCGTTTATAGATTGCTTCTACTTTTTCATTACCGTCTTCAAGGTATTGGAATACTTTCTTTCCATCGATCGATTCAAATGGTACATCAAGTGCTTTCGCAACCATTCTTACAAGTGGAATTGATGCACTAGTTGCACTCATAATTTCAATGTCTTCATAGTCTTCAAATTCACGATTAATCATGTACCCGAATTCTCCCGCAAAGAAGTTGCTACCGGTATATAGTTTATGGTCAATAATGATACCCCCACCGATACCACTTCCAATAGTAATACAGACAAGGTTACGTGCATTAACACCATTACCAATCCACTTTTCTGCTAGAGCTACACAGTTCGCATCATTTTCAATTGCTACTGGGATTCCAACTCTCTTTTCAATTAGCTCGCCAATTCGCGAACCACCAATAAAAGGTATTGCACCACCTTCAATGATATATCCCTCTTCCGTATTGACTCCACCAGGAATACTTAAACCAACTGCATCAATGTTTTTAAACGATTCGATGATTCCTACAACACAATCTACAAAATCGTCCAAATTAGTTTTAGGAGTAACAATTTGTCCGTTCTCTCCAGCATACTCAATTCCTAATTCATTAAACACTCCATATTTAATAGAGCTTCCCCCAACATCAATACCACAGTATCGTTTCATAGTTATTACCATCCTTTATCATATACTTTATTCTATATGAAAGATTATAATGTTACAATCTAAAAAATGAATCTACTGACTAATGACAGTCTATTATGATAATTCTCTTCTATTTAGCAAAAAAACAGCAACCTTCCGGAAGCTGTTTTCTACTTATGAAATTAATGGTGATGCTATGAATTACTTACAGTGATGATTACCAAGGTAAGCGTTCATCACCTTTTACAAGGTAACTCTTTTGCGCGAACTGTGCAAGAGGGTCATCAGAATATGAATCTGAGTAAAACTCTTCCATTTCATTGATATCATATTCAAGTTTCATTCTTCGAACCTTTTCAGGTCCATAGCAGTTTTCCTGCATGTTTTCACCACTTAGAGGATTCACATCTGAAGCAATAAGAGCAATCCCCAACTTATTCATCATTGGTCTTAATAGAAAGTCTGGTGATGCTGAAATGATTAAATCATCATCCCTCTTTTGATCATAATACCATGACTTTATTTTATGTTCATTTTCATCCCAAAAAATTTGAACTTCTTGCCCTATGTTTGGAATCGATTGAAAGTACTCATAGAAGACTGTCTTCATTTCAGTCTTTGTAATTTTACGGCGCTTGTATTGGCTCATTGCACGCATTTGTCGAGGCCAGTACTTTGAAATCGATGGATATTTCTTTAAACAATGTTTATAGAAATCAATGGAACTATCTCCATCATAAATTGTTTTATCCCAATCATATACGTTCATAGTAGCTTTCCTCTTTCCTTTTTATTTCACGTAGTTCAATATATTTTTGACGCATTTTTAAATATACCTGAGCTGTTTGATGACTATCATCTAAGGCTCTATGTCCTACTGATCGTTCAACTTCAAAGTATTGACATAACGTTTCTAATTTGTGATTTCTGATGTCTTTATTGATTAATCGTGATATGCGAAGTGTGTCAATATAGTCATTTTTCATTCGTTTACCCGTTTTATCATAATATGCTGCAAAGACTAAACCATAATCAAAATTAACGTTATGACCAAGAATGACATCATCACCAATAAAGGCAATCACATCCTCAATCAAGGTATCAATCTTAGGAGCTTCCACTAACATATCATCGGTAATCCCTGTTAACGATTGCACAAAAGGGAGAATCGAGTTCTCCGGTTTTACAAAAGAGCATAGTGAGTCTACTGGTTTTCCGCCACGATATTTAATAGCACTAATTTCTGTAATATCTACAGGTTTATTGCTACGTCCTGTGGTTTCTAAATCAATAACTGTAAAGTCTCCGACAAATTGTAATAAATTGTTTCCAAATCGTTTCATAATTACCTCATTACTAGGTTTTATTGTATCATATTAAACTTGTTTATGTGAAATAAGATACAGTCTAAGAAAGAAAAAAGCTTAAATCTAAGCTTTCTTCGATGCATCAATCATTAGTTGTGCTAAACGTCTTGAGAATGCTACAGGATCCTCGATAGCTAAACCTTCAATAAGGCTTGCTTGGTCATAAAGAATCGCTGCTAAGTCCTCAATACGTGATTTATCATTCTCATAAACTGTCTCAAGAGCTTTAAGTAGATCATGCTCTGGGTTAATTTCAAGAATACGTTTCGCTTTAAACTCTTGTGGCTTGTCTTCCATTTGATTTAGGACCTTTTCCATTTCAAATGATAAACCTTCTTCACTTACCAAGCCGACAGGATGATTGAGTAAACGAGTTGATAATCGCACATCATCAACCTTGTCTTTCAGAGCATCCTTTAATTCGTTCATCAAGTCTTTAGATTCTTCAGTTTTCTTTTGTAGTTCTTCTTTTGTTTCTTCATCATCAATATCTAGCTCACCTTGACTGATGGACTTAAACATTTTATCGTCATAAGATTGAAGAATTTGAATTACGAATTCATCAATTTCATCATCTAAATAGAATACTTCGAAACCTTTAGAAACCACATATTCTGTTTGTGGAAGAGCCTTAATTTTTCCAATACTTTCACCTGATGCATAGTATATGACATCTTGGCCTTCCTTCATTCGTTCGATATATTCTTTAAGACTCGTATATTTATCTTCATGAGTTGACTTAAAGAGAAGTAAGTCTTGTAAGTCTTCTTTATTTGCACCAAACTGAGCATAGAGACCGTACTTAATAGGACGACCAAAGTTATCCCAGAATGATTCATAACGCTCACGTTCGTTGCGCATCATGAGTTCTAACTCTGAACGAATCTTACGTTCAATTCTTTTTGAAATCGCATTTAATTGGCGATCATGTTGGAGAATCTCACGAGATATATTGAGTGATAAGTCAGGAGAATCCACAAGTCCTCTCACAAATCGGAAGTGTTCAGGTATCAGTGATTTATTATGATCCATAATAAATACACCACGACTGTACAACTGTAATCCAGGTTCAAATTGCTGTGAGTAGAAATTCATTGGTACACGATTTGGAATATATAGAAGAGCATCAAAAGATGGATTACCTTCTACCTTCATTTGAATTGTTTTGAATGGATCTTCAAAATCATGGAACTTATCTTTATAGAATTGATTTAATTCTTCTTCAGTAACATCATTTTTTGAACGTTTCCAAATAGGAACTTGAGAGTTTAATTTCTTAAGTTCTCCATCTTCTTCCATCATAATTGGATAACGAATATAGTCTGAATATTGACGTACTAAACTCTTGATTGTAAAGCTTTCAAGATACTCATCATAATTGTCGTCATCGGTATTTTCTTTGATTGTGAGTATGATTGTTGTACCGTGAGAATCACGTTCAGTTTCACTTACGGTATAACCATCTAAACCATTGGATTCAAAGGCATAGGCTTTGTCATCACCATATGCTTTAGAGATGACCTTAACCATTGAACTAACCATAAATGCGGAATAGAAGCCCACACCAAACTGACCAATGATATCAACATCTTCTTCCTCATCAAGTGCCTTTTTGAATGCATGGGAATCACTGTTTGCGATTGTTCCTAAGAATGATTCAAGTTCCTTATCATTCATACCAATCCCTTTGTCTTCTATAATTAGTTGACGTTCATCTTTGTTTATTGTCAACGTAATAACTAAATCATCCTGATTCAACTCAACGCTTGTATCTTGAAGTGATTTGAAATAGAGTTTATCGGTAGCATCACTTGCATTCGATATGAGCTCTCTTAAGAATATTTCTTTATTTGTATAGATTGAGTTAATCATTAAATCTAAGAGTCGTTGTGACTCTGCTTTAAATTGTTTTTTTCTTGCCATACTATCTTCCTTCCCTAGCAGTCTATAACTTCAAGTGCTAATACTATTGTAAACCATCAGTAAAATTTGTCAAATAAAAAAGATAATACTTTAAGTACTATCTCTTGTTTGTAAAATTAGAAATCCGTATCCAACGACTTACAGATCCATCGCGACCATCTTTATAGTACTCGATAACCGTCTTTGCTTTCGCTGTGTGATTGAATGTGTAAATATCGAAGACTTCATTGCCAGTCTTCTCAAAGGCTCCCAATTTAGCTTCAAATTGCTCTGGTGTTGTATTAAAGTCAAACTCTCCATGAATTACTAAGTCCGCAGCAACATCACCTTTAAATGTTCTGTTTTCTGCAGCTACTTCAGCAATGGATGCATCCTTCATATCTAGTTCTGTATCTGAACCATTGTAGAAGGTAACTTCAATAATCATTGAACCATTACGTAAGAAAATCTGACTGATTTTTTTATTGCTACCAATCTTTTGATCAATGTTTGAGTTTGCTTCCCAACCATCTTGAGCGAGTTCCTCATATTTAACAGGTAAGTGATATTCCTTACCCTTTAAAGAAAAAGTGGTTGTATCATAATTAGGCACAACTTCTTCTTGTTTTTCTGGTTCTGGTTCTGATGGTGTATTTGGAGTTTCTTTTGCACAGGCAACGAGAATAAACATCATGAACACACTCACCAAAAGGTTCCCTAACTTCTTATTCATTATCATCCTCATAAGGATCTAAGAACACGTCAGTTCCAACACCACAACAAGCCCCAATACGACCATCATTGGCAGCCCTAAAAATATTACTTTCAACTTTAATTGAACCGAAAATAATAGGATCCAAATCAAACCATGCAGAAACTTCTTCCACACTTGGATAACGTCCTGAAAGCATTACTTTACCATCTACCACAAAATGAGGAAGTGTTTCAAATTGTTTCTCAATTTCTGGATGTTGTTTAGCGTTCTTAATATCTAAGTCAACATCATAATGTTCCAATATTACTGCCATGTCTTTGAATGCAGCTCTATTTAAGTCTTTCTTAATTCCTAAGATTGATTCTAGACTTTCTAGTGACTCATATGCTTCTAATTTCATAAATCTTCACCTCTCATTAATTTTTCGTAGATACCTTTCAATTTATTTCCAATATTAAGGATGCTGCGAGATTCTGCAACTTCGTATCCTTTTTCAATTGTGTTTGGTATCTCTCCATTTATTATACCTCTAATTAGAGAAATAAAGTCATTATTGCTCGTTCCTTTGTATGAATTTTCTTTATCTACGAGCCATGGATCATAGACGCCGATATCACGGACAATAACTTGGCATTTTGAGGCCAGTGCTTCAAGCACAACAATACCTTCGGTTTCTTCATATGAAGGGAAGAAGAAAACGTCTGCAGAAGCATAAGCCCCTCAATGACATCTCCCTTAATATACCCAGGTAGAATTACGTTATCTGGTTTGTTTTTAATTGCATCTCTAACTTTAGACGTTACACTTGCAAGAGGTGTGTGACCAAACCAAATAAATGTAACCTCTGGTAACTCTTTTGCGACTTCCATAAAATCAGGAAGTCCTTTTCTTTCAAAATATAGACCTACAGAAATAACAACTTTCTGAGTATCACTCAAATTAAAAAATTCTCTGAATGCTTTAATCTTACGACTGTCAGGTTGGAACTTGTTTAAATCAATACCATTTGACACATCAAATATAGGCTTTGTGATTCCATAACCTTCAAGAATACGTTTTGAATATGGAGTTGGAGTGAGAATGTAATCACCCAATTCGTAACTAGAAATTATATGTTTTTTAAATAGTGGTGACAATTGATTGGAAAATATAAATGAGTTTCTAAAATCTTCTTCTGTTGAGTGAGCATGGTATACTACTTTTTTACCTTCACGTCGAGCTTTATTCGCCATTGAACGCGCACCGAAATCTACGGTATTAATATGTACAATATCGTAGTAATCTTTTTCGTTTGTAGTAAAGTCTACACCAGCTTCTGTAAGTGCACGGATTTGGTGCTTCATTGCACGTCCGATTCCTGATTTGCTAAGTGCTTTTTCGCCTTTTTGATATAATAATATTCTCAAGATAATCACCTTCACTGTACTGTTAATAATAATACAGTATCATTTATAGTTTTCCTAGTCAAATAGCCGTAACTGTCACATTTCACTAAGTTTCCCATCATTCACTGCTAAATATATTGTATGATATAAACAGAGGTGGCGACAATGAATGGGAAACGTAGAAGAACTTATATATTTAACTTATTAAGCAAATCTGAAGAAGCAATAAGCGCAACAAGTCTTGCAAAGAGATATAAGGTGTCACGACAAATAATTGTAGGTGATATTGCCTTACTTCGGGCAGAAGGATATAAGATTATGGCAACACCACGTGGTTATGTCCTGGACGAGACTGAGAAGAATACTTACATCATTGCAGTCAATCATGCTCCAGACCGGACTGAGGAAGAGTTACAACTCCTAATTAATAATGGTGTTCAAGTAGTTAATGTTATGGTAGAGCATCCAATCTATGGAGAGTTAGTTGGAAACTTAAATATTAAAACCAAGCAAGATGTTGATAACTTTACAAGTAAAGAGGGATATTTACTTTCAACATTAACAGATGGTATTCATCTACATACTATTGTCTGTGATGATGACGATCACTACCAAAGAATTACGAAACTTCTCTCGGAACATAATTTCCTTTATGACAACTAGGTGTCTTGACACCTAGTTGTTTTTTCTTTACAATAAGGTACAGGTGTCAAGACACCTTCGGAGGTTTCCTATTATGAAAACAAAAGATTTAGCCATTAGTGCCATCCTGATTGCAATTGGTATCGTTATTCCTATGGTTATGCCAATAAAACTTTTCTTGCCACCTGCATCATACACGCTAGCGGCACATGTACCTGTATTTATCGCAATGTTTATATCTCCACTTATAGCTATTTTAGTTTCTTTGGGAACAGCATTCGGGTTCTTGATGACTTCAACTCCAGAAATTGCTGCTCGTGCATTATCACACATTGTATTCGCTACAATTGGTGCACTATATATTCGCAAGCATCCAGAAATGAAAGATAATCCAAAACAACTTATATTATTCTCAGTTTGGATTTCTCTCATCCATGTCATTGCTGAGATGATTGTGGTCACTCCATTCTTTATCTCAGATCCATCAAAAGCATCACAGAGTTACCTAATCGTAGTTCTTGGTTTAGTCGGTGTTGGAGGCTTTGTACATAGTCTTGTAGACTTTAGTATCGCTTCGTTTATTCGAGACCGATTATCAAAAATATGATAGAATAGTCCCTAGGAGGACTTTTTTTATGAAACCACTATTTATTTATTACCCTAAATGTTCAACATGTAAACGTGCAATTAAATATCTTGAAGAACATAACATTGATGTAGAGTATCGTGATATTATGACAGATAATCCAACGCGTGAGGAACTACAAAAATGGTTTGGTGAAAGCGGCTATCCAATCAAACGTTTCTTCAACACTTCAGGTATTGTTTACCGTGAAATGAAACTAAAAGATAAGTTGCCAACAATGACAGATGATGAGGCTTTAGATTTATTAGCAACAACAGGACGTTTAATTCGTCGCCCTGTCATGGTTAGCGATAAAGGCATCTTCTTAGGATTCCACGAAGAAATGTATGCTACATTAATTCCATGATTTGTTTAATTTCACCTACAAAGACGCAAAAACACTCTGCGTCTTTATTTTATCAAGAACCAGTGTTTCTCCAACAATCCATGGATATTCACAACACTATTTCTTCTTGGTCTCTTGAGGAGATACTAGTCAACTATAAAGTTTCAGAGAAATTAGCGAATAGCATCTACAAAACCAATAGTGAATTTGAAGAAAATAATCGCGCACTTTTTACGTATCAAGGTTCTAGCTTTAAGAATATGGAACGAGATGATTGGAACGAAGACGATTTAAAGTATGCAGAAGATCATCTGAGAATTCTATCTGCAATGTATGGAATCTTGAAGCCTAACGATTCTATTGGTCTTTATCGTCTAGACTTCCTTACAAAGTTCCATACGAATCTTTATAATTTATGGCAGCCAGCGATTACTCAATATCTTAATGAACTGAAAATGCCAATTATTAACCTCGCATCTCAAGAGTATTCAGAAATGGTTGATCTTGGTCAGTTGAAAGTTCCTTTTATTACCGTAAGTTTTCAAGAAATAGTTAATGGTAAAGCTATCGTTAAGAGTACCTATGCCAAAGTTGCTAGAGGCGTTATGGTAAAAGAAATCATCCAAAATAGAATCGATACTCTTGAGGAACTTAAAAAAGTATCTGTCTTGGATTACACTTTTGATAGTAATCGTTCTACAGATACTCATTTTATTTATTCTAGGTAAAAGAAAAACCGGAAATTGAAGTGAACCCAATAATTGGTCCTTCAAAATTCCGGTTTTTAATTAGTCTAATGTAACTTTGATTCCAGGACCCATTGTTGTTGAAATAACAAGGTTCTTGATGAATGTACCTTTAACTGCTGCAGGACGAGCCTTAACAATTGTGTCATGTAAAGCACGGAAGTTTTCTACTAATGCTTTGTCTTCGAATGATAATTTACCAACGATTGTGTTGATGTTTGATTCTTTGTCGACACGGTATTCAATTTTACCTTTTTTGATTTCTTCAACAGCTTTAGTTACGTCAGTTGTAACTGTTCCTGTTTTAGGGTTTGGCATAAGACCTTTAGGACCTAAAACACGACCTAATTTTCCTAATTCACCCATCATGTCTGGTGTTGCAACGATAATATCGAAGTCAAACCAACCATTTTTTACTTCTTCAAGAATTTCTTTTCCACCTACGTAGTCTGCTCCAGCGTCTTTAGCTTCTTGTTCTTTAGCACCTTGTGTAACAACAAGAACTTTTTGTGAACGACCTGTTCCATGTGGCAATACCATTGCACCACGGATTTGTTGGTCAGCGTGACGTGGGTCAACATTTAAGTTGTATGAAACTTCTACAGTTGGATCAAATTTAACAAATGATGTTTCACGTAATACTTTAAGTGCTTCATCGATTGAATAAACTTTTGAACGATCGACTAATTCACTAACTTTTTTCTTATTTTTTGATACTTTAGCCATTGTGCTTAGTCCTCCATTCCTTCAATTTTGATACCCATGTTTCTTGCTGTACCACCAACAATACGCATAGCACCTTCAACATCATTTGCATTCAAGTCAGGTAATTTATACTCTGCAATTTCACGCAATTGAGCTTCAGTAATTGTACCAACGACTGCTTTGTTTGGTGTAGCTGAACCACTTTGGATACCAGCTGCACGTTTTAACAAGATAGCAGCAGGTGTTGTTTTTAATACAAAATCAAATGATTTATCATCATAGACTGTAATAACAACAGGAACGATATCACCAGCACGATCACGAGTAGCATCATTAAATGCTGTTGTGAACTGCGGCATGTTAATACCAACACCAGCTAATGCAGGTCCTGGTTTTGCGCCTCCAGCTGGAAACTGAAGTTTCGCGATTTTAGCAACTCTTTTACTCACAAGACATTCCTCCTTTATTTTTGATTGTCCGTGTTGTGGTTAGATGAATGGTTGCATCACTCTCCCACACAAAAACACCTTTTCAGGCTTGATTATTATACTTCATTTATTACCCTAGTGTCAATGATTATGTAGGTATTGCCTGTTAATTGAGGCCTTTTCAAGAAAAGACAGACTTTTTATCTTAATTTTCATTAACAAAGATAATTTCTTTTCATCAATCTGACTATTACTCCTTATTATAAAGCATTCTTTAAGAAAAAAGTATTATTCTAAAATAAATAGGCATTCATCTTCGATTGGAAATTAAAAGAGACAGGGTCACTATGAATTAGTGCTTGTTTCTTAAAATTATATATCAAACTTTAATAAGTATATCCAAAATAAATGTTTCGCTTTTATAAGTAAACAGTCTTATTTTACGAGTCTATCCACAACTTTATTGAAGTAATCTTCAGGGAAGATGATTTTTCCAAGTTCAATAGCTGGCTTTATTTTACCGTGGAAATCACTACCACAAGTTATCAGTTTATTATGTTCCAAAGCATAGTCTTCATAAAACTTAATTTGCTCATTTGAATGGTAGCTACTATATGCCTCGATGCCATCTAAACCACTTGTCATTATTTCATTAAGTAGTTGTGGGTCATCTTTAATGTTATGTCCCGGATGTGCGAATACCGCTGTTCCACCAGTCTCGTGAATTAGAGAAATAATAGAATCTAGTGTTGGGATTTCAATTGGAATATAGGCAGGTTTACCTTGAGCACAATACGCCCAGTAAAAGTTTACATAAGGGTTGTCAGCAAGCGAACCTCCTGGCATGAACGGTTTAAGTATTTCTAGACCTTTATTTTCCGGCTCATCAAAAGCTGCCTCAGCAATCATTTCCCCAGTAACGATACCGTCAATTTGTAGCTCTTCAATTTTATCGTGATTCACATAAATACCTAATGCTTCAACAAGTCGGATTCTTTCTTTTGAACCATCTCTTTCTTGATTTAGTAAATCTACACCTAATTGATTAAATCGAGGATTTTCGATATCAATATTATATCCAAGAATATGGAGATTGGTGTCTTTATAGGCACAATCAATTTCTATCGCTGGGATAACGGTAATACCTTTGCTTTTGCCAACTCTCATCATTTCTTGCACACCAGCAATACTATTATGGTCCGCAAGACTTACGTACTTAAGTCCAGCTTTATCGCAAAGATCAACTAAAGTTTCAATATCATAATCACCATCTAAACTATTATTACTATGCATGTGTAAATCCAAAATGGGTTTCATAAGATAATCCCTCCTATTTTCAATTATACATGGAAAGATTGAAAATTTGTTTCCAATCTATGTTAAAACAATTAAAAACAATCCCAAAGGATTGCTTTTAATACTAATTATATATTAAAATACTCTGAATTCTTGATAATATCTCTTCAATATTCCTTCAATAGTATTAGATATTTTAGGAACAAGGATTTCATTAACATTTAAGCTAAAATAGAAGGACATTAAAAAATTCTTCCAACAAACGTTATATACACCATGAATAAGTAATTCATCAGATACTCTTGTAATCCAATTAGAGATTTCTTCTTCAGATGGATTTTGACTTTTTATGAACTGTACAAGTGCTTCCGCGAGACGTCCTTCTTCACCATAATGAAAGTTTTCCACATCAATTAAGGCATGTTTTATGCTTTCTAAGAACCTTTGATAGTCTCTTCGACTAAATAGAGGTGACTTTGCGATTGCTCCCATTAAGTCAGCACCATGAGCAAAAGCGTGTGCCCATCCAAACTCTTCTACAAATCCTCGGTTATCTTTTTCTTGCATCATATAATTCAGTGTTACATCGACAAGATGACTCTCTGTGTAGGCAGGTATCCATTTTTCTTTATAATGGTCGTTTAGAAGTTGAACTAACAATAAGCTTGAAAATGCTCTTTCAAATGTAGTGTCTTCAAATGGTTGATCAATCCCAATAAATAATGTTTTGTTATCAATAATATGTCGCAACATTTTCATTTTCTGTTTATGGTTAACTCTACCATTTGATAGTAGCTGTCCCCAAGCTGAATAAATTGTATCATCTCTAAGCTCTGAATTTGTATTACCGATATTTTCTAACATTGTATCTAGAACAATATCTTGTAGCATATCGTTTGATACTAAGTTTTCGTTGATTAATGTGATTGTTGATTGTATTTGGTTTGTATCCATTTAACTTCCTCCTTCTAAACAGTATCGATTAGTATACTGTTAGAAACCATTTCATTATACCATGCATGAAAGCATAAAAAAAGGAACACCGAGAAGGTGTTCCGAATTACCTGGCAATGAGCTATCTTCACTAGAGCGTGCCTAGCTATTGTCGCCGCTAAAGTGCTTAACTTCTGTGTTCGGGATGGGAACAGGTGTGACCACTTCGCAACTATCACCAGATCAATTGCTTTTACTGAGAGATAATCTCTCAAAACTGAATAATAAAGTGTGACTCTTAGTTCTTTTCAAATAGTTGTGGTGTGTGATTAAATCCTCGACCTATTAGTATCAGTCAGCTACACATATTGCTATGCTTCCACCTCTGACCTATCAACCTGATCGTCTCTCAGGGGTCTTACTACTTACGTATGGGAAATCTCATCTTGGAGTTGGCTTCGTGCTTAGATGCTTTCAGCGCTTATCCAGTCCATACTTAGCTACCCAGCCGTGCCCTTGGCAGGACAACTGGTACACCAGCGGTATGTCCACCCCGGTCCTCTCGTACTAGGGGCAGCGCTCCTCAAATTTCCTACGCCCACAACAGATAGGGACCGAACTGTCTCACGACGTTCTGAACCCAGCTCGCGTACCGCTTTAATGGGCGGACAGCCCAACCCTTGGAACCGAATTCAGCTCCAGGATGCGATGAGCCGACATCGAGGTGCCAAACCTCGCCGTCGATGTGAACTCTTGGGCGAGATCAGCCTGTTATCCCCAGGGTAGCTTTTATCCGTTAAGCGACGGCCCTTCCACGCGGTACCGCCGGATCACTAAGCCCGACTTTCGTCCCTGCTCGACCTGTATGTCTCGCAGTCAAGCACCCTTCTGCCTTTACGCTCGTCGATTGATTTCCAACCAATCTGAGGGTACCTTTGGGCGCCTCCGTTACTCTTTAGGAGGCGACCGCCCCAGTCAAACTGCCCACCTGACACTCTCCCGAACCCGGATAACGGGTTGCGGTTAGAACTTCAAACTTACAAGAGTGGTATCCCAATGATGACTCCACATAGACTAGCGTCCATGCTTCATAGTCTCCCACCTATCCTGTACATGTAAATTCAAAGTTCAATATCAAGCTACAGTAAAGCTCCATGGGGTCTTTCCGTCTAGTTGCGGGTAACCGGCATCTTTACCGGTACTAAGATTTCACCGAGTCTGCTGCCGAGACAGCGCCCAAATCGTTACGCCTTTCGTGCGGGTCGGAACTTACCCGACAAGGAATTTCGCTACCTTAGGACCGTTATAGTTACGGCCGCCGTTCACTGGGGCTTCAGTTCAATGCTTCGACTCAAGGTCTAACACATCCCCTTAACCTTCCAGCACCGGGCAGGCGTCACCCCCTATACTTCGTCTTGCGACTTTGCAGAGAGCTGTGTTTTAGTTAAACAGTCGCTTGGGCCTCTTCACTGCGGCTCCCTTTTACAAGAGCACCCCTTCTCCCGAAGTTACGGGGTCATTTTGCCGAGTTCCTTGGCAACAGTTCTCTCGCTCACCTTAGGATTCTCTCCTTGCCTACCTGTGTCGGTTTTGGTACGGGCCAAATCATAATTAACGCTAGAAACTTTTCTCGAGAGCTGGCATCAATTGCTTCGTTACTTCCTCACGGGTTCACTCCCCATCACGCCTTTGCATTATGTGGCGGATTTGCCTACCACACTGCTCCTTCGCTTAGACAGGCTCTTCCATTCGCCTGCTCAATCTAGCCTTCTCTGTCATTCCTTCACTTATGATTCGGGTACAGGAATATCAACCTGTTGTCCATCGACTACGCTTTTCAGCCTCATCTTAGGTCCCGACTTACCCAGGGAGGACGAGCCTTCCCCTGGAATCCTTAGGCAATCGGTGGGTCAGATTCTCACTGACCTCTCGCTACTCACACCGGCATTCTCACTTCTATACGCTCCAACGCTCCTTACGGTACATCTTCAACGCGGTATAGAACGCTCCCCTACCACTTATATTACTATAAATTCGCAGTTTCGGTATCATGCTTAGCCCCGGTACATTTTCGGCGCAGGGTCACTCGACTAGTGAGCTGTTACGCACTCTTTCAAGGGTGGCTGCTTCTAAGCCAACCTCCTAGTTGTCTGTGCATCCCCACATCCTTTTCCACTTAGCATGTATTTTGGGACCTTAACTGGCGATCTGGGCTGTTTCCCTTTCGACTATGGACCTTATCACCCACAGTCTGACTGCCATCTATTTCTACTTTGGCATTCGGAGTTTGATTATAATCAGTACCCCGAGATGGGGCCATCATACATTCAGTGCTCTACCTCCAAAGTCATTCCAATGACGCTAGCCCTAAAGCTATTTCGGGGAGAACCAGCTATATCGAGGTTCGATTGGTATTTCACCCCTAGCCACAACTCATCCGCCAGCTTTTCAACGATGGTCGGTTCGGTCCTCCATTTGGTTTCACCCAAACTTCAACCTGGTCATGGCTAGATCACCTCGTTTCGGGTCTACCACAATGTACTATTTCGCCCTATTAAGACTCGCTTTCGCTTCGGCTCCGTCTTTTAAAACTTAACCTCGCACATTATGAGTAACTCGCCGGTTCATTCTACAAAAGGCACGCCATCACCCTTTAACGGGCTCTGACTTCTTGTAAGCATACGGTTTCAGGTTCTATTTCACTCCGCTTCCGCGGTTCTTTTCACCTTTCCCTCACGGTACTGGTTCACTATCGGTCACTAAGGAGTATTTAGCCTTACCGGGTGGTCCCGGTTGATTCCGACAAGGTTTCACGTGCCTCGCCGTACTCAGGATTCCATTAGGGTAGTCGCTGTTTTCGTTTACAGGGTTTGCACCTTCTACGACTGGCCTTTCAATGCCATTCAACTAACTTTGACTAATCCCACATCATGGTCCTACTACCCCAACTCTAAAGTTGGTTTGGGCTCTTCCCGTTTCGCTCGCCACTACTCAGGGAATCACTGTTGTTTTCTTTTCCTCTTGCTACTAAGATGTTTCAATTCGCAAGGTTGTCTCAGCATGTACTATGTATTCATACATGTGTAATACTGCATTACCAGTACTGGGTTCCCCCATTCGGATACCCCCGGATCATTGTGTACGTACCACTCCCCGAGGCATTTCGCTGTTAGTCGCGTCCTTCTTCGACTCTTAGTGCCTAGGCATCCACCGTACGCCCTTCCATATTTAATCACATGGTTTTGCGCCTGATTGTTTAAAATCAGTTTTTGTGTTTATCAGCTGTTGATAAACGTGTGTTCGCTTTGCTTAAGTTACTGTTTGTTTAACTTGATGTAAATCTAGTTTTCAACTATTCGAAAAGACCTACTGATGTCTATATCTCTATTTCTATCTATTGTCTTCTCTATTATTCAGTTTTCAAAGATCATTCATTTCTTCTGAGATTCTTATTAAAAAGCCTCTCAAAACTAAACAGGAAACTTTGTGTCAATTCCGCTTCTTTCTTAAGTGTATTACTCCTTAGAAAGGAGGTGATCCATCCCCACCTTCCGGTAGGGATACCTTGTTACGACTTAACCCCAATCATCGGTCCTACCTTCGACGGCTCCCTCCCTTTCGGGTTAGGCCACCGGCTTCGGGTATTACCAACTCTCATGGTTTGACGGGCGGTGTGTACAAGGCCCGAGAACGTATTCACCGCGACATTCTGATTCGCGATTACTAGCGATTCCGACTTCATGGAGTCGAGTTGCAGACTCCAATCCGAACTGAGACGTACTTTCTGAGATTCGCTCCACATCACTGCTTCGCTGCCCTCTGTATACGCCATTGTAGTACGTGTGTAGCCCAGATCATAAGGGGCATGATGATTTGACGTCATCCCCACCTTCCTCCGGTTTATCACCGGCAGTCTCTCCAGAGTCCCCAACTTAATGCTGGTAACTGAAGACAAGGGTTGCGCTCGTTGCGGGACTTAACCCAACATCTCACGACACGAGCTGACGACAACCATGCACCACCTGTATCCACCATAACTATTACATATCTCTATGCTTTTGCGTGGTATGTCAAGACCTGGTAAGGTTCTTCGCGTTGCTTCGAATTAAACCACATACTCCACCGCTTGTGCGGGCCCCCGTCAATTCCTTTGAGTTTTACGCTTGCGCGCATACTCCCCAGGCGGGATACTTATTGCGTTAACTACAGCACTGAATTTCTCCAACACTTAGTATCCATCGTTTACGGCGTGGACTACTAGGGTATCTAATCCTATTTGCTCCCCACGCTTTCGAGCCTCAGCGTCAGTTACAGGCCAGTTAGCCGCCTTCGCCACTGGTGTTCCTCCATATATCTACGCATTTTACCGCTACACATGGAATTCCACTAACCTCTCCTGCACTCAAGTCTACCAGTTTCTATGGCATCACGGGGTTGAGCCCCGAACTTTCACCATAAACTTAATAAACCGCCTGCGCTCCCTTTACGCCCAATAATTCCGGATAACGCTTGCCACCTACGTATTACCGCGGCTGCTGGCACGTAGTTAGCCGTGGCTTTCTGGTAAGGTACCGTCATAGCATGAGCATTCCCTCTCACACTTGTTCTTCCCTTACAACAGAGCTTTACAACCCGAAGGCCTTCTTCACTCACGCGGCGTTGCTCGGTCAGGGTTTCCCCCATTGCCGAAAATTCCCTACTGCTGCCTCCCGTAGGAGTCTGGGCCGTGTCTCAGTCCCAGTGTGGCCGGTCACCCTCTCAGGTCGGCTACGCATCATCGTCTTGGTAAGCCGTTACCTTACCAACTAACTAATGCGCCATAAGCCCATCTCATTGTGATGTATCCCATCTTTAATTATCTTAAGATGTCTTAAGATAAGCTATCCGGTATTAGCTGACGTTTCCATCAGTTATCCCAGGCAGTGAGGCAGGTTGCTTATGTATTACTCACCCGTTCGCCACTAAGATTGAAAAAGTAAACTTCTTCGCTCTTCGTTCGACTTGCATGTATTAGGCACGCCGCCAGCGTTCATCCTGAGCCAGGATCAAACTCTCCATTTGATTCTTTCTCTTTAACTCTGACGAGTTTATTTCTATCTAAAATTACTATTGAAATTGACGTTTCCTGTTTAGTTTTCAAAGACCTTTTTGCGCCTCGTTCCCTTAGCGCTTGTACATAATATCATTCATTCTATTCACTGTCAACGCTTTTAACAACTTTTTATTTTTTATTTTCATTTTCTTCACATCTACACCATTTTATCCCTCTAAACACTGCGTTTTAGAAAAAAAACACGACCTAAATTTCTTTAGGCCATGCCATTGTTTTTTCATTTATCTGTAATTCTTCATTTATATTTATTTCGATTATTCCAAAGTCTTCACGTTCATAAAACTTTATTGCTTCTTCATTAAATTCATAGACATCCAAAATCAGCTCATCATATTTTAACTTTAGGTAATCAATCATCGATTTCCCATATCCTTGAGAACGGTATTTTTTATCAATAAATATTCCAGCAAGATAATAACCTTCAGTAACACCAGCGAAGCCAATTATTTCATTATTATGTTCCATAATATAGATATTACTATTTTCCATGGACTCTTTGACTTCATCTTTATGTTTAAGCCAATATTTTTTATCTATCTTATGATGAACTTCAGTATTCACTTCCAACCATAGATCAATCACCTTATTTAATTCAGGTATTTCCATATATCTAATATTCATAAGTCACTCCTTTTAGAAGAAAAGTCAGGGAACCCTGACTTTCATCTATTATTTATTTTAAGTTTGCTTTAACTTTTTCTACAATATTTTCTACTGTAAAGCCAAAGTATTTGAATAAATCATCGCCTTTACCTGATGCGCCAAAGCCATCAAGTGTAACAGCAACACCATCAAACCCTAAGATACGTCCCCATGATAAGGATGATCCCGCTTCAACTACAGCGCGATTTGTGATTGTACGTGGTAGTACAGTTTCTTGATATTCTTTTGATTGTTCATTAAAGAGTTCAAGACATGGCATACTAATAACACGCGCTTTGATCCCTTCTTCTTCTAAAGCCTTTGCAGCATCGATAGAAATAGAAACTTCGGAACCTGTCGCAACAATCGCAACATCTGTGTTTTCTTTACCATAAACGATATAGCCACCTTTAAGAGCATCTTCGCCTGTTGCTTCCAACTGTGGTAAGTTTTGACGTGACAAGATAAGTCCTACAGGTGTTGTTTTTGAAGTAAGAGCTAAGACCCAACCATAAGCTGTTTCTTTTGCATCAGCTGGTCTGAATGTATAGAAGTTTGGTTGTGAACGTAACATTGTAAGTTGTTCTACTGGTTCGTGTGTTGGACCATCTTCCCCAACTCCAATACTATCGTGAGTTAATACATAAGTAAGAGGTACGTTCATTAATGAACTTAAACGTGCCATTGGTTTTAAGAAATCAGCGAATACAAAGAATGTTGCAACGTAAGATTTTAGACCACCATATAGTGTTAGTCCATTACCCATAGCTGCCATTGCGTGTTCACGAACACCAAAGTGAAGATTACGTCCACCATAGTTTTCTGAACTGAATGATGTTTCACCATCCAATGCTGTCATATTTGAGGAAGCAAGGTCTGCCGAGCCACCGAAAATATTCTTATAGGTATCTTTGAGACGGTTTAACATCATACCCGATACAACACGTGTAGAAATCGCTTTGTTTTCAAATTCAAAGAGTTCTTTATTTGCTATCAATTCTTCAACAGTAATATCTGTAAAGTCTTTTTCCCATTGTTGCGCTAGTTCAGGATATTCTTTTGAGTAATCTGAGAACATTTCTTCCCACACTTCATGAGTTTTTGTACCTTCTTCAGCAATCTCTTTATAATGAGCATACACTTCTTCAGGAACAAAGAATGGTTCTTGACTTGGGTACTCTAAGAATTCTTTGAGTGATTTAACACCTTCAACACCTAGTGGTGCACCGTGTGCTCCCGATGTTCCTTCTTTTGGACTACCAAATCCAATTTGTGTTCTAACTTCAATAAAGGATGGTTTATCAGTATTAGCTTTAGCAGCTGTAATTGCAGCGTTAATTGCTTCAAGGTCATTTCCATCTTCTACTAAGAATGTTTCAAAACCGTATGCTTCGTATCGCGCACGAACATTTTCTTTAAATGCAAGATCAGTATTTCCTTCAATTGTAATATTGTTGGAATCATAAATAACGATTAAGCGACCTAATTCTAAAGTACCTGCTAATGATGATGCTTCAGAAGTAATTCCTTCCATCATACATCCGTCACCACTTAATACAAATGTATAGTTGTCGACAACATCGTATCCAGGGCGATTGTATTTAGCAGCTAGGTGCTCTTGTGCCATTGCCATACCAACAGCTGTAGCAAGACCTGCACCAAGTGGTCCAGTTGTAGCTTCTACACCATCTGTATGACCAAATTCTGGGTGACCTGCTGTTTTTGAGTTTAATTGACGGAAATCTTTCAAATCTTCAATACTTACATCATATCCAAAGACATGTAGTAGTGAATACAATAACGCTGATGCGTGACCTGCTGACAAGATAAAGCGATCGCGGTTTATCCATTTGCTATCTTTCACATCAAAATTCATGTGATTTGCCCACAATGTATATGCTATAGGTGCAGCTCCAAGTGGCATACCAGGATGTCCTGAGTTTGCTTGTTGAACTGCATCAACTGATAATGTACGTAATGTATTTACTGCTAATTTTTCTATTGATACCATAAATTACCCCTTTTCTTACCAATATCATACTGTAAAATCGCTATACATTCAATTGCTTAGTATGGCAATATTCTCAGTAAAAAGAAAAAAACTGACAGTGTCAGTTTTTTAGATTTTTGCGATTCTATTTACGTCATTTTTTAGTGTTTCAAATTTCTCGTTAGCAAGTTCTGTTGTCTTGCCAATTACACAATAATAGAACTTACATTTTGGTTCTGTTCCTGATGGTCGAATTGCAATCCATGAACCATCTTCAAGATAGAACTTTAAGACGTTTGATTGTGGGAAGTCTAAATCTTCGCCTGTTGATCGTTTCGATGTCAAGAAGTCATCAACCATTAATACATTGATGCCTCCCAGTGTTGCAGGGCTATCTTCTCGGAAAGTCTTTAAGATATTTTGAATTTCTTGAAGTCCAGTTTCGCCAGCACGGGTAATCGCAACTTGTTTCTCAACGTGTGCTCCATGTTCTGCATAGAGTCCATTCAATACATCAACAAGTGTTCGTTTTTCCTTCTTATAGAAGTTTGCTGCTTCTGCAACCATTAAGCATGCTTGAGGCGCATCTTTATCTCGTGCAAAATCAGCGAGAAGGTATCCATAGCTTTCTTCATAACCAAACACAAACTCATAATCACCTTTAGTATTGTGTTCTTGAATCTTAGTACCAATGTATTTAAATCCTGTTAATGTTTTTTCTACAGTAATACCGTATTTTTTCGCAATCTTGTCACCTAAGTCTGAAGTAACAACCGTATTAAACATGATAGGTCTTTCAGGCATTTTATTAAGTTCATTGCGTGAGCTATAGATGTATTCTTGTAGTATTGATCCACCTTGGTTCCCTGTTAGGTATTCAAAGGATCCTTCATGGTTAACAACAATACCCATTCTATCGGCATCTGGATCACAACTTAATACGATATCTGCATTATATTTTATTGCATATTCAATTGCTAAGTCATAACTTTCCAATTCTTCTGGGTTAGGAGTCTTAGTATTTGAGAAGTCAGGATCAAATGACGATTGTTCTTCTACCACAATTACTTTGTATCCACATGACTCGAGTAAGTTTGGAACAAGTGGGTATGAAGTACCATGTTGTGAAGTAAAGACAATCGTTAAGTCTTTTTCATCATTAGGGCGTAATTGAATCCCTTTTAATGCTTCAAGATACTTGTGATCCATATCTTCACCAATTGTATGAATGAGTGAAGTATCACCAACGTTTAGATCAATAAGTGTCTCATCAGGGTTTTCATTGATGTTTGCGATAACCTTAGCGATCTTAGAATCAATAAGTTGGCATCCTGTTTCGTCATATACTTTGTAGCCATTATATTCTTTAGGATTGTGGCTTGCTGTAATCACAATACCACCAATACAGGAAAGTTCGCGAACTGCGAATGATAGTTCTGGTGTTGGTCTCAAGTTCTCAAACACATAGGATTGAATCCCAAATGTCGATAAAATTCTTGCTGAAATATCTGCGAATTCTTTTGACATATGACGGTTATCATACGCAATCGCAATCTTAAGTTCTTGTCCCTCGAATTCTTCTACAAGATACTTACCAAAACCTAAGTTTGCTTTCGCAACTGTTAATAAGTTCATTCTATTTGGACCTACCCCCAGTAATCCACGCATTCCTGCAGTTCCAAACTCTAACGATTTGTAAAATGCATCCTGCTTATCATGGTCGCTCATTGAATTTAATCCATCTTGAATCCATGGATAGTCCTTTGCAATACGTTCCCAATTTTTTAGTGTCATAACTGTGTCCTCCTCACAAAAAAATAGAAGATACTCTCATCTTCTATTTTAGTGTAATTATTAAATTAAGCAATTACTTTTTGTGCTTTTAGTACTTCTTCAATTGTTGTGATTGCTTCTTCTTGATCTTCACCTTCAGCTGAAATAACGATTTCTGACTGTGTTGGAATTCCAAGAGACATAACACCCATAATTGATTTCATATTTACAGCTTTACCTTTGTAGCTAATTTTGATTTCGCTTTTGAATTTGCTTGCTGCATTAACTGCAACTGTTGCAGGACGTGCGTGCAAACCTACTGGGTCGATAACTGTTACTGTAACTTCTTTCATTAGTATTACCTCCTACGTTCTTCTTAATTCTACCTTATTTAGTTAAAGAATACAAACAAAATGGCGCAACTTTGCAAGTGATTACATTACTTGTGATAAGGATGGTTTCGCGCAATCATAAACATTCTATAAACTTGTTCACAAAGCATTACACGAACTAACTGGTGAGGAAAAGTTAAATTTGAAATTTTCCATCGAAAGTTTGCTCGATTTCTAACTTCTTCACTTACTCCATGGGACCCACCAATGACAAAGACTATCTTCTTCGAAGCATCAATCTCACCCATGATTTTTGAAGACATATCTTCTGAACTTAAGTCCTTCCCTCTAAGATCTAATAGGACGACATAGTCTCGGCTATCAATCTTTTCAAGAATCTTCTTACTCTCATCTTCAATAATCCCACTAACTTCAGTATCTTTACGGTTACTATTGTTGAGCTCTGTTATCACAACTTGATGAATTGGCTTCAATCTTTTAAGATACTCGTCAATAAGACTGGTCATAGCTTTTTCTTTGATTCTACCTATCGCAACGATTTCTATCATTCAAGCACCACCTTAATTGTACGAATGCTACCTTCTCGATAAAAGTCTACTTCAATCGTATCACCAATTTTTGACTTAAACAGTTCCACTCGGAAAAGCCTGAAGTTTGGTGTTGAAACAGAATTTATTCCAAGAATGATATCATCGCTTAGAATACCTGCTTTTGAAGCACTCTTACCATTTTCTACATCAATTACTAGGATTCCTTCCTCAATTGAATCAGGTATTCCTTTTTGAATACGGTTATAGAGACTCAAGTCTTCAATAGATTGAACTGTAATACCAAGAGATGGATACTGAATTGAACCATCTTTGATTAATGTATCTACTACAGCATGAATATCATTAATTGGTATCGCAAAACCCATTCCTTCAACTGCTTCTTTACTGATTCTTAATGTATTAATAGCAACAAGAGATCCGTCCATATCTACAAGAGGACCCCCACTACTTCCATTACTTATTGAAGCATCACTTTGAAGCGTGCGCATGTTCCAATCGACACGTCCATCTCCATCTGTATCTACCGCTATTACACGATTAGACCCTGATACCACACCAAAGCTTGCAGAGTTCGCAAAACTTAAGTCATGTGGAGTTCCTAGAGCTAAGACATAATCTCCGGATTTTACTTCATCACTATTCGCATGCTTAATAATTTGATACTCGAAGTCACCTTCTACGTAAAGTACCGCTAAATTACTATACTTGTCTGAACCAACAAATGTTGCCTGTAGTTCTCTTCCATCCCAGAATCTAACATTATGAATTAGTCCTGGTTCAAGGATATGGTGATTGGTAACAATATAGAGCCCGTCATCAGTTGCGCTATAAATAACACCCGATCCATAAGAGTTATGTTTCTTTTCATCGGTAGACTTGTAGTTTAAGACACTTACAACACTTTCTTTCGCAGATTCATATGCACGTGTAACTGGAGTCTCAAATTCATAATTGGTTATTTCTCGAGTTTCTGCAACACTTGAATTCTGGCGTTCTATTCTGTCCTGAGCTTCTCCATACTGAAAACTCAAGTGAAGCATCCAGATACCCACTAATATACTCGCACCGATAAAAATACGTTTGAACTCTGTTTTATTCACGCTTACCACCTACCATTATTTGAAATTGTTTGGCAGCTCTCACTTGAATCTCTTGATATTCAATATATTTCTTTGCAGTCTGAACTGCAAGCACTTCTGTATTAGCCTGTTCACTAAGGTGAGCAAGAACAACTTCTTTTGTTCTTTCGGTAACAATCTTCGCTAAGACTTGTCCTGCATCATCATTAGATAAGTGACCTTCATCAGAAAGAATGCGTTGTTTAATATAATAGGGACGGCTAGTTTTCATTAACATCTCCGGATCATGGTTACTTTCAAGAATGTAGTAATCTGCATCTTCAATGTAAACTAGATCTTGATCACGGACATATCCTGTATCTGTAATATAAACCAGCTTGGTGTCATTCCAAGTAATCACATATCCCACAGAGTATTCATCATCATGGGATGTTTTGATTGGAAACACATCTACATCACCCACAAAGAATCTTTCATACGGTTCAACTTGAACATTGGTATAGGGATTTGGTGATGGGCAATATATCGTCGCTCCAACAAAGTGTTTAAGTTGACTCGTATGGTCTGAGTGATCATGAGTAATAAGGACTGCATCAATATCATTGAATTGCAGTCCGAGTTCCTCAAATCTTTGAGTTAAATATCGTTTAGTAGTTCCACAGTCAATAAGAATTCGTATATTGTCAGTTTCAACAATACTGGCATTTCCTTTGGAACCACTAGCTAAAATCGTATACTTCATAACACACCTCTAAAATCTTATCTTCGATCGTGAGCAATATCATAGAATTTCGTAATCGAAGGGTTAAATTGCATAGTCACATCAGCAAGGGCACCGTTACGGTGTTTACTAATTTTTACAAGGACTTCTTGTCGTTCTTGTGGTGGCATTGGCGTTGCATTATCATCATCATTATTATCATAGTACGCTTCACGGTATAAGAACATAACAATATCGGCATCTTGCTCAATTGAACCTGACTCACGCAAGTCACTTAATTGCGGAATCTTAACTTCGCGTTTTTCAACGTTACGAGATAATTGTGATAAGGCAATAACCGGAACATCCATCTCACGGGCCAATTGTTTCAAACCACGAGAAATTTCAGAAACTTCTTGTTGTCGACTATCACTATTCCCACGACCTGTAATTAATTGAATATAGTCAATAACAATGAGATCAAGACCGACTTCTGCTTTCATCTTTCGACATTTTGAGAAAATCTCAGGTACAGTTACCGTTGAACTGTCGTCAATATAGATATTTGTTGACGAAAGAACTCCAGCCGCAACACTGAGGTCGTTGGATTGGTCGTTATTGAGTTGACCAGAACGTAAAAACTCACTCTTGATTGATGATTGAGCCGATAACATACGACTCATTAAATGCGTTGCAGGCATCTCTAGTGAGAAGATAGCAACACCAGCTTTGCCATTTAAGTTATGACGAGCAACGTTTAATCCTAAGTTTAAGGCAAACGCTGTTTTCCCAACTGATGGACGCGCCGCTAAGATAATTAAGTCACCACGTTGAAGTCCGTTAGTTATATGGTTCAAGGAATCATATCCTGTACGAAGTCCAGTGATTCTGTCTTTATTCTCTTGGATACGAGCTAAGTTTTCCATAAACTCTTCAACAACTTCACGACTTGATAACATATCTGAAGTTTGTCGTGCTTGTGTAACGGATAATACATTCTTCTCTGCAAAATCTAAAAGTGTGTTGAGCTCTGTACTTGAATCAAATCCTTTATCAACAACAAGTTGCGCAACTTCAATAAGTCGACGCATCTGTGACTTTTCTTGAACTACATCGATGTAGTGTTTTAGAGTTGCAGGAGCTGCAGCGTTAGCTGTTAAGTGGAAAAGAAAATCAATTCCACCAACACGTTCTAATTCATTATAGTCACGTAGTTTGGAAATAAGTGTTGTTGAATCTAAAAAGTTCCCAGCATCAAGAATATCTACCATAGTTTGGAAGATACGCTTGTGTTCGGTGTTATAAAAATCATCTTCATTGAGATTGTATTCTCGAATGCGGTCAACAGACTCAGGGTAAACTAATAAAGTACCCAAAAGTGCTATTTCAGCATCTTGACTATAAGGAAGTTTACGCATTTCTTATCTCCTATTCAGCATGGACTCTAACTTCAATAATACCTGTGACAGTATCATAAAGTGTTACTGTAATTTTCGTGGTTCCTAAATGTGCTAAAGGTCCACTTGGTTTAAACTTACGTTTATCAACAGCAATACCGTGTTCTTTCTTTAATGTCTCTTCAATTTGTTTGGTTGAGATTGTTCCAAAAGGACGACCATCTTTCCCAACCTTAACAGTATATTCAAGAACAATCTTTTCTAAATCCTTTGCAAGTTCTTGCGCTTCTTGAACTTTCTTATCATGTTCTTTGGCACGTTCTTCTTTTTGATCGGATAAAACATCACGACTGGTTCCACTTGCGATAACCGCTAATTTATTTGGGAGTAAAAAGTTACGAGCGTAACCATCTGCTACATTGACAATATCGTCTTTTTTACCTAGTTTTTTTACATCTTTTAATAATATTACTTTCATACTTCTGTTTCCTTTCTTACATCATCGACTACTTTAACTAATCGTTCTACAATCTCTTGAATGGATTGATCATGGATAACTGTAGCTGCACCCGTAAAGTGACCACCACCTCCAAGTCGTTCCATAACGATTTGCACATTGAGTTCTCCCTTTGAACGGGAAGATATAGCTACTGTATCATCATTAATATAAGCAACAACAAATGAAGCTTCTACTTCTCGAACTGATAATATTTCATCTGCTGCTTGTGAAAGCATTGTACGAGATAGTGGTTCATGTTTATATGCAGCAATAACATAGTAATTGTCATAAAGTTTACTTGTTGCCAATATTTTATTTTTAATCTCGAAATCAACATAGTCATCTCGAAGCATGTTTTCAACTTCTGAAATATCTGCTCCAAACTTTCTTAGTTCAGCAGCCGCTTCAAACGTTCTACTTCCACTTCTATGTCGGAATCGATTAGTATCAATAAGCATACCTGTATACATAAAGGTTGCGACATCTTTACTAATGAGAACTTTATTCCTATGGTAAGGATACAGTTCAACAATTAACTCACTTGCTGATGATGCCGATGATTCAATATACGTTAGTATCGGTTTAAACTTAAAGTCACCCGTTCTACGGTGATGGTCTATCACTGCAATTCTCTTGGCAACCCCAACAAGTTCAACAGATTGAGTTTGTTCAAGACTGTGATGGTCAACCATAATGAGAAGGCTTTTATCACTTATGAGTTTAAATGCATCTTCTTTTGAAATGAAGTTATGGTGTTCTTCAAAGACTTCGCGTTTATCAAAGAAAGCATCCAGAAGATTAATCTCCGTATCTTTCTCATCCATAACAATGTATGTTTTCTTACCATATGCCTCTGCAATAGCACCTACACCAAGAGCACTACCAAAGCAGTCAAAGTCCATCATTTTATGTCCTAAGATAATTACATCCTTGGATTTACTAATAATGTCTCCCAAGTTCTCTGCCATAACCCGAACTCGAACCTTCGATCTTTTCTCAACGGCTTCACTAGCACCACCGAAATAAGACATTCCTGATTCTTTATGGTTTATAGCAACTTGGTCTCCTCCACGTGCCTGAGCAAGTTCAAGAGCTGAGTTTGACATATCCTCTAGTTCCTTTAAGTTCTCACTTTTACGTGCAAACGCAAGGGATAAGGTAATACTTGCATGAATATTAGCGGACGCTTTTCGGATATCATTAAGTATTGAAAAGCGATCCTCAGAGATAGTTTCAAAAATTTGTTCATTTAATACTAATAAATAACGGTCTTGTCGTATACGACGGACATACATATTATGAGTATCAGCCCAACGTACAACTTCTTGACGAATGTTTGCATCAATTAATGCAATTGTTTGTTCTTCCTCGTATTGTGTAATTTCTTCATAGTTATCAAGGTGAGCTAAACCAAGAACAATAGCATTGTTTCGGTTAACACGTTCTAGTTCTGTAAGAACCGTAACATCTTTAAGAAAGATAAGTTGATCACTTTCAGCCATTGTTGCCTCATAATTATGATTTTTCATAATTAATCGAACTTTTTCTTCTTTTCCAGAGACTAATGGAATTAGATCAGGAAACACCTCATCAATACGACTTCCAATTACAGCTTCATCAAAGTTTTCGCTAATCCAAGTAATGATATTAGCTTGATCAAGAGTTATTACGGAAATCTTTCCATACTCAAAAGCCGATTGTGCTTCTTCTCCTAAAAGCTCAGCAACTTCAACTACACGTTCTCTTCCACTTTTTACAGCGTTAAATAGAACCACAAAAATTAACACGACATCTATTAATAAAGCAATATATTGTACGATACTTAAATAATCAGTGATGAACACTTGAAAAATAACAATTACTACTAATTGAATTAAGACAAGAATATAGAGTTTACTACGTAAATTTTCCAATCGTTTGGACATACTGTTCCCCCTTGTCGGTACTTCTAAATACTACCACAAAAAGACCTTTGTGACTATTGTAGAAGATTAGGATATCGTTGTTTTAATAGATTTGTAACGAGGTATGCAGAAATTCTAATGAGCCATACTTCTAATGCTGGCAATATCATAATATTAAGCCATACAAATAAGTTAGCTACAAGTTCATTGGATTCTACCGGAATAATGTTGGCGACAAGGTCAATGGACGCTTGAATATCAACTCCAAAGAATTGACCAAAGTAATATATCATTACAAAATAGAACGGAAGACTTAGTAAGTAAGTGAAAAAATAAGATTGCCATTTTTTCATGTTCTTTTTGTAAGTATAGACCGTAGCTAATCCCATTCCACCATAACCTATCATGAGTAGAATTGTTGGAAGATAGGCAGTTAGAATGAATGTCATAACAATACAAGCAACATAGACAATAACACTGTTCTTAAGATCATAATATGAGCCATACACAACTAGAGGTATGCCCAAAAACGTCATAAAGAAACCTGTCGTTATTCTATCAAGCATCATAATCATCATTGTTAAGGCGATTGTCATCGCACCAACTGTTAAGCTTTTTGTTTGCTTCATTCTACCCCTCCTAAAATTATGAAAAATCCTCTCACATGGAGAGGATTGATTGTTTCTTAGTTATCTGAAACGTATGGTAATAAAGCCATTTGGCGAGCACGTTTGATTGCAGTTGCCAATGGACGTTGATACTTAGCTTTTGTACCAGTAACACGTCTAGGAATAATTTTACCATTTGCTGAGATAAATCTTTTTAATAGTTCCACATCTTTGTAATCGATTGTTTGGATGTTATTTTTTGTAAAATAGCAAACTTTACGACGTGGACCACGGAATTTTCTAAATGACATAGTCTAGCTCCTCTCTAAATTAGAACGGAAGATCATCACTTGTAATGTCAAGAACCGGCTCATCATCCATTGAAAATGATGGTTCTGGATCAGGTTGGTATCCTGTGTTTCCAGATGATTGATACGGTTGTGTTTGTTGTTCACGCTCTTGACGTTGTGTTCTTGATTCAAGTGAGTTTACAGATTCTGCAACCACTTCTTGAACATAAACACGTTTACCAGTAGCATCTTCATACGATCTCGATTGAATTGAACCCTCGACACTAACGAGCGCACCTTTTGTAAGGTAGTTCGCAATAAAATCAGCAGTTTGATTCCACGCTACACAGTTAATGAAATCAGCTTGATCTTCTTTTGAAAATCTTCTGTTAACTGCAACGGCAAATGAAAGTACCGATTTTCCTGTTTGTGTTTTACGAAGTTCTGGGTCTCGAGTCAAACGACCCACTAATACAACGCGGTTAATCATAGTTAATCACTCCTTAGATTTTTTCGTCTAAACGAACAATCATATGACGTAATACATCTTTGTTAATACGTGTCAAACGATTGAATTCGTTAACAGCTTCGTCATTAGATGTAAATGTAGTAACTACATAGTAACCTTTTTTAAAGTCTTCGATTTCGTATGCTAGTTCACGTAATCCCCATTCATCAACTTTATCGATTGTTGCTCCGTTATCTGTTAAGATAGCATGTGCTTTTTCGACAACAGCTGTACGAGCTTCCTCGTCTAGTGAAGGTTTTACGATGTACATTAGTTCATATTTACGCATTTGTACACCTCCTTTTGGTCTATGGCTCTTTCGAGCAAGGATAATATTCTTTATCCGTTAGACTATTATAGCAAAAGAAACCTACTATGTAAACATATTCCATCACTATAATATATGCACATAATTGGTTTCTTCCTATTAATTATTAATATCTTTTAAAATAAATCGTGTATTGCGAATGTCTCCTTCTTCAATCGCAATTTTACTATCAGAAACCGCAGCTACAACTGCTGAATCATCAAGAAGTGAAAGTCCTTGTTGAATTGCTTTTTGATAGCAATTTATAATAAAGGATGTTTGGAATGCTTGTGGTGTTTGTGAAAGCATTGTTTCTTCAGAAGGGTATGTTTCTACTACATATCCATTCTCAACGCGATGTACTGCAGTCGCTGTAGGAACCGCTAAGATACACGCTTCTTCTTCCTTCATTCGACGCACCAATTTATCGATAAGATCATGAGTTAACCAAGGACGCGTTCCATCATGAATTAATACGATATCCTCAGACACTGCTGTAAGTCCAATAAGAACACTTTCTTGTCGGGTCTTACCGCCTTTTACAAATAATATTTTTCCACTGCCAGAAGTTTTTACAAATGTTTGCATATCAGCAGGGCTGGTTACCACTACAATCTGTTTACATTTTTCGTCCTCTAAAAAAATTGAAACAGTTTGATCTAGCACACGCTTTGAACCATTAAACAAAGCATGAACTTTTTCATAGCTTTCGCCTTCTCCCGCTTTTTTACCAGCAGCTACAACTAATACTGAATACTCCATCATGTTTTCTCCTTTCTAGTATTCTAGCACAACATACCTTGGGATTAAAGTTAATAATGTGAAGAAAACGCGATAATATCGCGTTTTTGGTTATTATTGAATTGCATTCTCTTTAAAATGAAGCAAAGCACCAATTAGGTTTGCATCATTTCTGTATTTACAGACCGTTACACGTGGTTTTGTCATCTCGAAAGGTAGTTTCGTTTCCAATACATCGATTCGATCATTTAGAGTGTCAATAAAAACTTGTCGAGCACTGATACCGCCACCAATAGCCATAACTTCTGGGTCATTAATATATTGAATATTATAGAGTTGGACAACAATAGTATCACAGAATTCGATAAGAGCTGCATACGCATCCTCATCACCTTCTTCAACAAGATCAAAGACTGCCTTACCATCTAAAGTAGAACTTGGTACATTCTTTCGTTTCGCAACTTTACGTACTAAAGACATAGTATTGGAGGACAGTGCGAAATGTCCTAATTTCCCTTGCTCATTCAAACCTAGTATAAAACTAAATTCTCCAGCCGCAAAGTTATGTCCACGATGAAGCTTACCATCTTTTACAATTCCTCCACCAACTCCTGAACCAAACACCAAGACAGCACCATCTTGAACACCTTGGAGTGCCCCTTTGTCCAATTCTGCAAGAACAGCACATTTTGCATCGTTCTCAAACGATACTGGTAAGTCAGTGAACTGTCGGAATAACTTAACAAGATCTGTTTCCATTGAATGTAGTAGCGATCCAGTGGTAAAAGCATATCCATTATATGGATCAATACGACCTGGCATTGATACTGCGATACCATCAATTTGATCTTTATATTCTTCATAGATATTTTTTAGCGATGCAACGAAGTTTTCTTGTGTATCAAGCGGTGTTGGTACACTGTCCTTTTCAAGAATATCTAACTCCTCGTTCATCAACGCATATTTAATGAATGTTCCACCAATATCAAATACAAGATATTGCATAGTCCCCTCCTAGAAGCTTAGTCACCCAATGTTTCTTTTACAGTTTTGATAATCGCAACAGAGTCCATCATTCCATACGTTCTCATATCCATAACCAAAACAGGTTTCTCTGGAAATAAGTCTTGAACTTTTTGATGTTGGAATCGAACTTGAGGTCCAATCAAGATAATATCTGCATCTACCCCTACTTTATAAGCATGGCTTACAGGGTGAGCTGATACATCAATTTCGTAATCCTGTTCTTTTGCGGTATCTTCCATTCGTTTCATTAGAATACTAGTAGACATGCCACCAGCACAAACCAATATTATTTTTCTCATAGTAAAGCCCTTTCATTTGTTATGTTAATCATACCATTAAATATTATGCAATTCACAAAGAAAAAGTTGATAATTTATATAAATTACCAACTTACGATTTATTTGCTCTTAATTTTATCAATGATAGTATTCAATTGACCGCTTTTATATAATGCGAATCCTATATGAGCAACAATTAATAGGTATGCAAAGATTGTTCTGCTTCCCATTCCTAATGCTGCTTGCTTTACACTACGTGTCATCGAGAATGTAATGAATGCAAGAACTGCAGGAATCACTATGTCAATCACCTTACTATTTTGTCTTACAAGCTCGTGATCTCTAACTTGTGGAACAACTTGAACCGCGAATGCAGCCAATAATACTACTATGTAGATAAAGTAGACGCTTGAGAAAACTAAATCAAACCCTATAATTGATTCTGAAAGCCCCAAAAAACTAACTTTATAAATCGGTAACAACAATGCCACTAACGAAGCACCAATATACATTAGCATTTCTTTATCTGACCCTTTGAAGTCAAATATTTCTTTTTCCATATTATTTTCTCCTTAATTCGCACTAACTATACCCTATTATTTATTTTAAGCAAATCTTCACAGATAAATTTTGTAATGGATCAGCATTAGTTAGTCTTTGATTCTTGCCATTTTCATAAATTTACTTGGCCTTTTCCCGTGGGAAACTTTTTGTATGGAAGCGCTTCTATTCACCTTTGTGAATACTGTTCGTATTTAATAAAACTTATTTTAGATGTTAGCATTTTTTCACTTAAACCATTATTCAATTTCTGGCTTATCGGCACTTGAATTCTCTACCACTTCATTTGGAATTATCCCCATAAAATAGTTTTCAATTTTATCCCAGAACCATTTTGTATAATTGATTATTTGTTCTTTACTAGTCTCCCCTTCTTTTTCTTTTTTGAATAAATAAGTAAGCATTTGAACACTAATATAGTGTTTTCTTTGTACGCTATTTAAAATTTCATTTTGATAAAAACTTCCTTCCTTGACTGCTTTTTCGAGTGGATAAACTGAGTTCATTCTCAAGTATATTTGAGGATTATTACCACCTTTTAATTGGTATGTTAATAATTTTCTTGCCTCACCTATCCCAAGAGCAGTTATTCTAGCATCAATGTCGATTGAAGACTTCCGGAAATAGTATGAGGTAATTCCCATCTCATTTACTGTATAGTTATCTTTCGGATTAATCACTTCTTTAACATTATCAAGTATAAAATTTGTAAAAATATCACCATCGTGATGTATTTTATAACTTTGTACATTAGATGTGTGGTTCTGTCTTTCTGAAATGAATTTAATGTTTTTCAATTTGCTAAACTCAAAAGAAGCATTTATTAGTGTTTGAGCGAATGATCTCGCTTCAAAAGCATCAGATATTTTCAGTGTTTTTACAAAATGATATCCAAGATCTTTTACCGAAAAGTAACCATCGCTTATTTTATAGTTATTGATAAAGTCTTCAAATGATCTTAGAATTTTTCTATATTTTGATATAGTATCTTCGGCAGATGTGCTGTCATTAATTTGTACTGTGATACCTGAACTATATATAAATGTGTTAAACAAACCTGAATGCTTAAGTTTATCTATTTCTTCACTACTGAACAATGAAAATTTAAAGCTGGGGAATGTCATTCGTTTGTAATGTTTTTCCCATATTCCACTTAAATTAACTTGATAAATTGATTTATACTTACCTCCATTAATCTCCTCAATTTTGGTAAAATAACGCGACAAATCAGAAGTAATTATTTTTTTTTCAATGCTCTTATCGACAAAAATTAAATCATTTCCAAATAGACTTCGAGGACGCGCAACAAATGGAGAATATCCTAATTTGCTGGGTGAGGAAAAGTCTTTTTCAATCATGAGCAATACTGTCTTTACTTTATTATCCAAAGTTTCCTCATCTCTCTTATTTTGAACAAAGATATATTTGAAATCTTCAGGGCTTATTATTAAATTACGACTATTTCCTTTTTCCTTATATACCGAAAGAACTTTATTCATTACTTCCAAGATTTGCATCTTCTTTATTGCTGACATTCCATGTAATTGCTTAACTTCATTAAAATCTCTAGGCAAGAAATCTATTGCTCCAACTCCATATTCCACTTTGCTTTTATCTCGTGCAGCCCTACCTATTTCTTGGATATAATCTACTACATTCCCAGTAGGTGCATAATGATAAACGCTATTAATATCGGGGATATCAATGCCCATTCCAAAAGCTTTTGTTGCTAAAACAAATCTAATTTCTCCTGTTTTAAATTGTTTTAATACCTCGTCTTTTTCTTCCTTGCTCAAATTTCCATAATATTTCCCAACTTTTTCTTTTAACTCTATATTGTTATGTAACAAGAAATTGTGAAAATCTGTAAGTAATTTGACTGTAGGAAAATAGACTAATGTTTTTTCGTTGTTTTCATACGCTTTTAAAACATGCTTTAGTGCTAAAGCATTTTTTGTTTTTCTATAATCACTTCCTTGTATCTTGAATTCTTTTTCACTGCTTTTTACATTCATTATTATGTCATCTCTTCTCACTTTACCAAAGTAAGAGATTGGACTGATCATGTTTAAGCTGTTTCTGGTGTCAAGATACATATCTTCACGGCCACCATATATTGCGGTAGCAGTAAATGTTACAATAGGGAATTTATGTTCTTTTCTTAGTTTTGCAAGATATATCCCTAAGTACCAGTAGTCAGCTCTAAAAGATTTTCCCCAAGTGGTTACAATATGTGCCTCATCAATTATTACTACCCCTATTCTTCGATCACCTACCAACATTTTAATGTCACTTCGAGCTTGTAGAGTTTCAGGTGATAAATAAAGCACATTAATTTCTTCTGTCTGCACTTTTTCTAATATTTTTTCTCTTTCGAAAGGTAAAGTGTTCCCATGTATTGTTCCACTTGAAGACACTCCTTTACTTCTCATACTACCTACTTGATCATCCATTAAACCAATTAGCGGAGAAATTACAAGAGTCAAGGGTTTATTTTCTATATATTTATTTGCTAAATACAAAGCGGGTATTTGAAACATTATTGATTTTCCCGACCCCGTAGACGATGTTATATAAATGTCCTGAAAACTTTCTCCACTTATTGCATTTTCTGCTTGTTCAACTATATCATCTATTATCTGCGCTTGTGAGATATTTACGGTTTCCTTAGATTTATTTTCAATATTTCTATAGAACTCCAAGTTTCTAAAACTCGAATATCCATATACCTCTTTCAATATTTTTATATACTCGGTTTCCCTTTTAATAATTTGTCTTTTCAATGTTAATGAAGTGAAAAACACTACCAGATTTTTGTATTCCTTTAAGATATTAATTCTTTCAATATAATTGTTTGGCAGCTCTTCTATATTTCCTGAAACCACAAATAATATTTCTTTATGTTTACTACTCTTAAGAAGGTTCTCTGTAAAATCTAAAAAAGGTAATTCGTCATCTGATAGTTCAATTCTATATACATCTTCAGGAAAATCCTCAGTAAATTCTATCGATTGACTAAGTCCTTTAAATAATTTGTATTCCGGAATGCTATTGTCTATTTCTGGATAAGTTAAATAATAATTATTACCTTGTTTAGAGTAATCAATTTGTCCATAAAAATACGAAACATTTTCAAGAAGTTTTAGCTCTTCATTTTCTAGTTCCTTATCTTCTTGAAAATAAAGATAATGATATATGCTTTCTATGTTACTAAGTTTATAGTCATATGGATATTGCTTATAGTAGATGTTATTTTTTAGAATGACTATCGGCATTTTATTAATGTTTTTACTTTCATTAAATAATTGATATTCTTCAATTGTCATCCATTTATAATTTTCCTCAAATTCTCTGTTGTTAATTATATCTTCCTGAGCTTGCTCTCTTAATGTACTTAAATCCACTATGTCATAATGGTCAATAGTAAATCCAAAGTATTTTTTTTCTTCAGGAAGCTCCGATGTATCTAACCCTATTAAAACAATAATTGACCTTCCTTCTTTCAATATTATTTCATTAATCTTACTAGTTATCATAATAAAACGGCTTTAACCTTTCTTTAATTTTATTCTTCTTCAGTTTTCCAAGTGCTTTAGATTCGATTTGTCTAATCCTTTCACGAGTAACTCCCATTTGATTACCAATTTCTTCTAGCGTATGAACTTTACATTCATCAATACCGTATCTCAACCTAATTACTGTCTTTTCACGTTCTGTTAGCAAGGAATTCATCGAATTTTCTAATTCTTCTTTTAACTCAAGATGATCATTAAACTCTTGAGGTGTTTGTACTTTATTGTCTTTAATGAAATCTATGAGATAAGTGTCTTGACCCTCTCCTATTGGAAGATCAAAACTAACCAAGTTTGAAATTTGAATATATTGTTTTAGATCTTTTATTTCTTCTAAAGAAAAACTTAATATCTTTGATAATTCTTCATCTGAAGGAACACGACTATTTTCGCTCCAAAAATAACCTATCGCTTTGTTGTATTTCTGTATTTTTTCTCTCATATGGACGGGAATTCGAATTAACGTACTATAATTAGCTATTCCCCTAAGAATGCTTTGACGAATCCACCACACAGAATACGTAGAGAACTGATTACCCAAACTAATATCGAATCTTTCAGCTGCTTTGGTAAGTCCGTTAACACCTTCTTGGTACATATCTTCAACACTGAAAGAAGGTGTCGCATAATGTTTATATTTCATAGCAACTTTCCAAACTAGTCCTTCATTTGCCACTACTATTTTTTCTAATGACCTCTTTTTCATATCTATATCTGTGGCATAACTGAAATCCTCTAAATACTCTATATTATTTTCTTTTCTTATAACTTCTTTTAATGACGCTACTCCTGCTTTGAATTCCTCACTGTCAATTAAGGAATCCAGATCTGTTTCTTCATCAAAATCTAAATCTAGGTCATCATAATTTGGCTCTAAATCCAAATCATTGATAATTGATACACCAACTTTTTGCAATTCACGAGTTAGTTGATTTTGTAGCAAATAATTTATTTTTTTGTTGTTATACCAATTCAATAACTCAGACAACTTAATTTCTTCATTAGTAATTAAGATGAATATTTCATTTATGATTATTCGAATATAATCTTTCGAATATATTAAATCAATATCTAAAGATTCGAGTTCTTCATAAATCTCTGAAACCTCATCTTCTTTAATGTTGTTGATATCAATAAGTAATTGTATCTCTTCATACTTAACTGATGATCCATATCTGAATCTTTCATTAATCATTTTTTTTGTTTTGCTTAAGTCTCCATCCATATTGACCACCTCAAAACTCTATAAACTACTAGAGCCCAAAATATCCCAAGGTGTGATTATTCCAGTTATTTTCTCTGTCCTTTTTCCCGAAGGAGTAACAAATATCATCCCTAGCCTTACACCTTTACTCAAGTTACATTCAAATTTCTTTAGAATATCTTCGACATAATCATTAGGGCTAACAAAATCAAAAGTAACGGTTTCTCTATTGTCTAAACTCAAATACTGTTCCAGATCTATAAATTTTGTATGTTCAAAGGTAATGATTTCTTCATCGGCAATATAATTGAAAACAGCATTCTCGTCAAAAACTCCCTTGACAACGTTTTCTTCTAAAATTGGAATGTGCGTGTAATTGTCTCTTTTCATTCTTATCATAGCTTGGTCGACTCTATCACCCATTGCCTTGAAATATATACTATTTAAATTTATTGAAACATCCTTAGCTTGTAGTCTATTAGAAATGTCTTTTATTAACTTTTTTAAAAAAAATATCATATCATCAGATGGAACTACAGAGAATTCATTGTTAATTTTTGTATTATGTTGCAATAAGTTTCTTACTCTTTGACAATATTTTATCTCATTGCTGTTTCTTTTGTACTTTGAGTTATTTGCAAGGTAATGTGAAATTGAATCTCCATCGTTAATTTTGTAAATTTCTCTAACTGTATTTTCCAATTCTTTATATAGTTCAATAAAATGTTCTGAATTGTTCATTATGCTCTCCTTTTGAATACTACCGTTGATATATAATTCATATAATAAACTATTTATTGATATCCACTATACTTATTACATCATACTATTAAAGCGTTTACAAGAGAAAGCAACACTATAGTTTATCCATTATGCTCTAGTATTCCGATGTATTTCACATTTTGAATCTAGAAAAAGAAAACAACTATTTGGGTTCTACAATTTCGGGTGTTGGTGAGATTTATTCTTGCTAACACCTTTTTGTATCAAATTGAATATATATATAAAAAGACATAGTGATTTCCGATATACTTGAGTTACGACACACAAGGAAGAAAGGAAAATTACTATGGCCATTTCTTATTCTATACGATTATTGTTAAATATTAAAGATAAGAGAGTAAGGTTCTCAAAAAATTATATTTTTAAGAAAACTATCAAAGGAACTCAATGTCTTATATTCAAAGGTACACTATCACCTCAGACTCCTGATTTATATCCTAAGTGTGGATGCATTAATCACCAATTCGACATCATCAAGCATGGTTTTTTAATTGATTCGAATCAAGTTGTCACGTGTATCGAATCAACGAACTTTTCTAGAATTGAAGAAGCAACTCTATCTATGCAAACACTGTGATCATACTTTTACTATTTCTACAAGTATCGTCAAAGATAATCATTCCATTTCAAACAACACATTCCACTCGTGTATTCTCTCCTATAAAAACAAAATATCAACGGATGCTCATACCCATTAAGTCATTGATATCCTTCAAGAAAGACGCCTAAGCTACTTAAAAAGTTACTTTTGGACCTATCCTGATGAAGTAAGAGCCAAAGTAGAGACAATATGTATTGATATCTACGTTCCCTATATCGAGTGTATACAGGCTTGCTTTCCCAATGCAAAGATTATCACAGATAGATTCCATGTTATTCAACATTTATCACGAAATTATCCGGAACACGGATTCAAACCATGAAGAAGTATCCTAAACATTACCGTAAACTTAAACGATACTGGAAACTATTACTCATGAACGAAAGAAAGCTAGATTTTAAGAATCACAAACACTACACATGCTTTCCTTATCTCATGACACAAAGCCAAGTGGTTGATAAATTATTGAGAATAGATTCAGAATTAGAAACGAGCTATCATATTTATCAATCTTTTATAAATGCTTATAATGACGGTCGAGCTGAAGATATGTTTAACCTCGTACATTCCAATCCCAAAGGATTGTCGCTTCAAATGAAGAAAGCGCTACATACTCTAACTAAACATAAAACATCGATTAGAAACTCAATGAAGTATCAAACAACGAACGGTCTACTTGAAGGAACCAATAACTTAATCAAAGGTATAAAACGAGTCGCTTTTGGCTATCGAGATTTCAATAATTTTAGAAGTAGAATCTTACTAACCACGAATACTATGGTAAGATTAGTACAATAAAAAAAACACACATTGAGAAATGTGTGGCATGGTTCAATAACTTAAGATATTGGATCACCAAAACCAGAAACTAAAGAGGCAACAAAAAGAGGCTTGCAGCCTCTAAGTTTATATATTTATCTATGACGCATATGTGGGAAAAGAATTACATCACGAATGCTTGCGCTATCTGTTAGTAGCATTATTAATCGGTCTAATCCGATACCAATACCACCTGTAGGAGGCATACCATATTCTAATGCTTCTACGAAGTCTACATCCATCTCGTTTGCTTCATCATTACCCAAATCTTTTTCTTTTAATTGGTTTTCGAAACGTTCACGTTGATCGATTGGATCATTTAACTCACTAAAGGCATTTCCATACTCACTACCTTTGATAAAGATTTCAAATCGATCGGTAAAACGTGGATCTTCTGGATTCTTTTTCGCTAGTGGTGAAATTTCTAATGGGTGACCATAAACTAAAGTAGGTTGGATCAATGTTTCTTCACAGAACTCTTCAAAGAATGAGTTCACAACGTGACCAAATGATTGTTGGTGTTTTTCCATATGAAGACCATGTTCTTTAGCCAATGCTAATGCTTCTTCATCTGAAGTTACAGTAAAGAAATCTACACCTTTTACTTCTTTAATAAGCTCAACCATATGAATACGTTTGAATGGAGCTTTTAATGATAGTTCAGTTCCTTGATAAGTGATTTCTGTTGTTCCTAATACTTCTTTTGCTAGATATTCAAAGAATTGTTCACTTAAATCCATAATGTCATACATATCTGCATAAGCAATATATGCTTCAATTGTTGTGAATTCAGGATTATGTTTTGGACTCATTCCTTCATTACGGAATAAACGACCGATTTCATAAACGCCTTCCATACCACCAACAATTAATCTCTTCAATGGAAGTTCAGTTGCAATACGCAAGTAGAATTCCATATCTAAAGTATTATGATGTGTTACAAATGGACGAGCTGCTGCTCCTGATAGAATTGAAGTAAGTACAGGAGTTTCTACTTCTACTAATCCACGATCATCAAAGAAGTTACGTACTGCTTTCATAATCTTTGGACGCATAAAAGCTGTTTTACGTGATTGTTCGTTCATAATTAAATCAACGTAACGACGACGGTAACGTTCTTCAATATCTTGTAATCCATGATATTTATCTGGAAGTGGACGTAATGCTTTGGTTAAGTGGACAAGGTTTGTAGCTTTAACTGAAAGTTCTCCGTGGTTTGTACGGAATACAATTCCTTCTACACCAATAATATCTCCTAAGTCTAAGTCTTGGAAATATTCAAATTGTTCATCTCCAACTGTATCTTTACGAATATAAACTTGGATTTGGCCATCACGATCTTGAACGTGAACAAATCCTGCTTTACCCATAACACGTTTTGTCATAACACGACCTGCAATTGATGTAGGTGCATTAATCTCAGCAAGTTCTTCTTTTGTTTTCTCATCGTATTCTGCAACAATGTCTGAAGAATGTGCTGAAGGTTTAAAACCACTTGCAAAAGGTTCAATTCCCTTTTCGCGTAGGGCTTCCATTTTCTCGCGACGGACGAGTTCTTGTTCTGTTAATTCATGCGGCATAATATCACACGTTCCTCTCTTCTAGATATTCTTCTACTATTCTATCAAATTCTGCAACGGAATTCATCCTAATAAAGCGTGATTTAAGTGCTTTACTATCTGGTAAGCCCGCTATAAACCATGTTGAGAAGCCTCTCATTTTCTTAACTGCATGAGATTCTTCTGTAATTTCTATCATTTTAATAAAACGACTGCGAAGCCATTTGAAACGATCTTCGTTTGTCATTGTCATTGCATACTCTTTTTCAAAAAAATCTGCCTTAACTTCTTCAATGAGCCAAGGGTTATTTAGAATAGCCCTACCAATCATAACACCATCGACACCCGTTGTCTCCATCATATGTCGAGCACTTGCGATATCTGTTATGTCTCCGTTACCTAAAACAGGGATTGATACAGCATTCTTCACATCACGAATGACATCATAATAGATATCACCTTTGTATTTCTGTGAGCGAGTACGACCATGAATCGCAATCATCTTCGCTCCGGATTTTTCCATGAGTTTAGCAAATTCTACTGCATTGATTGACGTTGAATCCCAACCAACACGCATCTTGACCGTTACCGGCTTATCAACGGCTTCCACAATTGCTTTCACAAGCTCATAGGCATGTTCCGGCTCTTTTAGGAGGGAACTGCCACCATTAGTGCTTACTACCTTGGCAACAGGACAACCCATATTGATATCAATAATATCGCAATCTGTTTCCTTATCAAGAAATTTCGCTGCCGGGATCATAGTTTCTAAATCTCTGCCAAATAATTGGAGTGAAATTGGATGTTCGTGTTCTAATGTTTTGCACATTTCTAAAGTACGTTCATTCTTATAAAGTATACCCTTATCACTAATCATTTCTGAAACCATGAGTCCAGGTTTAAAATCAATTAGCATTGAACGAAATGAGATATCACTAACTCCTGCCATTGGTGCGATAATGACATTGTTGTCTAAAATGACATTTCCTACTTTAATTTGTTTTCCGAGCATTGATAATCTCTCCAAGCTCTTCACCGCTAAATGCATATTGTTTTCCACAGTATTGACAAATAATGGTTGCTCCATTGTCTTCATCAATGAGTTGTTGGAGTTCGTCATCATTTAATGTATTCAATACATCACGCATTTGATCACGATTGCATCCACAGTGATATTTCAAATCAACACTATCCAAAATCACAGCATCATCAAATAATGTTGTTGCAACTTCCAATGCTTCATGATCAATCATAATTGTTGATACCGGTGCAAGTCTTGCGAATAAGTCTTCTATTGCAACGATATCTTCTTCTGTAGCATTTGGCATAACTTGTACCAGGATTGCTCCTGCTGATTTGATGGTAATATCTTCGTTAACGAGTACTCCAACAGAGAGTGCTGAAGGAATTTGTTCACTTTGTGCATAATAGTAAGCAAAGTCATCTCCAATTTCACCTGTTTGTAATTCAATTTGGGAACTAAATGTAGTTGCTCCATTGAGTTTATAAGATACACTTAAGAATCCTTCACCGATAATTCCACCAACATCCAATTTTCCAGTAGCTTCATTCACTTGGTGTACATGTGGATGAGAAATTATTGATCGAATTGATCCATTACGATCTGCATCGACAAGCATATGTTTTAACTCATTATCTCCACGAATCTCAACAACGAGCTTCTCATCATCACCCTTAAGGTTAAGTGCCATAATTGCGGATACACTCATGAGTCTACCTAATGCCGCAGATGCAGCTGGGTAGGTGTCATGAAGTACACGTGCTTTTTCTACTAAATCGGTTGTCTTCGCTACAAAAAAGCGAATATTTCCATTTCTTGCAATACCTCTAATAATTTTATCTGCCATCTTTTTCTCCTTAGACAAGAAAACCCCTTAACAGGGGTTCTCATTAATTTTCACTGGGAATATCTACTACAATATCTCCTGAGTCATTAAGATCACGACCCGCGCTAATATTTTCAATTTGTTCAGCGGTAATGGTCTCGTACTCAAGAAGCGCTTCAACAATTCTATCCATTAATGGACGGTTTGCTTCAACAATTGTCTTAGCATCTGCTTTTGCTTCATCAATAATACGACGAACTTCTTTATCAATTTCAAATGCAATTTCACTTGAATAGCTTGAGCGTGATGAGTAGTCTCTTCCTAAGAAGACGTTATCACCATGACCATCATCATATTGGATTGGTCCCAAATCACTCATACCATAAGTGGTAACCATTGCACGAGCAATACGTGTTGCTTTTTGAATGTCACTGTATGCACCTGTAGAAATTTCATTAAAGTAAACTTCTTCGGCTACACGACCACCAAGTAATCCTGTAATACGTGCTACAAGTTCCGTTCTACTTTGTGTAAATGTCTCTTCTTCTGGCATCATGAGGTTGTAACCACCTGCTTCACCACGAGGAATAATTGTAACTTTTTGAACCTTATCAGCTGCTGCTAACTTGATACCAATAATAGCGTGTCCTGTTTCGTGAACAGCGACCATGTAACGTTCTTTTTCTGAATACTTACGTGATTTCTTAGCAGGACCCATCATAACACGGTCAATTGCTTCATCTAATATTGCGGTTGTAATTTTTGGTTCATTCTCACGAACAGTAAGGATAGCTGCTTCGTTAAGAACGTTTTCTAAGTCAGCACCAGAGAATCCTGGTGTACGACGTGCAATTCCTTTTAAATCAACATCTGCTGCGAGTTGTTTATTACGAGCATGAACGCCTAAGATTGCTGTACGTCCTGAAATATCAGGTAATCCTACAGTAATTGTTCGGTCAAAACGACCTGGACGTAGAAGTGCAGGGTCAAGTACATCAGAGCGGTTTGTAGCTGCTAAGATAAGAACACCTGAGTTTTCTTCAATACCATCCATTTCAACAAGTAATTGGTTAAGTGTTTGTTCACGTTCATCATGTCCACCACCAAGACCAGCACCACGTTGACGACCAACAGCATCAATCTCATCAATAAAGATAACGCTTGGAGCATTTTTCTTAGCTTCTTTAAACATGTCACGTACACGACTTGCACCGACACCAACAAACATCTCAACGAAATCTGAACCAGAAATCGCAAAGAATGGAACGTCTGCTTCACCTGCTGCTGCTTTCGCAAGAAGAGTCTTACCTGTTCCTGGAGGCCCTACAAGGAGCATACCTTTAGGAATACGAGCACCCATTGCTTCATATTTCTTAGGGTTTTTTAAGTAGTCGATTAATTCTTTCATTTCTTCTTTTTCTTCATCAGCACCCGCTACATCACTAAAGCGAACTTTAACGTTGCTTTGAATTTTAGCACGAGATTTACTGAATTCGAAGGCTTTGTTGTTTCCGCCTCCACCAAGTTTTGAGAAGACAAAAATCATTGCCACCCCAAGAATGATGTAAGGAACTGTATACATAAGAATTTCAATGAATGGATTTGTTTGAGTTACATCAACATACTCTAACTTTGGATCTTCTTGAGATAACTTACCTAATAGTTCATTAGTTGTTGTCTCTGATTTAGGATAGCGTGTTGATACTTGGAACTCACGTCCGTTTTCCTTATATTTACCTGTAACATCAATAACATATTGACGTGGAGAAACTACGATGTTTGTAACATCTTGTTTTTCTAACACTTCTTCAAATTGGCTTACGGACACTGTTGAAGTTGTTGAGAACATTGCAAAACGAATTAACACAATGACCACAAGCAACGACATAATTGTCAGTAACAGATTATTCTTGTTATTTTTCTTCAATGTATGTGCACTCCTTTTTATTGATAAATTTCATCTTTTAAGATTCCAATATAAGGTAATTGACGGTACTTCTCGTTGAAATCTAATCCAAATCCGATTACGAACTCATTTGGAATTTCGAAACCTACAAAATCAGCTTTAACGTTTGCTTCACGACGTGAAGGTTTATCTAATAAAGATACAACTTTAACTTCTGCTGCTCCTTTATTATTTAGTAAGTTAATGATTGCTTCAATTGTATGTCCTGTATCAACGATATCCTCAACTAACAAAATATTTACATCTTTAATTGAACGATCGAGATCTTTTAATATCTTAATGTCGCGGGTTGAATTTGTTCCTTCATAGCTGGATACGTCCATAAAATCATATTCAATATCCAAGTCAATGTATTTAATTAAGCGAGCTAAAAATGGTACAGATCCTTTTAGTAATGCAACCAACACAAGTGGCTTCTCACTATCACTATAATGTTTTGTTATTATACTACCCAGTTCAGCACATTTTTCTTCAATTGCTGCTTCCTCAATTAAAATACTTTTTACATCTTTATGCATCGTAAAAATCCTCCTGCGATAATCATAATTCTATCACAAAATTATTCATATTGTTAGCGTAATGATGAATATCACTGCCTAATCCCACAACAAACACAATTTGTTTCAAGGAATTTTCAATGACGAGACAATTTTTACGTTCTATGAGCGGTATTTTGCGATCAATGAAATGTCGGCTCAAGAGTTTTGTTCCGTATCTCATTTTTATTTTATCATTTTTTCGGGCATTTCTCACAACAATTGGAAAGTCTTTTTCCTCTAAGACAAGCCCTTGAATTTTTAGACCTTTGTTGCTAAAACGATATCCATGATAATCACCCAGTTCAAAACTAGTATGCGTATCATAGACATTTTGTAACTTTCCTAAAAATACATAACCATACTGGGCATTCACAATCCACTCATCAAATTCATAAACACCTTTATTCTTCTGAAATGCCTTGAGCATTTCTTCTAAATGGCGCTCGCTCGTTTCGTGAATAGGAACCCCTTGCTTTCTAAGCCAGTACCGAAGTAAATCTGTTGACTCTACCGTATCTATCGGAACTTTTGTTCCCCAATCTTCTACAGTTTTTCCAAGGTCTGTTACATACTTCTCATGTTCTGCCTTTTCTTTATACATTTCAGTAATCAAATCTTTATATTCCTTATTACTTAACATAGACAATGTGTGTCTAATTTTATTCCGTGTGTAATCGAGTTCCAGATTACTTTCATCAATACCAAATTGAATCTTATTGTTTTCACAATATTCAACAATCTCTTTTTTACTTAAGGAAAGAAGCGGACGCCACACTTCGGTATTCTCAATGTGTTGTCTTTCATTTAGACCAATACTATCGCTTTTCATATTTCTCTCTTTTTGAAAGATATATGTTTCCACATCATCATCCAAGTGATGAGCGACCGCTACTCCTATTGCATTACTTTCTTTTACTATGTCTCTAAAAAATTGATAACGAAAAACTCGGGCAGCTGTTTGAAAGTTATCCCTAACTTCTGCGTCAAAATGTTTTACTCTTAATGGAATATTATGTTTCTCTGCATATGCTTTTACAATGTTCATATCACGATCACTTGTATTACGTTTATGATAGTTTACATGCGCAGCAATGCATTGGATTCCTTTATTATGCAATACATCCAGTAGCATCATTGAATCAGGACCACCTGAAACAGCTACAACCCAAGTTTCTGTCATTTATATCACCGAATCTATTTTAACATAATACCGCCAAACATATTCTCTCGGATGATAGAAATAATTTCTTGAAACATTTCTGACTCTACAGCAAGATGTGTTTTAACATCAATAATCCGTGAAGAACTAACGTACTTACAATCATTGAGGAACACGACTGATGGTTTATCTAAGCCTGGCAACTTTCCAACAGTATATAAATGTTGTTTCCCATTTTTCTTCATATTTCGAGCAGATGCCACAGCATGTGGATTTGACGAAAGTGGTGCCACTAATACTTTCTGTATCTCAAGTGATATTACAATACCTAAGTGGGAATATCCACTCTCTTGAATATATGCCTGTCCAAAATCGAAAAGACATATGTCCCCGCTTTTTATTGTTTCATCGGGAATTACACATCTTGTAATCCCCATTCTAGTCAGTCGGTTACGTCCACTAATGCATTCACGCTTTAGGTGATCGTCACTTAAACTTTCTAAGTACATCTTGTAATTCTCAATGTAATCTTCAATCAAATCTTTTCTTGGTAATCTTCTATAGCTGTCTAGCCATTCTTCATTAAGTTCCATGTTTTGGATACCTCCTTATTAATAAATAAGTAAGTATTTTTATTATTCCTAAAAATTTCTTTAATTTTTTTATTATTTTTATAAATCACATAAAAAAGACAATCCTAACGGACTGTCTTTGAAATTTTTATCGAACTAAATCAAGATTTTCTAGCATCATTCCTGTACCTTCTGCGACACAAGTTAATGCATTTCCTGCTACATAGACTGGAATACCTAAAGCATTTGAAATCAATGTATCAAGTCCTCTAAGTAGGGCACCACCACCTGTTAACACAATTCCACGAGTTACAATATCTGCTGATAACTCAGGAGGTGTTTGTTCAAGCACTGTACGGCAAGCACGAACAATGTCTTGTAAACTCTCTTTCATTGCAAGTTCAGTTTCTTCAGCATTTAGTACGATAGTATTTGGTAATCCTGTTACCAAGTCTCGTCCACTAACCGCAAATGTTGAACTCTCTAATTCGCTAATTACATCTTTACCTGCAACACCGATGTGAGTTTTTATCTCTTCAGCAGTACGATCTCCTATAAGAAGTTTGTATGTATCTTTTACATATTTGATAATATCTGAATCTAAACGGTCACCAGCAACTTTAAGGCTTGTGCTTGTAACAATTTCACCTAACGATAGAATTGCGACATCTGTAGTTCCACCACCTATATCCAATACCATTGAACCTTGTGGTTTAGAAATGTCTAAGTTTGCTCCGATTGCAGCAACTTTTGGTTCTTCTTCAATGTAAACACGTTTTGCTCCTGCACGGTATGCAGCATCGCTAATTGCTTTACGTTCAACCGATGTAATGTTTGATGGACAGCAGATTAATATTGTTGGTCGTGAGAACACACCTTTCAAATTCAATTTGCGAACAAAATATTGAAGCATCATTTCTGTAACTTCAAAATCTGCAATGACACCGTCTTTTAATGGACGAATTGCTAAGACACGACCTGGTGTTCTACCAAGCATCTCTTTAGCTGATTGCCCAACTGCTAAGCATTTTTTTGTTTCTGCATCAATAGAAACTACTGATGGTTCATCTAAAACAACACCTTCACCTTTTACATAAATTAAAATATTTGCGGTACCTAAGTCGATACCTACTGCTTTTGAAAACATAAGAAATCCTCCGATAATTTTATACTAAATAATTGACCGATAACCCAAGAAGAAATTGCGCCACAAGATAGGCTAGTGCAAGTGAAAGTAAAAGATAGAGCACTTGCATTTTAGTTTGACTTTGAGGTCTCATTACTTTGGAAAAATCAAAGCCACTTAAAGCATAAGAAGCTAATAGAAAGCAAAGTAAATAGACACTAATTCTTAGAATATCATACATTTTATTCACCGCTAATACTATATCAAATATTTAGTGAAAATTCCATTACTTCAATTTACTTCTCATGAGATTCACACACTTATACTTTTTTTGTCAAAAGAGATGAACTTTGGCCACTCTTCACACTAAAAAAGAAGCCCAATATTATGGACCTCTTAGATTAGTAATAATTATGGTCTGTTCTTAGGAGCAATCATTGTCTCAGGTCTAAGCAGTTCTTGTAACTTCTCTTCATCAATGAGTTTTTTCTCAAGAACAATCTCGCGAATGGAACGATTAGTATCAAGTGCCTCTTGCGTGATATCCGATACTTTTTGATATCCCAACTCTTTAACTAGAGCTGTTGCCATTGCTAATGAATGGTCTACCAGATGTTCAATTCGTGACTTATTCACAATGAGTCCATCAATCGCGTGAATTCTTAAGGTATCGCATGCATTGGTAAGTATCATTAATGATTCAAATAGATTCTTAAAGAGGACAGGTTCAAAGACATTAAGCTCCATTTGGCCTGCCTCTACTGCCATTGTCACTGTTAGATCATTACCGATAACTTGGAAAGCAATCTGATTCACAACTTCAGGAATCACAGGATTAACTTTCCCAGGCATAATCGATGATCCGGGTTGTTTACCTGGAAGAATGATTTCACTGATACCCACTTTAGGGCCAGATGCCATTAGACGTAAGTCATTACACATTTTGGATAGACTTGAAGCCAATGACTTAAGACTGCTATGAACATAGGCAAAACCATCAATATGTTTTGTACCATCGATTAAGTCTTCGGCACTTTCAAATTTAAGACCAGTAATATCGCAAAGATTCTTCACAGCGGCTTCTCGATAACCCGTTAATGAGTTGATACCTGTACCAACCGCCGTAGCACCAAGGTTAATTATCAACATTTCTTCTAGGGCATGTTCAATACGCTTAACTTCACGACGGAGCATTGTTTCATAACTGTGGAAAACTTGTCCCATCGAAATAAGCACAGCATCTTGTAAGTGTGTTCGCCCAACTTTTATTATCGATTGATATTCATCACCTTTTGATGCAAAAGAGTCAGAGAGCTGATTAATCGCGCGGATGAGTTCTTGTCCCAACAAGTATGTCGTTAACTTACCTGCTGTAGGAATAATGTCGTTAGTGGACTGTGATCGATTAACATGATCGTTAGGATGGACTACATCGTATACACCAAGGTCTTTTCCTAGTATTTGTGCCGATCTGTTTGCGATAATCTCATTAATATTCATGTTTAACGATGTGCCGGCTCCACCTTGAATGACATCAGTAACGAAGTATTCATAATAAGAGCCCGCAATAATTTCATCGCATGACTGACAAATCGCATCGCACACTTCTTGTGAAAGATCTCCTACTTCAAAGTTTGCAAGCGCACAAGCTTTCTTTATCTTTGCAAGGGATGTAAAGAATTCAGGATTTGCATACTGTCCAGTTATTTGGAAGTTTGTTATTGCCCTTGCCGTTTGAACTCCGTAAAGTACGTCGTCTGCAATATCCACAACACCTAAAGAATCTTTCTCGATTCTAACCATATTAAAAGTTCCTCTTTTCTCTGATAGTGTTCATAATCTATTATTTTGCTTGAATCATTTTCGAATAATCAAAGTATTGATCAAATTCCTCGGCAGTCATGTGTCCATTTGACACAACAACTTCTTTTAATGTCTTCTTATCCTGATATGCCTCTTTCACAATCTTGGCAGTTGTATCATATCCAAGTTTTTCATTAAGGAATGTCGCAGTCATAATTGATGATGTTACATTATCCATCATCTTTTCCGTATTAACTTCGATTCCTGCTAAGCATCGTGTATTAAAACTGTCCAATCCATCTGAAAGTAAACGAATAGATTGCCACATGCTATATACCATCACAGGCATATAGGTATTAAGTTGAAGATTCCCGTGAGAGTTTGCTAGTGTTATCGTTTGATGATTACCAATTACCCTCACACAAACCATAGCTAGACTTTCTGCTTGTGTTGGATTAACTTTTCCAGGCATAATCGAGCTTCCTGCCTCATTAGCCGGAAGTTTAATCTCTTGAAGTCCAGTCTGTGGACCACTGGATAAGAATCGAATATCATTTGTAAGTTTTAGACAATTTGACGCGAGAGTATTTAAGATTCCATGTACACTTACATAAGCATCTTTAAATCCCATCGCAAAGAACTTATTCTCACAAACTGTAAACTCTTGTTTAAGACTTTGAGAAAGTGCTCTAACTACTTGCTCATCAAATCCTTTTATTGTATTAAGCCCCGTCCCTACTGCGGTTCCGCCAATAGAAAGTTGTCTCATAAACGGAAGCAATGCTTCTAATTGTTTTTTTGCATCAGTAAAAATTACAATCCAACCACTTACCTCTTGAGCAAATGTCATCGGGGTAGCGTCTTGGAAATGTGTTCTACCTAACTTATACGACAGTGTGTTTTCTCGTTTTAACTGTGTTAAGGTAATGATTACTTTATCGAGTACCGGAATTAAGTCCTGAGCAATCATATTTACTGCCATCATGTGCATAGCGGTTGGATAGACATCATTGGATGATTGACCATGGTTCACATCATCGTTTGGATGAACTTTTGAACCCAGTATCCTTGAAGCCAGTGTAGCAATAACTTCATTGGCATTCATGTTTGTCTGTGTACCACTCCCTGTTTGCCAGATAGCAAGTGGAAAGTGTTGCATAAAATCTTGCATCAAAAGCTCATCAATAGCTTTAATTATTGCAAGAGTCTTATCATACTCAACAGCCTTTAATTCTTGGTTAGCAACTGCACAAGCTCTTTTAAGCTCGCATAGCATCTCGATAAACTCTTTAGGCATTTTCTCTGTTCCAATTGGGAAGTTCTCAAGACTGCGCTGTGTGTTTGCTCCCCAAAGTGCACCTTCTTGAATGGTGACTTCTCCGTAAATATCTGCGATTTTATTCATGTTTTCGTGCTACTCCTGCGCGAATCGCTTCTTCTGCAACAGCCTCAGCTACAACATCCGCAACATCTCTATTAATAGCAAGAGGAAGAATGTTTGTTTCTGATATTTCATTATCTTTAACCATGGAAGCGATACCGTATGCTGCCGCAAGCTTCATTGACTCTGTAATTTCTGAAGCTTCTACAGATAACGCTCCTTTAAATATACCTGGGAAAGCAAGAACGTTATTGACTTGGTTTGGGTAATCAGAACGACCTGTTCCCACAATACGTGCACCAGCTTCAATAGCATCATCGTAAGGTATTTCTGGATTTGGATTAGCAAGTCCAAATACAATTGCATTACGATTCATTGAACTTACATCTTCTTTAGAAACAATGTTTGCTGCTGAAACGCCAATAAACACATCCGCTCCACACATACCATCTGATAATGTCTTCTCATCGTTAATGTCACTTAAATAAGGAATGATCCTTTGAACTGCTTCATTATATTTTTCTTTTTGTTTTGGATCAATAATCCCTTTACTATTTGTTGCTTTAATTGAACGAATTCCATAATCATAGAGCATACGAATGATCGAACATCCTGCAGCACCTGTTCCTGACACAACTACCTTAGCTTCTTTCAAATCTTTTCCTAACAGTTTATAAGCATTGATCAATCCTGCCATTACAACAATCGCTGTACCATGTTGGTCATCATGAAATACTGGAATATCAAGTTTCTCTTTTAAAGCATCTTCGATGATAAAACACTCTGGTGCTTTAATATCTTCAAGGTTAATACCTCCAAAGGTTGGTGAAAGAATCTCTACAGTTCTAATAAGCTCATCGGTATCCTTAGTATCTAGTACGAGTGGAATCGCATTAACCCCCGCAAACTCTTTGAATAAGAACGCTTTCCCTTCCATAACAGGAAGTCCCGCTGCTGCTCCGATATCACCTAAACCTAGTACTGCAGTCCCGTTGCTTACAACCGCTACAGTGTTTCCTTTCCAAGTATAATCGTATACTTTATGAGGCGTCTCCTCAATCTCTAAACAAGGTTCTGCAACTCCTGGTGAGTAAAGTAAACTTAATGACTCTTGGCTTACATCACTAACCTTGTTTCTAATTTCTATTTTCCCTTTTAATGTTTTATGTAAATCTAATGCATCTTTCTTCAAATTATTCATACAGGTCTCCTTTTCTTATATTCTAACATGTATTGTGTGCAAACGTTCATGATTATGTAAGCGTTTAGATATTTTATACATATATACTAATTTCAAAAAAAAGCCTTATTTTCATAAGGCCTCAAAGATTCATTTAACTACAATTATTTTGTACCGTAAATACGGTCTCCAGCGTCTCCTAAACCTGGCACAATATAGCCATGTTCATTAAGTTTTTCATCAAGAGCCGCTAAAAAGATATCAACATCTGGATGTCTTTCTTTAATAAACTCAACACCTTCTGGTGCTCCTACTAGACATACTAATTTAATAGTTTTTGCTCCACGTTTTTTAACAATTTCGATTGCTGCATCGGCACTACCACCGGTTGCAAGCATTGGGTCTAGAACTAATACTTCTGCTTGTTCTAGTTTATCTGGGAACTTCGCAAAGTACTCATGAGGTAGTAATGTTTCTTCATCACGATACACTCCCACATGGCCTACTTTAGCAGTTGGAATAAGATCAAGAATTCCTTCGACCATTCCTAAACCAGCACGTAAGATTGGTACAAGCACAACTTCTTTATTAAGTTGGAATGTATCATAAGGACCACTGTGTGTATTAACAGTTACTGGTTCTAATTTTAAATCACGAGTGATTTCATACGCCATTAGCCCTGCAATTTCATCAAGGTTTTGACGGAAGTCCTTAGTACCTGTTGAAAGACTTCGCATTTGTGTTAGCTTGTGTGTAATTAATGGGTGATTTAAAACTGTTATCATAATTATTCTTCTCCTCTGATTGGGTAATTTCTAGTAAGTGCGACAACTTCTTCTCTAATTGATGCAAGCTTATCTTCATCTTCATAGTTACGTAATGCTTCATCAATAAAACGTGCGACAAGTTTGAATTCTTCTTCTTTAAATCCACGGCTTGTCATTGCTGGCGAACCAATACGGATACCACTTGTAACTGCAGGACGTTCTTTATCAAATGGGATTGCGTTCTTATTGAGCGTAATTCCTACTGTTTCAAGAATCTTCTCTGCATGTGCACCTGTGATACCAATACTTGTTTTGAGATCAACAAGAACCAAATGGTTTTCAGTACCACCACTAACAAGTCTGTATCCACAGTTTCCAAGCTCTTCAGCAAGAGCTAATGCATTCTTTACTACTTGTTCTTGGTATTTTTTAAAGCTTGGTTGTAGGGCTTCATGGAAGCATACTGCTTTAGCTGCGATTACATGCATTAGTGGACCACCTTGTACCCCTGGGAATACAGAACGGTCAATCGCACTCGCATATTCTTTCTTACATAAGATTAACCCACCACGTGGACCTCTTAATGTTTTATGTGTTGTTGATGTTACAAAGTCAGCATATGGAACTGGGCTTGGATGAACACCTGCAGCAACAAGTCCTGCAATGTGTGCCATATCGACCATGAGGTAAGCACCAATTTCATCCGCGATTTCTCTAAACTTTGCAAAGTCAATAATTTGTGAGTATGCACTAGCACCCGCAACAATTAACTTTGGACGAATATCAAGCGCTAATTCACGAACGACATCATAATCAATCTTTTCTGTTGTTGGATCAACTCCATAACCAAAGAATGTATAATTCTTACCTGAGAAGTTTAGCTTATGACCGTGTGTTAAGTGGCCACCGGAGTTCAAGTCCATCCCTAAAACAACATCTCCGTGTTCTAGGACTGATAAATAGACTGCCATATTTGCTTGCGAACCACTGTGCGGTTGAACGTTAGCGTGTTCTGCACCAAATATTTCAATTGCTCTTTCAATTGCTAGTGTTTCAATAATATCGACAAACTCACAGCCACCATAGTAGCGCTTGTTTGGATATCCTTCTGCATATTTATTGGTTAAGATGCTTCCTTGTGCTTCTAAAACTTGTTTGGATACAAAGTTTTCTGAGGCAATTAATTCAATGTTTTCTGTTTGACGTGTTGCTTCATCTGCAATCGTTGCAAAGACTAAATCATCTCTCATTCGCGTTCCTCCACAATTTCAATGTCGCTAATTTTATTGATACGACGTATGTGTCGTTCATCATTACTAAATGGTGTTTCTAACCATGCTTTAACGATTTCTTTGTTTACCTCTAGAGGTGTAGTTCTTCCTGCCATTGCAAGAATGTTTGTATTGTTGTGTTCGCGTGTTAATGTCGCTACTTCAACACTCGTAACGAGGGCACAACGGATTCCACGCACTTTGTTAGCTACGATTGAAGCTCCAATACCAGTGCCACATAAAATAATACCTAAATCATGTTTACCACTAGCTACAGCTTTTGCTGCTGGATAGATTACATCTGGGTAATCAACACTATCTTCAGACATTACTCCGTAGTCAGTTATTTCATAACCAAGTCCTGTAATCACTTCTTTTAATGCTTCTTTTTGAACGTAACCACCTTGATCACATGCCAATGCTATTGTTTTCACTATTTTACCTCCTCTAGGATTGCTTTTAAAGGAACAATTCCTTCTCTTAAGCATACTACTTGAGACCCTGTAAGGTCAAATACACTTGATGATATTTTTCCCTGAATATCCCCTTCAATTACACCAGCTATTTTACCATCTAATTGTTCCAATACCATAGCCGATGATGTCGCTGTGGGCATTCCTGAAATATTCGCTGAAGGCAGCCATAATGGATGTCCAAGTTTATCGATTAATTCTTGAACCCAAACATCATCAGCCATACGAATTCCTAGGGTATCTTGATTTCCCAGGAAATCAAAGACTCCTTGTTTTCTCTTGAAGATAAAGGTCACTGCCCCAGGCATAAAGGTATGCATGAGATGACGTTGCCAGTCTTCAAGTTCTGCTACTGCTTCAATCTGTTCGTACGAAGCCACCATTAATGGAAAGGGTTTTGTATCTGGTCGATGCTTCACATCAATTAACTTCTGATACAAAGCTTCATCGTGCGTGCTAGCAGCGAGCCCATAAACGGTATCCGTCATTATAGCGACAAGCTCACCCTTTTTTAATTGTTCTGAAACTTCATTAATTTCACTTTTATTATATACTTTGGTAATCATACTTACCCCCTAATTTCTAAGAGTATTTTAACATAAAAAAAGATACTAGTCCTTAATAGGACTAATACCTTGATAAACAAAAACCATACGATCACATTGATTCATATCTTGACGCAATTCAATATGAGCGGTTGGGAAAAAGGATTGTGCACATTCTACAACCGCTTCTCCAATATCAAAACCAATTTCAAAAGCAATCATTGCTTTTTCATTCAACACTTTATGGGCATTCGATAATACACTACGGTAAAAGAATAGACCATCCTCTCCACCAAATAATGCTACATGAGGTTCATTATTCAGTACAGATGTTTGAACGTGTTCGGTGTTCTTAATATAGGGAGGGTTGCATACAAGTACATCCAACTTAATATTACGATCAATGAGTGGTTGTAACATATCACCTTGGTAGAATGTCATATCCACTTCATTAATTTTTGCGTTTTCTTTAGCAACAACGAGTGCTTCTTCACTTATATCTGTTGCGAAGACTGGTAGACCTGTCTCTTTAGCAAGAGCAAGTCCAATAGCACCACTACCACAAGCAACATCAGCAATCACTGGATCCTCAAAGTAATCATCAATATCACTCAACACATGACCTACTAACTCCTCAGTTTCTCCTCGAGGAATTAAGACACCTTCATTAACAATGATTTTATAACCATAAAACCACTCATAACCTAATACATATCCTAAAGGTATATCTTGAGCAAGTTCTTGAATCTTCTTCATGTAATCTGTGGCGATTGCTTCATCTGCTTCATTATCAAATTCAGCAAACATGTCGATATCTTGTTCACGAAGCAACTCAAGCATTAAAACACGAGCAAAGCCTGTGTAAATTGAATGCTTATCTAAGATGTTTGTTCCTTCTTTTACAAGATCTCTATAGATCATAGTCCACCATTTTCTAATATTTCGCGTTGTTCTTCTGCAAGGAGAGCATCAACGATTTCATCGAGTTTTCCTTCCATAATAATATCCAATTTTTGAAGTGTTAAACCAATTCGGTGATCAGTAACACGGTTTTGTGGATAGTTATAGGTACGGATTTTTTCTGAACGATCGCCTTTACCAATTTTTGATTGACGGTTTACGTTCTTTTCTTCTTCAAGTTTTTGTTGGTGATGTTCGAAGACACGTGCACTAATTAAACGCATTGCCTTATCACGGTTATCATGTTGTGAACGACCATCTTGACACTTAACTGAGATACCTGTAGGTTTATGCACAATTCTTACCGCGGAGTCCGTCTTGTTAACGTGTTGTCCTCCAGCACCTGAAGATCTCATTGTATCAATTTCAAGATCATTAACATCAATCTCAAAGCCTTCATCTTCCACATCGGCCATAACTAGTACTGTTGCGGTTGATGTATGAATACGACCTTGTGTTTCAGTCTTTGGTACACGTTGAACACGGTGTGCACCAGATTCAAACTTAAAGTGACGGTATGGTTCTTGACCTTTAACTACAAATGAGATCAAAGCATATCCGCCTGATTCAGCTTCTGATGCTTCAATAACTTCATACTTGTAACCCAGACTTTCTGCATAACGAGTATACATACGATATAAGTCACCTGCAAAGATATTACCTTCATCACCACCAGCAGCTCCACGAATTTCAATAATCGCATCATAATTATCTGCTGGGTTTCTAGGAATAAGAAGGAGACGTAGTGATTCTACTAAAGTGTCCATCTTTTCCTTGTATTCTTCCATTTCCATTTCTGCAAGTTCAACAAGCTCTGCTTCTGTTTCTGTTTGAGCAACTTCAACTGCTTGGTTATAGAAGTTTTCTGCATCTAAATATTCACGGTATGCTTCTACTGTTCCTATTAATGACGCTTGTTCTTTACCGTACTTAGCCATCAAACGATGATCTCCTAATACTTCAGGACTCATCATTAATTCACCAAGTTCGGCATCACGACTTAGAATAGAATCTAAGCGTTGTTTCATTGTATTTTCCATACTTACTTCACCTAACTTTATTTTTCAATTCCTGGCTTATCAACGACGATGTGGTCATGACGGCAACGTGCCTCATAATCCTCACTCGCTCCAACTAATACGATTGGGTCATGATAGGATGCAGGTTTCCCATTAACAAGACGTTGAGAACGCGTTGCTGGTCCACCACACACTGTACAGACTGCGGTAAGCTTTGTAACAAACTCTGCTGTTGTCATGAGTTTTGGAATAACCCAAAAGGTTCTCCACGGAAGTCCATATCAAGACCTGCTGCCATAACACGGATTCCTTGTTCAGCAAGATAGTCACAAACTTTAATGACATTCTCATCAAAGAACTGCACTTCATCGATTGCGACAACATCCGTTTCTTCAGAAACATAATCTAATATTTCTAAAGCATTATCAATAATAACAGCTGCTACACGCTTTCCAGCATGTGATACGACTTCATTATCACTGTATCGATTATCGATACGTGGTCGAAACACAATAATATTCTTGTGTGCATAACTTAATGTATTAATTCGACGGATTAATTCCTCCGTCTTTCCTGCAAACATACACCCTGTAATCAATTCTACGTAACCATCTTTATATTGATGATACATCATGTCCAATCACCTCTGTTATATTCTAACTTATTTTGCAAAAAAAAATAAGGGTTACCCCTTATTTTAGACCGTATTTCTTATTGAATTTATCAATACGTCCAGCCGCATTTGCGAAACGTTGTTTTCCAGTATAGAATGGGTGGCAGTTTGAGCATGTATCAACACGTAAATCAGTTGCTGTTGAACCTACTTCAATTTCTGTCCCACATGATGTACAAACAATTTTAGTTTTTGCGTACTCTGGATGAATTCCTTTTTTCATATGTTCATGTCTCCTTCCGCCTAAGCTGATTTGATCACCTTAGATAAGTGCTAAGTTATAATACCATACTATTAACCAATGTGCAATGGATTTTATTCAATGACACTACATATTTACTCCATATTATCGTGTAGCGTAATACTCTTCCATTATTTCATTGATTGTTGCTTTAGCATTATCACTTATCGCTTTGTTTTCGGAGCGATATGTTATCAACGCTTTCCATAAAGCCCACGCTCTTGCACGCTTTTGAGTATCCTCATCAATATATTTAAAAAGACTAGCTCGACAATCTATATTAAAAAAAGTCCACGCCATCGCATAATCACATGCAGGATCACCAACACCCATAATTCCAAAGTCAATAACACCTGAAAGTTGGCCATCATTTACAAGTAGGTTCCCTGGTGCAATATCCCCATGAATCCAAACTGGTTCTTTTTTCCACACCGAATTAATTGACTCTTCCCAAATTGTCTCTATATCTTTAACTGGAAGAATTTCTTTTAAATCTCGCAAGGATTCATTGACTTCTTCTTGATACACAGAAGGATGAGCTCCTCGGTAAAAATTATGTTCTCCTGCTGTAGGAGCATTTGTAGTATCCAAAGTTTGGAGTTCCTTTAAGAATTCCGCAATCTCTCCCGCAAAGCTCTCCAATGAACGAAAATTCGTTGTGTTGGCAGTTTCTCCAGGAAGGTACTCATTAATTGCCCAAGGATATGGATACTCTCTATCGGGCTTTCCTAGCGCTATTGGTTTAGTTATTGGCAAACTAATATTTTTTGCGAGTAAAGGTAGCCATTTATTCTCTTTTTCAATTTGAGCTACATACTCCGGACCACTTGGCATCCTTACCAGCATGGAATCACCCAAATGAAACGTTCTATTATCATGTCCACTTTGGATTACTGGCTTAATCAATAGACCGTTCCATTTTGGGAACTGCTCTTGAATTAGTTTATCCACCATTTTTACATCTATATTCATATACACGCCAAACCTTCCTTTAATAGTAACTTCATTATACACCAAAACTGTTTATCTTCTTAAACAGAGAACAAGTCTCATCAGGTGACAAGACTTGTGTTTTCGATCTATTCAATATGTGTCTTGAAAAATCTTCACTTACTGAGGACTTTTCATCTAATTTCATTCTACTTTCATGAATACTTTAGAATAAACCTAGCCATTTCATCTATGCAGTCTTCACTTTGTGGATAATTTCCGACATGATCTATGTATGCATGTCCCAAGCCTTTATATAACACGGTCGTTGTATCGACTCCAGCCTTAACAAGCTTGCGAGCATAGGCCAAGGTTTCTATAGCTAGAAAATCATGTTCTCCTACTGTCACATATGTTGGTGGAAGATTAGGGCTAACATCACTGTATGGAGTTAGATACTTACTTAATATATTATCTGTCCCCAATAGGTCTTGTAGCATCGATGATGAATTACCAAACATTCCTAGGCTTAGATTGATTGCTTTGGCGTGCTTATCGTATATTTCAATTTTATTGATATCGAAGTCTACATACTCATCACTTATACCACCCATATTAACTGTTGGATAGAGCAGCATTTGCCCTTTTACATATGAAAGTCCATCCTCCAGAGCTTTATTGGTACAGTACTGTGTTAAGTTTCCACCAGCACTATCTCCTGCAATAAAAATTGACTCAGAGTCTCCATCCACGTGTCTTGCATTCTCATGTACCCACTTCAATCCGTCATAACAATCTTCATGGCCTGTTGGATATGGGTTCTCTGGAGCTAAACGGTAGTCTACCGAGAAAATAGCAATTCCTGTCTTTTCTACTAACAGTTTCATCGCCTCTTCGACGACACCATGATGTCCTGCAAAGAAGCCTCCTCCATGGATATAGTATAGAATCGGTACATTCTTATTTCTTACCTTCGGCGTATAGCTAATAATAGGCATTTGAAAACTATCTCGAGTTAGACATATATGATTCTCAACAACAATGTCTTCTTCTACCATAGGAGTACTATCCACTGAGTTAAACATTTTACGAAGTCTGGCAATTGATTTTGGACTCGCATCCATTTTCAATAATCTTTTTGGTATGAACTTCATCATAAACACCGTTTTCTTTGCTGAAGCATACAACCTTGGATCCATTGCTCCCGGTATATTACAATCAGGAATCGGCTTTACAAGAACATCGACATCGTTAATGTTTTTGTGGTATTCCTTTTCTTTAATTACACTAATTAAACTATCATCGTATTTTTTTACCATAAAGTTTCTCCCTCTATACTGTTTTCAGCACACATATAACTCTTACATCATAATATATAACGCTTACATAATGCTGTCATTATATCTTGTTTATGGTCATAATGTGATATTTATACTCTGAGGAAAAGAAAAAATCAAAGTAATTATTCACTTTGATTTTTGTCCTAAAAGTTATAATGATTGTTAGTTTATTATCTATGACCTTTTTATTAGTATACAGAGTCATTTAATATTTAGGTTTAACAACCGAATTTCATTCTGGTACCAGAGCTTTAATAAGCAATTATGAGTCTCAAAATATATCACTTTTTTCTACAATTTTGGTTGTTGATTTCGCTTATTATTCGGCTCACCTGAGAAACTAAGGAAGTCCCCTGGGAATAGGTCTCCTTCTGTTACCGCCATTAATACAATTGACGTTACAACGATATAGATTCCAAAACTATACAGAGAAATATATCGATATTGGTTGCCTCGTTTTACAATGAAATTAAGTAAGCCAATATATATGAGTACATAGATCAACATCATGGTCATGATTGCGTTTTTAGCACTGTTAACTCCAGATATCCAGAATAGTGCAAAAATCAAAGCTACAAATCCTGTAATTAATCCCAATATTAAGTTTAAGTTTCGGTAGTTATAATACTCCGTTTTCAGGTAAGCACGAGAGAATACAAATCCAATAACAATCCCCGATAACATGACGATTATCATGATTTTACTGTCGAAAGCTACTTCTTTAATTGTGAAATAGGATCCAAACGATAAACCAGAACCTACCATATTTAGTACATAACTCATAATATAGAAGTGATAATAGTCTTTTGCGAAATAATGGAGTATCCCTGCAACAATCATAAGCCCTACCCCTGTAAAGAGCGCATTCCACCCTATATTTAAATAGGAGATTGCCCAGGCTGTAATATATAAAAGAACTAATGATCCTGCAAAAAATAGAAAACTTAGGTTAATATGTTGTTTCGTAGTTTCAACTTTTCTCATAGACGGATTCTCGCTTTCCTTGGTCGTTCTATAACACGTAATACTACCTCTACCATTACAATAGCTAGTGCTATCGTTACTGAAAGCATCAGTGTTTTTGAGAGCATCTCGATACCTTCCATATATTTGCCACTCATTAGGTGTCTAAGGGCCTGGTATGCACTAATTCCTGGAACTAGAGGGAAGAACCCCGGAAGGTTAAAGGTCGTTGTAGGGACCTTGTAACGACGCGCAAAGATAATCGAAACAATGGATACCACAGTCGCTCCCATAAAAATCGCATAGATTTCAGTAACACCTAATTGTAAGAATAACCAGTTTACAACCCAACCCGACATACCAACGAGTCCACATTGAACTAAGACACGACGCGGTACGTTTACTATGATTCCAAAACAAAGACCGGTAATGAAACTCGTTATGAATTGAATGAGTATTGTCATATGAATTTCACCCCTGTCATAACGCCTGCGCCAATCATGCAAGCCACAAAGATTGCTTCAATTAAGAAGATGGATCCTGATATGGTATTCCCAGATAAAAAGTCACGAATTGAGTTCATGATTTGAATGCCTGGAACCAATATAATGATACATCCAATTATTAGGGTATCGTGATTACTGACTAAGCCCAGAGCAAACAATGCATTCGCAATCGTAGCCATTAGAAAAGAAACGATTAATTCTTGCAAGAAACGTGTACCTAGAGTTCGGTTTAGCAGTCCATAAAGCATGTACCCTACTCCACCAATAATGAAAGCAACGAAGATATCCTCAAGTGGACCTCTGAATATTACTGACATTGCAGCACTCACCGCACCAGCACTAATATATTTAAGCCATAATGGATAATCAGGCTCTTCATTTTCAACTTTAACTATTTCATCATAAAGTTCATCTACTGTATATTTACCAGATGCAAAGTCACGCGACAAACGATTAATCTCACCAATTCGATCCATGTTTTGCCTGCGCTTTGTGATTCTCTTCATTTTTGTTGTTGAACCATGAGCAGAGGTAATAAAAATGCCTGTTGGCATTACAAAACTAACAGCATGATTGCTGCCCTGTTCTACCGCAAGAATACGATTCATAGTATCTTCAACACGATGCATTTCTGCACCATTTTCCATTAAAACTTTACCAGCAAGGATGCACGCATCCATTACCTTTTCCACTTGTTTATCCATAGACTATCACCATTGATTTCATTTTATCATAAAATAGTTTCTGTTTCTTTCATTTATCCTGGATAATTGATATTAATAAGTTTAGGAAGTTTAAGATGTTGTTGATGTTGTGGTGAGAAGTTGATTATATGCTCTGCTCGTATGATATAATTAACATATATAAATATAGAAAGAAACTGTTTATGAAGACGATAAAAAAACAAAGCAAAATTAATATCATATTTATTATGTTATACATTGTGTTAATATCATTACTGATTTTTAATGGACTAAATATTTCGAACTCTTATCGAAAATTTGAAGACAAACACATTAAGACAATCGAAAAAGAAATATCAGATGTTATAGAAAACAACTCTGACCCTAAAACTATTGCATCGAAACTTGAAAAACTCACTGAAGACTATTTGCTTGAGATTGGTCTTACAAAAGATAATAAAGATATCTATAGCTCCATATCATTTGGTCCATCTTACAATAAGATGAATAACATCAATCCTCAGGCCTTGCTTTTTGAGGCTCAAGGAGAGATTCGAGGATATGACTTATGGTATGCAATCTACTCACCAAACTCCAGTGACTTCTCAAGTAAATTTCTAGTATCACAACTTGGTATCTCAATACTGTCATTACTCCTTATTTCTTTTATGTTCTTTAACACTCGAAAACAAATGATTAAACCGTTAGAACAGATTAAAGAGAGTATCAACAATATTAAGGATTACAACTTCGAAGGAGTTAAATCTTCAGAGGATGTGATAAACAGGGAGTTCTACGAATTTTCTTCAAGCTTAGAGAAGACTATCGACAATGTATCAAGATCCTACACACACCTTGAGATTGAACTCAAAGAGCAAGAAGAACGTCTATCAAACATCATTACTTTCTCTAAATCACTAGTCCATAACCTTAAAACACCAGCTCATCAACTTATATTAAGAAGTCAACATTCATTAAATAAACCAGATGAAAGTAACGAACGATTAAGAGAGACTCTAATTACCAACATTAAGATATCCGATAAAATGATTACACAAATAAATCAAATATTGGATATTCTAAAAAAAGATGACAACAATTATTTATCTAACATTGAATCCGTTGATGTATCAAGACTTTTTCATGAAACAGTTCGTACATTTGAAAATGATATGAGATTGAAGAATAACTTTCCAAATCTTATTCTGGAAGATGATGTGAAGGTTTCAACAAACTATGCTTCACTGCAAATATTACTATTTAATCTAGTATCAAATACCGTTACTTACTCTCCTGAAGAAACAGAAATATCATTTGTTGTAAAGAGTCAAGATGATTCAGTAATTATTGAAACTATTAACGAAGCTACTGAAGAAGATATTAATAGAATTAAGAAATCTGAACATCTATTCTCTAATTTAGAACCAAGCTCCACCAATAAATATAGTAGCGGTGTAGGTATGTTTATTATTAAAGAAATGATAGCGAATTTATGTGGCGAGTATAACTTGTTTGTTGAAGACTCAGTAATTAGAATTCAAGCTATCATTCCAAAGGATAGTGGTAGACATGAAGCTTAATTTCAAACTTAAAACTATTCTTATACTAGTTCTATCTTTACTCATATTATTTCCTAGCGAGATTAGGGCAGAGGAAGAAGAATTTGATATTACAAACATTAAGAAGGCTGGAACGTATTTTGTTACAGTATACGCACATGAAAATGGTAATACTGTAGAAAAACAAGTCGCTGTAGTAGTAACCTTTCCAAGCACAGTAGTAAACGAAAACAATAATGAAGCTATTGATGCAAAAGACTTTAAAATCCTTGTCACTGAAGATGTAAATAACCTTACAGATGCTGAATTGATTGATAAGGCGGACGCTTATGCATGGGACTTAGATACTAATCAAGATATCCCAATTACTAGCGTTAAGGTTCATGAACTTAGAGACAACATATGGGAAGTTACCTTCGCTACAGAAAAAGGCACGAGCGTTACTGTCTTGTGTAATATTGTAGATGACATCATTCTCGATCTCTACCATCAATCATTTCATCCCAAGCAAGAAACTTATGAGAACTACTTTACTTTCTCAACGATACTCGCAACAACATTAATTGTTCCTATTTTGATTTACTTCTCGCTTCTCTTTAGAGCTAATCAAAAACAGAAAGAGGTAGAGAGACTCCTTTACGAAGAAAGCAAACGCAGTCACTCAGCATAAATAGAATTCAACCATAATCACACGAAACGAAAAGCCACTCAGCATAATACTGAGTGGCCTTTATTAACTATTTACTTCTTAGCAATTTTCTTCTTCTTTTTTCTTTTTTGAATATGATAAGATCAATCCACCAAAGACTGCTAAGACTCCTCCATATAACGCGATGTAGCTATTGCCAACACCCGTTGCTGGAAGTTTTGGAGTTTCATCAACTACCGGTAGATCTTCAACAACGCCCGTAATTTCAATTTGAGCAACTGTTTCTGATCCAAATAGACTTCTTGATAATGGATTGTTTGTTGTAAGAATTACATCAAATAGATCTCCATTTGCAAGGTCTTTTCTACTTAAGAAATTAATCATCTCTTCGTAGTTCTTGATATATACTGGAAGGTCAGTAATACCATTGATTGCGTCATCGAGCCATGCTTTAGCATTTAGAAGTTCGATAACTTTATCTTCGACATTATCGAGTGCAAGAATTGCATCTAAGTCTTTAACATCGATAATTACACGGTCAGCTTCAATATGATATGTAGCTTCACGTACAACATTAATTGTAACAACATGTTGTGTAACATTTCCAGATACGTCAGTAACTGTAATTGTTACATCGTAGGTACCAATCTTACTGAAATCAACATTTGCGATATCTGAAGTGATTGATACTGGGTATAATGTTTGGTCACTATTATCAGTTGCGATAAATCCGATATCATCAATTAGTTGTTCTAATGTAATATCTCCACCAACGATGTATGAATATTCTTCTCCACCGCTAACAGTTGGATTCTCGTCATCTAAAATCTTGACTGTAAGTGTTTCTGTTGTAACATTTCCTGCTTCATCTGTTGCAGTAATTGTAACTATGTATTCTCCTAATGGATTCTTTTGATCCACAAGATCGAAGTCTGTTGTAACTGTAACTTTTCCTTTTGAGTTGTCTGATGTTACTGGGCCAACTAATTTGATGAAGTCTTCATCACTTAAAGGATTGTTTAAGTTAATTTCTACAACGTCATTTGTGAGTGTTAACTCTGGAGCAGTTGTATCTTCAATTGTTACGACAATTGTATCTGTTGTAACGTTTCCTGCTGAGTCAGTTACTGTAATCGTTACTGTGTAATCTCCAGGTGTTGTTTGATCTACTACTGTATCAAAGTCTGTTGTAATTGTTGGTGTTTCACCTGAGTTATCTGTTGCATCAATTCCTGCTAAATTGATAATATCTTCCTCAGTTGTTCCGCCATTTATTTCGATAGATACTTCTGGTTTTTCAATTGTAATTACTGGACCAGTTGTATCTTCAACTGTAACAACAATTGTATCTGTTGTAACGTTTCCTTCTGAGTCAGTTACTGTGATAGTTACTGTGTAATCTCCAGGTGTTGTTTGATCTACTACTGTATCAAAGTCTGTTGTAATTGTTGGTGCTTCACCTGAGTTATCTGTTGCATCAATTCCTGCTAACTTGATAAATTCTTCCTCAGTTGTTCCGCCATTGATTTCGATAGATACTTCTGGTTTTTCAATTGTAATTTCTGGACCTGTTGTATCTACCACTGTTACTTCCACAGTTTCAATAGTTTCATTTCCTGATGGGTCTGTTGCTGTGACAGTTACTGTATAGATGTCAACCTTTGTTTGATCTACTTTTTCATCAAAATCTGATGTTATTGTAACTGTACCATTTGAATTATCTGTTGCAGTAATTCCTGCTAATGTAATCAGATCATCTGCTGTTGTCCCACCGTTGATTTCGATAGTTACCTCAGAGTTTACAATTGTAATTACAGGTGCTGTTGTATCTACAACTGTTACGACAACAGTGTCTGTTGAAACATTGCTGCTTAAGTCGAAAGCTGTAATAGTCACATTATAGGTTCCTAATAGAGTTTGATTTACTTCCGAATCAAAATTTGAGGTTATTGTTGGTTTAATACCTGAGTTATCTGTAGCAGTTATACCAGCTAACTCCATAAGTTTATCCTCGGTTGTTCCACCATTAATTTCAATAGATACTTCTCTATTAGTAATTACTAAATCAGGGTTTGTTGTATCTTGAACCTTTACAGTTGCTGTTTTACTTGTTTTATTTCCATTTGAATCTTCAGCTGTAAAGATAACAGGATAAGTTCCTAATGTATCAAGTTTAACAGTTGTTATGTTATTTGAAAGAGTAAGAGTTTCTCCTGAGTTATCAGTAACACTTGCACCAATCAACACTAAGATATCATCATGTGTTTGACCACTATTGATCTCAACAACAACATTTTGTTTTGTAAATGTAATGTTTGGAGGTGTTTCATCTTTAATTACAACTGTCGCTGTCTTTGTAGATGTGTTTCCATTTGTATCTGTAGCCGTGAAAGTAACTATATAGGTTCCTGCAACATCTAACTTAACTTCATCTGCTATATTATTTGTAACTGTAACACTTGGATCATAATTATCTGTAGCTTTCGCATCAAATGCAGCTTCGATAGATTCAAATGTAACTTCAGGTCCCATCTCTACAGTATGAGTATCTTTAGCCAAGGTAATAACAGGTGGTGTTTTATCCTGAACAGTAACAGTCATTTGACGTGTCGCTGTATTACCGAATGAGTCAGTTGCTGTAATCGTAACTGTATAATCATCAAGGATTGTTTGATCCACTACTGAATCAAAATCAGTTGTAAAGCTAATTTCAGTTCCTTCATTATCTTTTGCACTGATTCCAGCACGAGCAATAAATGCTGCTTCATCAAGTGCAGTTTCACCATACTCAATAACTGTAGGATTTGTAACAACTGTAATTACTGGTTTTTCTGTTGAAAGAATTGTTATTTCTAACATATTACTTTCAGCTTCATTACCATAAATATCATGAATTGTAAGTTTAACCTTTACTGTTGTTTTTCCTTTTGCAAGGGTAGCAGCTGTTAAACGCACATCTCCTGTTGCTTGATCTACAGTAAGGCTAGCTTTGGCTTGTTCCACTGCATCTCCGACAATTGACCAAGAATATGGATTATTAGGATTTTTTATGTTGTTCCAGAAATCAGGAGTGATAGATTCTGGACTTAGTGTAATTGATTCATTAGATTTAACTTCTGTTGGACCTCCGATAGTTACAGTCAGATCAATTGGAGGATTATATGCAATAAATCCAGCACCAATAGTTTTTGCTTCTGGTTTTGTCGCATCAATATCTAGCGCCCAACCTTTATAACTATCACCAACATTTGGAATATCAGCATTAATAATTGCATCACTATCTAATTCGTAGAATGTAGGGTTTGCGGTATTTATTGTATATTCATATGTACCATTGCCTTTTTCTACAAATCGAACAGCATACTTACCGTACCCTAGATTTGCATTTTCATCAAATACATATACACCGTTTGAGTCTGAAACTGTAGAAACTTTAACACCATTTACTACCACTTGTTCATATGAACTAGTTGTATCATTCCACTCATATAATTCGACAGTATGACCACTAATTGGTTCGTCGCCTTTACTTGTGTCGTAAATTCCATCAACATCTTTGTCGAGGAAAATAGTTCCTCCTACTTCAGCGATTACCAGTTCAGCTCCAGCTAGAGTACCTGGAAGCTCACCACTAAACTTATCACTAACAATGCTAAATGCTGCTGAATATATATTCATCTTTCCAATTTTCTTATCTTGAGTAGCACTTAGGAAAGTCTCATCAACAACAAGTGGAACTTTAAATTCAGCTCCCTCATTTACCTCAATAGGTTTCGTTGCTTTAATTCGAATCATATTAACATCAGCAAGATCTGATGGTGTTGTTGAATTATAGATTGAGTTTTCTTTATAGTTAGTTGATGTCGCTGTAGTAGCATAGTCAATTGTATATCCTGAAACAGCATCCAATTCTTTCGCTAATCTCATATCCCATTTAAATGCTTCTTTTTGGAAATTTCCCGCAAAGTTGTCGCCAGTTTTTGGAATAGGAATGTATAGTATGTATTCTGATGACGGTACAGAACCATTATTAGTCATATTAACAACATACTCAGCATCAGTTCCCGGTGTAAAATACGCAACGGTTTCTTTATTTCCTGGGACAAAAGGCGCTTTTGGATCTTCGCCTGCAAGCACCAAGAACGATTCAACAATCATGCCGTCGTACTTGTTAACTTTGAATATTGTTGCACTTACACCAATCATGTTTTCTGTCGTATCACCATTGCCATTTAAGTCATGAATATCTTTAGTAACTTTATTAGGAATCCAAGAATAACTTGTACCTAACTTAAGTCCAGGTTTTCCAAAAGAAATTATTTCGTTCATGGTGAATTCGTCGTCAGCTTGGATTGTTGTGGATACATCAAAAACCACATTTAATGGTCTTATGTCTCCGGTACCCCCATGAGTCATTGTATAGTTTCTTGTTTTTATTGTATAGACATTCTCGCCTGCGGAGTTTTGCTTTTTGACAAATGTCCAGTCAACTGAATCTCCATTTGCATCGGTCAATTTAAGACTATTAAGATTTAAGTTATGTCCTTTAACCTCGCGAATATATATCTCTGGTTCAAATAATCCTGTCATCATAACACCTTGTGAATCTCTTAGGGCAAGTTTTGCATCTACAGAATAAGTTTCCCCCGCCATAATAGCTCCAGGAGTAAAAGTACCAGAGTTGTTACCATACGCCATAACATTATCATCTTCGGTGATTGTTGCTGTTTTTGTTGAAAATGTGTTTTGCTTATCATTTACGTCATAGGTGCTTACTGTAACATTTGTTACTCCCATTCCTTTTGGTAATTTTCCTATCGGTGCAACTCTTTCAAACTCATGAGCGTATGCACCACTTGAATAAGGATAAGGGAAATCTCCCACTTCGAGCTTAATTGAAGTGATATATTCGTCAGAATCTAAACCTAATATTTCTTGGTCAACAAAACTTAAATTAATATTTTGATAACCAATGGTCCCAACATAAGTTCTTTCCGTACTATTCTTTGTGGTTGTATATTGAACAGATACTGAGTCACCTTTAACAAATCTTGTTGGAAGCATTATTTTTTCGGTTTGGAATAACCCATCGATTTCCATCTCAAAAATCTGATTAGTTACTGGGCCACCACTTCTATTACCAACAACAAACCCTGCTCCTATTACTGTATGATTTGGAACTCCAGAAACATCTCTCACATCATGTGACAATAGGCTTAATTGATTAAGGTTTTCATCAATTACTTTTACATTTCGTGCACTATCTGCAAGCTCTAATGTTATCGTATGACCATCATAAAATGTAACTTCTACCGAAGAGTTCTTAAGCGGTGCATAATCACCAGCTGATAGCCCAAGAGGTAATTCATAATCTACTCCTAGATAAGTAGTAGACTTCCAGTTACTTGCAAATGATATTTCACCTTTAGCTTCATCAGTTAGATACTTAACAAACCTTGAATCACTTGCTTTTTGATCAACTTTAAATTCCTTTGGATAAGTAAAGTTATACACCATAAATAGAGCAAATAATTCTTCTGATTTTGCATTACTTAAAGTTGTTTTAATATTTCCTGCTGTTGAACGTGTTGGCACTTCCGCAGTGCTTGTTAGTAGTTGTGATGCTGGAGCAGCATTATACTGAACCCTTTTAAGTCCGTTTGTACCAGTAGCATGAATGACTTCAGCGACATGACCCATTTCTTGAGTCAATGTAGAAACACGGTAAGCTGTTGCAGATACAGGCTCAGGAACTGTATGTGGACCATAGAAACGTTTTTCATCCACAGATAGTCCTATATCTAAGGTTATTGCATCAACTGTTAGTTCGTCATTAAATTCATATACAACTTTTCCAAAAATGGATTTCATTGGAAAAGCTTCTTGTTTAGGAACTGTCATTTTCTTAATTGCTTTAGCATGAGGTGACGAATCACCATATTCAGCTATGATACCTGTTTGAGGATCAATTCCCGAAACATCAGTACCCGGAACAACATGAAGACTAGTTATTCTCATTCCTTCGGGAATAACTACCTCAAGTTTGTTTGGCTTCTCAGCATTTGCTAAAAAATCAACACTTATCGATAATGTTTTAGATTTAATATCATCGTTATTCCAGCCAACACCATCATATTCGGGAATGTTCATGGTTATTACGCCATCAACGGCATTCGACCCCATAGTTGCTTCGGGTGTTCCTGTAGGTGAATTAAGTTGATCTTGACTTGCTTCATCACTTAATGTTTCTGTTTTATCTTTAACTTCTAAGACATTTACTTTAAATCCATAAGTTTCTTCTCTACTTAGAGGTTGTTCGTCTTCGCCAACAACTTCTAAAGCATAGTTCGCTTGAAACTCATATTCTCCATTCTCTTCCACAGTGAAAACGTATGTATTATCTTCTGATTTTTCTTCAGATTCCTTTACATACTCTGTAGGTATTTTCTTTGATTCATCTGGGAAAGTAACACCTTCTAAACTAACATTTGTATTTTTTGCTTCAAGTGTTAGTTTGATGTCGACTGTGTTAGTTTCTTCATCATAAATCTTCTCAGTAATTACGCTAATATTTTCATTACCGAGTTTATTATCTTCACTTGTTGCAAACACAGCTTGAGCTGTAGTTAACAATAAAGCGAAGGATAATAAAACTTTATAAAACTTACTTTTTAGATTAAGTTTCATAATTTCCTCCTTTTTATTTTTCGAGCCTGAAGTGAAATTCAGTTTACTCTACATACTAATAGTACAGTTTTTATGAAAAATCTTTCATTATTTGACATTAATACCCTTAAATATGTAATCAGTCCCGATAAGTGACGGAATTTGTTCCAATTGTTAAGTTTTGTTAATATATGAGAGCTTGTATTTTATTCCACAAAAAAATCAGTAGTTATTTCTACTGATTTAAGTGTTCTTATTCGCTCCAACGATATCCTTTTCCATGAACGGATACGATCGAAAATGTCTTAAGTTTTTCTCTAATGTTTTTAATGTGAACGTCTATTGTTCTCTCATTAATTTTCTCATCACCCCAGATGGTTTCAATGATCTGCGCACGTGTTACCAATTGATTTCTATTTTCTAACAGTATTCTCAGTATAGTAAACTCTGTTTGTGTTAAACCAACTAGTGTATCATTCTTCTTTACTTCATTATTTGAGAGGTCCATAATGATATTTTCTCTTTTAGTTACAATTATATTCTTTGCTTCAAAAGGTGCGTCTACTATTCTAGTTGTTGATAGTTTCTTGATGTATTCACTTATAATACGTGCTGATTTCTTTTTCTCTAAAAACAAGTCAACATTCTCTGATAATGCTCTATATTCGTTCTGAACTGTAGGTAATCCAGTTAAGATGATAAAGTTAACTTGTGGCTGAATGCTTTTCGCTACTCCCGCCAATTGAACCCCATCCAAATTATCTATATATAAATCAGATATAACTAAAGAAAATTTTTTCTGAGATAATAATGATATTGCTGAAGAAGTGTCATGAACAGCGACTATTTCAAATCCATCTTCTTCTAATACTTTGGTTAATGTCTTGCTATAATCGAGATCGTCTTCTACAAATAAAATTGGATTCATTTGCCCCTCCTTATTAATGTTCTTGTACTCTGATTATAATCTTATACCAATTATATTATAATTATTTGTTTTCGTCATCTAAGTTCAAATATTTGTTACCAATATCAACACATAGACCTTATTGTTAACGTTATGTAGCTATTTTCAATATTATTTAGCATTAGTTGAATATTGCACCTTAGTTACCACACTAATTTACCTCATTCATTACATCAACACTCAAAAAAAACACTGTCAGCAAATACAGTGTTTAAAAGGAGGCGTATATTATTCGGTTTTTTCTAGTAAACATACAATATTATTGTATAGTTTGTTGATTTTGTTTCTTACTTTCTTCTCGAAATGGACGGTATACCTATTAGTATCGGTTGAAATGACAACCTTCCCATACTTTAATAATGACTTTCCATTAATAAGCTCAAGCTTTAATATAGACGATACTTCAATTTCAAACATTACTTTTTCTTTTTTAAACAGGCTAACCATATTACTCAATGGAGTCGTTATGAAGTCATCCTTACGATATTCTTGATTTTTAAACTTTACATATCTCAATATGTCATTGTTTATCAATTCAAGTCTGCCATGATTTGCATTAGATCCTATTAACATCATAAGCGGTTCCACAATCACTTCATAATCTCCTTTACTAATACTATGTTTGCCTTATTTATTCAGATTGAAGCATTACAGTTATTGTACATGTAATTATCGGCATAATTAGTCTTTGTATTGAATCGCCCAAATTAAGTAATCAACTCATTTTATGTTCCCTGATTGTTTAGTTTATTTAGAGAAGTTGTCTTTTTTATTCTTGAGTACTTAAAAAGGGTCAAATCTCGACCCTTTACTGTTTCTTAACTTTAGTCTATTTCTTAAAATACGTAGATGCTAGTATTTCCTTTGCTACCAACATAGCGTCTTCTCTTGAATATGAGTAGGTATTCATCAAGTCTTGGAAAATGTTCTCCATTTGAGTCGCATACTTCTCAACATCTACAACTTCTTTGTACTCTGCAATGACTGGATATAGTTTTGACCAATCTGGTTGTATTGATCCGCTTTTCTTCTTCATAAGAATAGTTAGAGTATCACTATCAAGTTTGTCGTCTAGAAGATAATCAACACTCACCTTCAGTGCCTTCGAGAGATCATTCAGTCTTGCTGATTCTGGAATGCTAATATCAAGTTCCCATTTTGATATTGTTTGGCGTGACACGCCCAATTTTTTCGCTAACTGATCCTGAGTTAATTTTCCCTCTTGTCTTGCTTTAATTATTTTTTCACTTGTTTTCATCGTGTTACCTCCTATTTCTATTATAATAAATGTTTCAAGCTCTTCCTAGAACCCCCAACGTGCTTTTCGCAACTAAAAAAGATGCACAACTTGTGTCATGCATCTTATCATTGATTTTGATTTCTAAGTGTTTCAACTTTATCAATAAGATATTGTTGTAACTCCATAGCTGTATCTTTGTTCATAGCAGGAACGCCTTCAAGAGGATATTCTTTGCCGATTGTTTCATACTTATTTACACCCATTGTATGGTATGGAAGCAATTCAATACGGTCAATGTTATTTAGTGGTGCAATATAGTCTGCAAGTTCATCCATATACTTATAGGTATCATGGAATCCTGGAACAATAACAACTCGTATCCAAATAGGAACATTATGTTCTTGAGCTTTTTCTAAGAATTGTTGCGTTACTCGCATAGGAGCACCTGTCATTTCACGGTATTTCTTTTCTTCTAAACCTTTAATATCATACAAAATAGTGTCTGTTACACTTAAGATGTCATCGAAAGTATCGACTCTACCAAATCCTGATGTATCAAGACAAGTAGTAATACCTTCAGCCTTACATGCTTTCATCGCTTCGTAAAGAAACTCTGGTTGGTTTAATGGTTCACCACCACAGAAGGTTACACCACCCTCTTCACCGTAGTAAGGTTTGTAACGTTTAAGTTTATCGACTAACTCATCAACTGTAATAGCATCTCCTGGGTCTGTTCGCCACATATCTGGGTTGTGACAGAAAAGACAACGAAGGGGACAGCCCGATAAGAACGCAATTGTTCTTATCCCTGGACCGTCCACCATTCCCATTGTTTCAAATTTACGAATATAACCTACTTTAGATTGTTTCATGGAAGGTACGGCTGATAACTTCTTCTTGTTGCTCTGTCGATAGACGGTTGAAGTTTACAGCATAACCTGAAACACGGATTGTAAGTTGTGGGTATTTCTCTGGATTTTTCATAGCATCTTGTAATAATTCACGGTTAAGTACGTTAACATTCAAGTGGTGAGCTTTTTGGTTAAAGTAACCATTCATTACACCAACAAGGTTGTTGATTCGTTCATCTTCACTCTTACCAAGTACTTGAGGAACGATTGAGAATGTGTTTGAAACACCATCTTCACATACTTCGTTGTAAGGAATCTTAGCAACTGAGTTTAATGATGCAAGAGCTCCTGAGCTATCGCGACCGTGCATTGGGTTAGCACCTGGTGCGAATGGTTCTCCAGCATGACGTCCGTCAGGTGTTGATCCTGTTTTCTTACCATAAACAACGTTTGATGTAATTGTAAGAATTGAAAGTGTGTGTTTTGCATCACGAATAATTGGATGTTCTTTGAGGTAACCTGAGAAGCGTTCTACTAACTCAACAGCAATGCTGTCAACACGGTCATCATCATTACCATATTTTGGATAGTCGCCTTCGATTTCGAAATCAATTGCGATTCCTTGTTCGTTACGGATAGGTTTAACTTTTGCATATTTAATTGCTGATAATGAGTCAGCTGCAACAGATAGACCTGCAATACCGAATGCCATTAAACGTTGTACGTTTGTATCGTGTAATGCCATTTGGCTCTTTTCGTAAGCATATTTATCGTGCATGTAGTGGATAATGTTCATTGTATCAACATATACACGTGCAACTTCACGAATTACTTCATCATATACTTTAACAACTTTTTCGTAATCTAATACTTCATCATCCATTACTGGAACATTGTCAATAACTTTAATTCCCTTAACTTCGTCAACACCACCGTTGATTGCGTAAAGAAGAGCTTTAGCTAAGTTTGTACGTGCTCCGAAGTATTGCATTTGTTTACCGATTTCCATTGCTGATACACAACATGCGATACCGTAGTCATCACCAAATTGTGGACGCATGATGTCGTCGTTTTCGTATTGGATTGCTCCTGTTTCGATTGACATCTTAGCACAGTAACGTTTGAAACCGATTGGTAATTCATCTGACCATAGAACTGTCATGTTTGGTTCTGGTGCTGGTCCTAAGTTTGTTAGTGTGTGTAAGTAACGGAATGAGTTCTTTGTTACTAATGTACGGCCATCTTTACCCATACCACCGATTGATTCTGTAACCCATGTTGGGTCTCCAGCAAATAAATCATCGTATTCTGGTGTACGTAAGTGACGTGCTAAACGTAATTTCATGATGAATTGGTCAATGTACATTTGTGCTTCTTTTTCTGTAATAACACCTGCTTCAAGATCACGTTCGATATAGATATCTAAGAATGTTGATGTACGACCTAATGACATCGCTGCACCGTTATTTTCTTTGATAGCTGCTAAGTATCCTAGGTATGTCCATTGGATAGCTTCTTTTGCGTTTGTAGCTGGAACACTAATGTCACAACCGTATTTAGCTGCCATTGATTTAATAGCACCTAATGCACGAATTTGTTCGTTTACTTCTTCACGAAGTTGAATTGTTTCTGCATTGATTGTAGTAATCTTATTAAGATCTTTTTTCTTTTCTTCTACTAGGTAGTCTGTACCATAAAGAGCGATACGACGGTAATCACCGATAATACGTCCACGTCCGTAAGCATCTGGAAGTCCTGTTAATAGACCTGTTGTACGGTATTTACGGATTTCTGGTGTATAAGCATCAAATACCCCTGCATTATGTGTTTTTGTATAAGTATGCCAGAAGTGACTTGTTTTATCATCTAATTTACGTCCATAGATGTCTAAGATGTTGTCAACTAAACGAATACCACCATAAGGGTTGATAATACGTTTTAGAGGAGCATCTGTTTGAAGTCCTACAATTTCTTCATCTTCTTTGATGATGTAGCCAGGTCCAAAATTATCAATACCTGACATTTCATTCATTTCGATGTCAAGAACACGAACTTTAACTTCTTCTTTTAAAAGCTCTAAGCTTTTTTTCCAAAGACGATCTGTATTATCGCTAATTGGTGCTAAGAATTTGTCATCACCTTCGTAAGGTGTAACGTTTTGTTGGATAAAGTCGCGAACATTGATTTCATCTTGCCATTTTCCGGTTTTAAAACCATTCCATGCGTTTGTCATTTCTTCACATCTCCTTTGTATTTATTTTACAACTCTATTCTACCATGCTTTTTTAGTGTCTTACAACGAGTCGCAACTTTTTTTTATCATTTTTGTTTTTCTGATAATTTCGCTTCATTTCATTGCTTTTTTTACGAGCGTTTGCTAAATTTGTATCTTCTTTCACAAAGTTTGGTATAAACAAGCTTGAAACCGCTTCGTATAGGGCTGTAATCGTACATTTTGCAATTTAATTGTTATGTTGTTCACAAGTGTGTTGCGCTGCTAGATACGGTTCATCGTTGCTTCACAGTATACAATTTGTGTATAATTAAGCTACTAGGAAACGGAGGAATACGTATGGCACAAACTACTCAAGAATTTTTAAAAAGCCACATTCCCTTAATTGACTTTTTAGCTGAACTTTTAGGTAAAAACTCAGAGATAGTCTTACATGATTTAACAAACCTTGATTCATCTATCATCGCAATTCGTAACAACTACATTACCAAGCGTGACATTGGCGCTCCCGCTACTGATTATGTACTCAGAACACTTAAAACTGGTATTAACGAAAATCTCGATTTTAATGTAGGTTATCGTGAGATATCAAATAGAGACCATAAACAGCTTCACTCAGCTTCATATTACCTACGTAAAGAAGGTGAAGTAGTTGGAATGATTTGTGTCAATACTGACGAGAGTGTTTTTAACGAGTTGTCTCGAAGCATTGATAATATCGAACTTCTACTTAGAACATATCGTAAACAAGAATCAGACGAACAATCAATCATACCTGAAACATTCTCAAGATCTATTGAGGAAATGGCAGAGAACACTGTACTTGATGTTTCAATCTCTAAAGGAGTTCCTGTTGATAAATTCAAACAAGAGGATAAGCTAGATACTATTCATGCACTTTATGACAGTGGTTTCTTCTTACTTAAGGGTGCAGTTCCTGAAATTGCTCGTATATTAAAGATTTCAGAACCTACTGTTTATCGATACTTACAAAACGTTAAAGCAAAGGATAATGCTTAATTACATCAATACATATGAAATGTCAAAAGTAGAAGCGAAGGTGCTTCTACTTTTCATTTGTTATTAATTACTTTTTACTCAACAGGAGATGTATAAATTGATAGTTTTTCTACTCTTTCAAACCTTATTCCAAGAGGAATAACCATTTTCATTACTTTCCCATCAAAATATAATCTAGTACCCTGCCCCGTAGGATAATTCAAGTTCTCAAATTTCAAATTATTTTCTTTTAAATCATAACTTACAAGTTGACCTCTATCATCATTGAAGAATACAATTTTACTATCAGCAATCTGTACATCTCCTAATGACCTAATTGACTCAATTTGAATTGACTCTTTTGATCCTTTATCGTAGCGATAGGTTTTCAAATTACGAGTGTATTGTTCAGCATTTATCTCTTCGCATGTGTACAATAGCATGTCAAGCTTCTCGTCATAGACCATACTTGTGATTGCTTTATTAATAATGTAGGTGTTCATTTTATTTGTGTTAATCTCATATACTACGATTGTTGAATCAGTGTCACTAAAATCATCATTTTGCAAGACAAACACTAGAGTGTCTCCATTTACTCTAAGAAACGACTTGCTTAAATCTCCATCAAACCGCATGTTTGAAACATCTATTTGATGAAGTACTATTAATTCTTTGCCTTCTATCGTATATAAACTAACGTTTAAGTTTCCATTAACGTTCTCTGAATAAATAAAATAGAACGAGCCATTATACTCCACAAAGTCCGACACATTATTTGGCGAACTTATTGATTCTTTATTTAGAACGTGCTTAATTCCATTTTCTACATATATGATATTGTATTCTGCCGAGTTATCGTCTTTTTCTTGTTTCTCAAGTAGAACACAGTCATCTTTTCCTATTTTAAACCGTTCGATATTAAAACTGTCATCCACAACTAAAACTTCATTAAACACCATTTCTTTCGTATCATATAAACCAATACGAGTAGCTTTAGTTCTTCCCATCATTTGAACTGCTTCCTCTTTTTTGGAGTACTGTAGATACATCATCTCGATGGAATTTTCCCTGACTTCAAAAATCCTAGCTACTTCATTATCAATTTCAGGAACATCTCCGGTTTTTTCTTCACCATCACCTAGGAAACTTTTATCATCTCTCAATAGATATGTTATTTCTTTTTGTTTTTTTGTATTAAAATCTGTGGTCATAACAAAATACCCACCTAATACAATTAGCGCAAGTATTAACAATTTAAGCAAATCATTCCTTAAAGTCTTTCTCTTCATGACCTTCTCCCTAATATCAAGCTTGTGATGGGTAACTTTACAATTATCAATATCAATTTTAGTTACGTGAATACATTAATCAATAGTGCTGTGTCAAAATGTTTTTTATCAACTTGCTTTTCAATAAATTATTTACAGACATCACGATATTTTCTATTTCTTAATATCAAACGAGAATACCGTAAAGTCTGTAGTATTATCCAAAACAATTATCAGTTTGTTGTCATAAATACTCATCGCACTAATTTCTTTTGAAGAAAAATCAGTATCTATTTCGCTTACAATATTTTTCTCAAAATCATACATCCATATACCATTTCCTTCAGCATTTCGGAAGAAACATTGACCTTCTGAGCAAGCACTTAAACTAATATCTTTATCTATGTCAAGTTGATAGTCCTTGTGATTGTTTATGTCATAGCGATGAATTTCAACTTTGCTCGAATTAGGACTACTTAAGCTATACAATAGCGATTGAGTGTTGTCATCATAGATAATATTGCTTGCAGAATATAATAGATTTATCGTTTCTAATATTTCGTATTGCTTGTTATACAAACTCACTGTACTAGTAGCTCCATCCTTTTCGACCTTGATAAGTCCTTTGTCATAAACAAAGTTATTATATGGAAATGCTTCATTCATATTCCAACTTTCTGAATAATTTCCTATTTTTTCTGTTCTCACAACTTCAATTTTATCCTTTGTTACCTCAACAAATTCCAGTACAGGTATTTCACCCTCTAGATCGTTTTCATAGAATGAAATTTGCATTCTATATACTGTAGAATCATTAGTTTTTGTCGATAGTACATATTGATCAGTAAGCTTCGAATTGGGATAACTGTACTCCATTATCCCTCCTTCTCCTAAAATTCTATAAAATGTATTCGTGTTATATACCCTATCTTCTTCTCCTCCAATAGAGTAGTTCCCAAAATCAGCCACACTATATATTACATCTCCATCTATTTCATCAACAAACGTAATTCCTTGATTTCCAGAAAAATTAACGATATCCTTTACTTCTTTTGTATTTATATCTAATGATTTTAGTATATATTCATCATCACTAGTAGAATCACTCCAACGTTGATGTGTACTTTGAAAAAAATAATACTTATCTTTTGAAAGTGTATGTGGATAGGTACGAAACTCACGATTCATATTTTCTAAATTATCGATAAATTTCTTGTTGCTTTGTATTAGAGTTATCTTCCCATGTAGATTATTGTGCTTCAAGGTCTCTGTATAGTTCTCTTCTGATGATCTTGAAAAGAGTGAGTAGATTCCGAAACCAATAAGCAAAATAAACATAATTAGCAGCACATCATAAAGCGACTTCCTTTTCTTAAACATATTAATTTTCCTCTCAATCCCTTATCGTGTATGTAATAAATCTTAACTCCGAATCATTAAAATGTTGAAGAAATGAAATCGAATCATCTCCTACCACAAATCCCAGGTATCTATTAACCCGTGTATTAAACTCTTCGAATTTCAATGTGTTTTTTTTCAAATCATACACTGCAATATCGCCTTCAACACTATTAAAGAAGATTACTTTGTTGTTATGAATCCTTGCATTGGCAAGATTTCTGATTGGCTCGATATGTTGCGATTCATTCTTCGATGGATCAAAGCGGTAGGTCTTGTTATACTGTCTTCCATTGCTTTCATTCCACCCCAACACAGAATAAAGAATTATATCTGTGTCCTCATGGTACAGAACTTCATCCACATCACCCTCGACATCAAAAATCTTATCCCTACCAGATTCAATGTCATAAAGTACAATCTGATTCTTAATATTTGTACCATCTTCTGTTTTTAATACATAAACGAGGTGTTTACCATGAAGGCGTGTTTCGGATTCATGATTATTGAAAGGTAATACCAAGTCTCTAGTATCAATGTCTTTTAGCTTCTTTAAACTATTATCTTCTATTGTATAGATCCCTAACTTACTGTCATTCCCTTCAACAAATTTATAGAAAAAGTATAATCTTCCATCAAATTCAAAAAACGGAGAGATACTTATTGGTACAGTTGATTCATCATTTAATACATATCGCTGACCATTTTTACATAAACATAGTTTAATGCGTAAGATCCCGGTGCAGAATCATCATCTATAAACTCTCTTAAAACATACTCATCTTCTGAAACAAGGTAGTGTATAAATACTTCATCTGATTCACTTGGGATTGAAATTTCTCTAAAGCTAGGATCAGTTTGGTTTGCCACCCCAAAGCGAATTACTTTTGACGGTCCTTGACCATTCTCATTCTTTTCATTTTTCCTAATCTCAATGACTGCGCCATTCTTATTAAAACTTGACACACTGAAATATTCTTCCTCATTTAGTGGAATTGTTGCTGTCTTTTCTACTAAATCGCTTAAGTAACTTTTATCTGTTTTATCTAATATTATTAATTCTTTCGGAGTGTCGCTAAAGTCCAATTTTCGTATCATCACAATCCCTAAGAAGATCAAGCCAATCACTAATAGTATTAGTATATCCCGTAACATTGATTTCTTTTTCATTATTAACGACCCTTCCTCATGGTGTATTACACAAAATAGATATCCATTTAATTCTTAACGTTAAAGATATTATATACTATTTCATTATATTCTTGAGAAACTAGGTAGACATTATCTTGATATGTAGACAGATAAACAGACGTATCTTCTTTGATATATGTCTCTTGTCTATATAAAGTGTTCTCTTTGAAATCGTAAGCATATAAGGTGTTACTGTAGTTTTTTATGAAGTACAAGACACCATCACTATAAGAAGATACTATCTCATCAGCATTTAAATTAGGCATCTTATCAAGTTGAAATTCTTCTTTGGTTTTAATGTCATAACGATAGAATCGATTCATATCAAATCCATTATTATTTGAAATATACAATAAGGATTCTGTCTTTGGATCATAATATACTCGTTCAATTTTACGATCAATTGTAATTGTATTTGATAGTTTCGAATCATCATGATTATAGAAATGTATTTTAGATATTTTATCACTTGTCTCTAAGTCGATTATAAATTTGTCGCTTAGATACAAAGAGTTACTGTTTGTAATATATCCATTATCGCACTCTATTTGAATGTGAAAAGCATCCTTGTCATCAATGACAGTACACGTCTTACTTGATAAACTTGTAAGCATATCACCTACAAGCTTAACAAGACTCAGTTTGAAAGTGTCTTTGCTTGTTTGTTCTCTACTGTAGTAATAAATGCTTCTACCATCAGTAAGCAAATCTAAGTAGTTAATTACCAAAGAACTGTCATCTTCTGTCTTAATCTCTAATTTTTCAATCTCTTTTCCTGGCAATTGAATATAAAAACTTACTCTCTCTTTGAAGTCTATTTGCTTAAAAGTTTCATCGTCTTCAATATCTTCGTTTTTGTTAATAATAAAATCATACTTATACAAAAAACGGCTTCCATCATCGAGTTGCTTAATAAACATCATAGCTTCTCTCTCGATATCTATTATTTTCTCGTGGCTATCATCATCCATATTATAAGAATACATTGATAATTTTTTCATATTCAAACCCGTATTATCATCTTTATCAAGAACTGACTTATAGAAGGATACATTATTATTTCTTATATCACCGATGTGGATGAACGTCTCTAGATTTGAATCATCAGATCTATCACCCATAGAGTATCCACCCAATTTTTCATGTTCTAGTTTTTTACCTTGCTCACCTACCACCGAAAAAGTCTCTGCGTAGTCTACAGGTTCAAAGTGTTTCTTAATTTCCAATACTCCGAGCACAACTAAAATAATGACACTTAGTATTAAAAGATCACTCAACAAGCTACGCTTCTTTTCCATAACTCTTCTCCATTTGCAATTTGGTAATCCTCAGTAGTTAGGACATTACTTACTCTACTAAATTGCATTAATTACTTAACTATCTTTTGTATCATTCGGATGAATAATACGGTAGCTCTCTAGCAATACACGTAGTAGCGATACTGTTTTAGGATAGACTAAATAACGAGGTTCCCAATGAGGTTTGAATTTATTCTTATAGTTTCTAATTCCTTTAAAAGAGTAGAAATTTACAGAGTGTTGGTAGACACTGCTTGTTAGGGAATAAAGTCGAGAATTTGTTTTCTCATAGGAACTTGATAAAGGTGCCATTCCTATATTAAATTCCTGGTATCCCTGCTCTTGAGCCCATTGTATTACATTTAAGTAGAGAATATCCATAAAAGGTATATGCTCTTCATGCAACCAACGAATTAAATCGACGGACAATGATCCTTCCTGATAGGTAGGCATCATAGTTGTGAATGCCAGTAATTTATTTTCATCATTTCTTAATGTTGCAATTTCTGCTGCCTTAATGTATGTTTGATCAAGACTTCCTACTGAGAAAGTCATTTCTTTATTTCCATTCAACCATTCATCAGAAACATGTTTCAACTCTTCCCCTAGATCCTCCGTCCAAGTTTCAATTCCAAAACTAATGTTTTCACTTGTCTGTTTGTTTAATATTTGACGGTATGGTTTTCCAGAGTTTCCTGTAATCTTGAACGTTTCAAGATTAATACTTCCCTCTTCTCCAAGATTAAACAGCAGATAATTTAACTCATTATAAATGTGAATGTTTTTTGGTGCTACTTGATAGAAAACAATACGCTTACCTATCTTTCGGCAGGTATCGTCCAATGCTTGTAGAAACACAAAGGAATTTTCTTGATTACCAAAAGGATCTCCCAATACAAATACAAAATGTCTATTTTCTTGATAGATTACTCCCATTTCATACTCTGAGTGGACTGCAATATTATTTTTCGATAGGTATGCTAAGTGAGCTAAGTTGGTACCTTCATATTCTGAAAGTATTGATTGCAAGTCATCTTTATGATTGTTCCATGTACCGTTGAATACTGTATCAAAAGTATACTTTCTACGTAGATAGGTACGATAGACCACAACACCAATTGTCCAAACTAATGAGAATATCATCACAAACCAATAGAGACATTCTGCAGTTTCATTTGTAAGGACTTCTGGGAACATCCAAACGATCTCTGCTTGAATAAATAACAGCACAATCGTAAGTAGCCATACAATATACTCTTTGATTGATTCTGTATTAACTTTTGATACTGTAGTTTTTCTATAAATATACAATCCTAAGAACATAATCGAGGAGAGTATTAAGTCAAAATAGTATCCATCTTGAGTAAAGAGAATGACTTGCGCAATCAACATAATACCTAGCTGTACACGCAACACATGATACGTTTCTAAGGAACCCTTATATATTTGACTAATCGTAGGAATCAGAAGAATCGTAATCATCAAATATATTGATGAAGCAGTAATAATTATTAAGTCATAGCGATTATCGAGATTATAGAGCAAGGCTAGCGACGAGTCTTGAATTAAGAGAAGTGTTATGACAGTAAAGAGCACCATTGCGAGGAGCCTACTTAAAGATTGGATTCTCTTTTGAGTTATTGATATCATGATCGAACCAAATTCTTTAGTAAATAAGACAATTTTTTGATCACTCAGTTTACTACTTAATACATTCTGTAATTCCGATAGAGAGACAATAATACCAATAAAGAACGGTAGAATATTATAGCTTAATCGATAGAATATTATTGCTAATAAAACGACTTCTTCTGATAAATTGAACTGACTTGTAGCACCTAACAAGAAGACAACATCAAACGCTCCCAAACCACCTGGGGTCATACTAATGATTCCAGCAATAGAAGAAACTACAAAAATACTGACCATTTTCCACATGTCGAACTCTGCACCCACAAAACGTAACGAAAGATACATTATTAGACTTACAAAAAGATAATCAAGAACTGATACCAGTGTATACTTTATCACTAGGAATCTATCTTCTTTTATTGGTGGATAGACCCATGTGTAGATTAGGAATATTGGTAATGCCAAGCTGAGAATCACAAGCCCTATTTGAATAAGAGGATAACTATCAATAAGTTGAGAAGGATCAAACACTTTAATCATGACTAAGAATGATAAAACAGCAATTCCTGACAACATTGAAAATAGCATAAAGGAAATGCTCTTTTTCAGATTACTCTTTTGTTTCTCATCACTGAACTTTTCAAGGTAGTTATATCGAATTGTTGCTCCTATTACACCACCAAAGCCAATAACGTTGTTTAGTGAGTTACTTATCCACGATACCTTAATCATTGCCTTCTTACTTACATCAAGTTTTAAGGACTTAACGAGAACCAAGTCATATAATGATAGTATTGAAACACCAACTAAACCTACAAGTACCAACACAATAATACTAATAAAAGACTGGTTCTGCATTGTACTATAGACTTTTTGGAAATCAATTGTACTTAGTTCACCAATAAGTTTATTTACAGTGATTGCTAATATTGTAATAAAAAACAGCGGTTTGATGAGTTTCTTTATTTTATTCATTACAATTTCCTCTTTTCATTCTATTAAGATTTGATTCAAACACCATAATCAAATAAGGTAAATACATAAAGATTAGGTTGAGCCGTTGCCACAATCCTCGATACGGTAAATCATAAGCTTTTAGTATCGGTATTCGTTTCATGGAGTACAAAAGCATAAAAAATAGCGAGAAAAAGAGACATACTCCGATTATTGAGACTAAAAGTTTTTGCTTCTCGATGTGATAGAGTTTGATTAGAACTACAACTCCGATTAGTAGAGCTGCAAAGCCTACTGCAGATCCCATATCATGGATTTTCTCACTTAGGGTATGTGCATTACCTGTTGCAGAAGTTTCAAAAAGAGATGTAAGAATACAATCACCCACTCCAAAAACTGCAATCGAAAGGCTTAATATTAAAGAATAGAAAGAATTACTTAGATAGAATCGTCTATATACCGCATAAGAAGAAGCAATGAAAAGTCCTCCATTAATAAACATCCATGCTCTAAAGATAAGTTTCGTTTGTTCATTTGCATTTCCAAATTCACTAATCAACATCGTTATGTGATCAAACTCTGGATACATAAAAGCTAGTACAAAAGGCAGAATAATTTCACTTATTATCGCAAGTTCAAGGAGGTAGATACCATACCTTTGATATGCTCTTTTCATAATACCTGTCTCCTTTATTTCTTAAATTGTATCATAATGGTTTATTAACGTAATTGTTTAATTGTATTTAAATAATATTTTGAATATATGAAAAGGATGAAGTCTATGATTTCATCCTTTATCTTTAATTATTAATAGTGTAGACGCGGTATTCAACAAAGTCATTTTTCAAGTATGCGACATATATGTTTTTATCATGGACAGATATTGTAGGTGTATAGTTATCGCCAAGCTCTATTGCTTTAGTATAATACGTGTTCTTCTTGATATCGTAAATACTTATGTAGTCACCATTCATCTCATAATAATAGATTTTTCCACCAATATATCTGCTTTGAACTTCATCAGAGTACGGGATATCTTGTAGCTCAAATTCTTTGTTTTGTTTAATATCATAACGATATATCTTATCTTTTTGTTGAAACGTTCCATTTGAACTATATATAAAGGACTCTGTTTCTTTGTCGTAGTGTAAGTCTCTTATCTTTCTTTCCAAATTAATAGTATTCGTCAATACATCTTCTTTATAGAAGTTGACCTTTGATCCTGCTTGAGTAATTTCCGTCATGATGTGTTCGTCATCCATGAAAATTAGATTGCTAACCTCTATACTAGAATCTCCAGCGCATTCGCTCAAACTCACGAAGTTATCTTCCTCATCTGTAATAGTACACCTAGTCTCATGGACAACACGTAAGTCATTTTCTTTCAGAGCTAATATTTGAAAGAAGCGATCTTGTCTGTTTGGTCTATAATTTGAATAATTTAATAGGTATAATGATGAATCAGTATTTCCAGCATATATTACATTTTCTAGTGTAATGTCATACCCTTGAGGAATATTGAAATCGATTTTTTCTGAAATTCCTGATTTATTGATTTTATAGAGATTGGATTCTACTAATAATCGATAATTGAAATGCTCTGATAGAGGTTCGTCGGGGTCTATTGCTACTGTTTCAAATTCTGATAATGAATAATATATTTCACCATCAATCTCATGAATGAAATTCTGTAGAGTGTCTTGTCCTAAACTAAAGAGCTCAACAGTCTCTTGAGTATCCATATTTATTCTTATCGTCGACTTCTTATAGTCTCTAATAACTTCTTCACCATCATTATCAAAAGTATCGAATGATTCTTCCATCCCAAATAATATATTATCTTGGCTCTGGTACGGCAACACATAACCATGACCGTTTAAGTCCGTTGCTTGATTCTTAACTATTTGAAAGCGATCAAATGCTATAAAGCTAGGCTTCTCGTCTACAATCTTTAAGGTCTTTGAATAATCTACAGGTTCCACTATTTTTTTGATTTGGAGTACGCCGAAGAGAACTACAGCTATTACAGCTAGTATTAGGATATCGTTAACAAGACTTCGTTTCTTTTTCATCACTATGCCTCCAATGAATTTCTCCATAAGCGTCTTTCCCAAATTGTATCATATACTTATCTATAAATTTTGTCTCATCAAGAAAAAACACAAGGATTTATCCTTGTGTCGTATTTCTATTCAACAAATTCTCTACGAATCTTAGCACCTAAAGCTATGAGCTTATTGTCAATATCATCGTATCCGCGGTCGATGTGATAAACATCTTGAATTTCTGTTTCTCCATCAGCCATTAAACCTGCAACTACCAATGCAGCACCACAACGTAAATCAGTTGCAACAACTTTATTACCAAAGAGTGGACCATTACCTTGAATTACTGCTTGAGCAGTAGCAACATTAATTTTAGCTCCCATACGTTGTAATTCAATACAGTGTTTGAATCGTTCAGTATAAATTGTTTCTCTTACACTAGAGAATCCTTCTGCTTTTGTAAGAAGTGTAGTCATTGGTTGTTGTAAATCAGTAGCAAAGCCTGGATAGACTTGCGTTGTTATATCGACAGATTTTAAATCATCCGAACGTAACACTCGAATTGAATCAATACCAATTTCCATATTAACACCCATCTCAATGAGTTTTGAAGTTAGTGATTCTAAGTGATGGGGAATAATATTTTCAATCGTAACATCATCGGCCATAGCAGCTGCCATTATAATATATGTCCCTGCCTCAATACGGTCAGGAATGATATCATGAGGTTTTCCCTCGAGACGTTCAACACCTTCAATTGTAATAACGTTTGTACCTGCTCCACGAATGTTTGCACCCATCTTTGTTAGGAAGTTCGCAACATCAATAATTTCTGGTTCTTTCGCAGCATTCTCAATAACAGTTCTTCCTTCTGCCAATACAGCTGCCAACATAATATTAATTGTTGCTCCTACGGAAGCAAAGTCTAAGAAGATTTTAGCCCCAACCAGTTTATCTGCTTTAATTGTGTAATACCCCTGGTCATACACATATGTTGCACCCAATGCTTCAAAACCTTTTAAGTGTAAATCAAAGGGACGTGGTCCTAAATAACAACCACCAGGCATAACCATTTTTACATATCCGTATTTACCTAATAAAGCACCCATAAAATAATAGGATGCACGAAGACGCGTAACCGCATCAATATCTAAATCTCTGTTTTCCATGTTTGTGGTATCGAACACAAAGTGATCTTCGCCATTTTTAGTTACTTTAACGTTTAATGCTTCTAATAATTCGACTAGTGATTCAACATCTGAGATATCGGGTACACCAAAAATATCTACAACACTTTGATCTGCAAGTATCGCTGCAGGAATGAGTGCAACAGTAGCATTTTTAGCACCACCAATGGTTACTTTACCATTTAAACGATGTCCACCTTCGATTTTTATGACTTCTTTCATTGATACAACTCCTTTTGCAACACTATTATATCTTATTTTGTCTCGTAATCATACTTATTAACATTGTTTCAAAAAAGCCTCACAATCTATTGATTATGAGGCTTTGGAGATTGACACAGTTTGTAGAATAAACCTACAAATACTGCCCCTCCTATAATATTACCTATATATGAGAAAATAAAATTCAGTGCAAACTCTGAAATACTTACTGCTCCAAAATAGTTTCCTGCTGATAACAAGAATGTATTTGCAACACTGTGTTGAAATCCAAGTAGTACAAAAACCATGATTGGAAACCATACTCCTATGAATTTACCGAAGCCATCTTTTCCTGCATAGGATAACCAACATGCTAAACCAACAAACCAGTTACAGCCAATGCCTGATACAAGCGTTCTTAATGGATCGTAATGTACTTTCCCCTGTGCCAATTTAACAAGAGTCTCCTGATGAGGTGTTAAGATTCCTAAATAGATCCCAAATACATAGGATACAAACATTGCTCCAACTATATTAGCTAATGTAATAACTAACCAGTTATTCGCTAATTCTTTAAGTGTTACTTTACCACTAAAGAATGATGTTGCTACTACCATCATATTCCCTGTGATGAGTTCACCACCTGCAAATAAGATTACTATCAATCCGATAGGAAACACACTCGCTCCTAATAATTGTCCCATTCCGCCTGGAATGTTTGAAGAAAGAATTACGAAAGCCATATAACCAATCGCAATCATTGCTCCTCCAATAAAACCTAAAATCCATTTCGCTAATAATGTTTTCTTAACTTTTTTCTCGCCAAGTTCGGCAGTTATCAATAATGTTTCGTCTAAAGAATGCATACTCTCCTCCAAGTCCAATTATTATCTTAATGCTTATAGACTTGAGAATCAATATTTTTATGTCCACCATGTACTATTCATTCCGTCATTTTTCATAATGCATAAAAAAAGAGAAGAAATATGCTTCTCTTTGTGAAATATTTAGTTTATGTAATTACTTAAATACAACTAACAGTTGCATTTTAAAAGGTTCTATTGCATCAAGTGAGTGAGGAATGTTTGCAGGCATAACTAATGTCTCGCCCGCTTTTGGAAAGAACTCATCATTACCTATTGTTATTTTGGCGGATCCATCTAGAATCGTTACCATCGCATCTCCTAGAGCTGTATGCTTTGAAAGACCTTCACCTTTATCAAATGCAAACAGAGTGAGAGACATTGCATCATTTTGCGAAAGTGTCTTACTTACAACTTGTCCTTCTTGATAAACAACTTCATTTACAAGTTCTATTATCACCCGTGTCTTTATATTTTTTAGCATTGATATTTCTCCTCTTATATTAATCAAGTTTAACCTAGCGTCATAACTATTTCAAGATAAAATATCTTGCCAATACATAGAAATATGATACAATATCAATAGATGATATCAATGCTCGATATTGGAGGCGATTGAATGAGTGATTCACTGTTACCCTTAACAGAACCGATGTTCTATGTTTTGATGGCCTTATACAATCAGCCTAGTTTTGGAAAAGAAATCGTAGAATTTATTTCTGACATTACTGAAGGTGCTGTTAATCTTGGACCCGGTACACTTTATACCATACTCGGACGTTTCGAAGAAAACAGTCTAATCCAAGAAATTGCTGTAGAGGGACGAAAGAGAACCTACAGGATTACCGGCGTTGGTATAAAAACATTTGAAGCTGAACTTGAAAGATTGCAACGTGTGCTAGATAACGCTAATACCGTAAAAGGAGGCTTATGATGAAAACGAGGTATAAGTTTATTCGTCTTGACCCTACTGATCGTCAGAATCTAGAATTTTTGGTGAATAATATGGCAGAAAAAGGATGGCATCTTTCAGGTGCATCATACTTTTATCTGAAATTTGACTACATGCCTCAAATTAAATTGAAATACTTCGCAGTCTATGACCATCGAAATCTAATCTTTGATGACGACGATCTAACTCTCGATCAAAGTGAACTCTACGAAGAGTTTGATTACCAGAAGCTGCTTAGTGCAAAACTTTATACTGATCCACATCTTGAAAATGAACTCTTCAATGAACAACGAAAAATACAAACCACCAATGCTCTTGGACTTCTATTGTGGTACGTATACCTAGTTTTCATAAAGGGCTTGACCTTAACGAATCTAAGAACACAACGATTTGGTTTAGAGTTGTTTATTCTTGCGTCAGTTTCTTTAGCATTCACATTGATTAAAGTACTAACACTCTACATCAAACCTAGAATATCCGTGTTTTCGAAAATTAAATGGAATTCACTCCACACTGATTTGGAGACCGTTCTTCGAACTCTCGTGTATCAAACCCTTCTCTTCTTTGCGCTCTTCACCGGAACCAAAGAAACAAGTTTACTTAAGCTTTCTCTTATTTACATAATAATGGCTATTTTCTATAACATTCTGTTCTATTTTATTAATAAGTCGAATGTAGAAAGTCGGCTAAAAGGACTATTCTTCTTATTGGTTCTAGCCCTAGCAATCATAATTGTTCGTTCAACTCTGATAATTTAACACAGCATACTTTTGTTACTCATTATCTTTATAGCCTTACTAAAGTTTACTAGTAATTTAGCAATTCTAGGAGGATTATTATGAAGACACACTATAAAATCTTATCTCTCAAACCGATAGAACAAGTTCCTTTTGAAGATTATCTTAATAGAATGGCATCTCAAGGATGGCATCCAGTGAAATGTACACTCTTCTATATTAAGTTTGAATACATGCCTGAACTAAATCGCCACTATTACGTAGAGTACGAAACACGTAAGCATCTTTTTAATGATGACAGTCTTGTACAAAAAAAAATTGAACTCTACCAGGAGTTTAGTATTGAAAAAGTATTTAGCTACCAATACTTCGATATCTACATGAGTGACAGCTCTACTTCTGAATCATTAACAGATCCACAAACGTCCTTAGAGCTAAGAAAACTATATTCCCGAAATTTTATCAGCAATCCATTTATTGACTTAATTTATACGATGTTTCTCTTATACAGTCTTAGAACATCAATTATTTCTGTACTTCTAAATCCCTTTTTCCCATTTATTATTACCGTAATATTAATTAAATTATTATCTGATATCTTTTACTTCTATCGTATAATGAAATATCGAAAAGGTTATGATATTTACAGAAAGAGTAAATTCAAGTCGCCCAACACTGATTGGATTAGTGTCACTTCTATTGTTACTTGGATTCTACTAATTGGTACTTTATTCGAGATTGATTCAGTTAATTTAGTTAAACCTTCAAATCTTCTTGTGATTTTTGGTATCATTGCCTTCTTGATACTCGCTTACCGTTTCTTAAATAAAATGGATACTGTTCAAAGTTCTAAGATAACGCTATTTACAGTTCTATCGTTTATGTGCCTCTTCCTATTTGCAATGGCAATTACAACTGATGACCCGGGAAGTCAAAATATTAACGAGAAGACTGTTCCTATTTCTACTCTAGGATTAGAACTTGATACGACACAGTTTGAATCACAAGAGGTTCAGCTCGTCGACAAGAGTTCTTCATTCATTCTTGACCAAATCATTTTTTACTACAATGATAAGAGTATCACTTATTATCGTGTTCACTCTTCAATCTTCAGACCTCTTATTGACTATGGTTCCAATGTTTTAGCTTCCTGGGCGAGCAATCCCCAACCTTGTAACTATGAGAATTCATTTGATAGAAATGACTGTCATATCTATCACGAAGGCAATATCATCGTTTCTTCGTACCCTAGCTTACCTAAAGAGTTCATCGAAGCACTTCAACTACTTCATAATGACTAATTAAAAAAGCTCGATCACCTGTGTGACCGAGCTTTTGAACTTTATTAATAAATTAATTAAGCTTTGTTTGCTGAACCGAAGTCTTCGATTTTGCCTTTTACTGTAGCTTTCATTGCTTCGTAACCTGGAGCGTAAAGTTTACGTGGGTCGTAGTTTTTACCTTCTAAGTCTTTACCTGAAGTAATGAATTCGCGGATTGCTGCTGCGTTTGATAATTGTAATTCAGTGTTTACGTTAATTTTTGAAACACCTAAGTCGATAGCTTTTTTAACTTGTTCTACAGGGATACCTGAACCACCATGTAATACTAATGGAATGTTACCTGTTGCTTTTTTAATTGCATCTAATGTTTCAAAGCTTAGACCTGCCCAGTTTTCTGGGTATTTTCCGTGAATGTTACCAATACCTGCCGCAAGGAAGTCAATTCCTGTGTCAGCCATGATTTTACATTCTGCTGGGTCTGCTAATTCACCAGAACCGATGATTCCGTCTTCTTCTCCACCGATTGATCCAACTTCTGCTTCAACTGATGCACCCATTGAATGAGCTAATGCAACGATTTCGCGTGTTTCTGCTAAGTTTTGGTCGATTGGTAAGTGTGATCCATCATACATTACTGATGTAAATCCTGCAGCTAAAGCAGCTTTTGCTCCTTCGAAGCTACCGTGGTCTAAGTGTAATGCAACTGGAACAGTAATGTTCAAGTCTTCAATCATAGCTTTAACCATTTCAGTAACAGTATGGAAACCTGTCATATATTTAACTGCACCTTCTGATACTGCAACAAGAATTGGTGAGTTCATTTCTTGAGCTGTTGAAAGAACAGCCTTTGTCCACTCTAAGTTATTGATGTTAATTGCAGGAACTGCATAATGTCCATCACGAGCGTTTTCTAAAATACCTTTTGCTGATACTAATGCCATAATTTTATATCCTCCTAAATGACTACTTCTATTTTACCCTTTTTTTCTGATTTTGCAAAGACGCATTCACAAAACCAAAAAATAGTGGATGTGAACGGTTTGGTCTTGACTTAAATTCTGGGTGGAATTGACATGCTACAAAGTAGTCATGCTCTGGTAATTCCACAATTTCAACAAGTTGTCCATCTGGACTTAAACCACTGAATAATACTCCGCTTTTCTCAAATTCATCGCGGTATTTATTGTTGAATTCATAACGATGACGATGACGTTCAAAGATCACATCATCCTTGTAAAGCTCTTTTGATTTTGAATTATCAACAAGTTGACATGGATAATCACCTAAACGTAGAGTTCCACCTAAGTTCGTGTTATGAATTTGATCTTCCATTAGATCAATGATTGGTGCACTACTATTTGCATTGATTTCTGTAGTATGTGCATCTTTATATCCCAATACGTTTCTTCCATACTCAATCATAGCAATTTGCATACCTAGGCAAATTCCAAAGTATGGTACATTATTTTCACGTGCAAATCGTGCAGCGTTGATTTTACCTTCAACTCCACGTTCACCAAATCCACCTGGAACTAATATTCCGTCGTATTTGCTTAATTTTTGGCACATGTTCTCTTCAGTAATCGTTGTTGAATCAATCCAAGCAATATTTATCTTGCTGCTTAATTCATAACCAGCATGTTGAAGGGATTCTGCTACTGATAAATAAGCATCATGTAACTCAACATATTTTCCTACTAAAGCAATCTCAACAGTATCTTCAAGATGTGATGCACGAGCAATCATATCTTCCCACTCTGTCATATCTGCCGCAGGTAAATCAATGCCAAGTTTATGAAGCACATAATCATCCAAATGTTGTCTTTGGAATGATAATGGTAGCTCATAGAGATTTTCTACGTTTCTTGATTCAATAATTGCATTCTCACGAACATCACAGAATAGTGCAATCTTTTTCTTCATGTCACTTGTGAGGGGTTCATCACAACGTGTAACAATGATATTTGCTTTGATTCCATGTGACATAAGCTCTTTAAAGCTATGTTGTGTCGGTTTTGTTTTATATTCATTACTTGCAGGTACTTTTGGTATTAAAGTAGTGTGGATAAATACAACATCTTCTGTAGGATTTTCTGCATGAACCTGACGCACAGCCTCTAAAAATGGTAACGATTCGATATCTCCAACCGTTCCTCCAATTTCAGTAATAACTACATCCGCTCCAGATTCATTTGCCGCAGCATAAATCTTGTTCTTAATCTCATCCGTAATATGTGGGATAACTTGAACTGTTGCTCCATTATAATCACCACGACGCTCTTTATTAATAACACTTTGGTAGACACGACCAGTCGTGATGTTAGCATTTTTAGACAATTCGACGTCTATGAATCGCTCATAGTGACCTAAGTCTAAATCTGTTTCTGCCCCATCTTTTGTTACGAAAACTTCACCATGTTGATATGGTGACATAGTCCCAGGATCGACGTTGATATATGGATCAAACTTCTGCATAAAGACTTTTAATCCACGGTTTTTAAGTAAACGGCCTGTTGATGCAGCGATAATTCCCTTACCGATACCAGAAACAACGCCGCCTGTGACGAATATATATTTTGTTGCCATTGGTTAATCTCCTTCTCTACTTTGACCAAAAAAATAAAGCTTCCATCGCTGGAAGCTTACTGCCCTTTCTTATTCTAGCAAACTTGAACTTTGACTTCAACCAAAAATAGTCTAAACATAAAAAGTTCACATTATCCTTCTATAATACAAAATAGTCCCTCTATTGTTTGTGCATTTTAACTTATATATTACAAATTATTTATACTTATTTAATAAAGTATTCACATATCTTTCTTGCTATATCCTCACTGAAAAAAATCAATAACATTGCCAATATATAAGCATACACATTTGATTTAAATAAGACTATTGCACCAAATAGTAGAGCATATGCTACGTATTCAAGGATTTCTTCAATTTTCTTCTCTATATTGCTCCGAATCACAATATTATCTTTTAGACCTCCATCTCCCTTAATAAGAACATCGATATTTACTTCAAGTGCTTCACTTAAAAGAACAAGGCTATCTATATCTGGAAGAGTTCTACCATTTTCCCAACTTGATAATGTTTGTCGCGAGACATACAGTTGTTTTGCGAAATCTTCTTGTGTTATTCCAAGTTCTTTCCTTCTGTTTTTTATTCTCTCGTTAAATTTCATTCAATCACTCTCCAGACTTACACATAATAACTGTTTAACTTTCTTTTGTCTGTCAAAACATCTTTACATTCACGCTTTATCATTCTCTTGCATTATAGTATAAGCTGTGAGATAACAGTAGAAAGGAGATTTTTATGAAGAAACCAATGTTACTATTAATCGATACACTAGAGGACAAACAAGTCTTTACTTCCAGTCTTATTGAAGGTACAGAATATCGTCAATGTAAGTTTATTAGCGATACTGACTCCCATCGTTTTAATGAATGTTCGTTCAAAAGATGTAGTTTTGATTTACTTGACTTGAGAAACAGTACTTTTTCTGACTGTATCTTTGAACACTGTGATTTTTCTAACTTAGAATTCGATGATTCGCGTTTTTACCGTGTAAATTTCAACAATTGTAAGTTCATGGGTTCATCATTCTATAAAGCTCAAATTAGCGACTGTGCATACTCAAACTGTCTCTTAGACTCTAGTAGCTTCTCTATCGCTTCGTTAACAGATGTTGAATTCTCTGATAGCAATCTCAAGAATTCGTCCTTTCAAAGCATTCATCATAAAAATCTTAGCTTCAAATCTATAATAATGGATTCCATTGATTTCTCTGAAACAGACTTAAATAAGCTTGATTTTACAAGCTGTGACTTTGATTCAATTCGATTTACACCACGACTCATTAAAGGATTAAAGATTCGATACGATCAGTCTCCCTTAATTCTTGCTACGCTGGGTCTAAAAGTAGAATAAAAAAGCCTTGCATCAGCAAGGCATTATAATATTATTCATCATCATTTGGAATATCTAATCCGTATTCCTCGTTATCTTCTTGTTCATCTTCTTCTGAATAATCGTCATAGCCCTCAAGTAAATCAGGGTCAATTTGTAAACTGTCTAATGTGTGACGTTCACGTAGATCCCATTTATTATTCTCTAACGAAATAAATCGGGAATCCATCATTAATGCATTATAGAAAGATGCTACTTTGCGTCGTGCAATTTCTTCTGAAAGATTAACTTCATCAGCTACTTCACTCCAAAGTTTTTGAAATACTACTTCTTTTTTCTTTTTCTTTAACTTGTCATAAGCTAAGTCACTCAATGATTTTGATACCATAGTACTATTCCTCCGGCTCCCATATACATTCAAACTCAAGTTCATCAACGTGTTGATTATTTTGGCTTAAATGGTACTTTATGTAAAGCAAGTTCTCTTCACGCCTCATTGAAACTACGTCTACATCAAATTTAACAATACCATGTTCATTGGAAACAATTAACTCAGTTCTTTCAGATTTATGAAATACTGACTGGGTTAGCCATGTATCGTGTCGCTTCATCGATACTTCATCTTCATAAACATCAAGTACAACAGAGGCACCTTCGGGTTCTGTATACAATATTCGTAAATAACTAGGATCAACATTGAGGATGCTGCCGTGAGAGTCTGTCAATGTTGTTGTATCATCACTGTTCTTTTGAGTTATAGTAATTATCAAATTAAATATATCTCCCTTACTTTTACCACTGCATTATATGCAAAAACAGAATAATGTCAAGACATTTTAATAAAAAAAAAGAAAAGTACATGTAAATACATGTACTTTCATACTTTTATCACAATGTAGCGAGGTATGCTTCTACATCTTCAACTTCACGAATAATTTGAGGTCCTAAGTCTTCGTTGCTTTCTTCTGTTACAAGAACATCTGTTTCAATACGAACACCGATGCCTTCTTCAGCAATGTAAAGACCTGGTTCGTTTGTAATAACGTTCCCTTTTACAAGTGGCTCATCGCGATTAGTCCAAACATCATGAGTATCAAGACCTAATGAGTGACCAATTCCGTGGTAGTAATAACGGCTTACTTCACTTGGATCTTCAATCAATCCAAGGCGAATACAACCTTCTGCTAAATGTTCTTTCGCTAATTCATTTAGAGTTGCGATGGAGATTCCTGGACGAATTGCTTCGTTAACTGCATGGAATGTATCAAGGACTACTTGATACACTTCTTTTTGTCGTTCAGTAAACTTACCGTTAATTGGGAATGTACGAGAAATATCGGCACCATATCCATTAACACGAATACCTAAGTCAAATAGTAATAATTCACCATCATTTAAGATGTTGTTGTTTGAAATGTAGTGAAGAACTGTTGCGTTTGCACCACCAGCTAAGATAGTATCAAACATTAAATCACCATTTTCACGCATTCCTTCATATTGGAAACGAGCAGCAACATCGTTTTCGTTATTTCCTGGTTTCATTTCTTCAAGTGATGCTAAGATTGCACGATTAGTTACATCAATTGCATGTTTAATTTCTTCAACTTCTTCTGGCAATTTTACCATACGTTGTCTTACTAAGATTTCAAACACATCCACAATTTTGTCTTCCCCAACAAAATCTGCAAAGGCAATTCCTGAACCATGAATAAGCTCTGATTCTGTATTATGGTCCAAATCTACACCAATCACTACATCACGAGCCATCACTTCATTCACAAATGCATCGAATTCACCAAAATAGCGAACATCTTCTATTCCTGAAATCACTTCAGCTTCAACATTTGTCATGTAGTGACCCACCCATTTTTCCATGTTAGGATCAATTTCACGTAAGAATAGAGTTACTTTATCATTTGTTGTATCAAATACTACAACAGCTTCCTCTTCTTCAATACCTGTTACGTAATAGAAATTACGGTTTGCAAAGAATGGGTATGTTGTATCCGATGATTTACGAACTAAAGCTCCGCTAAACAAGAATGTCACACTATTTTTAGGCAACACATTCATTACATTATTACGAATTGTTTCATATACTTCTTTTTTCATACATTAATCTCCTTTGGATAAAACACCTTACGGTCTTCTTTATCCTCCCCTTTGACAAATCCCGATACTAACTGCGACGCTTCTGACAATTCTACCAGTTCATTGTCAATCAGTACATAGATTCCATCTTCGCCACCTTTTTGATAAGGGGCTTGATAGAGAGATTGTGTCATAAAATCTTCGACTAAATAATAGTCGGGATTGTATCCATTATTTTCTAACGCTAATTTAATTTCATCAAGTTGTCGTGAGCTCTTCAAATCTTCATATTTGAAAAGAACTCTATTTAAAAGACGTAACGCAAGGTCTTTTAATATCGCATCTTCGCTCTCTGTTAGAAGCACGAACCCATGAAGGCATGTTGATTCATCTAACATGAGAAAATCACGCAGTGATACTTCCCCTTCACTAACAAACGGTTTAAAGTAACTAACCACATCAACTGCATCGCTTTCTTCATGAATCAAATCTCGCATTCTCTTAAAGATTGATTGTAGAATTGATTCGAAGCTTCGAGACGTTGGATGAAGGTATACTTGCCAATACATTTGATATCGTGCCATGATGTAATCTTCAACAGCATGGATACCACTTTCTTTCACAACAAGTCGATCATCTTTAACAATTAAGGTTCTTAAGATACGACCTAAATCAAACTCTCCATAACTAACTCCAGTAAAATAGGAATCTCGTAAGAGATAATCCATACGATCCGCATCCAGTTGGCTGGAGATAATTTGTGTGAGTAAATGACGTGGATGTCTGTGAGCAATAATATCACTGATTGTACGTGGTAAACTCTCGCCATATGATTTTAGAATACGATTGATTTCTGAATCCTCACAGATAATTCTCTCAGTGAACAGTTCATGATTAATATCCGTAACCTGTTCAAACGTATGAGAAAACGGCCCATGACCGAGATCATGAAGTAAAGCAGCGCATAATAAAGCTACTTTTTCATACTCATCAAGTATTTCGCTAAGCCCATTAATCGTATCTATCATTTTTCGTGCGATTTCATACACACCTAAAGAATGCGAGAATCGTGAATGTTCAGCTGTATGATACACCATATAGGTTCCACCTAATTGATGGATACGACGCAATCTTTGGAATTCTGGTGCGTTAATCAGATCCCAAATGATTTGGTAGTTTACATGGATATAGCCGTGAACTGGATCACGCATAACTTTAGTTTCATTACATTGTTTAAATTTAGAGTACATAATCCTCTAAACGCTTTTTGACTACATCATGTCCTGATAAGTATAGAGTACTCATCAAGTCTGGTCCATGGGATTGGTGAGTTGCACTTACACGAAGCCCCATGAATAATGGTTTTCCTTTTAATCCAGTTTCAGTTTTAACTGTATTAAATGCTTCCTTAAGATTTTCAACTGTCCAATCTTGTGGTAAATGTTTTAGGAATGATGATGCAACCGCTTGTGTTGTTTCCCAAGAAAGAACATCTTTCTCATTGTCGCCAAGAACTGGATCCACAAAGAATTGTGAGATAAGTTCATTGATTTCCATTCCATATTGACATTGTTCTTTATAAAGAAGTAAGAGTGTATCTACCCATGCTTCTTCACGATCATTAAGACCAAATTTTCCATCAACAAATTCTTTAATGAATTCTAACCATTTCGCATCATCAAGTGCTTTTAGGTATTGGTGGTTCATCCACGTTAACTTCGTAACATCAAACATTGATGGTGCTTTTGATAAACGTTCTTCACTAAACTCAGCAATAAGTTCATCATGTGTGAAGAGTTCTTTTTCACCTTTTGGTGACCAACCAAGTAATGCCATAAAGTTAAACATCGCTTCTGGCAAGTAACCTTGGTCTTTATACTGACTGATATATTGCATGATTGAATTATCTCGTTTGGATAATTTCTTACCTGTTTCATTAACAATTAATGTCATATGACCAAAGCGTGGAATTTCCCAGCCAAACATTTCAAATAACATCATTTGTTTTGGTGTATTAGAAATATGTTCCTCACCTCGGAAAACATGGCTAATTTCCATTAAATGATCGTCAATAACAACCGCAAAGTTATACGTTGGAATTCCATTCGACTTAACAATTACCCAATCTCCGATATCTTTAGATTCAAATGTGATTTCTCCACGAACCATATCATCAAATGTATAAGTCTTTCCTTCAGGCACGTGTAGACGTACTGAAAACGGACGACCTTCTTCTTGGTATTGTTTCTTTATTGCTTCATCTAAGTGATAGCATTTCTCATTATAACGAGTTGAAGCATAGCCTGCAGCTTTTTGACGTTGGTAGTCTTCTTCAAGTTCTTCAGAAGTACAGTAGCAACGATATGCATGACCTTCTTCAATCAGTTTATTAGCATATTCTGTATAGATATCCAAACGTTCCATTTGACGGTATGGAGCATATTTAGGATTTGGATTTGCAGGAGATTCATCAGGTGTAATTCCTAACCAATGTAGGAAGTAAGTTTGTGATTCTTCACCACCCTCAACATTACGCTCAATATCTGTATCTTCGATACGTAATACGAAGTCTCCTCCATAATGTTTCGCAATTAAATAATCGAACAATGCTGTTCGAGCATTACCAATATGTAAGAAGCCTGTAGGACTTGGTGCATATCTAACTCTTACTCTTTTCATGTTTAATACCTCTCTTATACAAACATCTAACATATTATATCACAAAACATATTAATACATAGAATATACAAGTTCATTTTCATGCAATAATAGTGGATAAAAAAAGCATTGTGCTTTTTCACACAATGCTTGCCTGTCTCATTTATTTTCTATCTACCAACATCGCAACGCCCATACCGCCACCTATACATAAGGAAGCAATACCGCGTTTTGAATCAGAATGTTTCATCTCATATAATAGTGTAACCATAATACGAGCTCCTGATGCTCCAATTGGATGCCCAATTGAAATAGCTCCACCATTAACATTTACGATTTCTGGATTAATCTTCAAATCACGAATAACTGCAAGAGATTGCGAAGCAAATGCTTCATTTAACTCAAAGCGATCAACGGATTGAATATCAATACCAGTCTTATCAACAAGTTTACTTACAGCAAGATAGGGTGCATAACCCATGATTCCTGGATCCATACCAATCTCAGCAAAGCCAGTAATAGTACCTAAGATTTCTAGGTTCATTTCTTCAGCCTTTTCACGTGACATAATCACAAGCGCTGCTGCTCCGTCATTAACTCCAGAAGCATTTCCTGCAGTAACTGTTCCATTTTTTGTGAAACTTGGTTTAAGTTTTTGCAGTGCTTCCATACTAGAATTATGGCGAATAAATTCATCTTTATCTACAATTCCAAGTTTTCCTGCATCGACTCCAACAATTTCATCATCGAATATTCCTTCTTGTTGAGCCTTTGAAGCACGTCGTTGAGATTCAAGTGCGAAAGCATCTTGATCTTCACGACTAATGTTGAATTGTTCTGCTACTCGATCAGCAGTAACTCCCATTAGTTCATTGGTAAAGGCGTCCATAAATCCATCATGAGTCATTGAATCCAAAGTTTCAACGTTTCCTGATTTGACACCAAAGCGTGCATTCTTTATTAAATGAGGTGCTTGAGATAAGTTCTCAAACCCACCAACTACACAGATATCACTTTCACCCAGCTGAATGGATTGCATTCCAAGGTGAATTGATTTCATACCTGATCCGCACATTTCATTAATTGTCATTGCTGGGGTCTCGTATCCAATACCTGCTTCTACAGAAGCTTGGCGTGCGGCATTTTGTCCCAATCCCGCTTGCAATACATTACCCATAATAACGTAATCAACATCTTCAGCTTTAATGCGAGCACGTGTTAATGCTTCACGAATTACAGTAGCCCCTAAAGTTACTGCTGATGTGTGGAGAAAACTCCCGCCATACTTTCCGATGGCTGTTCGTGCTGCTCCCACGATAACTACTTCACGCAAATTGATCACTCCTTCAATGTTTAGCTCATATATTATACCTTTACTTGCTCAGAAAAACAAAACAATTTGTATTACTTTCCATTTCACATGAGAAGCCTTATAATGTTGGTACCAATATAAGGAGATTCATATGAATATCGGAATTGATAAAATTGGGTTTTACTCACCACAATATTATATTGAAATGAGTGAACTGGCAAAGGCACGGTATACTGAACCAAACAAGTATATCATTGGTTTAGGTCTGGAGAGAATGGCAATACCTCCAATCACACAAGATACCACAAGTATGGCGGCCAATGCAGCAGCTATTATTTTAGATGAAAACGACAAAAAAAATATCGATTTAGTTATTGTTGCTACTGAGAGTGGCACTGATTTCTCTAAATCAATCGCAACGTCTGTACACACTATGTTAGACATTAATCCTTATGCACGATCCATTGAAATGAAACAAGCATGTTATTCGGCAACAGCAGGAATCCAACTTGCTAAAGGTCATATTGCCTTACACCCTGACAGTAAAGCACTTGTTATTGCAAGTGATATTTCTCGTTATGGATTAAATACTGGTGGCGAACCAACTCAAGGAGCAGGAGCTGTCGCAATCTTAGTATCAAAAGACCCTAAGATTATGACTCTTAATAATGATGAGGTTTACTTTACAGATGATGTTCTTGATTTCTGGAGACCCTCATACAGTGATGTAGCATTTGTTGATGGAAAATACTCAAACGAACAATATCAACGCTTCTTTAACGAAACATTAAAACGTTATTTAGAAATTAATGATGCGAGTCTTGAAGACTTTGCGGCTCTTAACTTCCATATTCCTTACTCAAAAATGGGTAAGAAAGCACTCATGAGTGTTACAAATGAAGAACAACATCCATTACTCTTTAAAAACTTTGAAGACAGTACTTACTACAATAAACGTGTAGGAAACATTTATACCGGTTCACTGTATTTAAGTCTAATTTCTTTATTAGAAAAAGGAAACTTAGAAGCTGGAAGTAAACTGGGTCTTTTCAGTTATGGTTCAGGAGCAGTTGGAGAATTCTTTACAGGTAATCTTGTCGAAGGTTATAAAGACGCTCTTGTCACAAGCCACGAAGCGATGATGAATGACCGTAAACAAATTAGTATTCCAGAGTATGAACGCATGTTTAATATGAAACTTATTGAAGATGGCGGTCACCAAATTTTGGATACATCGAAAGAAACATCTGTGTTCTATCTCACTGAGGTAAAACACAACGAAAGAATTTATAACAAATAGAAGAGCTGATTCTTAAATGATAAACATTTAGGAATCAGCTCTTTTTTATTCTGAAATTACTTTTCGAAGTGCATAGACTGTAGGTGTTACAATCAACACCACAATGACACTTTTAATGACCGTTGACACTGACATTGCCGAAATAATATAGGTAAGTGCAGAAACACCTGTCTTCTCCAATATATCTTGAGCATAAATTAAGTACAACATTGAATATACACCAAATGTATTCGTTAAGTTTCCAACTAGACTTGCAACAACAATACGAACTTTACTGTCTTTATCGAAAAATTTTGCGACGTAGTAGGTCGTGATTGGTATTAGTAGTCGAGGTAATATCGATATTAATGGATTAACGAAGAATGGATCGAGCACCGTATTCGGAGCTGTTAAAGCTATGAATAGAGACACGAGCCCGAACGTTAAGGAAATAACGAGTCCTGAACGAAGTCCTAAAGTTAATGTAGCCACTAACATTGGTATGTGAGCAATCGTCACACTCACAAAAGGTAAGCGTAAGGTTCCAAGTGGTGTAAAGAGCATTACAATCGTTAATGCGATAAAGAATGCGTTGAGTGTTAAATTTTTAGTTTTGTTTTGTCTCATAAACGTTTACCCTCTTTTTATAGTCCTTTCATACATTCATAGTATAAAGGAAAGAAAAACCATTGTCATCTTTGGCAATGGTTTCTATGAGTTCAATATAGATATTGATTCTACTTCTTTGTTATTACAGTTTATGGAATTGTTCAACGTCAATTACAAAGACTGTAGCACCACCCACTTGAACTTCAACTGGGAATGACGCATAACGTCCGATATCATAGGATGCTGTTGAAGGAACAACTTCTGTACGTTTTTTACCTTCACGACCAATGATTTCTAAGCATTTTTCAACTAATTCTTCCTCACAACCAATAATAAGAGTTGTATTACCTGCACGTAAAAATCCACCTGTTGTAGCTAAACGTGTCACTTGGAAGTTTTCTTTGTTTAATGCTGATGAAACGGATGAGCTGTCATCATTTGATACAATCGCTAATATAAGTTTCATAAGTAGGCCTCCTTATATATACCCATTATAACACATCCGTAGAGATGTGTTTGTAATTAATACTACAATTTTACATTGTAAATTGTTAAGGAAAAATATGACTAATTGTTAAATCTAAAGTGGACAATGTCTCCATCTTTCATAACGTATTCTTTACCTTCTGAACGAAGTTTACCTGCATCCTTTACTGCATTTTCTGATCCATATTCCATAAGATCATCAACATTATAAACTTCTGCACGGATAAATCCTTTTTCAAAGTCAGTATGGATGACTCCAGCACATTGTGGTGCTTTCATTCCTTCTGTAAATGTCCAAGCATGAATTTCTTTAGGACCTGCTGTAAAGAATGTTCTTAGGCTTAAAATATCATAAGCATTACGAACTAATACATCCAAACCACTTTCTTCAACGCCAAGCTCTTGTAGGAAAGCATCACGCTCTTCATCTTCTAAGCTTGATAAATCTTCTTCAACTTTTGCACATACTGTAACAACACGGCTTCCGCGTTCATCAGCATACGCTTTAACTTTTTGATACATGTCATTGTTCTCAACATCAAGAAGACTGTCTTCATCAACGTTTGCTACGTAGATAACTGGTTTGATTGTTAAGAAGTGGAATGTACGAATTAATTTGTACTCTTCATCTGTTAGTTTCAACTCTGATAAAGGTCTATTGTTATCTAGTAGAGCTTTACACTTCGTTAAAACATTAAGTTCTCCAAGCGCTTCTTTATCATTTGATTTTGCTTTTCTACCAACACGATTCAAACGGTTTTCGACAGATTGTAAATCCGCAAGCATCAATTCAATTTCAATAATTTCGATATCTGATATAGGATCCCCTACAATACCATGCTCATGCACGATATCAGGATTCGCAAAACAACGCACAACGTGCGCAATTGCATCCACTTCTCTAATATTTGCTAGGAATTGGTTACCGAGACCTTCACCTTTAGAAGCTCCTTTTACAAGTCCTGCAATATCCGTAAATTCAAAAGTAGTTGGGATAATCTTTTGAGATTCTATTTTTGAGCGAATCTCATCAAGTCTTGGGTCATTGACCTTTACTACGCCCACGTTTGGTTCAATTGTCGCAAAAGGATAGTTTGCTGCCTCTACTTGCGATTTTGTAATTGCGTTAAATAATGTTGATTTACCAACGTTTGGTAAGCCAACGATTCCAGCTGTTAATGCCATTTCTTATGCCTCATTTCTTTCAATAATCTTTTTAAGTTTTCGTTCAAAGTCATGACGTGGCATCATAATTACTGCACCACAGCCTTCACATTTAATCTTAATATCTGCTCCCATACGAACAATCTTAAAATACTTAGACTTCTTACATGGGTGATCTTTTTTCATTTGTACGATGTCACCCAAATCATACTCAAATTTCTTCACGTTCTATCCTCCTCAAGTACGTTTCAAAGGTATTCTCTAATAAGGATACAACAGTCATAGGACCAACACCTTTTGGAACTGGTGTTGCATATGCTGCTTTTTCGTAACTTTCGTGTTCTGCATCTCCTACAATTTTACCATCAACTCGATTAATCCCGACATCAATTAATACATGATGTGGAAGAATTGAAGAAGCTTTCACAAAGTCTGGAATTCCAACAGCAACTACAATAATATCATGTTCTGCAATAAGTTGCTCTAAATTCTTTGTACGTGAGTGTGCAATTGTTACTGTAGCGTTTTTATGCAGTAGTAATGAAGCGATAGGTTGTCCAACTAGACGGCTTCTACCAATGACTAATGCATTCTTTCCTTCAAGTTCAATATCATATTCATTAAGGATTGTCATGATTCCTTTTGGCGTACAAGGTTTTGTCCCACCTTTATTTAATGTCACAAGCCCCACATTCAATGGATGTAAACCATCCACATCCTTTTCAGGACTGATTGCTAGAATAATAGTATCTTCATTAATATGTTTTGGAAGTGGCAACTGTACCAAGATTCCATCAACGTTTTTATCATTATTTAGACGTGTAACTGTATCTAACACTTCTAGTTCCGAAGCATCTTTATCAAGAATTAGTATTTCTGATGTAAAACCTACTTCCTCTGCTTGTTTTTTCTTAGATTTTACATAAGACTGTGATGCTGGATTGTCGCCCACCAACACAACTGTTAATGAAGGCGCTCTATTACCTTTGTTTAATTGCTCATCAACTTTATCTTTAAGTTCAGTACGTCGTTTCTTCGCTAATTCAAATCCATTTAAAAGTGTTCCCATACTATCGCCTCCACCTTTCAAAATAATACCACAGCTTAGACTACCTTACCATCTTTGATATCAAGGATTATCGTCACAGGGCCATCATTGTCTAATATAACGTTCATATGAGCTTGAAACACACCCGTCTCTACATGAAGTCCCTCATCACGCATCATCCCTACAAACGATGAAAACATGTCTCGTGCTACATCAGCTGATAAGGCCTTACTAAAGCTTGGCCTATTTCCTTTTCGTGAGTCTGCAGCTAGGGTAAACTGTGAAATCGCAAGTATCTCACCATTAACATCATGAATACTACGATTGATCTTACCGTCTTCATCCTCAAACAAACGAATATTAGCGATCTTACTTGCTGCACGTTCACAATCTTTTAGTGTGTCTCCTTCTTCTAAACCAACAAGGAGCATATAACCATTATTAATCGCACCAACTGTCTTTTCTTCTACAACTACTTTCGCATTTAATACCTTCTGAATTACGATACGCATTTCCTTCACCTCTGTAATATATTCTACACGATTCATGGTACAATAAATAGAGGTGATATTATGGAAAAACCACTAGCACACAAGGTGCGTCCTCATGATTTAAAGAACATTGTCGGTCAACACCATCTTCTTGGAGAAGATAGTGTTCTTTCTAGCTTAATTGCTAATGAAACCATTCCTTCAATGATTTTTTTCGGTCCTCCTGGAACTGGAAAAACAACGACTGCTATCGCGATAGCTGAAGCTCTTGGAAGACCTTATAGACTATTTAATGCTGTAACTGATAATAAGAAAAAACTTGACCAACTTTTTGTTGAAGCTGAAATGAGTCGTGGTCTTGTCGTAATCGTTGATGAGGTACACCGTCTTAATAAAGATAAACAAGATATCTTACTACCTCATATCGAAAGTGGTTTAATCACAATGATAGGAGCAACTACTGCTAACCCTTACTTCTCAATTAATCCCGCAATTCGATCACGAGTTCATTTGTTTGAGTTCTTACCGCTAACTCAGGATGACCTTATTGACATTCTACACCGTGCTAGCGAGTCAATTAAGCCAAAGACAGTTGAGGATGAAGTCATCCGTTCTCTCGCCTTATCAGCTAACGGAGACGCTCGTTATGCGTTGAATGCCCTTGATATCCTCGCTAAATCAACACAAGACAATCAACTTAATATGAACCATCTTAGCCGACTTTCTTTATCTATGAACATAACAATGGATAAAGATGGTGATAATTACTACGATGCATTAAGTGCTTTCCAGAAATCGATTCGGGGAAGTGATGTGAATGCGGCATTATACTACCTTGCTAAACTTGTACAAGTCGGTGACTTTGATTCAATTGAACGACGTCTGATTACAATTGCTTATGAAGACATTGGCCTTGCTAATCCAGCTCTATGTGCTCGTGTTGTCAGTGCAATAGAAGGCGCTCGTAAGATAGGCTTCCCAGAAGCACGCATACCGCTGAGTGCGGTTGTGATTGAATGTGCACTCTCTCCAAAGTCTAAAAGTGCTGAAGCAGGCATTGATGCTGCTTTGCAAGTTGTTAAGAATACAGCTCACCAAGTACCAAAATACTTACGACTTAATGCTGTTGGGGTAGATGATGAAGATATGTATGACTACAGTCGCAGTGACTTATGGCATAAAATTCAGTACTTGCCTGATGAGATTCGAAACGATGTCTATTATGTTCCACAAAATATGAACTCTGCTGAAAAAACATATGCAAGTAACGATGAAGCATTAAAGAAATATCGCCGTTCCAATAACTTAAGAGCTTTAAAAGCACAAAAAAAATAGGACTGAGGTCCTATTTTTTGTCGAATGTAGGTTAAATTAGATTCCTACAGCACGTTCAGCAGCAGCTTTAACACCATTAACTAATCCTGTTGGAGTAATTGTTACTGATGAAACTACGTCTGCATCTTTTAAGTCAGCTGGTTTTTTACCAATTGCCCACTCGTCAAATGCTTTAGCTTGTTCGTACCATTCTAATGTAGCTTTACCGAATTCTTTCATTCCATACTCTTCTTTTAATTCAAGTTTTGTAAGTGGTTTTGTTGTGAATTCAGCTTTACCTGCTTCAATTTTACCTTTGCTTTGTGCTGCATCTGTGAATGAATAAACAACTTTACCTTCTGTATCTAATGCTACAGCTGTAACGTTTGTTGTTAATTCTAATCCTTCTTTACCAGTAACTGCTGTTGATGAGTTACCTACTTTAGCAACATTTTTAACTTCAACTAAGTTTCCTACAGCTTTTTCTACAACTTCGATGTATTTCTCAACTGAGATTGTTACTGATGAAGTTAAGTTTGCTTCTGTTGGAACTGCTGGGTGAGCATCATCTTTAGCTTCTGTTTTGATTCCTTTAACTTCTGCTAATGTTTTGCCTACCATCCATTCTTCTAAAGCTGCAATTTGTTCAAACCATTCTTTTTTGATTTGGCTATTTTTAACCATTCCGTAATCTTTGCCAAGAACTTTCTTTGAGCCTTTAATATCAGCTGCATTGATTGTTCCATCAGCCTTGAATGTTTGTTTGTTTTGGTTAACATCAATTTGTACATTTACAAATTTGTCATCCTTCATAACTACAGTAGCATAGTAGATGTTTGTTTCAAATGAACCATCCTTTTCTCCTGCTTCTGCTGTTTTTCCAGTAGAGATTACTGCAGATCCGATCTTCACATCTTGACCTGTTGTTGCTGCTGGTTCTTTATCTTTGTCTTTTGAGCCACAGCCTGTTAAAACAAGAAGACCAACTAAAAGTACTGCTAGAATTTTCTTCATAACTTTTCCTCCTCATTATGCTCTTTCATTTTACTTCGTTTTGTGATACCAGGTCAATCTATTTCACAACTATTAAAGAAGTGCTTGTGCATTTTTCACAAACAAAAACGGAATCTCACAGTTGTTTGTGAAATTCCGAACTTTTTTTACGAGTGTTATGCTTATATTAACTTAACTCTATTTTGCTTGTCTTTTTCTTGAGCTTCTACGAGCTTCTTGATCACGACTTACGCGTTCACTTCCTCTACGATCACGACGGGAACGATCACCTCGTTCGCCACCACGACGGTTATCACGATCACGACGTGGACGGTCGTTTCGCGAGTCTTTGTTTCGGTCAGAACGTTTACGTGGTTGTTGAACAATATTCTCTTCCACAATCTCTACATTTACAGCTTGTCCCTTAATTGTAGTCTTGCCTACTGCTTTAAGTGCTGTTTGTGCATGTTCTTGAGGAACATCAACTAAAGTCATAATATCGCCAACTTCAATTTTTCCAATTTCTTTTCCACGAATTCCTGATGCTTTTGCAACTGCACTTACAATATGTGCTGCTTTAATACCTTGACGTGAACCTAAAGAAATTGATAAACGTGCAAATACGTTTGGATTCTTTGTTTTACGTTCTGGTGCATCTGTTTCCATTGCTTCGAGATTATTTTCTGCAATAGCCTTATTAATGAATGCTAAAATGAAGTCTTCTTGAGTGAATTCTTCGTTTCTTAAACCTTCGTATGCTATATTAAATAATTTACCTGGTTCTACATTTGACCATTTACGGATATCATCTGCCAACATTTTGATAAGAACTTCGTTTAGTTGTTCTTTAGTTGGTAACGGTAACTCTTCAATGGTTGAGTTTGCAAGACGTTCGATTTGCTTAATAGCATAACGTTGGCGACGGTTAACTAATGTAATAGCCAATCCTTCTTTACCAGCACGTCCTGTACGTCCAATACGGTGAATATAGTATTCAAGTTCTTGAGGAACATCATAGTTAATAACTACGTCCATACTATCAACGTCAATACCACGAGCAGCAACGTCAGTAGCGATAAGAACTTGTACAAGGCCACGTTTGAATCGACCCATAACCATAGAACGCATTTCTTGTTTCATGTCACCATGAAGACCTAATGCAGGGAATCCTGCTTTATTTAATTCTGTTGCTAATTCATCAACCATTTTCTTAGTATTACAGAAGATCATTGTACCTTTAGCATCATGAATTTGTAGTAGTTGGGTTACTAAGTTTATTTTCTTAGCGTGATCAACAGTATAGTAAACTTGTTTAATACGTGAAACTGTTAAATTATTATTTGATAAACGAATATGTTCTGGTTCGTTTAAGAAGTCATCACTAAGTTTCACAATTTCCTTAGGCATTGTAGCAGAAAAGAAAACCATTTGACGTTGTTCTGGAAGATATGTAAATATCTCACGAATATCATCGACAAATCCCATGTTTAACATTTCGTCTGCTTCATCCAATACAATATGATTACAGTGATTGAAACGAAGTGTTTTACGACGAATGTGGTCCATTAAACGTCCTGGAGTTGCGACAACGATGTCTGCTCCACGTTTGATATCACGAATTTGTCTTTCGATTGACTCGCCACCATAAACACTTATGATTCTTAAATCATCCTTATACTTTGCAAAACTACGCATTTCATCAGCCACTTGAATACATAATTCACGTGTAGGACAAAGCACTAAGCCTTGTGTATATTTTCTATCAACACGATCAATTAAGCTAATAAGTGGTAAACCAAATGCAGCTGTTTTTCCCGTACCTGTTTGTGATTGAGCCAACACGTCATGGCCCTCTAAAATTCTTGGGATTGCTTGTTCTTGGATGTCTGTTGGATTCTCGTATCCTTTTTCATTGACAGCCTTAACAATTTCCGAAGAAAGTCCTAATTCTTTAAATGTCATTCTTTTTCCTGCTTCTTTTCTAGTACACACGGGTTAAAGTATAGCATACACTTTAGGTATAAAACTAGTATTATCATTCTAATTGACTTAGTTTTTTTTCATTCAATCGATGTATGCGCTTCAGGACAGCAAAAACACTGTCAAATACGACAGTGTTGCTAGTTATTATACGTTTAATTGCAAATAGACAGGGCAGTGATCACTACCTAAGATGCTGTCATAGATATCTGCACCTTGGATTTTATCTTTTAATTTATCTGATACCACAAAGTAATCGATACGCCAGCCCACATTTCTCGTTCTTGCGGCTGCACGGTAACTCCACCATGAGTAACGTTCTTCTACGTCACCATGAATATATCTAAAGGAATCAATAAATCCTGCATCAAGTAAGTTTGTAAACTGTTGACGTTCCTCATCACTAAAACCTGGGTTGAATCTATTAGTCTTTGGATTCTTAAGGTCAATCTCTTTATGTGCTACGTTCATATCTCCACAGACTACTACAGGTTTCTCTAAATCTAAAGTTACTAGGAAATCTCTAAATGCATCTTCCCATAACATTCTATAATCAAGACGTTTCAATTCTTGTTGTGCATTCGGAGTATAAACACATACAAGATAAAAATCATCATACTCACAAGTAATTACACGACCTTCTTGGTCATGCTCTTCCATTCCGATACCATAATGAACACTCAAAGGTTCTTGCTTCGTAAAGATAGCCGTTCCTGAATATCCTTTTTTCACTGCATAATTAAAATACCCATGATATCCTTCTGGCACATAATCCAGTTGTCCTTCTTGCATCTTAATTTCTTGAAGACAGATTACGTCTGCATTTAACTCTTTTACGATATCATCAAAGCCTTTATTCATTACAGCTCTTAAGCCGTTAACATTCCATGATACTAATTCCATAATGCCCTCCACTCTTACACTTCTTATAGTGTGCCACAGTTTCAGATTTATTCAAAGTCTCACACTTTTCAATCGATAGATAGTCTATAATAAGAGATATGGAGGAATCTATGAGACATACACTAATTTTAGCCAATCATGCAATAAAAGAATACGAAAATTATTTACTACAATCCAAAGATTTCTTATTTGGCGTCAATGTACGTCCTTTTGATTTTGCTGTTAACGAAAAGAATCTTGATAAGAAGGCTATAGAGATTGCTTGTTACGAAACATTAAAGACACAAACTTTTAAGACAATTCAAAACATCATACTCTTTCCAAAAACTATTCAATCATTGTTGTCACTTCTTAAAGAACTTCAATGTTATGGCATTAGATTATCAGATTTACCAAAAGAGACTGATTTACACAAGGATATTTACCAAGCTTTGAGGAGTATCCAGCCCTTATACCATGATTTTTCTATGGTAGATAATGTACAATACACTGTTTATCCTCAAGGCCTCTCACACGCTGAGACTTACTACTTAAAATCACATGGATCTCAGTTTGAAGCATCACCAACACAGAATCCAGAGTCACTTTCATTTAAAGTCGCCCTTAATATTCGCCATGAAATTGAAGCAGTAATCCAAGAAATTCTTACTTTAGATTTAAAAGATGTCGTAATTGCAATACCTAACTTGAACAATCATATTCCCCTTGTGGAATCTAGTTTTAAGCGTTATGGATTGAATTTAAGTTTATCAAATCGTTCTTTTGATTACGCTAAGAAGCAATTCATTGCAACAATGAACTTAAATCATACACAATCACTTAAGGCTTTAATTGAGTTTCTCGAAGCCAATCCTCTTAATCTAAAAACTTCTGATGATCTTGTATATTACATAAGTCATTTTGAACTCACAATCCAAGATGTCTTGGAATCCTTTGATTATGTTGATGAAACCACGAGCGACAAAGATATGATGTATCTTCAACAACGAATCCAAGAAGATAGTGTTAAACTGCAGGCTGCCCTGAGAGAGCTTTTTGCGTGTGACTTTAAGGGAGCACTACACTTCTCTTATAACATAATTCAAAACAACTCGTTTATCAATCTTAAACCGTTGCTTAACTTTATCGAGACAAACCATCCTCTCTATTCAGAAGAGACCTATAATTTTTTCATGAATCATCTCGATTCACTATCTCTAAGCGAAAAGAACTCTGAAAATATAAGAGTAGTCGATATTAATGAATTACCACATTTTACCTGTGAGAATCTCTATGTACTGAATCTTGGGGCATCAGCATATCCAAGTATTTCAAAGCGAACAGGTATTATCGATGAACAGTATTTAAGCAGTATTCAAGGCTATCCGAGCTTGGAGGAAAGAACAGAGTATCAATTACAAGATCAAAAGCGATTCTTTAAAATGAGCAAAAAGCTTACGCTTAGTTATTCCTCATCAACATACGAAGGAAAAGGAATTGAAGTTTCTTACCCAATAGAGTCCTTCTGTGCTGCACACAATGTTCCATTAGAAGCTTGGAAAGTAGACCAAATAATTAATACCAAAAAGAACTCTCCATCCCTTTCAAGAATACTTGCAAATGAACTCTATTTAAAAGAAGGTAAGATTGTTGGATCAATTTCAGCTTTCCAAAAATACCTCGATGATCCCTACGAGTTCTTTATTGAACGTGCTCTTCAAACACGTAAACCCGAAAGGCTCTCTTTCGACCCTCGTATTATTGGTACATTGAACCATAGTATTGTCGAACATTCATTATTTGGACTGGATGATACCTCATGGAATGACTTAATGAAGGTCTTCCCTGAATCCTCTCCTCGTATCCAAATGATTAAAGCTCGAAATGATATTATGATGCGTTATGTAGTTAAACACCTGAAAGATGCAGTTGCTGATACTGACCTTGTCCCCTTGAAAAGAGAATCATGGTTTGATGTTTCAGATATGTTTAAGAACATTCGTTTACGAGGTATTATCGATCGTATCGATGCCAATAATAATCAACTAATCGTCATTGATTACAAGTCCTCAAAACAATCCTTGTCACCTGCATCAGTTACAGCAGGTAGTCAATTACAGCTTTTAAGCTATGCTTTAATTGCAAGACGTCAATATGAACGAGACGTACTGGGTGTGTTTTACTATGGATTTAGATTTAGAAACATAAACACCAGTCTTTATTCTTATTCCTTTTCAAAAGGCTTACAGATGAGTGATGACAACTCTGATACGTTATGGTTAAATGATCAAAAGTTCTCAGGATGGTTTTTCGAAGCTCCTGAGACAACGTTCAACTCTACTGATTACTTTGGTGGCTTACGTGAAACTAAAGCAGGTATGACAAGCTATGCAATGTATGACATCGAAAAAGTTGAGGAAGTCCTTAGAATAATCTATAACGACATACAAGAAAATATCCTTAACGGTGTCTTAGATAAAAACCTAATCAAGATGACTCTCGAAGAAGCAAACTATAGAAAGGATCGTAGCGATACATGACACAATTCAATCATGAACAACTCAAAGCAATCAATGGCTTGGGTAATAATATTGTAGTTTCTGCTTCAGCAGGGGCAGGTAAGACAACAGTACTGATTGCACGTCTTATGAAACGTATTATTGAAGATAATGTTCGCCTTGATGCAATTTGCGCAATGACCTTTACTGAAGCAGCAGCAAGTGAAATGAAAACACGACTTCTTGCAGCATTAAATAATGCTTACAATGAAAAAGAAGATGCATTCATTGCACAACAAATTTCTTTAGTTGAAACTGCACAAATTTCTACAATTCACTCATTCTGTCTCACCATCATTAAGAACTATGGTTATGTACTTGGTATTGATCCTGATCGAGCAAACTCGATTTTAGATGATTCTCAAGTACAGCTTCTTCAAAACGAAGCCATGGACACTACGTTTAGATATTGGCTCGTTCAAGAACCTGATACAATGCAACACTTGCTCGATACGTTCTCCAATAACCCCATAGACTTTGATGGACTAAAAAAAGCGATTCAGAATATCGCTACTTGGATTTTAAGCAAGAAAGATCCTGAATCAGCTAAGAATGAAGTTCTTAATCTCTATCGAGCACAATCACTCCAAGATTTTCCTCAAGACATTCAAGATTTATTCTTTACAATGTACATCAATAATCTTGAGTCCATAAAGAAAGAAATGATGAATCTTATTTCGATTAGCGATGCAATTCATGACGCTAACGACAAGAAGCAAGAGAAATTCTTCACTCAGACACTTGCTTTCCTTGACCTTATCGAGAGTATTAACTCCATACAGAAGCAATGCTTAGATCATGACGATAGTTTCTATAGTATGTTGCCTAGTTTGTTTGATTTTAAAATCGTACCAGACTCAAAAGATGATAACTACTCCAAAACACGTGGTAATCTTCAAAAAGAGATTAACAATCTCTTTGGTAGTTATATTCCTTTTGAAGAAGCATTTGAAGATTTAAACAATCAAGCAAGCGATATTCATAAACTCTTAGAAATCACTGACATGTATCTCGAAAGCTACAATCAATTAAAAGTTGAAAAGAATGCTTTTGATTTCAGTGACTTTGAATCATTAGCTCTTGAGATATTAAGTTTTAATAATGGCATCATTGCAGCGCAAGTTCGAAATATCTATCAAGAAATAATGGTTGATGAATTCCAAGATACGAATGAGACTCAAGACGAAATAATTCGGTTAATTTCAAATGGTAAGAACATCTTCCGTGTTGGTGACATTAAGCAATCCATTTATCGTTTCCGAGGCGCTAAACCTAAGATAATGCAATCCTTAATGCGTGATGAATCCATTACTAACTTATCTCTCTCATATAACTACCGTTCGAAGAAAGATATCGTCGACTACAATAACATCGTTTTCAATAATCTTATGAACTTAAGCTATGGTATTAGTTATAGTGAAAGTGACAATGTGAATGTTGGTCTATCAAGCCAAGCAGAAGATTCTTATCCTGTTGAGTTTCATATCATTGAACGTGGTAGTGATAAGTTCAAAGAAACCTCTGCCCAACAACAAGCTCAGTATATTTCCCAGGAAATGATTCGATATCATAAAATGGGATACAAGTTTAAAGACATGGTTGTGCTTGTTCGATCTCATACAGCTAAAGCTCCTTTGAAAGAAGCTCTAGAGTTAGCGAACATCCCTCACTACATTGATGACCGCAGTGGCTTCTATCAATCTCCAATTATTCAGGATATACTGAATTTACTTAATCTAGTAATTAATCCTCATGATTATTACTACATTAAAGTCTTAGGTTCAACATTCTTTAACTACACTCCTGATATGTTAGGAAATTTATACTTACATGAATCTGGTTCTTTACGCCGTGCATTAGAAGACCTTGATCCTAACACCTATACAATCTTGAGAAACGCTATTTATTCATGGCAACGTATCGATATCGTTTCTATCTTGCAAGAAATCTATCTTATCAATGACACCTACCAACGCATTTCTCTTCAAGAGAAAACCAATTTAGACTTCTTACTTGAAAAAGCTACACAGTACCAACAGAATTCCATTCCAAGTTTACTAGGATTCATACGCTTCATTCGCACCTTTGAGAATGACATTAGCTCTGAAGCCTCTCCACTAAGTCAGGATGCAGATGTTGTGACAGCAATGACCATTCACCAGTCTAAAGGTTTACAGTTCCCTATTGTCTTTCTTTGGGGAATGGGAGCACATAAAGTATTTGATCATGATGCAACACTCTTAGTTGATGACTCAATGGGTCTTGCACTTAATAAAATAGACTTACCAAAACGTATTGCTTCCAAGAACATCCTTCGTCATATTATGGAGACGAAACAAAACCACGAAGAAATGGAAGAGAATCTGCGTTTACTTTATGTTGCCTTGACTCGTCCACAGAAACATCTCGTTATTGTGGATAGCGTTAGGGAGTTTCAAGTTGAAGAATTATCTTTCTCAACACTGTTCAATCATAAACGTAAAGCCGAATTATTGTATGCAGCGAGTCCTACATCAACAATTCTTAAACGAATTGATGCAAATGATATCGAGACTGAGGCTCTTGAAACTCTAGAACATGTTGAAGAACAACGTTTCACACAACTCTTCGATGAAGAAATTCATGCTATCCCAAGTGTTCAAAATAGAGATTTAGATTTCAACCGTTATTCTCAAGAAGGTTTAAGCTTTGGTACGACACTTCACAACGCAATTGAATCACTACCAAACAGAAAATGGACCTCCGATGATTTAGATGCTTTTGAAGCTCGTTATCAAGATCCATTACGCCGTTACAATACTCATCCATTCACTCAAGAACTTTATACGTTTGATACTATTGAGCATGAGATGCCATTTATCGATAGTAACGGAGAAGGTATTATTGACTTCTTTGCATATAATAAGACTCAACTCGTTCTTGTAGACTTTAAGAGTGATAACCTCAGTCACGAGGAGCTTATTAACACTTACAAGAGTCAAATCTCTCATTATGCTGATATTCTTAAACAAGAATTTCCTAATCATCAGATTAACGCCTACATTTACTCGTTCAAATCTAATGAGTATATTCAGATATAAACGACAAAACACACCTTTCGCAAGGTGTGTTCTTTTATTATAATCCTTCTCTTTGCTTCGATTCCTGAATAATCTCAATCATATGTTTAATATTTCCTTGACCTGCAAATTTTGATTCATCTGCAAAGTCAGTTCCTTTGATTGGTATCCAATGCAATGGATGTTTCTCACTTCTAAGCTCAACTTCTGATTCCAAAGAACCAAAATATACAAAGAGTGAAATTTCATCAAGATGATAATCCGTTGTAAAAAGATGGGTTAATTCAATGTCTTGGGATGATATCCCTGTTTCTTCAAATAATTCACGATATGCTGCTTCGTCATCACTTTCATTGGCTTCCTTCTTACCACCAACAAAATTATACAAGCCAAGATAAGGGTTTTTCGTACGATGACACATTAGTACCTTTTCCCCATCAGGATGAAAGACAATCACAACATTCACAGATCTGTAAGTCTTAGTCATTGAATAGTTCAAAGAGTGAGCTAACAGGTGTGTGATCTTGAATCGCTTCAATACATTTCGCTAACATATAGCCAACAGAAATTTGTTTAAGTTTCTTAATTTCTCGTGCTTCTGGAACAAGAGGAATTGTATTTGTAATCAATACTTCTTCAATGTGTGATTCATTAATACGATCTAATGCTGGTCCTGATAAGATTCCATGAGTACATGCTGCATAAACTGCTTTAGCACCTTTCTCATATAACATATCAACGCCACCCATTAATGAACCTGCAGTATCAATCATATCATCAATAATAATTGCTACTTTACCATCAACATCCCCAATTAAGTTCATAGCTTCTGCTACATTTGGTTTTGTACGACGTTTATCAATGATTGCGATTGTTGAATTTGGAATTGTATCTGATAGTTTACGAGCACGAGTAGCTCCACCATGGTCTGGTGATACAACAACAATTTCATCAGTAAAGTTTTTATTACGGTAATATTGACCAATCATCGCTACAGCTGTAAGGTCGTCTGTAGGAATATCAAAGAAACCTTGAATCTGAGGTGCATGAAGATCAATAGTAACAACACGATCTGCTCCAGCAGTAGTTAATAAGTTTGCCATTAACTTCGATGAAATAGGTTGACGTGCACGTGCTTTACGGTCTTGTCGAGCATAACCGTAGTACGGCATAATCAATGTAATCTCTGAAGCTGATGCACGATGACATGCATCAATAGCAATTAATACTTCCATGTATGTCTCACTTACAGGACGACATGTCGATTGAATAATATAAACGTGCTTACCACGTACTGATTCTAAAGGTTCGATAAGAATTTCGCCATCCGCAAAGTGACGAACATCAATCTTACCTAAGTCTGTGTCCAAATGTTGACAGATCTCTTGTGCCAATTCAACATTTGATGATAACGCAAAGATTACTGTGTTCCCTTTATTCATTGTTTTTTTCCTTCTTTATCCTTAAATTTGAATCCATATCCTTCTTTATTAGTTTGTCTTGAACGAGCAATCGCCATTGCACCGTCTTCAACATCTTCTGTCACAACAGACCCTGCAGCTGTTAGAGCATTGTTACCAATGCTTACAGGAGCAATAAGAGCTGTATGACTACCAATAAACACGCCATCTCCAATTACTGTCTTGTGTTTGTTAACGCCATCATAGTTAGCCGTTACAACACCACAACCAATATTCACATCTTTGCCAACAACTGCGTTGCCAAGATATGTTAAATGCGCACTTCGTGATAAATCACCAAATTCTACTGTTTTAAACTCTACAAAATTACCAATACGAGTGTTATCTCCAACTTTACAATTTAATCGTAAATGAGAATGTGGTCCTACTGAAGCATTGTTACCAACACTACTATCGGTAATACGTGAGCTATCAATGTGGGTATTGTCGCCAATCACCGCATTTTCTAGCCATGAGTCTGGAAGAATTTCACTACCTTTACCAATTACGGTCTTTCCATAGATATGGTTATTAGGGTAGATTGTTACATCTTTACCTATAATAACATCCGGTCCGATAAACGTATTGTCTGGATTAATGATAGTAACACCATTCTCCATCCATTTTCTATTTATCTTCTCTTGAAGCCATTGACTTGCTTCATAGAGCTGAACTCGATCATTGATTCCTAAGAATTGGCTGATTTCTGAATTACGCAATCCTTGTATACTATGACCGTTTTGTTTCATAATTTCAACTAGTCTTACAACATTCATTTCGTTTTCATAGTGTTCATCAACTAATTCTGGTAGATATTTATGTAATAGTGATGTTTTTACACAGAATACACCCAAGCTAATTTCTCGAGATTCGACTGTATTCATGTCTGCACTACGGTGATCTACAACTCGATCGATAGCTCCTTGATTATCGCGAACGACACGGCGATAATCTGCTGCGTTATCAACGATTGAAGTTACAAGAGTTAGATCATAACCTTCATGTTTACTATAAATTGATTCTATAGTATCTGCTTGTAGTAATGCGATATCTCCAAATAGAATTAATGTTGAGCTGTCCTCAGTGCCCAAATCAATATTCATTAGAGACGTAATCGCAGTCTGCTTATCATTGACTATCGCATATGTAACACGATCTCCAAGATAATCCATAATCTGTTCTCTTTGGTGCCCTACAACTGTGATAATAGAGTCCACATGATTTGCATCTAAATTATCGACTAACATTTCTATCATCGGTTTCTTTAGAATCTCATGAAGTACTTTATTGGTCTCAGACTGCATGCGTGTTCCCTTACCTGAAGCAAGGATAATTGCATTCTTCATAAAATAACCTCCGTCGTTATTATTCTACCACAACTCACATTATAATTTCGGCTTAATCTCGCCATATTTCACAAATGAAAATTTTGTTGCAATTCGTTTGTATGCTTCACGAACCTCATCGATATCTTGTGATAACCCAAAGACACTCGTTCCTGTACCGCTCATACTAACTCCATCCATACCTTGTTCGCGTAGAGTACGCATTATTTTTCTCATTCTACTATTGTGACGAACAACACTTTTTTGGAAGTCATTATGCATGTTGTCGCTTAATTTTTTATAATTTTTTTCTTCTAATGCTTCGATACACGCTACAACTTTGTCTTCTGTTTGGAAATGATCAAACTTCTTCATGAATCCTTTTGTACTTACACCAAAGCTTGGTTTAACACATATATAATAAAGTGGTTCTATAATATCTATTGGAGTTAAGATATCTCCAATACCTTCAACAATGCTTGCTTCATTAAAGAGGCAGAACGGTGTATCCTCATCAATCTTTCGTGCTATGTTGATGAGTTCTTCTCGACTAAGGTCTAATGCATACATTTCATTAATCATTCGTATGACCGCTGCTGCATCAGCACTCCCGCCTCCCAATCCAGATTGAGTAGGTATATTCTTAACGATTCTTACTTTAAAGTTATCTTTAATAGCGTATGTTTCTTTAAGTAAGATTAATGCCTTGTAGACTGTATTTCTTTTGTCATTGGGAAGATACTTCTTATCTGTCTCAATATGCATTGTTTCGCTTTTCTCAAGATAGACCATATCAAAAAGGTCAATGGGTACCGTTACATTACGAAAATGTAAAGATCCATTGACTCTATCTTTCACATGCAAACACAAGGTAAGTTTTGCATATGCTTTAGTTTGCATATAGGACTCCATAGAGTCTCACGTAATCATTAAATGTAAGGCTCTCTGCTCTTACATTTGTATTAATATCAAGACTCTCTAAGACTTCTTGGTAATTACAATCAAGTTCTAAAGTTTTGAGATTATTTACCAGTGTCTTGCGTCGGAACTGGAAGCATTTCTTTACAAATACAAAAAAGTCTTTTTCATTAAAAGGTAAACTCTGATTTTTTGGAATAAATTGAATGACACTAGACTCTACATTAGGACGTGGATGAAAACTCTCTTTTGAGACTTTCAACACAGTCTTAATATCAAAGTAATATTGCATTTGAATACTTAAAGCAGCGTAATCTTTGGTGTTTGGTTTTGCAGTGAGACGGTCTGAAATTTCTTTTTGAACCATTACTGTCATTTTCGCAATATCATATTCCATTAATTTGAATAAGATAGGCGTTGTAATGTAATACGGTAAGTTAGCACAAACAGTTAAAGGTTGTGGATATTTCGATAAATCAGCTTTGAGGAAGTCCTCATGAATGATTTCAATATTATCATAGTCTTCTAATGTTTCACTTAGTATTTCAACCATATGCTCATCGATTTCGTAAGCCACAACGTGTTTATAGTTGTGAGCCAGTTGTTGTGTTAATGCTCCCAGTCCAGGACCAATTTCTAATACAAAATCACCTTCACCACTGTGATTTGCGATATTACGAACGACTGATGGATCAATAATAAAGTTTTGACCGTAGTGTTTCTTTGCACGACGTTCGTATCGTTTAAGAATTTCCATACTTACTGAGTAATTAGCAATTGTTTTCATAATGAGCTCTCTTTCAAGATTTCCAAGCATTCTTCATAGCTTATTCCAATCATATTTAAATATTTAAAACTTGTCTTTGCATTTGATTTCGGATAGTGAAATGCTTCTGATAATACATCACGGCGTTCTTGACTATCACTTTTTCCACTTAAACCTAGAGCAATAAAATCTGACCATTCAATACTAGTGCGAACGATATCATAAGTCGCACTATGCTTTAAGGCTTCTAGTATGTCTTCACAGTCTGCATGTTCAATGCCTACTTTTTGCTTCTTCTTGGTTTGAAGAATGTGTAAAGAAGCATGTTTAGTTGTTCCTACTTCTTCAATGATTTTACGACGAATCTGCTCTCCAGGTCCATCAGGATCTGTAAAGACGATAATTCCACGGCGTTCGTTAAGATCTTTACACAAAGCTAAGAATTCTTTTGATACGTGTGTTCCATTGCTTACTATTACATCTGCTTCTACACACTTCGCTAGCTTTTCAGCATCATGTTTTCCTTCAACGACAATAACTTCTTTAATAATTGGCTTTTTCATAAAAATATTATACCATGCTTCTTTATCTGATTAAAACACTCACAACACATTCCGTAATTCGAGACACTAATCCCACAAGTGTTTCTTCACATCTACATGGCCGGATTGTTTAAATGTAATACCTTCATCTTCTAATAGTTTCCTTTGTTCAGGCCAAGAAGGTACTAATCTTCCTGTTACATTCACAACCCTGTGGCAAGGGTAGTTTCCATAAAGTGAAGCACTCGACAAAACCTTGCCTACCAAGCGAGAGTTCTTAGGATAACCCGCTTTTTTCGCAAGCGTTCCATATGTAAGAATTTTTCCCCTTGGTATCTCTGAGACAATTGCAAGCACCATATATGCGAATTCATCATAGTTGTCTATGATACTCACCTCCTCATACAAAAACGTTCAAATACGATCCTTAGGAGCGTAATGAACATAGACGATATCATTCTTTCGAAACGTATTTATGAGTCTTAATGCTTGGGGTTCTCAATTGATTGAAATAAAGGGATTCCGTTTCCCAATATTATCGGAACAATCCCAATCATATACTCATCAATAAGATTATGATTGATAAGAGGGCTAATTATATGACTTCCCCCTACGATCCATATGTCTTCAGTACTTTCTTCTTTAAGTTTTCGAACGAGTGTCTCCACTGGCATATTAACAGAGGTAATCAAATCATCATCTCTACTTATTTTAGAACTGAGCACATAGGTTTTTACGCCAGGATAAGGCCAAGTCTCTGAAAGCTCATCTACTATCTGTAGATAGGTTTTACTCCCCATAACAAGCACTCCAACGGATTGATAGAACTCATCGTAGCTTGCATCTTCTTCAAACTGAGGCAAGTCATTTAACCATGACACAGATCCGTCTTCTGTAGCAATATACCCATCCAAGGAACATGCAATAAACAATTTAACTTTTGACATAGAGTGTTTCTCCATTCATTCTATCTTCTATTCTACAATATCTTTAGCATCTTAGGGACATACATCATCTATTTAGACATAGAAAAACATCAACAATTACTGTTGATGTTTGATTTTATATGCCACATCCCCATGTACCATTAGTACGTGTTCTACTGTTTAAGCTAAGAATTTCGACTTTAACGCCTCTCATGCTTCCAATAGACATTTGCGGATTGTTTTCATGACCTACGAATAAGTCAAGTTTAGAACCTTGAATTGCTCCACCACGATCTAATACAATCGCTTTAAACGGAACACCAGGTTGAACTCCAGCTCCACTAATTTTGTGGTTGGATATTTCTACTACTGAACATAAAGGAATTGAAGAAGATGTTGCTAGAATGTAGTAACCTTCATATGTTACTCCTGTCTTCCATGAACCATCTCTTTGACGAACTTCATTGTCGCCAACTAAAATGCCTGCTGAGGTTGATCCTCTTCCATCTGCTCCAACACCACATCCGTTACAGTTTGCACCATAGCGAGTAATTTTTTCAGATGTAAAGTATGCACCTCTTTGTGCGCGTTGTCCACTTTCATAAAGTGTCGGTTTTGTATCTGTTACAGCTTCCGAATTTGGAATTTCTACACGTGATAAGAGTTCGCCTAAGATGTTAAATGTCTTTTTGTATTTCGTTTCCTTAGTTCCACGAGCTCCGTCTTGTGTTTTTGCATATAACCATGATGCACCACCACTTACAACTTCACTGCCAGATCTTTCGATGACTTCTGGCTCATCGAGTTCCTCTACTACGGTCTCAATCTCAAACCGATAAGGTTCCTCGTCACTACTTGTAATATCATTTAATGTCGGATAAGTAATTTCTTGCGCTGCTTCTGCATTTATAGAGCAACCGCTAATGATTGATACCATGGCTAGTAAAACAATTGCCAATTTGTATTTCTTCATAAAAATTTGTCTCCTTTCAAAAAAGACCTCGAAAATATAGCACAACAGCAATTTTCGGTCAAATTATGTGCGTTTTTTTTGAAATAATTGATTAAAGAAACACAAAAAACACCACTGTTTAGTGGTGTTTTAATGTCAATATGCAATTATGTGAGTTTGTGTGATTACGAGAAGAAATCATGCAAAGCAGGGTTTTCTAGAACTTTCTTTTTCATCACAATTCCTGGAAGAAATACTGCAATAACCTCACCCACAGCTACAAAAAACATGTTAAAAATGAATGGGAATTCTTTGAATAATACCGTTAATTCTAATCCAATAATAATGCCATTAAATACGGCTGGCCACATTAGTTTTAGATATGTATTCTTTGTCTTAACCATTGCATAACAGCTTACCGCTGTCGCAAATGTTCCAAATACTACATCAACCAGTCCTAAGGGACTGAATAGATTCGTAATTAAGCATCCCAATGTTATTCCAAAACTATAACGCTTATTAAAGAATAAAAGAAGGAGTGTCATTTCTGCTACCCTTACTTGAATGGGACCAAATGTGTATGGCATTAAGAAAAGCGATAATGCCACATACACACCGGCAATAAACGCTTGTACTGTTAATTCTTTTGTTTTCATTCTACACCTACATTAATCTGTTATTACGACGACGCACTCGTTTTTCTCCACCTGCTGAAGTAAAGTTTAGAGCTGATTGAATCAAGCCCCAGCTTGACCATACAGATAAGCCCAATCCGATTGCAACGTTCATTAAGAAATTCTTTAGTATTCCTGGTTCTTTTGGAATGACTTTCAATACCTCTTTAAACACTTCAAAGAAAGATATTGAGATCACATTATTAAAGGCTCTCCAATAGGAGAACGTTGTTGATAACAACTCTGCAAAGATAATCATCACAACACTTAAACCAAACATGATGTATACATCACGTCGGCTTAATGTTCCTCCAAATTGACGGAATAACTTAATACCCCAATGGATAATTAAATAACCTGCAAGACCCGCTATAAAACCGATTTGGTTAATTAGAACCCAAACACCAACACCAGCAAGCATACCTCCAATAGCAGCTAGCCATGCCACTGTGAGGTTATCTTTACGTTTTTTATACCCTGATTGAGCTTCTTTTTGATCTTCAAACGTTGCCCCATCAAGAATTTGAACTTTTGTACCCACTCTGAAGATTCCAACATCTTCAGAAGTTCCATCAATACTACTGATATTATGAACATTACCAGCAGCGAGCTGTAGGGTTACTGCATCCACAATTTCATTGAACTGTTCTTTTGTATCAAGATTGATTAAATTTAATTCTACATTTAATACTAAGCCCTCCATATAAACACCACCCATTGGTATAGCATCATATGTTGTTCTTAGTGCTTGTAATTCATCTATATGGTCTCTTGCATCGCTCACTGAAAGACTAATGCAAATCATATTTTTTCTCTCTAAAGGTGCTACAGTAAAGAATATTTCATTCTCTTTACCATAGAGTGTTTCTATATCATTCATATATGAATAAGTACTTCGTAGTTCTTTAATACTTTCCATCATCATTCTCCTTACTTCCGTATTATCTCAAAATTTTCATAAAATATCGAGTCGTCGTTTTAACCTTGTTTTACTTCTTGAGCATCTATCACTGGATAGGCTATTCTTTCTTTGGAATTATTGCGTATCATTTGTTTCAGTGACGGTACCATGTACAAGACACTGAGGACTATTCCAATCAAGGCATTAATTGCCATGGGTTGAAGCAATCCAAAATTTCGAATTAATTCTGGGTAATACTGAGTCAAAAATGTACCAAACGATACAACATTTGGGTTGGTCATAAATATTTTCACTGCATTTGCGAGATATTCCGATAATACAATTACTGGTATTGATATCAATCCAATCGATATTATCTGATTGCGATTTGGTGTTTGGTAGGCTCTTTCAAAGCCTTTAATACCAAAGTAAGCAATCGCGTAACCAACAATACCTGCAAGGATCCGGAGCTGTGATATAAGAACCCATAAGGCAACTCCTATTACCATTCCTATTAATGCTCCCAAATAACCTTGAACAAGTGACCCTCGTGGATGAATTTCTTCAATTTTATTTTCTAGTATTCCAAAGTATATCTCTCTATTTAATATTTCCACTTGATTACCTATACGATACACACCCAATTCATCCGTCCTTCCGGAACGATCACATCGTTGAGTGTATGAGCGAGCAGCCAACTCTTCTGATAAGAGCGTAATAATACGAATTAGTTCAACGTTTAAATCCATATCTTTTATGTTTATTGGAATAATTAATTTGTGTTTCTTAAATCTTCGTTGTGCTCCCAAAGTAGGATATGTTTCTCTTAAATCATCGATATAATCTAAGAACAAACCATTTTCTTCATCACTAACGTTAAATTCTATTGTATAAAGGCGTATTTTTTTATCAAGCCTTACAATACTAAGATAGCCCTCGTACTCGAAAGCGAAAACACCAAGATCTTCAATGAAGCGATTTTCCATGTTCTCAATCCTCTTTCCTATCTTATTACCATTTATTATACAGTGTATCTGTGAACTTTGTGTACAATTCACAAGATAAACATACCATTCTTAAAGTAAAAGCCCCTGAGGGCTTATTTTTGTACTTTATTAAACAACCTTGAGTAATTATCTTGAAGTTGATCTATCATATTCTTACCAAATACATCATTAAGAGCCTTACCAACATACATTACATATGCTGGTTGATTCGTTTTTCCTCGTTTGGGAACTGGTGCTAAATAAGGAGAATCAGTTTCCGACAAGATTCTATCAATAGGTGTTACAGCAAGAGCATCTCTTACGTTTCCACCATTCTTAAATGTCATGATACCACCAAATCCTAAGTAGTACCCCATATCTAGAAATACCTTAGCATTCTCAACCGTATCGGTATAACAATGAATCACACCACGTTTATTCACTTCGTGTTTCTGTAGAATGCGAATAAGATCATCAACAGCTTCACTGTTATCTGGGTTGTTTCTAAGATGTACAATGATTGGTAAATCTGCTTCATTCGCTATTCTTATTTGTTCAATTAATCGTTGATGTTGAAGTTCTTTCGTACTATCATCCCAATAATAATCTATTCCAACTTCACCAACCGCAATAACTTGGGGATGATTTAGGTATGTCATCATTTCTTCCATTTCATCCGTTGAAACATCCTGAACACTTGTGGGATGTACTCCAATTGATAAATGAAACATCGGGTTATTCTCAACTTTTGCTAAAGCCTTCTTAACTTCATCTAAATTTCCACAGATTATATTAATCGTTGTTACATCATTGTCGATTGCATTTTGAACATATTCATCAAAGTTATCATATAAGGATTCACTTACTAAATGAGCATGTGAATCTATCCATCCTTTATTCATTACTATCTCTACTTCCCTAAACAGAATCTTGAGAATATCTCATCAAGAACGTTTATGTTTTCTTTAGCCATTACTACTGATGCAAGTTCAATATAAGATTCATTAAGGTCTATTGTGACCAAATCAAGCTCCATACCTATTTCTAGAGCTTCTATTGCTCTTTGCATTGCTAAATAGCTCTTTTGTACAGCTGCGATATGTCGTTGATTTGAAAGTGTTGGTCGTCTTAATGCAACGGTATGATCTTCATACTTTGTATTGATGGCATCAATAAGTTCATGAATATCTCCTTCAATTGCACTAACAGAAACACCTTCACTATCTTCATTCTTAATTAAGTCAGTTTTATTGTAAACAATAATTCGATCTTTATCTTTTGTAAGCTCTAGTAACATCTTATCTTCTTCATCACGTTCTTGTGAAGCATCAAAGACTACAATCACTAGTTCAGAAGATTCCAAAGCTTGTCGGCTCTTTTCAATTCCTATTTGTTCTATAACATCACCTGTGTCACGAAGACCAGCGGTATCGATTAAGTGTAAGGCAACGTTTTGAAGACGTATCCAGCCTTCTACAAGGTCTCTTGTCGTTCCAGCTATATCCGTTACGATTGCTTTATCTTCATCCAGTAGGACGTTTAGAATACTTGATTTACCAACATTAGGTTTTCCTAATATTACTGTCTTAACGCCTTCTTTCATAATTCTTCCACTCTTAGACTCTTTAAGAATCTTATCGAGATCCAGTAAGAACTCTTTAGAGAGTGGTAAAATTACATCTTCAGTAAGGACAGTAACATCATCATACTCAGGGTAATCAATGTTTACTTCAATATTTGCGATAATTTGTATCAGTTTTTCTAGTAATGGATTAATGAGTTGTGTAACACTTCCTTGAACGCCAGAAATTGCGAGTTCTTGAGCAAACTCATTGGGCGCTTGAATCAATTCCATAACTGACTCTGCTTGTGAAAGATCAATTCGTCCATTAAGGAACGCTCTTTGGGTAAACTCACCTGGTTCAGCCATACGTGCTCCTATGGATAAGCACAATTCTAATATTTTTTTTGTTACAAGAACACCACCATGACAGCTTATTTCTACTACATCCTCACGAGTGTACGTTTTTGGTGCTTTAAACACACTTACCAAAACCTCATCAACCACTTGATTCTTAATAGGATCAATAATATGACCATATGAGACAGTGTGTGACTCTACTTCATTTAAATCACGTGAAAAGAGTTGATTGGCTAACGGAATTGCATCGCTACCACTCAACCTAATGACGGATATTGCACTCTCTTGGAGTGCCGTTATAATTGCTACTATTGTATCTGTTATCATGTGTTTATTATAAGGAAGATTGTTATAAAGTGCAATGAAGCAACTCTTTAGTTTCCTAATAAAGTTGCTTCATTTTTATTTGTTCTTAAATTCTTGTTCTAATACATATCGTACTTCTCGAACTGCATCTTCTTGAATTTCAATAATTTCTGCCCCTTGATAATGAGCGATTTCTCTAAGCTCAACTGCAATCTGAGTGAAGCGAGAAGCCCCAATAACTAAAAAGATATCATCTTCTGTTAAAGCAGAGACTTTAGTTATTGCTTTATAGTAATTCGGTGCAGGATCACCATACAACACTGGCTTATTGTAGAGTTGATCCGCATAATCCATTTCATCTTCTGTAGGAAGTCCTCCGTGAAGTTCCACAACGCTTTCGCTCCCTGCACTTTGATGCAATCCATCCACATTCATTGTAAGGATTGGGATTTTATATTCTGCTAAAGCAATGTGAGCATCGTTTGGTTCTGCTTGTTCTACAACATCAACTAAATTTCTTAGAGTCTTACGATATTCTTCGGGATTCTCGATTGCAAAATCTCTGTGTAAATGATCTCTTATGTCTGGACGTTCCATGAATGTTTGAATTCCAGACGCTTGACTAATTCCTGCCCCTGTAAATGCTAAAATCATGTTATTACCTCCTATTTCTTCTTTGTAAAAGCATTGATTATTCTCATTGCTATCGCCACAGCAATAAATGTAAGTGCTGCAGCGCATAGATTAATAATTAAGTAATCATTGATAAATCTTAGAATAATATTATTAGTATTCCAAGCAAATATGGGTGTTCCTTCAAAATTACTAAAGAATGCTAAATACGCTAAAATAGCGATAATTGTATAATTGTTGATTATCTTTTTGTTATAAAGATAAATTCCTAATGGTATTGCACTAATTGCTAAAACTACTGCAAATATCTGTGTTATTAATATTAAATTCATAGATTCACCTTTGCCTCTCTATATTTTATCACAGATGAACCAAGAAAAAAGGTAATACCTGTAGCATTACCTTTAATATCACATTATGAAATATATAGAATATCTTTTTCTACATTATTATCTTCATCAAAGCTGACTTTATACCAGTAGCTATTGTCATTAAGAACTTGCCAACGACGTTCTTCTTTAATATATGACCAATCTTTATCATTTTGGTAGTACAATTGAAGATCGTTTGCTTCTAGAATATTAAGAATTTGGTTATCATGATAATTATACTCATCAAAGTCTGTAAATGCTTTATTACCCATCTCAGAATACACACTATTTAATTCTAATAGTAAGTCATGAATTTTAGGATCCATTTCACTGACGTTGAGTCCTAGTTCTTTTGCCTCATGTAAAACAATAGGATATGAGTGCGCTGGATAATCGCTGTTCAACTTGATACTAATACGTTCACATTCTTCTTCGTCATCATTGTGATAAGACAAAATAGATTTACCAACACGAATCGATAATGAGCTTGAGCGATCAAGAGATCCAAGTACTACCGGGTGGATGTATTTGTATAATTCTTGGTAGTGATGATTTGATGATCCTTCAGGTGCATTCTCTTTCCATAGCTTCTCAATACGTTGAACCTCGTTTTGAGATACAGATACCTTCCCGTTTGTTACTGGGTCAAGTGGTGAAAGTTGATGACGTTTGGATGAATCAATAGGAGTGATGTAAGCAAGTGGTCCCATCTTAATTTCATCAGCTCCAAGTGTTACTAAAGTTGCTGATGAAGCTGCCTCAAGAGGAATCAGTGCTGTAACATGGTCTGCATAGTTACGAATTACATTAACGATACGTAATGCAGCTACAGTATCACCACCATCTGATTTTATAAAGAGCGCTACTTTTTTCTTTTTCCCTACCTTTTTAAATAAGTTATAAAATGCCATGACATCATTTTGACATACTCCACCATTAAATGAGTTCCAGTATACAATGATTGGCATCCCTAGATGACTCTCCAGTTCCTTTAGTAAAGACTGTGTCTCTCTAAATTTCAAGGGAGGTTGTTTTATTTCTATTTTTTCTGACATAAAAATCTCCTTACGTGTTTACTTAATACTTTACATAAATATTATCTTCTATTGAAGCATAGTGTCATCAATCGGTAATAATATGCATTCAATACTTTATTAATGTTACTACTAGCTTATTTTAAAGAAAAAGAATGAACTTTCGTCCATTCTTGCTTATTCAATAATTCCTAATGACTCTAGGATTCTATTCAAATCTTCATCATCCGTAAAATGGATGGTGACTTTATGTGGGTCAACACTAATACGAGTTTGGAGTTTCTTCTCAAAGAGTGACTTCACATAGTTGTATTCTGGATTATCCTTCTTTTTATCTACTGGCTTTTCTTCTTTTCCAAGTGAATTGACTAATTTCTCAGCTTCACGAACAGATAACTTTCTGTCATAAATTTCTTGAGCAATTCTAACGATTTCTTTTTCATCTTGAATTGTAACGAGTGGACGAACATGACCCATTGTAAGTTTATTTGCAGAAACCATCTCTTGCACTTGTTTAGGAAGCTTCAGTAAACGGAGTAAGTTAGTGATGTGACTACGGGACTTGCTCACTCTGTTCGCTACTTCTTCTTGTGTTAGACCAAGTTTCTCAATAAGTGATTGATAGCCTTGTGCTTCTTCCATAACATTTAGATCTTCACGTTGAACGTTCTCAATGATTGCGATTTCCATCATCTGGGAATCATCAAAACTAACAACGATTGCAGCGATTTCATCAAGTCCTGCTTTTTTACTTGCACGTAAACGACGCTCTCCTGCAACCAGTTCATAACCCTTACTTGTTTCTCTTACTAAAATAGGTGTAAAGAGACCATGAGTTTGAATTGATTCAGCAAGTTCATTCAATTTGTCTTCATCGAAATGACGACGAGGTTGGTAAGGGTTCGTACGAACATCCTTGATTTTTAACATTGTTTTAACGCCACCAAACTCATCAGTATTTCCTTGTTGAATATCTTCTAAAACTGATGAAACATCATCACCAAATATAGCTCCAAGACCACGTCCTAAACGGTTTTTGTCATCAACCATTGTTTTCACGCTCCTTCTTTGTTTGAGATAAGACTTCTTTTGACAGTGAGGCGTATGCTTTAGCCCCTTCAGATTTCAAATCATATTCAAAGATTGTTGCTCCACGTGATGGTGCTTCAGATAATTTAACATTTCGTGGAATATTGCTTTTATAAACACGTTCTTTGAAATATTTACGAACTTCTTGTTGAACCTCAATACTTAATCGAGTTCTCACATCAAACATCGTGAGTAGAACTCCTTCAATTTTCAATTGAGGGTTAAATAGTTTTTGTACTAATCGAATTGTTGATAATAGTTGTGTTAATCCTTCAAGTGCATAATACTCACATTGAACTGGAATAATTACTGAATCAGCAGCAGTCAGGGCATTGGTATTTAAGAGACCAAGTGAAGGTGGACAATCAATAATAATGAAATCATAATCATCTTGAACTTTAAGTAACTTATTTTTCAATAGACGTTCCCGTCCGACTTTATATTCGACCATTTCAAGATCTGCACCAGCTAAATCAATGGTCGCTGGTATAAGGTCCATTGGTGGTGTCGTAAGTTGTAATCGTACATCTTGTACTTCTTTATTTGTAAGAATCAAGTCATAGGTACTGTCTTTAATTGACATCCTATTAGCACCAACTCCTTGGGAAGCATTTCCTTGAGGGTCTAAGTCTATTAGAAGTACTTTTTGACCAAGGTACGCTAGTCCAGCTGATAAGTTAATACTTGTGGTTGTCTTACCAACACCGCCTTTTTGGTTTGCTACTGCGATAATTTTGCCCATACTGTCACATCCTTCATGTTATTTCTTAAATCTTATAGTGATAATTACCTCATCCTCTGTTTCTTGCATCGAATGATTTACTGGAATTCCTGTTTTTTCAATCATTCCAATAGATTGATTAATTGTATTAATACCAATTTTGATATTTCCTGAAATACCTTTGGTAAGTGGTTTTCTTTTCTTTGGTTTATTAATAAGAGCTTCTGTTTGTGCAACATTTAACTTCTTACCAATAACTTCTTGTAATATTTCTTGTTGTTTTTCTGTTTCTAGACCTAACATAGCACGAGCATGTCTTTCAGTAATCTTGCGATTACCTAATTGTTCTAAAATTGGATCAGAAAGTTCTAATAAACGAATTTTATTTGCAATGGATGACTGTGATTTTCCAACTTGGTTAGCAAGTTGTTTTTGCGTAATCCCTTGGATTCTTAGTATATCACGATAGGCCTTTGCTTCTTCTAAAACACTTAAATTTTCACGTTGTATATTTTCAATGAGAGCAAGTGTAGCACTTTCTTCATCATCGATATTACTTATAATTGATGGAATATCTTGGTAACCGGCCATTAACATAGCACGGTAACGACGTTCCCCAGCAATTATTTCATAATAATCGCCCATTTCACGTACAACAATTGGTTGGATAAGGCCATTTTCTCGAATGGATTGCGATAATTCAAACAAGCTTTCTTCATCAAACACGGTACGTGGCTGATAACGGTTTGGTTTTATCTTTTCTACTGGTATATCAATTCGATTACTCATGGTTCCTCCCTGACAACGGCGTCTTCTTTATTTTAGCATAACTACGAGGGTATTTATTGGGTGTCTTTTTGTTTTTAAGAATTTCTAAGTTATATCGTTCGCCCATCACATCATCTTCAAACTTATGCGAAGCTTTGAACGATCCCCCAGTATAGAAATTGCTTTCTTAGAAACATCATATTCTTCAAGGCCTTTTTGACCTTTCATGGCGATAAATACACCGCCTATTTTTACAAAAGGTAAACATAACTCACTCAATATATCTAAATAGGCAACAGCACGTGCAGTTGAATAATCAAAACTCTCTCGTTTTTCACGAATATAATCCTCTGCTCGTTCATTAACAACTGTAACATTCTTTAAGCCACACTCATCAACTACTCTATTTAGGAAATTGGTTCGTTTTGTAGTTGGTTCAACACAGGTCATATGAATATCCGGTCGAGCTATCGCTAAAACGATTCCTGGAAATCCTGCACCACTTCCAATATCACAAATTGTTGTGTTCTCTTTAATAAGTGGTGATATTAGTAGTGAGTCATAAAAGTGTTTATGGTAGATACCGGAATCATCATCAATTGCTGTTAAGTTTAGTACTTTATTAACTTCTTGTATTAAGTTTTTATACAAGAAAAATTGCTGTTTCATTGGCTCTGAAACAACAATTCCTAAATCCTGAACTGCTTTATAAAAATCTTTATCTGTCATACTATCTATTAATCCTTAAAATACTTTCCAATATCTCTTCGAGCTGCTTCTACTACTTCAACCACATCATAACTATGTTGCAGTAGTTTGTAGCATTTTTCGAAATCATTTGAGTCAATAATGTTTTTGAATGCTTCTATTTCATAATAAAGAACAGGTTTATCTTGAATATGATGCTCAACATCCTTATCTTTGGTGATGGTTGATACTGACCTCATAATGTTTGCAGATGAAGGCACCATTATGTATCCTTTATCACCTTGTATTTGAACAAAATTTTGAGAAAAACTATCCTTTGCGCCCACACATTCTACTACAAAATCGGGATATGTCAATGTTACGATACCTGAGGTGTCAATTCCGTTTTCATGCAGATTCGCAACATACTTAACAGATGATGGTTTTCCAAATAATCCCACTACAAAATGAATGTTATAGATGTTGATATCAGCCAATGCACCACCAGAATATTCGGGATTAAATACATTCGCAATATTACCTTCTAATAACTGATCATAGCGACTTGAATATTGACTGTAATTACATTGAACGACTTTGATATTTCCAATTTCTTTGATTTGTTCTTTAATATATTCATAATGTGGCATATGAATATTACATATCGCCTCAAATAAGAATACTTTATTCTCTTTAGCAATTTGAATCATTGCTTCAACACGTTCTGTATTTCCTGCAAATGGTTTCTCTACAATTACATGTTTTCCAGCTTTCATTGCTTGAATTGCTTGGCTGTAATGAAGGCTATTTGGTGATGCAATATATATTGCATCAAGTTCTTGATCTTCGAGCATCAATTCATAAGAATCATAGGCTTTTGGTATTTGTAATTCATTCGCAAAAGCCTCTGCTCTCTCTTTAGTACGCGAATAAACAGCATCAAATGTTACTCCATCTACTAAACGCCCAGCAGTAACGAAATTCTTTACAATTAAACCACTACCTATAGTACCGATTCTCATAAATCAACCCTCGTTTCTAACTCTAATTATATCATACTCATCTGTCATAACAATTCATTATTAACACAAGTCAAAAAAAGAACACTTTGACGTGTTCTATTTGCTTTGTGTTCTCTGTTTTAACACTATTGCGAGAATTGCGATATCAGCTGGATTAACTCCAGATATACGGGATGCTTGACCCATTGTAATTGGTTTGACAGCTAATAGTTTTTGACGACCTTCAATTGATAGATTATCAATTTTTTCGTAGTCGAAGTCTTCAGGTAATCTAATGTTTTCCATTGAACGAAGCTTTTCTGCTTCCTTCATTGCTTTACGGATATACCCTTCATACTTAATTTCTACTTGCATTTGGAATGCTAAATCATGTCTTACTTCCATTCCCATAAGATCAAGAACTTCTTCTAACTCAATTCCTGGTCGTTTAACAGCATCATAGATTGTTAGATCATGAGTTTCGAATGGTGAGTTTTTTGACTCAAAGAACTTAGTAAATACATCATTGTGAGGAATCTTAATTGTCTTAAGCTCTTCAATAGTAGAATCAATAGTCTTTATATCTTCTGCAATTTCTTGATAGTCTTTTTCACTTAGAAGACCAATTTCTTCTCCGTAATGTGATAAACGGCGGTATGCATTATCATGACGGAGTAAAAGTCTATACTCTGCACGGGATGTTAAGAGACGATAAGGTTCTAATGTTCCTTTTGTAACAAGGTCATCAATCATAACTCCGATATACGCTTCATCTCGTTTTAAAACAAGTGCTTCTTTTCCTTGATTTTTTAATGCGGCATTAATACCAGCCATTAAACCTTGGCCTGCAGCTTCTTCATAACCCGAAGTACCGTTGATTTGACCTGCTGTGAATAAGCCATCAACTGTCATTATTTCTAAGGAAGGTTTAAGTTGAATTGGATCAATTGCATCATACTCAATTGCGTAACCATACTTTTGTACACGGCAGTTTTGAAGTCCTGGAACAGTACGAATCATTGCATCTTGTACATCTTCTGGTAGAGATGAACTAAGACCTTGTGCATATGTTGTATCAAGTGATGCAGCTTCTGGTTCTAAGAAGATTTGATGACGATTTTTATCTGCAAAACGAACAATCTTATCTTCAATAGATGGACAATATCTCGCACCAACACCTTCAACAACACCTGAATACATACTTGATTTTTCTAAGTTAGCATTGATAATTGCATGTGTTTCGTCATTTGTATATGTTAAGTAACAAGGATATTGTTCTTGAATAACATCTTCTTTTTTTGTTTTATTTGAGAAGTAATATGGTTTATCATCACCTGGTTGTAATGTGGTTTGTGAGAAATCAATACTATCCGTATAGATACGAGCTGGTGTACCTGTTTTTAAACGGAATGTCTTTAAACCTAGACTGCGAAGTGATCCAGATAGTTTATTTGTTGTTGGATCACCTTCTGGCCCTGAATGAGTTACTGTTGATGATACTAATATCTTTGAACTCATATATGTTCCAGAAGTAATGATAACTGCTTTAGCAGGAATAAACTCATCACCTTTACAGATAATACCAGTGATTTTTCCATTTTCAGTAGCAATACTTTCAACCATCTTTTGAACGATTTCAACACCTGGTTCAGCTAACACAGCATCACGCATTGCTTTACTATATTCTATTTTGTCAGATTGAACACGAAGGCACTGAACCCCCGGTCCTTTACTTGAATTTAATATTCTAAATTGAAGCGCAGTTTTATCGGCAATTTTACCCATAACGCCACCAAGAGCTTCAATTTCTCTTACAACAATTCCCTTTGCTGGACCACCAATAGATGGGTTACAAGGCATTGCTGCAATTCTATCTATATTTAATGTAAAGAGTGCTGTCTTTTGTCCCATACGAGCTGCTGCAATACTAGCTTCAACCCCGGCATGACCGCCTCCTACAACGATTACATCATACATAATTATTGCCTCCGCATTGATTTTATCACAATTTAGTTTGATATTAGAGTAGTGTGCATTAATTTATCACAGACCTACTAATAAAGTCAATATTTCACATTTTTTGTGATATGTTTCACTTGACACTTTTGCCCTGTCGTATTACTGTATTATTATAAGTAGTACAGACAGGGGGTTACAATGTTTAGTATACAATCTAATAGCAACCAACCAATCTTTGAGCAGATCATTGAACAAGTGGGGAAATTCATTGCCTTAGGGGTATTAAAACCTAATGATCAATTACCAACTGTTCGATCACTTGCCAAAGATCTCGGTATCAATCCGAACACTGTTGCAAAAGCTTATCACGAATGTGAAATGAATGGACTAATCATATCGCAAGCAGGAGTAGGTTTCTTCGTCAGCGATTCACAAGAAGATAATCCCATCGTTACTCAAGCCTATGAAACTTTTCTTCTGTCTTATAAGAATCTTATAGAACTTGGAGAGACTGAAGAATCTATATTAAATTATCTCGAGAGGTATAAACAATGATTCAATTTATTAATGTAAATAAAAACTATGATGACAAACATGTATTGGAAGATATTAGTTTTAAGATTGAAGAAGGTTCAATTGTTGGTCTAGTAGGTAGAAATGGTTCTGGTAAATCAACAATTCTAAGACTTCTTGCTGGAGTTCTTGATGCTGATGCAGGAATCGTTGCAATAAATGAAGAATCCGTTTTTGATAATCCAAATATAAAGAAAGAGGTATTCTTTGTAAGTGATGATCTTTACTTCCTAACAAAATCTACAATCAAAGATATGATGCAATTCTATCAACTGTTTTATCCTAAGTTTGATCTAAATTTATATTATGAATTGCTAAAGGTCTTTGGTTTCAACGAATCTCAAGCTATCAGTTCCTTTTCCAAAGGTATGAAACGTCAAGTTGCTTTAATCTTGGGAATCTCTGCAAGAACTAAGATATTGCTTCTAGATGAGGCATTTGATGGTTTAGATCCTTTCATGCGCTTTAAAGTTAGACAATTAATCAGTGATTCTAGTTCAAGTAACAAAACGATTACAATTATTTCATCGCACAATCTATCTGAGCTAAGCGAAATTTGCGACTCAATTTTAATGATTGATGAAAAGAAACTTCACTCTCATTACAACGAAAACACCTATGCAAGCTTATACCATCGCTTCCGTCTTGCATTTAAGGATGTTATGGATGCAAGTGTCTTTGACTCTTTGAATCCGCTACACATCAATGGAAATCAGAGAATATTTACACTTGTGATTAAAGGAGATCGTGAAGAAATCATTCAAAAGCTTCAAGCTCTCGAACCAATCTTATTAGAAAATGACACATTAACTTTAGATGAAATCTTCATCTATGAAATGGAGGCACATAATGAAAGACCTATGTAAATCTAGAATACGTTCATCTCTACTTATCTTTCAATTAAAGCGATTTAAAGTACTGATTGCAGTCTTCACAGCTCTATTCATGGCAACGTTCCCTATTCCTTTATTACTAAGAAGCACAGATATCTATTCGCAAATATCTGAGAACACAATGCCAGTAACTATTATCTTTTTACTATTAGTTGTTGTCGTTATTGCAATCATTACACCTTATATGTACTTCAATTATCTCTTCTCTAAGAATTCAATTGATACATTTCACTCATTACCAATTAAACGACGTGATTTATACATTACCAACTTATTAAGTAGCATTACTACGGTACTCATTCCATTTACAATTGCATATGTATTAGGAATCATCGTTGGTAGTCTTCGACTCAATCTAATACTATCATCCTTTTATTTACTGTCTTATATTAGAATGGTCGTTATTATCACTAGCATTATCATCATAACGATATATATCATTATGAATACTGGTACCTTATCGGATTCAATTATTTATACTGGAATTCTCTTTATTTTGCCTTTTATTGCTTTTGTAGCAATTCAGTTCTTTGCGAACTCATATATTGTGGGATATCAGTTTAATTCCGTAGAGTATTTATCACTAATATCACCACATTATGCACTCTTTGAAATTGTAACTAATTATTCAGAGAATTATCGTCCTGATGTAATTTCGTCAGTTTGGTTCTTACTCTCTGTAGGTATTGCTGCCTTTAGCGTTAATCTATATAAGACGAGGCCTTCTGAAAAAACAGAAGAACCTTTTACAAATCGTTACTTCTTTACCTTCGTTTCTTCCTTGTTTACAGGAATATTCTTAATCTTTGTAACTTCAATTTGGTCTTCGTTCAGTAATAGCAGTAACTTATTAGCAATTAATAACTTAATAATTCCTGTTCTTATTTCTTGTATCGCTTATTTCATCCTAAACATTATCAAGAATCGCTCAACACGAGGATCCTTACAAACCTTAAGAAATTTCTCCATTGTAACCGTGTTAACGTTTGCGCTTTGCTATGGTTACGTATTCACAGGTGGTTTAGGATATATTGATCGCATTCCTGACAAAGAAGACATCAAGAACATTGTTCTTAATGTAGACTCCTTCTATGAGGTTCCTATTACTCCTCAACAAGGAGGTAAACTAGTAATTGATGATCAAGAGAATATCGACACTTTCCGATCCTTGCACATGTCAATATTGGATGCATACCGAAATGATGATACCTCAGTACTATTAAACAACAATTCATTCTCTAGATATAACTACAATGATTATTCAAACTTTGAATTTACATACCATCTGGAAGGTAAAAGCAGTGTTTCCCGATCCTATATGGTTAGAAAAGATTTAATTCGTTCACTTGCAAAGATTGGTTACTCTAAGAAGCAAATGATTAAGATGCCATTATTTAATCCAGACTACAAAGTTGATTCATTGACAGTATTTAATGGAACTCTTACACAGAAATTAAATTTTAAGGGTCAAAATAAAGAACTCGCAATTCATTACCTTAAAGACTTACAAAATATTGAGGGTGATACACTTCTTTCATCACCTAGCCCTATCGTTTACACGATTTTCTATAATTCCTATAAAATAAATGATAGATACCCAGCACAATCATACTCATCCTTAGCTATTGATGAAAGGATGACGGAAACAATTCAATATCTTGAAAGTAATAGCTCACAGTTATCAACTGTTTCAGATTTTCTATATTATGCTATTGATTATCAAAATCTGGGTATGGATTCAGTTTCTTTCGATTACGGACTGTTCTTCCCTACAAATTCAAGTGTCTTCTATGATATCGCTAAAACACGAAGCAAAGTTTCAACTGAATTTGTACATGGGTTACAAGAAAAAACCTGTGCCTACTGTTATCATGATGTGGGAGAAAGAGAGCAGAAGTTATCTTATATTATTGTAGAAACACAGTTTGCAGATAATTTCTTTACTAATTATGTTTTGATTCCATTTATTGATAACTAACAAATACCAAGCACATACTTAGTTAAGAGTATGTGCTTTTTATGTGTGTAATTTTTTGTTAATTTCTTGTTTTTTGTTTTGTTATATTTTAATATTGTCCCATAAGGACGTGATTTATGAGAACAAAAGTAAGATTCTACCTCTATACGATTAGCCTTGCTTCGATAATACTTGGTTTTTCTATGGCTTCTTTTCCTGAAGTTATTCAAGGGCTTGGTCGCATTATTTTTGAGTCTAACGTACTCATTACAGACTTTATTGCTATTGGTGGACTCGGTGCTACTTTAGTAAATGTGGGTCTTGTTTCTTTGTTTTCTATCTTAATCATCGATGTTTCAGGAGCCGAGATCAATGGTACTGTTCTCGCTTCTGTATCTCTAATGTTTAGTTTCTCTTTCTTTGGCAAGAACATTGTTAATATCATTCCTATCCTTTTTGGGACATTTTTATATGCACGAATTACCAAAGAGAAATATCGTGAAATTGTACATATTTCATTATTAGCAACGAGCTTTTCTCCTATATTTAATGAAGTCTTATATCTTGGTTCATATCATTTTCCTTTACGTTTCTTAAGTGCCTTTTTAATTAGTGCATCCATCGGCTTTATTATTAAACCTGTTGCTCGTCACTTAATGAATACTCATCAAGGATTCAATCTTTACAACACAGGTTTTGCAGTTGGTATCCTTGCAACCCTTTATGTTTCTATTCTAAAGTCTTATGGCTATGTTCCCAAACAACGTTTAATTATTGATACTGGCAATACACAGTTCTATAGTTACTCCTTAGTATTGTTTTTTACGATACTTCTTGTTTGGGCGCTTATACAAGACCGAAACGTGTTTAAGAAGTACCGTTTACTAATTAAGAACTCTGGTTATCAGGATAATGATTACCTGATCAAATATGGTTGGGCTACAACACTATTCAATATGTCGATTAATGGTTTTCTCTCTCTAATCTATGTTTTATTTATCGCAAAAGGAGAGTTGAATGGACCCATCATTGGAGCGATTCTAACAGTAGTAGGCTTTTCCGGTTTAGGAAAACATGCTCTTAATATTATTCCCATCTTCTTGGGTGTTTATTTAGGATCTCTGACTAAGAGTTGGACTCCCGAATTACCATCAAGTATCTTTGCAGCTCTATTTGGTACAGCGCTTGCACCCATCGCCGGACATTTTGGTTTCTTCTGGGGTGTTGTTGCGAGCTACATCAATTCCTCAGTAGCACTCAACTCTGGATACATGCATGCTGGTATGAACCTGTATAATACTGGCTTCTCTGTTGGTATTGTTACTGCAGTCATGGTTCCTATCCTCAAAAAATTTAAGAAGACAGAATAAAAGTATGCCGAAGCATACTTTTTTCAAACTATTTTTTCTTTGGAATAGGTTCGTATCTGTTTAATGTTAAGAAGTTATTTTCGATATCGAAATCAATATCTAAGATATAACCCAATCCATTAGGTGTCGCAATTTCCTTAAAATCACTAAATGGTAATGATTTTAAGAAGATTAGGATTGTCTTAATTACTCCTGAGTGACAAACAATGGTTACTGAATCTTCACCGTTTTTACTCATATCTGAGAAGACTTGTGTTAATTTTCCAAAGAGTCGTAACGTAACTTGTGAGATTGTCTCACCGTTAACGTGTGGTTTGTTGAGAATATACATATCATTGTATGGAACATCATCAATCTCATTCCATTTCAAATCTTCATAATCTCCAAATCCAATTTCTCTAAAAGCAAAAGTTGATTCTTTTATTGGTGTTTCTTCACCATATAATAGATGGAACGTATCGATTGTACGTACTAAATCAGAAGTATAGTAACGATCTGTTTTAGGATAGTCATATTCTTTTCGATATTGTTTTAAATCTTCGATTCCTTTTCTCGATAAGATTGTATTACTCCATCCAGTGTAAAGTCCTTGGTCATTTCCTACTGTATAACCATGTCTAACAAGCACTAATTTCATATGTCTCTCTCCTTTAATTAACATTCTACCAAGAATTGCCTAATAAAACAAAAAAGAAATAACCAAGCTATTGACCTGATTATTTCTGATTAATATTAATTAGCTAATTCTTGTTCCATTCATGACGTTACCACCAGATACTAAATCAAGGCCATTCTCATCTTCAGCAGCAAGAATCATACCATTTGATTCAATACCACGAAGTTTTGCAGGTTTAAGGTTTTCGACAACTACTACTTTTCTACCTTGTAACTCTTCAATTGTAAAGTTTTCTACTAATCCACTGACAACTTGAACTGTCTTGGTACCAAGGTCAACTTGAATTACGTATAATTTGTCTGCTTTTGGATGTTTTTCAACAGATACAATTGTTCCTGTCTTAAGAACCATTTTTTGGAATTCATCGAAAGTAATTTGTTCCATTACTCCTTCTTCAACAACAGGTTTATTGATTACTTCTTCAAGTTTCGCTATGGTTTCTTCTTTATCAAGTCTTGAGAAGATTACTTCTGCTTTTTCTATTACTTTATGTCCTGCTTCTGTAACTCCAAATTTACGTGCTGATTCAAAACTTGTATCCTCAGCATTGATTTGTCTTAGAATTTTTGCGGATGTTTCAGGAATAAATGGTGCTAATGCAATTCCACCTACTCGAATTAATTCAACTAAGTTATAGAGTACTGTTTGAAGACGTTCATGAGTTGCTTCTTCTTTGATTAACAACCATGGTTGGGTATCATCAATATATTTATTACCCTTACGGAATAAGCTTACAATCTCACTCATTGCATCAGAAACATGAAGTGTTTCCATCTTTTGTTCAATTTTTGGTAATAAATCTTTTATTGATTGGATTAGATCTTCATCAATAGGTTCTGGAGTACTGTGATGTGTAAGACTACCATCAAAGTATTTGTTAACCATACTTACTGTACGTGTTACCAAGTTACCGATAATGTTGGCAAGGTTCGTGTTAATACGTTCTACCATGATTTCATTAGTAATATGACCATCGCGTTCGTATGGCATTTCATGAAGCATAATATAGCGTACTGGATCAACTCCAAGTACTGATGCAACATCATCTACATACACTGCATTCCCTTTTGATTTACTCATTTTAGCATCGCCTGTTAATAACCAAGGGTGACCAAAAATTTGTTTTGGTAACTCTAAGTCGAGAGCCATTAACATAATTGGCCAATAAATAGTATGGAAGCGTAAGATGTCTTTACCAATTAAGTGTACATCTGCTGGCCACCATTCATCAAACTTAGCTGAACTGTTTCCGTCGGCATCATAACCAATACCTGTAATATAGTTAATAAGTGCATCAATCCATACATAGATGACATGTTCTGAATCAAAATCAACAGGAATACCCCATTTAAAGCTTGTACGGGATACAGCTAAATCTAATAGTGGTTCTTTCAAGAAGTTTTGAAGCATTTCATTTTTTCTTGATTCTGGTTGAATAAAGGAAGGATTGTCTTTAATGTGTTGTACAAGACGATCTTGATACTTACTCATTTTGAAGAAATATGTTTCTTCTCGTTCTCTTTGTAACTTAGCACCACAATCAGGACAAATTCCATCTTCTACTTGAGAATCAGTATAGAATGCTTCATCTGACTTACAGTACCAACCTTCGTAGAAACCTTTGTAAAGATCTCCTTGATCGTAAAGACGTTTGAATATTTTTTGTGCTTGTTCCTTGTGGTATTCATCTGTTGTACGAATGAAATAATCGTAGTCAACATTCATTAAATCAAAAAGATTACGAATGATTGTAGATACATTATCTACATGTTCTTTAGGAGAAATACCCGCATTTTGAGCATATTCTTCAATTTTTTGACCATGTTCGTCAGTTCCTGTTTGGAAATAGACATTATAACCTTGAGCTCTTTTAAAACGTGCTATCGCATCGCCTAATACAATTTCGTAGACATTACCAATATGTGGTTTTGCTGAAGTATACGCAATCGCTGTCGAAATGTAGTAATTATTTTTATCTTTCATTATTTTGCCTCAGCTTTCTTCTAAGCTATTATATCGTATTTGTTATTATGCTACAACGCTATACACTTACTGATTCATCGTTTACTTACTATATTTCTACGCTATCTTCTGCCTTATCTCATTTTTCTATACTAAATTCCCCTATATCACGTCTATTTCATGAATTATTTTCAGTTTTAACATATAATGTTTAGAGTTAATGGAGGAATTTATAGTGAAAAAGTCTAAATATATTATTTTGATTGCTTTACTTCTTTTTGTAACTGCATGTAGTACAAAAAAAGAAGAAGCAAAACCTGTAGAAGATACAAGCAAGAACCCTGTTGTAAATCATGGTGAAGAGAATGACCCAGTTGCTACAATCACAATGGAAGATGGTAGCGTTATTGAAATCCAACTTTATGCGAAAACAGCACCTAACACAGTTCGTAACTTTATTTCCCTTGCGAATGAAGGTTTCTATGATGGTGTAATTTTCCATCGTATTATTCCTGGTTTTATGATTCAAGGTGGCGACCCTGAAGGAAGTGGAATGGGTGGTCCTGGTTACAGTATTCGTGGAGAATTTAGTTCTAACGGTATTGAAAATACCCTTAAACATGAACGTGGGGTTATTTCAATGGCAAGAAGCCAAGAGAATGACTCAGCTGGATCGCAATTCTTCATTATGCATCAAGCAGCACCACATCTTGATGGATTGTATGCTGGGTTTGGTAAAGTAATAAGCGGGATTGAGAATGTCGATAAGATTGTAGAAGTTGAGCGTGATAAGAGTGATCGTCCACTTACTGAACAACGTATTCAATCAATTAAAGTTGATACTAAAGGTGTTACTTTCGAAGCTCCAAATAGAATGTAATAGAAAAGGAACCTTATCTTTCGATAAAGTTCCTATTTTTATGCCTCGTCAACATATTCCTTACGTAGTTTTGCGATATCTTCTGCATTGATTTGCAGTACTTTATCTACATAGTTCTCAAATGTTCCGTAGTCTTCTTGAATTGCTTTAAATGCCTCTGAAATGTATTCTTCTTTGACGATAATATAACCCTCAAAGTTTTCCATCTCTTCTTTAGTAGCATTTGGATTTTCATTTAGCATCTTTTGACGCATCATAATACGGTTATCATGATTCAACTCATTTGTACGCAAGTAATCTTTCATTACTACTTCATCACTTGCTCCTAATAATTTTAGAATTAATGCAGCTGCAAAACCTGTTCGATCTTTTCCAGCTGAACAGTGGAAGTAGGTTGATCCTTCTTCATTCTTCAATAATATTTGAATGAATTCACGGTATTCTTTTTGTGCATGTTCATCTCTTACAAAAATGTCGTTTAGACTTTTCATATAATCAAGTGATGTTTGACTGCTTTTATTCTCAGCTGCTTTTAACATCGCTTCAGGATCAGCAGATTGACGAACACCTTTCCCAATAATATCAAGATGAGTGTATGTAACACCCTCTAATATTACGTTTGGTTCTCTATCTTGTTCATCAAGAGTTCTGAGATCCACTACATTTTTTAATTCATATTCATTAAGAAGTGTCTCTTCAATATCTTGAGTAAGATTTTTTAAAGGTCCTCCTCTTAATAAACGGTGAGGTTTAACGGTTCCATTTTCAACCTTTAATCCTCCTAAATCGCGAAAATTTAATACACTACGATGCATAGTTCCCTCCTATTAAATAAAATCCCGTTTGCACGGGATTAGTCGCTTTTCTTCTTTTTCTTTTCTTCCAGACATGACTCGCATATCCCTTCAAAGGACATATCATGACTGATTACAAGACAATGTAATTCTTTCTCTACAATAGCGTGCAGTTCATCTCTATATGGAATTTCCACGTCGAAAATACGATTGCAACTTTGGCATCTAAAATGATAATGATCGTGTGTGTTTTTATCATAAATGTATCCTAATTCAGGATGACGTACACGATTAATAAGTTTTTCTGCATAGAGAACGTTTAAGTTTCGATAAATAGTTGCGATACCGATTGATTTACCTTGATCTTTTAGTGCTGTATGAATTTCATCAGCTGTCATATGGCCATCGGATGCTTGGATTAAATCGAGAATCTGTTGACGTTGTTTTGTTAATTTAAGATTCATTTGCATCACCATTGCTATTATATCACAAAACTAACGATCACCATTGAAAATTGAATTCTTTACAACTACATAGTCTACTTTACGTATTGATTCTAAATCATTTCCACCTGCATATGAGATTGAAGATTGTAAATCTTGCTTCATCTCATTAAGTGTATCTTTGATTGAACCTTTGTAGGGTAATAGAATTTTTTTACCTTCAACGTTTTTGTGTTCGCCTTTTTGATATTCTGATGCGCTTCCAAAATATTCCTTGAATTTTTCACCATTAATTGTCACAGTTTCTCCTGGAGATTCTTCATGACCAGCAAATAGTGAACCAATCATACACATTGATGCTCCAAAACGAATTGATTTAGCAATATCCCCGTGATCACGGATTCCACCATCAGCAATTAATGGTTTTCTTGCTGCCTTAGCACACCATGCAAGAGCTGAAAGTTGCCATCCACCGGTACCAAATCCTGTTTTGAGTTTAGTAATACATACTTTACCAGGGCCTACACCAACTTTTGTTGCATCAGCACCTGCATTTTCTAGTTCACGCACCGCTTCTGGAGTAGCTACGTTACCAGCAATAACAAATGTCTCAGGTAAGTATTCTTTAATATGTTTAATCATTGAGATAACAGCATCTGAGTGTCCGTGAGCAATATCAATTGTAATATACTCAGGGATAACTCTATCTTCTGCCAATTTCTTAACAAAATCATATTCACTAGCTTTAACACCAACACTTATTGATGCATAGAGATTACGTTTAATCATATCTTTAATGAAATCATAACGACGTTCTTCATTAAAACGGTGCATTACATAGAAATAATCATTCTCTGCAAACCAAATTGCTAAAGGTTCATCAACGACTGTTTGCATATTTGCTGGAACTACTGGCATTGCAAAACGACGATTTCCAAATTCTATGCTTGTATCACATTCTGATCTACTTTTAACAATACATTTATTTGGTATTAATTGAATATCCTCATAATCAAAAATTTTCATCTTATTCTCCTAATTATTTATTTTCATGGTACGTTGCGTACAATTCATTTTTTGATAATCCGTTTTCTTTAGCAACTGTCGCAATTGCTCTTGAAACTGATTGCCCATTACTAATCGCTATTTCAATATCACTTAAGAAGTCTTCAATTGTTTTTTCATCTTGAATTTGTTCTGCTTCAATAACAAGTACAAATTCTCCTTTTACAACATCTAAGGCTTCTCTTACTTCAGAAATTGTTCCTCTCACAAACTCTTCATGAAGTTTTGTAATTTCTCTTGCCATACATATATTACGATTTCCATACTCTTCTTCTATTATTTCTAATGTTTTCTCAAGTTTATGCACAGATACATAATATATTGTCGTCATTGGTAGTGACTTATTTTGGATTAATTGCTTTCTTAGCTGCGATTCCTTTGCTTCTAGAAAACCCATGAATGCAAAGGGTTGCGTCACTAATCCCGAAGCAACTAAAGCATTCAAAAAAGCACTAGAACCTGATATAGGAATGACATTATAACCCTCTTTTACTACTTCACTCACCAGTGTTTGTCCTGGATCTGATATTAATGGATAACCTGCATCACTTACTAAAGCAACATTTTTTCCTTCAGCAAGTAAATCCAGAATGCCTTGTGAACTTTGCTTCTCATTATGTAAATGATGGCTAATTGTATGTGTCTTTATATCAAAATGTTGTAGTAACTTCTTAGTAGTTCGTGTATCTTCAGCTGCAATGACATCAACTGTCTTAAGCGTCTCAATAGCTCGTGGTGTCATTTCTTGTAGGTTACCAATTGGTGTTGCTACTAGAAATAAGCTCGGCATGTTATTTTTAAAACTTTGTTGGATCATAAGCTACTCCGTTTGAAATTTTGTATAATTTCATAACCACATTGATCAATCAGTAAATTTACATTAATTCCTGGTCTTATGCGATCTTTCATTGCTACAAAGATACCTTTATAAATAACTTTATCTTGCATAGTCATGTCTAATAATATGGATTGAATATTCTCATTGTCATTTAATGTCATCATGGTAATTAAGATATCAAAGAGAAGAGAAATATTATCTTTATCTAATTTTTTATTCTTGATGCCTTCATGTTGTAAATAAACGATGGATTCATGAACTCTCTTTTGATCTAGCATCTTAATAAACTCAATTGCTATATCTTTTACTTGATGGTAGACTTCACTGTCAGATAATTCAATGATTGTCTCTAGATTAGCTTCTGTTTGTGCAAGTACATAGGCATCTAATGCATCCAATCCTTGTTCAAGTGCTGCTTTATACAGTATTTCTTTATCTGGTTCTTCTAATTGAATCATCATGCAACGAGATTGTATTGTTTCAAGTACTCGATTAGGCACAGAAGTTGTTAAGATTGCTGTAATATCACTTTCTGGCTCTTCTAAGAACTTTAGAATGCTATTCAATGCTGAAATACTTGCGTTCTCAACATCCTCAATAACATACACTTTGTGTCCATCTCTTTCTAGATTTGTTTGTCCAAACGAATCTTTTAATGATAGTATTTCTTCTTTTTTTATACTTGCGTCATCTTGTCCTAAGATTCTGTAATCTCCATGTTGTTTTTCTTTAATACGTATACAACTTGGACACGTTCCACAAGCTCCTATTTTCTGTTCCTGACACATAAGACTTTGTGCCATGTATTCCGCAAATGAAAAAGCATCGCGTTTTCCTACAATTAGGTATGCATGCGATACCATATTCTTTTCTTGTTGTTTATGAAAGAGATTAAGTGCTTTCTCTTGATTAATCATTAAGTATACCTTCTATGATTTCAATTGCATCTTTTGCAATTTCTTCAACAGTACGATTTCCATCAATAACTTTAATTCTATCTGGGAAACGACCAATTACTTCTTTATATCCTTCATACACTTTTTGATGGAATAATTCTCCTGCTAATTCTAAACGATCTTTAGCACCACGTTGTGATGTACGATTTAGTCCTACTATAGGATCAATATCGATAAATATCGTTACATTTGGCAAGAATGATTCTATTGCGAAAAGATTCATATTCCATACTTCTTCAATTCCTATGCCTCGTGCATATCCTTGATAAGCTAATGATGAATCAACAAAACGATCACATAGAACCAATTTTCCATCTTCAAGTGCTGGTTTGATTTTTTCAACAATATGTTGACGTCGACTTGCAGCATACAACAATGCTTCTGTACGATCATCCATTTCTTTATGATTTGGATCCAATACTATTTCTCTGATTTTCTCTGCTATAGAGATACCACCCGGTTCGCGAGTCAATAAAACTGGAGTATCCTTTGCTTCAAAATACTCCGAAATATATTTTGTTAACGTTGTTTTACCGCTTCCGTCCGGTCCTTCAAATGACACAAATAATCCCATATTAACACCTCTTCAATATTATAGCATGCAACGTAAGTTTGTTGTTATGAAAAGTGTTTTCTAGTATTATAAGGTTGTTTGGAGGGCATATGAATTTTAAGATAAAAGAAACAAAACAATACGATGGTATCATTGTTGATGTCTACAATACTTCATTTGAAACGAAGTCTGGCCCATTTAAAGCAGAAGTATTAAAGCATCCTGGTGGCTCTACAATTGCTGCTACCCATGATAATGTGCATTTTTATATGGTTGACCAATATCGATTCGGAGCAAATAAAATGATGACTGAGTTTCCAGCAGGAAAACGCGATCATCAAGAAGATTTTATTGATGTTGCTCAAAGAGAGTTACAAGAGGAAATTGGTTATCAAGCCAATACAATTGTCCCTTTAGGCTATATTGAAACATCACCAGCTTTTCTTGATGAAACGCTTTACCTTTACTACGCAACTGATTTGGAGTTTGTTGGACAAAATCTTGATGAAGGCGAAGAAGTTCGTGTTCACCAGATGACTCTCGATGAAATTGATGCAGCTATTGTTAATAATGAAATTACAGATGCTAAAACTATTGCCTTAGCAATGCGTTTAAGACATTATGTATCGAATCTTTAAGAATCTTTAACAAGATTCTTTTTTAATAGAAATTCTTAAACAACATTTCAAAATAATTCTCTTTTGAATAAACAATTTTTAGATTCACAGGATAATCATTCGTTAATATATCGTCAACTTCTTTTTTAATATCATTTAATGATACTTCAATACGATACACAGATTGATTATTACCATTCTGTTCGTGTATGAGAGCAGATGAATCAATATTTGATATTGGTGCCCTCAGTTCTTTTCTTACTTGATTACTTCCTTTAGAAATTTGGATAATTACTTCCATTGATTCTGATATTTTATTCCTTTCATAGATTGGAATATATGCCTCAATAAATTTTGAAGATTCATCGTAATTCACAATCGATGCTATTATTTGATTTTCTTGCAAGCTAATCCCTCTCTTAATTGGCTGAAGGTAGTGGACCTTTCCTGCTTTTGATGCTTTTATCGTTAACAAGTTTCTAGATTTATTTAGTAAATCTAGGTCTGCTTCAATCAAGTATTTATCATTAAGGTGACGTGTTTGTAGATTTCCTGCTTCAGACATTAACTGTAAATAAAGAGTATTTGCTTGACTTGATAGAGAGTATTCTTGTTTAAGTTGTTGTATTTCTTCTCCTATCATTTTTTGAACATCTTCATCCCTACTTTGATTCATCGTTTTCACTTTCTTATCTATTTTTTCTTGAATCGCATTCTGTGTTTGAATGTCATTACTTACTTGATTAAGGTAATATATCATTTTTGTATGATATTCCATTTCTAAACCCTCATTATCAAGAATATTCATTTTACTATTAAGGGCTTTTATGTATTTCTTTATCACTTCTTCTTGCCTATTTATGTGTGTTAACTTATCTACTAAAGTTTGATATTGATGATCAAGAGTCTTGTTATTGAGCACAATCAGTACATCTCCTAATTCAACATTTTCACCTTCCTCTACACTAATTTCCTTTACGATTCCTGTACTTGGGGTAGTGATATACTCAATGTTTTTCAATGAAACATATCCTTGAATATCAATACTGTAGTTTTTGTAGATTCTTGTCGATAGTGCTAGTAAAAGTATGATTGAAAAAATAATAATAGACATAATTAACCAGCTGCTCTTCGATGGAACTCTTTCCATATACTCTCTTGATTTCTCATACTGCTCTTTATCAATTATCATTATTTCACCGGTTTGTAGTACTCGATTTTAATGAGTCCTTGTTCATTACTGTAGAACTTACTATACAGAATCCCAATATCATCAATGTTGTTTTCATAAAGGTAGATATCAAGTGCTGATGTAGCTAAGGATAAGTATTGAACATTACCTTCAAATAGGATTGAAATACAATTTGATATTTCTATTTTTTCCATTACATCAAAATTTACTGCATTCTCTTGGTCATCTAACTCAACATACATTTCATAATTAACACATATCTGACCATTATGATTAATTTGTGTATCACTTACTTTAGAGATTAATGGTTTATTACTGGATATGTTGTTTAATTTGAGCCGTGTTTCAAATCTCATGATCATAGCTTCGATTTGATTAGGGTTGATTTCAATATGCTTTTCATAAAATACATTCTTAAGCACTAGAGTACTATGTGGGATTACATTTAGTTTTGGCATTTTCTTTTCTCTCCTGGGTTTTGACTCTTATACATTGCAGCATATCTACCTTTTTTATTCATTAATACATCATGTGTTCCTTGTTCAACAATCTGACCATTTTCTAGATAAAAAATACAATCACATTGATATAGGCTTGTTAGTCTATGAGTAATTATGATGATTGTTTTACCTTTTAATTCATTGAATATCGTACTGTTTAGGTACTTCTCTAAATTCGGATCAAGATTCGAACTTATTTCATCAAAAATATAGATATCACTATCCCTGGCAAGTGCCCTTGCAATCGCAATACGTTGTTGTTGACCTGAAGAAAGATTTTTACCTCCTTCTTCAATATGAGTAAAATATTGCTGAGGTAATTTTCTAATAAATTGGTCAGCCCCTGATTTCTTACAGGAATTTATGATTGCTTCATAGATTGTATCACTGTTTCCTATTTTTAAATTGTCATAAATAGTTCCTGAAAACATTGATACACCTTGAGGAATGTATGATATTCTTTGTCTTATTTTATTAGCTGAGTAGTCCTTTATGTTACTACCTGATATTGAAATTTCTCCTTCATAATTTTCCATATACTTCATAAGTAAACGGGCAATTGTACTTTTACCAGCACCGCTTTCACCAACGATCGCAACCTTAGTTCCTTGTTTTACATTCAAGTTTAATCTATTTAATACTGTTTGATAGTCATACGAGAAGATCACATTTTCAAACTTTATATCTCCGTTTGAGAACGTATCTATTTTATTTTTTTTACTATCTTCTGTCTCAAGTAAGAAAGTCTCACTTAATCGATTCATCGATAGTCTTAAATCTTGATGCATTAATTGGAAAGAAATAATATTCTGAATTGGTTCTACAAAGTATTGACTCAAGGATTGAAATGCTATGAGTTCTCCAAAACTGATAATAGACTTCATTATCAAGATTGAACCTACACCTAAAAAGACAATACTTCCTAAAGAAGGTATGCTGCTTGAAAGTGTTGAATAGATATTATTTAGTTTTCCTTCTCTGTAGTTTGTCTTTAAGCTTTCTATGAACTTATGTTCTAGTTTATCGAACTGTTGGTACTCATCATTCATCGATTTAATAGTTTCTATGTTCTGGAATGTTTCGATGATATGAGAGTTTAACTTAGATTGGACTACCATCTTTTCTTCATTGATTTTCTTAAATGACTTCTTAAATACATTGACTATGATAATTTGAATGATAATACTCACTACAAGGATTAAGAAAAGCTGTCCACTGATACTCATTAAATAAATAGCAGATATCATTGATACAACAATATCTAAGGGTAGTGAAACAGACAGAGACAGTAATAATTCTTTTACAGTTAAGGCATCTTGAAAACGCGTAGTGATATCACCAATCTGGCGTCCGTAGTAATAATCAATTGGCAAATAAAGAATGTGACGATAATACTTCAAGATAAGTGGAATATCAACTTTACGTGTTAAATAGAGAATGTGAGAAGTGCGTATGTATGACAATATTGATTGAATTATAAGGATAACGACGCATACTAAACTAGCATTAAAGATACTTTGATTTAAATTTAGTGGAATGTACTCATCAATAATTACTTTTGAAATGAAACTTGTAGTAATACCCAATACACTTAGAAACAAAGAAGATAGTAATACTGATATTAGTAGTTTTTTCTGAGGAACAATTAAATTTCTAAATAGAGAAGATAGCGTGGATACTGACTCATTAACACGTTCAAAGTCATTCTTTGGTGATATTAATACTGCAATATCTGAAAATAAATCTTTCAATTGACTCTCTGAATAGACTTCAATTGATTCCTTTGCAGGATCAGAGATAATAAAATTACGATTTCTCCTAATTTTATGAAGTACCACAAAATGATTCATTCCATATTCGTTAATACAATGGAGTATCATTGGGAATTTCATCTTTTTATCAATATCTTCTAGCTCTACCTTTACTACTTTCACATTAAATTGATAGGATTCTAAACACTTCTTCATTGTTAATAAGTTAATTCCATTATTTTTAAGGAAAGTGTTCTGTCGAATCTTGATTAACGGAATATTTTTACCATAATGCTTCAGTACATTTGATATTACCGCTATGCCGCAGTCTTTTTGATCATGCTGCTGCACATGGGAATAGGTATATCTCAACTTCATCACTCCAATCTATAAATAAGTAGGAGTGCAAATTGGGAAAACCTAAAAAAAAAAAAACACATCTTTATAATGTGTTTTCGAAGTCCTCTTTAAATAAACTATACATTACATCATCATGGATAACACCTTTAAAGTCCTTCACAGCTGTTTTAAGGTATCCTTCTTGCTTGAAGCCAAGTTTCTTGATGAGTTTATGCGATTTCTCATTTTCGGCAAATACACGAGCTGTAATGATGTCATATTGATAAAAATTAAAACAATGAGTCAATGCTGCATGTAGAGCTTCACTCATATACCCTTTTCCAGCATACTTTTCACCTAACCAATAAGATATGAGTGCTGAATTAACACCGTAGCGAATCCTATCAGGATCTATATGAATGACACCAATTGCTTTTCTACTTGCTTTCTCAACAATACAAAACCCTTGTGTTATCGAGAATCTATCAAGTTCCTCAATAAGTATATCTCGAGTATAAGGCAACATAACATTATATTTCTGAACGTAATCACTGTTTACTAGTGTTAATAAATCAGTGACATCTGTTTTTCTTGCTTTTCTTAGAATAAGTCGCTCAGTAGTTAACATACAATCCCTCCATTATTAATTTAAGTATAGTAAAAAAGTCCTAATTTTAATAGGACTTTTGGATTTATTAATCAAATGTACGAAGTGGTAAGATTAATTGAATAATTGAATCATCACCAGGTGAACGTAATACAAATGCTTGCATCTCACCAACGAATAGAATTCTAATTGACTCTGTTTTAAATGATTTCAATGCTTCGATGAGATAACGACCACTGAATGATATTTTGAGGATACCTCCAATATATTCAAGAGGTTGTAGAACTTCTTCAGACGAACCAATTTCTTGTGAACGTGAACTTAATATCACTGATTCAGGGCTTGATTCTAATTTAACTGTCCATGATCCATCAGCTTTTAAGAATGAAGAACGATCGAGAGCATTAATCATTTCTGATTTGTTCATTAACATTTCAAATCCATACTCATTTGGAATCAATCGGTTAACATCTGGGAATAGACCATCAATTAATCGTGATTGAATTAATGTATTATCAACATAGAATTGAACAAGACGATCGGATACTGCAATTTCAACTTCAGAATCTGTCTGAATTGTTTTTTGAACTTCATATAAGTTTGTAGCAGGAATACAGATATTAAAGTTTAACCCTTCAGGAATTTCGATTGTCTTTTTAGCAAGTCGGTAACTATCAGTTGCAATACAGTTAAGTGTTGTACCATCAGTCTTAAAGTTAACACCTGTAAAAATAGGACGATCTTCGCTTGTAGAACAAACAAATGCTGTTTGAGATATTACTTCTGAGAATACAGTTCCTTTAAGTGTGAATGTTGTATCAGGTTTAGCAAAATCAATCGCAGGATATAAATCAGCTTTACTTCCGTTAATATTATATTCAGCTTGATTACCACTCACTCGTGTTAAAGCGCCATCAATAATTTCAATATTAATAATTGATGCATCAAGTTTACGCACTGCTTCAAGAATATAACGAGCTTCTAAAACAACTCTTCCTTCTTCATAGACAGTAAGTTGATTATCATCAGTTCTTTCTATAATTTCGCGAATTGATATGTTTGAATCACTAGCAACAAGTTCTAATGAATCGTTTTTCAAATTAAAGAGTATTCCAGATAATATTGGTAATGGGCTATGAGTAGAAGCTGCACGACCAACAGATGCCAAGGATTTGTATAGAGCTTGTTTTTTAATAGTAAATTTCATACGTTCCTCCATGAGTTTTCACTTAGTAATATTATAACATAATAAGCAATTCTTTAGTATCTGTTTAAGCCATTTTATTACTATATATATACTATAAATAATACTTATTACTATTAAGGGGTGTTGATAAGTGGATAACATCGCAAATATCGTTTAGATAGTGCGTTTCTTATTGATTTTAGGCTGTGTAGAGATTGGGGATTGATGGGGATAAATTTAAAGAAAAAGCAGAACACAATGTTACTTGAATTCTGCTTCAATTTCAAAGATAGCTTTAGCTAATAATGCATCTGTTTTCAATTTTTTATCAATTTTATCATAAGCACTTATAATTGTTGAATGATCTCGTTTTCCAAAATCTTCACCGATTTTATTGTAAGGAAGATCTAAATGTTTTCGAGATAGATATATTGCTATATGTCGTGCATTCGAAATAGCTTTGGTTCTTGATTTCGAGATTAACTGCGCTTGAGTTAATCCATAATAGTCTGCAACAATACGTTTAATAGTCTTAGTTGTTAGTTCAGTAGTACTAATGCTCTCACCTTTTGTTGTTTTAAAGGCAGACATTGCTGTTTCTATACCTATATGTTGTCCATTATCTGAGAATTGAATGGAATAGAAGAGCAATCGATTAAGAGCTCCTTCTAACATTCGTACATCTTTAGAGAAATTGGATGCTACATAGTGTAAGACCTCTTCGTCAAAGATATCAGAATCAACACTTCGGTTTTCAATCTTCATTTTTAAGATAGCTAACGATGTTTCAAATTCAGGGGAATCAACACCAACTGATAAACCTGAAGAGAAACGGCTAATTAAGCGGTCCTCAAGGCCTTTTATCTCTGTTGGTAGTCTATCGCTAGTAATAACGATTTGCTTACGATTATAGATAAGTTCATTGAATATATGGAAGAAAATCTCATGTGATTTTTCTTTACCAGCTAAGAATTGAATATCATCGATCAATAGAACATCTAAGTTATACATTCTTTCCTTAAATTCTTCAATTTCTCGATTTTGAATTGAATTGGCGACATCCCTAACAAAATCTGAACTCGACGTATAATAAACTCGTGCATCTTGATTATTATCTTTAATATAGTTACCAATAGCGTTTAATAAGTGTGTTTTACCCAGTCCGGAGTTACCATAAATGAATAATGGAGTATAGAATTGACCAGGTCGATAAGCACAGCCTAGAGCAGCAGAATGACTCTCTTTATTACTTGGTCCAACTACGAAATTATTAAAGGTTTGATTGGGTGAAATCCGATCATTTGAGAATTTTTTAATATTATTATTGATTTCTTGAACAGGATCTGGTGAAAAACTTGGTTTTTTAGCAAACTCATTCTCATCCATTACCTTAGTATTTATTCCCTCGCGACCCAAGACATCATTTATTGCTGTATTTAGGAACTCAATCTGATCTTGAATAATAACTTTTTGTAAAAATGAAGAAACCACAACAGTTGCGGAGGTATCACTTATTGATCCAAGACGTGTATCCATTTCAATATATGTTTTGTATATTACAGGTTCGAGAGAACTATTTTCTTGAATATATGTTTTAACTTTAGTCCAAACATCATCCAAATAGAATTGCATTGTTGTCATAATAGTCCTCCTTGCACTATTAATAATACCAAATTGTTATCAAGAAATCTTATGAAAATCACTTACAAACAGGTTATCCACATTTAGATAAGTTAAAAACTCAATGAACAGTGGACAAAAGATAGTTTTCCACATCTTTCCACAACTTTTAAATGTTTATAAGTGTTGAAAGAATTATCAACTCTCCACACATATGTGGGTAATTTGTATATCAAAAAAAAAAAACGAAATCTATCAACGATTTATCAACGTATAATATCGGCTTAAATAGTTAGTATATTTGAGTTATCAACACTTATCCACACTGTTGATAACTCATGTTGATAACACGTTGATTATCGTGTGGAAATATAGAAATATTTAGAAAGTTAAAAAAGTTATCAACATTATTATCAAAAATTAACCACATTAATTTTCAAATTGTTTTATTGTGGACTTTAATATGATTTTTTGATATTTTACAGATAATTAATATTGAAATTACATAATTTATTCAGAAAGGTATTATTCTTCTAAATTAAGAGCAAATATTGTAACGGTATACTGTAAGAAAAAATAATCTATGAAAAAATTAATTTTGGATATCAATACACATTGACATTTGGCATAGGATTATATATAATTTTAAAGCATTTGCTCTTTATCGTAAAAAGAAGAACTGGAGGTGGTTTTCAATGAAGAGAACTTATCAACCGAGCAAAAGGAAACACCAAAAGGTCCATGGCTTCAGAGCCCGTATGAAAACTGTAGGTGGACGTCGTGTCTTAGCACGTCGTAGATCCAAAGGAAGAAAAGTGTTATCTGCATAATTAGTCACCCATGCGGGTGGCTTTTTTGTAATTACTTATGAAAAAGGATCGCAGGATAAAAGATGCTCGAGAATTCCAGAGCATCATGCAAAAAAAGAAATTTAGGAATTCAAGTAATTTTAGTGTTTATTTTGCTCATAAAAAGGATGAAAAAACTCGTATCGGTATATCTGTTCCTAAGAAACTTGGGAACGCTGTATTGCGTAATTTGACTAAGCGACAAGTTAGACATATGTTACGTAGTATTGATGTCGATTCTCTTGAATTTGATGCGATTATCCTTGTTAGAAAAAACTATTTCAATAATACCTTTGATAGTAACCAAAAAGACTTGGAAAAACTCATGAAAACGGTTAAAATGTAAGGGTACGCATGTTAGGAGAATTTAATGAAGAAACATAAAAAACTAATAATCATTCTGTTTGCACTGGTAGTGCTTACAGGGTGTGTAAACTATATAGATAGAGATACCGGAAAAATAATGGTAGACAAAATCATCCATTGGGGTGATGCATGGACATGGGGTAAAGAAAACTGGTTCGAAGCTATCTTCGTTTGGCCAATGGCACAAATTCTTAACTTCTTTGGTCAATATACAGGTGCTTTCTTAGCCATCGTTATCTTAGCTTTACTTGTTCGTCTTGCAACATTACGTAGTTCAATCAACTCAACAATCCAACAACAAAAAATGCAATTGATGGGTCCAGAACAACAAAGAATCCAAGAAAAATATCGTAATCGTACAGACCAACAATCAAAAATGGCAATGAATACAGAAATTCAAAAGCTTTATCAAAAACATGATATTAAGCCTCTATCAGCATTAGGTGGTACTTTCTTACAATTACCAATCACATTTGCAATGTACTATGCTGTTACACGTGCTGATGTTATTATTCGTGGAACTGTTTTAGGTCAATCCTTAGAAATAACACCTAAAGATGGATTTGCATCAGGTAATGTTGTTGTTATCGCAATCTTCTTACTTATGATTGTTGCGCAAGCATCATCAATGTTCTTACCACAATATATGACACGTCGTAAGATGAAGAAATATCCTGGTCAAAAAGCACCAGCAAACAATACAAACTCAATGATGTTTATGTCATTAGCGATGATTGTATTCTTCGCATTAAACTGGAATATCGGTATGAGTTTATACTGGATGATTTCAGCATTTACACAATTAGGACAAACACTATTCATTAACTGGAAATACGGAAACCAATAATTTCGAGATAAGGAGGACATCATATGAAGCAATATACTGCAAAGAATATCGAAGAACTTTTAGTAAATGTAGCTAAAGAGAAAAATGTAAGTGTAGAAGAATTAACATACTTTATAAAAGAAGAAAAAGCAGGGTTCCTTGGATTTGGATCAAGCGTCACTGCTGAAGTTTATGCGCTCCAAGATGTTGTTGACTTTACTCATGATTATTTAGAGAAATTCTTTGAAGGATTTGAAATTCCTGTATCAATCTCAATCGAACAAAGTGGCAATTCAATTAATGTTAATCTTGATGCAGATAATAATGCAATCATTATTGGCCGTGGTGGTAAATCACTTGATGGAATTCGCCAAATGACACGCCAAGCAGTAAGTGCACATTTCAAACGTCGTTTCTTTGTAACTGTTGATGTCAATAATTACAAGAATGACCGTTATGCAAAACTTAAAGCAATGGCTAAACGTATTGCACGTCAAGTTCAAAAATCAAAGGTAGATGTATCCTTGGATCCAATGCCAAATGATGAACGCCGTGTTATTCACAAAGAACTTACAGATGTTAAAAACATTCGTACAATAAGTGAAGGTGAAGGACGTAATCGTCATCTTAAGATTGTTTATGATAGTAATAAAGAATAAGGAATCTTCCTTATTCTTTTCTTTCTTTGGAGGCTTGTATGAAAGTTATAGTTGGCTTGGGTAACCCAGGCAAGAAGTATGAAAAAACACGCCACAATGCAGGGTTTATCGTTATTGATGAACTTGCTAAGAAGTTAGGCTGTGCATCTTTTACAGATAAATTTAAGGCTAAAGTATGCGAAACATTTGTAGGTAGCGAAAAAGTTATTCTTATTAAACCACAAACATATATGAACTTATCAGGTGAATCAGTATCGGCTGTTGTTGATTATTATGATATCTACTTGGATGATTTATTAGTCATTACTGATGATAAAGATATGGAAATTGGACAACTTAGGATTCGACTTAAAGGAAGTTCTGGTGGACAAAATGGAATTAAGAGTATTATTCAACATCTTGGTACACAAGAGTTTTCACGTCTTAAAGTAGGGATAGGGTCACATCCTCATATGAATGCTGCTGATTATGTTATGGGTAAAATCGATGAAGAAGTAGCAATCGACAAAGCTGTCGATGCTGCTTATGATTTCTGTTTAGGAAAAGATATGTTATCCATTATGAATGTGTATAACACGAAAGGTAATTCATGAATTGGTTATCCAAGTATTTAGAAAAGAGTAATATAGTTAATGCTTTTCTTGAAGACAGTGCAACATTTTCACACTTATCACTTTTTCAAGAGACATTATTAATCTGTGGTTCTGTTCAAAAAAGAAAAGAACCGCTTTTTGTCGTTAAAGAAAATGAGTTTCAAGCAATGCAGCTTGTAGATTCGTTACAACGTCTACAAACTGATTTAAGAGTTGTTTACTACAATCAAGAAGAATCACTTCGTGTCGAGACAATTGTTCAATCAGAAGTCATGCAATCAAATCGTATTGATGCTTTATATAGAATACTAAGTGGAAATTTCGATGTATGTGTAACACATGCAATCGCGTCTGTTCGCAAAATATCATCACCACAAACTCTTAAAGATAGTATTATCACAGTTCATATTGGAGATGATGTTGACATTAATGATTTGTTGATGAAACTTCATTTTATGGGCTATCGTCGTGAAAAGTATGTTGAAAAACCTTTTACGTATGCAATGCGAGGAGGAATCCTTGATATTTATTCTATTCAAATGGATAAACCATTAAGAATAGAGTTTTTCGATACAGAAGTAGAAAGCCTTCGTTATTTTGATATTGATAGTCAACGTTCTGAGAAGACGGTTGATGAAGCAACAATTGTTTTCGCAACTGAAGTCATTCTAAGTGGTGAAAACATTCAAGATATAATAATACCCCTTGATCATGCTCTAAAACATGCATCAGACACTTTAAGAGATAGTTTGGAGATTAAGAAGGACCAACTTCTCAATGGAATGTATGATGCTTCACTATATCCTTTACTTTCATTTTGGAATGAATCATCAACTATTTTTGATTTTATTGGTAAAGAAATTATTCTAATAAGTACAGAAAATGGAATTCATAGAACCTTAGATCAAAACGACCAAGATGTTCTTGAGTTTCAAGAAGAAATGATTATGTCAGATACAATGATTCCTTTCCATGAAATCTATCATGATTTTAAGCAATGTATTCAAGGGAAAACTACGCGTTTTATTCAGGAGTTCCAAGGATCTAAAGATATCTATCTTCCTTGGCACCAAGCTAATATCGTATCAGAATCCTTGAGCGATACACTTCAATGGTTAAAGAAAGAAGCAATATCCAATCGTGTTATTATTGCTCTTGATGACCAAAATATGGAGTCTTTTATTAATGAACTCTTAAATAATAATATGAATTATTCTATATTATCGGATTTCCCTAAAGACCACGGGATTTATTTAGATTACTCTGAAATAGAGCAAGGATTCATTCTTGATGATGTTGATGTCCAAGTGTATACAGCATTTGAGTTGTATCATTTTAAACGTCGTAAGTTTAGATATGACGATAAGTTCGCCAAAGCAGAACATCTAAATCAACTACAAGATCTCGATACATCAGACTACGTTGTTCATCGACAATACGGTATTGGTAAGTATATGGGGATTGCGACGAAAGAGATTGATGGCATTGAAAAAGACTTCATGCGTATTCAATATCGTGATAATGATGAGTTATTTGTGCCTCTTGAGCAGTTTAACCTAGTACGTAAATACATGTCTTCAGAGGCTATGGCAGTGCGTTTAAGTAAATTAGGAAGTAGCGCTTGGCAAAAGAGTAAAGAACGCGTTGAAGCAGATATTGCGATGGTTGCCGATAAGTTAATTCAGCTTTATTCAAGTCGAATGGATACTAAAGGATTTGCCTATCAAAAAGATACAGAATACCAAATCGAGTTTGAAAAATCATTCCCATATGATCTTACACCGGACCAAGTACAGGCAGTTAAAGAAATAAAAGCTGATATGGAAAGCGATGAACCAATGGACCGTTTATTAATTGGTGATGTTGGTTTTGGTAAAACTGAAGTAGCGATACGCGCTGCATTTAAAGCTTTTGTGGACCATAAACAAGTTGTCTTTTTATGTCCGACAACAATCCTAAGTGCTCAACATATGCGTACATTTAAAGAAAGATTTGAAAACTATCCGATAGTGGTTGAAGTTCTCAACCGTTTTGTATCGGATGCTCAACAAAAAGACATAATTAAACGTGTTAAAGAAGGTAAGGTAGATGTACTGATAGGTACTCACCGTGTTTTATCAAGAGATGTAAAGTTTAAAGATTTAGGATTACTAATAATTGATGAGGAACAACGTTTTGGTGTAGAACACAAAGAGCGTATCAAGGAGTTAAAGGTGTCTGTGGATGTTTTATCTCTTAGTGCAACTCCAATACCTAGAACCCTTCAAATGTCTCTTATTGGGCTTCGTTCACTCTCTCAATTGAATACAGCTCCTTCCAATCGACTCCCAGTAATGACCTATGTAATCGAAAAGAATGAGAAAACAATCCACGATATTGTTGCTAAAGAGATAAATAGAGGCGGACAAGTATTCTATTTATTCAATAATGTTGAACAAATTTATAATGTCGCAAATCATATTGCAAGAGGTAATGCGAATGCAAGTGTGGCCGTAGTACATGGTCAAATGGATCGTACTGAAATAGAAGATGTGATGGTTCGATTCATTGCAAAAGAGTATAACGTCCTAGTCTGTACTACAATTATTGAGACTGGAATTGACATTCCTAACGCTAATACAATCCTTGTTGATAATGCTCAACGTTTTGGTCTGTCTCAGTTGTATCAAATTAAAGGACGAGTTGGTCGTTCTGATCGTCTTGCTTATGCATATTTCATGATTCCAAGTAGTAAAAATCTTACAGAAGTAGCGCAAAAACGTCTTCAGGCAATCAAGGAATTTACACAACTTGGTAGCGGGTATAAGATTGCTATGCGTGATCTCACAATACGTGGTGCCGGGGAATTGCTTGGAGGAAACCAATCTGGTTTCATTGATACTGTTGGTATTGATCTTTATGTTGAACTTCTTAAAGAAGCAATCGATAAACGTAAAGGCTTGAAGGTTGAAGACTCAGCTCAAACCGAAACTTCTGTTAGTGTCAATGTTAGTGGGTATCTTCCAGAGAATTTTGTTGAGGATGATACTGAGAAACTAGAGATTTACCAATTTATAAACAACATCAGTACTGTTCATGACTTACAGTTATTCTATGAAAGCATGACGGATAGATATGGTAGTTTACCACAAGCGGTACAGATGCTTCTCGAGAAAAAACGATTAGAAATATTCTTAACTGATGAGCGAATTGATTCATTTAAAGAAAGAGTGAACCGTGTTGAACTTGTTTTTACTCAGGAATACAGTGATATAATAGATGGTGTGGCGCTGTTTGAGACCGTATCTCAGCGTTCTGTCGATATTGTGATAAAATATATCAACAGAAAGATAACACTGCATGTACCCATCTATAAAGAATGGACAGAAGATTTAATCTATATCCTAGATAATGTTAAGGAGAAACAATCATGAGACTTGATAAATACTTAAAAGTATCGAGAATAATCAAAAGACGTACCGTTGCCAAAGATCTCGCAGATGATTCGCGAGTGTTAATCAACGATAAATTAGCGAAACCATCGAGTGAAGTTAAGGTGGGTGACGTCGTAGAAATTCGATTTGAACACAGACATATTAAGATAGAAGTTAGTTTTTTAAGTGATAAAATATTACGTAGTAATCCTCCAATGTATGAATTGATTGAAGATAAACGAATTGAAAAAGCAGTAGATTGATTCAATTTCACACGTTAAAATTGTTAAGGTATTCACATAGAAAGCACTAATTTAGCTTAAATCAGTAGTTTTTCACCTGTTTTCGATGTTTTAATCGTATTTTCACATAGAACCATGTGTTAGGACCATGAAAGAAAACTGCCAACTCTTGAAATCATAGGGATTGTCAGTATAATGTTAAGGTATAGCAAAGGAAGATTAGATATGGCAAAAGTCAGAAAAGCTAAAAAACAATCGCCGATTGTAAAACTATTCTCAATGGTAGCAGCAGGAGCTGTCCTTGTGATGTCTGGAATCCTTATAACAGGTGCAGTTAAAGAAGTGTATACTACATTTCAACTAAGAAATGAGTTGAAAGAAGTTAAAACACAATATACTTCAGTACAAGACGAAAATGTTGATTTACAGAATGAAAAAGATAAACTTGAAGATCCAGCATATGTTCAAAACTATGCTCGTGGAACACAACTATTATCCAAAGATGGAGAGCAAGTATTTGTACTCCCTAAAGGTGAAGAATAGTTTTATATTTTATGCTTTTATGAAGCGAGTTAAGAGCTCGCTTTTTTTTATGTTTTCAGAGATTTAACTTTATACTAAAAAGGTGCTATTATACTGTATTTATGGTATAATAATCATGTGTAAAAAGGATGGATGTTATGGAAAAAAATAGCTCATATATCACACTTGGACAGTTCTTAAAACTAAAGGATTTTGTTCAATCAGGTGGTGAAGCAAAACATCTTATTCATACATTCTCGATACAGGTGAATGGAGAAGATGATAACCGTCGTGGACGTAAACTTTACGTTGGTGATGAAGTAGTAATAAATGGACACAAATATGTCATATCAGACACCAATGAAGATTCATAATCTTCGGTTGCGACAGTTTCGTAATCTCAACAATGTATCTTTAAAGTTCCATAGTGGATTGAATGTCATTGTTGGTGATAATGGTCAAGGAAAGACCAATCTTGTCGAATCACTTGTTTTTTTGTCGTCTGGAAGATCATTTAGAGTTGCTGATGATTCTCTGCTTATTCATACAGCCAAAGAATTTGCAAGTATAGATGCTGATCTCGATAATTCTACACAACTTAAGGTTGTGATTAGTGATAAAGGGAAGTACATGCAAATTAATCAAAATACTGTGAAGAAGCTGAGTGATTTCATGGGACAGTGTAACGTTGTGTTATTTAGTCCCGATGATTTAAATTTTATTAGCGATACTCCTCGAAGACGACGTCACGATATTGATTTAGAGTTAGGTAAGATGTCCAATCAATATATTGGTCTTCTAAGTTCTTATAACAAGTTGTTGACAGAACGTAATGCTCATTTAAAAAGTAATTCAGTTGATTATGACTATCTCGAGATCTTAACGGATCAGCTGATAAAGAGTGAGGAACCAATTATATGTATTCGGGAAAAGTTTTCCCGGGAAATAATTCCATATATCAGTGAAATATATCAAAAACTTACAGGGACAGAGGCACTTGTATCGCTTGAATATAAATCACCCGTAAGTTGTGATGGAGATATTTCTAGTAAACTATTGCAACGAATGAGAGATTCTCTGCAACGTGATATTGAAACACGGATGACAAATGTAGGGATTCATCGAGATGATTTTATTTTTAAAGTGGATGGAAGTCCTGTTCTGCACGTTGCTTCTCAAGGTCAACGTCGCATGCTCATGATTGCTTATAAACTGGCTCTTGTAGAGCTAATTCATAAACAGTCAAAGACGTACCCGATTTTATGTTTGGATGATTTGTTCTCTGAACTTGATAGCGGACGTCGTAAGAGTGTTGTAGAAATGTTGCCAGATGCAATGCAAGTATTTATAACAACAACAGATTTAAGTTTTATTATAACGGATCGTGATCATTATGTATTTGAAGTAGAGAGTGGTCAAGTTCGTCAAAAATTAGGAGGTTCTGTATGACAGTTGAAAAAGTAAATCATTCCTATACATCTGAAGATATTCAGGTTTTAGAGGGGCTAGAAGCCGTTCGTAAACGTCCTGGAATGTATATTGGTAGTACAGCTGCTCGTGGACTGCATCATTTGGTGTGGGAAATTGTAGACAATGGTATTGACGAGGCTCTAGCGGGCTTTGCAGATGAAATTAGAGTCATAGTTGATAAAGAGAATGTAGTTACTGTTTCTGATAACGGTCGTGGTATTCCTGTAGGGATTCATGAGAAGACAGGTGTATCTACTGCTGAAACTATCTATACAGTACTTCATGCTGGTGGTAAGTTTGGTGGAGGAGCCTATAAGGTTTCTGGAGGGCTTCACGGTGTTGGTGCATCCGTAGTTAACGCCTTGTCATCATTCTTAGAAGTAAGCATTTATAAAGATGGTATTGAATACTTCCTTCGTTTTGAAAACGGTGGAGAGACAGCAGTACCACTTAAAGAGGTTGGACCAACTACAAAACAAGGAACAACTGTTAGATTTAAAGCAGACCCAACAATCTTTACAGAAACAACGGAATATTCTCATGAAGTACTTCGTGATCGTTTACGTCAGATGGCGTTTCTTAATAAAGCAATTAGAATTGTCTTTATTGATGAGAGAGAGCCAGAAGAAACACGCGAGAGTGTTTTCCATTATGAAAACGGGATTAGTGAGTATGTTGCGTTTGTAAATAAGAACAAACAGACACTACATAAAGAAATAATCTATGTAGAGGGAGAAGAGGAACAAATTCTTGTTGAAGTTGCAATGCAATACAACGAGGGTTTTGTACCAAACATCTATTCCTTTACCAATAACATTAATACTCAAGAAGGTGGTACTCACGAAGATGGGTTTAAACTTGCTTTAACTCGAGTAATTAATAACTATGCTAAAGATAATAATTTACTTAAAAAAGATGATGATGGGTTTATTGGAGAAGATGTTCGTGAAGGTCTCACAGCTATCATTTCAATTAAACACCCTGATCCTCAATATGAAGGACAAACAAAAACTAAACTAGGTAATAGTGAAGTTCGTCGAATCGTATCAAACATCTTCGGCTCACAACTAGATCGTTTCCTAATGGAACATCCAGATGTCGCGAAGATTGTGGTTGAAAAAGCAATCGTTGCTTCAAAAGCACGTGTTGCTGCTCGTAAAGCTCGTGAACTTACACGTCGTAAGGGAGCTCTTGAAGTGTCTTCGCTTCCAGGAAAACTTGCAGACTGCTCAAACCGTAATCCATCCGAAAGTGAAATCTATCTCGTCGAGGGTGATTCCGCTGGCGGAAGTGCAAAACAAGGTCGTGACAGTAAATTCCAAGCTATTTTACCTCTACGTGGTAAAGTTCTTAACGTTGAAAAAGCTCGTCTTCATAGAATTTTTGATAACGCTGAAATTCGTATGATGTTAACAGCATTTGGAACCGGTATTGGTGAAGAATTAGACATTAATAAGCTTCGTTATCATAAAATCGTTATCATGACCGATGCTGACGTCGATGGAGCTCACATCCGTACATTACTCTTAACATTCTTCTACCGATTCTTAAAACCAGTGATTGAAGGTGGATTTGTATATATTGCGCAACCACCACTCTATAAAATTTCTAGAGGAAATAAAATCGCATATGCTTATAGTGATGAAGAATTGGATGAACTCAAGGTCGAGTTTGGTGAACGACACAATGTTCAACGATATAAAGGTCTTGGTGAGATGAATCCTGAGCAATTATGGGAAACTACAATGGATCCAGCTACACGTACACTAATTCAAGTTGAAATTGAAGATGCTATGGAGGCAGATTTAATCTTTGAAACGTTAATGGGCGATGAAGTAGCACCTCGTCGTGAGTTTATTCAAGCTAATGCACAATATGCAGATCTTGATATCTAGGAGGACGCATGGAAGAAACAAAACAATTTGATAAAATAAAAACGCGTGGTATTGTCGAGGAAATGAAACAATCCTTCGTTTCTTATGCAATGTCAGTTATCGTAGCACGTGCTCTACCTGATGTACGCGATGGTTTAAAGCCAGTACACCGCCGTATTCTCTATTCAATGAATGATTTAGGAATGACTAGTGATAAACCTTATAAAAAGTCTGCTCGTATTGTAGGGGACGTAATTGGTAAGTATCACCCTCATGGTGACACTGCTGTTTATGACTCAATGGTGCGTATGTCTCAGGACTTCTCGTATCGTTACCCATTAATTGATGGACACGGTAACTTTGGTTCAATCGATGGTGACGGAGCAGCTGCTATGCGATACACCGAAGCAAGAATGTCGAAGATTTCGATGGAAATGCTTCGAGATATTAATAAGAATACAGTTGATTTCCAAGATAACTATGATGGTGAAGAGCAAGAACCTGCTGTTTTACCTTCACGTATCCCTAATGTGCTTATTAATGGTGGTACAGGGATTGCGGTTGGTATGGCTACAAATATGGCGCCACACAACTTATCGGAAGTTATAGATGCAACAATCGCGTTAATTGAAAATCCTGATATTACTGTTAAGGAGCTTATGGAAGACCATATTTATGGACCAGATTTTCCAACAGGGGCTTATATATTAGGACGTAGTGGTATTAAGTCAGCTTTCGAAACTGGACGAGGTTCAGTTGTTATGAGGGCAAAGGCAGACATTACAGAATTAAGCAATGGGAAACCAGTTATTACAATTACTGAAATTCCATATTTAGTGAATAAAGCGAACATGGTTGAGAAAATTGCTCAACTTGTACGTGATAAAGAAATTGATGGTATTACCGATCTTCGTGATGAATCGAACCGTGATGGTATTAAGATTGTTATTGAACTTCGACGTGAAGTTCAAGCAGAAGTTGTTCTTAATCAACTGTATAGAATGACTGCATTACAGTCTTCTTTTGGTGTAAACAATCTGGCTCTTGTAAATGGCAGACCAGAGTTACTAAATATTTTACAAATTCTCGAGCATTATCGAGATCACCAAATTGAAGTAATTACACGTCGTACACGTTTTGATTTGAAAAAAGCAGAAGAACGTGCGCACCTATTAGAGGGTATGATTATTGCTATTGATAATATTGATGAAGTCATGAATATTATCAGAAGCTCTAAAGATGACACTGAAGCAAGTAATCGATTACTAGAACGTTTCGGTTTAACTCCAATACAATCGAAAGCAATTCTCGATATGCAATTCAGACGTCTCACAGGATTACAAAGAGAACGTCTAGAACTCGAATACAAAGAGTTGTTAGTTACAATTGATGACTTAAAAGATATCCTTGCAAATCACAGTCGTCTATTAGATATTATTAAGACAGATTTACTAGAAGTTAAAGAAAAATATGGTGACGATCGTCGATCAGAGATTATCGAAGCTGACTTTGATATGCTTGATGAAGATCTTATTCCACAAGAAGATATTGTAATCTCAATGACTGTAAACGGCTATATCAAGCGTACAACAGTAGATTCCTTCAATGTTCAAAATAGAGGAGGAAAAGGTGTTAAAGGTATGAGTACCTACGATGAGGATGTTGTTGACCAATTCCTTGCGATGTCTACTCATGACTTCTTGATGTTATTTACAAATAAAGGTCGAGTTTATCGATTAAAAGGATTCAATGTTCCTGCGGCAAGTAGAACTGCGAAAGGTATACCAGTCGTTAACTTACTAAACTTGGATGAAGGAGAAGAAATTAAGACTTTAACCAAGGTAGTTAGAGATAATGACGAATCCGTTAAGTTTGTATTCTTTGTGACAAAATATGGTGTTGTTAAACGTGTTGCTGTCTCAGAATTTGATTCAATCCGTCAAAACGGGAAAATCGCAATCTCACTTAAAGATGGTGATGAATTAGTAGCAGCTAAAGTAACTGATGGTACTAACGAAATTATCATTGGTGGTAGCAACGGTAAAGCAATTCGATTTAAGGAAGAGGATGTTCGTGTAATGGGACGTACTGCTTCTGGAGTTCGTGGATTTGATGTCGATGGTGGCGAAGTAGTTGGGGTCGCAACAGACAGAGAAGGTAAGTATATCCTAGCAATTACTGAAAAGGGATATGGAAAACGAACAGAGATTGATGAATATCGTTTAACCAAGCGTGGAGCTAAAGGTGTTAAGACTATTAATGTGACAGATAAGAACGGTCCATTAGTATCTGTACGAGCAGTCGATGGAGATGAAGATCTTCTCGTAATCTCCAATGGTGGTACAGTAATTCGTACTCCTATTGAAGATATTGGTATCTACGGACGATCCACAATTGGTGTTCGTGTTATCAAAGTAGCAGAAAATGATACAGTAGCATCTGTTGCTATACTTCAAAATGAAGAAGAATTAGAAGAAACAGAAGTAATTACTGAAAAAGAAACAGAAGAAAAGGGCGAATAGCCCTTTTCCTTTGCTCTTCACGTTGACAAAGAGCCTATTTTATTAGATAATTTATGAAACACGATGACAGGGACTAATATAAATAAGATTATCGCAGAGAGACGATGTTTGGTGCAAATCGTTATAATTGTTTTATAGTTCTACCCTTGAGATGTTTCCGGCAACAACCGTTATCTGTACGAGTGATGTTTCACGTGAAACATTTGAAAAGGGTGGCACCGCGGTTCATACCGTCCCTTACGTGGGTGCTTTTTTTATTGGAGGAGAGATTATGTTAGATATTAATTTGTTCAGAGAGAACCCAGAATTAATCAAAGAGAACATTCGTAAAAAATTTCAAGATCATAAATTACCTATGGTTGACGAAATTGTAGAGCTCGACAAAGAATACCGTGGTATTAAGACTCGTGCGGATGAGTTACGAGGAATGCGTAACAAGTTAAGCAAAGAAATTGGAATGCTAATGGGTAAAAAAGAGTTTGAAGAAGCCGAAAAAGTAAAGAAACAAGTTCAAGACATGGCGGTTGAGTTAGAAGACATTCAACAACGCGAAGAACCTTTGTTTGATAAGCTTCAACAGCTAGTAATGCAAATTCCGAATATTATAGCCGATGATGTACCTATTGGTAGAGATGATAGTGAGAACGTTGAGTGGTACCGTGAAGGGTCAACAGAAGATAAAGGATTTGAAGTTCCTTATCATGTTGATATTATGGAGTCTTTCAATGGTATTGATTTAGACTCAGCTCGCAAAACAAGTGGTACAGGTTTCTATTACTTGCAAAAAGATATTGCACGTCTACATTCAGCGGTTACTGCGTATGCACGTGATTTTATGATTGATAGTGGCTATGATTATGTAATTCCACCATTCATGATTCGTAGTCATGTTGTAACGGGTGTTATGAGCTTTGAAGAGATGGAAAATATGATGTACAAGATTGAGGGAGAAGATCTTTACTTAATTGGTACAAGTGAACACTCAATGATTGGTAAGTTTATCGATACAATTCACCCAGAAGAAACAATGCCACAAAAACTTACAAGTTACTCTCCTTGCTTTAGAAAAGAAGTAGGGGCTCATGGGATAGAAGAACGAGGAGTATATCGTATTCACCAATTTGAGAAACAAGAAATGGTTGCAGTTTGTCGTCCAGAAGAAAGTGCAGCTATCTTCGAACAAATGTATAAGTTAACAATGGCATTCTTCCGTTCTTTAGATATTCCAGTACGCGTGTTGGAATGCTGTTCTGGAGATTTAGCTGATTTAAAACATAAATCAGTAGATGTTGAGGCATGGAGTCCACGTCAAAAGAAATTCTTTGAAGTTGGAAGTTGCTCGAACTTAACGGATGCTCAAGCTCGTCGTCTTAAAATCAGAATTGATACAAAAGAAGGAAGAGTATACGCTCATACATTAAACAACACTGTTGTTGCTCCACCACGTATGTTAATTGCTTTCTTAGAAAATAACTTACAAGAAGATGGTAGTGTACTAATACCAGAACCTTTAAGACCATACATGGGATTTAAAGACAAAATAGTTCCTGATAACAAATAAAATAAGCCCTTATCTATTAGATAAGGGCTCTTGTTTAGCTTATTTTAATTGTAGAAGATCTTCAATTGTTTTTAGAACTGAATTTTCATTGTTTGAGCCAATAACTTCATTTGCAACATTCTTAACATCATCATGTGCATTTGCTACTGCATAAGACTTGCCAGCATATGTGAGCATACCGATGTCATTGTTGTAATCACCAAATGCTGCGACATCTTCAGATTTAACATCTAAAATTTCTGTAAGCTTCTTTAATGCGTGTCCTTTGTCCGTGTGTTTGTTCATAACGTCTACCCACACTTTTCCGGCAACTACAGCATTAAATTTCTCCCCAAGTTTAGGGTAGATTGTGTTTTCGTAGTTAAAGACAGTATAATCCTTTGAAAAAGCAGTTATTTTTAATATTGGATCATCAATAGTAAGAATATCATCAATTTTTGTGTAATTAGGATAGTACTCTACTAAAGCCTCAATATGAGAATCATCATAGAGTTCTATGAATGCATCATGTGCAGTTGCAGCGATCACTGTTGTTTCCTTAACGTTTCTTAATATATCAAGAATTTCAACAACATCATTATCAGACAGACTGTCAACGTACTCAATTTTACCAAATCGCTCAACAATTGCACCGTTATCTGAAATAATGCATAACTCATCAGCGTACTCAGGAACTTTATTTTTAATGCTTACTAAAGTTCTTCCTGATGCGAGCACCAAGTATTTATTTTGACTTTTTACGTCATCTAGTATTTCTTTAAAATTTTCAGGAACACGAGACTCATCATCTAAGAGGGTGTGATCCATATCTGTTACAAATAGCTTTGTCATATCATAACTCCTTCTCTGAGAATTATAACATATAGACCAGTAATTAAGTAGTAAATATCAGATTACAATCAATCTGATGTAGCAAATTATGCATCATTAAGATATTCATATATGTGTAAGTGAAAGTATAAAGAAAACTCAATATGTTTCACGTGAAACATTGATATTTATTATAAATTTGTTATAATAACTATGCTACTACAACGTAATCTAATGAACCAGGTCAGGGTAGGAATACAGCAGCCTTAATTTAGCTCTTATGTGTGTAGTGGCTTTTTTAATACTCAAAAGGCGGTGATACGATGAAACACGAATACTATATGTTAAAAGCAATAGAACAAGCGAAAATTGCATATGAAAACGGTGATGTTCCTGTTGGTGCTGTTGTTGTCTATGAAGAGAAAATTATCGGAATAGGCTACAATCAGAGAGAGATTAGTAATAGTGTTGATTCACACGCTGAAATTGTTGCCATGAATGATGCAGCAAAACACTTGAACACATGGAATCTAGAAGGGTGTACTCTTTATGTAACCTTGGAACCATGTCCAATGTGTGCAGGTGCAATTATGCAATCACATCTAGATACGGTTGTATTTGGAGCATATGAGCCGAAAAGTGGTAGTTATGGATCTGTTTTTGACCTAAATGATATTAAAGGGTTTAATCATTATCCCAACGTAGTAAAAGGGGTATTAGAAATGGAAAACAAAGAATTAATTCAGATTTTTTTTAAAGAACGAAGAGAAGAAGAAATAGCTGTTAAAAGAGTAAATAGTGATTTGTGGGAACAGTATCTTGCAGTCCGTACAAAAGTTTTCGTAGAAGAACAAAATGTTTCAATTGAAGAAGAAATAGACGAGTATGATTCTTTGGAAAGAGATGATGTTCGTCATGTTGTTGCCATGTATAAAGGTAAAGCGGTAGGAGCATCTCGGTACATTATGGATGGAGATAGCGTCAAAGTAGGTAGAGTAGCAGTACTCAAAGAGTTTCGAGGGAAAAGTGTTGGTTCAAAAATGATGAGGTACATTGAACGTCAAGCAGAAAACACTGGGTATAAGTATCTTAAGCTAGGAGCCCAACTTCAGGCTATCCCATTTTATGAAAAATCAGGATACAAATCTTATGGTCCTGTATTCGATGATGCAGGTATTGATCATAAGATGATGAAAAAAGAGATTAAAAAAAGATAAACTTCATGAAGTTTATCTTTTCTTTAGTTTGGTATGGTTTCAACAAGAGTTGCTTTTACAATAGTACGATACTCATCCTCAGTGCTTTGTCGTGTACATGTAATGAGAGTCAAAGTGGCTTCATTAGGTGTATGATCAAGTACTGATACATCAGTATGGAATACTGTAAAGATTTTTTCAATCTTATAGACATAAGTATTAACCTTATCATCTAATTTAACAATATCTCCAGTTTCCAACTTATCAAAGTCTCTAAATACACAAGAAGCACAGTTACCGTTATGTCCTGCAATTGCAAAGTTTCCATTCTCTGGTGGGTTAGGTGAACTTTCATAAGCCACAACGTAACGGTTTAAATAACTCCAGTCGTTTGTTTTGGCAATTAAGTGGTTTACTCCTAACTTGTCGATTGTTATTGCGCCCCATACATTCTTATTAGCATCTTCTTCTGGCATTTCAGAAGTGTCAGTCAATTGAGGAGCCTTCATAAAATCTTGTAACTCTTGTGCTTGATCACGACGATCTGTATATTTTGTAAATAAATCAATGCCTCCAATAGTCAATCCAGTGAGGATTAAAAGGATGCCAATGATATTCAACCAATCCGGTTTTCTAATTGTTTTTTTCTTTTCCATATATTGATTATACGAAAATAAGAATTTAATTACAACAGATTAAGCCTATGGTATAATGATATGTAGGTGATAAAATGTCGTATCAATCGTTATATCGTAAATATAGACCCGTCAAAATTGACGATGTCGTAGCACAAGAACATATTATGAATGTATTAGTAAATTCAATTAAGAAAGATAAGATTTCTCATGCTTATCTTTTCTGTGGTCCAAGAGGAACAGGGAAGACATCTATCGCAAAACTCTTTGCAAGAGCGATAAATTGTACAAGCTCTGATACAATAGCATGTGGACACTGTGAAAATTGTTTAGCAGCTAATGACAACACACATCCAGATCTAGTGGAAATAGATGCAGCAAGTAATAACGGCGTTGATGAAATTAGAGGACTTATCGAAAGAGTAAAATATACACCAATTCTTGGAAAGTATAAAGTATATATTATTGATGAAGTTCATATGTTGTCTCAAGGTGCTTTTAATGCACTCTTGAAGACTTTGGAAGAACCGCCAAGTCACGTTGTATTTATTCTTGCAACAACAGAAATCCATAAGGTAATCCCTACAATCATTTCACGTTGTCAACGTTTTGACTTTACTAGAATACCAAATAAAGCAATTTCTAAGCGATTAGATGATATTTTAGATAACGAAGAAGTAAAAGCTGAGCCAGGTGTTACAGATTTAATTGCATCATTATCGGGTGGTGGACTTCGTAATGCTCTTACAATTCTTGAACAAGCAATTGTATTAGCGGACGATGCTATAACAATTAATCAAATCAATAGTACGAATGGAATTATTTCTCAAACCGTAAAAATAGAACTATTCGAGAATATTATTACTCAAAATATGGAAGCCTTACTGGAAATGATAAAAATTATGGAATCACAAAGCGTCCAATATGAACGTTTACTCATGGATTTCATTACAGACATAAAAGATAGCGTTATTCTAAGTCATACTTCGAATAAAAATTTGGTAAATATCAATAATTTAAAGTTTATTGAGTATTTAGATGAATCAATAAAACTTGAAGATCGTATGCACATGATCGAAGTGTTGTTGAAGTATGTAGAGAAGATGCGCTTTACTCAACAACCAGAAACATATTTCGAAATATCTGTACTGGAATTATTCTCGTTAGTAGATAAACCAGCACTTGCAAGTAATACACAAGAAGTTGTAAAAGTATCTCAAAAAGTAGAGAAACCAGTAATTGAAGAAAAATTAGATGAGATCGACTTGACTGAGTCCTATGAAGAACCTCAGTCAAATCAGATGTTTGAACAATTTGTTGAAGTTCAAGAAAATGAAAAAGAAGAGACAGTTACTGAAGTAAAAACAACAAACAATCAAGCGGAAACTCAAGAATCTTTGGATTTGGATCTACAAGAGAGTCAAAGAACTGAGTTAGATGAAGAAACGTTATTACGTCTCATGGTTACAGGAAATAAAGACATACGTATCGATGATGAGCGTAGTTTTGAACGTATTAATCAATATAGAAATAATCCTTCATGGGCACGGCCAGCACGACTTTTAGCAGGTGGAAAAGTTGTAATTAGTAACGATTACTTTGTAGTAGTTGCAATGGGAACAAGTATTGAAGCAAAAGAACTTGGAGAAACACGAAACCAAGTCGAATTGTTGAAGTTCTCACAAGAAATATTTGGTATAGATAAAGCAATTTTAGCTATCACAATGGATGAATTCTCGAAAACAGTTGAATCTTTTAGAGAAAGACTTCAAAGTCAGACTCTTCCAAATCAAATATCAAAACAAGAAATTAATGATTTACTACCTGGAGATCAAGAAGAAGTAGAAGATGCTTCGCTTCGAGCAATAAAGAGTCTCTTTGGAGATGAAGTAGAAATTTTAGATTAGGATGATAGTATGTACCCAAAAACGTTGAATAATTTAATTGAGTCACTAAAGATACTTCCAGGAGTTGGTCAAAAGACAGCAGAACGTTATGCTCTGAGCATTTTAGACAACGATATGGAAGATGTTGCTCAATTTGCCAAATCACTTATAGATGTTAAAGACTCAATAAGAACTTGTACTATCTGTCATAATCTTACAGATCAAGAAGTTTGTAATGTGTGCTCCGACAAAAGCAGGGATCACAATACTATATGTGTTGTCTCTAGTGCAAAAGAAGCATTTAGTATTGAAAGAATGAATGAGTATAACGGAGTGTACCATGTATTAAACGGATTAATATCCACACAAAAAGGAATCCTTCCTGAGGATTTAACTTTAGAATCGCTATTAAATCGTATAAATGATCAAACACGTGAAGTTATTCTCGCTTTAAATGCAACAGTTGAAGGTGAAATGACGACACTTTATATTGCAAAGAAACTCGATGGAAAAGTTAAAACAACGAGATTGGCATTTGGCTTACCAATAGGAGGCCATTTAGACTATGCGGATGATATGACTCTGCAAAAAGCATTCGAAGGACGTAATGATATAGAGTCCTAAAGGAGAAGCGATGAGTTCAATTGCATATATTTCAGACGAAAAAATGATAGAGTATATTAGAAGCTCAGGAAGTCGTAATTTAAACTTCTGGCGTTTAAGTATGCGTAATTTCGATCAGTTCTCTGAGGGGTCACTACTTTTCTTTGTGGATGGAAGATATATGCATAGTAAGACACGGGAAAAGGGCATTATAGGCTATGGACAAGCTGCTGCATTTACTAAAATGAGCGTCGATAAAATGTGGGAGAAGTATGAAACTCAAAACGGTTATCATAATAGAGACAGCTTTATTGAAGCTTTACAAAGTACAAATAAGGCTGAAACACTCCCTAAAACATTGCAATCTATTGAACTCAACAATATTATATTTTTCAAAGGTCCAATTTACCTAAGTGAAGTTGGTGACAAAATGCCAAAACAACTTGAATCATATATGTACTTAGATAAGGATGAACAACTTACTCAAGCTATTTTAGACAAGGCATTAAAAATCGGTATCGATTCATGGTATTCCTCACTGAATCCAGAATTGTCACTACGAGAAATTGTAGAAGATAAGGAAGAACAAGAAATTCGAGAAACATTGTATCGTATTACTCATCCTTGGTCTACGCAACAATTCAAATTAATTCAAGTGCTAAAAGAGTTCCGTCATGTTAATGGAATAGCATACGATAAGAAAGATAATCAATATACTATCTATCTTCCATGTACTTCTGCAAGAACACAACAATACGCAATAGTAGGAATTATCGAAACGATAAAAAAAGAAAACAAAGATAAGAATCTTGTTTTCTCAATTGTTTTACGTGAATCAGCAAAGTCTAGCGATTTATTCTCTGATTATCAAGTAGTGCACGTATAAATTTAGGATTAGCCTTTCTAAATGGAATATTATATTTATCAAGCGTATCAACGTAATGTTGGTATGCTTTTTCATGAGGACCAAAGAGTTCATACTCAATCTCGTAGTCTACAGAGTTATCAAAGTGCGTTTCATCAAGACACCATGTCCCATACTGATCATCAAAAGTACTTCTAAATGTTGTGCTTGTAGCTACTTTGTTCATTTCTGTGACATCAACAGAATGACTCTCAAGCAAATTAATGACCTTGTTGCTTGATTCGAGCTTGTTTTCGTCGAGCACCACTTCAAATTCCATAACACCATCTTCTTGAGGTATTTTAAGAGTAAACTCATAATACGAATCAATAACCCGAATCCTACACATAATATGTTTCTTAAATAATGCTAGATCCTCTGTATCAAAGTACTCATTAACTTGTTTTACAGGAGCAGAAAAAAACAACGCATTTCTAAATGCATCAAATGTATCGCGTTCTATAAGTGTTTTATATTCAATTTCTAGATTTCGTTTCATATATCTATGTTACAATATGAGAGAAAGAAAAGGAAGTGTAACATGAAACGTTTTATAACAATTAATCGTGGAGATGAAGAATCAAAACGTTTATGTAAGTATATTAGGGAGTCAATGGTAAAGAAAAATTTTACTATTGATGAAAAGAATCCAGAGCTAATAATTTATGTTGGCGGCGATGGTACTTTATTGAAAGCCTTTCACGAATATCTAGATATATTAGATAATGTTTCATTTGTAGGAATTCACACAGGAACATTGGGGTTTTCGACAGATTATACAGCTCAAGAAGTAGAAGAATTTCTAGAAAATATAGATAATGAACCTGTAATCGAGGAAAAGCAAGTGCTTGAAGTTGAATGTTACAACACCCATACTAGCAAACATTACTATGCATTAAACGAGGTTCGCGTTGAGAACATTGTAAAAACACAAGCTATGGATTTGTACCTTGATAGTACATATTTTGAAACCTTTAGAGGTAATGGTGTCTGCATTTCTGCACAATATGGTTCAACAGCCTATAATCGATCCATCGGTGGCGCAGTAATATATCCAGGATTGGAGTTACTCCAGGTAACAGAAATATCTGGAATCCACCACCGTCATTCGAGAAGTTTAGGTGCTCCACTAATTATGAACCCTAATATTCAAGTAACATTAAAGAGCGATTCCTTTGATCATGCACTACTTTGCTATGATCATCTTCATATCCATTTGGATGATATCCATGAAATAAGAGTGAGAAACAGTGACAAGAGAATGAAATTCGCACATTTCAAAGAAATATCACATATCGATAGATTAAACGCATTGTTTTAAAAAAGAAGGAATTAATCCTTCTTTTTTAGTGTCTGTGTCGATTGGTAGTTTCACTGTGCATATAGAATACAACAGCAAGGGCAAGCATATACGAGACAATAGATGAACCACCATAAGAAACAAAGGGAAGTGTGATCCCCGTAATCGGTAAGAGTGCCATAATCATTCCAATGTTTTCAACTTGTTGGAAAACAATCATTCCAAGCACTCCCATCATCATATAACGCTCACGATTTAAATCACTTCTTAAAGTAATTTGAGTGACTCTAATATCAAAGGCAATCGATAATAAAATTACAGATGCCCCACCAATAAAGCCATAGTAATTAGAAATAACAGCAAAGATAAAGTCTGTTTGTGCTTCAGGGAAAGGCGCAATTAGTTCACCTATTGGATGTCCTGTAAATCCAGCAGTACCATAGGAGATAAGAGCTCTAAACAGTTGATATCCATGAGTATTAGCGTACTTTTCATAATCAAGCCAACCATAGAAACGATCTAATCGATAACCCGTGGAACCTCCACCAAGCATCTTTCCTAGAATCTCAGGATAGTTGTTATAAAGGAATACAATTCCAAGTAATGAACCAATGGCTATTGTACCAACAATAATAAACCACTCTTTACGCACTCCTGAGAGCATGAACATTACTGCAAGACTAATAATGATGACAATAGGAATCCCAGTATCAGGTTGTAGTAATATCAATATAAGTGGTGGCAAAGCGAATACAGCAATTTTAGCAATTAATTGAAAATCTGATTTAAAGCTTTGATCTGTTTTTTCGGCATTATGTTTTGTAATCGTATTTGCTGCCATAATGACCAAACAAATTTTCATGAACTCGCTTGGTTGAAAGGAAGCGAAAGGAAATCGATACCAACCATAAATACCATTAGTTAAAGGTATAAATCCCGGCTTTGCGATACCAAACTTTGGAATCAACAAACCTAATAAAGCAATCATTAGAATGATATAGACATAGTTAACGAGTGAGAATATACGGTCAATACCAAACTTTATTAGAAAGATGATAACTCCTATCCCCACACCAAACCAGAATATTTGTTGTTTGATTAGTCCATTAGCAGCATCCTGGCCACCATTTAGAAGTGGTGCCGAAGCATAGATTCCAGCAATACTGAAGCTTGCTAGACCCAAAAGAACTAAAAGTAATACTTTATCGATAGTGAACTGTCGTTTCGACTCATTGATGAATTTGTTCATAGAGCCTCCTTTTGTGAATGAAAATAATAGTGTATAATAGATAAGGACAATTAGTAAGAGGTGTATTTTTTATGAATCGATTACAGTCGTATTACGAACAACTACAATTACCCATTAAATCTCTTTTTTTCGCGTCAACAATTATTACTATTGGCGCAATTATTGCAAATCCTTATTTGAATAATATTTTAAAATTAGATAATCAATTTTTAGTAACGCTCTCGCAACTCCTAATGACTTGCGGTGGTATTATTTTAACATATTTCCCATTGTATGTTTTCATGAAATTATTAACACATGAGAAGAATGAACCCAACATCATTGTAACAGGAATTATTTCCTATTTAGTGTTTATTACAACTATGTTAGTTTTAACAAATTCTGCAGCTACAGAGTCAGCTGTTGTTCAGTCGTTTTCACTTGAATTTGGTAAAACATCATTTACAGTATATCATACTGGAATCTTTGGATATCTATCTATCTTCCTGTTGGTTCGATATATTTATCGTAAGACTTCAGCACGTAAGAATAGAAGTAATTTATACTATATTGATTTCGAGACAACGAAGTTTATTACCGCAATAGTAGGGAGTGCCCTAATTGGTGCAATCTTTACATACATGTGGCCATTTATTCTTGAAAGTATCGACTCAATGATGAAGTTTATTGCAGAGGACGCAAACAATCCAATGAGTATGTTTGCCTATGGAGCACTTGAAAGAATATTAGCTTTAGCGAATCTTGATGCAATTATTTATCGTGAGTTCTGGTTATCAGCTACTGGTGGAACATGGATGAACTTATCGGGAGAGACATTCTTCGGAGACGTTAATATTTGGGCGGCTCAATTAAAAGAGGGGGTTATGAACTCAGGATTTGGGCGTTATACTAGTGCATATTATGTCATCAATATGTTCTCAATTCCAGGATACTTAGCAGCAATCACATCAATCATGTCAAATAAACGAGCACGTAACCGAAATATCATCGTACTCATTATTGGTATCCTTGTATCAATGCTTGGTGGTGTATTGTTCCCAATAGAAATCCTAATGTTAGCAACAAGCCCAACACTTTATCTATTCCATTTATTTATGACAAGTTTTACTTACGCTGTCTTAACTGGTTTTTCAGTCGGACTTGGATTCAGTTTCTTTGGAAATATCGCTGCAGCGACTCCAGGGAATATTATCGACCTAATTGGTATTTCGCAAAATGCTATGTACTTCAATAAAATAATAATTGTAATCTTATTTGGTGTGATCATGTTTGTTGGCTACTTTGCTTTCACACGATTCTATTTCTCAAGAATTGCAATGGATGTCTTAAATGTTGTAAACAAACAATCACGAATTGATGATATTATCGAAGGATTCGGTGGCATTGAAAATATTGAATCCATCTCAAGTACAATGACACATATTCACGTAGAGCTAAAAGATAGAGATTTACTCAATGTTTCAACACTTCATAGACAAGGAGTTGTGAGGATTATTGAATCTCGTCAAGGATTTATTCTATCTATCGGAACATCGGCATTTATGATTCAGCGAAATATTAATCAAAGTATTTCTAAATTAGAAATAAGCCCAGTTATCGAGGAAGGGGCAAATAATGTCTAAATCAAAACTAACACCAATGTTACAACAATATATGGAGATAAAAGAAAACACCAATGATGCGTTGGTGTTTTATCGCCTTGGTGATTTCTATGAATTGTTTTTTGAAGATGCAATAACAGCTTCAAAAGTCTTAGATTTAGTTTTAACTTCACGATCTGCAGGAGGGGATGAGAAAGCCCCAATGTGTGGCGTTCCATATCATGCTGCAAAGTCATACATTCAAAAGCTTGTTAGTGCTGGGTATAAAGTAGCTATTGTTGAACAGGTAGAAGATCCTAAAACTGCAAAGGGAATTGTGAAACGCGAAGTAGTCGAAATTGTTACACCAGGTACATATTTTGAAATGGATGATAATGAATCACGAGAAATTGCTTCAATCGAAAGTGATTTAGTGTATGCAACAATTGTAAGCTGTGATGTAGTAAGCGGATCGATTCAAGCAATTCGTGTTATGAACGAGTTCGTAGAAATAGTAAAAGTACTTCAACAGTTTCAAGTCCATGAGATCGTTGTAAGTTCTCACTTTGACCCACAGACAATTCAAGAAATTAAAAACAAGACCAGTATCTATGTATCGTATCAAGAAGAAATTGATGATACTGTGAAACATAATGATCCATCGATTAAAATGGCACTTGCACGCTTAATTCAGTACTTAAGTTATACTCATAAGAGACATTTGAATCATTTGGATGATGTTGTGGTACTCAATGATCAAGCATACTTACGAATGGATTATGCAACCATGACTAACTTAGAGCTTATTGACCATCAAAATAGCCAAGAGCTATCCTTGTACCACTATATTAATAAGACAAAGACTAACATGGGTTCTCGTGCCTTAAAACAAGCCTTAATGAAACCTCTTGTCAGTAAAGAAGCATTAATCCTACGTCATCAACAAATTGATACACTGATTGTTGATTATGCATTGTATGATGGAATTATAGCTGAATTAAAAGAGAGCTATGACATTCACCGAGTTGTTGCAAGACTTTCAACAGATAAGCATAATGCACAAGACTTTGTAAGATTAAAAAAGACATTAATGGTATTTGAAACACTTCAAAATATGCTTGCATCTTTTGAGGAGTTTTCATTTGTTCGTAATGCCGATCCACTACTTGAACTAACTCATAAACTCGATACCTTAATACGTGAGGATGCTCCTGTTACCTTTAAAGAGGGTAGAACCTTTAATGATGGAGTAAACAAAGAGCTTGATGAGTTGTTTGAACTATCTCGTAATGGTAAGAACTGGTTGATTAACTATGAGAAAGAACAAAGAGATTTAACGGGAATAAAGAATCTTAAAGTATCGTATAACCGAGCATTTGGGTATTTTATTGAGATTTCTAAAGGACAAATAGCAAATGTCAAAGATGAGTTTGGCTACATTAGAAAACAAACATTAACGAATGCAGAGCGCTACATTAGTGAAGAGCTTCAAGAATATGAAGTTAAATCAAGTCAGGCATCTGATCGAATTCTTGAATTGGAGACAAAACTTTTCAATGAATTGAGTGACTACGTGAAGTCATATTCCAAGCGTATTCATAGCATTGGTGATATTATCGCTAATGTGGATGTACTTGTTGCTTTTGCAGCTCTTTCAAGCAAACCTGGATTTACAAAACCAGAGTTTGTCGAAGGAAAAGTGTTAGAAATAAAAACAGGAAAACATCCAGTACTTGAGGACACATTAACAGAACACCAATACATTGCGAGTGATGTTGATATGAATCAAGACATCAAAACACTCATACTTACTGGTCCTAACATGGGTGGTAAGAGTACATTTATGAGAATGGTCGCAGTAAACGTTATTCTTGCACAAATGGGATGCTATGTTTCCTGTGAATCAATGAAGCTAAGCCTGGTAGATCAAATCTTTACTCGAATGGGTGCAAGTGATGATATTCTGATGGGTCAGTCTACTTTTATGGTGGAAATGACTGAAGCACAACGTGCCATTACTAAAGCTACTGAGCAATCACTTATTCTTTTTGATGAAATTGGTCGAGGGACATCAACCTATGATGGTATGGCTTTAGCTCAAGCAATTATTGAATATATAAATAATGTCATTAAATCAAGAACGATTTTCTCTACGCACTATCATGAGCTTGTTGCTTTAGAAACGATGCTCGAAGGTGTTCATAACATCTCAGTAGAAGTTCATGAAGAAAATGATCATGTAACATTCTTATATCGTGTTATTGATGGAGGAGCTGACCGTTCTTATGGTATTAACGTTGCCCGCCTAGCACACCTTCCTAAAACAATCATCGATAGAGCAAAAGATAATCTTAAATTATTGGAACTTTCAAAAGAAAATATACAACTCGATTCAAAAATAATTCATGTGGAAGTAGAACCAAGAGCATATTCAGAAATCCGTGAACGCCTCTTAAAACATGATGTGAATAATCTGACACCAATTGAGTCCTTGAGTCTAGTATCTGAGCTTCAAGCAATATTAAAAGGTGAAGAAAATGAATAAAATTCGACAACTCGATACACATTTAACCAATATGATTGCTGCCGGAGAAGTTGTTGAACGTCCAGCAGGAATCGTTAAAGAACTTGTTGAGAATGCCATCGATGCTTCGTCTACTCATATTGAAATTAGAGTAAAAGAAGGTGGCATGGAGTCCATTGAAGTAAGTGATAACGGAGAAGGCATGAGCGGAGAAGATCTGTTTCAAGCTTTTGAACGTCACTCTACAAGTAAAATTCGAACAACACAAGACTTGAATGCTATCTTAAGTTTTGGTTTTCGTGGCGAGGCATTACCTTCAATTGCTTCAGTAAGCATTGTTGAAGCAATAACCAATGATGATACAAATGGTCATCGTTTACTCATTGATAACGGGAAAAAACATGCACTTGAAAAAGCTGCAAGAAACCGAGGAACAACAATACGTGTTCATAACTTATTCTTGAAAACGCCAGCTCGTTTAAAACATATAAAGAATGTAAGTTATGAAAATAGTATTATTCAAGATACAATTCAGAAATTCGCAATGGGTCATCCAGACATTGCTTTTTCATTATATAGTGATGAGAAGTTAACTTTTAGAAGTTATGGTAGAAATGATATAGCTGATGTATTCCATAGAATTTATGGAAGTATTTCGCAGGATACGATTCAGTATGAAGCGGAAAACTATGATTTTAAGATAGAAGGAATCATGGCTAAACCACAGCATAACCGTTCTAATCGATATTCAATTTGGTTGTATATCAATGATCGAATGATTCGTTATCCAAAGGCTCAAAAGGCAATTGCTGATAGCTTTAGAAGACATATGCCAACTGATCGTTATCCAATCGTAGTTATGAAAATAACGGTTGATCCACATTTGGTTGATGTGAACGTTCATCCTAGTAAATGGGAAATACGATTATCAAAAGAACAACAACTTCTTGAATTAATCCAATCCCATTTAGAGGAGAAATTAACTGAAGGAGTTCATGCTCAGAAAATTAACTTTAAGCCAAAAGAAAGTGCAGTTCAACAGGACTTCCTTGAATCCTTTGATATTATCCAGGAACAAGAAGCTCAGAAACCCATTGCGAAGACATTTCCTTCAGGAGATGTTGAACCAATTATTGTTCATGAAGAGTCTCGGCCTTATGAAACAATTGAGATTGAACCAGAGATAATTGAACAATCAGTTTCAGAAGACATCAATTTCAGTAACGAAGAAGAGATAAAATCAGAAGATATTAGCATTGATGAAAAGACTGAAAGCATAGAGCCACTAACTGTTTTAGCACAAATGAGTGGAAAATATATCTTGGCACAAGGAGATTCTGGATTATACATTGTTGATCAACACGCAGCAATGGAAAGAATTCGTTATGAGTATTACCAAGACCAATTATTAAATAAAACTTACAATCAGCAAGATCTTCTAATTCCTCTATTAATCGAAGGTTACTCTTCACTAATTAATAGAATTGAAGAGATTAATCACATTCTATCAGCCTTCCAAATGAATTTGGAGCCATTTGGTGAAGATACAATGGTCTTGAGAAGTATTCCTACATGGATAAAAGACAATGAAGTAAAAGGGTTTATTGAGTCCATACTCGATATGATTCAAGATGAACGCACTGTTCGCGAAGAAGATTTACGTCGTCGTGCTATAGCTACGCTTGCTTGTCACTCTTCAGTACGATTCAATGAATACTTATCAATGAGTGAAATGGAGGCACTAGTTGCATCATTACGTGCATGCCGTCAACCGCTACACTGTCCTCATGGGCGACCAACATTAATTGTTGTGGAACATTCACAGTTAATAAGAGAGTTTAATCGATGAAAAAAACAATCGTTGTTGCAGGGGTAACAGCTTCAGGAAAAACAAAATTAGCGATTGAACTCGCTAAAAAATATAACGGAGAAATTATTAGTGCAGACTCCGTAGCAGTTTATAAAGAGCTAAATATTGGATCAGCCAAACCGAATCAAGAAGAGCAAAATGAAGTAACTCATCACTTAATTAATCAAGTTTCAATCGAAGAAGGTTATAATGTCGCACAATTTCAAAAAGATGCAAGAAAAGCAATTGATGAGATTACAGCGAAGGGTAAGATTCCGATAGTAGTTGGTGGAACAGGGCTCTATATTAATGCACTAATTAATGATTATCGCTTCGAAGAGGAAGAAGAACATGATGACTTAAATGAATCTACAGAAATCCTTTATCATCGTTTAATGGAAGAAAAGCCAGAACTCAAAGAGAAGGTTCATCCTTCAAACCGTAAGCGCATCATACGAAGTCTTCAACGAACTGTAGAGTCCAATGAAGGGGAAACACCAGTCTATGATGCTTGCGTCTTGTTTCTTCAAGGAGATCGCGAGACGTTGTACGATCGAATTAATAAACGTGTAGAAGTAATGATTGAAAACGGATTGATCGAAGAAGTAGCTAAGCTAATCGAAAAAAATCCTGATGTTCTAAAGCTTCAAGCAATGCAGTCTATTGGATATCGAGAGTTCACTGGTTTCTTTGAAAATGAGAAGACACAAGATGAGTTAATTTCAGAGATTCAAAGAAATACTCGTAGATTTGCGAAACGTCAAATGACATGGTTTCGACATAAGACAAAGAGTCACTGGATAGATATTGAACATCTAGATACGGTTTACGACATCATCGATTCATGGATAAACACAAAATAAAAGGTCTTTCGACCTTTTTTTCTATGTTAAATTTGGTAATTTCATATACTGCATAGCAATAGAACCAACGCCAACGTGAACACTAACTGTCGGTACAAGCTTTTCATTGACAAATACAGCATCAGGAAAGGCTTCTTTCATCTTAAGTAAGGTTGATTCAGCAAGTTCAGGAGCAACGACATTCGCAATTACAATTAGATATCCTTGACCAACACCTTCATTCTTCATCGTTTCAATGACAGTATCAATTGCTTTAGACATTGTTCGTACTTTCTCAAAAGGATCAATGACACCTTTTGTAGATTCATTCAGATGAAGTATTGGTTTGATTTTAAGGAATCCACCTAATTTTGCCGCTAGGGGCGATAAACGGCCACCTCTTGCTAGGTGATCAAGGTTATCTGGAATAATAAAAGTGTCACTATGATGAATTGATTCTTGGAAGCGTTCTTTGATAGTCTCAATGGAATGTCCTGCATCCAAGAGGGTACGTGCAGCGATTCCTAGTTCCAATTCTATCCAAGCGGTGGTATAGCAATCAATGACCTCTATATCAATTCCTACAAATTTAGCAGCAGCATAAAAGGCATCAATCGTACCAGATATACCTGCAGTAATAGGAATAGCAAGTATCTTATCGTATCCTTGCTTCTTAATATCTTGGAATAATTCTTCGATTTGACCAAGCACAGGAAGCGATGTTTGCAACATTTCATTCTTAGAAAGTAAATCATTTACTTCATCGATAGAAATTGTTACAGTCTCAAGAAAAGACTCATCTCCATGAATAATTTGTAATGGAATCGCAAACAATCCATCCATATTTACAGATTCATTATAATAATTACTACCACTATCAATTACTACTGCAGTTTTCATACTATGCACCTCTCATGAATTTATTATATACCAAATAATAATGTTTCTCTAGATTTTAAGCATCCATTGCACTACCATGGTACCTAGACCAGCATGAGTTGCAATGACAGCAGGCAGTTGTAGTGTCTTAGTTTCAAACGTACCAAGATTTTCTTTTAAATAAAGGTCAAAACGTTCAATAATTTCCAAAGCACTGCTTTCTAGATAGTAAATAATATGAGTATCAGGGTGAACATTGTTTTCAATAAGGTTCTTAACAATCATATCGAAAATTTTAACCTCAGTACGAGCTGTTCCAAACTTATCAATTGTTTGTCCCATGTTCGCAAAGTGTAGTAGTGGCTTAATCTTAAGAAGAGAGGCTAAAGTTCCAGCACTCTTAGAAATTCTTCCACTAACTTTTAATTGATCAAGTGTTTGTGGATAGACAAATATCTCACTATTATCGAGTAAAGGATTAAGGTTTTCGCGAATTAGGTCATACGCCATACCTTCTTCATTCATTGAATTAATGAGTCGAATCATTTCATGGACAATTCCAGAAATAGATCCTGAGTTAATGAGTGTGAAGTTATCCAATCCAACTTCAACAGCTGCTTGATTAAATGCTGAATGGGTACCAGATAGAGTTTCCGCTATCGTAATCCCAAAGATATGGTCATAGTGTTCTTCCTTCGCTTTTTCAAACTCAGAAATAATGAGTCCAAGGTTAGGTTGCGATGTCTTGATGATTTCTTTCTTTGCAAGTAGTTGGTTAACATCATCTACTGTCATCTCAAATTGATCTGCATATTCTTTATTGTTGTGTATTAATGTTAAAGGTAAAATTGTTACATTAATTAGATCTGCTTCTTCTTGTGTTAATGCTACTGATGAATCACAGAATATTTTAATTTTTCTCATGGTAAATCCTCCATAACTAGCATTATAGATAATAATACTTTGATTGTCAAACTATTATTGGATTTAGTGAGTAAGTTGCCATACTTTAAAGAAGTGAAGATTTAGCATATAATAGTGATATGAAAAATCTAGATTATAAAATAATAGAAGACAGAGTAATCGCTGAGCAAATAATAAATAAGTCCAAATTCATCTCATACTTAGTTCCTATTCAAAGCGAAGAAGAAGGAAAAGAAGTTCTTAGAGCAATAAAGAAAGAACATTCGAAGGCCACCCACCATTGTAGTGCCTTGCGTGTAGGTGAAATTGAAAGATCTAATGACGATGGAGAACCTGCGTCTAGTGCAGGATTACCGATGTTGCAAGTTTTAAGAGGCAACAAATTACAAAATGTCATTGCAGTGGTTGTGCGATACTTTGGAGGCATAGAGCTAGGTGTTGGTGGGCTCATACGTGCTTATGGATCAAGTGTCACTTTAGCGATCCATGATGCGGTATGTCTATCGCCTCAAAGAGTCTATAAATACCGTATTACGTTTCCTTATGATACAATTAATGAAATTGAAACGGTCCTAACTGGACAAGCGGAGATTGTTGATAGGAACTACGATGACCTAGTACACTATGATGTATTGGTGAATGACCCCACAAAACTTGATCCCATTCAGGATGTTTCAAGAGGACAGGGTACTTATGAGTTGTTAGAAGAAACAATAGAATTCTTTAGAGGATAAATATGGAAGTAAGATATGAATTAGAAAAAAAAGGAATAAAGGTTACCAAACAAAGGGTAGCTATTTTGAAGGTGCTCTTAGAATCAACTGTGCCTTTGACAATTAACCAGATTCAAGATCTTGTGGATTTGCCAATGGACCTTTCAACGCTGTACCGAACACTTGATACCTTTTATGAGAAGTCACTAATCTTAAAGACCGTGCCATTAGAACCATCGCAAACAGTTTATGAGTTTAATCACCTTGTGCATAAGCACCATCTCATTTGTACAAACTGTGGAAAGATACTTGTGATTCAAGGATGTCCGCTTCATGAGTATGAGGATGAAGTTGAGAGTAGCACAGGATTCATTATTGACCGACATCAATTAGAATTATATGGTCTTTGTGCATCATGTCAGAAACAATTAAATGTTACGAAGAAAGAGAAACATACTCACGTCTAGAGTATGTTTTTTTGAGCATATTAGTAGGTAAATTAATAAACATAATGTAGTATAAACAACGAGGTGAAAATATGCTTGAAAATTCAACTAAATTACATCATGTTACTTTAAGAGTTAAAAACTTAGAAATGATGACAAAATTTTATACAGAAACAATAGGTTTAACAATCAGAGAACAAGAAGAAAAACGTGTTATGCTAGGAACTAATATGGATATCGTAGAACTCATTACAGATGACGAGTTCATACTTGCTGAAAGAGACTTCCAAGGACTTTACCATCTTGCAATTAGAGTGCCTAAAGAACGAGATCTCGGTCAGTTACTATTCCATTTCAGAGATGTGAATTATTCTATTGATGGTGCAGGTGATCATGGCTACAGTCAGGCTCTATATATGCATGATCCCGAGGGAAATGGCATTGAAATATATAATGATCGTCCTATTTCAGATTGGACAATTCATGAAGACGGTACAATTGATGCTTATACTGATCCAGTAAATATTGAGAACCTAATTCAAGGGATAAATCCTAATGATTGGAATGGTCTTCCTAGTGAAACAGACTTAGGACATGTTCATTTACAAATTAGTGATATTACAGCTGCTCGTAAGTTCTACTTAGATGGCTTAGGTTTTGACTTGAAAACAGATATGGGTCATGCAATCTTTATTTCTAAAAGAGGATATCACCATGATTTAGGAATAAATCAGTGGCTAGGAATTATGCCGGTCTTACCAAAAAATCGAACAGGATTAGATAAGGTAAGCTTTACAGTAGGAAGTGCAGATGTATTAAGGTTCTCAAATGAAATAGAATCAATGATGAAAAAAGTTAATGATAACACTTATCAAATTACTGATCCATCATCTATCGTTTTAGAATTCATAGTTAAATAAAAATTAAAAGAGAGTAGCTTGTTTTGAATAAAATATGCTGCTTTTTTTATCGAGAACCGCTATATAAAACGAAATCTTTGTTAACTTACCAGCATCAAATGATCATGGTGGAGTTCATACTAACTCAGGAATTATGAATAAAGCAGCATATAATGTAATTTCTGCAATTGGAAAAGAAAAAGCAGAACAAATCTTCTTCCAAGTAATGCGTTATTATTTAAACAACAACTCACAATTCTCTGATATGAGAGATGCAATGGTACAAGCAACTAGTTCACTTTATCCTAATGAGAAGAATACACTAATTGCTGTAAACAATGCTTATGCAGCTGTAGGAATTGGAGAAATGATCCCATCAGCTTCACAAGATAATACACGAGTAAATTCAAATTACTATCTTGTTCCAGACTCACAAGTGAGAGAATTAGATTTCTACGATTACGTAGGATTTAGAGAAATTCCAACATATGAGAACGGATCAATTTACAACTAAATTGAGTACTGTTTTCTAAGAGAGATATGCAGATGACTACCGGTTAATTCAAATTAATCGGTAGTTTTTTTATAGGGTGAATTATGTTAATCAGAAACATTTACAGTTCATGGGAACGTGATATAATATGAGAATGAAAAAAAATACTTCAACAAGATACAAAGTGGGATATAAAGCAGGTGCAATGGGTATTATTACGAATCTGCTTCTTTCGGCTGGAAAAATAGGGGCAGGATATCTGTCTCATTCTCAAGCACTCATTGGGGATGGGATAAATAGCTTATCGGATGCACTTTCCTCATTTATAACTGTTTTAGGATTCTATATGTCATCTAAACCTGCTGATAAAGAACATCCATACGGTCATCAACGATCTGAATATATAGCAGGATTTGTTATGACATTAATTATGGCATACTTAGGAATAGAAATAGTTCGATCATCATTTAATCGTATAGTGTCTCCAATTAGTCTATCAATTTCTATACTCACGATACTTGTGATGATTGTTTCAATTATTATTAAAGTGATAATGGTCATCTATTATCGTAAGAAGGGCAATGAAATTGAATCAGAGGTATTAATCGCTGCATCACAAGATAGTAAAAATGATGTCTACATGACAAGTGCTCTTCTTTTAGCAATTATCATTCAGTTTGCAACTAATCTAAACATTGATGGTTATATTGGTGTGTTTATTGGTATCTATATTATTTACTCTTCAGCACAGATGATTCGTGACTTTATTGATGAGTTAATGGGGACACGCCCAAAAGAAGAATTACTTGAGAAAATTCAGGAAATTCTTGATGAAGAACCAGAAATTATTGGTTATCATGATTGTATGGTTCATTTCTATGGAAAAGAATACGCATTTGGAACAGTACACATTGAGTTAAACCAAAAAATGTCACTAGTAGAAGCTCATACAATTATTGATAATATCGAAAGAAAGCTCTATGAGATGACATCAATTGAGATGGTGGCACACCTTGACCCATTAGATATTGATGGTAAAGAATTGAAAGAAATATACCACTTCATTAAAAAATTTCTCAAAATCAATTATCCAGAAACAAGTTTTCATGATCTAAGAGTTATTGATAATCGTTTATGCTTTGACCTCGTACTGAATGGATCAAAAGACTATGATAAGATTGAAGCATATATAAATGAATACCTAGTAAGTAATAATATACAATTAACTCTAGAGATTACAAAAGATAACCAGCAACTAATCTAACAATAATTATTCTTACTATGAACAAAGACTATAGGAACCGAAATAGAATAGTATCTAGATACTAAAAAAGTTAGGTTATTACCCGGGAAATATATACAATTGAATAAAGAGTAAAAAAATGTAGTAATTATTAAGCTTGAAAACAAAAAAATGAGAACTGTTAGTGCGGTATTTCAAATTATTAAGTATAATGGAATTAATCAAGGAGACTACTATGAAATATTTAGAGATGATGAATTTTGCATTACTTATCGTAATAGTACTATTATTTGCTTTAATTACGTATAGTATCACTGTTAATGATGAAGTTCCCAAAACAATTAGAATTCCACTTATTCGAAGTGATATTAGAACAAGATTCTTGATGTTCTCAAACTTCTTAGTTTTAGTGGGTTTACTCTTGGTGGTTTATAACACAACACCATTGTTTACCTGGGTATCTTTAACTCTAATAGGAGTGATTGTAATTTACGCAATGGCTCTTATTGCTGGAAGAGTATCTAAAGATAAAAAGACTGATAAAAACAAGAATACTAGTATCGAGAATAAAGAATAGGATGATTGAATGACTAGAGAACGTCAACACTTAATTGCATTGAATAGAGAAACAAGTCAGGCTAAGGGAGTTGCAATCCTATTAGTAGGAGCAGTTGGAACGCTCGTGTTGTTTTTTGCATTACAGAATGTCTTTTCATTATCTCCACTTGTAAGTATTCTTTTATCCTTACTAACGATGATTACCTATGGAGTGTACTCACTTAGAAAATTTGCAAAGATGCAAAAGAATAATGAGCAAATTCTAAATACCATATCCGAAGCGTCAGTTAAGCAAACGTTCGAGCTTTATAAAAAGCGTAGTGTCGGATCCTTTTCATTAATATTTAATGGTCCAGAAGTGATTTCAACAAGTACTGGAGAATCAATATCATTAATGGACATAGTAACAGTTAGTGTTAAGAAACAATTTACCAAAAGTTTTAGAACATTAAAGATAGAATATAAAAATGGACAAAATAAAAACTTCAAGGTTGATCGCAACCCTGAAGTCTTAGAATTTGTAGAGGGACAAATGAAACTCTACAATAAAAAACTTAAAGCAACTCTTTCATAATTTGAAGATAGTCTTCAATAGTACGCTCAGTGTTTGGATCATCCACAATCCCAGTAAGGGAGTTGGTGGTGTTAAAAATGCTGAGTGTTTTTCTTTCTTCCGCAAAGTCTAGGGGATCAAAAGAATCAATAAACTTAAGTTCATCGTTCTCTTTAACAATCCAAGTATTTGGAATGAGGTTAAAATCTACAATCCAAACATCGTAATTATTATCTTTTAATTCTTGAACAGTTTCATCATCAAGAAGTAAAGCATCTGAGTAAGTAAGGTAATAATTCTTCCTCGAACCTAAATCTCTACTATCAAACTTTTTAACATTAATACTTATCTTATCAATAAATGCATCAAAGCCCTTTAGAACAAATAAATAGTGGCTTAAGTGTTGACATGTAAATTGATGATTATTAATCACGCGATTAATACGTTCTTCGAAGTTATAACTCAATGGAATCACCTACTTCCATTACAATACCTGTCGCATTATCAACTTGGTTTGTAAATTGATAAGGATTCACTTCAATTAAAGGGAAGGTGTTGTAATGAATAGGTACAACAATTTCAGCAGTAATAATACGACTAGCTTTTACAGCATCCTCGATACCCATTGTAAAGTTATCTCCAATTGGAAGAAGGGCACATGTAACAGGTCCAACTAAGCTCATGTCAGAGAATAGAGCTGTATCTCCAGCATGATATACTGAAGAGCTTGAGTCATTGATGACAAAGCCGCAGGGTTCTCCCATATAACGATCATTGTAGCTTGATGTATGAAGAGCAGGAACGCACTTAACGCTTCCAAATGGGAACTGGTACTTACCTCCAAGGTTCATACCATGTGTCTCAATACCAAAGTGAGCAACATAATCAGCTAGCTCAACGACTGCAATAACCGTCGCATTACAACGATGGGCAATTGCTAATGTATCGCCGAAATGATCATTATGTGCATGTGTTAATAGAATATAATCACACTCTACTGTATTCGCATCTAAATCAGTTAGTGGATTATCGGTAATAAAAGGGTCAATAAGGATTCGTGTGTCATTAATTGTAGTAAGGCTGACACAAGAGTGTCCGTGATAGCTAAGTTCCATACAAATACCTCCTAATAAATCTAGTATATCATAAGTAAAGGAAGTTGAGTTTTATAACAATTCTACATATAATGTTCTAAGAGAGGTGTATTATGGAACTTGATATTTTATTATGGTTACAATCTTTGCGCACGCCACTACTAGATGCATTTTTTACTTTTTACACACGATTGGGTGACCATGGAGAGTTGTGGATATTAATCAGCGCTCTCTTTCTCATTAACAAGAAAACACGAACAATAGGAGTTCTTGCACTGCTCGCTCTTGTAATAGAGTTTGTTACTGTAGACTTTATGTTAAAACCATTAGTCATGAGAGATCGTCCTTTCATAACACATCCACTTGATATACTTATCGAAATACCTAGGGGATCTTCGTTCCCTTCAGGTCATACAGCTAGTTCATTTGCAGTTGCAGGTGTATTGCTTTTTAATAAGATTAAAGGGAAATGGATTGCAATCACTCTAGCAGCGATCATGGGACTTTCAAGGATGTATCTATTTGTCCACTACCCAACAGATGTCCTTGTTGGATGTATATGGGGTCTAATCGTTGCTTATGGAGTAACTGTAGTCTATCGAAACAAATATCATAACGTAGAAAAAAGAGGATTTTAGTAGAATCCTCTTTTACTTGTTATCAATAAATGTTCTGAATAAATCAAGACGAATATCAACATAGTCAGGGTTTAACTTAGGATAGTTTCGGTTTGTGAGTAAGATTAAACCATGCATGTTCTCAATATCCAATAGAATAGACGGTCCAGTATAACCGGTATGATAAAGATAATCTTTTTCCTTGTATTGAAAGATATTCCAACCTAAAGAGCGGTTATCGACATTCGTGCTTATTAGAATTTGAATAGTTTCCGGAGTTAAGATTGTTCGTTGAAAATATCCTTCAGCAAACTTAATGAGGTCATCGACTGTAGAGAAAATTCCAGCATTACCCGCGATGCCACCTAATCTTCTTGCAGTTGTATCGTTCACGACTCCGCGAATAATATTTCCCTCATCATCAATTCCACTTGGAACACACAGTTCTTTGTTTGTTGGAAGATAGCGTGTTGAATCCATATTTAGAGGACTTGTAATGTGATTGTAAATTGACGAATCTAAACTACCATCGAAAGACTCAATCACAAGACCGAGTAGGATAAAGTTAATACAAGAGTATAACATTCTTGAATCTACTGGGGCTGTTAAATCATCACAATTCAATACAGACTGAATCATTTCATCTTTAGACATCGTATAGCGTCCTCCAAGACTTGGATCAAATCCACTTCGATGTAAAAGAAGATGTTCAATAGTTATTTCTTTGTTCTTAAAATCAGGTAGTAGTTCAACCACGGGGGTTGATAGCTCAAATACCTCGTCTTCTATCATTTGCAACACACGAGTCGCTACAAAAAGCTTCGACATTGATGCAATGTCGTAAATTGATTCTCTAGTAAGTGGTTCTCCTGGTATCGCATTTCCGTAAATATCAATTTTGATATTACGATTATCAATTGTACATGTTGTCATACCTTGAAGTTTTCCTTCGTCTACTAAGGTATGTATTTTATTGATTAGTTCACTCATAATTCCCTCCTAATTACGATATAGATATATTGTATCAAAACAAAGAGAGAATTACTTGTACTTAAAACACTTCAAAAAATATATACCGCTTTTTTGGAGTTTTCAATTTACAATATTAAGTGAATTCATAGTTTTATAAAAAAGTAGTTTTAGCGAAGAAATAACACTTGCATTTTGGAACAAATAAAGTATAATTCATGATATAATTCAATTACGGGGCTGTCATGGTTTCGACAGGTTTTCGTTTGATTTGGACTGCAGTGGTGTGACTACCTTAAAGGTCAAACAAAATTTAACTGGAAACAATAACAGTTTACAATTCGCTGCTTAATTTAGCTTTCTAGCTTTGCAGCCTGGTATTTAACGTTTTAGCCTTTGGGCAATAGATACCAACTAACCAACAAAGGATAAGGTGATGTATCGCTCAGTGCATCACACGAAAATCATCGGGCAACTCAAGGTTTTGATTGGTCTGTTGTTCTGACCTTGATGTAACACAATAGACTAAACTGTAGACGTTCAAATGTGGAACACTATCTGGACGCGAGTTCGACTCTCGCCAGCTCCACCAAATAGCAAATAACCCACTATATAGTGGGTTTTCTTATGCTAAATTTCATTTCGAGAAGATTTTGAGAAGATTTTTTCTGAATTGTTGATGAATTCAGTCATTTTATCACTGTCTTCTTGTGCTAAATGTGCATATCTAGTTAAAGTTACATATACATTTTTATGACCTATATATTGACTGAGTGCAGTTGTCGGAACTTTTCCCCATGAGTTAGTAACAAACATATGTCTCATATCGTGATTTGTTATAATATCAAGTTCTGCTTTTCTACACGCAGTTTCTCTTGCTCTATCTATTTTTCGAGCAGAGTTAGGCGAATTATCTCCTACAACAAACCAATCATCGTTAAAACCATAGAATTCTTTAGCTGCGTTTTTATGATTAATCAATATATTAACAGTATCGTCTCCAATCGCTATTACACGATCACTATCATCTGTTTTAGGTTCTTTGATTTCGTATCCTTTTTCTTCTGTCTTTTTAGTTAATGAGTTTGATATAGCAAGTGTTTTATTTTCGCAGTCAATCTTTTTCCACTGTAATGCTAACACTTCTCCAATTCTTAGACCGTGATAGAAAAAGAGATAAAATGATATTTTTAAGCACATTGACTCATAAGAATACTCATCGTTTCTAAAAGCACTAACGTTATTCAAAAACCGTTCGAAATCATCGTTGTTCCAGATATAAGATAGTCTGCTTTTTGCTTTTTTTCGCTCGCTTTTGGTTATAGGGAATCTATCTAGAAACAATGAAAAATCTTCTTTCAATCCGTGATATTTCATGGCGTGTATTATGATTTGTTTCATAGTTTGTAAGATATAGTTTTTATGAGACGAAGAAATTGAGAATGAATTTATGTCGGACCTAAAGTTTCTAAACATTATAGGTCTCAATTTGTTAAGTCGTACATTTGAAAAATTATCTTTTATATAATTGTCAACCGCAGACTTTTTCTTGTCATATGTACCAAAAGTAATCGACTGTGATTCGTAAAGTTGATATTGGTATTCTAAGAAATCAGTAATTAGATCATAGAACAAAATAGAGTTAACTGTATCATCTGCCAAACGAAGTGATGCCTTTTTTATCTCTGCCTCTTCAACGCTTGAAAAGCCTCTGTATGTCTTGTTTTTATATTTTAGATAATAAGTTCCATTGTTATCCAAATAAACACCCGGAGTCTTAATTTTGCGTTTTGTCATTTAAATCACCTCATATTTTTGTTATAAAAGGAGTACAACAAAAGCTAGTCTAGTAGGTCTATATGTTGCACTTACACCGATTGCCGTCGGTGTTTTTTTAGTTATTTTTAGATTGATAACCATATCCCATTTTATTTAAATGTCTTTAACTAATTGAATTGCTAATTTGCTTTCGTTCATAAATCACTACTATATATTAGTTTTCTTAAGTTTTGAATACCCTATAAAACATAATATCATTTGAACTAATATACCAAAGAAGTATGTAGGCATTAATACCATAGCGACTATATACAATATCGCAGCAACTAACGCAGACCATGATAGATTCCAAACATAAGCAACAACATTGAAGATAAATGATATAAAAACAAATGCCATATGTGGATATAACAACATCACACCTAAAGAAGCTCCAATTGCTGTTCCTAAGTCATAAGCGCTATCGCCTGTCGATTTAATGTTTGTAACATCATAAACAATATAAATCAAAATACCGATGTAGATTACTGTCATAATACTAGATACAAGTAAGGATGTCACTCTGCTATTTCTTGTTTTTACTTTATTAGCATTCTTACTTCTGATTTCTGTCTTTAGTGGAAGTTCGGTAACTATATTATTTTGATTATCTTGTGTTTCAATAATTGGTCTATTGCTTTCTTTAACATATATCGTTTCTTTTTCAGGTAGTGTTATATAAGCTAAGTAAGAAGCTAAAGCAACAGTTGCAGTGTTTACTGCACCCAAAGTTATATCATTATGGGTGAATTGATAGACTGCTACACCTAGATTAATCAAAGCAACGATAACAAACACAATTGTGAATCCATATTTTTTCATGATTTTCTCCTATTTATTGTCTGTGACTAATTTTGTCGTGTATTGATGATAGTATAAAATAAAAAACAAAGTTATTTATTTAATTTGTTCATGTAATGTATTTCAGTGAGAATGTCTAGATAGTTTACACCATAAACATTGCAGATTTGATCCATTACGTCAACGTTGATAGCGTTTCTTCCGGTTTCGTAAGAATGGATAGTGGAATAGTTTTTCCCTACAATATTGGCAACATCTCTAAGTGAATATCCTGCTTTCTCACGTGCTTCTTGAAGTTTTTGACCTATCTGTTTATTTAATTCACTCATAATCTATACCTCTCTTTACTAAAATAATACACACTTTTACACATTTTAGCAATGAATTTAACACTTTCTGATAAATTATGTTGACATAACATACACAGAGTGATAGATTGTTAGTGTAATCAATTTACACAAGAAAGGGGGTGGATGTGTGAGCGATAGGGTGACATTGCGTTCTGCCAGAAAAATGAAAGATTTAACAATTGAAGAAGTGGCTAAATATTTGGAAATAACAGTAACAACATGGCGTAACTATGAAAATAATAAAACTAGAATTCCAGCTATAAAATTTCTTAAGTATTGTGATTGGCTAGATATTGAACCGAAAAAATTTGACTTATCTTAATTTTTTTAAATCGAATGTGTATATTAAATACACAAAAAGGAGAAAATATGAAATGGTTAGAAAAGTACGAAGTTTTAGTTAATAACGAAGAGTTAAATACAGAGCATTTAAAACTGTTTGTTGGCAAAGTTCACAGAGTAGCAAGACAATACAGAATAGATCTAGTTGCTGAATTAGAGCAAAAAGGAATAAAGCTGGCTAACCCTATGCTAATTCCTACAGAGTTATTCCTTGAACATATTGGCAAGGACATGAATTATTTCGAAACTAAAATGAAACAAGAAGCAAAGATTGCTAAGTATAGAAAAGAAAGAGAGGAAACTAAATGAATGAATTAGAAGAAATAACTGTAACTCGTGAAAACGACGAAGTAATAGCCCATGTTTTTATTGAGAATGGTGAGGTTCAAGCAATAGTTGAAAATGGATTCAAAGTCAGTGTAAACGGCATTGGGTTAGAAAGAGAGGAAGCTCAATGATAAAAGTAATAGCAAATAGCACAGAACAAGCAATAGAGATTATTCAAGCTTTTGAAAATAGTGATGCAAAGATAGTCGTTGATATAAAAGAAAACAACGGTGTAAGTGAAGAAAGTACAGAAATGGTAATTCCTCTTAAAGACAACATTGTTTGGGTAAAAGGTTTTTTAGATATCCTGCATAAGGAAAATGTAGAGAACAGTGATAACTCGTTTATATTGCCTAAACAAAAACTTGAAACACTAAAAATAGACCTCGAAAATAAGGCCTATGAAATAAACGGGATCAACTTATCCAATATGAGAGTATCTCATGTAAAATACGAGATTTGTGGAATTGAACACTCAATTGAAATCATATTTGAAGATATGTTAGGGAATAAATTTAGTCAGAAATTCAACAACTTCTTTTAGACCGTTTTTGAACCGATTTTCCATGATGAATATCGCATCTGGTTGTAAAACGAAATCACCCATAATCCAAGTCTTAAACAACCCAATTTTAGATAATTGCATATGAACTTGCGAAATATCATCAGGATGCCAGGTCATAAGATATTTAGAATTTTTCCAAAAACCAGATTCAAAGTTGCTTGCTTGTGATTTAGATTGACCATCTTTGATTTTATCGAGATACATTTTGTAGACAGCCACTAAGTAGGTTGATTGGTCTTTAGTTAGTTCAATTGACATATTAATACCTCCTATCTATTCAGATAAGGAAATCATAACACGAAAGGAAGTGATTTTATCAATCAAGAATTATTAGAAAAATACACAGAAAAGGACTCATATACATTCGCAAGTTCAGACGAAGCTAGAACCGCAAGAAGAGTCTATGCATTTATCAGGAAGAACAGATCAACCAATCTTCCAATCTATATTCAAAACGGCAGACATACATATACTCGAATAGAACTTTGTACTCCACAAGAAAGAGCAGGCTATTTCAAACGAGAACAAGCTAAATGGAAGTCGCATTATTTCGATACATTGTTACCAATCAAGAATGAGTTAAAACGCGAAGAACTAGAAGATATGCACGTTGCAAGTTTATTTGAACAGTTAGAAAGGATATTCGACAATGAAGCATAAAAAAAGCGCATTGAGTATCTCGATTGGAGTCGGTACGATACTCGCGACAATTGCGCTAGTAATAAATATTACAGGTATATTTTACCAACAATCTATCCTAAATTCAATCATTGAGTTTAGAGCAGAGCAAAGACAAGAAAATACCGAGGTAAAAGAAAGAGTAGAAGAAATTCAAAATCACACTTTCGTCTTACCAGCACACAGCAATCCATGAACAGCTAAAGAGTTTCAAGCCCTCGCTAAAGCGACGTGGAGAATAGAGACGGGCAACGGTACTCATACTCTGTGGCTTGATTACAACAACGCTGGTGGCATAAAGTGCGGCACTGAATATTGTGTCTATCCCACTAAGGAACAAGGCTACACAGAGCTAGAAATGCTTGTAATGAGGTATTACCTAAAATATGGAATTGATTTCAAATCATGGCGAGAAGAATACTGTGGTTTGCATTGCGGTGAACAAGATTTGAATACATTTATTGAAATATATAACGAAGAAATGGAGCGTGAAACTCATGCATTACGTGAAAGATACTAACAAGCCTTACAAACGTTTTTACTTGGTTGTAGTAATGGTTTTGCTTGGTCTAATTGCTATTTCATTTGTTAGTGTTCTCAGAGAAGAACCCTTATTTGCAGATGTTAATCAAGATGGAGTTATTAGTATTAGCGATATGGCACTAATGAGAGCACATCAACTAGGAAACAGAAAAATGACAAAGAAGCAGCAACGTATAGCAGACGTAAATCGTGATGGTGAAATAAATGAAGTTGACTTTGAAATTATCAGAGCAGTTATTCTATCGTCTAACGGTTACAAATACGAGTTTAATAATTAATATGATTTAGGAACTTATAGATACACATACAAATGAAGTTTTATTTACAGGCAACATTATTCAAATTGAAAAGAAATCCGGAATTGCAAGAACTAGATTAATGTGGTCATACACTGAACAAGTAAAAATTATGAACGATAAATATATCGTTAAGAAAAAGGAGAAAAATTAATGAAATTTAAAGTTGGAGATAAAGTGAAATTCACTTATGGAGGTTTGGTTGGACAAGGGGCAATTCGCATAGTTGACAATTCCTTTTTTCCGTATCTAGTTGTGTCTGAAAATGGAATGTGCTTGTGGTTAAAAGAAAATGAATTAGAACTAATCAATCCAGACTTAAGAGATTTGTTGCAGGTTGGATATAAGGTTGATTTAAAATATGACAATGGACTAATAGCGAAAGGATATGACGTTAACGATTCAATGCTATATGCGTTAAAGAGAGGTTTTGATTGCTACTTAAACAATAACAAATTAGGAGATAAAATCACAGCTATCTACAAACCTAAACACAACGGAGTTAAGCCTATGGAATGGGTATTAGTTTGGGAACGTGAAAAAGAAAAGCTATATACTTTGGAACTTCCAAACAACAATCATAAGCACAAGTATTACAGACACCATTTTAACGGAAACTACAATTTCAATAAGGGGCTTATCAACGACGCAAGTGTTAAATGTATGTTTACCCAAGAAGAAATCGACAATCTCCCTAATCAAGAATTAATAAAATCGTTAGTGAAGAAAGAAATTAAAGGTAATTAGTATGGCATATTTTCAAGGATTAAAATGTGACTCGGTAGATTGTAAAAGAACATTTCAAACAGAGTCATGTGAAGTAAGAACAGACTTAATTAAAAGATTAAAAGAAGAAGGTTGGTCATATAACTATACAGATAAAAGAGCAAGATGTCCTAAGTGTAAAGGTAAACACATTAAAAGATAGTATGGACGAATACACATGCAAGACTTGTGGCAAAGAGTTTGGTCAGTGGGATGTTGAAAACTGCGAAGAATGCAAATGGCTAGAGTCACAAGCGAAAAAAGAGATTAAGTATGAAGAATACTATGAGTATAAAGGAGAATGGCATGAAAGATAATTTTGAATTAGTAGTAGAACAGAAACAAGGGTCAATTGTATCTAACCTGGATGCATTAACTAGCGAATTAAACGAAAACTTAAATCACTATCGTAATTTGGTAGTTACCGAAGATACGACTAAGGATGCAAAGAAGATAATTTCTAATCTTAATAAACTCGATAAAGAGATAAATGATACGCGCATTAGAAACAAAAAAGAGTTTATGAAACCTTTTGAAGATTTTGAGTTACAAGCTAAAGAAATGTCGTCACTTATTAAAGAAGCGTCAGGAAGTATTAGCATCCAAGTAAAGATATTTGAAGGAAAAGTTATTGAAGATAAAACCAACAAGGTTAAGCAATTCTTCGAAGAACACAAATTAGCTAATGGTTATGACTTTATAAACTTTGAACAAGTTGGATTAAAAATTGGTTTAAGTAATACAGTCACATCACTCGAAAAGTTAGTTATCGAGTTCATAGATAAGGTTACAGCAGATTTAGCACTAATTGAAACACAACAAAATAAAGAACGGATTCTTGTTAAATACTATCAATCTCTAGATGCAACACAAGCAATCACGATTGTTAATAACGAAATTGTACGAGAAGAGCAGTTAAAGGCTCGACAAGAAGAGTTAAAACAACAACAAGAAGAGCGTATTGAAACTGTGAAAGAAGTTGTTCAAGCTCCTAAAGTCGTTGAAGAAGTTATGGTTATGAAGTTTTATGTTGAGTGAACAATTACTCAACTTAAATCTGTAAAAAACTTTCTAGAAAATGAAGGGATTAAATATTATGAGTAGCAAATATAAGGTATTAAATCAAATTAATAACATTGTAGGAAAAGTATTAGAAGAAAATGAAGAACTAAACTTAAAGTTACTGACTTACCAGAATGCAGCGGTTATAAACGTTGATACCGAAACAGGAAGAGAATATTCTCCATTGATCGATTACGTTGGGAGGTTGTTAGCTAAAAAAGTTGATGACATTTACATGTCATACAATTTTGATGTTGAGTACGGCGAAGAAGGAGTATCAAAGACTTTAGATCAAGTGTACGAGTATCAATTTGATAAGTGGTATGTAGAAAATAAAATGTACCTTCATATAGCATATCAAACGGCATTAGATTTCATTAAACCACATTACAGGAGCTACTACGATAAAAGAGTTAACGATTTAAAAATGGAATATGTTAGAAATCATAAGGAGAATAGTTAAAGATGACAGATAACAAACAAATAGTAAGCATTTACGAAAAGCTGCAGAATGCCAGAGTTCAACTTAACAAAGAAAAACTTAAGAAAAGCGGGAAAAACAAGTTTGCTGGTTATGAATATTTCGAACTGTCGGACTTCATGCCAAAAAGTGATGAATTATTACTTCAAAACAGACTTACTCCAGTGTTCAACTTTGTTGATAATTTAGCAACATTGGTACTTCATGATTGGGACAGTGAAAGCACAATAGAGTTCAAAACAAACGGAGCAGATGCAACAACCTTTAATAGAGATGGAAAACCATCAAATCTTGAGATTCAAACACTAGGTTCTCAACACACTTACTTAAAACGATATCTATATATGCACTTGATGGATGTAGCAGAAAATGATGGTCTTGAAATTCAAACAAAAAACCCAGAACATCAACCAAAAGAGCAGACAAAGAAACATCCGAGCAAAGAAATGATTACTAAAGATCAGACTACACAAATATTAGAACTATTTGGCGAAAGGGTTGAGGGTTTACTTGATTTCTGTAAAGTTGAAAAGTTGCAAGATTTAACAAATGCAGTGGCTCAACAATTAATCGATAAAGAACTTGCTACACGGAACAAAAAAGGGCAATCGTCATCTGAACCTAAACAACAATCAATAAGTGATTTATGATAACAGTCATTCAATCAGACAGCAAAGGAAATGCAATTCTCTACAAAGATGTATTAGTTGATATAGGAGTGAGTTATAAAAAGCTTGCTCCATATCTAAACGAGATAAAGATAATTCTGCTTACTCATATTCATGGAGACCATTTCAATAAATCAACAATCGCTAAGGTTGCTGAACAGAAACCTTTAATTAGATTTGTGTGTTGCGAATGGTTAGTTGATCCATTACTTGATTTAGGAGTTAGAAATATCGATTGCTTAGAACTAAATAAACTGTATGACTTTGGCTTTGTCAAGGTCAGTCCGTTCAAACTGTATCACTTAAATAGTGATATGAGCATCTGTGATAACTGTGGTTGGCGTATCTTTGCAGATAAAAAGATATTCCATGCTACAGACACAGAACATCTTGAAGGCATTACAGCGATAGGTTATGACATTTACGCTATTGAAGGTAATTACGATGAAGTTTTGCTTGATTTCATTTTAGAACATTCTACAGAATATGAACATGGTCATAGATCTAAACTAACTCATTTATCAATTCAACAGAGGGAACGGTTTATTAAAGAAAATGCTAGAGGAAAGTATGAAGAATTACTACTTCATCCAAGCTCTACATACGGAGGTGTTAATGAATAAAGTGGAAGTGCAAGTAGATAAGATTCGTTCATACCAAACATTAACTTATAAGAATGGCAATAGGTCTTTTAGGACAAAGGAATACAAGGAATACATCCGCGTAATATCTTTGCAATTAGGCAATTTAAGAGCAGTAGAGCGACTAAAACCGTTAAAGGTAAAACTACACTTCAAATGTGTAAACAAGACCGTAGGCGACCTAGATAACATTGAGAAGCCGATATTAGACATTCTTCAAATATGTAAGAAGATTCCTGATGATAGACAGATTGTGAATAAGCATTCTATCAAAACTTTCGGACACAAAAACAACAGTATTGAAATTGAGGTTGATTATGAAGATTAAATACGAATTATACAATGATCACTTCCAAAACTACAAACGATACGGCATACCAAAAGCACAACTTGTTATCGCCGATATACCTTATAACTTAGGTAATAACGCATATGCATCTAGTAATGAGTGGTATGTAGATGGAAAAATAGAAAACGGAGAGTCAAAGAAAGCAAATAGCATGTTCTTTGATACCGATAATGATTTTAGAATTTCGGAGTTTATGCACTTTTGCTCAAAAATGCTGATTAAAGAACCTAAAGAAACTGGCAAAGCTCCGGCGATGATTGTGTTCTGTGCTTTTCAACAAATGCAAATGGTAATGGAACAAGGGAAGAAATATGGCTTCAAAAATAGTTACCCAATTTTCTTTATTAAGAAATCAAGTTCGCAAGTATTAAAAGCAAACATGAGAATTGTTGGAGCGATGGAATATGCGGTGGTCTTGTACAGAGATAAGCTTCCTAAGTTTAACAATGACGGAATGATGATTAAAAACTGGTTTGAGTGGGAAGTTGATGGCTCATACCCAAAAGTGCACCCAACTCAAAAACCTATTCCAGTGCTTAAACGATTGATTAACATATTTACTGATGTTGGAGACGTTGTAATTGATCCGTGCGCTGGTAGTGGTTCTACTTTAAGGGCTGCTGCAGAATTGAACCGAAACAGTTATGGCTTTGAAATAAAGAAAGATTTTTATAAGAAAGCGAATGAAGAAATGCTTACTTTCGATTTACCAATAACTTTAGGCATATAAGAGGTGATATTATCACATCTAAAAGAGCTAAAGCATTAAAGCCAAACGCTAATACAAGAAAAATAGTAATTGAACGTGATAAATATTGTATATTCTGTGGTGGATATGGAAGTGATTTGATGCACTACGTCTCTAAAGGTAATTCAGGATTAGGAATTAAAGAAAACTTAGCTCTAGGATGTAGAATGTGTCACTTTAATCTAGACCATACACCGCAAAGAAAGCAAATGTTAGAAACGTTCTATCAACATTTACTAAGTCACTATCCTTATTGGAACAAAGATTTAGTAACTTATAAGAAAGGAAGAGATTAAATGAAATTAATCGGGAAACTTAAAGAATATTTATATACCGACACAGATATCGTCTTATCAATCATACTTCCTAAAAAATTCTACCTACAAGCTCAAAAGATACCCCAAGACAAGCTGTTAGATATAGACATAGGTGTTAGGGAAGGTCAAAGGACATTGCGCCAAAACAGAGCTTTATGGGCTTTAATAAGCAAAATTACAGCAGCAGAGAATGGAGGTCTTAAGCCTAGAGAGTACGTAAACGATACCTACATTCAACTAATAGAGGAAGCGAATATAAGCGTTGAATATTGGGAAGGTCTTGAAGAGATGATAGATGTACTTCAAGGCGATGATAATAAAAAACCTTACAGGGTAGTAAAAGTAGTTGAACGTCGAAAATCTGCTAAAGGAGTAGATACAGTACTCTTAGCCTGTTATAAAGGAACAAGCAGATTTAACAAAAAAGAAATGAATGATTTAATCGATATCACATTAGATCGTGGTAGAGAACACGGTATTGATTTATTGGTATATGAAGAAGATTTAAGGAGGTAATAATGGCAGAAAAAATCGGGTTTATTAAGCTCGAAAGAAAAATAATTGATTGGGAATGGTACACAGATATTAATGTTAAATCGTTATTCATTCATATGTTACTTCTTGCAAATCACAGCGGAAAACAATGGCGTGGCCAAGAAATAGAAAGAGGTAGTTTTGTTACAAGTTTAGGGTCGTTATCTGTTCAAACAGGGTTGTCATTACAGTCTGTTCGCACCTCAATAAATAAGCTTAAAAAAACAGGGGAGATAACAATCAAATCAACAAACAAAAACACCTTAATAATAGTGACTAATTACGACATTTATCAAGGTTATTATGACGACACTAACAAACAAGATAACAATCAATCAACAAACGAGCAACAATCAACTAACAAACAACTAACAACAACTAAGAATGTAAAGAATTATAAGAATGATAATAATGTAAAGAATAATACGTTAGTTGGCATTGAAATGCCACTAGCCGACGGCAGTATATATTCATTCGATTCTGACTACATTCTTAAAGCACAAGATACATTCCCAAATGTAAATGTTGAAGTTGAATTAAAGAAAGCATCACTTTGGTTGGAAAGTAATCCTTCTAGAAGAAAAAAGAAAAGTGGTATGAAAAGATTTATGAACGCTTGGTTAAATAGGGAGTCAGATAAAGTGAATAGTGACGTCGTAAACAGATCTACTAAAACACACTCTAAAGAATCAATTCAACCTGAATATTCCTCCGTTGAAGAGGTTACTGACACAGAAGTTACTAAACCATTAAACCTAGAAGAATGGTACGAGAACGAAAAAGGTCAACAGTAACAATGACTAAGCGAGGAAACGAAAAAGAATATGCAGTCTATAACGGCGATGAGTTTCAATTCATAGATTCATTATCAAACTGTGCTACAAGATTAGGAATTAAAACAGAAATTGTTAAATGGTTATCATCTCTTGCAAATATTAAACGTAGGAATGGCAAAGGTTGCATAACAGTTAAATTAGATTAGGAGAAAATATGAAAAAATATATAAAGGGCTTTGATGAGAATTTACAATGCAGAGGTTTCCAATTTGAAGTAGGTAAAGAATATAAAATTGACTTAAACGGTAGAGAATTAGAGTTATGCACAAATACAGGGTTTCATTTCTGCGATAGCCTCCAAAATGTTCATGAGTTTTATAGTTGTAATGCGAACAATAGATTTTGCGAGATTGAAGTGCTTGGAGACATTGTCAATGATGGCACTAAGTGTATAAGCAATCATATTAAAATAGTCAGAGAAATAAAAGGCTATGAGCTTGATAGCTTAAAGAATAGTGGAGCAGAAAACTCTGGTTTATTTAACAGTGGAAACCGTAACAGTGGAGACTATAACAGTGGATACTTTAACAGTGGAGACCGTAACAGTGGATACTATAACAGTGGAGACTATAACAGTGGATACCATAACAGTGGAGACTATAACAGTGGATACCATAACAGTGGAGACTATAACAGTGGAAACCGTAACAGTGGATACTTTAACAGTGGAGACCGTAACAGTGGATACCATAACAGTGGAGACTTTAATAGTGGGTTTTTTAACACAACTGAACCAACAATCAGACTATTCAATATAGATACAGATTTATCATTTAGTGATTTTTTAGGTTCTAAATATTATAGAGCTTTGAACAGTGCGCCGTTTATACTAACTGAATGGCACGAGTTTACCGAGGAAGAAAAAGAAGAAAGTATAATCAGACAACTAATAGGTGGAAAACTTATTGAGTATTCATACAAGGAAGCTTGTGCGAAATGGTGGAACAAACTAACAGAGGAAAACAAAGAAATCATTCAAGAAATGCCAAATTTCGATAAAAATATATTCTATGAAATTACAGGTATAGAGCTATGATGAAAAACAAATATCAAGAAGCGTTAGACGATTTTGAAAGTGTTTATAGAAATGTAACATTGGATGATGATTTAACAAATGAGAAACGTGATGTGTTGCAGGGATTGATTGATAAGGAAACACCTATGAAACCGGTAAAGAACTCTTATGGTGATTACCTATGTGGAAAATGTAACAACTTGGTGTGGGAAAATTTTACACCAGATAGGCATGAAAGATGCAATGATAAAGAGTGTGGTCAAGTTGTAGATTGGAGTGACGAAAAATGAACGATGAAAAATTCGTAAATCACAAATGTCATTTGTGTACTCAAATAAATGCCTTTGGATATTCTTTGATACTTCAAGGGAGTTTTGAAACACAAAGTATGAGTGTCTGCAGTAGATGTTACAAAAAAATAAATGATGAATTGTTTCAAGGTCATAATTATGACCCTAAACATTTAAAAAGGAGTGATGAAGAATGAGTAAAGCAGATGAATGTTTAAAAAATATGAGTGAAATACTTAATCATATTGTGAATGGTGAAATATTTGAACCAATTGACAGGGACGCTCATATAGTGATGTTATCAGATGTTGAAAACTACATTAATCGCAAAGATAAACTTGTTGCAGGTAGTGAATGGGTGTGTGATGTTGAGTGTTATGCCACAAATGGAATTAAAACTTATAGGATTGGGAAAAACAAAGTATTAGCAATCACATTCTTTGAGGAAGATAAATACAACGTATATTTTGACTTTTATGACGATGTGTTAGATGTATCGTATTTGAAAAATACAAATATTTTTAAATTTGATGAAGTTAAAACAAGTTGTGTAATGCCAACCGAACAATTCCTAGCGTGTTTCAGTCCAAAGGAGAACTTATAATATGAATAAATACCAGGAAGCGTTAGACAGATTGCAATGGGAAGAAAATTTTCAAAAAGGAAATGAAATTGAAATATTGCGAGAAATAGTCGAACAATACAGACCACCTACATTTGATGAGGTTGTAAAGGCTTGGGAAATGGCTTACGAAAATCAATCAGGATTAGAGTTTAATACAGAACAGCCATTAAGATTAGAAGTTCATTATCGTTTATCTCCTACATACAGAATGACCAAAAGATTGGCAGTAGTAGATTTGCGTTCAGACTATATCGAACAAGGCAATACTAGCATCGATTATCATCAAGCGATAAATCTAACAATTAGATACCTACAAGCAAAGGAGAAAGAGAATGTTTGAGATATTCAAGAAAAAGGGAAATGAAGTAGTGACCATAAAAACTCCTGATATTCGTAGAATTGAAGTGAGAGACTTAAAAGAATATCTTGTTGAAGAAATGGAACGTACAAACACAATGCAAAGAGTTCTTGACTCTAAAGAACGTGAAATTGAACGATTGGAAATTGAAGAAGAAAAATATAAAGCTACATTAATCTTAACTGATGAATATTCAAAAAGGTTAGAAAACTATGAGGAGCGATTATCTGATGCTCATGGTAAAATAGCCAACTTGCAAGAAAAACTAAGAAACGAAAAAGATAATGTAAATGATTTAAAAATTCAATATAGTCGATTAGAAATGACAGAAGAACAGATTAGAGATAATATTCAGAAAGAATTGGTAGAAGATTGTTGTGATTTAATTATTTCAAATATTCATTTACACAAAGGTGCATTAAGCAAAGCTAAAGCAATTGAAATGGTCGAGAATGCAAAAAACAGAAGAACTTTGAAATGGGAGAAAGAGAATGATTAATAGATCAGTATTAGTTGGTCGCTTAACACGTGACCCAGAGCTAAGAAAAACACAAACCGGAAAATCAGTAGTAAGTTTTACACTTGCAGTAAATAGAAAATTTTCAAAAGAAGAACAAGCAGATTTCATTAACTGCGTAGCCTGGAATCAAACGGCAGATTTTATAGCAAACTATCTTACAAAAGGAGCGCTAATAAGCGTTGAAGGCTCAATACAATCGCGCACATACGACGATAACACTGGTAAACGTGTTTATGTTCAAGAAGTAGTTTCAGAGTCTGTAAATGCCTTAGAATCGCTCACACAACGCCAAGAGCGTGAACAACAAACACAATCTTATCAGTCGAGTGGTTACAAACAAGATACAGAATCAAACTATGTTGAAGACGAGCCAGTGTTATTGATTGACGAAACAGATTTACCTTTCTAGAAGGAGGAAACAATGGAAGAATGGAAATCGACAAAAGGAGAATGATATGTGGATATTACTTATAGGAGTAGCATTAGGTTATACATTAGCTGCATTAATGAATGCATCAAGCGATAAGATTTATACACAAGAAGAATATGATAATAAGCGAGGTAATGAATGAATGACGTCAACTACATTAAAGGGCAACTTCAATCATGGCGAGCATGCATTAATTGGATAGCCGAAAAATATCCTGAAAAGTTATTCGAACTGGAACACAATTTAAAAAACTTAAAAGGGATAAGCTATGAAGAAAAACAAGGCGGACATGGTATTGATGAATCATTAAGGCGATCAGAAATAAATGACGAGATTAATAAATTAAAGAAAGAAAAACAACACTGTGAGTCTGTTATAAGTTTTTGCGAAATGATCATTGAAAAGATTCAACCACACTACCAAGATATATTTAGGTATCGATACACAACCTATTCGACGATATCTTGGATAGCTTATAAATTCGGATACGAGAAGAAAACAATATATCAAATCATAGACAGGGAAACAGAGAGGATAGCGAATGAGTAAATACCTTAAAACACCAATGGCGGTTATTCTAATAGAGAACATCAATAATTTATATGTGGAAGAACCAACATTGTTAAGCAAAGCTAAAGTAATGGCGTCGGTTAAAAATCCGCGAATAGAGTATTCGGGAACGTGGAGTGATGAGACGCTTAGTATCCATAGCACAATACATGAAGCTATGGAAGCTCTAGAAAAATATTCTGAACAGCTAGAAAAAGTGTAGACTTTTCTACACTGTCAATACGATAAAATAGTAATATAGAAGTTTGTTCAAAGAGCAATGAAGAAAGGAGGTGCACGATGTACCGTTGCATTAAAGCTAAAAGTTGCAAGAACTTCAATACTGGACACAGTTTCCAGATACAAGGTGGTGAAGATGTAAAAGTACGTCGTCGCACACGTTCTTTCGTTAATTTTGATTACAAAGGAATTCCGACACAGTTAAGTTGTAAGGAGTTCGATGAATACTTTAAGCCAATTTAATTATTGGCTACACGCAACATGTGAACGAGTTTATATCTGATGGAGAGTCAGATTAAATTACAAGGACTATCAAGGCTCAGACCCTTAATGTTGCACTTAACTAAATATTTCTTACATAGCTAGTCATAACTCATTTGTGCCAATATGATTACCTCCTTCCATGACTAGCTATTCGATATTAAACAACACACGAGAAATCGTGTTTTTATTTTGAAAGGAGACGTATGTCGGTATTTAATCAATCTGAACGAGAGCTAATAATAAAGACGTGTTCTGAAAAAGGAACAGAAGAACATCTTAAAACATGGCAGTCAGTAACGGACTACCTAAATATGCTCCTTCAAAGAAATTACAAAGATAGCAAGACCTATCGAAATGTATGGAATGATCATCTGATTATTGTAGAAGGTCATGAAATTAAACGAGATATACAAAAAGAAAAATATAAACTAAGTGACATAGCTCGTGAGTATAGAAATGATATAAGAAATCAAGCGCGTATAGAGGTCCTTACAGACAGAAGTGTACACGCTATAAACACACTACCTAAGATATTTCTAAAGCCATTTAAAATCGTACAGAGCGACACAACTGCTTTAGTAAATGCTAGTGACTGGCATTTAGGAGCTAAGCATGAGAATTACTGGAGTAGATATAGTGTAGACATAGCAAAAGAAAGAATCGCTTACTATGCACATGAAATTATAAGATATGCGAAAAACTACAATGTAAGCGAAATTTTGATATTAAATCTAGGAGACATGATTGAAGGTTTTATTCATGTAAGCACGAGGATCCAATCAGAACTTGATGCAATAGATCAATCAATACTTGCAGGTGAATTATTCAGTCAATTTATTATGAAAATACGTAACACTCTTAGAGTGCCTGTTAAGGTCGGTTGGGTATTAGACAATCACTCTAGAATTCATCCAAACAAGAAAGAACACATTGAGTCAGAAAGTCTACAAAGAATAGTTATGGAATTTACTAAGCTAAGGCTAGAGAAAACTGACATCGAGTTTGTAGGTAACTATATTGATAATAATATAGGACACTATAACTTAAACGGTAAAAACATCGTGTGGGTTCATGGTCATTTAGATAATCCAAACACGGTGTTATCGAAGTTACAGAGTGGGCTACCATTTAAGATTGATGATGTGATTATCGCTCATAGACACTCAACTCTAATAAAAGAAAACGTATATCAAGTGCCTAGCATGAAAGGCACGGACGAATACGCAAAGGATAAGAGGTTGTTCGGCAATGCAGCACAATCATTTAGGATCTACGATGGTAACAACAAAATAACCTTTGAAATTATATTTGACCAGGAGGGAACATGTTTAGAAAACGAAAAGAACTCGAAAGAGAATTAGAAAACAAGAAGAGCATTATCTCAATGCAAAGTGAACAGATTATTAAACTGAACACTCAACTGTGCCAAGAGAGAACATTGCGAAAACAAGCAGAGTATAAGCTATCTAAGATAGAAAGCCTACAAGGAATTAGAAGTAATGATTGAAGCATTGCGCGGATTAGCAAAGAAGACAATAAGGCTTATATTAAAGTTTTCGAAAGCTCCTGAATTGAAATCAACAGCAATGTTGCACACTTGTGCCTCTTATAAAATTGGACACGACATAACTCATGAAGAAATACTGAAATCACAAAAGAAGTGTAAAAGATGCATTAAGGAAAAGGCGGAGAAAGATCATGGTTAAATCAATAAAAGTAAGAATGAAGAAGTGTGCAGAGTTTATCAATTTACTTTCTCACTCTAGAACAAGAAAAAAACCTGGTGGAGTAATAAATAACAAAACAAACCGTCAAGCAATAGTTGTTCCGTTATATAAAGACATTAATAACGATGACGAGATAATGGTTGCACTAAACACAGGAAAACCAATTGGAATAGTTAAAGGCTATATTAAACAATAAAAAAAGACACCGAAGTGTCTATCCGTAGTAATCTTCGCTACCGTATTGGAAATACTCAAATGTATCTTCGATAGGTAAATTACAATCACTACAATAATCTACATGTGCTGTGTCGTTCGCAACCACCTCAGTATAAACGGACGATGGCGATTCGCACTCACAAAATTTTTGTTTACCAGCCATATGGAGCCCTCCTAATAAGAATATTATACAAGAAAGTGAGGTGGTAGGCTATTGCTACCAAAAAGAAAGAGTCTACTACCGATAGACTGACCAAACAACAAGAGAGATACATCAATTACTTAGTTGAAGGAATGACACAACGGCAAGCTTACATTAAGGCTTATCCAAACAGTAAAAAATGGAAGCCAGAAAGTGTAGATGCAGAAGCTTCTAAACTACTAAAAGTTCCTAAGGTATCCACAAGGTACAATGAACTATCAAAAGAAGTTAATGAAGCTATTAAAGCAGACACCATTGCTAGCAAGCAAGAAGTGTTAGAATTCATGACGAGGTTAATGCGTAGAGAAGAAAAAGAAATGGTTGTAACAAGCCGTTCTGACAAGCGGGTATGGGTTGACGAAAAAGGCGATAGACAGGAAGTATCAACTAAAGAACCTGTAATCGTTGAGATAAACACACGCAATACAGATGCATTCAAAGGTGCAGAGGCGTTAGCTAAACACTATGGAGTATTGGCTTCTAAAGATGTTCAAGATGATGAATTAAGCGCAGTTGATAAATTGTTAAACGAAATCATGCAAGGTGCAGCTGATGATCCTAACAGCTAAGCAAAAAGAGTTTATTAACAACGCTCATCTGACATGGAACTTCAAGATAGGTGCTACACGTTCAGGAAAGACACACCTAGATTTTCTATTTAGAATACCTTTCAAAACTCGTGAACTTAAAGATGAAGATGGGATCTTCGTTATCATGGGTGTTAGTCAATCAACGATAGAGCGTAACATACTCGAACCTATGCGTAGGTTGTTTGGTGATTCTCTTGTTGGGTTCATTCAAACAGGACGTTCAATCGTTAAACTGTTTGGAGAAACTTACCACGTAGTAGGCCATGAGAAAGCAAATGCAATTAATCGAATACAAGGTTCATCTATCAAGTATTGTTATATTGATGAAATCGTAAGAATGAGTGAACCGACATTTGAAATGTTGAAGTCTCGTCTTGATAAACCTTATTCATGTTGTGATGCCACAGGTAACCCTGAACAACCAACACACTTCATTAAGAAATTCATTGATGAACAACTACCATTAGGCAACTTGTATTACCAACACTATACGATCGATGATAACACAATGCTAGACAAGTCGTTTGTAGAAAGACTTAAGCAAGAGTATCACGGAACAGTCTACTACAAGCGTTACATACTTGGCATGTGGGCTTTAGCGGAAGGTGCTATATACTCAATGTTCGCTAAAAGGCATATCATTTCAATAGAGGAATGGAATAACAAAGACGAAAAAGAGCGATATACACACCCAATAAGAGCAAAGGGTGGTTATGTCAATGTCGGTGTTGACTTTGGTGGTAATCAATCGGCACATGCCTTTAATGCAACGTTTATCACTTATGATTATTCGCATATAGTAACAATCAAAGATCAAAAGATTAAAAAAGAATTAACGCCAAAACAATTAGACGACGCATTCGTCTTTTTTATTACCCAATTATTAGATGCGGGTTATGAACTCAACGCAATAAGAGCTGATAATGCAGAGCCTGTCTTAATAAGAGGGTTACAGCAAGCGTTAGACAAAGCCGAAATTTATTGGAGTGTTAAAGGGGCATTAAAAACAGAAGTTAATAAGCGTATAAGGACTTATCAACGGTTGATAAACATAGACAGATACTTAATACTTGATGACTGCAAAGACACCATAGAAGCGCTAGAAAACGCTGTATGGAGTGATAAAACAGATAAAGAAAACAAAGATGTCCGACTAGATGACGGAACAACTAACATTGATAACCTAGATGCCCAAGAATATTCAACCGAAGAAATACATCACAAACTGATAAAGGAGTAGATTATGGAAATTAAAGACATATTAAATAAAATCGGATTTACTCCGATAGACAGACAAGAAAATGATTTAAGTGTATGGGAACAGTTTTTCAAAGGACATGTTGATAACTTTCACGAGTATACCGAATATCAAGGTATAGTATTAGGTCATGTTACAAGAAAGCGCAAATCACTCAAAATGGCGAAGTCAATCAGCGAGTTATGGGCCGACAACCTTATCAATCCCGAAACTGAATTCGTAGCAGATGATAAGTCAATTCAAACGTGGATTGATAATTACGTCGATAACAACGGAGTAAAGTTTAAACTTAACGACTTAATGGAATTATCGTTCGCATTAGGTACAGGGGCAACAATTCAATCGAAAGACAAAAAAGGCAACGTGTTCAACCAATATATTCCGATGTACGCTATATGGCCTTTAAAATCAGTATTGGGAGAGATTGTAGATTGCGCATTTATAAATCAAGAAGTAGACGAATCTTGCTACGCTCAAATACATGAACAGCAAGAAGATGGAACATATATCATTTACAATAAATTCTTCGATAAAGATGGCACCGAGTATATCAACGAAGATATAGAATCGGAATTCCGAAGTGATGTTAAATTATTTCAGCTATATTCACCAGCTATTGTCAATAACATTAATATAGGCAATCCATTAGGAATAAGCATATACGCAAACGCTGTTGATGAATTAAAGTCGGTTGATATTGCATACGATGCGCTTGATAAAGAGGCACGTAACGGTCGAATGAGGGTATATGTGCAAGGGGAAGCGCTTCAAGTTCATAAAGGGTCTAAAATGCCGATATTCAACAAGGATCAAGACGAATTCTACTTACTGCCAGAAGATGCAAAGAATCCAGACGGAACTTTAATCAACGTTCAAGCACCTACATTAAGAGTTGACCAATATATCAACAACTTAGAAAAACAGTTGAATATGTTGGGCTCAAAATGTGGTCTAGGCGACAGCGCATTCTATTCGAAAGACGGAACGATTTACACTAACACTACGCAAGTTGTGTCAACTAATAGTAAATTCTATAAAACACGCAAAAAGCATGCAACAAGGATTGAGAAACCTCTAGTTGATATGCTTAAAGCTCTTTACTACTTAGATACTGGAAATCTATTAGAAAGCGGAATACATGTAGAGTTTGACGATTCAATTATCCATGATAAAGATGCGGAGTATGCAAGGTTAATTCAACAATTCAACTTAGGTTTAATTAGTCGTATAGAATTCTACGAACAAGCCTACGGAATGACACATAAAGAAGCTGTTAAATTCAACGATAAACAGATTAAAGAATCAACGTTAGGCGAAGATGCAGAGGAAGAAGGAATGGAAGAATGAAAATAACAAACAAAGACAAATTTTCCTTTGTTCCTAAACGTTGCCATAAATGTAATACTTTGTTCTGGTTAGAATTTTATGATAACTATTACACGGGAGTAGGAATTGAAAGATATAGTTTAAAGCACAATAAATGCAAAAGGTGCTTAAATGCTAACCGATAAGCAAATATCCTTGCTTGCTCAACCCTTAATTGATACCTATTCAAAAGTTGAACTGGAGTTGTTGTTATGGATCGCTGAGCGATTTAGTGCCTATTCCTATGTTGGCGGCGATTTAGAGTGGAAACTTAGTCAATTAGCTAAAATTGGCGGACTTGATGAAAAAGCAATTAAAATCATTGCACAACTCAATGAATTACCCTTTGAGCAAGTTAAAAAGGCGATAACAGATGCAGGTATTCAATCAATAGACTTCAAAACATATCGAAAGGCTTATGAATTAGGCGCAACTCCTGTAAGCGTAGACAATATAGCATTTAATGACGTCATTCAAAGCGTTTATGGCGAAGTTGCGGGCGAGTTAAGGTTAATACATCAAGAGATATCAAATGCCGTCCCTAGGATTTATATGCAAGTCTTAGACCAAATCAATTTAGAAACAACAACAGGTATATACGATTACAACACTTCGTTAAGTCGAGCATTGACTAAACTAGCAGATAAAGGCATAACCGCACAGACTTATTACCGAACAAATAAAGAAGGTATAAAAATACCGGTTGAGTACTCAATTGAAGCGGTAGCAAGAAGAACGATTGTAAGCGCGATCTCAAGAAGTAGCAATACTCATAACGCTAAAGTTGCTGATGATTTAGAAGCGGAATACTTTGCGACATCTCAACATTTAGGCGCAAGAGATAAAGGAGAAGGTCATAAGAATCACGAATCGTGGCAAGGGGAATACTTTCATAAAGATATATTTAACGACGTTACAGGTTATGGCTTAGTTGATGGATTGGGTGGTGTGAATTGTAGGCACACACATTTCGCTTACTTTCCTGGAATATCGTTGCCAATCGAAAAGTTAGATAGCGAAGAAAACAATCGAATTTATGAACTCGAACAGAAACAACGGATCATGGAACGTAATGTTAGAAACGCTAAAAAAGAGCTGGAAATGGCAAAAGTAACCGAAAATGAAGATTACATAAAGGCGGTGAGAAAGAAACTAAGAAACAGGCAATCGAAACTCAAGAAATATGTTGATAGTCATGAAGAACTAAGGCGTGACTACAGCAGAGAGAAAATACAGACCGATTAAATGCGGTCTTTTATTATGCCTTTTCTCGATGTAGGCGTTTAAAGATAATCGAACGGTCGTAGCTTGCGACGTTTAAATAAGAAGCCCTAGTGGAGTGAACCACACTTAAAAAACACAGGAGATAAACATGGATTTTCTAAAAGAATTATTAAGTGAAGAAACATACAACAAATTAACGGAAGAACTCAAGGACAAAGAAGTTAAATTAGCTGATTTATCTAAAGGAGAATATGTAGCAAAAGCTAAATATGATACTGCACTGAAAGATGTTGATTCATTTAAGGAACAGTTAGCGCAACGCGATTCAGATTTAGAAAATTTGAAGAAAACCGCAACACTAAGCGATGAACAGAAGAAAGAATTAGAAACTCTTCAAAGCAAGTATGAATCTGAAAAGCAAGAATGGGAAACAAAGTTAGCAGAAAACGCTCGTAATGCAGCACTTGAAATATCGGTTGCTAAATCGGGAGTAATTGATCCGGTGGCATTAAAAGCACATATTGCAGAAAAAGCCAAAGAACTAGAGTTCAAAGATGGTTCAATCATTGGTTTAGATGAATATATCAAAGACCGCATTACAAATGATTTAAGCTACTTAGTTCCTAAAGAACAAAAGGCGCTAGGTCAAGAAATCAATAAAGGCGCACAAACAACCAAAACTGAAAAAGAACAAGTGTATGAATCACTTGGAATCAAAAAAGGAGACGAATAAAATATGGCAAATAGCATCGCATATGCATCACTATTTCAAGATGCATTAGACAAAGTAATTGAACAACAAGCAAAAACAAATTGGATGGTGCCAAACGCATCAAGAGTTAAATATAACGGTGGTAATGAAATCAAAATCGGAAAATTAGCATTAGATGGCTTAGCTGATTATTCTCGTGCGAACGGATTTGAAGAAGGTGACGTTAATTTAACATGGCAAACACACCAATTCGACTATGATCGTGGTCGTAAATTTACCATTGACCCTATGGACGTAGATGAAGCAAACTTCTTACCTACTGCAACAAATATCATGGGCGAATTCGTTCGTACTAAAGTTATCCCAGAAGTTGACTTAGTTCGTATCGCTAAAGTAGCTTCTAAGGCTTCTGTCGCAAACACAAAAGAAATCGTCGCAACTAAAGACAACGCATTGGAAGAGTTTAAGGCGGGTATCGTTGCAGTTCGTGACGCAGGATATGAAGGTCAATTAGTCGCTCACATTCGTTATGACTTCTTGAACTTACTTGAACTACGTTTTGCAAGTCAATTATCAAGCGTAACATTCAAGGTAGGTGTAATTGATACTACATTCCCATCTATTGATGGAGTTGCCCTGATTCCTACTGTATCAAGTCGTATGTATAACAAGGTTGCAAAAAATGAAACAACTGGCGCAATCGCACCAGCTGCCGATGCCGAAGCGGTCGAATTCTTAATTGCCGGAGTGGATGTTCCTATTGGTATCGCTAAACACGAATCAATTCGTACATTTACACCAGAACAATATCAAGACAAAAACGCATGGGCTATGGACTATCGTTTATACCACACTGCATTAGTGGAAGATAACAAAGTTCCTGCGATTTATGTGGCTTTAAAAGGTGATGCCTCGGGGGAATAACAGCCTTACAGGGTAGCAGAACACTTTTACCAAACATGGATATGACAAAGGCGGAGCTACTCGAAATGGCTTCGTCTTTGGGTATTCAAGTGCCAAGTAAGGCAACCAAACAAGAAATCATTGACATGATAAAGGGGGTTTAAAATGCTTACATATCAAGAATATACGGACTTAGGTTTTAATTCTGTAAGCGAAGCGGAATTCCCTAAATATAAAACACAAGCAAGTTATTATCTTGAATACATTACATTCAATAAAGATCTTAACCATGCGGAAGATTGGGTAGAGAAAAAAGTTAAATATGCAATGTGTACAGTAATTGATTTGCTATTTAATTACGACACTGAATTAAAACTATTGAAAGAAAGCGATAAAAAGATATTAGAAAGCGGATTGAAGTCTGAAACAATCAAATCTCATTCAGTGAGTTTTAGAGATGTTAAAGGCGACAGCCAAGGCGAACTGTTAAAAGGAACGGAAGATATTATCTATTCAACCCTGAGAACGATTTTAATGCCTACTGGACTGCTTTACAGGGGGTTATGATGCTCAATACCACCATAACCATTTACAACCTTGTAAAGGCTCGTACAGGCGACACATATCAACATACGATTATTGAAGGTGTTCATTGGGAAGATGAAAAAGGTATTCGATTAGGCGATACAGTTGTAAAAAGTGAAAACTCAATATCTGTTGTGATTCCTATGTCAATTGAAGGGTTTGAACTACCTAGCAATTTTCAAAGGTTGAGTGATAAAACCGGTAAATGGACATTAAGACCCGGAGATGTAATTGTCAAAGGAGAACACCAAGAGATTACTGATTTAAGTGATTTGAATGATGTAGACCAAAAAATGACGATTGCAAGCTATGAAGTCAATGATCAAGCGTTAATGAGTTATCTCAACAACTACACTGCAAACGGTAAATAGTATGAGAAAACACAATATAACCATTGATTTACCAGGAACATATGAAATCGTAGACAGATTCGGATTAGGCCCTAACGGAATGACTCAAAAATTCTTTTCAAATGAATTAATGCGAATAGCAGATGGTTATGTGCCATTTAGGCAAGGTGCATTGAAAAATAGTGCAACCATTGAAACTGATGGAACAGCGATTAATTACAATGTTCCCTATGCACGAGTTCATTGGTACGGAAAAATTATGGCTGGGTCGTTACCTAAACAACCGACCGAGAAGGATATGAATTATCAAGGGGCGCCTATTCGTGGCCATAGATGGGTTGAGAGAGCGTATGCCGACAATAAAGATGCAATTATCAAAGCAGTAGAAAGTTACATGAGGAACAAATAATGGATATTCTAACTAAAATCAAAGAGTACTTTTACGAGTACGAAAAACTAGACCAAAACGGAATTATCTATTCAGATTATCTACCTAACGAGTCAGTGAATTATGCCATCCATAAGTTGCCTATGCAAGAAGGCGATATTTTACGCTCATACACGGGCGGAGATAAACTAAAACAATTCGCTTTCGCTTTCGATATTATCACACCTTATTCAACAGCAAACACAGTAAGAAATGATAAAAACATTCAATTCTTGATTGAACTTCAAGATTGGATTGAAAACAATAACAGAATTAATGTTCTACCAGAGATAGAGAACCCACAACGCATAGAAATATTACAAAGTGGGTTTTTATTCAATGTAGACACAGACTCAATGAATGCAGTCTATCGAATGACTGCAAGATTGGTATATTACCAAGAAAGGAAGTTTTAAAATGAGTATTAAAGCAATTATGCGTGAGCAGTCGACAAACTTTTTGAACACAAAGCCCACAGGGACAACTCCTACATATGCGTTGATGAATAAGGGTATTGAAAGTTCAGCTGTTGCTTATAATGCAACAGTTAACACAAGACACTATGTCGCAGATAAAAACGCTACACAGGGAGTCACAGGCTTCGCCAAGCAATTAGACGTAACTCAATTCGCTTACAAAGGCGATGCATGTTTCGAATATATTGACGATTTAATTTACAACGATGCAAAAGGATCTGATGCGGAAACCGAAATGCTACGAGTATTTAATTACCGAGCAACAACAGAAGGTGCAACCACAGGTATTCCTGCACATTTACAACCAGTTATTATTCAAATTGATTCACATGGCGGAGATGGAGGCGACCAATTACAAATTGGTTACAACGTATTATTTAACGGAGATCCTGTAAAGGGTACTGTAAGTCTAGTTGATGGTGTACCAACGTTCACACCAGAAGGACAAGAGGGATAGTCTCCCTCTTTTATTTTTAAAAAAGGAGACCATATGAAATTAACAAACGATGTAAAGCATTCAGTAACAGTAGAAAATGAGCATGGCGATAAAGTGACGTTTGATATTGATATTTCAGACATGATTCAAGTCGGAACAATTACCGAGATTTTTGGCGTTTACAACGAAATGATGGCGATTGACATTCCAGAAGATGGACTAAAAGAAACGCTATCGGCAATTAAAGCGATCAAAGCAAAAATGAATGAAGTCAACGAACTTTTAGATGAAGCGTTTGGTGCAGAATTAAGAGAAAAAGCGTTCTTAAACTCTAATTCAATGTTTCTATACAATGATTTCTTCGAAAAACTAGAAAAAGAGTTCGAAAAAGCCGGAATCAAAGTTGAGTCAAAAATTAAAGAAATCAAAAAGAAGTATCTAGTGAAAGACCACAAATCGAAGGACACTATCTAATGAATCTAATTCGATATGCAACAATCCAAGGGGAAAAGTATCCCATAAACACAGATTTTAAAGTTGCTATCGAGTGCGACAGGGTCATCAACGATCCGGATGTTGATGACTTTGAGCGTGGTATAGCGGTGGTCACTTTACTATTCGGTGATGCCCCTTATTGTGAAGAAGCATTAAAAAAATCAAGTATATTCCTAAGTGGTGGCGAACAAGAAGAAAATAACCAAAAAAGATTGATTGACTTCAATCAACATTGGGATTTGATATACAGCACTTTTAAGGGTCAATACGGCATAGATTTACATAAAGAAGATATGCATTACCAAGAGTTCATAATGCTTCTCAAAGGCGTTAAAAACACTGCTTTAAGTGATGTTATTGATATTTTATCAAGAAACCCAGCAGAAGAAAAAGACTACAAGTCTAGGAAAGCGCTTATCGAAGCACAAAACAAGTTAAAAATAAAAGAAAAGAAACAAGCACCTAAAAACAGTGCTTTTTTAAACGCATTGGCACCGGAAGTGAAGGGAGGTGTAATCGATGGCTGATGGACATATTAAGATTGATACCAGACTTGATAATTCTAAAATCAAAAATGATTTGAACGAACTTAAAAACATGGTTGAAAACGGAGCGGAAGAGGCTACCGAAGAATTCGCTCAAAAGGTAGAAAAGTTAAATGCTGCTTGGGCGAAGTTGGAAGCTCAACAATCACGTAATAACTCAAAAATTAGCGAATATAAAGCTGAAATGGCCGATTTACAACGATATATGAATTTAGATACTAGTGCCGGAAAACCTGTGGAAATCGGACAACTGAAAGCGTATGAAGAGCTAGCTCAGAAATTAAAAGAAGCAGAAGCAAATGCACAAGGTTTGGAAGCGTCAATGTCTAAGGTCGGTTTAGATGCTCAAAAACTATCACAATCAACTAAACAAGTAGAAGTAAATACAAAAACCGCAAAAACCAACACCGAAGGAATGTCTGACGGCGTTAAAAGAGGCACAAGAACATTGGCTCGGTACGCAGGAATGTTACTTGGCGTTAGAGCGATTTATGGTGGTATTCAAAAAGCGGTGAGCGCTTGGATGTCATCAACGCAAGAAGGCGCACAAGCTCAAGCTGACTTAGCTGGTATATGGGCTTCTTTAGGAAACACTTTGGCACCAGTTATTCAATGGCTTATTAATGGATTAAAAACAATTCTTGGGTACGTAAACGCCATCACAAAAGGCTTATTCGGTTTTGAATTATTTTCGAGAGGAACAGCCAAAAATCTAAGTGGCGCAGTTAAGCAAGCTAAAGAGCTACGAAAGCAACTCGCAGGATTCGACGAAGCGAATGTATTAGGTGATAACGGTCAACAAAATTTATCGGGAGGTTCTGGCGCTTCCGTTTCTGGTTTAGACATTGAAGCACCTGATTTAGAATGGCTACAAAAATATAAACCGTTGGTAGATGCCCTAATAGACGCTTTTAAGATTTTATTTGATTCCGTTGTCAGCGTTACCTTATGGATTGGAGAACATTTTGTAAAAGGTTTGATGGTGGTTGCGGAATGGCTTGGAAAAAGCGATATATCAGTAAAGGACTTAGTTATAACGTTAGGTGGATTGTTGATCGCCTTCCAATTGTTCAAAGTTCTTTCTGCCGCTTCTCCATTTGCTTGGGTTGTTATTGCAATCGTTGCAATTATCACGGCTATCGGATGGCTATCCGAAAATTGGGAAAGTGTTGTTGATGTATTTAATAACACAATCGGAAAAGTGATAGATTGGTTCCAAAACCTAGGAAGCACAGTTTCTTCGTTTTTCGACAACCTTATTAAAAAATTGCTTGAGTCCGATTTTTGGTTTGACAGGGTCGTTGGAAATATAATTTCTTTTTTCAGAACGGCTATAAATTTAATCGCTAGTTATTGGAAAGGATTCTTTTCAGGAATTTTTGAAGAAGCATCTAATGTCATAAAAAATATAAAAGGCATATTCTCTGGATTAATCACTTTTCTTAGTGGTGTTTTTTCTGGAGATTGGAAAAAAGCGTGGCAAGGAATTGTTAAAGTGTTCGAAAACGTCATAGGCGGTATAGCGAACGTGTTTAAAGCGCCGTTCAATATAATCATCAGTGGTATTAACGGATTTATTAGAGCAGTCAATAAAATAAAGGTTCCTGATTGGGTTCCGAGTTGGCTTGGTGGTGGTCGTGGTTTCAATATCCCACAAATCCCAAGACTAGCTAAAGGTGGTATAACAACAGGTGCCACAACAGCGATCATTGGTGAAGCAGGACGTGAAGCAGTAGTTCCGCTACAGAACAATACCGGATGGGCTAAAGATTTCTTAGATGTTTTGAGTCAATATGGCGGTTTTGGCGGAAACTCAAATCAACCGCAAGTGATTCAATTAGTAGTTGATAGAAAAGTCTTGGCGCAGGTTGTCAACGATTCAAACAAAAACGATAATTTCGCAACGAACGGAGGGTTAAGTTATGGCTATTGATGTACTGCTACAATTAAATGGTAAAAACTTTACAGCTTCAACCCTGAGTGGTGTAGACATAGAACGCAATAAGCTATGGGATTCAAATTCCGGTCGTTTAATCAACGGTAAATGGGTAGGCACTTTAATCGGTATCTTCCCTAAAATCGTCGCTAGTTTTTACCCAAAAGATGAAATCGAATTGTCGAGTTTAATGGTTGAACTAGATAAGCCAAGTTTAACCGTTCGATACTACAACCCAAAAACACGCTCTATGGTCAATTTGGGAACCTACACGAGCGATTACAAAGTAACATTGTTAACTACATTGGGTTACGAAATTGAGCCTGTAAAGGTCTCGTTTATATCCACAGAAAGGGAGCGATAACATGTATGATGTAAGTCAAACATTCATAGACAATTCAAGAAAACAAGGACGTCAAATTGATGTCCTTTTATCTTGGAATGGCAACGTCCCTAGTGGTGATGATGTATTAAAAATTGATAAAACATTCGACGGTGATTTCTATCGAACAATCATGCAACAAATCGAAGGCGAAATTGTCGGAAGGTACGACTTAACAGGACAAATAATTAATATTCAGGTCGGTATCTCTTATGATGGTTCGCCTTTTGAATATGTTGATTGGGGCGAATTTCTTGTTAAAGAACATGAGCGTGTCGTTGGTTCAAGTCCAGAGTTTGACAGGACGACGTTTAAAGCCTATGACAAACTACTTCTTTCTCATACCTTATATGACGTCAATGAACTTGGAATCACGTTTCCTATAAGCGTATTTAACCTATACGAAGCAATCGCAAACTACTTAGGATTAGAAATTAGCGAAACATCAATTGTCAATGGCGAAAAGATGATAACCGAAGATAAATGGACAAACATCGAAGATGTAACTTATCGTAATATTCTTGATGAAATTAGTGCGGTAAGTGGCAGTTCGATTATGATTCATGGTGGCAAGTTGTTATGTAAATATGTTGATTTAGAAGCGCCACTAGATACAATCGACGAGAATAACGTAAAAACAATTAGTATAGGCGATGTATTAAAACAAATAAACATGCTTAATCTCACAAGAGAACAAGCGCATGACAACTATGTATTGCCTGTTGAATGGGAAGATATACCAGTAAACGATAGAAGTGAAATCGTTATCGCAGACAACCAAATTATGGACAAGGATAGAGAATTGTATGCACCTGATTTACTTGGTTCAATTCAAGGATTGTCATACTATCCATTTGAAACAAGTGGGTATGGATTGTTTCATTTAGAACCATTAGATGTTGTTACTGTGATTGATATGAATGGCGCAGAACACACAAGCGTTATTACGTCAGGGAGAATGGTTCCAACCGTCGGAAATATCGAAGAATTAAAATCGGCTATCCCGGGTAAAACCAAAGAACAATATGCGTTGGTTACAGACAACAAAAGACAGTTCATGCGTGTGTATTTTTTAGTTGATCAGCAAAACGGAATTATTAAAGGCTTGGTTGAAAAACAAACAGAGGCATCGGAGAAAATTTCAGAACTTGAACTTACAGCAGAAGAGATACAAGCACAAGTAAGTAATATAGCAGTAGGTTCAAATATTATTTATAACTTGAACTTTGAAGATGATATGAGTGGTTGGCGATTTTTGAATGACGGTTACTTAACATTTGGCGAAAAGGCAAGATTTTATTCAGGAGCATTATTTAACTCTAATGCTATTCCAATTACAACTCATTCGTTATCTAAATCTTCAATTAGATTTCTTAGAACAGGTACTGCAATAAGTCCTAAAGGTTATGTTGTACCTAATTCAGTTTATTCATACAAAGCACGAAGAATGGACAACTTACAACGCTATACAGTTACTGTAATTGAATACAATTCAAGCAACACAGAAATTAAAAGAACACCATTCAACTTAGTGTCAAAACAGTATGAAGAATTTACGATACAACCTGCACAAAATACGATGTATATTGCGTTACAGTTTGATGTTTATGATTCAACAGTATTAACACTAAGCGAGCAAATGTTCGTTCGTGGTAAGCCTGCAAATTTCCAAGAAAGTGCAGAATCAGTAAAGATATGGGCACAATCACAATTTGTTATTACAGACAATCAAATTAAGTCTATGGTATCAGATATTCAAATAGTAAACGGTAAGGTAGCAAATAACACTTCAAGCATTACTCAACAAGCGAGCCAAATTCAATCGTTAGTTACAGATGTAGGAAATGCACAATCTGCAATTACACAGAATGCAGATAATATCAATCTTAAAGTAGAAAAGGACGGAGTGAAAAGTGCCATCAATTTAAGTCCAGAAACAGTAAAAATAGACAGTAAGAATTTAGACTTTAACAATGCTACTGGAAACAACGTTAATCTAACAGGGAAAATAACTGCTACGAGTGGAAAAATTGCTGGGTTTGATATTAATGGAAACGACTTAATCGGAGAAGAAGTTTCCCTTAAGCCTAAAGAACTAAAAATAGGGAGCGCAGCACTAAAGGGTGGGTACATTGAATCAACACCATCTCTTTTAATGGAAATTTCTAGATTTAAAATTTCAAATCCAACAACAGGTGGTTCAATGTGGCTTTACTTAAATGATGATAGGGTAGTCACTCACTCCGGAAGCACTATAATCGGTTTATTTGATAGAATTTCACCAAAAACTTCCGGTTATAATATTGGAGATTTAACACAAAGATACGGAACTATTTACCTTCAAAATCAACCTAACGTATCATCAGATGAACGTTACAAATCTAACATTCAAGATATAGATAACGATTTACTAGACACATTTGAAGAAGTAATGCCTAAATTATTCAATACTGAATTTGATAACAATATACACTTTGGTTACATTGCACAAGATGTCGAACGTGCATTGTATAAATACTGCTTAAAGAAATACGGTTATGAATTTGCAAATGAAAAAGTTAAACAATTTGCGGTTTTATCTAAAAGTGAATCGTATCTATCGTTATTGTATGGCGAATTAACAGTAATTAAAGATGCTTACTATCATAGAGAAGTTGAAAGATTAAAATTACAAAATTTAGCATTACAAAGTGAATTACAAGCAATTAAACAATTTATAGGAATGGGGGAAAATAATGCCTAAATTTATTAAAAAAACACATACTAAAGATTCACCAGCCGACCACAATTATGCAAATGATTTAGAAAGAAGAATTGCAGATGCTATTGATCCAATCGCAGTTGAATCTTCACTTCTAAATTTCCGAACTTCGGACATCTTAGGAGGAGGGGGAACAACAACATATTACACACGTTCAGTTGTGGCTTTAGGAAGATTGAGGGTTGTTTCAATATTTGGTGTATCATCTACTGGAGCTGGGACAAAAAACATAGGATATATACCAGAAGGATATAGACCTAATACATCATTGGTAGTGCAAGTCTACACAACTGATGGAAGTTCGTTTATTTCAAGGTCTGCAACTATTGGAGCAGATGGAACGATTGCTGTCTATTTTTCAGCAACAGAAGCAGGAAAAGTCTATCATTTGAATTTTACATATACAGTATAAAGGAGAGAAAAACATGGAAATTTTAGAATTATTACAAAGCAATACATTGCCTATTATCGTATTAGGTTGTGGAGTAGTAGGTTATATCTTAAAGGAGTATATTCCTTTAGATAGTAAACACATTCCACTTATTATGGCAGTATTAGGTATTGTATTTAATATCGCAATAAATGGTTATATTGGTGTAGCAGAAACAATTATTGCAGGTGCAGTAAGTGGACTTGCAAGTACTGGATTACATCAAGTATTCAAACAATATTTTAACGATAAGAAAGAAGTTGAGTAGATGACATTAAGAAGTGAAGTAGCAAAACATTTATTCAAAGAAGATATTGCAGATAATTTCAAAAGACGTATTACAGGTGGCTTTTGGAATACAGATGCAAGCTATCCATATAAACCACATATTGGTGTAGATTATGGTGCAAACATTGGAGAAGAATTGATCGCTTATGATGACTACGAAGTTATTGGTATAAATACAGGAAATTCAGATTATGGACAACACGTATATTTATACTTTCCTAAGATTGATAAAACTGGACATTATGCACACATGGACACTATTTCAGTATCTAAAGGTCAAAAAGGCAATGCTAGAGATGTTATTGGTACATCAGGAAATACAGGTAAGTCTAGTGGTCCTCACTTACACTTTGGCTTTGCTAATGGTAAAGTAACAAACACAAATAAAGGTTCAGAAGGGAATCCTTGGATAAACTTTGAAACTTATGTGTATGCACCTATCGGACAAGAAAGTCTTGTAAGACAAGATGGCAAGTTTACAGTTACTGTAGAAGAAGGTTTAAACGTTCGTAAAGAACCTAGTATCAATTCAGAGCGTGTTTCAGGCTTGTCTAATGGTCAATCTGTTATCTATGATAATTATATCGATTCAGAAGGTTATCGTTGGGTATCGTGGCTACATAACGGTTCTCGAGTATATGGCGCAAGACGTACATTAGATAATAAAGAAATCTATGGTATTGCAGAGTTTCTTAATCAAGAACAAGAAAAGCCTGTAAGTGATATTGGTAAATCATGGACACCTAAGAATGTACCGTTAAAGTTATATCCACAATCAACTGGTGGTACTAACTATGGACCAAGTAAGACTGAACGTACATACAAGATTTTAGACGAAGCAAATGGACGAGTTCAAATTCAACACAAATTATTTAATGCACCACAGAATAAAGTGTGGGTAAACAAGTCTGATGGTAGAGTGGGGTAGTATATGACAGAATGGAGTGTATTTCTTGTGGTTACCGCAATGTTAGGTTTTGTGGGAACAATGTACACAATGTTTTATAAACCCACTAACGAGCTTAAAATTGAAATAGTGAAGTTGAATGGAAATCTTGAACACCTTAATAGAAGTGATATCAATCAAAATAAAAGATTGGATAAGCACTCAGATGCTTTAGATGATCATGAGAAACGATTGACCGTAATTGAAAGTACAAACTATATTAAAGATAGATATTAAAGAATTGCCACTCTCTTGATTGAGGGTGGCTTTTTTCTTGTTGTTTTTGTCCAACAAAAGGGGCGCACATCATAATTGATAGTGGCAATTTTAATGTTAGTAGTATAGAATTAGACTTATATAGTAGAGATAAAGGAGGAAATGATTTGGATAAGTATCTTGTTGGTTATGACGATAAACAACCAAAATTAAGGAGATTTGCGAATCTCGGAAATAGCTTCAATGCGAAGTTACGCGATTTAATAGCATTAGCAGAACCGGAGAAATGGTCTATACTAAAGACGAATGATTTAATTTATAATTACATTTTTTCTGTGTTTGACCTAGCAATGAGTCAAAATCTGGTTTTTGAGAATGAAAAAAAAGATGCGGCGGTATTTAATACAGGTCTGATGACCTTGAATGGCCAAGATATATACGGAATGTTTTTAGTTAACGGCGATAGAAGTACAGAACAACACTGGTATTTTAATGGTTTCTACAAAGATTCAGATAGATTCTTAATGAACTATTTTTCTAAGCTTCCGATGTTTATCACAATGTTTGCTGAGCCTTCAGATGCGTATTATGATTGCGACTTGGAACTGAGAAAAGAGCTGGATCATATTATTGATGATAACTATGAACGATTACCGGACAAATTAAAATCCTTGGATGAAAACACATTAAGGCTAATTGTAAATGGAGCAATTGATGTGTCGCTAAAGAAAATAAAGCGCAATAATCGAATGGTAGTTCCGCAACTATACTATGGAAACATCACTTACTTATTGCCCATTGATTTATTTGGTGAAAAATTTGCATTAGCAGTTGAAAAAATCAATAATCAGTATCGTGCGAATACAATTCTTACTCTTGAGATGGCTTATATGCAAGCGAGATTAGTTATGAAACCAGAAAGTGACTGGTTGACTCCTCAATCGCTATAGTACGTAAAAAGATTGCCTCTGTGTGGCAATCTTTTTATTTAAATATTGTGTTTGAAGAGAATTATCTAAATGTGTTAGATTTCTCTTACAATGCAATTATAACATTTGAGTATAGAAAATCAACTTTTTTTGTTTATTTTTTAAAAAACGTAGTTAATTTTAAAATAAGATACTAATTTTGTTAACTCTCCTTGCCAAGCATGCTTATCACTGAGGTTATTAAAAGGATTTAGCTACATTCAACATAGATGGTGCAATTATAATCATTGCAGAATATGCTTTAATCAACATTAATCCAGTTAATATATCTAACGCAATAGATTTAGTCTAAATCGACAAAGTAAACCGAATATTGTTAGAAAATCACAAATTATATGATATCATTAAGAAGATATATTTGAAAATAATCAGCACTCCTTTTGGTTACGGCTGTTACCTACTTTATCTACTGATTATGAATAATATATCGAGCCTCAGTTGGTGGACTGGGGCTTTTTTATATGTATAATATAACTGTGGCACCCCTAAGTGTATAAAATTGTGTCACACATCCCGACTCGGAGTTATTTACCCATTCACTCCGAGTTTTTTTGTGTAAGCATAAAAAAAGAGCCAATTGGCTCTAGTTTAAATTAAAGTCCGCGAACATTGTCGGCTTGTTTACCGCGTTGTCCTTCAACAATATCAAAAGATACTGCTTGACCCTCATTAAGTGATCTATATCCGTCGGATGCAATTCCTGAGAAGTGAACGAAGATTTCTTCGTTTGTACCATCTACAGTAATAAAGCCGAAGCCTTTGTCTGCATTAAAGAATTTTACTTTTCCTGATTCCATGTATAAATACCTCCTGTCTAGAATAAGTACACAAATAATAACAAAAGGCATTATTGGTTGAGTTTTAATCTTATTGCTTATTAAGCATAACACCTTTTGAGATTAAAGCAAGGAAATAGATTGGTGACGTTGTTAGGCTTATTGCTTATGCGATAACTGTTCTAGTGTCATTATAACGTTTAACGAACTCCTAGAGTATGAAAGAAACATCGATAAGAAACAATCGAGTAGTGTAGTAGATAAGGATGCTTGGTTGAAGTCTAAAGGGGAATATTAGTGAGAAGATTTTGAGAAGAATTATCTAAAATTGACATAATATGAAATTAGAGAAAATCAACTCAAATAAGGGTTTGGTATATATTGATAATAGACAATTATATTGAAAAACGTTTCTCGCCAGCTCCACCATTGATTACAAATGTAAACGTTCAAAAGATGAACGTTTTTTTGTTAGTTAAATATCCAAATTCAGAAGAATTACAAGGGTAGAATTTCAGTAGAAGTAGTTGAGATTTAATTTGTTTGTTTTCACCAAGGTGTAGCAACTTTAGTCTACTAGAACAGTGAAGGTTAGCAGGAAATGTTACTACAAACTAAATGAAGAATATACAAAGAAACCTTATACTTTTACCTTGAATATTATGGTGCCTGAGGCAAATCGACAGTTAAAAGGGCTGTAGCGAAATAGGTAATTAATTAACTGTCTGTATCGTTACATCCCTTTAGTAATTCATATGAGAAACTGCAGATATCAACAATGGCGCAAGTACCAGATCATTTAAATAATAAATCAAGTTTCCCACAAAGTATATCTATTTTTCAAAACAATCAATAATATTCATCTTAAAAGTCAAAAGACACTAATTATTAATTAAGAACACCATATGTTTTCAAAACTTCGTTGTTTTGATATGCTCTTATGACATCGATTGGGTAATCATTGACAAAATCTATATTCATATTTGAAATACCCTTAGCTATATCAATCGAGATTAATTCATTTTTTACAACTGTTGATTCAGAATACTTAATTTCAACTTGTATACTGCCCATTTCAATTAAAAAATTATTAATTGAAATACCTTCGTCAATCATATTTTCAGTTCCATTATTATCGATAAATGTTATGTATTCTAGTGCTTGATAACCGGTACCCTTAGATAAAAGGATATCTGTGGTAGGTGACTTAAATATATCACCTTCATTCCTCATGCCATTATACGGCGGAATTTGCCTATTTAAGTAGGAATTTAGACTGTTGTTTGGAATAATTTTTATTGAGTGCACAATTAATTCTTTGGTGGTTTTAGGGGCAACATATATATGATACCTAACATAATATACATCTGAATTTATGGGTTTAATAAGTAGAGGTTCTTCTAATTTTACGTTAAAATTCGAACCTATGAACTCCTTATCAGTGTGTTTATTATAATAAATTTTTAATGAGTTAGGTATATCTTTCGTTTGTGGAGTTAGTAAAGAAAAATCGTTTTGAACTTTCTCAGTATAACACCCAACCAGTAGAATCAAAAAGACGATAAGAAAATATACTTTACTATGTCTCGTCTTAGTTTGCATAAACATCCATATAGATTCCAGAACCAGAACTTAATGCTTGGATCGCACGATTTTTAATCCATGAGTCATTATCATAATATGATTTCTTTTCAATGTCATTGTAGTTAGTAGGGTTGGCGGATGGTTTCCCATCGTTCTCATAATTCTTAGATAGAGGTTGTCCATATGAATCATAATATGTTGTCCATACTTTAAGGAAAGTCCTCCTACTTCCTACATAAGCGGTTGACATCCAAATATTATTGCTTTGTACCTGCCCAACTCTATTTTTATAATAGTATTTGTTATATGTTTCAGCTGTTACTGGCATTGCTTTATCAACGATGCTTAGAAATCCAGAGATTGCTTCGCCTAAAATTAATGAAACCGTTTTACTTCTAATAGGAGAATAAGTGAGTAAAGTGTTAGCAATTGAATCAAATATTCCGCTTTTACTTCCCATTTTGTAGTATCCATTTGACCATTTATAATATTCATAAATTCTAGTTGAATAGCTTGAATTAGTAATTTGCAAGTCACCATTAATTAGAGCTTCTGGTTTTTGGTAATGTACAGCAATTATTACAGGCTTCGTTGTTTCAATACTATCATTGTCTAGAATTTTGTCACTGGATTGTACTTCTATCTTTTCAAAATAAAATGATATGTATTGTTGATCTTCGAAAACAGAATCAATTTTTTGTTTGGTAGCATTTTCTAATACCATTGTTTCCTCCTTGATGAAAACTCAATATTATTTAGAAATACCCAATGTAGTTATCAGTAATCTCTCATTAAAAAAATGCTTATCACCATCTTTCTTTATTAAGTCGAGACACTTTAATAACACAATAAAAAACGTTGTAATAATGAATTTAAAACTGGTTACATCGTTATCTAAAATTGTATTAAAAATTGTGAAAATCATTTAATTGTTTTTTAAACATTGTAGTACTTGAAAAATAGTTTACCCAGAGGTATTGTTACTTTTAATATAGCATCTCTAATCTTTTTGTCAATATATTTGTTTCGATTACAAATAATTAGTTTTGACGGTCAGGTTCGCTATAAAAATGTTAATGTAAAGTAGGTTTGAGATTCTATGAAAATTTGGCAGAGCGTTATATGAACCTTCAAAATTACTGACATAAGTTGTAATTTTTACCGAAAAAATTAAAGTGAAAAAATTTCACAATTGATTGTATAAAATTTTAACTAGTTAAAACAATTATGTGATTTCAAGTATTGGGTAGCCAATACTTGAAAGAAATGGTATTATAGAAACAAGTTATTAGTAAGCCGTTATGGCTATTGGCAACCTAGATGGTGTTCGCCCAGGACATGCCGATGGCACCATAGAAAAAGAATTAGTAACCACTGAAAGGTGGTTTTTTTCTATGCAATTTCCAAAAAATCAGATGTGTGATCATCTAATATTTAGGTTTCACTACGAAGTACCTTTAACCTCCCAATATAATAATCAATTTTTTGTGGCTTTCCTGATGTCGTAAGATATTGTGCAACAAAGTCACCAGTTACAAGACCTCTATTTTCACAATATTCAATAAACTCATCAAAATTGGATTGACCGTTCTCTGTATCCTCCCAGTATAATCCTTGAATGTACATTGATTCATCAAATGTATCTGTCTGATCAACCTCGTATGCATTAGTAATAAGACCATGATGTATTGTGGTGTAGTCTTTAGAGTAACGAATTATTAAGGATTGATTTGGGTCGTCAATATACCTTTGTATTAAATCAGAATCATTAAAATCTATAGATGTAAACGAAGGAACCTTCCAGCTTACTTCAGATAACCCTTTGTTTTTCAAGTGATCAAAAGTCGATAAGGCAATCAAACGATTATCAATTTTATTAACAGTTCTTTCTATGAATTCAATTTCTTTATACAATTCCATCTTTCGATTCTTTAAGATTTCTGCTATCTCTTGATTGGTGTTCGTTTCGAGAGATTGTATGGTGCTAATAGGTATCGATAGATCACGATAAAACATAACATCACACGTATCTAAGGCAGTTTGGAAGTTAAAAGATCGATAATTAGATTCAGTTCTATCGAAACGAATGAGGCCACGTTTATCCCAATACCGTATTTTAGAAGGGTTAATTCCCAATGCTTTTGCAAGATTACCTATTTTTTTACCCATATATTATCTCCCTTTCAACTTAAGTGTATCACAACACACCTTGACCTTAAACCGACTTTAAGGTGTAAGCTAAAAGAGTATAAAGAGAAGGAGAGTATTTTATGAATATAGGTAGTTGTTTACCTCTAATTGGTAAAATTGAAACAGAGACATTAAGCGTTGCGATATTTCAAAAAGGAGCAGAAGTAATTGCGGAGAATCTTGATGATGTAAACAAGAATATTGATTCCATTATAGAGTGGTTAAATAGGCTCACTGTGGCAATGCCAGGCATGGATTTAGTAATCACACCAGAAACTTCGTTACAAGGTTCTGCCTTTAATACGTGGAAAGCTGCAATCACACTTGATGGAAACGAAATAAATAGACTAAAAGAAGTGTGTAAAGGATTGAAACTTTGGTTAGTGGTTGGTGCTTATGTAATGGTGAATGATGATGAGTATGTAAAAAATGCTGCGATTACAATCAATGATCAAGGTGAGATTGTAAATGTATATTATAAAACTAATCCATGGATTCCAATGGAACCAGTCTCGCCTGGACATGAAATTCAAGTTTTTAATGGTCCCAAAGGGTCGCGAATCGCTACAATCATTTGTTCAGATGGAGACTACACTGAACCTTGGAGAGAGGCAGCATATAAGGGAGCAAACATAATAATTAGAATATCTGCTTACATGACTCCATATGAAAATGCATATGAAATTACTAACAGAGCAGGAGCCTTCTTTAATCATTGTTATGTGGTATCAGCAAATGAATGTGGAATAGATGATGGATATTGTTGGTTTGGTAAGAGTATGGCTGTCAATTTTGATGGCGACATTATTGCTCAAGCACCTTTAGGAATACCATACTTAATGAAAGTAGATCTATATCCAGGTATTTGCGACGCTGTACAAAAACAATCATTAATGGGGGATTTAAACTGGCAAAGTAATCATCGTGCTGCAGCATCTCCTGATGGTAAGGGAATCGGATGGAATAAAGATATGTATTCATTCTTAAAAAGCGATAATAAAGTTAAGGGGGTAAAGTAGTATGTATAATGAACTTTGGTCAATGCACCTATTTATCAAGGCTCTTGATGAAGCAAAAATTGTATTTCCAACAACCAAAGTGAATGCATTGGAAAAATCAATGAATATTAAAGTTCCAGTTGAAAATAATAATTACATTACTTTAGATTCAATAATTGAGAAATTTGAGCCTGAATATTATGAAAGTGGTAGTGCTTTTTTCACGGCATATAACTCAGTGCTTTATCTAGAGAATAGAGAAGAATTTTTAGAAATGAAAAAACAACAGTTCGGCAAGTAGAAATTGAGGCGGAGGATTATGAAACTAAGTAGAGGGTGGAAAGTAATGCTTAGTGGTCTTTTTGGGGAATTTCGCTAGCTATTGTTCAAAATAAAGTCACCCCGATATTATTACTTATCGCAAATGATTTGGGAATATCACTAAAAACTGCTGGATTATTGAGTTCGGTGTTCGTGGTAGTAGGAATCATTAGTGCTTTACCAGCAGCATTTATTGTGAACAAAGTAGGGCCTAAAAAAGTAGGTATTGCTACATTGATAATCTCAATTGGTGGATCTGTCTTGGGTTTATTTGCAGATAATATTATTGTGCTATTAATAAGTAGAGTTATCGAAGGGGTTGGGGTAAGTGTCATCGCTGTACTGACACCGAGTCTGATATCAATGTGGTTTCCCGAAGATAAACGAAGTTTACCAATTGGAATTTGGACAACATGGATGACATTTTCTCAAACCATTTGTTTATTATTGAGTGAACCATTAACAAATAAATTTGGATGGCAAGGTATGTGGTATCTAGGAATCGCAAGTTGTAGTATTGCAGTAATATTATTTATTGCGTTTGTAACAACACCTGATGATGAAGAAAATTACGCCCCAATTCAACAAATTCAAAGTGGCGATACAATCAATAGTTTACTCAAAAACAAAACGATATGGAGGATTGGACTCATTGCATTTATGTTTGCATGTATCTCATTCACATTTAATGTAAGTGTATCGCCATTACTCCAACAGAATCTCAATTTTAGTCTAGGAAAGGCTTCTTTATTAGTTGCGGTGCTATATTTTACGGAAATATTTTATTCTTCGTCATATGGTTTACTAATTGGGAAAATAAAAGACAAAAGAAAATTGATGATAGTTACTTTTTTGTGTTTGGGAATAATTGGATTGTTAAGCTTTATCATTGATACACGATATGTCATTTTAATTCTATGCATATTCATGGTTTTTGATGCAAGTAACGCTACAATATTGTGGGATATTGCACCGATGTCAGCAAGTAATTCAAATGAAATAAGTCTATCAGTGGGGGTCTTGAATATCGGTTTAAACTCAGGCATTCTTATTGCTACACCCTTAGCTGGATATTTGTTAGAATCATTCGGTTATTTTGCAGTGGGTATTGCAATAGTAATTTTCGTGATTATAGGTCTACTGTTAATAAAGAATCTATCAATAAACATAGAGAAAGTAAATTAATATTGGTACTATAAATAAACTAAACAATGTAAAAGGATATAGCAGGCTTTCTCTCTTTTATGAGTAATAGAATTCAGTATTATTTAGCTAATGGTATTGTATAGGATGCTTCTTTGTACTGATGTTAAAATAATCGCCTGTAAGCAATAAGTATAGTATTACTCTGAGTGAGTAAACTTCAAGACAAAGAACAGAAAATAAAACAAAAACAGAAGAGAGTTTAGTTCTCTTCTGTTTCATTTGTAACTATTTATTGTAATAATTACTTCACTTGCATCTTAATTTTATTTATCACTTTGTCAAGAATACCCAAATCATAAAGTAGATAAGCAACATGTGCAATGACTAAAATATAAGCCATAAGTGTAGTCTTTCCAATTCCCATTCCTGCATTTCTGGATTGTAATATCATCATTACAATCATTAATGTAAATATAGCGGGTAATGCGATATCTAGCAGTTTACGATTCTTCACAACAAGTTCGTGATCTCGTAAGGTTGGTAAAATTTCAGTTAGTAAACCAAAAATGATAATAATTAGGAAAATAAAGTTGAAACCAGTAAATAAGATACTAAAACCACTTATACTTTCTGAAATGGTAAAGAAACTAACTTTATAGATCGGTAACATTAGTGTAATCAACGTTAAGCCTAAGTATACTACTTTTTCTTTTCTGGCATTTCCAAAATCTAATACATCTTTATTCATAAATTGTCTCCGTTTATTTTTGTCGTAAATTGATGGTCAAATCTAATTGGTAATCTGAAAATCATAAAGAATTTCATTGAAATAAAACTAATCAGTTTTTGTACTAAAATTATTTATCAGTTTCTTTGTAAGTAAAGAATAGCTTGAATAGAAAACTGAGAGGTGTATTTAGTAGCAAGTCATCCCTATAAGGGACTAATGTTCAAAGTAGAATGCTGCATCACCATAAAGTCTAATTTCAGAAATCTTATCGTCATCAGATAAAACGAAAACATATCCATTAACTTCAAAACCACTAAGATTTCCCTCTGCGTATTCGAGAAGGCGTACTCCATTAAAACCTTTTGTTTCTTCCTTGTTGCCAAAGATATTTCTAATATCATCGATTGAACTTTCAAAAGTAATGTTTCCTAAAAGTTCAACCTTTGCATTATCTTTAGCTTCGATGATTACTTGATAAATTACTAAATCTTTAAGCTTTACATTCTCATTTCCTTTATCCGATGCAAAAACATTAATTGTTGCATCATTCTTTTTTAGTTCAATGAGACTGGTGTTTCCAGCGACTAGATCAGATTCTTTATATCTATCTGACTTCCACCCGTCATTGAGAAGCTCTTTCATGCTCATAGGAACTGTAAAGATTGTACCTTCAAGTGTCATTCGTTGTCCTTCCTCAATGCTGCCTAGAGAAGTCGGTTTTGAATTTTTACCTTCAATGATGATTTGTGAATGTTCACTAGCTAATCTTTCAATCTGAGAAGTGCTAAGAACGCGTGAACGAAGAGCAATTTTTGTAGCTTTTCCATCACTGTTAAACTCAATAGTTCCATTCTGTTTAGGTCCTGGCGCAATATTTACGGCTTTACCATTACTATTTGAATAGGATTCTAGCTTCCCAAATACACTTTCAACATCAGTAAGACTAGAATCTTTCTTAAGCGTACCCATAAATGTTGCATCTGTGTCTACCTTATTAAAGTCTACGGTTACTCCTACGATATATGCATCATCGTATGATATCTCATTAGGTGCAAAACTATAGATCTGTAATTCTATTTCTTTTCCGTTTTTTATTGCGTTGGCAATACTAACATTTTTTGATTTGTACTTATGGTTGACTTCTTTCATCTCCCATCCTAAATTCTTAAAGTCTGAAATTCTAATAGGTAATGTGAATTCGCTGTCTTCCACCTGAACTGTAATGTCTTTATATCCTGATGAATTTTTGTCACTAACTTGATTTGATGTTGTTTGATTCTCTGCTGATGAATCCTTCTTATCGCCACATCCAACGAGTACTAACATTAAAGCTAGCGCAAGTAATAATTTCTTCATAAAAAATCCTCCGAGGTTAAGAATAACGGAAATCCAGTCAACTATTTGTTAAATGTTACTAAAGGTAAAATAAATGTAACGAAAATTCAATAATTTCCAGAATAAAGCGACAAAAATTGCCTTGTTATAATAAACTATATCTGTGATCAGGAATATAAATATCGATAAGTTACGTATTTACTTGAAATAATTTGTAAGTAACATTAAACAAAATTGTAAAGAATGTAATAAGGAAGACGTTTGATGTAATTATACTTTGTTTATGAATTTCATATATAAAGCAAATTATTATCGATTATGAAATGAACTAACACAATTAGTAAGATTAAATCGAAGCTTGGTTTCAACAGGGCTAGGAAAGAATGAAAAATAGTAAAATAAAACATTAAATGCCTTCTTGCTTCAAATTGACAATACTGCACCAAAACGATATATTGAAATCAAGTTAATATACCAAGAAGGGAGATATAATGAACCAAAAATCGGTCATAATACGTGGTGTTAAAGATGTTGGTATTGAATCTCAAGAATTCGAAAGAAGAAATATTGGTGTTGATGAATGTCTTATTGAAACTGAGGTTTCCTTAATAAGTCCAGGAACAGAGTTGTCTAGAGTTTTTGGTCTAAAACAAGGTGCAACATATCCTGTGTATCCGGGTTATTGTTCGGTGGGTCAAGTTCTAGAGGTCGGCGATAATATTGATGGAATTACTAGTGGTGATCGTGTCCTATTTAGCGGACCTCATAGTAATATTCAGTATTACGATAAGAACAAGAGTGATGGTGGAATACTATATCGTTTAGAACCAGAAACAAAAGCAGAAAATGGTGCCTTATTGATGATGTCATGGATAGCGATGAATGGTATCTTACCTGTTGATGTAAAGAGCCAGGATACTGTCCTTATTAATGGTTTAGGGACTCTAGGACTCATTCTTGTAATCTTGTATAAGCAAATGGGTGTTCAGGTTATTGCCTGTGACCCTGAAGAACATCGTGCTCTTCTAGCTAAAAAGTTTGGTGCAGATACAGTTCTATTTGGATCGATTGATACGTTTTCAAGGCGCATAATGGAAGCAACAGATTACGAGGGTGTAAACATTGCGGTAGAAGCGTCAGGATACTCCTCAGGCATTGAAACATGTATTGAGGCAACTTCATACCTAGGAACAATCTTGCTGCTAGGATCACCAAGAACAGCGTATGAGCTTGATGTAACGCCAATGTTTAATGCTATTCATACGAAGATGCTCCATATTATTGGTGCAATGAATCGCCGTTACCCATACGAAGAATCAGTGGGTTCAAAGCTATCAATAAAACGATCAATGAAATATCTTGAAAGACTTCTTAATGAAGGAGTTATTAATTCAGACGATTTTATCAGTCATAGAGTTAATGCGGATGCTGAAGAACTGTTTAAAGCATATGATGGATTAATGAATGATAAGAATAATTATACAGGTGTCATTATTGATTGGAGGAAAAAATAATGAAATTTGGAATCATAGGAACTAACTTTGTGTCAGACTTTTTTATGGAAGGGTCTAAATTTGTTGAAGAGTGTGAAGTAGTAGCAGTATGTAGTGGACGTTATGGTAACGCAATAAAATTCGCTGAGAAATATAATATTCCTAATTCCTTCAAGTCGTATGAGGACATGTATGAAGCAGGAATCATTGAAGCAGTATATGTCGCTACTCCGAATGCAATGCATAAAGATATGACAGAATATTTCTTAGAAAAACACATTCCAGTATTTTGCGAAAAACCAATGGCTTCCAATCGTGATGAAGTCTTCTCAATGATTGAAGCTTCAAGAAAACACAATACGTACCTACAAGAAGGGCTAATACCACTTTATAATCCAAACTATCTTATTCTTAAAGAGTCATTAGATTTAGTTGGACCAATTCGTCAGGTTAACCTAAACTTCTCAAAATACTCTTCAAGATATGATGCATATTTAAACGGCGAAAACCCTACAACATTTAGAAGTGAACTAGCAAATGGTTCAATGATGGACCTAGGCGTCTACATCTTTGGTTTCTGCATTGGACTCTTTGGTAAGCCGAATAGAATACTAAGTGCCGCAACTTTACTCGATACAGGTGCTGATGTCGCTGGATCAAGTATTTTTGAATACGATGGTTTCATTGCAAACCTAAGTTATTCCAAAGCAAGTACTACAGATAACTATTGCGAAATCTGTGGAGAAAAGGGAACTCTAATTATTGATCAGCCAAGTAATCCAAGGAAACTAATCTTTGTAGATTATAAGAATAATGAACGTAAAAACTTAACTGTTGAAGTAATTGATAACTTTAAATATGAAATAGAAGAGATGATCGAAAACGTGAAAAAAGGTAAAATTGAATCTGAGAAGATTCCTCATTCCATGAGTCAAGATATCCATGATGTTCTTACAGAAGCACGAAAACAAAGTGGTATAGTTTTCCCAATGGATAAGTAAAATATTTTTGAACTAATATAGTGAAAATAATTTCATGAACAATTTTGTTAAAAGGTTGACTTTTCATCCCTATAACATTACGATGTATATGAAATAAAAAGATCCTTTAAGTAATGTCCAGAGAGGCATGCAAGGAAAGACAAAACGATACCATCTTTATGTATATAAACGATGAGTCTCTTTCCTTGCGCGAAAGAGACTCTTTTTTATGAGAGGTGGAAACATGGAGCATTTTGTAAGTATTGAGCAATTAGGATATAACGATGTAATGAATCTAATCAACAGAGCAATTGATTATAAACAAGGACTAACAAACACCATCAAAGGACATGTTGTAAATATGTTTTTTGAAAACAGTACTCGCACTAAGACGAGTTTTGAAATGGCAGAGTACCACTTAGGAATGCATGTGATTAACTTTGATGCAGATCACAGCTCGGTTAAGAAAGGTGAGACACTTTACGACTCACTCCTAACAATGAAAGCCTTAGGTGTTAACGCAGCAGTAATTCGTCATAGTGATTCTGATTACTATAAACCTTTAATGGATGTTGGAATTAAGATCATTAATGCTGGTTCTGGTGTCGGTGAACATCCTTCCCAATCACTACTCGACATGATGACAATCTATGAAGAGTTTGGACAAATCAATGGTCTTACAGTTGCGATTGCCGGAGATTTGAGTCATTCCCGCGTTGCAATGTCGAATGCTAAGTTACTTTACAGAATGGGTGCAGAAGTTCTCTTCGTTGGCCCTGAATGCTACCATGAAAAATCACTTGAAAAATGGGGACGCTATGTAAGCATGGAAGAAGCTCTAAACCACGCCGATGTCATGATGTTATTAAGAGTTCAATTAGAACGCCATACAGCAGAAGAAAGCCTCTCACAAGAAGAATACCACCAACTCTACGGATTAAATAAAGACAATTACCCATTGCTTAAGAAAAACGCAATTATCATGCATCCTGCTCCAGTTAACAGAAATGTTGAAATTGCTGATGATTATGTAGAATGCCCCCAATCACGCATCGTAAAACAAATGGAAAATGGAGTTTACATGCGTATGGCAATATTAGAATCAGTGATGGGAGAATAAGATGAGACAAATACTTAAGAATGCTTTTATAATAAAAAAAGGAAATGAAGGAATCATAAGAGATATCGCAATTGAAGACGGTCTTATCGTCGCAATAGAAAAAAACTTAGACGGTGATGTAATCGAGGATCTTCAAGGTAAATGTGTAATGCCTGGACTTGTTGATGTTCACGTTCACTTAAGAGAACCAGGATTCACAGATAAAGAAACAATCAAAACTGGAAGCATGGCAGCTGCACGTGGTGGATATACAACTATTTGTGCAATGCCGAATACAAATCCAGTTCCAGATACAAAAGAAGTAATGGATCAGATTAATGAAATCATTAAAAGAGATGCATTAGTAAATGTGTATCAATATGCACCAATTACAGAGAACTTAAGAAGTAATCAACTCGTTGATATGAAGAATATTGATGCGTTTGCTTATACTAATGACGGTGTTGGTGTTCAAACAGCTGATGTAATGTACGAAGCGATGCTAGAAGCAAAGAAAATCGGTAAACCAATCGTTGCTCATACTGAAGACGAAAGCCTTCTCTACGGTGGCGTTATGCATGAAGGTATTAGAAATAAAGAGTTGGGATTAAAAGGAATGCTTGGACTTACGGAATCAACTCAAATTGCCCGAGATGTTCTGCTTGCTAAAGAAACAGGTGTTCATTATCATATCTGTCATGTCTCCGATGCTGATAGTGTTGCAGCGATACGATTTGGTAAGACAATAGGAGCTCATGTGACTTCAGAAGTATCACCACATCATCTTCTCTTAAATGAAATGGATATCCCAGGAAACGATTCAAACTATAAAATGAACCCACCACTTCGTGCTAAAGAAGACCAAGAAGAATTACTTAGAGCTTTAAAAGATGGAACCATCGATATGATTGCGACAGATCATGCTCCCCATACTCATGAGGACAAGAGTGGAGGATTCGAAACATCACCATTTGGAATCATTGGTAGCGAGATAGCATTTCCACTTCTCTATACAGAACTTGTAATTAAGAATGAAGTTACATTAGAAAATCTCCAAAACTGGATGAGTATCGTACCAAACATGGTGTTTAACTTAGGAAACGGAACGCTTGAAGTTGGTAGTAAGGCAGATATATCAGTATTTGACTTAGAAACACCAGTAGTATTAGAAGAGAAAGAGTTTAAATCTAAATCACTCAATACGCCATTTCTCAATAAAACAGTCATGGGAATGTGTGTCTTAACACTAGTCGAAGGAGAAGCAGTATGGAACGTCTTATAATAGTAAATGAAGAAAAAGTATTTGTAGGAGAATCATTTGGTAGTGAAGCCAATACGGAAGGATCAATTTTTATAGATACAAACGTGAGTTCGTACCTCTCAAACTTTAATAAAGAAGGAATTGCAATTCACACCTATCCTGAAATTGGTTCAGTAGGGATATCTGGAAAAGAGTGTAATGAACAGACAACATTGAAAGCGATGATTGTTAGTGAATTAAGTGAATGTCCATCACATTTTGAATCACAGAATACATTAGAGAATTATTGTCATGAAACAGGAATTATCGGCGTTAAAGGTATCGATACACGAGAGCTCGTTCGCTATATTCAAGCAAACAATATTCAATCTATTCGCATTACAACAAAGGAGCTCGCATGAAAAAAGTATTAGTTATTGGTTCAGGTCCAATTGTTATTGGACAAGCAGCAGAGTTTGATTATGCAGGAACACAAGCCTGTTTAGCACTCAAAAAATTAGGATATTATGTCGTCTTAGTAAACTCAAATCCCGCAACAATTATGACAGATACCGATGTAGCGGATCGTATTTTTATCGAACCACTTACAGTCGAATTTGTATCACGTATATTAGAACATGAAAACATCGATGCAATCTTACCAAACCTTGGAGGTCAAACAGGACTTAACCTTGCTATTGAGCTTCATAAAAAAGGGATTCTCAAAAAGTACAATATTGAATTATTAGGAACTGCAGTTGAAGCAATCGAACAAGCTGAAGACCGTGAGCAATTTAGAACTTTAATGGATACATTAGGTGAACCTGTACCTCATAGTTCAATTGTTCATACAGAAGATGAGGCATTAGTAGCGGCGCATGAAATTGGCTATCCAGTAATCGTTAGACCGGCATTTACTCTCGGAGGAAGTGGTGGAGGACATTGTGCAAACGATGAAGAACTACTTGATATCGTTGCTCAAGGATTAATGCTATCACCTGTAAGTCAATGTCTTATCGAACAAGATATCTCAGGATTTAAAGAAATTGAATATGAAGTGTTAAGAGACCACGACAGCAACTGTATGGTTGTCTGTACAATGGAAAACTTGGACCCAGTAGGAATTCATACTGGGGATTCTATTGTGTTCGCACCTGCTCAAACACTGGTTCAAGATGAACTCGACATGTTAAGAAAAAGCGCATTTTCAATCATCCAAGCTCTTAAAATTGAAGGGGGCTGTAATGTCCAATTCGCTCTTGACACTCATTCTAAACAATACTATGTAATCGAAGTAAACCCACGTGTATCGCGATCATCAGCACTAGCATCTAAAGCAACTGGTTATCCAATTGCTAAGATAACAGCTGAAATTGCTGTAGGTAAGAAGCTTACAGAAATTGAACATCCAATCATTAAGGATCATCATGCATTCTTAGAACCAGTCGTTGATTATGTTGTTACCAAAGTACCACGTTGGCCATTCGACAAGTTTGAAAAGGGTAACCGTAAGCTCGGTACACAAATGAAGGCAACAGGTGAAGTTATGGCCTTAGGACGTAACCTTGAAAGCTCACTTCTAAAAGCAATTCGCTCATTAGAAATGGGAACACACCATCTACGTCTTCGTCATTTAGAATCAATGTCTAAAGAACAACTGTTCGAAGGACTACTTGCACAAACTGATGAGAGAATATTCTATGTCACTGAATTAATTCGTCAAGGAGTCGAGATTTCAGAAATCCATGACTTAACAAAAATCGATATATTCTTCTTAGATAAAATCTTACACATTGTCGAGCTTGAGAAGAGCGAAGATATTTACGAACAAAAACGATTTGGATTTAGTGATGTGGAAATAAATAAAGCTCACAACATCAAACCAGTCTACAAAGCAGTTGATGCAAGTGGCGGATTACGACCATACAGTGCACCTTATTTCTACAGCACATATGATAAAGATAACGAAAGCATTGTAAGCGATAAGCCTTCGATTCTTGTCTTAGGTTCCGGTCCAATTCGTATTGGTCAAGGTGTAGAGTTTGATTATGCAACAGTACATTGTATTAAAGCGGTACAAGAAAAAGGTTATGAAGCAATCGTAATCAATAATAATCCCGAAACAGTATCTACTGATTTTGAAATTGCAGACCGTTTATATTTTGAACCACTAACATTTGAAGATGTTATGAATGTCATAAATCATGAAAAACCAGAAGGTGTTATCGTTCAATTTGGTGGACAAACAGCAGTTAACTTGGCAGAAAAACTTGATCAAGCAGGAGTTAAAATCATTGGTACTTCTGTAAAATCTATGTATCAAGCAGAGAATCGTAAAGAATTTGAAGAGATACTAGAAAGTCTTGATATCAAGCAACCAAAAGGATCCAGCGCAATAGATAAAGATAAACTCATTGATATTGCCCGGGAAATAGGTTATCCAGTACTCATTCGTCCAAGTTTTGTTCTAGGTGGCCAAGCAATGCGCGTTATACACTCAGAAGAAGGATTAATTGAGCACCTTGATACAATCTCATTTGACACACCCATACTTATCGACAGATATATCTACGGTACAGAAGTTGAAGTGGATGCAGTATGCGATGGTGAACATGTTATTGTACCAGGAATGATGGAACACATTGAAAAATCAGGAGTTCACTCAGGAGATTCAATGGCAGTATACCCACCACAAAATTTGAGTCAAGAAATTAAAGATGAAATCATTAATATTACCGAAAAGCTTTCGCTTGGTCTTGGAATTGTTGGTTTAATTAACATTCAATTTATTGTAGACAAAGATACAGTGTATGTTATCGAAGCAAACCCAAGAGCGTCCCGAACAGTACCTCTCATTAGTAAAGTTACTGGAATCCCAATGACAAAAGTAGCGACGTGGGCAATGCTAGGAGAAAAACTAGAGGGACCATTCGGTTATCAAAAAGAAGTTAATGGAGTTCACGTTAAAGCGCCTGTGTTTTCGTTCGCGAAACTTAGAAGTGTTGATACAACACTAAGCCCAGAAATGAAATCTACTGGAGAAGTTTTAGGATCAGATTTTGACCTCAATCAAGCTCTATATAAAGCGTTTGTAGCGAGTGGGTTGAATATTGAGTACAGTGGTAAAGTTCTCTTTACGGTTGCTGATGATGATAAAGAAGAAGCATTAAGCCAAGCAAAATATCTCTATCAACGAGGATTCAGTATTATTGCTACTCAAAACACAGCGAAATATTTTAGCTCACATGGTATCAAAGTTAAAGAAATTTCAAAAGTTTCAGATGATTCAGAATACGATATCTTAGATATGTTAAGACATAAAAAAATCAGTTATGTAGTGAACACAGTCAGTGGTGATTCACAAACAATTACAGATGGATTCCTCATCCGAAGAGTTGCAGCAGAACATAGCATTCCACTCTTTACATCATTGGAAACATCAAAAGCAATGTTCCATGTAATTGGTTCAAAAATCACAACGCCTTGGGAATTGGAGGACAGAAGATGGCAAAATTAAATATGATGACCATACTATCACAAAAGAAAATTGCTCACCAAATCTATGAAATGGTATTAAGCTGTGAGAATGTCACAACAATTCAAGCGGGACAATTTCTGCATATCCGTTTAAAGAATCAAAGTACTCCTTTAAGAAGACCAATTAGTGTGGCTTCAGTGGACCGTGAAAACAACACATGCACAATCGTGTACCGTGTTGTTGGTCAAGGTACTCTTGAAATGTCTCATTACGAAAAAGGTGATAAGGTCGATGTCTTAGGGCCTCTAGGTCATGGATTCGATACATCAATCTTAAAAGCAGGAAGTCGTGTACTTGTTGTAGGTGGTGGAATTGGTATTGCACCGCTTTATCAACTTACAAAAGAAGCAGCTTGGAAGAATGCAAAGATAGACTGTCGTCTTGGTTATGCTAATGACAAGGATGTATATTATCTAGAGAAGTTTGAAAAACTTGCACAAGTTTCAGTTTCTACAGATGATGGAAGTATGGGAATCAAAGGTCATGTATTTACAGACTTTGATGATGCATTAGAATATGATGCTATCTACGCATGTGGACCTGCAGCTTTGAATAAAGCAGTTCAGAGTAAGTTTGAAAATCATCCTCATGTGTATATTTCTCTAGAAGAACGAATGGCATGTGGAATTGGTGCGTGTTATGGTTGTGAAACCAAAGATAAAAAACATCGTGTATGTAAAGAAGGTCCTGTCTTTAATGCGAAAGAGGTACAGTTATGAATCGATTAGAAGTTAATCTTCCTGGATTAAAACTTAAGAATCCAATTATGCCTGCTAGTGGGTGCTTTGGCTTTGGTGAAGACTTTGCTGAGTATTATGATCTAAGTATCTTAGGCTCAATCATGACGAAAGCTGCTACCTATGAAGAAAGAGTGGGTAATGATTTACCACGAGTATGTGAAACAGCGAGTGGCATGATGAATGCAATTGGTCTTAAGAACCCTGGTTTAAAAATTGTGATGGAAGAAAAATTTCCTTTCCTAGAACAATTTGACTTACCATTAATCGCAAACGTTGCAGGATCAACAGAAAACGAATATGTAAAAGTATGCGAGATTGTATCGAAAGCACCGAACGTTAAAGCTATCGAGCTCAATATCTCTTGTCCAAACGTTAAAGAGGGTGGCGTTGCTTTTGGAACTGACCCAGAAGTTGCAGCACGTCTCACACGTAAAGTAAAAGCAGTATCTTCAGTGCCTATTTATGTTAAGTTATCTCCTAATGTTACTGATATTGTTGAAATAGCGAAAGCAGTCGAAGAAGCTGGAGCTGATGGCATCACTATGATTAATACTTTGACAGCGATGAGAATTGATGTTAAAACTCGAAAACCATTGCTTGCTAATGTTACTGGGGGCTATCAGGAGCTGCTATCAAGCCTGTAGCAATCCGTATGATCTATCAGGTAAGCCAAGCAGTTAATATTCCTATTATTGGTATGGGAGGCGTAGAAACAGTCGACGATGTTATTGAAATGATTCTTGCGGGTGCAAGTGCAGTAGCAGTTGGGACAGCTAACCTTATTAATCCTATGATTTGTCCAGAGTTAATTGAAGGATTACCTGCAAGAATGGATGAATTAGGAGTTGAATCAATCGAAACATTGATACAAGAAGTTCGTGAAGAACGCAATCTAAAAGCACGTGATTAATTACACAAATTTCTAATATTTGAACGAATGAGAGATTTAATCTGTTATAATCAAATTAGAGGAGGATGCTGTATGAATCTAAATATTGATTGCATCCGTGACATATTACTATCATATGATGCATTAAATCAAACACAAAAAGAAGTAATATCACAAAGAGATTTACATCTTGATGCCTATACTGATCATGAGATAACGTTTCATCTTAAACAGATGGACTTATCAAACTGTGCAAGTATGAAATTCTCAGAATCTCTTACCTATAACCCTGAGGAGACATTTATCCATGATTTAACGCGATATGGAGAAGACCTCCTTGCAGCAATGCAAGATGAAAATACATTTGTAGAGTTTAAAGAGATTATCGACTCTAAGTATCCAAGTTATAATCTTGAAATTTTCATTTATGCCTATCATTCATTCTTATCTACACGATATGGAATGTAAAGAGACTCTTTAAATTAGGGTCTTTTTTAGTATAATAGTAAGAAAGTAATAAGGGAGAAAACAATGACTGAAAGACAGAAAATGATGCGTGGTGAATTATACGATGCAAATAATGATGTGGAGTTGATAAATGAGAGAAGACGTTGTAAAGATTTATGTCATGAGTATAACGGTCTCTATCCTTCAGATAGTCAATCACAAAGAGCTTTACAAGAAAAAATATTTGGAACAATCGACGAGACTTCGGTAATTGTTGCTCCTTTTTGGTGTGATTACGGTAAGAACATTCATGTAGGAAAGAATTTCTTTGCGAATCACAATACAATTATTTTAGACGGCGCAAAAGTTCAGTTTGGAGATAATGTCTTTATTGCACCAAACTGTGGTTTTTATACCGCAGGACATCCAATAGATGCTGAAAAACGCGCACAAGGATTAGAGTATGCTTATCCAATAACGGTAGGCAATGACGTTTGGATTGGAGCAGGAGTGCAAATATTACCAGGAGTAACTGTTGGTAATAATGTAGTAATCGGAGCAGGAAGTGTTGTAAATAAAGATATACCAGATAATGTTATCGCGGCAGGCAATCCGTGTAGAGTCATAAAGAAACAGAAATAAAAATTGCGATAAGAGGATACTTATGATATTATCCTACTGGGAATGAAGTTCTCCCATATTGATGATCAATAAAACCGCAATTGAGAAATTGCTGATGACTTCTGCTTTTTTTAGCAGAGGTCATTTTTATTTGACCTCGCAGATAGGAGACATATATGTTAGTTAGTTTTGCATTGATTATTATCGTAGGATATCTTTTAAGTAGGGTATTTGAAAGTATTGGAGTACCAGGTTTAATTGGTATGTTACTAGCGGGTATACTTCTAGGTCCATCCGTACTAAATATACTGGATGAGAAGCTGTTAAATATATCTTCGGAGCTTCGCGAACTTGCATTATTAATAATTCTTATACGAGCTGGTTTATCCTTGAATCTTTGTGATTTCAAAAAAATGGGAATGAGTGCACTATTCATGTCGTTTGTACCAGCAATTTTTGAGATGAGTGCTAGTTTTGTGTTATCACAGTACTTTTTTGGATTCTCAGTACAAGATGCAGCAATGACAGCCGCAATACTAGCTTCTGCTTCACCGGCAGTTATTGTTCCACGAATGTTAAAGCTTATGAAAGATGGTTATGGAACTAATAAAGCGATCCCTCAACTTATTCTAACCAGTGATTCAATAGATGATGTGTTTAATATTGTTGTGTTTAGCTCTTTCTTAGGTTTAGGAAATGGTGTAAATATATCGCTTACTCAGATTCTACAAATACCGATATCAATACTTCTTGGGATAAGTATCGGCTTACTCATTGGCTACATATTCTCTTTTGTTATTGATCGCATTAGTGTAACAAACATCACACTTCTATTATTAGCAATAGGGTTTATGCTATTAGGCATAGAGGATAGTGTGCAAGATATTTTCCCTTTCTCAGGACTTATCTGCACAATGTCAACTGCCTTCATGATTAACGCTCAGAAGAAAGAGACGGCTCAACGTGTAGAATCACAACTTAATACAATGTGGAGTGGTGCTCAAATCGTTTTATTTGCATTGGTTGGTGCATTAGTAGAAATTAAGACTGTACATATTGCAGGGGTGTCAGCACTTCTTATGATAGTGCTTGTATTAATAATAAGAGCAATTGGGATTTACTTATGTTTACTAGGAAGTGACTTAAATATTCGGGAGAAACTTTTTTGCATGATTACGGGAATCCCCAAGGCAACTGTACAGGCTGCGATAGGAGGTATTCCATTGGCAATGGGCTTTGCTAATGGCTCCTTAATACTGTCAATTGCTACAATTGCAATTATGTTTACAGCGCCTTTAGGAGCTTTTCTAATTGATAGACTTCATCCAGTATTACTAAGTAATGATAGTGCAAATATAACTATGATAGAAATTGAAACAGTCAAATAAATAAAGTTTATGTTAAACTAAAATCAAAGAGGTGATTTAATGACGAAATACTCAGTAAAATCAACACTTAACAAGAGCTTTAGAGCAATTAAAGACAATTTTTTCAGATATCTGTTTGTCATCGCTCTTGTGGAAGTTCTTGTGGTATTTATGAAACGTATCGTCCGTATACTACTTCGTTACGGACTGAATAAAGGACACCTCGTATCCATAACAAGTGATAATTATCTACAGGTTCTTAAGCAACCGATTGTAATCCTCACCCTGTTTGCTGTGCTATGTGTAACTGTCTTGTTTGTAATAATTCAATTCGCAATATTAATCAGAATTGTTGGTGATTCATTTCATGAACAGAAGTTCAACTTTAAAGAGATTCCGCGATTCATAAAAAGACTTGTAAGCGTAGATATTTTATTGATTATTCCATACGTCTTTCTTGTGATACCAAATATGAACTTTGCGATGTCAATTACATATGTATCACAATTTCACTTGCCAGAGTTCATTGTTTCAAGTATCTTTCAAAATTTTGCTCTCACGCTTGTGTATCTTGCTGGTAATGCAATATTTCTCTACCTAAACATTCGATTGGTCTTTACCCCAATTATCTATGTTATGAACCCAGAAAAGCGTTTCATTGACGCTATAAAAGAAAGTTGGAAGATTACAAGAAAATCATTCATAAAGCTAGGTTTACTAATTTTCATTGGCTGGTTGATTACTATGATATTTTCTGTTGCAATTCTCTATGGAATTCCTGCGATTTCTGCTATTCTTGCAATGCAATTTCCATCAATTCCTCGCGTAATCTTAATCGCAATTGACACTAGTGCCATCGTACTCTTAATCATAGCGATATCTATGTGGATGATTCTCTCAATACAGATGATTGTAGTTCGTTATTATGAAATTACGGAAAGTTCTGAATATCATAGAAAAAGTTATAAACGCAGTGGGCTTGCAAAAATACTCGTGCTAACAGGAATCACTGGGTTTTATATCTTGTCTTTCGTATATATCTACTTTGATATGGGGAGAATGGATGAAAAATCAGAAACATTAATTATTTCTCACCGTGCCGAATCACCTGGAACGATTGAAAATACAATCGAAGCATTAACTAAGGTGAATGAGTTTAAACCTGATTATGTAGAAATTGATGTACAGATTACTAAAGATGATGAAATCGTTGTATATCATGATTTTAACACCAAAAGATTAGGATCGAAAAACGTTAAAATAGCTCAATCAACTCTAGAAGAACTACAGAGTATTGAGTTAAGCAAAGATGGTATAAAGTCAAAAATCCCTACATTTGAAGAGTTTGTAATCAAAGCAAAAGAATTAAATCAAAGTCTGTTGATAGAATTTAAAGCAGAGACTTTCAATAATCCCTTATTAACAGAAAAAGTTACAGATATTCTAAATCGTCACGATATGTTTAAAATGAGTACATTCCAATCACTCGACAAAAAGACGATTACTGAATATGAAGCCAAATATCCCAACGCAGAAACTGGATTTATTCTTGGTATCAACTTTGGTGAACTTGAAATACTCAATGTTGATTTTTATTCTCTGGAAGATTCTTCGATTACAGATGATGTGGTTCAAAGCATTATTTCTAACGATAAAGGACTTCTAGTGTGGACAATCAATGATGACTTAAGACTCCGTCACTACTTCATGTCATATCTTTCTGGTGTCATAACCGATGATGTAGAAATTGCTCAAGAAGTTAAAAAAAGTGTACAAGAGATCTCATCGTTTGAGATTCTTGTGTACGAAATAATGAGATAATAAAAGGCTCGACGAATCGAGCCTTACTTTTGTGATTTATTGGTTTCAATATCTATTTGCTGGCGAATCGCTAGCATTTTTTTATCTGTTTCCGCAATTGTTTCTGCGCATTCTTTTAAGTCATTTGAAACTTCTTCAATATTGCCTAAATCTTTCTTATAACGAATCTCATGTTCTAAGCTTGCCCAAAAGTCCATTGCGATAGTGCGAATTTGAATTTCGACCTTACACATCACTTTGCCTTCTGATAAGAAAACAGGGATCGCTACAATCATGTGTAAGCTCCGGTAGCCATTAGGCTTAGGATTACTAATGTAGTCTTTTGTTTCTAGAACATTAATATCGTCTTGTTGTGCAATCATTTTAGCTAAAGTATAAATATCATCAATATATGAACAAATGACACGAACTCCAGCAACATCGTCAAGATTTTCTTCGACTGACTCTACAGATACTGGGAAATTATAGCGAATAAGTTTATCAACAATACTTTGAGGTTTCTTTACACGGGATTTAATAACGGCTATCGGGTTACGTGGGTTGAATACACCCATTTCACGATCTAAAATATTTAGTTTAGTTGTTATTTCCTCAACAGCACATTCATAACGTAACATCATATGACGAAACTTAACAGCTTGTTGGATAAAGAGTGCAGGGATCTTAAACACCTGATCTCTGTTAATGGTTACTTCATGTTTTTGTGACATAGAATCACTCCTTCATTCCTTATTGTATCAAATTTTGGGATAAGAAAAAGAGCCTCAGCTCTTATTTCATAATAACATCGTAATGTGGTTCGTAACCATCTTCACGCATTGTGATATCTAAGTCCTTGTCTGAGAAGAACCATTCATCGAATCGTTCTACATAGAAGTTAATACCTTCAACGGTTACAAGAGTTAGTGGATCGGTAGGGTCTTGTTTATGGATTGCAAAAGAGAATCCTCCGTGAGGGCCGTAAACTTTTCCAAAGAATTTTATGCTGTCTCCAGGAACTAAGTCAAGTTCTTTAATATACCATTGTGCAGCTTCTTTTGATACTGTTAATTTCATAAAATCACCTCTATGTCTATGGTATCACAGTTACTCATAATATTTTGGCTTAATGCCTAATTAAACGAGTTAAATTAATCGTTTCTCAAAGCCACCATCGACTTTAAGATTCTTTGTAATAATAATAAACGCTTTAGGGTCATGTTTCTTAATCATTTTCTTAATATCTTCTATTTCTGACTGAGCCACGATTGTCACAAATACATCTACTTCTGATCCAGTGTAAGCACCAAATCCAGGCCAATGTGTCACTCCACGCCTTAGGTTATTCATTATTTCATGTTTAACCTCAGGGTTCTTAGTAAAGACCATAACGCTTGCTTCAAGATTGTGTTCGTGGAATTTATCTAAGCAATATGAGAATACGAATGAATAAACCAATGAATATAATGCGATTTGAGCATCATAGATAATAAAACAAATTGCGTAAATAATACAGTTAATAGTGAGGTAAAGTTTACCAAGACTACCTTTGTTTTTCTGTGAAAAGTAGAATCCAATTACATCCAATCCACCAGCAGAACCCTTTGCACGATACGTTAGTGAACATCCATATGCACCAAGAACACCAGCTAAAGCAATTGCAATAAATACATCACCTACAATAGGCTGTGAAGGAACAGGAATAAATGTTAAGGATACAGATTGGAAGAAAATACTAATAAGGCTAAGTTTTACAAAGTTTTGTGATAATTTATTCCAAGCAAAGATAAATATTGGAATATTTAAAGCGAAATATATCGTACCAGTTGGATCAATTGATAAATTGAGTTTAAATAGTGCGAATACTGCATCTCTCAACAATTGAGCAATCCCGGTTAACCCTCCGTTATAAATCGCCGCAGGAATGAGTAATGTGTTGACAGAAACAGCAAACAAGATAGAGCCTACAATAGTAAGCAAAACTCGACGTGTCATTTTCATGGTCCTATTATATCATCAAGCATGAATAAGGGATACAAAGAAATTTCAAATATAGGCTAAGTAGGCTAGTAGAAAATAGTATATAATATATAAGTAAATTAGAACTGTACGTTCAAACTTAGGATACTAGTTATCAACAAGTGATGTGTGGTAGAATAGATAAGAAGAAATCACACATATCAATCGTTATTTAAGAAAGAAGGAAGTTCGATGTTTGAAAAAATACATAGCTTAGGTATTACAAAACGATTTAATATCGCACTTATCGTTGGTTTTTTTCTTAGTCTTATTCTAGGGATTCTCTCGGGATTGTTCCGATATAGATTTATAAATCATGCGGTTATATTAGTATTAGTGGCAATATTAATTGCGTTCACAATTCAAAAAATAGGTAACTCAGTTCAGCAACGTTTTTCATTAATTGCTGTTCTGTATACAGTTATCGCAATAGTACTGTCAGATGTTATTGCTCAATATGGGGCAATAGGTCTCTTTGATATTGATTCATATTTCTTAATCTTCAAATTCGCAATTTACGAAGATATCAACTCGGTAATTTGGCTTGCATATCGTGTGCTAGCTATTTATGTAAGTTACGTCTATTCGAGGATTATATAATGCCAAGAGAAACCTGGGCAGACATATATTTAGATAGATTAGAAAACAACTACAAACTCCTTACGCAACAAAGTGGTAAGGAGATTTTTGGTGTTGTAAAAGCGAATGCTTACGGTCATGGGGAGTATGAGATATCAAAAAAACTACTAGAGATAGGGTGTTCTGTTCTTTGTGTTTCATCACTTGATGAGGCTCTATCTTTGTCAGAACACGGGATTAACTCTGATATCTTAATCTTTAGTTATGTTAATCCAGAAGATATTAAGAAATATCATCATGAAAACTATATCTATACAGTGCCATCACTTGATTGGTATGAGAGCATCAAAGGTATCGAAACTAAGTTAAGACTCCACGTTGAGATTAATACAGGTATGAATCGATACGGAATTAAAAACTACTCTGAATTAGCTGATATGGCGAAAAACCACAGTGTTGAAGGAATATACACACATTTCCAGAGTCCAGTGACTGATGATACCAATAAAGAACAACTGCAAGTTTTTAAGAAAGTCTATGAAGCATATCAAGGAGAACTAAAATGGGTTCATGTTGGAAATTCGCCGTTTGATCTAGTAAAAGATGAGAACTGGATTAACGGAATGCGTGTAGGCTTGGGAATGTACGGTTACCGTTCAAATACAGTAGGACTCGAACCAGTTCTCGAATTGACATCAAAGATTACTCATTTAGATACTGCGCAAGTCGGCGAAACTGTTGGATATGATTACAGTTATGAAGTCAAAGAAGCGATACACTTTGCGACGATGCCAATAGGATATGCAGATGGCTTTGATCGTCGTCAATCTCAAGCGCCAGTTTGGATTCGCAATCAGTTCTATCCGATCATTGGCAAGATATGTATGGATCAAACAATGATAAAAGTCGATACACAGTGTTTGTTTTACGATGAAATTGAACTTATTGGGAAGCATCGCACCTGTGCATATATTGAAGAACATACAGGAATAATTCCTTATGTTCAGTTATCCACATTAAGTCATCGAATTCGTAGAGTTTACCATCAATAAAAAACACAGCAGATTCAATTAAGAGTCTGCTGTTTCATTTTCTATTAAGATATCGTCGTCTATCTCTGGTTGTGATAACTCAACGTTGGATATTTCTTCAAAGCGTTTGGTAATTTTCTCTGTTGTAATATTAATGTTTTTGAAATCATTGCTTAAACCGTCCATGCGATTGGATAAACGTTGCCAACGATCACGATAACGATCAAACTCAGTTGAAAGTAATTTTAATTGTTCATGAATAACTGTCGCATACTTCTCACGTTCAAGATTCATAAGAATGGTTTGAATCGTTGTCAAGGTACTCATTAGAGTTGTGGGGCTGGCAATCCATACGCGTCGTTTTTGTGAGTAGTCGAGAATATCTTGATGGTAAGCACTTATAGTCGCGAAAATTGCTTCAGCAGGTACAAACATGATGGCTTGGTCGGATGTGACACCTGGAATGATATACTTGTTTGCGATATCATCAATATGCTTCTTACAGTCTGTCACAAAGGATTTTGTAGCATTGAGTCTTTCGATATCACTTAAGTCTGTATCTGTCATTTTACGATAGTTTTCTAGCGGAAACTTCGAATCAATGGCTAGTGTTCCAAGAGGTTCCGGAGCAAAGAGTACGGCATCAACTCTACTTCCTGTATTAAATGAATATTGAAGTTGGTAGATTTTATCATTACGATCACCAAAGATTGATGAAAGAATTTGAGAGAGTTGAACTTCTCCAAACGTTCCACGAGTTTTCTTGTCAGTAAGCACATTTTGTAGGGAAACTATATCGCTAGATAAGGAGTCAATCTTCTTCTGAGCTTCGTCTATCTTACTAAGTCTTGAAACTATATTAGTAAAGGTCTCATTAGTTTTCTTAAATCCTTCAGTCAAGTTATCGCTAACGCGTTTATCAACATCTCCGAGTCGCTTCTCAACAGTATCTTGTAAAGCTTTAAACTGGGTAGTGATTGAAGTGTTCATCGTGCTTTGAAATTCAATTAAACTGTGCGCTGTAGCCCGTTCAAAGCTAGTATTACGGTCATTCAGTTCTTTAATCCGACTATCAATCCTATCAGTAAGATCATTGAATGATCGATTCATAAACTCTCTGTTGGCTGTATCGAATTGATGCATTCGCAAGTCATCTTTACTCGATGAAAACAAGCGAAAAATGATAATGAGTAAGAGAATTACAATGGTAATGAGTAATAGAGATAAGTAGATATCTGACATAATTTCACGTCCTTTTTCATATTGTAACATAAAAACTCGTGTATAATAATGACAGAGGTGATAGTATGGCAAAAATAGGAATTGCATTATCAGGAGGCGGCATTAAGTCTTTTTCTCAACTACCAATTCTCGCTACCCTAGCAAATGAAAACATTAACTTATCAGCAATTGCAGGGACATCAATGGGTTCTGTCATAGGGGCTTTATTTGCAACAGGAATTCCAGCTGATGATGTCATTAGAATTTCGATGGAGCTGGAAAAGGAAATAAACGATAAGAAGATATTAATGAGACCTTCTTCGAAACTTCTTCCGTTTTCTAAAGAAAAACTAGTAGCGGGATTTGTAGATGGCAAGGATTTAGAAGATGCTTTACAACGTCAATTGGAAAAGATTGGTGTTCATATGCTATCTGATGTCACAATACCTTTGGTCATTCCATCTGTAGACTTAATAACAGGTAAAACAATACTCTTCGTATCTCATCCAGAACTCTATTCAAAACAGAATGAAGATGAGATTGTAATCTCAGATATTGAACTTGCGAAAGCAGTCAGAGCATCATGTTCTTTCCCATTCGTGATTGCGGCAATGGAATACCAAGATATGCTTCTTGTGGATGGGGGAGTAACGCAAAACTTACCTCTCAGTGCATTGAAGGGCTATGAAGTCGATAAAACAATTGCAGTCACAATGTTTGGTACCGATGAATTTAAAGATACAGGATCCTTACTTGGAGTGGCGTCACGTGTACTTGATATAATGCAACGTGAGTTTGATCGAGAAAACGGATCTAAAGCAGATGTTCATATCAATATTCCTTTAGATAAAGTATGGACATTTGAGATAGGAAAAGGACAGGAAACAATAGACTTAGGAGCTAAAGAGGTCCAAGGCTATGTTCAAGATCTAAAAAACTTAAGTAAAGAAAAATCCTGGTGGGAAAAACTCTGGGGATAATATTAAAGGCTACACATATGTGTAGCCTGTTTTAATTTCTAATGATCCAAGTGTTCTTTGCTTCTGACAACACGATATAACGTGTACAAAACAAGGCACAAGGCAATGAGTAAAATCGGTACTGCATGATTATATAATGGAATAAGTACGACTCCTACTTTTGGGAGAACTTTTATCACTTTTCCTACTATTTGGTTTTCATGTAATACCCAGGTATCCCACTTATCGCTTATGTTTGGTTTTGTACGAATTTCTTTTTTATCTATTTGTGCAATATAGTGAGTTACATATTCATCGTGACCGTCTTTATTGATATCTACTTTGAAAGTTATAATATCACCTACTTGTAAATCCATTGAGGGAGTAGGTTTCACGATGATGCCATCATTAACATTTATTTTTGGTTCCATACTATTACTTACAACTACAAAATGTTGATACTTAATAATTTCATTTCCAATACTTGGAAAGAACATTTTAGCTCCAATAATAAGACCAATAATAATCGCAAGTATGCCAAAGAGGTAATGATAGATGATTTTGACACGTTTCCGATTTAATGTCATGGTGTTATCTGTTTCCAAACCTTGTCGTTAGTACCTGGCTTAACCAAACTTCCGTTGAGTAAATTAGAACTGGAAACTAAGCGATACATCTCATAATTACCTGATGTATTTTTAATTAGTACACTGACATATGGATTTGTTTCATTAATTCTATACAATGAATAGCTATCAAAGAATGGGCTATTGAGAATTGTCCACCCAGGTTCTAAACCTGGTATAGGTCTAATTCGATTATCATACATCGAATTAGTAATATAGAGAGCTCCATTATAGTACACAATATAATCACTTGCAGAACTAATATTGAGGCTTCCTTCATCGACATTCTTATAATACTTATAATTTCTCTTAAAGCTAAAGAAACGTAAGTCTTCTTGTTGAATACTTACTTGACCATTTGCTTGTTTCTTATACCTATACAAGATTCCATTCATGAAATGATAACCGTTTGCGTTTGTTCTACTGAAGTTCATACCGAGGTCATCATATAATGGTTGAAATGGAGTAAGCGCGTTATCATTAGGAATTGGTAATTTCCCAACAACTGCTTCGGTCACAATATAATATAGATTGTTGTATCTAACAATTGTTCCGGCTTCGTATTTCTTATTTATATCAAAGTCGATTACAGTTTCATTGTTCTTATATGGAAATGAACCAATGGTTAGTGATCCATTGTTGTTTTGTAATTGGGGTTTTAGAACCGAGTTTTGTCCCCAATAACTGTAGGTAATGCTTGTGGTAAGTGTTGCAAGTAGTAATAAGATTACCAGTACAACAGACTTCCGTTTCATTAATTTGTAGGTGTGACTGTAAGGACTACATCATATACAACTGTTTTTCCGTTAATCGCATCATAAGCTGCTTTTGTGCTTGGCTCAATGAGTGTAAAGACGAAATCAGGTGTATTCACAGCATCACCATTTAATGTAATGGTAGCTGTTTTGCTTGTAGTATCGACTACGATGTAATCTTTTGCTTTATATGTAGCGTCCGCTAATTCATCTTGGAAGCGGATATTTGAAATTGTTGCTGTTAATACTCCAGTATGACCTGATGTATAGTTTGTGCCACTCTCAACCCATTGCGCTTTGAATGATTGCCGAATGGATTCTACTGCGTTAGCACCGCTAGTTGCTGCACGAGTGACAGGCACTAGAACTTGGCTGCTGTTAGCGTTCAACTTTACTTCACGTAGCTCGGTTTTAACTTCCTTATTGTTTGCACTACCAAGTTGAATAGTTCCCCCTAATGAACCATCGTTTTGAGTGCCTTGGATTGCTCCAACATTCCAATAAGACCAAGTAAAACCTGTAAGCAGAAGTGCAAGTAATACAAGCACACTAATACTAACTTTTCTTGTTTGTTTCATATCTGTACATCCCCTTAAATTCGTACTGACAAAGTATACTAAAACTGCAAAATACTTGCAATGAATATTATCTTTTTTAACATACGCTTTACAATATATTAAATTAGACAAATTAAAATTCATTTATCTACAATTACATGAAAGAATATGGTATCATTCATATAGTGATAATCATTATCATTATTTATAAGGGGAGATTTCATGAAAAAGATTGCACCATACATCGAGACAATCGGTAGTGGTTTACTGATGATTGCTGGGTTAATTACAAATAATCCATGGATTTTTATTGCGTCCATCGTCTTCGGAGGATACTCGCAAACTAAAGAAGGTATTTTAGATACTATAGAAAACAGACATCTTAACGTAGAACTGTTAATGATACTGTCTGCTGTAGGGTCATGTTTAATTGGATATTATTCGGAAGGAGCTATATTAATTTTTATCTTCTCGCTTTCGAAGATGTTAGAAACAATGACTACAGATCAAAGTAAGAAACAGATTCGTTCACTAATGACGTTGCAACCTACCAACGCATCACGTTTATTAGCGAATGGACAAACAGAAAAAGTTGATGTTAGTGATTTAGTGATTGGTGATTTAATTGTAGTTGCAGTTGGGGAAACAATTCCAATTGATGCGACAATTAAAGAAGGTACTAGTTCCATTGAAGAAGCAGCAATTACAGGGGAGTCATTACCAGTTCAAAAGACCGTTGATGATGTGGTTTTTGGGGGAACATTGAACGTCTCACATCCAGTTACATTAACAGTTACACATGAGCTTGGGGATACAGTTATTCAAAAGATTGTGCGAATGGTTGAAGAGGCACAAAAATTCCCTTCAAAAACTGCACGATTCATCGATAAGCTTGAAGACATCTATGCTCGTGTTGTGTTGATTGTTGTTGCGCTTGTCATAATTGCGGGAATGATTGCTTTTGGGCAAACATTTGAAGAAGCGTTCTATCGTGGAATGATTTTACTTGTTGTAGCATCACCATGTGCTCTTATTGCTTCAGTTACACCTGCAACACTAGCTGCTATCTCAAACGGAGCACGTCATGGTGTTCTTGTAAAAGGTGGTATTCACTTTGAAAATATGATGGATACAGAAGCAGTAGTATTTGATAAAACAGGAACACTTACAAATGGTATTCCTACACTAAAAGAAAGCTACTACATTAGTGGTGATGATTTAGAAACTAAAAAAGCAATTATCGCACTGGAGACATATTCAAGTCATCCACTAGCAAATGCTATCATCGCATCCTTACAAAAAGATGTAGGCGAAGAAGTCTTGAAGGCAGAAGAACTAGAAGAAATCGCTGGGCACGGTATTCAAGGTAAGTATAATTCAAGTTTCTATAAAGTCGGTAAAAAAGACATGATGACTCAAGTAGACGAGAGAACAGTTGCACTTGGAGAATCATGGGCAAAAGAAGGAATGAGTATTGTTTATGTCGAACGTGATGGAAAAACAGTAGCGGTTCTGGGGTTAGTAGACGAAGTTCGAGAAGACTCCAAAGCACTCATCTCCTGGTTAAACAATCATAATATTGAAACAATTATGATAACTGGAGACACACGTTTTACGGCAGAAAAAATAGGTGAGTCGTTAGGTATCAAACAAATTATTGCAGAAACATTACCACAAGAAAAAGCTGAGAAAATACAAAAGTTACGTGAAACATATCCAAACATTGTAATGGTTGGAGATGGTATTAATGATGCTCCTGCACTTGCGAATGCAACGATTGGTATTGCCCTAGGTTCAGGAACAGATGTTGCTATTGAAACAGCAGACATGATTTTAGTTAACAATAGAGTTTCTAGTATTCGTTATATCTATGAATTATCACAAAAACTAAGAAAGATTATTATTCAGAATGTTATCTTCTCTGTTGCCGTTATTCTTCTACTCGTTGTATCAAACCTCTTTGGTTATATGACATTACCAATCGGAGTAGTTGGACACGAAGGAAGTACAATATTAGTTATCATTAACAGTCTAAGAATGTTGAGACTGAAGGGACATGAAGACTAAAAAAAGGATTCACTCAATAAAAGCGAACCCAATAAATCTTATAGTAAAATATTAATGAAACATAGGATTGATTTCTGTGCTATGCAGAAGTCAGTCCTTTTCTATTCTACAGATTTATTTGTATTGCGAAACATAGTAAGAGATAAGATGTTTAATGCGACGTAATAGGTGCAGAATATCCCAATCAATATATAGTATATCTCTTTTGATAATAGTGGGTGTTGTTGATTCGATTCAAAGATAAGATATCCAACAACAAGTGCTATCATAATTGCCGCAACAAGTTTTGAGGATGACTTAGAATCAATCGTGGAAATGACCAATGCTATCATAACGATGTTTGCTGTAATCAAAGCGACTATTTGGTTCAAATCGATATATGAAAAACCATCAATTACTATCCCGAAAACAAACCAAATTAGGTATGGAGTCGCTGCAAGTAAAACTAAGATACGTTTTTTATAGAGTGCTTTCATACGAAATGTCCTCTTTTCTATCAATTACTAAATAGCCAACAGCACTTTCTTTAATATTTGCTGAGTTACCTTCGTCAGTATCAAGATGAATCACAGGAATGCTTCGTTTACCTATTCTGACAATGACATCGTCAAATACTAGGTTTCTAGAATCCTCAAGCAATTTAACGGAAATTGAATCACCATGATTTATACCATAAAGCTCGGCAGTGTCGGGATCGGTATGTAAATGTCGTTTAGCAACAATCAATCCTTTATCAAGTGACACGCTATTACTGGAAGTTTCCAAATCAACTGGAGCGGAATCATCAAGATCGCCTGACAATCGAATTGGAACATCAATTCCTAGTGTTCTCGCATCAGTTAATGAGACTTCAATTTGGTTTTGTTCTCGACACGGGCCTAGTACACTTACATTATGAATCGTTGCTTTCGGACCCCGGATTGATACTTTCTGATTGCTTAGAAATTCACCTTCTAAAGATAGGTTCTTTTTAACACTAAGTTCGAATCCTTCTCCAAAAAGCAAAGACACGGTCTCTTGTGTCAAATGTACATGACGAGCAGAAACCTCAACATTAATTTTATGATGTTTTATGCTTTCCATTTCTGTCATCCTTTCTATATAAAGTATATCACGGATGCATATTTCGATGGTGTTTTAGTATGGCGAAGTGTTTCAATTTGTGAAAACTTTATTATGTATAATAACACTTTATGAGTGGATTTAATTAGTGAATGTCAATTTTCTAAGCTTATTCACATAGTGTCTGTAATTTCCTTGACTACTGTCCGTAGCTCCCATATAATAAGAAGGTATTATAAAGCCAAATTTAATACTCATAATATGGTTGAGTAGTTTCTACCAATGCACCTTAAATGCATTGACAATCGTGCTGAAAACACTAGATCGTTTTCTCTCGATCTTTTTTATTTGGTCTTGTAATCAAGAAAGGGAGATAGAATTTAATGGAAAAATTCTTTAAGCTTAAAGAAAATAATACGAAAGTATCAACAGAGGTGCTTGCAGGTATTACAACTTTCTTTACAATGGCTTATATTTTGTTTGTTAATCCAGATATCTTATCACAAGCTGGATTACCATTTAATGGAGTGTATATCGCAACGATACTCGCTGCTGTAGTCGGTACTTTAGTTATGGGGTTATTTGCTAACGTGCCATATGCATTAGCGCCAGGAATGGGTCTTAATGCGTTCTTTACATACACAGTAGTTATGAAGTATGGTTTCACACCGACGGAGGCTTTAGCATTAGTCTTTATCTGTGGTATCTTTAATATATTTATTACAGTAACACGTGTTCGTAAACACATTATTAAAGCAATTCCTGAAACATTGCAACAAGCAATTGGAGCAGGTATTGGTTTATTCATTGCTTATATTGGTATCTTAAATATTAAGATGATTGATTTCTCAGCAGGTGTGCCATCTCTTGTTAAGTTCAATGATCCATCAGTATTATTAGCACTTATTGGATTAGTCTTAATTCTAGTGTTAATGTTACGTAGAGTAAAAGGAGCAATCTTAATTGGTATTGTTCTAACTACTTTAATTGGTATTCCAATGGGAGTTGTAGACATTAGTGCAGCAGCATCAACACCATCATATGGCCAAGTATTTAGCGAATTTAGTTCAATCTTTGGTACAGCAATTGGAAAAGACGGTTTAATTAGCCTCTTTACGAATCATGATGCGATGACAATTTTCCCAATCATTTTTGCATTCAGTTTAACAGATACATTTGACACAATCGGTACATTTATCGGTACTGGTCGCCGTACAGGTATCTTTACAAAAGAAGATGAGTTAGCTTTAGAAGAAGGAAAAGGCTTCTCATCAAAAATGGATAAAGCAATGTTTGCTGATTCCATTGCAACATCAGTAGGAGCTATCTTTGGGACATCCAATACAACAACATTTGTTGAGAGTTCAGCAGGTATTGAAGCAGGTGGACGTACTGGTTTAACATCAGTAGTTACAGCAATTTGTTTTGCATTAAGTATCTTTATTGCACCAATTGTTTCGTTAATACCAAGTGCAGCTACAGCTCCAGCATTAATTGTTGTAGGTATTCTTATGAGTTCAGCATTTGCTGATATTGAGTGGTCAGAGTTTGAAATTGCGGTACCAGCTTTCTTTACAGTATTAATGACAGTGCTTGCTTATAGTATCTCAACAGGGCTTGCGTTTGGATTTATTGCGTTCTGTCTTGTTAAATTAGCAACAGGTAAGTTTAAAGACGTACACCCAATTGTGTATATCTCAACAGCGCTGTTTGTAATCAACTTTGTTTTAGAAGCACTTAACTAATAATATGTAACCCTTACTTCGGTAAGGGTTTTATTTTACCTGATTGCATGTTCACAAAGACTTGTTATAATAGATTTAGAAATGGGGAGAATGCCAATGAGACGTATTTTATATGAAGATGTAGCACGTGATATGAAAGAGAAAATACTGAAAGGTATTTACCCAGTGGGTTCATACATACCTACAGAGAATGAATTAGAAGTGATGTATGATGTAAGTAAAGTCACGATAAGAAGGGCTATAGAAATTCTAACGCAAGACGGATATCTTGAGAAAAAAAGTGGAAAAGGTACCACTGTTTTAAGCAACCGTACTTTCAATAAGCTGTCAAAGGCGAGCTCTTACTCTTCAATTTTAGAGGAATCTGGTCATGATATCGTAAAAAAGGTTCGCTCTGTTAAATTAATTAAACAAGAAGAAGTTCCTGATACTGTTACACTCAAAGGATTGCCTTCGATTGTAAAATATGAACGGGTTTATGAATTTGAAGGAAAACCATATATTTATTTTATTCATTATGTAGCTGTTGAAGGCGATTATAAAATTTTAGAGAAACAAGATGTTTCCTTATATGCATGGATGTACCAGAATGGGGTAGAAATTGATCGTATTAATGACGCTTTCGCAATATCAGAGGTTCCTAGTGATATTAAAGAAGTATTGTTAATGGATAAAGAGTCATTATTAATGCGTACACGTTCTTCATTTGATCATCAAGGAAACTGCGTTGAGTTTGCAATATCATATTATAATACAGAAATTCATCCCTACGAAGTACAATATCAAGTATAATATAATTCCACTTCAAACATTATAATGTTATAATGTTAGTAAGAAAAGAGGAATCTACAATGAAAAGAAGACTTGGTGTATCAATTTATCCAGATCATAGTGATTATGAAAAGGATATCGCTTATTTAAAGAAAGCTGCTGATTTAGGGTTTAGTCGAATCTTTATGAGTATGCTTGAAGTTACTGAAGGCAAAGATGTTGTTGCTGAGAAGTTTGGTAAGATTATTAAAGAAGCAAAAAACATGGGCTATGAGACTATATTAGACATTGCTCCATCAATTTTTGATGACTTAGGTATCTCTTATGATGATCTAAGCTTTTTTGCTGAAATTGGAGCAGATGGCATTCGCTTAGATGAAAGCTTCAATGGAAGTAAGGAAGCAATGCTTTCATATAATGAATATGGACTAATAATTGAACTGAATATGAGTAACGATGTTGCGTATTTGGATAGCATCTTATCGTATCAAGCAAACCGTCCGTTCCTATATGGTTGTCATAACTTCTATCCACAAGATGGCTCTGCGCTTCCGTTAGACTTCTTTGAATCGTGCTCAAAACGCTTCAAGAAAGAAGGTATTCGTACAGCTGCGTTTGTAAGTTCACAAGTTGGCACTTACGGACCATGGAATGTAAACGACGGACTACCTACGCTAGAAATGCATCGTAATCTTCCTCTAGCAACACAAACTAAACACTTGTTTGCGACAGGTTTAATTGATGACGTTATTATTGGAAATGCTTATGCAAGTGACGAAGAACTGGAGGCAATGGCAGCTGTAAATCGTTACCAACTTGAGTTTGATGTTGTTGTTGATCGTGAGATTAGTGACCTTGAAAGAACAATTATTGAAGATAATCAACATGTACGTCGTGGGGATATTACCAAACAAATGATTCGTTCAACATGGGTTCGAGTTAAGTATGGCAAAGAAGCAAACCCTGTAATCCCTGGTCATGACTTTAAACGAGGAGATGTTCTTTTAGGTAATGATGATTTTGGTAAATATAAGAACGAACTTCAAATTGCATTAGAAGATCATAGTGATAATCGTAAGAATATTGTAGGTCACATTGCTCCGGAAGAAGTAATGCTTCTTGATTATGTTTTACCTTGGAGTAAATTCAAACTAAAGGTAAGATCATGAATGCGGTTGATTTAGTCATACAAGGTGGCATCGATATCAATGGTAATTCACTTGAAGTAGCGATTACCAACGGAATTATTACGCAAATTGGTCCAAAATTAGATGTCGAAGCAAAAGAAGTCATTAGCCTCGAAGAAAACACATATATCAGTGCTGGTTGGATAGATTCACATGTTCACTGTTATGAAGCGATGAACTTATACTATGATTTCCCTGATGAAATTGGAGTTCTTGCTGGTGTCACAACGGTTGTGGATGCAGGAAGTAGTGGCGAAGCAAATATTAAAGACTTCTATGAACGAACACGAAAAGCTAAGACAAACGTATATGCCTTGATGAATATTTCTAAGAATGGGATTGTAACTCAAGATGAGTTAGCAGATTTACGAAATATTAATAACGACATAAACGAGTTAAGAATTCGTGAGTTAGAAGATTTTATTGTTGGGATTAAGGCAAGAATGAGTAAAACTGTTGTAGGAGACAATGATACAATCCCTCTGAAAATGGCCAAAGAGCTTCAACATCGCTTTGAAGATTTGCCACTGATGGTTCATATTGGATCACGCCCACCAAGCCTTGAAGACATCTTCGAGATTTGCGAAGCGGGTGATATCATTACTCACTGCTATAATGGAAAAGAGAATGGTATTGTATCTCCAGAAGGCAAGATAAAATCTTTTGTCTGGGATGCATATCATAAAGGATTATTATTTGATATAGGTCATGGAACTGATAGTTTTAACTTTAAAGTAGCACATCAAGCGTTTGATGAAGGTGTCTTATGTAATACAATTAGTTCAGATATATACTATCGAAATCGTATTAATGGTCCAGTGTACGATCTTGCGACCACAATGGAAAAAGGACTAGAAATGGGTCTGAGCTTAGAACAGGTTATTGAAATGGTCACGGTTCATCCAGCTAGAATGTATCACCTCGAAAATAAAGGTGAATTACTACCTGGAAAAGATGCAGATCTTAGTCTATTCAAGATTATTGAAGCTAAGAAAACATTGAAAGATTCAAATGGAAACGAATCGGAAATCAACCAGACGATTGTTCCTGTAATGGCGGTAGTTGGTGGTAAACCTTGGAAGGTGGTGTAAGTATGGATGTGTATGAAAAATACAAGCTTCAAAGAGTTATAAATGCTAGTGGAAAGATGACGATATTAGGTGTTTCAAAAGTATCTGATAAGGTTTCTGAGGCTCAGAAAACAGGTGGACAAAACTTCTTTGTGATGAAAGATTTGCTGAAAGAAACGGGAGCTTATCTAGCGCACCGATTAGGTGCTGAGGATGCTGTTATTGTATCATCGGCAAGTGCTGGTATTGCTCAATCTGTTGCGGCTGTTATTGGCAAAGGAGATGCGTATCACTTAATGCATCCTTATGATTCACGTTACCAATGTAAAGAGATTATTATTCCTAAAGGTCATAATGTAAACTACGGAACATCTGTAGAACTTATGATTCAACAGGGTGGTGGTAAGGTTGTTGAAGCGGGATATGCAAATGAATGTACGCCAGAACATATTGCCATGAATATTACCGAAAACACTGCAGCGATTTTTTATGTTAAGAGTCATCACACTGTACAAAAAAGTATGTTAACAGTAGAAGAAGCTGTGATGGTTGCTAAAGAGCACTCTGTGCCATTAATAATTGATGTAGCTGCAGAGGAAGATTTAACAAAATACTATGAATTAGGCTGTGACCTTGTCATCTACAGTGGAGCTAAGGCGATTGAGGGTCCTAGTTCAGGTCTTGTTCTAGGAAAAGAAGAACTGGTGTCCTGGGTGCGTATGCAGTCCTCTGGCTTAGGGCGATCGATGAAAATCGGTAAAGAAAACATCTTAGGATTTGTTGAGGCTGTAGATCAATATTTAGATTCAGGATCAGAAAGCAAAGAATCTATGTTAGCTCGTCTAAATCCATTCATCGATGCGTTAAACCTTATCCCTGGAATTAAGGCCCAGTGTGTTCAAGATGGAGCAGGACGAGAAATTTATCGTGCATCTGTAAAAGTAGATTCGAAGCTTATGAATGCTCATGAGTTAATCGATAGATTAAAAGATGGAAACACAGCAGTGTATACCAGAGAATATCAAGCAAACAATGGAATTATTGAATTTGATATTCGTAGTGTAAATGAAGATGAAATGTCTGTCATAGTAGATAAACTGAAAAATGTTTTAGGAGGATAAGATGAAATTAAGTCCGAAAATGTATAAAAATAGAGTGTGTTTAAATGTACTTGCCGGTTCTGTAGACAATGCGAAAGATTGTTATGAAGCAAGTGATGGGTATGTTGTTCTTGGTGTATTGAGTAAGAGTTATGAGACAGATGAAGCAGCCATTCAAGATATGAAAAAATATCAAGAAGCTACAGAAAATGCTTTATCAATTGGTTTAGGAGCAGGAGACCCGAATCAAAGTTATATGGTTACGCGACTCTCAAGAGTGTTACAACCGCAACATGTTAACCAAGTGTTCACAGGTGTCGGTGCAAGTAGAGGGGCGTTAGCACAGGGTGAAACTGTGATTAATGGACTAATATCACCTACGGGTAAAGTAGGAATCGTTAACATTGCAACAGGTCCTCTATCATCCCAAGGTGAAGCTGTTGAGGTAACAATCGAACAAGCGATAGCTATGTTAAAAGACATGGGAGGAACATCAGTAAAGTATTTCCCTATGAAAGGTTTAGCACACCGTGATGAGTATATTGCTGTCGCTAAAGCTTGTGCAGACCATAACTTTGCTTTAGAACCAACCGGAGGTATTGATTTAGATAACTTTGAAGAAATTCTTCAAATTGCCCTTGATGCAGGAGTTCAAACAATTATTCCTCATGTATATTCCTCGATTATTGATAAAGAAACAGGAAATACTAATCCTGAAGATGTCCGAACATTATTTGAAATAATCAAGAGAGTCGTGATTTAAGTATGAAACAAATCGTAGCTTACGGCGAAATAATGATGCGTTTGAATCCGAATGAGTATAAACGTCTAGATCAAACTTCGAACTTAGAAATGAGTTTCACAGGAACTGGGCTTAATGTGCTTGCAGGGTTAGCGAGACATAACTATAGCACGAAGCTATTAAGTATACTGCCAAATAATCGTGTTGGTGAAGTTGCGAAGGCGAGCATTCGTCATCATAATATTCAAGACACTTCCATTAAACTAAATGGTAACCATATTGGTATCTATCTTATTGAACTTGGTTATGAATACCGTCCATCGGAAGTGACATATTTAAACCGTTCACAGAGTGCGTTCAATACAACGATACTGAGTGAAGAAGAAATTGCTGAAGCATTAAATGACGCCTGCTTATTACACTTGTGTGGTATTGCTTTATCGACATCCAAAACGTCTCTTGATAATGTCTTAAGGCTTGTAGAATATGCTACACAGAAAGATATCCCAATTTGCTTTGATTTTAATTATCGACCATCACTAAACCAAGACATGGATGAACAAGAACTTCTAAACTCTTATAAAAAAGTATTGGAGAAGTCCACTATAGTTGTGGGTTCCTTGCGAGATGTAAATCGTTTCACAGCGGAAGCAGACTTAAAAGAAGCGCTAGATACTTTTACAAATATGTTTGAAATTAAGAAGTTCATAGGCACGATTAAATCAGAAAACGATCAAGAAAAATGGATGCAGGGGTATGTCTATGCAGACAATAAACTTACAATGAGCGAAAGATATCCAATTAGAGTGTTTGACCGTATTGGAACTGGAGATGCGTTTGTATCTGCGTATCTCAGTAAATACTTACGTTCTATAGAAGACAGTGAAAGCATTGAATATGCAACTTGTGCTGCTCATTTAGCATTCACTACAGCAGGAGATACTCCAGTGCTAGATGAAGCGTTTATTGAAAAATATCGTCGTGAAAAACCAGACGTGATACGTTAATACATGTAGAAGCAAACAATTACTGTTTGCTTTTTCTTTGGAAACAAAGCAAAATGGTAATAAAAGTAGAGGTGTTATAAAAATGCTAAAAGAAAAAAGAAACTTTTCAATTGATGAAGTAGAAAAAGAATGTGCATATTTAGATTCAAAAGTTAGCTACTTATTAGAAAGCTATAACGGTGATGAGTACTCTTTTATTGAACAGAGTGGAGATTTTGAGTATGCGATCCACTTTACGATTAATGAACTAGAGAAAGATGACTTCAAAGAGTATGGTTACCGATACTTGTTTACTTATGTAGGGAGTAGAGGTGGATACTATCACTATCTTGTGAGAGATAAAAGTAATGCGGATAAATATCGTGATTATGAAGAACGAATTCAAGCAATCCAACTTCTACAAAATAGATTAAGTAGGTTTACCTTTGTTGTTGTAGCTGGTCTACTCGCATTATTTACCTATCTATTCTTTAAAAATAGAGAAATTGTTTACTTGTTAGTCTTAATTCCTGGGGTTTTACTTGGAGTATATTCTATAATGCTGCAGAAAAGGTACAAAGATTTTAACCTAAAGTACGGAAAAGACTAGATTATTAAGTAAAATTTTAGTAAAATATGTATAAAGAGAGAAAGAAGGCGAATTATGGCAACTCTAAAAGATATTGCGAGTAAAGCTAAAGTGAGTTTAGCAACAGTTTCTCGTATCCTTAACGAAGATCCGACATTAAGTGTCCGTGAAGAGACACGACAACTTGTGTGGGATGTAGCTACTGAATTAGATTACAAGATAAAAAGAAAAGTTAGTGATGTAAAAACTATTGCGATTATTCAATGGATTGCGAGTGATGAAGAAGAACACGACCCTTACTATTTTGAATTGAGACGCAGTGTTGAAAGTTTCTGGATTAATAAGAATGTGAATATAAAGCGCTTCTATAAAGATAATATGACAGCTGTATTCGATGAAAAGATCGATGGCATTGTCTGTGTTGGTAAGTTTGCAATCCAACAGGCAGAACGATTACAGAAGCATTGCCAACATATTATCTTCGTTGACTCTAATCCAAACCCAAGTAAATACAGTTCTGTTGTACACGATATTAAAGCTGGTTCAATGGCTTTATTAGAGCATCTAGTGGCTATGGGACATAGTAAGATAGGATATATTGGTGGTCGAGAGTACATGGGGGAAGCAAATGAGGTTTACATCGATAAGCGAGAACGAACCTATCTAAGATTCATGAAAGAATCTCCGTTTACAAAGTTTGATGAACGATTTGTATTGCTAGGGAACTTTACTGCAGAGACTGGGTATCAGAAGATGAAAGAAGCACTTCAGTATGATGATTTGCCTACTGCATTCTTCTGTGCATCCGATACAATTGCTATGGGAGTTCTTAGGGCTCTTGGGGAAGCGAAGATGCTCGATAAAGTTTCTCTTGTAGGCTTCAATAATATAGCAGCATCGATGTATTTAAACCCGCCTTTAACTACGGTCGAGCTTGATACACGTTACATGGGAACACTAGCTTCATCAATACTTAATCTCAATATGGAAACCAACAATACACGCACTACCTTAACCCATATTGCAACCAATTTAATCATTAGAGAGTCAGTTCACAAAATTAAAGTTTACTAAAATCGTTGACAAAAGCGCTTACATAACATATTATGGAATTGCATTAGTAAAAGTTTTACCACAGAGGAGGAAGTAAAATGAAGAAACTAAGCAAACTATTTATGGTGTTATTGTTGGCGCTTTCTTTAGTTGCATGTAGCTCTGATAAAAAAGAAGAGGGCGGAGCTAAAGGAAAGACCTATGAAATTGGAGTTGCAATTTATCGTTTTGACGATAACTTTATGACATTATATCGCCAAGAGTTAGAAAAATACTTTGGTGAGGTAGGTCAAAAAGACGGTAATACTTACAAACTTGATATTCAAGATGGTAAGCAAGACCAAGCAAACCAAACAGAGCAAATCAATAATTTCATTGCTCAAGGTAAAGATTTAATTATTGCTAACTTAGTGGATCCAACAGCTGCTGGAAATATTATTAACAGTGCTAAAGCAAAAGAGATCCCTGTAGTCTTAATTAACCGTGAACCAGAACCAAACGAATTAGAAGTTTGGCCAGGTAAAACTACATACGTTGGAGCAGATGCTACACAATCAGGAACTATTCAAGGTGAAATGATTGCTGCATTAGCAAATAAAGGCGATGTTAACGGTGATGGTGTTGTGTCTTACATTACATTAATGGGTGACCCAGCAAACGTTGATGCTCAACAACGTACAGAATATTCAATTACTGGTTATGAAGCTAAGGGTGGTAAAGTAAAACAACTTGCTAAACCTTACCAAGCAAACTGGGATTCAGCTAAAGGACAAGAGTTCACAGCAAGTGCACTTGAACAATTCGGTGCTGAATTAGAAGTAATTTTCGCAAATAATGACGGTATGGCAGTTGGTGCTGTTACAGCTATCAATGCAGCGGGCCGTAAGATAAATGAAGATATCTTTATTGTTGGTGTTGATGCTATTCCTGATGCTATTGAACTCTTAAAAGATGGTAAATTGACAGGTACAGTATTGAATGACCACTTTAACCAATCACATACAGCAGCTGACGTAGCTATTAAGTTACTCAACGGCGAAGATGTAAAAGCATATTACTGGCATGATTATGTTGGTGTTACAAAACCTGAAGAAGCAGAACTCAAACGAGCAGAAGCAAGAACAGAAACAGTAGAAGAGATTAAAGTACGCTACGAAGCACGTAACGCTAACTAATTAGATAGTATTCAATCAAGTGTGCTTCCGGGCACACTTGATGTTTTATGAGATAGGTGGAACGATATGAGTGACTATATATTAGAAATGAAATCAATATCAAAAGAGTTTCCGGGGGTTAAGGCACTTGATAATGTAGGACTTAAACTTAGACCAGGAACAGTACATGCCCTTATGGGTGAAAATGGTGCTGGAAAGTCCACATTAATGAAATGTCTCTTTGGGATTTATCACCGTGATGAAGGTGAGATAATTTTCGAAGGTAAATCTGTAGATTTTCAATCATCGAAAGAAGCAATGGATGCAGGAATATCAATGATTCACCAAGAATTACAACCAATTATGAAGATGACTATTGGAGAAAATATTTTCTTAGGAAGATATCCTCTAAAATCTAATCGTCTCGTTGATCATAAGAAGATGTACGAAGAAACTTCAAGACTTTTAAAAGAAGTAGGGCTAAACCTTGATCCCAAAACCGAACTAGGTGATCTAACAGTTTCTCAAATGCAATCTATAGAAATTGCTAAAGCAATCTCTCAGAATGCACGAGTTGTAATTATGGATGAGCCGACATCATCACTCACAACAACGGAAGTAGAAATTCTCTTTGATATTATAAATAAATTAACAGACAAAGGAATTGCTGTAGTCTACATATCTCATAAGATGGATGAAATACTAAGGATATCTGATGAGATATCAATTATGCGAGATGGCGAATACGTTGGTACATGGCCAGCGTCAGAAATGACAACTAATTCAATTATTAAATATATGGTTGGACGAGAATTAAAAAGTCTTTTCCCTCCAAAAACAAATGTTGTTCACGATGAAGTAGTTCTACGAGTTGAAAACCTAACATCTCCTAATTCGCTATCATTCAAAGAATGCTATTTTGAACTGAAACGTGGTGAAATATTAGGTGTTGGTGGATTAGTTGGGGCTCAGCGTACTGAGTTAATGGAAGCAATCTATGGTATGCGTTCCGTTTCGCAAGGCTTAGTTTATCATTTAGGTGAGCAAATAGTCATTAATCGACCTCAAGATGCGATTAAGAACGGTATTGCTCTTGTAACTGAAGACCGTCGTGGTAATGGTATCTTCGGTGTATTATCCATCAGTGATAATGTGACAATTTCATCAATCAACGACTATGTAAATAGAGGTCTTTTAAATCAAAGTAAGATTAATCATGTAGTTGATGAAAGCATCGACTTGTTACAAATTAAGACTCCAAGTAAGAACACAAAAATTGAAAGTCTCTCAGGTGGTAACCAGCAAAAGGTAATTCTTGCACGCTGGCTAGCAAATAATCCTGACATTCTTATACTTGATGAACCAACACGAGGAATTGATGTTGGAGCAAAATACGAAATCTATCAAATCATTAATGATCTCGCTGCTTCTGGCAAGAGCGTTATTGTGGTAACTTCTGAAATGTCAGAATTATTGGGTATATCAGACCGTATTATGGTTATGTGTGAAGGACGTGTTTCTGGTTTCTTAACACGAGAAGAAGCAACGCAAGAAAGCGTTATGACGCTAGCTACAAAGTTTATGCAAGGAGATAAAAAATGACAACAAAACTATTTAAGAAGGAAAAAAAATACGATATAAAGAGATTATTGACAGATTACTCAATGTACTTCGTAGTACTTGTTATGATTCTGTTTACAGGATTTACGCAACAAAACTTCTTCACACTTGGTAATATGTCAAATATATTATCGAATACATCTGTACGATTCATTATTGCTTTAGGGGTTTCGGGTACTCTGATTATTCGAGGAACTGACCTATCAGCAGGTCGTATTGTAGGTTTATCCGCGATTCTTGCAGGAACATTGGTACAAAAACCTGACTTTATTAATCGTGTTTATCCAAACCTACCAGATTTGCCACTGTTTGTACCTTTAATTATTGTAATCATAGTTTGTGGCTTCTTCGGTCTTATTAACGGATTGATTGTCGCTAAACTTCATGTCCCACCATTCTTAGCAACCTTAGGAACACAAATTATGATTTATGGTGTAAACATGCTCTATAGTGGGAACAATCCAATTGGTACGTTTAAAGATTCATATATTAATATTGGTCAAGGAAAACTCTTTGGATTCATACCATACCTCGTTATTATTTCAGCAATCGTTGGAATTGGGATGTGGATTCTCTATTCAAAAACTCGATACGGTAAATATATGTATGCTATTGGTGGCAACGAACAAGCTGCTGAAGTATCAGGAGTTAACGTTGCACGATCAAAAATTAAGATTTTCGTTTTAGCAGGGATGCTTTACGGATTAGCAGGATTCTTATTATCCGCTAAAACTGGTTCAGTTGGTCCTTCTTCAGGAACAAGCTACGAACTTGAAGCGATTGCATCGGCTACAATCGGTGGTGTTTCCACAGCTGGTGGCCAAGGAACTGTACCTGGAATTCTATTAGGGGTATTCGTATTTGAACTCTTAAAAGTCTGTCTTGCATATCTTAGAGTTTCTCCAGATATGACAAACGTTATTCAAGGTATTGTTATTGTTGTTGCAGTTGCGCTAGATATTCGTAAATCGATGAGGAAAAAATAATTATGACACCTAAAAATCTCTATGAAACATTTAATAAAGTTTATGGCAAAAGTGCAGAGAGAACATTTTTTGCACCAGGACGAATTAACCTAATTGGTGAACATATTGACTATAACGGTGGTCTTGTATTCCCTTGTGCAATTAGCCAAGGCACCTATGCCCTTGTTTCAAAACGTACTGATAGAAACGTCAATTTCTACTCAATGAACTTTGAAGAACTAGGAATTATTGAATCAAATCTTGATAACATTGAATACCTAACTGAAGATGATTGGGCTAACTATCCAAAAGGTGTATTAAAGTATGTCCAAGAAGATTACACTCTTGATCATGGATTTGATGTTCTATATTTTGGAAATATCCCAAATGGTGCAGGGCTATCAAGTAGTGCATCCATCGACGTTGTGACAACAGTAATGGTCAATAATATGTTCAGTCTTGATATTCCACAGATTGATATTGTGCACAATACACGTCGTGTTGAAAATGAATTTATGGGCGTTAATACAGGAATTATGGATCAATATGCTATAACTTTTGGAAGAAAAGATTCAGCATTGTTACTTGACACACAAAAGGCAGAACATCGTCTTGTTCCAATCAAGTTAAAAGATATGTCCATTGTGATAATGAACACAAACAAAGTCCGCGGGTTAACAGATTCTAAGTACAATCAAAGACTTGAAGAGTGCCAAAGAGCATTAAAAATACTACAAGAATTCTATGATATTCAAGACCTATGTGAATTGAATCAAGGGCAACTTGAAGTTAAACGTGAGGCATTCTTAGAAGATCAGATTGCATACAATCGTGCATTCCATGCAATTACGGAAAATGAACGAGTGAAACAAGCAGTAAAAGTCCTCGAAGCAGGCGATATTAAGGCTTTCGGTGACTTAATGTATCTGTCTCATGAAAGTTTAAAAACAGACTATGAAGTTACCGGAGTAGAACTTGATACACTTGTGGATGCAGCTAAGAAGAGTGAATATTGCTTAGGTGCTCGAGTAACGGGAGCAGGCTTTGGGGGTTGTGCTATCGCTATAGTTGAGGATAAAGGTTTAGATGCATTTATTGAAAGTGTTGGTCTTGAATATAAGGAAATAATTGGCTATGACGCTTCCTTCTATCAAGCTCATGTTGGAGATGGAGCACATGAAATTATCTCATAATACAGTTAGTCTTAAGGGAGAGAACTTAGTGGTGGAGATACTACCACTAGGGGCATCCCTTATTTCTATGAAGTACAACAATAGCCCCAACGTAGTCGTAAGATATCAAGACCTAAATGATTATCAATACAATGGTGTATATCTTGGAACAATGGTTGGACCTATAGCAGGAAGAACCAAAGATGCACAATTTACGATAGATGGTAAAACCACACACTTGTCGAAAAACGATAACAACAATCACCTTCATGGTGGTTATCACGGAATATCAACTCATGTATTTAATATAAGCTATCAAAGTGATTCGCAAGTAATCTTCGAAGATGAAATAAGTCATCAAAAAGATGGTTATCCAGGAACGGTTACTTATAGGATAAAGTATGAGGTAGTTGATGATGAATTAGTACTGGAAGTACAGGCGAAAAGTTCATCGTTACTTCCATTAAACATTACCAATCATACTTATTTTAATCTTGAAGGTTCAAATTCGTTATCAAATCAGAAGCTCAGAATTGAAGCAGATAAAGTAGCGTTTTGTGATGATAGTAATGCAAATACTGGAGAATTCTTGAATGTTAAAAATACTGTTTTTGACTTTAATAATATTAAAGAACTAAGTCCAAATGATAAACATCCACAGTTTGAGATTACGCGTTATCTTGATCATGACTTTAGACTCAATGGGAATGTAGCTCTAGAATCTTCTGAGTATATCCTAGAGATTGAAACAGATATGCCATATATGCGTGTTTATACGTCGAATTGGTTTGATGAATCGTTCGTTAATGAGCATGGTGAAAAGGCAAAGAATCAATCTGCCGTAGCATTTGAACCACAATATCTTGCAAATGGATACAACATTACCAACTCCAAAGAGTATCTATTTAATGAGGGAAGAACATTTAGAAGTCGTACAGCGTACAAATTAAAACAAAAATAACAGATTGCTCTGTTATTTTTTATAATATATTAAGTTCTTTTAGTATTTTACGGTGTGCCGTAATCATTGCAATTGAGTCTTTAAGCTCTTGAATTGGTACAAAGAACCAGTTGTCATTTGCATCAACAGTGTCAACATAATATGCTTTGATGTTCCAGTGAAGATGAGAGAACTTATGAACAAGACTTGCAACGACTTCTTTATCCTGAGGGTGTCCATCAACTTGAGGAAGTCTAAAGAGTCCTTCCATTAATCCATCACTATGATCCTTTGAAATAAGGATTTTATCATCGACTGTTAGTATTAATACACTCTTATCATAAGAAGGAACTTTCTTAGCTTTTGGTGTGTAAGGTACATCAGTACTTACTTCCCCACGCCAGCATGCACACATCTCTTCGAAAGGGCAACCTTCACAGCGAACATTACTTGGAGTACAGACCAGTGCCCCCAGTTCCATCATTGCTTGATTAAACTCATTCGGATCAGCTCCACTTGATAACAATTCCTTTTTGAGGAACTCTTCAAATACTTTATGGGCTTTTCGCGCATTCACATTCTCAGTGTAATTTAAGTAACGAGCCATAACTCTCTTAACGTTTCCATCAATAACAATCTCAGGCTTACTAAAGGCGATGGACGCTATTGCACTGGAAGTGTAATCACCAATACCAGGTATCATCATAAGTTCTTCTTTAGTATCAGGAAGTACACCATTAAAATGCTCAACTACAAATTGAGCTCCTAGATGAAGATTCCTTGCTCTTCGATAATAACCAAGGCCTTCCCATAATTTTAGGATATCATCAATCGATGCATCGGCAAGATCTTGGACTGTCGGGTAGCGTTCTATCCAGCGGTTAAAATAAGGAATCATTGTTGCGATTTGTGTTTGTTGCGCCATGATTTCACTTACCCAAATACGATATGGGTCACGGTTTTCTCTGAAAGGTAAGTCACGTTTATTGTCGTGATACCAGTTTAATAATCTATCTGTAAATGTCATAGGACCAGTATAGCATAAAAAAGAAAAAGACCTTAGCGAAAGTCTTTTTCTTTTTTAAGAGAGATAGTGCGTATTATCCACAGTATCACATTATAAGTGGTTAAGAAGGAAATTATAAAGTGACTCAAGGATAACAATCTTTGCGGTAACAACTTGAAATTATTATTAAGTTGTTACCTATATGATACTGCTTACATTTTGAAAAAGCAAGCAAAATATGCAATTAATGTATGTGATAGTTTGTGCACAAAATAATAAAGGTTATATATTGATAATGAACGATGAAATGTGTTTGATACCACGAAAATTAATAGAATCATGTATAATAAGAACGTAAGGAATGTGATTGAATGAAACTAACGACACGAAACAAAATTGAACTTGGACTCCAGTTTATTATTGGGGTATCAATAGTAATTTCCGGAACTCTGGTTATTTTTAGAGAAAACCTAGTTTGGGAAATTTTGTTTTGGTCAATCGTAGGTTTACTAGCGTTTCAGGTATTAATGCAAGCCTACCAAACAGTAAAGAGTAGGAAGTTCACAGATTTACTCGTAACACTAGGAGTTATTATTCTACTCGTATTAATGACGACCTACAATCACTTACATATCTCCGTCACTGCATTATTATTTGGACTATGGGCACTGTTTAATGCATTTACCTATGGCTTGAAGCTCTTTGTCCAAATTAAGGATAAGGAAAGAGGGAAAACCTTCAACTTACTCGCAATGCTAGCTTATATTATTATGGGTGGTATTCTCTTCATATTTAGATCAGAGTCTTCCTTTATTATGAACTTGCAAATAGGTATCTATATCATTCTACTGGGTCTTGTACAATGTATGTCAGCAATACGCGTCTTATTTCTTGATAAGATTCGCGTTAGTTTTTCTCCACCAGTATTTATTGCGGCACTCATTCCGGACTTTCTATTAAAGAAAATATCAAAGATTAAAATCGACAACCCAGAACAATTTAATGATGTTGTTACGCCTACAAAACCTAATATGTTGTCTGTATATTTATATGCAAAAGACGACGGTCCTAGCCGTATTGGTCATTTAGATATTGGATACAATGGTATTATCTATTCCTATGGTGCACACGATAACTATAATCGTGCTAAGACAATGGCCTATGGGGATGGTGTTCTTATTGTAGGAAGTGAAATTGACTTCGTGAATTATGCGGTCGATACAGGCACTACGGTATTTAGATTCATTGTTAAACTTACTAGCACACAAGCGGACAATATCGAGAATCGAATTAATGAAATCCTAAATGATGCTTACTATTATAATTATCCTTATCAGAATGATCCAGAAGGCGAGAACTATCTAACACGCTTACGACAAGCGAATCTTCACGTTGATTTCTATAAATTCTTCCGAGGAAAGTTTAAAACATACAATGTCTTAACTACCAATTGCGTTATTGTTGCTGATCAGATTGTTAAATCTACTGGGATGAAATTATTCCAAATGAGTGGGGTAGCAACACCAGGGGCTTACTATGAATACCTGGACTCGCAGCTCAATAAACCCGGATCAATTGTGATTGGTAAAGAAATATACAGTTCAGACGCATTAAACACATCAAGCTAGATGTGTTTTTTTTTGTTTGTTCAATCATGACAATATAGTTAATAAAAGATGTATAAATATAACTGTTCAATACATAAATTAACCTTTTCTTACAACATTACTCTATTTTTAATGAAATTTTGGTAAAATTTAGGGCACGTTGAGGTGAAAAAGTGAAAAAGAAATTAAAACCAAAAATAAAGCTTGAGTTTAGTTTAGAGGCTTTTAAGAAATGGTTGGTAAATTATAAGTTCTTCAATGTTCTTTTGTGTATGGCTCTAGTGATTGTAGGGTTCACAATGTGGGAGAATCGTCCAAATTCAATGAGGACACCTAATTTTACTAACACTACAAATTATAGTGAAGTGAAAGGAAGTTATGACTTCAAAGATTTCTATGAAATCTTAAATAAAGAAAAAAATGCAACTGTTAAAGATGTACATTTCAAATTAGAGAACGATTATTGCTATGAAATGAACGATGTTGCATTGTGCGTTAAGGGATATGAGCTCTTTGAGACAGAGAAGGATGTCAGTTTAAAATCTAATTATCGAATCTCAAGTGCAAAACATTTCCTAGTAGCTGAAATTGAAATTATTAATAGTAAAGATGGTCCAATCGAAGTTAGTGAATTTGGCTATGCGACTGGAAGTGATTATAGTGGGACACGATCTCTTCGAGACTCGGATATTGAGCTACCAAATAACCTTGGTAACATCAGATATGATGAGAAGCTGACCGTAAATCCTCATTCAAGTTATGAGGGACAGATTGTATATCCTTTCAATCCTACATCGTTTCGTCAATTGTACTTCGATGGTGGCGTAGTAGTCGATATGCCTGAAATAATCAATAAAAATAAAGTTGATTCACGGAGCTTGTTTACAATGAGAGAGGGTATTGAATTCCCAGTGATTGACTCGCTCATCGAAAGACATATTGAAACAGTTAATAACTTACCTACATCGACATTAGGAAGATCAAATGGTTTCACGAAAGTGACAAATAAGGTTGAACCTAATGTAAGTCTAGTAAATGCTAAAGAGACAATTTCAGTAACACTTGACCGTGTTGAATCAGGATACTTTGAATACCGTCCGGAGTATATTGCAAGAAGCCGCTATCGTTCTTCATATGAAGGAAAACATTATTATAGAGCACTAAAAATAACTCTTACAAATACCGGAACGTCTTCAATGAATACAAGTCAATTAAAAGCATCACTAGACCTCAAGTCAAATAGTTATTTGGCTAGTGGATACCTCATAAACAGAGGAAGTACAGTAGATCCTGGTGAATCCGTAGATCTAATCTTTGATTACCAAGCGCGTGATGCTCAGAGTGGCCAGCTAAAGTTAGGTGAAGTTTATCGATTTGTTTTATCAAATGAAAGTAAAGAGGTTCTGCTTGAAAGTGAATTCAAGTTGGAACAATAAGGAGAAAACACATGGCACTAATTAATATTGTAAAGTATGAAGGTGAAAGTAATGTATTTGCTTGGAAGTTTCCAAACGATGAGTTGTCAACTAAGTCACAATTAATCGTAAATGAGTCACAAGTGGCAGTTTTATTCCGTGGAGGTAAAGCATACGACGTATTTGAAGCGGGTCGTCACACTTTAGATACTGCGAATATTCCATTATTGAATAAGATTGTGAATTTACCATTTGGTGGAGAGACACCATTTAAAGCAGAAATCTGGTATGTAAACATGGTCCATACATTGGATATCAAATGGGGAACACAAACTCCTGTAAGTATTCAAGATCCAAAATATGGTATCTATATTCCAATCAGTGCATACGGTCAGTTTGGAATGACAATTAACGATCCAAAAACATTCTTAAAGAAAATGGTTGGAACCGTACCAAACTTCGGTCGTGAACATATTACGAAATATTTCCGTGGAATGTATACAACACATGTAAAGGATGAAATTTCCACATATCTAATAGAGAAAAAAATTACGGCTCTTGACCTTGGGGCATATCTAACAGAGTTATCAGACTTTATGAAGCAACAGATGAAAAATGAGTTTGATATGTATGGTATTGAGTTATTAAACTTCTATGTAGAGGATATCAGTGCTCCTGAGGATGATGAAGGAGTTATCAGACTTAAGAAAGCATTGTCTAAACGTGCAGAGATGGATATTATTGGGTATGAGTACACAGAGGAAAGAACATTTGATGCACTTGTAGGAGCTGCTGAGAATGAAGGTTCACTTGGTGGTATGATGGGCGCTGGAGTTGGATTGGGAATGGGTGGAAGCATTGGTGAAACCTTAGGTTCAGCACTCAATCAAGCAACTGATAAAGTACTCAATAAAGACATAAGAACATGTAGTAACTGTAATCAAGTGGTAGGGAAAAATGATAAGTTCTGTGGAAATTGTTCTCAGATGTTAAATGATTCAAACCTAAAATGCACTTGTGGTTCAGAAGTTAAAGAAGGTCAAAAATTCTGTCATGAATGTGGTAAGAGCTTGTTGAATGAATGCAAGCATTGCCAAGCACCACTAAGTCAAGGTGCTAAGTTTTGCCAAGAATGTGGAAAGGGAGTAGAAAACAATGACTAAAAAATCTAACACTCTCATTATCTCAGGAATCATTGTTATTGCTGTAACTGTATTTATTGCTTATCTTACAAATTCACTGACAACAAGTCATGTTTATTGGATACTTGCTGCTGAACTTATTACAACAGTATTATCAGCACTGTCATTAAGAACAAACACAGGAATGAAGTATTCTGTATTACCTTTACTTCTAATCTATGCAAGTGGAGCAATTCTTTACTCACTCATACTATTGTTTATCTCTGGTAACAGTGAGAAAACTCTGCATATAGGACAAGTTATATTTCTTGCGATTACAGCAATTGCATACTTAATAATGAGTACTACTTTCGGTAAGAAAGATATTAGTAAATATTAGTATGGCAAAATTAATAGATCGAAAGAAAGAACTGAGACGCAGTGAATCGGGTAAGGCTCTTAAAAAGAAAACATTACGAAATTTAGGAATCGCTGTCTATCTTTTAGGAATGTTCTCCTGGTACAATCAGGCGTTCGGCGATGATTATAGTTATTTCGCAGTCGGATACTATTTCGGTGGAGTACTCATAGTGATTGGTTTAGCGATGGTCTATCGATCAACACGCTTTAATATTCAGGTAGATTTATATAATAAGTACTACTATTGGATTTACCAAAACGAAATGTTTACGCTAGAAGAACTATGTAAAGCGACAAATGAGAAAGAAAAACAAGTTATTAAAGAAATCAACATGTTGATTAGTGATGGATTTCTAAAGAACATCCACATTAATTTAGCAGATAAGACAATTGAGGGAGCCTTTGTTACTTCAGTTAGGGAACAAATACTAAGAAAAGTTATCCGATGCAGTGGTTGTGGTGCACGAAATGAAGTTGTTGAAAATGAAACTCGTGAATGTGATTACTGTGGACGAAAACTAGTCTACGAAAAATAGATAAATAATAAAAAAGAAATAAGGTGGAGTTTATCGCCTTATTTCTTTTAGTATTAATTCAGCTTTTTGAAGTGTCATAGGCTTATCTTTGATAAGTCTTCTTACTACTTCTTGAATTTCATTCTCATTTGCACCGGCGTTCATAGCAAGTGATCTCGCATGCATTCGCATGTGTCCTTTTTGAATACCATCCGTAGTTAGTGCATATAGAGCTGCAAAGTTTTGTGCAAGTCCGATACCTGCAATAAGAGACATAAGCTCTTTGGCATCACTATAGTCCATGATTTTCTTCGCAAGTGCTGCTTTAGGATGAAGCTTTACAGTTCCCCCAACAGTTCCAATGGCCATAGGAATTGTAATTGAACCTAGAATATTGCCGTTATCAGCAATACTCCATGTTGTTAAGGGTTGATAGCTACCACTACGACTAGCATAAGCATGAGCGCCTGCTTCTACTGCACGCCAATCATTTCCACTAGCTATCACAACAGCATCAATTCCGTTCATGATTCCTTTATTATGAGTTGCAGCTCGATATGGATCGACAGAAGCAAGTTGATAAGCTTCTTCTAAACGTTGAGCGATGCTTTCAGGGAACCGTAAGGTTTCAGGGTTAATTTCAATTGTAGCTTCCACTAAGCACTCATCAGCTAGGTTGCTAAGAATTGCCATTAAGGGTTCGTGGTTATATATTTCCTGGAGGTGAGCTTGTAAGGCCTCTAATATTGTATTAATCATATTTGCACCCATTGCTTCCTGAGTGTCGATTGTGACATCTATAATAAAGAATGAGGGCTTATTTTCATTGTGGATTAATCGATGTTTAATAGACTGAACACCACCACCACGATTTACAATTGAAGGATAACTACGATTACATAAATCAATCAACTCATCATAGTGGTTGTCAATATACTCTCCATAGTCATATAGAGGACTTGAAAATGCAATTTCTCCACGCATTAAACGTGATATCACTTTTGCTTTCAAACCTCCATTACTTGCGAATATTCGAGCGGCATTATTTGCTGCAGCAATAACTGAGGGTTCTTCTGTAACCATAGGTATGACATACTCTTTATCATTCATTAGAAAACCAGTAACAACGCCCATTGGTAATTCATAAAGGGTAATGTTGTTTTCTATCATATTTTCTGAGGTGCTTTCTGGCAGAGGGACATCTAGGTCAAAGTCATAACGACCATTATCTTGAAGTATAGTACGACGTTCTTGAGAACTAAGTTTATAGAATTTTTTATACATGATGAAAATCCTTTCACAAATACACGTGTATTTACACATATTATACATCATTAGAGACATTAAAAATTGATGGATATGATACAATAATTTCATACAGGAGGTTTATCATGAAAACAAATAAGATTTCGATCGTTGGTGCAGGATTTGTCGGCTCTACCACCGCTTTTGCTCTAATGAATAGTAATATTGCTTCTGAAATAGTAATCGTTGATATCAATCACGATAAAGCAGTAGGAGAAGCAATGGACCTTGGACAAGGTCAAGTATTTGTTTCACCAGTAAAGATTATTGCAGGTGATTACCCAGATACTAAAGATTCAGATATTGTTATTATTACCGCTGGTCTTGCTCAAAAACCAGGAGAAACACGAATCGACTTAGTAAATAGAAATATCGCAATATATAAAGAATTAGTTCCAAATATTGTGAAGTACAATCCAGATGCAATTCTACTTGTAGTATCAAACCCAGTAGATATCTTGGCACACATTACTTATAAATTATCTGGATTCCCTCAAGAACGTGTTATTGGATCAGGAACAGTACTTGATACAGCACGTTTCCAAGCTATGTTATCTGATAAGTTTAAAGTTGATGCACGTAATGTTCACGCAAATATTATTGGAGAACATGGTGATAGCGAAATCGCAACATGGTCACTAGCAACAATTGCTGGACTTACAATTGAACAATATTGCCGTAACATGGAAATTGAGTTTAATGAAGAAACTCGTAAAGAAATTACTCATAGCGTAAAAACAGCTGCTTATGAAATTATTAATCGTAAAGGCTATACCAACTACGCAGTTGCACTTGCAATTACTCGTATCGTAGAATCAATTTTACGTGATGAAAAATCAATCCTAACAGTATCAACTTACCAAACTGGAGACTATGGTTTAGAAGATGTTTATATCTCAGTTCCAACGATTGTTGGACGTCGTGGAGTTATTCATACTGTTGAAGTACCATACAGCTCTCAAGAAGTTGATGCACTTAAAGAATCAGCAGATATGTTGAAAGATATTATTGCTCAATCAGACTTATAAGAGCTATTTAGTTGATAATTTGTTAAAAAATGTGAAAAAAGGCTATTTAATAGTCTTTTTTTTGTACTATGCCTTCATTTCGTGTATAATAATCCAGTTATGCAAAGGACCGGTATTTTATGAAAAAAATTATTAATATAGCAGTTATTGCCCACGTTGATGCGGGCAAGAGTACATTGGTTGACGCAATGCTTAAATCAGCAGGTGTCTTTGGTGATCACCAAGTTGTCGCAGATCAAGTCATGGACAGTGATGATATTGAAAGAGAACGTGGTATTACTATCTATTCAAAAAACTGTAGTGTGACTTACGGAGATATCAAAATTAACATAGTTGATACCCCAGGCCACGCCGACTTTTCTAGTGAAGTAGAACGTATTATTAAAACAGTAGATACTGTAATTCTGCTCGTTGATAGTGCAGAAGGTCCAATGCCCCAAACTCGTTTTGTATTAAAGAAATCTTTAGAAAATGGCTTAAAGCCAATTTTACTTATCAACAAAATTGATAAACAAGACCGACGTGTAGAAGAGGTTATTGAAGAAGTATACGAACTCTTCATGGAACTTGATGCAACAGATGAACAATTAGAATTCCCTATATTATATGGTATTGCTAAAAAATACATTGTTCAAAAAACAATGGAAGAAGAAGGGGTTAATATAAAACCACTCTTTGATACTATTGTAGAGCATACTCCACTCTATCCAGATTATGACTATGATCCACTCCAATTCCAAATTTCATCATTAGCATACGATGATTATATTGGACGTTTAGGAATTGGTCGTATTACAAAAGGAAATATTAAAAAAGGACAACAAGTTGCTATCGTTGATAACGATGGTTCTGTTCGTAAACAATCAGTTAATAAGGTCTTTGTCTATGAAGGCTTAAACCGTGTTGAAACAGAACAAGCATTTGCTGGCGATATTGTTATGGTATCTGGTATTGATAATATTTCTATTGGAAATACATTAAATAATGTTGATCATATTGATCCACTACCTCCAATTGTAATTGAAGAACCTACTTTATCTATGAACTTTATGGTTAACAAGTCTCCTTTCGCAGGTCGTGATGGAAAATATGTTACTTCACGTAATATTAAAGAACGTCTAGAAAAAGAACTCGAAGTTAACGTTGGACTTAAAGTAGAAGAAACAGATTCACCAGATTCATTTAAAGTTTCTGGACGTGGAGAACTTCACTTAACAATTCTTATCGAAAACATGCGTCGTGAAGGTTATGAACTTGCAATCTCAAAACCACAAGTTATCACTAAGATGATTGATGGTCGTAAACATGAACCTCTTGAAGAAGTCGTAGTAGAAATTCCAGAAGCATACTCAGGAACAATTATTAGCCAATTAAGTCTAAGACAAGGTGAGATGATTGATATGGGTGAAGATCGTGGAATGATTAAACAAGTTTGGAAAGTTCCAACTCGTGGATTAATCGGATTTAGAAGTGATTTCATCAACTCAACTCATGGTGAAGGTACAATGGTACGCCAATACTTTGGTTATGAACCATATAAAGGTGCCATCCAACAACGTCAAAACGGTTCAATGGTTTCAACAGAACAAGGCGTTTCAATGGCGTATTCAATCTTTAACTTACAAGAACGTGGACAATTCTTTATCGGTGTACAAACTGATGTCTATGAGGGAATGATCGTCGGTATTGCAGCTCGTGATACAGATATGGATATCAACCCTACAAAGAATAAAAAACAAACAGCAATCCGTAGTACAGGACGTGATGAAGCAATGAAACTGGTACCTCCAATTCAACTTACTCTAGAATATGCAATTGAGTTTATTCGTGACGATGAATTAGTAGAGGTTACACCTAACTTCATTCGTTTACGTAAACGTTTCTTAAAACCACACGAACGTAAACAAGCGCTCCGTAACAATAGCGAAGACTAGGAGGGATAGTCATGGCAAATAAGCCACTTACATATAATTTGATTAAAACTGATAAAGAAACTGGTGCTCGTTTAGCGACAATCACAACACCGCATGGAACAGTTGAAACACCCATGTTTATGCCTGTTGGAACACTTGCGACTGTAAAGTTTTTATCACCAGAAGACCTATACCGTATCAACTCACAAGTAATCTTAAGCAACACGTATCATTTATGGCTTCGTCCAGGAGAAGATGTTGTTAAAGAGGCAGGTGGTCTTCATAAGTTTATGAACTATGACGGTCCAATCCTCACCGATAGTGGTGGATTCCAAGTATTCTCACTCGGAAAAATACGTAAGATTGTAGAGGAAGGCGTTCACTTTAAAAACCACCTAAGTGGAGAAGCTCTTTTCTTAACACCTGAGAAATCAATTCAGATTCAAAATGATCTGGGTGCAGATATTATCATGAGTTTTGATGAGTGTCCTCCATACCCAGCAACTTACGAATATATGAAAGATAGTATTGAACGTACTGTTCGTTGGGCTAAACGCGGAAAAGATGCTCATGCTCGTCCGGAAGATCAAGCGCTCTTTGGTATTTGCCAAGGTGGAGAGTTTGAAGATCTTAGAAAATGGCATGCAGAACAACTTGTGGACCTTGATTTCCCAGGTTATTCAATTGGGGGAACCAGTGTTGGTGAACCTAAAGATGTTATGTATAAAATGATTGAGGATTCAATCAAGTATCTGCCAGAAGATAAACCTCGTTACTTAATGGGTGTTGGTAGTGTGGATGGACTCTTTGAAGGAGTTATCCGTGGTGTTGATATGTTTGACTGTGTACTGCCTACTCGTATTGCACGACATGGTGCTGCTATGACAAGCGCAGGACGCCTCAATATGAAAAATCAACGTTATGCAAAAGACTTTACCCCACTTGATGAAAACTGTGATTGTGAAGCATGTACAAACTATACAAGAGCTTATCTTCGTCACCTAATACGTACGAATGAAGGTTTAGGTATGAGATTGTTATCAATACATAATCTACGTTATTTATTAAAACTTATGGAAGACATTCGTGAAGCAATTAAAGAAGACCGTTTGTTGGAACTAAGAGACGAAGTATATGAAGCATATGGAATCAGTGATGGTTCTAATACATCAGGATTTTAAATTATAAGCTGAACTCGGATAAGGGTTCAGTTTTTATATATAAAATTTAAAAAGTGAGAGATGATTTGATAAGATATAGGTATCATTAGAATAAGAGGTATGTATATGTGGGGTATAATTGCAACATGGCGTATGGCAAAAGAGGGAATCGATAAGTCGGTACCTATCTTAGAAAAAGGTGGAACGGCTGCCGATGCTGTAGAAGAAGCCATAAAGTATGTAGAAGACTTTCCGTTTTATAAGTCTGTTGGATATGGTGGACTGCCTAATGAAGAGATGGAAGTTGAACTTGATGCTGCTTTTATGGATGGCACATCATTAAATATTGGTGCTGTAGCGGCTATAAAAGACTTTGCGAATCCTATTTCCATTGCTCGTTCTCTATCAAAATATACGGTAAATAATATGCTAGTAGGATCAGGTGCAGAGAAATACGCTCACAAACAAGGCTTTGAACGAAAAAACATGTTAACAGACCGTGCGAAAATCCATTATCGAAACCGAGTTAAAGAAAGACAAGAAATGGATATATCACCATACTCGGGTCATGATACTGTAGGGATGGTCAGTGTTGATAGTTCTGGTCATCTTGTAGCTGGTACATCGACAAGTGGTTTGTTCATGAAAAAGTCAGGTCGAGTGGGAGATTCTCCTATAATTGGTTCAGGCTTATACGCAGACAGCTCAATTGGTGCTGCAAGTGCAACAGGACTTGGAGAAGATCTAATGAAAGGTGTTGTCTCCTACGAAGTTGTTCGTTTAATGGGAACTGGTATGAGCCCACAGGAAGCATGTGAGAAAGTTACATTTGACTTGGATAAAAAATTAATTGAGAGACGCGGTCAAGCTGGAGATATTTCAATCGTTGCTATCAATACAGATGGTGATTGGGGAGCGGCTGCAAATATTGATACTTTTTCTTTCTCAGTAGCAACAGCGACACAAAAGAATACAGTATACACTACGAAACGAGTAGGTAATAAAATGGTTCATGAAGAAGCGTCTCAAGAATGGCTTGAAGATTATCTCACTGAGAGAATGAAGCCATTGGAGGAGAAATAATGATATCGCAAATTCATGAGAAAGTTGAAGTGTTGATGCCCGAGCTTCTTAAGTCTATTCAAGATTTAGTTTCAATTTACTCTGTTGAAGGTGAAGCGACAGATAATGCCCCTTATGGGGAAGGACCTATAGAGGCTTTAGACAAAGCTTTAGATATAGCGTCTAAGCTAGGCTTTAAAACTGTAAACATTGATAATAAAATTGGCTATGCTCAATATGGTGAGGGAAACGAAGACTATTTAGGTATTTTTGGTCATGTTGATGTAGTGCCTCTTGGTGAAGGTTGGACTTATGATCCACTTGGTGGAGAGATTGCCAATAATAGAATATATGGTCGTGGTGTTTTAGACAATAAAGGACCGATTCTTGCGAATCTCTATGCATTGTATGCTTTAAAAGAACTAGGGATAAGATTCCCTATGCCCATTCGAATAGTATTCGGTACCAATGAAGAAACAGGGTTTAAGTGTGTCCAACACTATTTGACACAAGAAAAACCACCTGTGTTTGGATGGACTCCAGACTGTAAGTGGCCTGTTGTTTATGGAGAACGTGGTCGTGGTCTGATAAGGATTGTGAACCACACAAATAAAGAAGTATTCTATAATTTTATTAATGATTACATTCTATCGAGTCCAAGTAACGGAGTTAAGCTAGGTATCAATGTCCGTGATGAAGACTTTGGTGAAATGATTATGCGTGGATACAAACTTGGTGTAGATGAAGATGGCCGTGATTATTTTCAAATGTCATTAAGCTATCCTGGAGCTAAGACCATTAAAGAACTTGGAGATATAATAGAATGTCACTTGCCAAGTGGTCTAGAGTACAAGCTAGTGCATAACTGGAATCCAGTAATAAACAATAAGGATTCGAAGTATATCGAACCCTTAACACAAAGTTATGAAGAAATAATGGGATCACGTTTAGAACCAGTCACGACTACTGGAGGAACCTATGCAAAAATAATTCCTAATATTATTGCATATGGACCCAGTTTCCCTGGGCAAAATGGAATTGCGCATTTGCCAGATGAATGGTTAGATCTTGATGATCTCCTAAACAGTACTAAAATCTATGCAACAGCACTCTATCATTTGCGTGATATTCTCTAAAAAACAAAAGAGCGAAAGCTCTTTTATTTTATGACATGAAGTTGTACTTCCGTAATATACTCATCTTCCACATCGGTGTATCGATTATCAATGTGGTAGAGTTCAAAAGGAGGATTTGAGAAAGTGTAGTTATTGGCTAGGGCGTAATCCCTAATAAACGTGAAATAGGACTTAGATTGGGAGTAAGAACCTCTGTAAAATATAGAGAGGTAATCACCTTCTTCCAGTATAAAGTCATACTTGTCATCAGAATTATCGATTAAAAACACCGATTGAAATGCATTGGCTACAACTTTGTGGTGCTCAAGAACAGGGATTGCGCCTGTATCAAGATCACCGATTGATACGACATTTTTAATGTTGTCGCGATGAAGTAGTTTAACAACCAAATCAGTTTCTGCATCATTATTGATTCGTGTTTCTATCTCTTTACACTGTCTTCGAGGCATTTGAATGTGTTTAATCGTGTCAGTTTCCACGTTGCGATACGTGTTGATATGTTTAATACGGTTTACTAGTGATACTTTTTTGTTCTTTAGATTAAGAAGTTCCTTCTCAATATGACTTATTTCATGGTCCATTATTTCGATGGTATGATCAAGACGAAAATCACTGAGGTAGTCCTTAATTTGGTCGGTACTAAAAGAAAGACTTAAAAGATCTCGTATTATATTTAATCTCGATATGTCGTCTAAAGAATAATATCGGTATCCGTTCTCACCACGTTCAGGGGAAATAAGTCCCTTTTTTTCGTAATAGCGAATGGAATCAATCCCAATATTATATAAATTAGCAATCTCTTGGATAGTAAATGTCTTTTTCATAGAAATACTCCTTGACTCTAGTATTATACCATAGTTTAAAGTAAGACATGTTCGAAGAAATGGGGGATGAACATGAAACTAGAATTAAATAAAAATCAACTAATTCAAATGATTCTAGGTGCAATGATTCTTTCTTTTGGACTTTATAACATACACCAACCATTTAGTATCACTGAAGGAGGAGTACTTGGTGGTATTCTTCTTATAAACTTTTGGTCGGGTATTAATGCGTCTTATTTAGCAATAGCTCTAGATGTAATGTGTTATGTATTTGCTTTTAAATACTTGGGAATAAAGTTCATTAAGAAATCATTAATATCAACGGTACTTGTTGCATCGTTTTTGAGACTACAAGAGATGTTTCCACCATTAATTAGCGATCTTGTACCTAATACTATGGTTGCAGCAATTCTTGGTGGACTTTGTGTGGGTGTTGGAGTAGGACTCGTTGTGCGTGCTGGCGGATCATCCGGTGGTGATGATGCCTTAGCGCTGATTATATCTAAGAAGACAGGATGGAAGCTCTCTAAGTCATACCTAATTACAGATTTAAGTGTTCTAATACTATCACTATCCTACATACCCGTAGTAAATATCGCATATTCACTTATTACCGTCACAATCTCGTCAATATTGATTGATATAGTTACCTCAGTTGAGACACTACACCCTATGACTTTATTTGAAAAAATGGTAAAATCAAACGAAGTGTCGCAACAAACATTAACTCACAGTAGACAAAAAAATGTGTAAAAGAGTGTGATTTCTTGAAATCATCACGTTAATCATGCACAATGTGAGTGTGGAGGTTTTCCATGAATACAAGTAAATCATTAATCAAACAATTTAATTATGATACCTTGGTATCGAAAGCACATCTTATTATTATGAATCATGACGGTGAAGTTTTGCTTGTGAAGAATGAAGAAGGGCATATTGCTTACCTTCTACAGAACTTCTACCTAAAACAACACTTGAGAATTCGTTGCGTAAAACAATGGAAGATAAGTGGAACATTGATATTGGAACCTTAACGCTTCTTGGCGCAGATTCAGGGTATACAAATAATCATTTTGAGTTAAATACAATCTACTATACTGAAGATTACTTCACTCAAAAGACATTTGATATGTTTGATGCAGAATCACTTCCAATCGCAACAACCCAACAAACAAAAGACATCGTTGCTGCTTATGTTGATGGTGTTAAAGTCCAATTTATGAATTATTTAGCATTACATGGTGATATCTATTAACTCGGTATAGACCGAGTTTTTTTCATATCATAGAAAAAAGACGGTACTTGTGATAAAATAATGTAGCATTTAGAGGTAATCGTATGAAAGTAAATGATTTTGATTTTGACTTGCCAGAGTCATTAATTGCGCAAACACCTGTAGATAACCGCAGTGAATCGCGTCTTCTGGTAGTTGACGGTATGGAATGTACTGACCGTCATTTTTATGATATTGTTGAGTATCTTCATGAAGGAGATGTCCTTGTAGTTAATGATACACGTGTTATTTCAGCTCGTCTTTTTGGAGTGAAACCTGAAACAGGGGCACATGTGGAACTTCTTGTACTTAAGTTCCAAGACAAGCATGCAGAATGTCTTGTAGGGAATGCTCGTGTAGTTAAACTAGGAACAGAACTTATTTTTGGTGATGGACAATTAAAAGCTGTTTGTACTGAGATTGGTGAAGAAGGAATTCGCTTCTTTGACTTATTCTACGATGGAATTTTCTTAGAGGTTCTTGATGAGTTAGGACAAATGCCACTTCCACCATATATTCACGAACGTCTCGAAGATAAGGAACGCTATCAAACAGTGTACTCAAAAATATCAGGAAGTGCAGCAGCTCCAACAGCTGGCTTACATTTCACACAAGAAATACTAGAGACACTACGTAATAAAGGTGTTACAATAGTTCCTGTAACACTACATGTAGGATTAGGAACATTTAGACCTGTAAAAGTCGATGATATTAATGATCATATTATGCATTCTGAACACTATATGATGAGTGAGAAAACCGCAACTATTTTAAATCAAGCAAAAGCAGAAGGTAGAAGAATCATAGCTGTAGGAACAACGTCTGTTCGAACGCTCGAAACAATTATGCAAGAACATGGTAGTTTTTGTGAAACAGAAAGTGACAGTAAAATCTTTATTTACCCAGGTTATAAATTCTTGGCAGTTGATGCAATCATAACCAACTTCCATCTTCCTAAATCGACTCTTGTCATGTTAGTTAGTGCTTTTGCAGGTTCTGAGGAAATCATGCACGCGTACCAACACGCAATTCAGAATAAATACCGTTTCTTCTCATTTGGAGACAGTATGTTTTTGAAATCAAAAAAGGAGATCTTATGACAAAAGAAAAGAATCCACAACAACTACAAATCACGCTAGTCGTTCTTGGTGTTCACGTCATTATTAGTTTTATTATGCTATTAATTTATGGTAGTGGAATTCCAATGTTCGGTTTTATTATAAGCTTGCCTTTAGCACTTCAAGTTTTGCTTACAAGCATCATCGTTCTGATTGTTTATAGCCTTGCTGGATACTTGTTAGGTGTCTCAACTCCTAATAAAGAATCTTTAGTAGCAAGCATTGATAAAGCAGTGCTTCTGTTAATGCTTATTCTATTAAGTGCGTTTATCATCATTTACGCAGTAACTTACTTTACAAATAATTCTTCTCTATGGATTTTTTATAATGTCTTAAACCCAATATTCGGAAACGTAATGTTGGACGGACTAACACGTAGTTGGTGGTCATTAATGTGGGTTGTCTCAGCGTTTATTCCTGGAATAGGAATAGTGTTTGGATTATCCTTAAGAATGCGTCAGGAAGGGATAGATTTTAAATGAAACGATACTGGACAGCACTCCTTGCAATATTAGTGAGTGCAATTCTCTTTAAATTAACTCGACAGTTTGTACCAGGTAACTTAGGCTGGTTAGTAACCTTTATTCGCTTAAGTCTCATGCTTGGTATTGGATACTTCCTATCGCCATCCAGTAAGAAAAACAACCGTTGGTTGGGGAAAGTTATTTTATCAATTATTATTGTATTAATTTTCGGTATTCAATTAGAGGTTTTGGCAGCTAATGAATTCCGTGAAGTACTGTATCTTGTAGGTTTAAATGGAGTTTTCTTAGATATTCTCCTAATCTATTGTGGATGGGCGTTTTTTCAAGTATAAAGAGTCAAAAGACTCTTTTTTTAATGTATAATATAGAATAGAGATGAGGTGTTGGTATGGCTTTTAAAAAGGAACTGAAAATTCTATTTATCGGTGATGATATTGTCTTAGAAGGTATGAAGTCAGACGGTTTTATCGATCGTTTAAAAAAACAGATGCCACACTATAATTATATTATTAAGGCAGTGCCTGGTGCTTCCATGGAAACATTAAACCAACATTTTGATTTAAAAATATTTAAAGAAAATTTTGACTGTGTTTTTGTGATGTTTAGTAGTCTGGATTTAATTAAGACACGACATCATACTTTATCAACTACTGATAAAATGATACGTTATCATACCAATTATCAAGAATTAGTTCTAAGTATCTTTGATTCATTTACTCGCTATATTACTTTAGTGGAACCGTTTTATACTGTAAATCGAAGTGTTCATGATGTTGTGAGATTTGCTCATCAAGACCGTGTTTATCTAACACGAAGCTTAGCACAAGAATATAGAATATCAATGATTGCTTTGGATGGCATTATGAACGAAGCACAGTTAAATCATTATCGTAGATTTGTAAAGAACAATGGTGTCTTGCCTACAAAACGTGGACATAAACTAATCTACGAAACAATAAAGAGTCATTTGGAAAGATGGGGAATCTCATGATAGTATCAGGAAAAATTAGTGTAAAAGCAATCTTACAAAATAAAAAGAGAGAAATAAAGGCAATATATTTATTAGATCGTCGTCGCGATAAAGATGGACAGTACATTGAACGAATTGCAGGTAATGTCCCAGTGAAGAAATTGACTCGTGAGGAACTTGATGAACTTGCGGGGAATACAAGTCATGGTGGATATCTTGTCGAGTGTGGAGAGCGATTAAGTGATAAATTTGAATCATTACCAAGTGGTAAACGATTATCATTTATGTGTTTAGAGGGAGTGAGTGATCCTTTTAATCTAGGTGAAATTGCTCGCACTGTAAAATCACTTGGATTTGATGGGCTTATCACTCCAAGTTATCGTTTCTACGATAATGAATCGAAGTTAATTCGCGCAAGTGCTGGTGCCAGCGAATCGTTATGGTGGCATCAAAGTGACAATCTGGATGAAGCTTTACAAACACTAAAAAATAGTGGAGTTCGTATTGTTGCGGCATACCGTGGAGATGAAAGTACATCACTTCAAGAGTATTCAATGCCAGAAAAAGTATGTATCTGTCTTGGAGGCGCAATGCGAGGCTTATCAGCATCTGTTCTTGAACAAAGTGATGACCATGTTCGTATTGATTACGATGCTCGTGTATCACTAAGCACAGTAGGTGCAGCAAGTGTCTTTGCATACGAACGATTTAGAGGTGGAGGGAATTAGTATGAAAGTAGCAATAGTTCAACAACGAATATATTCCGGAAACATAAAGAAGAATTTTGAGAATATCAAACAAACAATTGAAACGTGGAAAGATAAAGCAGATCTTATCGTATTTCCTGAAATGGCTGTATCGGGTTACTTCATTGGTGATCGCTACACCAACAAAGACCTTGAAAAAGAGTTGCTAGAGCTTAACGAAGCTATCCGTGAACTCAGTCAAGGAACTGCAGTTATTTGGGGAAGTATTCATAAAAATGAATCAAAGCTTTATAACGCTGCTTATTTCGCGATTGATGGTGCATGGGCAAAGCGTGAATCAGGAAAAGATGATGGGCTTTATACGAAACACTTATTACCTACCTATAGTGTCTTTGATGATGCTCGATACTTTGAAGTAGGAAATGGAAATTTTGAGCCGTTCATCTTCAATAATAAGAAGATTAGTATTCAAGTGTGTGAAGATTTGTGGGATGAAGGCTACGATGTATCACCTACAAAAGAGATGCTTAAGTATCAACCAGATGTGATGATTAATATATCTACATCACCATGGACAAAGACGAAAGACAATGCACGCCTTGAAGCTATCAAGCGTCATGAATTCGATATACCTTTTGTATATGTTAACGCAACAGGTATGCAAAACAATGGTAAGAATGTCATGGTCTTTGATGGTGGATCGCTTGTAGTAAAAGAAGATACAATCTATAAGTTACCAAACAACTTCGAAAGCACTGTTGAACTTGTAGATTTGGATTCATTCCAAAACCACGATTCAAAAGTAGAAAACAAATTGTACCAGGCAATATTAAAAGGTATCGAATACTTTGATGAAGAGTCTCTTCCTTATAAACCAAAATGGATTGTAGGGGTATCCGGTGGGTTAGATAGTAGTGTTACAGTCGCACTCCTAACCAAAGCTCTAGGAAAAGAACGTGTTCTAGGTGTTACTATGCCAAGCCGTTTCACCCGCGATATCACGAAGACCAATGCCTATCATCTTAAAGAAAAACTAGGTATCGACTTTAAAGAAATTCCTATTGGAGATATGGTTGATGCAAGTGTTGCTGGCCTTCCTTATGACAAGGTTGAAGGATTAAGCTATGAAAATATTCAAGCCCGTTTAAGGGGTCATACCTTAATGAGTGTGGCATCTTTAGAAAATGGGGTTGTCTCGAACAACGGAAATAAAATTGAAGTAGCCTTTGGTTATGCAACGTTATACGGTGATGCGATAGGAGCACTTGGTATTCTTGGGGATCTTTCTAAAATGGAAGTCGGAATGATCGCAGAGTGTCTAAACAAAGATGATGAGATTGTACCAAGCAATCTAATTCCAAAGGTTCTAGATCATGAAGTAGCATGGGGCTTTGCACCAAGTGCCGAACTTGCACAAGATCAGTTTGACCCAATGAAGTGGGGTTACCATGATACTCTAGTAGACTATCTCAACCACAATCCATTATCAGAACTATTGGAAATGTATCGAAGTGGAGACATCTACAATCATGAACTAGGTTCTATGTTGAAGACATACGGTCTTGATAAGGGTGAGGCTTTTATCAAAGATTTACGATGGGTTCTCCGTACCATCAATACTGCAACGTATAAAAGAATCCAAATGCCACCAATTCTGACAGTATCTGAAGATGCATACGGAACAGGGCTACGTGAAAGCCAATTGCCTTCTTACATTAATGAAGAAAATGAGAATCTAATGGCAGACATTGAAAACAACTAAGCTCCAAACCGACTGAATCTACAGTCGGTTTTTAAACTATTTGTGAAAGTGTTGCGAAATGTTTGTCAATTAAAATAATATAGACTATAATAAACAATGAACATTGTTCAGTATCGTTTGTTTTTTAGGATATTGAGCAAAGTATTTAGGAAGTTGAGGGAATAAATGAAACGTATATTAAAAAACATTAAGCCGTTTGCATTTCTTGTAGCGGGTGCGATTTTGATGCTGTTTGTACAAGCGTGGGCAGACTTACGATTACCAAATTATATGTCTGACATTGTTAACGTTGGTATTCAGCAATCAGGTATCGAACATGCGAGTCCTACAGAAATGACAGTTGACGGATATAACCTCATTAAAGCAATATTGCCTGAAAATGAAGCTCAAGAAATTAATGATGCTTATACAATTGATGGTGATCGCGTCATTATTAAGAGTGATGTCAATCGTGAAGATTTAGATATTCTTATTGGTAAAACAGTGTGGACTTTAATGAGCTTTGAAATGCCAGGAGGGGGCCAAGGGGCATCTATTGATAATATCGGAGCTGACTTTGATATTAAAGAAATGTATAAGGCAATTCCTATGCTGCAAATGTTGGATAACACCAGCAAGCAAAAAGCATTCGAGACTGCATCATCTATGGAGCCATCCTTAATATCACAAACAGGAGTCGTATTTGCGAAACTCTTGTATGCTGATGCTGGTATAGATGTAGCAACACTTCAACGTGACTATATCTTTATGATTGGTCTACAGATGATGGGTGTAACCCTTCTTGCAGTAGGCGCAGCGATTCTTGTAAACTTGATGGCGACACGTACAGGTTCAGGAATCTCACGAAACTTGCGTAAAGAAGTTTTCGATAAGATTGAAAGTTTCTCAAGCGAACAGTTCCAAAAATTCTCACAATCATCGCTTGTTGTACGTACAGTTAATGACGTTGCACAAGTTCAAATGATGATTATGATGTCGATTCGGATCTTCTTCTATGCACCAATTATGGCTGTTGGTGGAATGATTATGATTCAAAATAAAGCAACCTCATTATCTTGGATTATTGCTGTTGCATGTGCGGCACTTCTTGTCGTACTTGTATTTGTATCACTCATTGCAATGCCTAAGTTTAAGATTCGTCAAAAACTTGTTGACCGTCTAAACTTAGTATTTAAAGAAAATTTAAGTGGTGTTATGGTAATCCGTGCTTTCGGAAATAAAGAGTTTGAAAAAGATCGCTTTAAGAAAGCAAACAGTGATGTTGCAAACCTTACATTATTTGTAAACCGTGTAATGTCTCTCATGATGCCAATAATGATGTTAATTATGAACCTTACAGTAATAATGGTTCTTTGGTTTGGTGCTAATAAAGTTTCTGAAGGTTTAATCCAAATCGGTGACCTCATGGCATTCATCCAATACGCAATGCAAATCATTATGTCATTCTTAATGATAGCTATGATGTTTATTTTTATTCCACGTGCACTTGTATCTCTATATCGTATTAACGAAGTCTTAGATACTGAAAATACAATCGTGGATAAAGAAGTTACTCAAGACTTTATCGAAGATAAACGTGGTTGGGTTGAATTCAACAACGTTGGCTTTAAATATGGTGATGCCGATGAGTACGTCTTAAAGGATATTAACTTTACAGCAAAACCAGGTCAAACAACAGCATTCATTGGATCGACGGGTTCTGGTAAGTCTACTTTGATTAACCTTGTACCACGATTCTATGATGCTACTGAGGGAAGTGTCATGGTCAACGGAGTTGATGTCAAAGATGCTAATCAACACGACTTACGTGAAGATATCGGATATGTTCCTCAAAAAGGCGTTCTTTTATCAGGAACAGTTGATGAGAACTTGAAATACGGCCGTCCAGAAGCTAGCGACGAAGAAGTTCTTCACGCTCTTGATGTTGCTCAAGGTAACTTTATTCTTGAGAAAGACAAAGGACTTGATTATGCTATCGCTCAAGGTGGTACTAACGTATCAGGTGGTCAACGTCAACGATTAAGTATTGCACGTGCTCTTGTAAAGAATGCATCAATCTTAATTTTCGACGACAGTTTCTCAGCACTTGACTATAAAACAGATCAACTATTAAGAAAATCATTGAAAGAAAACTACGCAGACACAACGCTTCTCATTGTTGCGCAACGTGTCAATACAATATTAGAAGCTGACCAAATTGTGGTTCTAGATCAAGGGAAAATGGTAGGAATTGGTACTCACAATGAGCTACTCAAATCATGTCCTACATATTATGAGATAGCAGCATCACAATTGTCAGAGGAGGAATTAGCATATGGGGCCTAGAGGCAGAGGTGGAAACGTCACTCAAAAAGCTAACAATCCAAAGCAAGCTTTAGTTAAACTTGGTAAATTATTGAAGCCTTATATGGCTAGAATTATTTTTGTAATTGTTATGGCATTAGCTTCAACCGTATTATCCATTATTGGACCAAAGATTATGGGGGAAGCAACAACTGTTCTATTTGAAGGACTACTTGCTCGTGTACAAGGTACGGGAACAGTAGACTTTAGTGAAATATCGCGTATTCTAACAATTCTTACAGGAATCTATGTAGCAAGCTTTGGCTTTAACGCTATCCAAAGTTTTGTAATGGCTCGTGTATCACGAAACGTAACCTATCAATTACGTTCGGATGTTCAAGCTAAGGTAGATACTCTACCACTAAGTTACTTTGATACACACACTGTTGGTGATGTGCTCTCAATCGTAACCAATGATATTGACGTTATCGATATCAACTTAACAAGTAGTATTACACAATTACTAACTTCAATCACAACAATATTTGGTGTTCTCTATATGATGATTACCATAAATTGGCAAATGACTTTAGCAGCAATGGTAATTCTACCTGTATCAATTGGGATTATGATGTTTATCTTCTCCCGTTCACAAAAGTTCTTTACAGCGCAACAAAACACTTTAGGTGAGATTAACAGTCACATCGAAGAAATGTATTCTGCACACGTTGTAATTAAAGCCTATAACGGGGAAGAACAATCGAAAGAGAAGTTTGGTGAAATTAACGACCGACTTTACCAATCAGCATGGAAGAGTAATTTCTTCTCAGGGATTGCTAACCCAATGATGAACTTTATCGGGAACTCAGGTTATGTTCTGATTAGTATTATGGGTGGATGGTATGCAAGCCAAGGACTTATTAGTGTAGGGGATATCCAATCCTTTATTCAATATTTACGTAACTTCTTAAATCCAATCGCTCAATTAGGTCAAATATCATCACAGTTCCAACAACTCACAGCTGCAGCTGAAAGAGTCTTCGATTACTTAGAAGAAAAAGAAGAAGTAAAAGATTCGCCAGTAGAATATGATGTTGATGCGATTGAAGGATCTGTTGCATTTGAGAACGTTAACTTTGGTTACGTTGAAGATAAGACCATCATTAACAACTTTAGTATCTATGTAAAACCAGGACAAAAGGTTGCGATTGTAGGACCTACAGGTGCTGGTAAGACAACCATTGTAAAACTCTTAATGAGATTCTATGATGTAACTTCAGGTGCTATTATGGTTGATGGTATCGATATTCGTCATCTCAAACGTAGCGACTTAAGAAACTTAATTGGAATGGTACTACAGGACACATGGCTCTACAGTGATACTATTATGGAAAATATCCGTTATGGTAACCTTGAAGCTAGCGATGATCAAGTTATTGAAGCAGCTACGGAAGCTCAAGTAGATCACTTCGTAAGAACATTAAGTCATGGATATCAAACAGTCTTGGATGAAGATTCATCAAATGTATCTCAAGGACAAAAGCAACTTCTCACAATAGCTCGCGCTATTCTTGCTGATCCTAAGATTCTAATTCTTGATGAAGCTACAAGTTCTGTTGATACACGTACAGAAATCTTGATTCAACAAGCTCTCGATACCTTGATGAAAGGACGTACAAGCTTTATTATTGCTCACCGTCTTTCAACAATCCGTAATGCTGATATTATCATTGTTATGGATAAGGGAGATATCGTTGAAGTCGGAAGTCATGAAGAACTTCTAGCTCAAGATGGATTCTATGCAGTGCTTTACAATAGTCAATTCTCGGAAGAGGAAGAATAATCAATCAAACCTTGTACAAATTCGTACAGGGTTTTCTTTAAGAATAGTTTCATTTGGGTTATAATATGAACATTATAGTTAAAGGAGTTCTTATGACCTACGAAACATTATTAATCGATATTGATAATACGATATTAAATTTTAAAGCAGCAGAAGAAATAGCATTCAGAGAGTTACTTCATGAATTAAAGATTCCATATTCTGAGGAGCTTAAGAAACATTACCATAAGATCAATAAGAAATTATGGATCGATTACGAGAATGGTGTCATAGAGAGTAATGTGATTAGTGAACAACGATTTGCGCGTTCATTAGAGGAATATAAACTCCCTTATACCGGTATAGAGCTTGATCAAATGTACCGTCATCATATTGAAGAAAATAATGTCCTCATGCCAAATGCATTAGAGATGCTTGAAGAAGTATCAAAAAATGGTTACAAACTAGGAATTGTTACAAACGGTGTAGCTTCATCTCAATACAAACGACTTGAATATGCAGGAATTAAAGATATGTTTGAAGTAATTGCTGTAAGTTCAGAAGTGGGTGTCGCTAAACCACACTTGCCATTTTTTGAGGCAGTATTTAAAGGTTTTGATTCAATTGATATTTCTAAGACTATTATCCTTGGAGACTCCTTATATGCAGATATCCAAGGTGGACTAAACGCTAACATCGCAACATGCTGGTATAATCCGTATCGTGTAGAAAATGATACAGACTTCAAACCCACTTATGAAATTCATGACTTATTAGAATTTCTAGAAATTGTAAGATAATATGGATATGATACTTATTGTACTCATAGTATTAGGAATTCCAATTGGAGTTATGATCTATGTTTATCTACAAAATCAAGATGCATTAAATGCAATAAAGAATAATTTTGGTATGAAACCTGAGTTTGATGAACGTCGTCAAATGAAATCAGTTGAAGAGTACCACCGTGTGTTTCCTAGTGAATCAATCATTGATGATACAACTTGGAATGATTTAGATATGGATGCTATATACTTATCCATTAATAATACGCAATCAACAATGGGAGAGACCGTCTTGTACTCACACCTTAGAAATCAAGGCGAGTTTAATCGTGACAAACTAGAAAGTGCTGTTAAGTACTTTACTGAAAATCCCGAAAAACGTTATGATATTCAAAAGAATTTGAATATAGTTGATAAGAATGATAATGCTGAAGTTCTTACATCCTTAACAATCAATCATAAAGCATTTAACGTTCCCTATGGTTCTTATTCTATTATGAGAATAGCAATGATATTGGGAATTGTACTGTTGTTTGTACGAGTTGAGATTGGTCTTCCGCTAATAGTATTAACGTATATTAGTAATTACTTACTCAATGAGAAGTTCACCAAACTTGTATCGTATCGTATTGAATCTTTATCTCATATTATGTCAATGATTCGTGCAGCTAAGAAATTCAACAATACAGACGAGCTCGTATCGTTTGTAGATAGCGATGCTTTCAAGAAGTCACTTAAAAAGTTCGGACATCTTAATGCTATATATTCTTTTGCGCTTCCAAAATCGTCCATTGGTGGGACAATGGAAGGATTGTTTAATGATCTCGTCAATGTATTTTTCTTAATTACACCATTAGCTTTCCGTAAGGTAAGTAGCTTAATTGATGAAAATGTTGATGATCTATTAGTGATTTACGACTTCATCGGTTATCTCGACATGAGTATCGCGATTGCTTCCTATCGTAAGAGTTTAACTCATTATTGTCATATAGAATTTGATGAATCATTAAAAGCACCAGATGTTGTGAATGTGAAGCATCCACTGATTGAAGATGTTGCTGTAGGAAACACAATAAGGTTACCACAGTACAATATCATTACTGGGTCTAACGCTTCAGGTAAGTCTACATTTGTTAGAGCAGTCACCATTAATGCCTTACTAGGCCAAAGAATTAACACCTGTACTGCTGAGTCCTTTGCTATGCGACCAAGCTTCATTATTACCTCAATGGCAATACGTGACGATGTAGAGTCTGGGGATAGTTACTTTGTAAGTGAGACTAAATCAATTAAGAGAATTTTAGAAAATGTAAGTATTCAAGATTATTCTTTGGTTGTTATTGATGAAATCCTAAAGGGTACGAATACAATTGAGAGAATATCTGCTTCTGCATCGGTATTGAATGCATTATCAAAAGAAGCGTGTTGTGTCCTTGCTGCTACACACGATATTGAACTTACTGAGATGCTTTCTGATTACTACACAAACTCTCATTTCCGAGAAACAATTACGGATCATGAAATATCCTTTGATTACATCATCAAAGAAGGTCCATCAAATACTCGTAATGCTATTAAGTTATTAGAAATCATTGGTTATGATAAAGAACTGATTGATCTTGCTAATGAGTTGGCACAAGAATTTAAAGAAAATAGAAAATGGAAAAAACTGTAAAAGAAAACACAAGCTCAGCTTGTGTTTTTCAATGCTATAAATCGTAATCTTCGGCGATAACACCTGTTACTTCAGGAATTTCGTCCATTAGTAGTGCTTCAACACCACCACGTAGAGTATAGTCGATAAGCCCACAACCAATACATGCTCCAAGAAGTCTTACAGTAACGATTCCGTTTTCATCGACACTTACAAACTCCATATCTCCACCATCACGTTGGATATAGGGTCTAATTTTATCTAATGATTTTATAATACGTTCTTCAAGTGTCATCGAATCACCCCTTAACAAAGAAGAATAGAACTGATGAAGTAATAAAGCCTAATAATAGACCACCAAATACTTCAACCCATTTATGACCAAGTACTTCTTTTACTTTCTCGCGGTACACAGGATTATCAAGTGTAGTTGATGTTAATATTTCTATATCTTGAATCAATTGCTTTGTCATTTTAATGTTTTGTCCAGCATAGTATCGTACGTTTGCTGCATCATAGATTACAGTTAGTGAGAATACTAATGAAATAAAGAAAAACTCTGACTTAAAGTTTGATAAATATCCGTAGGACATACACAAGCCAATAACAAGCGCAGTATGAGAACTAGGGAATCCACCGCTATCAAATACCAATCCAAGATTACGTTCTTCTGTTCTTAGATAGTAGAATAGTGGTTTTAATACTTGTGCTAATAAATTTGCTGTAATTGCAGCAATAATTGGATAATACGTTGCGCTCATAATTCACCTCGAAATCATTATACCATACATTAACAATATGATATAATGAGAATGTTGTTGAGGTAAAAAAATGAAACGTAAGTATCGAAATGGTCAAATAGTAGAAGGTGTAATTACTGGTATTCAGCCGTATGGTGCATTTGTTTCTATAGATGAGAATACGACAGGTCTGATTCATATCTCTGAAATATCCGATGAGTTTGTACGTGATATTAATTACTTCGTAACCCAGGGGGAACGCGTAATAGCGAAGGTTATTGATTCAAGTGATGGTTCACAGCAGCTTAGATTATCACTCAAAGCTTTGAATTACTCGTCACGTCGTAATCGTGAAGATAAGGGCTATCGTCGAGCGAATTTACCAAGTTCTGATCTTGGATTCACTACACTTGCAGAAATTATGCCTCAATGGTTGAAAGAGGAGGAAAAGGAAATGGTTAAAGTAGACTTAAGTCATGCATTATTAGAAGGTAATGTTCTTGATTATCAAGAAGAAGTTAATCGTATTCATGAAATGATCCATCAAAAATCAGGTAAAGGTAATGATTATCTTGGTTGGTTAGACTGGACAGAAAACTATGATAAAGATGAATTTGAACGTGTAAAACAAGCAGCTAAACGTATTCAAAAACAAGCAGATGTTTTATTAGTATGTGGTATTGGTGGTTCATATCTAGGAGCACGTGCTGCTATCGAGATGATTCAAGGTCCTTTTGCGAAAAACAATCTTGAAGTAATCTATGTTGGGAATACATTCTCATCAACAGCAATTACTCGTGTATTAGAATACATCAAAGATAAAGAAGTAGCAGTAAACGTTATTTCAAAATCAGGTACTACAACAGAAACAGCATTAGCATTCCGCTTAATTCGTCACTTCATGGAAGAAAAATATGGCGAACAAGCATCAGAAAGAATCTATGCTACAACTGATAAAGAACGTGGATTATTAAAACCACTAGCAGATCAAAAAGGTTATGAAACATTTGTAATTCCTGATGATATCGGAGGACGATTCTCAGTTATTACTCCTGTAGGATTATTACCAATTGCTGCAGCAGGTATCGACATTGACGCATTAATGCAAGGTGTTAAAGATGCTACATTCGAATTAAACAATCCAAACTTAGAAGAAAACTCAGCATATGTTTATGCAGTAGTTCGTCGTATGTTAGAAAAACAGGGTAAATCAGTAGAGATGTTTGTAAGCTACGAATCGCACCTTGTATTCTTAGCAGAGTGGTGGAAACAATTATTCGGTGAGTCAGAAGGTAAAGAAGGCAAAGGTTTATTACCAGCAAGCGTAAACTTCTCAACAGACTTACACTCAATGGGGCAATTTGTTCAAGATGGAACTAAAGTTCTATTTGAAACAGTTATCCGTGTAGACGAACCAATTGAAGATGGTATCGTTCCTTCAGAAGAAGGGGATATTGATCAATTAAACTACTTAGCAGGTAAGAGCTTAAATTGGATTAATGAAAAAGCATTCGAAGGAACACTTGAAGCTCACGAAGTTACAGGTAATGTTCCAAACGTGCTTATTACAATTGAGAAAACAGATGCATATAACTTCGGTTATCTTGTATACTTCTTCTTTAAAGCATTAGCAATGTCTGTGTATATGTTAGATGTTAACCCATTTGACCAACCAGGTGTTGAAGTTTACAAGAAGAACATGTTTAGACTTTTAGGTAAAAAATAAAAATAAGACTCTAGAAAACTAAATCTAGAGTCTTTTTTTGCAAAAAAATAAAAGAGCCTAAGCTCTTTTGATTTTATTATTAACCTACCCAAACTATCTCGTACATAGAAGATAGGTTAGAGCGCCGGAAGTATGAGGTTTGGAGATTGATTTCATGAATTTTAGCAATGGCACTTGCTAAGATTTGATATCACTTCCATGACTGACAGAGCCTACCAAACAATGTCATTCATTGCGCTTATGGATACATTATACACAGATGATGATAGAATTACTAACAATATGCGACTAAGTGATAAAGTTTTATTGCAAATTTATATAATAACGAAGCTATTGACCGACTTTGTGAAAAAAAGAGCGAAAATTTACCCTTTTCGCTCATCTTTCAACTCTTCTTGTTTAATTACTGAGAAATCAACATGGCAGTATCCACCCGGATTATTGATTAAATAGTTCTGATGATAGTCTTCAGCCTTTACAAAATTTTCTAGTGGTAAGACTTCTACAACTAAGTTCTTGTCGAATTTATTTTGATAGGAGTCTACTACTTTCTTGATGCGCTCTAGTTCTTCTTCATCTTGAGTATAGATTCCAGTTCGATACTGTGTTCCAATATCGTTTCCTTGTTGATTTAAAAGAGTTGGATCAATGATTCTAAATAAATGATTAACGATATCTTCTAATGAAATAATAGCGTGATTGTAGAAGAGCATTACAGCTTCAACATGCCCTGTTTTACCTGTGCATACTTCCTCATAGGTAACTTCTTCACTATTTCCGTTGGCATAACCAACAGACGTATTTACAATCCCTTTAAGTCGATTAAAATATTCCTCTACACCCCAGAAGCATCCCCAGCAACTGTAATCACTTTAATATCTCGAGTTAACATAAACATCCCTCCGTTTGTTTTCATAATATCATATCTTGGTATGAACTCCTCAACATATGCAAAGAAAAACCTCTTGAATCTAAAACTCAAGAGGTTAATTATTATACGAATATATCGTCATCTCTGTCCTTATCATCTTCAGGAGGATCAACATACACTGTTGATTCTACAGGTTTTCCTGCTTCCAATGATTTCGGAACATCAATAATTCGTTGATTAGTTGATCCTCTAAATAAGGCGGACATACTTTTCTTACGAATCATAAAGCGTCCATCAATTACGATATCTAGTAAGCTTAGAAACTTCATGACATACGGATCATGATGTCGTTGCAAGGCTTCATATTTAAATCCAGTATAGGACCAAAGGTTGTAGCCTTCTTCCTTTAGTGCTTTCGCAATATGATAGAGAGCTTCTGCTTGGACAAAAGGTTCACCACCGGAAAAGGTAACTTTCTTTAATCCAGCATCCAATACTTTATCGATAACTTCAGAAACTTCAATCTCAGTTCCACCTTCAAACGGTATTGATTTTTGATTGTGGCAACCGGGACAGTTGTGGGGCATCCTTGTGTAAAGATTACAGTCCGAATACCTTCACCATCAACGATTGAATCAGAGATAAATGAGCTTAAATTTACTTTCATAAGAGATCATGTTTTACACGATCGTGTTCTTCAGCACGTTTTGCATTGTTGAAACGATCGAGTGTTCCTACAAGGTAACCTGTAATACGACGGATTCTCTCAAAACCAAAGTCGCCTTCAGTTTCATGACGTCCACAACTTGGACACTCGTCATTGATGATTCCTGTATATCCGCAGACTGGATCACGGTCTACAGGGTGGTTAACGGCCCCATAACCAATTTGATAGTCATGCATCATACGTACAACTTCTTCAAAGGCTTCTAGGTTTTGAGTTGTATCACCATCAAGTTCTACATATGTGATATGTCCACCGTTTGTGAGTGCGTGATAAGGCGCTTCTAATGCAAGTTTGTCTTTAATTGAAATATCAAAGTAAACAGGAACGTGGAATGAGTTGGTATAGTAATCACGGTCAGTAATTCCTTCAATGTTTCCAAATATTGAGCGGTCAATTGCTACGAAACGTCCAGATAAACCTTCAGCAGGAGTAGCGATTAAGGAGAAGTTTAGACTTGTTTCTTGCGCATAAGAATCTGCTTTCTCACGCATATGCTTAACGATTTCTAAGCCAAGTTCTTGAGACGCTTCACTTTCTCCGTGGTGCTTACCTGTTAATGCTTTAAGGCATTCTGCAAGACCAATGAAACCAAATGCTAAAGTACCATGTTTTAGTACTTTGTGTAAGTTGTCTTTTGGACGAAGTGACTTAGAGTTTTTCCAAACACCTTGTCCAAGTAAGAATTTAAAGTTTGAAACACTCATATTACATTGAATACGATAACGTTCTAAAAGCTGTGTCTTTGTAAGTGCCAGTAGATGATCAAGTTCATGATAGAAACCTTCCATGTCAGGTTTCTCATTGTTTAAGATTCCGTGTTTGATACCTAAACGTACTAAGTTGATGGATGTAAAGCTTAAGTTACCACGACCAACTACAACTTCATCATCAGGATCGTTAATATCACTCATTACACGTGTACGACATCCCATATAGGCAACTTCAGTCTCATAACGACCTTCTTTATAGTATTGCTTATTGAAGTCAGAATCGATGAATGAGAAGTTAGGGAAGAGACGTTTAGCAGATACTTTAATTGAAAGTTTGAATAAGTCGTAGTTAATGTCTTCAGGGAAGTAGTTAACTCCTTCTTTAACTTTAAAGATTGAGATAGGGAAAATTGGAGTTTCTCCCTTACCAAGACCTTTATCTAGAGCTTTAAGGTAGTTCTCAATTACCATACGGCCTTCAGGAGATACATCAGTACCAAAGTTAATGGAACTAAATGGAACTTGAGCACCTGCACGTGAGTGCATAGTATTTAAGTTGTGGATGAATGCTTCCATTGCTTGGAATGTAATTCTATCTGTAACACGGACTGCTTTATCATAAGCTTTGTTAATAATGCTTAAAGCCATATCGCAATCTTTAGTGAATTTTCCAAAGTCATTAACGTCAATTGTGATTGAAGTAAGACCATCGATATGTTTTAGAATGCCTTTCATATCAACATCATCAAGCATGTCGGATATTTCTAAAAAGTCGTAAACTCTTTGTTTTAATTGTTTCTTAAATGTATAGAGAACTCCAGGAGCCATATAATAGTCAAATGCAGGAATACTTTGTCCACCATGTTGATCATTTTGGTTGGATTGAATAGCGATAGCTGCAAGCGCAGTATATGACATAATATCTTTAGGAGGTCTTAAGTGACCATGACCTGTTGAGAATCCATGGGAGAATAATTGTTCTAAGTTAATTTGGTTACATGTAGTTGTGCCCATTGGTAGGAAATCCATATCATGAATATGAATTTGTCCTGAATCATGTGCTTCATAGAAGTCTTGATCCATTTGGTATGCTTTCGCAAACTCTTTAGAGATTGTTGAACCGAATTGGAGCATCATTCCCATTGGACTGTTACCATCAACGTTTGCATTCTCACGCTTCTCATCGTTTTCGATTGATTCTTTATGATTCAATTTTTCAATCGCTTTAAGGAATTTATGTTGCTTAGAAATAAAAATCTTACGTGATTCATTGCGACGGTTACGGTATGAAGAAAATGCTTCATATACATCTGTAAAGTTTTGACGCAATAACTCTCTTTCAATTAGGTCTTGAATGTATTCAATTGAAATAAATTTTTCGTTTTTTGCGATTTCTTCAATCTGTCCAAGGACAGCATTATAAACATGATTCACATCATCTGCATTATATTTTTCAGTTTCTAATGAATCAAAACCTTTTTTAATCGCAACAGCAATCTTCTCACCGTTGAATTTAGCTTTTTGATTATCTCGTTTTAAAATCGTAATATTTTCCATAAATCTTCCTCCATTTTTGTTCGTATCTCTATCATAACTGCTTATTATAAAAAAATCTTCTAATTCATGTGTGAAATGTATTTGTACATCACTTCACAAGTTAAAACATTAACTATTTAACGTTTATCGTTGTTGATTTGTGATATACTGAATAAAAGGAGACAAATTACCATGATTATAGTAAGACTTGATCGCGTAATGGCGGATCGAAAAATGACACTAAGAGAATTATCGGAAAGAACAAGTATTTCTGAAGTAAACTTATCAAAATTAAAAAATTCAAGGGTGAAAGCAATACGCTTTTCAACCTTGAATGCAATTTGTACAGAACTCAAATGTCAACCTCGAGATATTTTAGAATTCGTTTATGATATTTAATATTTTGTCGCAAAGTTTCTCAACATAGAAATGAGGAACAGCGATGTTTAGTCGTAAGAATCCTTCGCCATTGTCGCCAAAGATAGAACCATTATTACCACAGATATGACCATCTTCTTTAATACACTTGAGAATCTCTGGGTATGCTCTAAAATCTAGCCATAGTAAATAGGTTGCCTCGAGTGGGCTAATTACTACCTTAGTATCTTTTAATCGGGAGATTATTGTATTCGCATTCTTCTCAATTTCTAAGATTGTTTCATTGAGCCAATCCACACTATCACGGTATGCATATTCTAATGCTTGGAGTGCTAATGCATTCGCTCCTATATTATTGTAACGCTCACTATGTTCGATAAATCGATTGCGGCAAGCTTCATCTCGAATGATAATATTAGACAACTTCATACCTGCTAGGTTAAATGTTTTACTAATTGAAGTACAGATAGAAGCCTTTGGGTCGATTGCACCATAACTCACAAAATCAAATCCTGGCATGATTAAATCAGCGTGAATTTCATCACTGACAACAGGTTTATCATATTTTTTACTCAGCTCATAAATCTTTTGCAGTTCTTCTTGAGTCCAAATACGACCAATAGGGTTATGAGGATGGCATAATATCATCATTTTTGTGGTATCCCTTGCGAAAGCTTGTTCTAATGCATCGAAGTCAATGGTATAGTATCCTTCGTTATTGATTAGTGATACAGGAACACACTCTCTATGAGTTTGTTCTAGTGCACGATAGAATGTCTGATAAGATGGTGTTAATAATATGACGCCATCTTTTTCTTGTGTCATAACTTCAAGCAGTGACTTAATCGCCGTAATTACTCCAGGAACAATCACAATATCTTCTTTAGTAATGTTGAAGTGGTAACGATTTTGAATCCAATCTACCACGAGCTCATAATATTCTTTAGAAGGTCCTGTATATCCAAGAATTCCATTTTCTAGATAATCTTGGAGTTGCTTTGTAATCTGAGGAGCTGTTTGCCATTCCATTTCTGCAACAGTAAAAGGTACAATATCTTCTTCTGCAATATTGGAATCAACATCCAACATAGCATCCCATTTGAAACTTCTTCCAAAACGTTTAATAGCTTTATGATCATAACTATACGACATAATAATCTTCCTCCCTTATATTTGCGGTATTTAGATAAATCATAGAAATATTGCTAATAGATCGAGTACGTATGAAACTATTATAACCAATCTAGACTCATATGGAAAACTAAAAAGTTTAGGGTGGTTCTTGTTTCCAAGAAAAATATTCCAAACTTACACTCTCAATGAAATCATCGTACATGAAAAGTACCATGATATAATACTATTATAGTTTATAAGGATAAAAGACTCTTTGAAAGAGGAGTGAACTTGGTCATAAACAATGTACTAAGTCTTTGAAGTAGCCAAGATAGAGAAAGGATTCTGTACTATGTGTGTTTTTTGTAAGATTGACAAAAGAGAATTCTTTTTCTTGTGGCTCTTCCTCATGTAAATATTCAGTACGTACATAAAAATATGTAGATAAATCCCCTTAAGAAACAATGGATTTCATGTAAATTTGAATATTAAAACAAACATGATATCATTACCATATATATAAAGAAGAGGGGTTTATATTTTGAGTAGGAAGAAAAAATTTAAAGAATCACTTATTGATATGGGTAGATTGATGTTTACCAATGCCCAGCCTAGTTTTAAAACAGGTATCGCATTAACACAAGAGGAAGCAAGAGCACTAGTCTTCGGAGCGTTCTTATCATCAAAAAATGATATGCCATTTGACACGATTGAGCTCTATGGTAAGGAACAAAGACATCGTGATGTTCTTGCTGATTACTGGGGTGTAACAGATGAAGCATCTGCAAAAAGCACTTTAGAATGGTTGGTCAATGAGGGACATAGAACAACAGGACAGAATTATGGATTTAATGATGTTTTCCAAGTATATCGAGGAATCTCCACTCTTAGTCAAGAAGAAATAAATAGTATCAAGCAAAACTATGCGACAGAATTTACTACCTTAGAGAAACTTGAAGAAATTCTTAAAAAAGATTTCTATTTCTCGGAAAGCCAACTGAATTCAATAAAGACAGTTTCAGCTTGGGACTTTGATCGTCTTGTAACTGTTGCTCGTTGGTGTAATGCATCGGCATATATATCAAGAAAAGAAGCTTGGAACTATATTTATAGAGCTGCGCAACTTGGTGCAGAAGAATATAGTGATTGGGAATTCTATTTAGCAGCAACAGTTATGGGTAGAGTTATTTGGAGTCAATCTGATGAAATTGATTCGTATGATATCGAAACCATGCAAAACTTAATGTCAAAATCAGGAAGTTTGTATAAAAAACATCCATTTAATATGGAATACTAATTTAAGAAAACAAATCAATCTTAGAACCAAAACGAATGTACAGGTCTTATAGAATATATTTTGATTGTAAAAGCTACCGTAATTTGATACACTAATGTAGTAAATTACGTACTTATAAAATTAAAAAAAGAAAAGGTGTGAGTATTATGAGTAAAGTATTATTACTTATCGTATCAGCGGTATTGATTATTCTATCACTTCTACAAAGTGGTAAGACAGAAGGGTTCTCTGGAGCATTCTCTGGAAGCAAAGGTTTAGATTTATTCTCAAATACAAAAGAACGTGGCTTTGAAAAAACACTTTCAAACGCAACGCTTGTAACGGGAATTCTTTATATTGCTTTTGTTGTTATTACTCTACTTAGTCAATAGAAAACCGCTTGATAGCGGTTTTTATTTATTAGGAGGCAACAATTATGTCAAAGTTCGAAAATATTCGAAGTGTAATATTAGGTAATAAGGTTGTGATGTCATTAGAAAATTGGCATCAACAATTAAAAGAAGAAGCAAGTATAACAGAAATTAACCAAGCTATTGATGAGATGGTTCATGAGTCTGAAATCGTACTCGCTAATGATACAGTGTATCCAATTGACAACAAACGTTATGCAGTTGGTACTTTTAGAGCTGTTCGTGATTCATTTGGTTTTGTGGAAAACGAAGCAGTTTCTATATATGTAGGTTCTAAAGATTTTGGTAATGCTATTGATTTAGACACAGTACTCGTAGAAATTATTAGTGCTGAGAAAGAATTTGGCAAGATTCTTCATGTAGTAAAACACAATCGTGAAGTTCTATTAGGAACCTTGAAAGTTAAAAAGAAGAAACTGATTTTTGAATCATATGATACAAGAATTCATAAAGACATTGAATACACTACAAAACTTGAAGTAAAAGAAAATGATCGAGTCATTGGTCACATTCAGTCAATTGACGACAAAATATATGTGGAAGTAACTTCCGTTCTTGGGCAAGCTGATGCACCAGGTATGGATGTTCAGTCTGTTCTTTTTGTATATGGGATTGATGTTGATTTCAATGATGATGTGAAGAAAGAAATTCCAAGTATTCCCAAGGAAATAAATCAAGAAGACACAAAAGGCCGTATTGATCACCGTGATCAATATGTCATTACTATTGATGGTGAGGATGCAAAAGACCTTGATGATGCAATATATATGGAATCATTAGCTAATGGTTACCGTTTATATGTGCACATTGCGGATGTTGCTCATTATGTAAATGCTAAGAGTGCAATAGGTCAAAGCGCTTATGAGAGAAGCTCCTCGGTATATATGGTTGATAGAGTTGTACCTATGTTACCCAAGGAATTATCAAATGGTATCTGTTCGCTACACCCTCATGTCGATCGTCTTGCAATGACTGTTCAGATTGATATTAACTTTAACGGTGAAGTTATTGATTACCACTTATATGAATCAGTGATTCAATCGAAACGTCGTATGAGCTATAACGAAGTAAATACCTCTGAAGATTTAGAAGAAGTCTCAACCATGGTTCATATGATGTTAGATTGTGCTTCGCGTCTGAAGTATAAGAGAGAACAAGCGGGATCAATAGGTTTTGATAGTGATGAAAGTAATTTCGTCATTGATAATAATGGAAAAGTATTAGATATCTACCGTCGTGAAACAGGCGAAGCGGAAGAAATGATTGAAATGTTTATGGTTATTGCTAATGAGGTAGTGGCACAGATGGCACGTTATCAGTACATACCTGTACTTTATCGTGTGCACGATAAGCCAAGTAAAGAAAAGATGCAAGATTTATCGCATACTTTACGTGTTTTAGGATATAGAATGAAGGGTAACCTTGAAGATATCCATCCTAAAGAATTACAACGAGCATTGGAGTTCTTCAAGGACAAACCAGAACTACCAGTAGTATCAAAATTAATGCTGCGCTCAATGAGTAAAGCTAAGTATGGAGAAGAACCTACAGGTCACTTTGGACTTGCTTTGGATGATTACACACACTTTACATCCCCAATCCGTAGATACCCTGATTTACTGTTACACCAACAACTTAAAAAATATGCCATACATCAAAATCGTAAAGATTTAGAAAAAGATGAAAAATTTGTAGTTGAAGCTGGAAAATATGCATCACAAAAAGAACGTTCAATTCTTGATGCAGAACGTCAAGTTGAAAAGTTGAAAAAAGCTCAATTTATGCTTGATAAAGTAGGCGAAACTTTTGTAGGATATATAAGCGGAGTCACCAACTTTGGGATTTTTGTTGAGCTTCCGAATACAGTTGAAGGACTTGTCCATGTTCGCACATTGAAAGATGATTACTATGAGTATAATGCAACCGCTCAAAAGATGGTTGGAGAGCGTACAAAGACTACATACAGCATAGGTCAGAAAGTAAAAGTTAAATGTGTTGAGATTGATATGGCAGAATGGGTCATTCATTTTGAATTAATCGTACCTAGAAAATCTAGACGAAAGGGGCGTAAACCAATTTATGAGCGTCGTCGCAAAAAATCGTAAAGCATATCATGATTATTTTATTGAAGAAGAGTTTGAAGCAGGGCTTGTGCTTGTAGGAACTGAAATAAAGTCTATCCGTCAAGGTCACGTGCAGTTAAAAGATGCTTTTATTTCTATTGTTAATGGAGAAACATGGATAAAGGGAATGCATATTGGTCATTATGATCAAGGCAATCGTTTTAACCACGATGAAACTCGAGAAAGAAAACTTCTTCTAAATCGCCATGAAATTGAGAAGCTTAATAAAGCTCAAACATTAAAGGGATATACAATCGTTCCTCTAGATGTACATTTATATCGAGGACGCGCTAAACTGAAGATTGCACTTGCTAAAGGTAAACATCTTTATGACAAGCGTCAAGTAGAAAAAGAACGATCAATAAAACGAGAAATACAAAAGAGTCTCAAAGGACAGTATTAGTAAATAATTAGATAAACAAGGTGCACCTTAAGGTGTATCTTGTTTTATTTTTGCTTAAAATCAATCATTTTTAATCATTTGAATATATCTTATAGACCACTCGTGAAAATGTGTCAACTTATATTCACGGTATAATTATCGAAAAATGAAAATATTCTTGACTTTCATTACAAAAACTTAACAACTCATGACATTCTACATAAATTTTAATATAAATATTATATATTAGTGTCCGGTATTAATTTAAAGAGAAACACTCTTTTTTTTTGGAAAACTTTTAGGGGGACATTATGAGGAAGACTACCAAGAAACTAAGTAGTATTTTAGTTTGTTTGTTTTTACTAACGACTATGATAGTACAAAATGTTGGATTGTTTGATATTTCAGCAAACACATATCCAACAGCACCAGCAATGCCTGTTGCAAACGAAGTTGTGTATACTGAGGAAAGCACAGTAATCGTTAGCACAGCAGCAGAATTTATTGAGGCTTTTAAAAACAATCTAATTTCAAGAATTGTTTTTAGCAACGATATTGTTTTTTCTAGAACAGAAGAGAATACATTACAAGGATTATATCTATCTCGATCCTTGCAAGTTGATGGTAATGGATTCGCGATGTCTCTTGAAAACTCAGTTGCTCAAAATGACTTATCAGGGTTCAAGCTAAATAGAACAACGGAACCATTAACTGTTCATTTTTTAAATATCGATTTAAAGTTAAGAGGAAGAAACTTTATTGACAACTATAACTTAACTGACGCAGGAAAAAACTGGCAAATTATCTTGGAAAATGCTGATTTTGGTCCAACAGAAACAGGTAACCAAGTGCAGCGAGTTATTGTTGGTGGACTTGCTCACGTTTTTTTACGTGGAAAAGTCACTATGGTATCAAATGCAGAAAACTTTTACATTGGACAAATTACAGTCGAAGAAAATGCGGAAATATATGGAGAAGCAAACTTCTATAATTTTTCAACATGGTGGTTCAATAATGCTGGAGCACAGGGTGACGTAAATATTGGACCCAATGCAAGCGTAAAATTAAAGACACTAGGTGGAATAGCATTTCCTGCAATATATCAACACTACACAGGGATATACATTCATAAAGGTGCATCATATATTGCTGAAGCAGAAGGTAATGCTGTGCGATTCGATAGAACATCAGGTGTAAATAGAAAATTCCTATATGTTTTTGAAGATGCTTCGATTGCTTTAAGTAGTAGACAATCTCAACCTATAATGGAGTGGAACACACCTGCTGACGTATACTCAGCACCAGGTTCAGAATTTTACTTAATTGGTAAGTCCGTATCAAATCTTAACACAATGGTTAGAGCGGATTCTGCTTATAGCGTTGATAGCTCTCTCGTATTGAATAGCCCTCTTCGCTACGACATTAGAAATGATAATTCAAGATATAAGGCATTTAATGTTAGAAATGATTTCAGATTCGAAATTCTTAATTCTGATATTGAAACATGGAATGCAGGAAATTTAGAATTAGATAAGAACCCCGATAATAGTAACTTTTTGGCTACCTTATTGACTCTTGGAACTAAAGCGATAGAAGGAACTACACCTGAATTACTAGCAGGCTGGGATACAAATAATTATGCAAGAATTACTGGTCTTAATGCACATCCAGAATTGACATTTGATGAAATTACAGATGCTCATAAAACATTTAGTGTAAATGCAAGTGTATTAGGAAAATCATCTTGGGCAAATCAAGTTCAAATAACAGCACAAAACGGTGATTACAAAACTGAGGGTCCAAACGGAGCAGATGGTAAATATACATTTACAACTGATGACTTCTTCAAGGCAGGAACAGAGTTTACAGCTACAGGATATCGTGGTATCCCTTACTGGACTACCTTAGACACAGCTAAGACAATTGTAAAAGATGTTACTCCACCTACTCCGGCAGTAGTCCCTGCTAAAATATTAGAGGGAACTACAACAATTTCTGGTACTGGTGAGATTGGCTCAACAGTAAGTATTACAGTTAATGGAGTAAAACAAAATGTTTCAGCAACTGTAGATGCAGAAGGTAAATTTACATTAGATACATCAAGCGTAGATTTAGTAAATGGTGACATTGTAAGAGTTTATTTACAAGATGCAGCAGGAAATATAAACCCTGATATTCAAACACAACTTCATCAAGCTACATTTGAACCAGCAAGTTCAATTGAAGTCGTTAAGAAAGCAATAATTAATGCTCCAGAGTTTATTGAAATAGAAGTAAATGGAGTCTACGACGTAACTGCAAACGTTGAAGGATTTGATAGTAAAGGGAATTCTGTTTCGTTAGGAACGGGAGCCTTTGATATTCAACATGTTACTAATGTAGATACAAGTAGTGTTGGAGTATATTCAACAGAGTATACAATGCAAGATTCAGCTGATCCAAGCCAAATTGTTAAAGCAACTACAAAAGTAATTGTAAAAGATGCAAATACAGTAATTGATTATGAAAACGATTATATCATCTCAGCAAATCACTTTAAGATTCATTCAGATGATGTAGATGTTGAAGTGAAAGATGCACAACTAAGAGATAAGACAGGGGTGTTCTCATTTAGAATTTCTGATGGTAAACCATTATATCCAGTTATTAAAAATGACTCATCTTATTCTTCGAAAGTTGGAGGGTATGTAATTGAATTTACTACTGCAGAAATTGCTGAAGCTAGCAAAAAAATAGTTGCGTCAGTTTATTCATCAACAACAATAATGGATGACAACTATATGATCAATGCGAATGATTTCTACATTCATAAATCTAAAGTACAAGGTGAGGAAGATTTCTTCAATGCAGATTATGGAGATATTTATGCATGGCACCGTACGGATGTCGATGCACCTGCAACAATAGCAATCACAAACAGTGAATATCGAGCTGGTGTAGATGTTGGAAGCTATGGAGCTGAAATTGGAATTGTAGAAAATGGCGAATTACCAATCAGTATGATAGTAGCAACAGTTCATGATAAAGATAACATTGGTAAAATAGACTATATCAACAACAATTATGTAGTCGGTGGTAACAATATTTATCTATCAGCTCTTGACGCTAAAAATATAACAATTAATGATCTACTTGAACTCGGTAAAGTGAGAGCTTGGCAAATTGATCATTACTCAAAAGAAACATTAGCAGTATTGTTAGAATCGGATTATAAAAGCGAAGTAGGAAACTATACTGCAACATTCGCTGTTAATGACGAAAGAAATAATGTTGTTACAATAAATATTATAGTTAAAGGGGAAGATGTTGTTTCTGCAGGAGATAAATATATTCTTGCTGCAAATAATGTCAGAATCCCATATACAGAAGCTGTAAATATTCTAGATGTGAATGAGTTTATCACTTTATCAAGTGCTAATATTACTGAAAAAATTACTAATGTTGTCAAATCAACTTTAGAAGCATTAACTGGAACTATTGAGATTGATTCAACAGACTTTACTGCTGAAGTTGGAACTTATGAAATGATTTTTTCAATTCAAAGTGAACCAACAACAAAAGCGAAAATAACAATCGAAGTTTATGACGATGTACCACCAGCAGCACCACTTGTCGATCATGTGGAAGCTGGAGATACCAGTGTAAGTGGCAGTGGCGAACCTGGAGCTGATATTACCGTAACGCTACCTGATGGTACAGAAGTAACTACTACAGTAGATGAAAACGGACAATGGACAGTAGACACACCAGCACTCGAAGATGGTGATGTGATTACTGTGATTCAAACAGACAAATCAGGCAATGCATCAGACCCAACAGAAGTAATCGTAACTGACACAACTGCACCAGCAGCACCACTTGTCGATCATGTGGAAGCTGGAGATACCAGTGTAAGTGGCAGTGGCGAACCTGGAGCTGATATTACCGTAACGCTACCTGATGGTACAGAAGTAACTACTACAGTAGATGAAAACGGACAATGGACAGTAGACACACCAGCACTCGAAGATGGTGATGTGATTACTGTGATTCAAACAGACAAATCAGGCAATGCATCAGACCCAACAGAAGTAATCGTAACTGACACAACTGCACCAGCAGCACCACTAGTCGATCATGTGGAAGCTGGAGATACCAGTGTAAGTGGCAGTGGCGAACCTGGAGCTGATATTACCGTAACGCTACCTGATGGTACAGAAGTAACTACTACAGTAGATGAAAACGGACAATGGACAGTAGACACACCAGCACTAAAAGATGGTGATGTGATTACTGTGATTCAAACAGACAAATCAGGCAATGCATCAGACCCAACAGAAGTAATCGTTACAGATACAACAGTGCCAAACGAGCCTGAAGAGATTACTCCTGAAGAAGATTCTCCAAGATTACCTTCAACTGGTATTGGAAATAATTATTTAGGATGGCTATTATGCTTGCTCGGTCTATTAATTCTTATGTATAAAAAAATTGAATCATATAGAATTCAATTAGAAGACTAGTAATAGTATTTGAACCGGCAATACACAGTAGTGTCGGTTCTTACTATGCATTTATAACGCCTAGCGAACGAAATCCGATTGTAAAAGGATAGTATGTAGTTGTAAATGCAACATACTGAAAGGTTAACACAGGTTTCGTGCACTCGTTACACGTTAATTGTTAAGAAAGTTTCAAATTGTCTTAATTGACAATCGTCATATTTCGATGTACTATAAAAGTAATACAGGAGGTATTTATTATGCAATTTCTAATCGGGTTTGGAGTTGTATTAGTATTAATAGTTATTTTCTTTATCTCACAATACAATGGATTTGTAAGAATGAAAAATATTGTTGAAGAAGCATTCTCAACAATGGATGTATATCTTAAGAAACGTTATGATTTAATTCCAAATGTTGTTGAAACTGTAAAAGGTTATGCATCACACGAACGTGAAGCATTAGAAGGTATTATGGCAGCACGTAACCAAACGGCAAATGCTGCAACACCTGAAGATCGTTTAAGAGCAGAAGGAGAAGTAAGTGGAGTATTAACTCGCTTGTTTGCCCTAACTGAAAGCTATCCAGATCTTAAAGCAAATGTTAACTTTATGGATCTCCAAAATCAATTGAAGTCAATTGAAACAGAGATTGCTCAATCACGTAAGTACTACAATGGAACAGTTCGTCAATACAATACAAAGTGTGAAGTATTCCCTTCAAATATTATTGCAGGAATGTTCAACTTTACGAAGAAACCACTCTTTGAGGTAGCTAACGAAGCTGAGCGTGAAAACGTTAAAGTTCAATTCTAATTTAAGAGGGATCTTCCCTCTTTTTTTAAACATAAAGGAGTAGAACATGAGAAAAATTAAGTTCCTATTTATTAGCATACTTCTTTTCGTTATCACACTCGTTCCGGTGAGCGCTGACTACAACGCTAGTGGAGCGGTTGCTAAGAACATTGATGTAACGATCAATGTTAACGAACAAGGGGTAGTAGAAGTTAGAGAACGTCTTACATTAGATTATTTTTTACCAAGACAAGGGTTTTATCGTGATATACCACAAGAATATCGCATGACATTTGATGGTGAAACTAAAACCCATTTCTGGCCAGTAGAAAACTTCAAAGTTATCAGTAATGACTCTGTAGTTCAGACTGATGATTCTAGAAATGGTAAAGTATATCGTTTTGGTGAACAAGGAAAATATATTACTGGTGAAAAGACATATGAGTATTCCTATGAAGTTCATATGAGAGATATGAAAGCTCCGTATGGACAGTGGTTCTACTATAATGTTATAGGAGATACGTTTGATTTTCCTTTTGAATCGGTGAATTTCACAATCAATCTGCCGAAAAATTTTAATACGGAATATCTAAAGGTACATGCAACACGAGATAACTTGCCAGTTGATTTTGAAGTGAATGGAAATACAATAACTGGTAGTTATTCAAAAGAACTATTTCACCAAGGACTGACTGTAGATTTACAGCTTCCGAATGGATATTTTGACTTTCCTACATTCAATTACACATTACCAGTAGGGATTGCTGTATCAGCTGTTTTAGTTGGTGTCATACTGTTGTACTTCCTATTCGGTAGAGATTTAGATGTCGTTGAGTCAGTAGAGTTTGAGGCTCCAGAGGGAATTTCAAGTGCAGAGGTAGGTTATATTTATCGAGGTCATGTAAAAACTAATGATATTGTCTCGTTGATAGTCTACTGGGCATCAAAAGGCTTCTTGATGATTGAAGAATTGGATGAAAACGGGTCAAACTTAAGACTTTTAAAAGTGAAAGACCTTGAAACTGAAAATGACGCTGAGCGTAAAGTCTTTAATGCTCTATTTAGAAATAGAGATGAAGTCACAACAGATAAGCTAAACGAAACGTTTGGAAAACATGTTCAGTCAGCATCAATGTCATTAATGAACAGATTTAAACGCGATAAGTCGATGAAAATTTTTGATACAAAGGCAAGTTTCTTTAAAGTATTATCAGCAATAGTATTGCCACTTAGCATGGGCTTATTTACAGCAACTGCAAGTATTGAAACATCCGGATATAGCGGTGATTTCTTAATTGGTTTAGCAGTAGGTGGAATAGCATTCTTAATCTCAACAGTTATTGGTGTCATCACTTTTGTACGAGATGGTATTAATGCAGTTTCCAATAATCGTTTAACATGGATGATAAACATACCTGTTTTAGCGATAGTATATATTACAGTGGTTTCATACACTGAGATGTCCACAATGTCGATTATATATTTTACAGTAATATTTGTAATCTTCATTCTAGCACTTATTGCGACTGCAAACATGGGTAGACGTACAAAAGTTGGTTCACGTTATTATGGACAAATTCTAGGGCTTAAACGCTTTATCGAAGTTGCTGAAGAAGATCGTATTCGTGCTCTAGCAGAGGAAACACCTGAATTATTCTACAACATTCTTCCTTATGCCTATGTTTTAGGAATAACTAACACATGGATTAAACGCTTTGAACACATAGCAATTGATAATCCAGATTGGTATCAAACTTATGGAACAGGAACAGTCCTTAGAGATATGTATATTTGGAATAATATTAATCGCTCATTATCAACACTTAATCATGCAATGACCAGTGTACCTGCATCAAAAGGCTCATCAGGAGGCGGAAGCTTCGGTGGTGGTTTTGGTGGCGGTGGTGGCTATGGTGGCGGCGGCTTTGGCGGCGGTGGCGGTGGCACCTGGTAGTTCAATAAAATACACAACTGTGAGTTCATAACTCACAGTTTTTTAATTACCTAGAATCGTGTATAATATTTGTAGAAAAAAGGTGAACTATGTCATTTTTAAAAGGATATAAATTTCAGTCATTTCTTGCAGTTACCGCAAAACTAGTGGAAGCCATTTTTGAGTTGATTATGCCGTTATTAATGGCACAACTTATTGATGTAGGAATTCGAGAAAATGATATGAATACAGTATTTAGTATGGTTATTTGGATGTTTGTATTAACGATATTAGGATACCTATCATCCATTACATGTCAATATTTAGCGTCTTATATTTCACAAAAAGTAGGTGGAAGAATGAGACATGCTCTGTTTTCTAAGGTTACAACGTTCTCAGAAGCAGAGACAAATAAGTATTCGAGTGCAGTACTCACAAATAGAATTACCACTGATGTAAATCTAGTCCAACATATGATCGCGATTGTGATCCGTTTAGGAGTTAGGGCTCCAATACTTATGGTTGGTAGTCTTTTTGCTTTGGCATCAATTAGTCCAAAACTATCAATAACACTTCTTTATACTTTTCCACTCTTTGTAGTTGTTGTGATTGCGTTTATGTGGTTATCAATGAAAGGTCATAAGAAGGCAGCTAAAAATTTAGATAATCTTGTGAATCGATTCCGTGAGTCCTTAAGTGGAACACGAATTATACGAGCTTTCTCAAAACAAGAAGAAGATATTGAGAAATTCTCGAATCAAAATGAGAAGTTAGCAAAACAACAAACACGTGTTGGTTATATAACTACCTTATCGAGCCCACTTACCTCATTTATTATGAACCTAGTACTCTTATTACTGGTGTATCTAGGGGCTTTAGAGATAAATGTTGGAGGTATGACACAGGGGCAAACAGTTGCGGTTATTAACTACTGTACACAACTTGTAATGACATTGATCGTAGCTATGAACCTAGTGATGACAATTTCCCGTGGTGCTACTTCATACACCCGTATACAAGAAGTGTTAAATGTGGATGTAAGTGTCAAAGATGAAGGAAGTTTCATTTTAGATCCAATTCACGATATTGAACTGAATCATGTTTCGTATCAATATCCTGGTGAGGGCCGTTATGTAGTAAATGATGTATCTCTTAAACTAAAGCAAGGTGAAGTCTTAGGAATTATTGGTCTAACTGGGAGTGGTAAATCAACGCTAGTTAAGCTCCTTCTTCGATTAATGGATACCAGTGAAGGAACTATCTTGTATAACTCAAAAGATGTCACAACTTATGATATTCAATCGTTAAGAAGTCAAATAGGATATGCACCACAACAAGCAGCATTTCTTCGTGGAACACTGGAAGATAATGTACTGATGAATCGACAAGGTGATGCCAAGGAAGCATTAATCAATGCGCAAGGTTCCGATATATTAAATAAAGGACTGGACAGTAACATTGAAGAAGGTGGAAAGAACCTCTCTGGAGGGCAGCGACAAAGAGTAAGTATTGCGCGTGCTCTTGCAAAGAACCCATCACTCTTGGTGTTTGATGATACCTTCTCAGCACTTGATTATCTAACGGATAAAAATGTAAGACAATCTATCAAAGAAAACTACAGTGATGTTGCTCAGATTATCGTAAGTCAGAGAACATCAACAGTAATGGATGCTGACCAAATAATTGTATTGAACAATGGTAAAATCGAGGCATCAGGAACTCATGCAGAACTCCTAGAATTAAATGAAACATATCGTAAGATTCATATGATTCAAACAGAAAGTGGTGATGCATATGTGGCGTAAGTATCGTAAAACCATTATTTTATGTCTCATCCTATCACTAATATCATCCGTAACACTTGTACTTTCTCCGTTCTATTTAGGAGAAGCCATTGATGTAATGATTGGCATTGGGAATGTTGATATGCCTGTCGTTGTTTACTATCTTGGGATTGTAGCAGCATGTTATAGTGTGCACTTTATTACAACCTGGATCGTAAGTTTATTAGCTAACTATGTAGCAGTTAATTATGTCGAAGTATTGCGTGAACGATTAAAAAACCACGTTGAGAAACTTCCGCTGTCGTACCTAGATACACACCCCACGGTAATCTAAGCTCACTTCTTGCAATGGATGGAGAACAGTTATTAGATGGTATCTATCAAGGCTTAACGCAACTCTTAAATGGAATCTTCGTGATTATAATTTCGTTAGGATTTATGCTTTATATCAATATACCAATGACACTTATTGTAGTGGCAATGGTTCCGGTTGTATTTTTAACATCACGCTTCATTGCTAAAAAGTCATTGGCACTGTTTAGACAACAACAAGACTATGCAGGACAGCTTAGTGGAAAAACTGCTGAAATGATTTCGAATATCAGTCTTGTAAATACAGAAAACTATCGAGATAAAGGAATTAGTATCTTTACAGATATTAACAATGCTATGAATGAAGTAGGAGCTAAAGCTCAATTTATTTCTGCAATTACCAATCCTACAACACGCGTTGTTAATAACTTAAGCTACCTTCTTATCGGATTAAGTGGAGCTCTAGTTATTAGAGAATGGGGAATGAGTATTGGTTTACTTACAAGCTTTATTAGTTACTCAATGATGTTCTCAAAACCGTTCAATGAGTTAAGTGGTGTTGTATCGCAAATGGTAGCTGCAAAAGCGAGTCATCAAAGAATTATGAATGTGCTTGAGGAGCCTTTAGAAAATGATATGGATCTGGAAGTTGAATTACAGGGTCAGTCAATATCCTTTGAACATGTAAATTTCGGATACAATCCTAAAGTACCTATTATTCAAGACTTAAACCTTAATATTGAACCCTTATCCAAGGTTGCGATTGTTGGACCTACAGGTGCAGGGAAATCAACCATGATTAACCTCTTAATGAGATTTTATGATACTAATCAGGGATTAATTGAAATTGATGGTCATGATGTCTCTCATATGAGCCGTCAATCGGCTCGTTCAGTTATGGGAATTGTACTCCAGGATCCTTGGCTATTTGAAGGAACGATACGCGACAACATTGCTTATGGAAAGGCAGATGCAAGTTTGGAAGAAATTATGCATGCAGCCAAACAAGCAGGATGTCATGAAACAATCATATCTCTAGATAAAGGATATGATACAATAGTTGAGCTTGATTCCAATAATTTATCAATTGGTCAACGTCAGATGATCACAATTGCTCGTGCTCTACTTGTAAATGCACCAATGATAATTTTAGATGAAGCAACAAGTAGTTTGGATATTATCACAGAGCAAACTATTCAAAATGTATTCACAGAAATTATGAAGAATCGTACCAGTTTCTTTATTGCCCACCGTTTAAGTACCGTGGTAGATTCAGACATTATTCTTGTAATGAGAGAAGGACGATTAGTTGAACAAGGAAACCATGAAGAACTCATGAAGAAAAAAGGCTTTTATCATGAACTATATATGAGTCAATTTTAATGAGAATGTGATGAAATATCACATATTTGATGGGAAAATATGGTATTCTATTAATCGGATATTGTCTTTTATTAAACATGGTATAATAAAGGGGCTAAGGAGGTTCCTATGCAAAATACAATTTCAGCATTTCAATCTATATTGCAAACCTTAAAGGTCATTGTGGACTTTGGGATCATATGGATTTTAGTTTATTACATACTACGTATTGTGCGAAACAACTCACGTACAGTTCAAATTTTCAAAGGTGTTATTCTCGTAATCGTAATGAGATTTATTGTTACACAGATGAATCTAACAACAACTGCAACCATTTTAGACTTCATTCTAATCAATGGTATTTTAGTGTTTGTTATTATATTCCAACCTGAGATTCGTTCAATGTTAGAGCGTCTTGGAAAAACATCTGTCTTCTCAGCAATTAATACACTTTCAGGAAATCAAAAAGAGAAGCTTATTGATGAGCTAGTTAGTGCAACACGTTCACTTTCTCAAAGTAAGACAGGTGCATTAATTACACTTGAACAAGGTCATTCATTAAATGACTATGTTAAGACTGGAAAGGCTTTAAACTCTCTAGTAACAAGTGAGCTTCTTACTTCTATATTTGTGACATCAACACCACTTCATGATGGTGCAGTCATTATTCAAGGGGATCGTATTGCTGCTGCGTCAGCATATTTCCCACCAACAAGTCAGGACTTACCTACACGCTATGGTGCTCGTCACCGTGCAGCAATTGGTATTTCTGAAGTTACTGATTCAATCACTATTGTCGTATCCGAAGAGACAGGAACAATTTCTGTTGCTGAAAACGGAAAACTTAAAGAAATGGATGCTACAAGTCTTCGTGAGTACTTAAACTCAATTATTCAAAACGTTGAGAAAGAGGTAAGTCAAGCTGTTGCTACAAAACGTGCTCGTAAACTTGATTTCTCAAGATTAAACATCGACCCTATTAAGATAGAAAAAGTTGATAGCGATGATGTTGTTATTAAAGGAAGTAAAGATCCAAGTAAGCAATCTAAGTTTATGAAGATATTTGGTGTGAAACCTAAAGCTTCTGAAGATGTTGAATCAAGTGAAAAATCCAAAGATTCAGATAAAGAAGACAAAGAAGAATCAAAATCAGATAGTAAAGCTACAAAGACTTCAGAAGAAACGATAAAACGAATCTTTAAAAAGAAAAAAGTAGACGAAGATGTTCAAGGTCATGAAATTGACTTTGACAGTGCAAATAAAGAAAAGTCAAAAGAAACAAGTCAAGAAGTTAAAGAAGAAGTCGAATCATTAGAAGAAAATACTAAAGAGAACGACAACTCTAATAATGAAAAGCAAACAGAGGTAGAAGAAGTGCCTACTGAAGAGGCAAAAGAAGATGTTGTAGAAGCCTCAAAAGAAGTAGGGGGTGCCGAGCATGACTCAGAAACCAAATAATGATCCAAAAAAAGAGCAAGATACACAACAAGAGAAAACAGAACTGGCTCAGTTTATTGCAGATAAATCACAAAAGATTTCAAAACAAACAGAATCACTAACTAATGGTGCACAACGAATTATTCGTTGGTTAAGTAATGGATTTGACCGTGTACTCTTTAATCCGCGTCATGGTAAGCTTGTTGCTTTTGTCGTTGCGTTTATTGTTTACATCGCGTTTAACTCAAATTCAGTGACAACACCACTCTTAACATCACTTCCATTTGATGCTCCTGTCAATGTGACTTACAACTCTGAAATGTATGAAATCACAGAAATTCCTAAAACAGTTAGCGTACTTGCAAGTGGTAGTCAAAGTGATATATCGATGATTAATACAGACAGTAGTAATATTAAAGCTACTTTAGATTTAACAGGATATACAGAAGGAACACATCAAGTTAAATATGCTATTGAAGGTGTTTCCACTCGAGTTCGAACCAATGTAACTCCAGAGTCTGTTACTGTAACTATTAAGATTAAGAATGCTAAGAAAGTTGAACTTGGTTATGACTTTATCAACCGTGATAAACTTGACCCTCGTAACAACATCGGTGATGTAGAATTAGAACTTCATGAAGTATCGATTAAAGCGTCACAAGACACACTCGATAAAGTAGCGTTTGTTAAAGCGTTAATTGATGTTGGTGGACGTACTGCCAGCTTTGAAGATGATGCGAAGATTGTTGCTTATGACCAAACAGGTGCTAAGTTAGATCAAGTAGATATTATTCCTAAGACAGTAAAAGCTAAAGTAAGTCTTGATCAAAACGGTAAGTCCGTTAAGATTATTCCTGTCTTTGAAGGAAACTTCCCAGAAGGAAAACATATTAGTGATTACAAATTAGATAACGATACAATCACAATTTATGGACCTCAAGAAACACTTGAAAACATTACTTCTGTGCGTGTTCCAATTCAAGCAGCACAGTTAGATAAAGATACCGTTACTTTACAACAAACAGTGTCATTACCTGCGAACGTTCGTTATGGTAGTGTAAGTAAGGTAAATATTGAGATTAAGATGGGCGAAGCAGTAACGAAAGACTTTGAAGACATGGTTATTAGTTACCGTAGTAAACCAAACAACTTAGACATCTCACCAAAATCTGCAGATGAAACTAAGATAACAATCACAGTTACTGGTGCAGCAGAGTCTTTTGATACAAAAGGTTTTGACATCAACAATGTCGATCTCTATATTGATTTAAGAGATGCTAAAGCAGGTAACGATCAAGAGTTTGAAGTATTCGCAATGTATAATGATGATACAAATGCACCATACTTCAAGATTAAGGTTGCCAAAGAACATATTGTAATGGATGTAATAGAGAGATAGAGGATTTAGTAATGGGTAAATATTTTGGAACTGATGGTATTCGTGGAGAAGCTAATGATTCACTAACCGTAGATATAGCATTAAAAGTTGGGGAGTACTTAGGAGCGTTACATAAAGGGAAAAAAATCATTGTGGGACAAGACACTCGTCTTTCCTCAACAATGTTTGCAAGTGCTATTGCAGCAGGTGCAACAGCTATGGGAGCTGATGTATACATGTTAGGTGTTTGTGCAACACCAGCACTTGCTTACACAATTACTAATGATGGCTTTGCAGGAGGAGTAATGATTTCTGCAAGTCATAACCCATATCATGACAACGGATTAAAAGTATTTGCTGGAAACGGCATGAAATTATCCGATGAAGTTCAAGATGAAATCGAAAAGTATATCGATGGTGTAATCAGTTTAGAACTGGCAACAGCATCAGATATCGGTATTGTCGTTGAATACCACCACGGTTTACAAAAATATATCGACCGCATTGAAAGCCTCATTGATGTAAGATTTGATGACATGAAAATTGTTCTTGATCTTGCAAATGGTTCAGCAATCTCATCAGCACAAGAAGTATTTGAAAATCTTGGAGCGGAAGTCATTGTTATGAACTCCAATCCTGATGGATTAAACATCAATACAAACTGTGGTTCAACACACCCAGAAAAAGCAATGGAAGAAGTTATTAAGCAAAAAGCACACATGGGATTTACATTTGATGGTGATGCTGACCGTTGCTTGGCTATTGATGAAAACGGCGAACTCGTCGATGGAGATGCAATTCTCTATATCTTAGGAAAATACCTTCACAGTAAAGACATGTTAAAAGATGATACAATCGTTACAACAGTTATGGCTAACTTAGGTTTCTTAAAGGCATGTGATGCTCTAAACCTAAACTATGTTACAACTTCAGTTGGTGATAAATATGTATTCAGTGAAATGGTCGATAATGACTACAAACTTGGTGGTGAGCAGTCAGGCCATATCATCTTAAGAGATTACGCTACAACAGGCGATGGTGTGCTGACAGCACTAGTATTAGCAGAAGTAGCTAAGAAGTGGCAACAGTCCTTAAAAGAGCTCTCAGCAGGGTTTGAACGTTTCCCACAACTCCTAACTAACTTAAGAGTTGAAGATAAGAACGTTATTCTCCACCATCCAAAAGTATTAGAACACATTAAACAAATTGAAGAAGAACTTGGAACTGAAGGACGTATTCTTGTAAGACCTTCAGGAACAGAACCACTCATTCGAGTAATGGTAGAAGCAAGAACACAAGAAATTTGCGAACACTACGTAAATGCTATGATTCAAACTATCCAAACAATATAGTGAGGTGAAAGTATGAAATATGTAATCAATGTCGTAGAAGATGAAAAGGATCTAAATGAGCTTGTAAAGAGCTATTTAGAGAATGCTGGTTACGAAGCTCGTTCTTATTTTACATATGAAGAAGCACATATGCATGCAAACGATGACGATGTTCATCTATGGATTTTGGATATTATGCTAGATGATAAAAGTGGGTATGACCTCATTGAAATCATTAAAGCACATGATCCTTTAACACCTGTAATATTTATGTCAGCAAGAGATAAGGAATTTGACCGTATCATCGGACTTGAAAAAGGTAGCGATGATTACATTACAAAACCTTTCTCTCCAAAAGAACTTGTTCTACGAGTTAATAACATTATTAAACGTGTTTATAATCAAGATATGCATACAGAAGTAGATGGGTATATCATTGACGAGAAACAACGTAAGGCAAGTAAAGATGACATGGAATTAGAACTTACGACAAAAGAGTTTGATTTACTCATGCTGTTTGTAAAGAACCGCGGAGTAGCCTTCACACGTGAACAAATCCTCGTTCATGTATGGGAAACCAATTACTTTGGATCAGACCGTGTTGTTGACGATACGCTACGAAGACTTCGTAAGAAAATGCCAGATCTAAATATCCAGACAATTTATGGATTCGGATACCGACTCGGATAATGAAAAATTTTAGACTTAAACTAAGAAGCCTGTCGTTAACACAACAATTACTACTGATTGTTGTGTTAACTCTGTCTTCTTTTTTATTCTTCTTGTTTGGAACCGTAACTTCAAACATTAATGCCGTTGTTGATATGCAGATTTATGACCTGATTCAACATAAACAAAATGATGTTATCTTCAATTATATTAGTGGCGTACCTGAGGAAGTCTTATTTGGTTATCCTGATGATAAGATTATTCATATCATTAATACACGTGAAGGTGAATATGTTTCTAATGACATAAGTCAAATTGAACCAGCACTACTAGCACAGATAAAGATTCAATTGGATGGTGATGATCTGGATGAACCCATTCAATATCGGTTCTTAGATTCAAGATTGTATACCATACGAAATATTCCTGAAAAGAACGCAACGATCGCAACGATTATTTCGCAAGATTACAATCAAAGTTATAAACGAGTTTTACTCAATAATATCGTTAATATCATGGCGATGATATTAGCGGTAATCTTTACTATTTTACTAATTTGGGTTTCTTCAATCATTCATCCATTGAATGTTATTAAGAACTATATTACTAAAATACGAAAAGGTGAGAAAGCTACACTCATTATTAATCGTGAAGATGAAATAGGACAACTAGCATCTGTTATTGTGGAAATGAACGAAGAAATTCGTCACCAAGAAAAAGTTAAAGAAGAAATGATTCAAAACATTTCCCACGATCTTAAAACTCCTATCGCAACGATTAAGTCATATAGTGAGGCTATTAAAGATGGAGTTTATCCATACGAAACATTAGAGAAATCAGTCGACGTAATCTTAGAACATGCTGATCGCCTTGAGAAGAAAGTGTTTAGTCTCATGACTTTGAATAGACTCGATTACCTTGCATCAGAAGGAAAAGTACAATATCACGAGTTTGAATTGCGAGATATTATCGAACAAGTTATCGTATCGTCAATGCAAATTGGTAAAGGTGTTGATATTCGCCTTGAAGGTGATAATAGTTTAGTCTATGGAATGGAAGAGCCTTGGCGTATCGTTATTGAGAACCTTGTAGACAATGCACTTCGTTATGCTAAGACAGAGATTGTTATCAAGGTAGAGGATCACCATGTCTCGGTATACAATGATGGTAGCAGTATTGATACTAACCGTGTTGAACAACTCTTTAGAGCTTATGAAAAGGGTGATGGTGGTCAATTTGGTCTCGGTCTTTCAATTGTAAACAAAGCACTGACTGAATTTGGCTACAATATTAATGCACGCAACGAAAATGAAGGAGTAATATTTGAGATAAGGAGAAATAAAAATGACCGTAAAAAACGATGAACGAATTGCCGTTCTTATTGATGCAGAAAATGTTCCTTACAGTAATATTGGAGGAATTCTTAGAGAAATAGCACGATATGGAACACCAACTATAAAAAGAATTTATGGAGACTGGACACGCCAGACTTCTTCAGGATGGAAAAGTCACTTATTAGAACATGCGATTACACCAATCCAACAGTATTCCTATACAACAGGAAAGAACTCATCTGATTCAGCAATGATTATCGACGCTATGGATATTCTATACGGAGGTAACATTGAAAGTTTCTGTATCGTTTCAAGTGATTCTGATTTTACCCGTCTTGCAATGCGTCTAAGAGAATCTGGTAAACAGGTTATCGGTATGGGTGAAAAGAAAACACCTAGCGCATTCATTGCAGGGTGTGATAAATTTATATATTTAGAGAATATTGAACAAGCTGTAATGGGTAAAGTAAATGAGTCCAAATCAAAACTTGGTAAAGAATCTCGGCATGAATTACAAAGTCTAATATCACAGTCTATCTTTGATCTAGCAGATGATAATGACTATGTATTTATGGGTGACTTGGGTAACTTAATCATGAAAAAACATCCTGACTTTGACCCTCGTACGTATGGTTTTCACCAGCTTACACCTTTAATAAAAGCATTGGGAGCATTTGATATAGAAGAACGTCCAATTCCAAATTCTAATATCAAACACGTGTACATTAGAAATAAATAGTGTACAATAATTTAAGGAATAGAGGCGAATTACAGAAATGAAAAAATTATTATTAGCAAGTCAATCTCCACGTAGGAGAGAATTAATGCAATATCTAGAAGTGCCTTTTGGAGTGGTATCTCCTACGAGTACTGAAGTTTATGACTCCAGTAAAACGTTAAGAGAGCAAATCGAAGCGATTGCGTATGATAAAGCTAAATCAGTTATAGATTCAAATGAAGAAAGTATAATCATTGGTGCAGACACAATTGTAACGATTGATGGAGAAATCCTAGGTAAACCACATAGTGAAGAAGAAGCAGTTAGTATGCTTCAAAAACTATCGGGTCGTAGCCACGAAGTTATCACAGGTGTAGCGATTGTTTCATCACTGAAAGAAGTAGTGTTCTCAACAGTAGCTAAGGTACATTTCTTTGAACTTACAGAAGAAGAAATTAAAAACTATGTATACTCAAAAGAACCGATGGATAAAGCAGGAAGCTATAGCATTCAAGGCTATGCGTCACGTTTTGTCTCAGGCATTGAAGGTGACTTCTATACAGTTATGGGATTACCTGTATCAGCATTATATCAAGAACTTAAAAAAGGTGGATTTTAAAAGGATTGTCGTTAAGACAATCCTTTCTTTTACGTTATTCTAAATCTGTTTCTGGCTCATCTTCTGAGTTTTCATCTTCAAAACTCACATTATAATCGTTTTTCAATATTGTTAAGAAACCTGATTTATTCTTTGACATTTTCCAAGCACTTAAGTAGTTTGCGTTATAACCAAATACAATGTTAAGTTTTAGAGAATATAAGTTATCGACAAAGTCATCAAAATCTCGTTCTGTAGTACCAATCTCAACTGGCCTCTTTAAGTTATTTGCATAGATAATAATTTGCTGTGACTCTCCAGTTTTAATACCATACGTTCTATGTGTTGTTACTTTACGATAGACATAGGCAATATCTTCAGTCTTAATAATTTGTTTCTTAATATTAATCCCACGTTTTCTAATGAAGAACGAAGGGGTTAAGATAAATTGTTTTGCTGTCATAATTGGATTTTCTGATTCTTCATCGATTTTTTGAAGATCTTCAGGTCCAATATATTTGTCAATATCATTAACTGCCTTGTGGCCTAAAATTAGGAATATAGCTAAACCAACAAGTAGTATGCCTCCAGGAATAATGATGTTATAGATTGTTTTACTGTTAAACTCAGCTAAATCCACAATGTATGGATAGAAATCTGCTTCAGCTTCTTCATAAGTGATTCCAAAGCTATCAGCATAGTCTTGAATGATGTTGCGCTTAACAGTGGAGTTTGCAAGTTTCCCAGTATTCTTAATAGTGATACTTTCGATAACTCCTTCGATTTCTTTGTTGTAGTCAAAATCATCGTATTGTCTAACTAACAATAACTTATTGTCGAATTGCGTATAAGATATCGTATATTTTATGTCATTTGTACTACCGTAATAAAATCCGGTTGTCCCCAAAAAATCAACGTCAATCTTTACACGGTCTTTATTGTTCATTGCTTTGTCAAAGTCTTCAACTGTAGTAATTTTTTTAGCAGTGATTCCTAGAATACTATCAATAGTATTATCAACTTCCCCAAGTGCGAAGAATCCACTGATACCCATTACTAAAAATATCGCAAAAACTCTCCAAGCACTTCTTTTTCTATATTTAATTAAGTCTTTCATATTATCTCCCTCAAAAAGTAGTATAACTCTATCATAATTTCACAAAAAAATCATACAGATGTCATGAAAGGGTGGATTAATGGAAAGAAAAGACTGTTTAGTGAGCTAAACAGTCTAATACGTTCATTTTGTTTGGTTGTCTTGAATCGTGACATCTTCTTTTTGAAGTGCCTTTGAGAAGCCTTCACCTTGTGCTTCACCGACAACACGACCTTGGATAATCTCAGCGATATCAAGACCAGTTGCTTGACGAATGCCACTGAATACTGACTCCATTGATTTGACTTGATCACCCATGAATTGGCTGACATTGCCTTCACCATACATTGTGATTGTGTCAACATTTCGTAGTGGCTCAGATAGACTTCCAATCATTTCAGGTAGTAAGTCAATTAAGCGAGTAGCCAATGCTTGTTGATTCAAGATGTTTTGCGCCTCAGCTTTTTCACGCATAACACGGGCTTCAGCAAGACCTAGTTCGGTAACAGCTTGAGCTTTCTTACTCATAGCTTCAGCTTCTTTTTCAATAGCATAAGCTTTAGCATCTGCAATTTGTTGTTCTTTATATTTTTCAGCTTCCGCTACTTTTTCAACGTCAGCACGTAATTTACGTTCTTGAACTTGGATTTCTTTATCTAAACGCTCTGCTTGTTTTTCAACTTTAGCAATTTCAGCATTTTCACGTTCAATTTCTAATGCTTTACGTGATTGCTCTTGCGCAATTTGGTAAGCAATATCTGCTTTAGCACGTTCTCTTTCAGCGACTTCTTTAAGTTGTGATTTCTTAACTTCAAGTTCGTTGTTCTTTTGTTGAATCTCTGTCTCAGCAAGAATACGAGCATCGTTAGCTTGTTTATCTGTTTCAGATTGAGCAATTGCTATATCACGAGTACTTTCAGCTTTGGCAATAGCAGCTGTCTTTTGAATACGTGCAATATTGTCAATACCAAGGTTTTCAATAACATGGTTATCATCAATAAAATTTTGAATCGTTAAGTTAACAACCACAAGACCCATACGACCTAATTCATCTTCAGTTGATTCTTGAACTTTTTGAGCAAACACATCACGGTTATGAACAAGCTCAGTTAACTTCATTTGTCCAATAATCTCGCGCATGTTACCTTCAAGAACTTGTTGAGCAATACGAGCAATATAGACTTCATCTTTATTCAAGAAGTTTTCTGCAGCACGTTCAATGAGTTGTAGCTCTTTATCTATTTTAACGTTCGCAACACCATCAACTCTAACGTTAATGAATTCTTGCGTAGGTACAGCTGATTCTGTTCGGATATCAACTTGTACAAGTTTGAGGATTAATGTATCTTTCTTTTCAAGGAACGGAATCATAACAGCCGATCGTCCAATGATATAACGTACATTACGTCTGATACCAGTGATTATGAAAGCAACATCAGGCGAAGCTTTAACATATCCTGTAAATATCAAAGTTAGTACAAAAATAATAATTAATGCAATACCAACATAAGGTAAAAATTCCATAGTAATTCCTCCTTGATTTATATCTTAACTGTATTATAAATAGCATACAATTACAAGAAAATTATGGAAAAGAAGTGAAAAGATACAGTGTCAATTGCAACAAAAAATCTCGAGGTATCCCGAGATTATTGAAATGTATTCTTTTCTGGTAGAATAATCCACAAAATAATGTAAAGAATGACTCCAGATCCCCAACCTAACGATAAGACTGCGAAGATAATACGTAATAATGTTACATCAAATCGGAGGTATTCAGATAGACCAGCACAAACTCCGCCAATCATACCAGAATCAGTATCGCGATATAATTTCTTTTCACTGTGATATGCCATAATTATCTCTCCTTTGTTTAATTTTAACATGAAAGTCATTACTGTTGCATTACTTATTCATATACTCTTTTTGGTAATTTCGATTGATATTCTTTTGATGCTTAGCGAATGTAGTTTCAGCGAGCTCTTCAGCACTAATTCCGAATCGCAAAAGAATTTGACTGTAGTACATTAATACATCTGCCATTTCTTCAACAAAGTGATTTCTAACATCAAGATTGTTAACAATTTCATCATGTCCCTTTTTCTTGATAATTGCGATGCATTCACCAATTTCTTCAATCATCCACAAGAAAGAGTCCTTCCCGTATTCAGATTCTAATGGGTTCCAATTCTTTTTATTTAGTTCAAAAAGGTCTTCCTGCATTTTCATGATTTCTGAGATTTTAAGATCGTTCATAATTACTTCTCCTATTTGTTTATTAAAGTATATCAAAATAATTGCTTGTGGTGTTGCTGGTCTCTAAATTTTCATTGAAAAGTATCATCAACATTGTTATGATTACATCGGAAGGTGTACATATGAAAAAATTAATTATCACAATTGTTTTACTTAGCTTGGTTGCTTGTTCTAAGCCAGAAACTACTAAGTACGATCAAACTATTTGTACTCTCGGTGGTGTTGATGCGGAAGTTGCCACAGAGCTCGTTATCTCATCAGATAACAACATAATAAAGAAAATCGACGGTACCGCAACAGTCCTTGGGTCACAAGAAGAAATAGATGCAAGTTTTATCTTCTTAAAAATGGTGTTTGGTGGTGTCAACGAGTTCAAAGGAATCTCAGCAACAGCTAGTCGTGAGTCCTCAACAGAGGTTCTCGTTAAACTAAGTGTTGACTATGATAAATTAGATATGGAAAGTATTAAGAAGTTAGCGATGGAACAAAACTTACCATTTGAAAAAGTGGATGAAGTGAATCTAGATAGTTTCATCACTGAGCTAGAAACACTTGATTTTGCATGTAAACGTTAAAAAAGTAGTTGTTACCAAATAAGGTAGCAACTACTTTTAATATTTTTAACGTACTATACCGATGTAAGGTGCAATAGATATAATAATTGCAGATACAAAGAGAAGTACCAATACTATTTTCAACATGAACTTAAGGTAACGATCATAAGGAACGTTAACGAGTTCGAGAGTACCCATGGTGGTCGCTCCAGGATAGATACCTGACATGAAGTTAACCCCTACAGTAAATGCTGAGATTAAGATAATTTGTCCGCCAGATGAACCTACTGCGTTGTTCACGAAGAGTGCGGCAGCAACAGCTCCTAAGATTGGCATTGAGATGCCTGCAACACCACTTGTTGATTGTAAGAAAATACCAATCAGGACATAGGCACCAATTGCAAAGACACCAAAGACCCAAAGAGGTACATTAGCTAAAGCATTCGAGATCCAATAGATGAATGTAATCGACATACCTTTAGTTGAACTACCCATGATAATAGCGATACCACGAGCAATAGCAAGAACCACAATAACTCCAAAGAGATCTTTCATACCATCAATGAAGGTATTGATGAATTCCATTTCTTTGAGTCCGTTGATGAATTTTAATAAGAATGAGCCCATGAAGAATAGGAAAGCAAACTCATTAAATCCCCAATCTCCAAACGGAGTGATATGTGAGGCACCTATAAGGTTTCCGAGAACAGGAATGGATGCTAGGAATGTGAATGGTGAGTTAACAGCATTCGCAACATTTTCTCCTAGTAAATCTGCCCATGGAATGTACCCAATAATCATTAAGAGAATTACGAGTACAAGTACGAATGCTGACCATTTTCTACGAGTAGTGAATTCTGGTAAGCTTTCGTTTGCATCTGTTAATGTATGAATATCTTCAAGATCGGCAATGATACTCTTCTTAGGATTCTTCTTAACAGATTGAGCGTATTGAATTAACATTGCTGTTCCGATGAGATAAAGTACAACAAATATTACAAGTCGTAAGATAATTCCTGAACCAATTGATAATTCTGGATTACCGATAGCTGCAACGGCTGCTCCGGTTGAGAATGGGTTAACAATACTTGCCATGTTACCAATAGTAGCACCAACAAATAACACCCCAATACCAGTCATGACATCATAACCAGCCATGACAAACATCGGAATGATTACAACTGCGAAAGCTGTAATTTCTTCCCAGAAACCAAAGGATGTACCAAGAATTGCAAAGACAAATGTCATAACTGCAATAAGGACATTACCAGTAAATTTCTTTAAAAGACTACCGATAGCTGCTTCAAGAGCACCTACTTTGTTAAGGACGGCTAAGAAGCCACCTGCACAGAGAATCCCAATTGCAACATCACTTGCAGATTGGAAGCCTTTAATTGGAGCAAGGATAAGATCCCATAGTCCGTAAGGTTGAAGTCCCGCACCTTGTACAAGAACTCCATCTGCATTATAAATAGCATTGAATACAATTTCACCAGATGATTTATCAAAAACTGATTGTGGAACAAAATAGCTTAAAGAAGCAGTAATGATTAAAGCGATAAATACGATCGTATATGAGCTCGGCATTTTAAATTTCTTTTTCATATTTTTCCCCTGTCCGTGTATGTTATTTAATTACGATATTCCTAAATGCTTGGGCATAAACTTCCATAGCAACTTTCATATCAGCGATTGATATACGTTCGTTAGCTTGGTGTTCTGTTTTTACACCAGTAGGAAGTAATGCACCAAAGGCAACGACGTTATCCATAGCACGAGCATAGGTAGCTCCACCGCTAGTGATTGGTTCTGATACTGTATCATGGGTAATATCTTGATAAGCGCCCATGAGCGATTGAATAAAGTCAGAATCTTTGTCGATATAAATTGATTTTAAGTAGTCGAAGAGTTCGACAACAATTTCATATTGATGTGCTGCTTTATTTAGTTTTTCTTTAACTGTTTCAACAGGATATGTAACAGGGAATCGAATATCAATCCCTACTGTTTGAATGTTTTCTTTAAAGTTAGCTGTACCAACATTGAGCATTAATTTTCCAGAAACCTCATCTTCAACGTCACCATAAATGAGTGTTCCATTTGGATTGGATAATTTCTCGACGATAAATTTAATAAGGTCGTTTGTTTTTCCAGCTTTATGAAGTGCTTCCGCAAGGTGAACTAAAGCATTTTGACCTTTGTCGGCATCTTTAGCATGAATTGCTACGCCTTCAGATATTATTCGATCTCCTTCAATGTGATAAGGATAATCAAGTGATTGTAGGGCTTCAATAACTGCTTCATCATAGCTAGTAGATGCTGTCGAAGGAACGGCATTAAGAGCGCCATCACAGACTAAGTCGACATCTGAAACTTGATGCGAAGTTAGTGTAAACTCAATGAGTCCTTTTTCTGCATAAATTAATGGGAAACTGGAATCAGGAGTAAATCCTTTTGACGGAATCTCTTCTTTAGCAACGTAAGCTTTCATACAACGCCATAATGACTCTTCGTCAGTACCAAAGATGAAACGAACACGTTGGTTTAGTTCGTACCCTTCATCAAGCAACAACTTTAAGGCAAACATCGCTGCCAACGTTGGTCCCTTGTCATCGGATGTACCACGTCCAATTAGGAAGCCGTCACGTTCAGTTAATTCAAAAGGATTAGAGTTCCAAGCACTTAAATCACCTTGAGGAACAACGTCCATGTGACCAAGAACCCCAAACATTTCTTCTCCATCTCCAATTTCAGCATATCCATAATATCCTTCTGGATCTGTGAATGTTCTAAATCCAAGCTCTTCAGAAATAGCGATTACTTCTTCGAGTGCCTTTTGAATATTTTTTCCAAAAGGCTTTACACCATTTTCATCAAGAACACTTGGAATTTCAACCAAGCGTTTCAGAGCCTGTTGATATTGAGGAAAAATCGTATCAACAGATTGCTTTAAATCCATAATAATTACCTCCTCACTTAGTTAGGCTAAGTATATGTTCTATTTTACCAAATATTAAGCTACTAATACACTTAAGCGATTGATATTTTTGTGTATAAGTTAACAAAAACTAAGTACTCTTAACAATTGCTTGTTAGAAAGGTACTTAGTCTGATTTAATTATTGAATATTATTTTTCTCTGCATCGTCTCGTTCTGAATAAAGGATTGCTTCATTCTTTTCATAGTTAAGACTAAACATCGTAGCATAGAGACAATCTAAGATATAATTCATTGCCGTTCGAGAAGCAAAATGTCCGAGTTTATGAACTCTTTGTTCTCCAGTATCAAGTACAATTTGATAATCTACTTGATTTAGATATGGAGATAACGGGTTTAAGCAGATCATAACTGTCGGAGTATTCAAACGCTTCTCTGTCTCTACCCAGTTTTTTACATAATGACTATTACCAAAACTTGTAATGATGAGGGCTACTTCTTTATCAGAACGTTTAACTTGTGGTAACGAGTGGTATCCAGTTATCGGTTCAATGATAACCACATAACCTAATCTCTTGATTCGATAATAGAAATCTAAAGCCACAACCATTGAGGGCCCAGTAGCAAGAATTGTAATGACATCAGCATCTTCTAAAACTTTCGCAACTTCTTCTAAAGAGTCAATATCAAGAACTGTATGAGCGTCTGTTAGAGTCTGTAGGTATAAATTTAAGAAGGTAGTTGATATCTCTTTTGGTGGTGTATTGGGGCCAATAGGCATATCTACTTCAACCCGTTTATCGCTTACCAAAAAAGTGTTAATTTCTGAAGCAAGACGTATTTTAAAATCAGAGAATCCTTTGAAGTCAAGTTTCTGACAGAAACGAACAATTGATGAGTTTGAAACATAGTTTAAGTTTGCGAACTCATCGATATTCATATCAATCACTTCACGTGGTCGATCAAGGACAAACTGAGCAATCATTTTTTCTGAATCGGAAAGACTGTCGATTGTTCGAAGCTTATTAAATAGAAGCATAGTATCACCTCATTAATTATATCATAGGCACATGTTTAAGATGGAACTAAATTCACAAATAATAACGTATATTTTGAAATAACGGAACTCATTTTCAAACTAAAGGATATAAGGGTAAAAAACATTGGGAATTGCTACAATAAAAAAAGGAGGGATTATGAAAACATTATATTTGATGAGACATGGTCAAACACTGTTTAACCAGAAAGAATTAATCCAAGGTGCTTGTGATTCACCACTAACGGATCGAGGAATTAAACAAGCAGAAAGAGCAGCTGATATCATTGATACTCTCGATATCAAGTTTGCGTATTGTTCTACAGCGGAGAGGGCTTCCGATACACTCGAGATTGTTACCAGAAATAAAATGCCTTATGAAAGACATAAGGAATTGAAGGAAAGAAATTTCGCTATCTTTGAAGGTGAAAGTGAAAAGCTTCATCCTCAGTGGGAGAACGGATTAGATGATATCTATCCTCTCTTTGGAGGAGAGTCATCTTTAGATGTGAGTGCCAGAGTCATGGCTAAATGTAAAGAGATCATGATGCAGAAAGAACACGACAAGGTTCTGATTGTATCTCATGCTGGAGCTATATCATGTTTCTTACGTGAAGTTATTGGAATAGAGGCAGTAAGTGAACTGCGTAAAACCAATAGTTTTGATAACTGCAGTATTGTTAAATTGAAGTTTGACAGCAGTGAAAACAGTTTCGATTTTGAAACAATAATAAAACCAGATTTCACTGGAATTTAACGAGTGTTGGAAATCATTTCCGTAATTTTCTGTTATAAATAAAGATAACGGAAACATGTTTTTTGTTTCACCCAAATTATTGTGAGGCATTATTAAAAGATATAAGATTAGAGGTAGAAAGGGAGTATATAAAATGAGTTCAATTAAAATAGTAACAATTGGTGGAGGTAGTAGTTATACACCAGAACTGATTGAGGGATTTATTAAGCGACAACATGAATTAGATATTCGTGAATTATGGTTAGTTGATATTGAGGATGGAAAAGAAAAACTAGAAATCGTTGGAGAAATGGCAAAACGTATGGTTAAGGCAGCTGGTCTTGACTGGGATATCCATTTAACTCTTGATCGACGTGAAGCACTTAAAGATGCAGACTACGTTACAACACAATTCCGTGTTGGATTACTTGATGCACGTATTCGTGACGAACGTATTCCATTAAGCTATGGTATGACAGGTCAAGAAACAAACGGTGCTGGTGGTATCTTTAAGGCATTCCGTACAATTCCTGTAATTTTAGGAATCATCGAAGATATGAAAGAATTATGTCCAGATGCATGGTTGGTAAACTTTACAAACCCAGCAGGTATGGTAACAGAAGCAGCTATTAAAGTTGGTGGATGGGCTAAGACTGTTGGACTATGTAACGTTCCAATTGGTTCATTTAAGTCAAACCACATTGCAATGGGATATGAAGAAGATAGTACAAAACTATTCCACAAATATGCTGGTTTAAACCACTTCCACTGGCATAGAGTTTGGGAACCAAATGGTAAAGAAGTTACAGCAGAACTTATCGAGCGTATCTATAACCCAGAACGCCAATTGGATAAAGATATAAGTGATATGAAGAATATTCACCAATCACCATTCCAATACGAACAAGTTCGACACTTAGGAATGTTGCCATGTGGCTACCACCGTTATTACTACATTACAGAGCAAATGCTTAACGAACAATTAGAAGCCTATAAGAAACATGAAACACGTGCAGAAACTGTAAAACGTACAGAAGCAGAACTCTTTGAATTGTATAAAGACCCAGCTCTTGATTACAAACCAGAGCAACTTACAAAACGTGGTGGTACACACTACTCTGATGCAGCATGTGAATTAATTGCATCAATCCATAATGATAAACGTACAGAAATGGTTGTATCAACACAAAATAATGGTGCAATTTCAGACTTACCTTATGATTCAATCATTGAGGTAACAAGTGTAATTACAGGACACGGTCCAGAACCACATAACTGGGGTAGTTTCAAACCAGCAGCACGTGGTATGTTGCAACTTATGAAGGGTATGGAAGAAACAGTTATTGAAGCAGCAGTTACAGGTAACTATGACGCAGCACTTCATGCCTTCACAATTAATCCATTAATTACAAGTGGTGACACAGCTAAAGAAATGCTTAATGTTATGCTTGTAGCAAACAAAGATTACTTACCACAATTTAAAGATAAGATTGCTGAGCTTGAAAAAGCAGGCGTTACTTTCCAAAAAGATTGGTAAGATAAAAGATACACAAATAACTACAGTCCTCTTATAGAAATTATAGGAGGGCTGTTTTACTCTATAAAGTAGCTACTTGAAAACAACTGTAGATGCGATATTATGTATCTAGCTGATAATGAGGGAAGGTATATTATGACGAAAATATTATATTTAATGCGACATGGACAAACACTATTTAATGCTCGAGGAAAAATACAGGGTGCCTGCGATTCACCTTTAACAGAACTTGGAATACAACAAGCGCAACATGCAGCACGATTCTTTGATACTATAACGATTGATAAAGCGTACTCATCAACATCTGAACGTGCTTCCGATACTTTGGAACTGGTGACACGTAATGCTATGGAGTATAAGCGTTTGAAAGGTATCAAAGAATTTGACCATGGAACCTTTGAGGGAGAAAGTGAAGATCTAAATCCCCGAACACGTGAAGGATATGAAACTTTCTATTTACCATATGGTGGTGAGTCATCAGCAATGGTTAGAGAACGTATGATGAAGACATTAACAGATATAATGGAAGAGAGTTCAAATACCGTTTTGGTAGTATCCCATGGAGGCGCAATAATGAACTTCCTCATTCAACTTGAAGGCACACAAGATGTAACTGAAGGTGGAAAAATTGGAAACTGTGCAATTCTTAAGCTTGAATATAAAGATAGAGAATTCACTTTTAAAGAACTCATTAACCTTGAAGATATAGAATAATAAAATAGAAGCCATAAAGTGTCCATTACTCTTGTTATCATTCAGATGGGTGATAGAGATGGAATATATTCATAATAGATACAATGCAAGAGTAAAAGTAGATGATAATGGTAAAAAGCATATTTATAAATATGGATTAGTCTTTAGGAACTTTAATGAACTCCTTAAGTTCGAACAAGAATACAAGAGAAGGAAAAGCAAGGTGTCTTTTAACTTAGATTCCTTTTCCAGAAATAGTGCATCGGGAGATGTTGATTTTTGGTTACGTGCCAAAGGTGAGTATTAAGCGCCATGCCTAGTGCTCGAGAGCAAGATTACAAGTCTTGCTCTTTTTGTATATACATAAATATATCTTATGTTTGTATAAGTAAGTCTAAATTTACTTAAATCAAACCATGATATACTAGAAATAAGGAGGAAGTATAATGACAAACAAAGTCTTTCCATATGTTAAAGAATTACTTATTGATCTTGAATCTACGCAAACAGATGCTATAAATGAAATTGCTAAAGCAGTTGTAGATAGTTTTAAAAATAATGGTATATTACTTGCTTATGGCGCAGGTCATTCAGTAGCTGGAGCACTCGAACTAACACATAGAGCAGGTGGATTTATCCCTTCTAGAAATCTAAAAGAACCCTCAGCAGGGATGTACGAATCTGTAGAAGGTCCAGGAACAGTATTCGCTAAACGATGCGATATCAGAGAAAATGACATATTATTTATTATTTCCAATTCAGGTAGAAATCCTTTAGGGATAGATATAGCACTAGAAGCTAAAAATAAGGGTGCTAAGATAGTGGCAGTGACATCCTTGGAAATGTCGAAGGAGGTTAGTTCCAAACATAGTAGTGGCAAAAGATTGTTTGAAGTCGCTGATTATGTATTAGATAATAAAGTCGTATCAGGAGATGCTTCCATTGAAGTTGAGGGTATGAGTATAAAGTTTGTGGTATGTCGACGATTACGACGTCAATTCTACTTCAGGCAGTAACTTATGAAGCTGCAAGACTTCTAGTAGAACAAGGAATTGAACCAGAAATCTATCGTTCACAAAACGAAGATGGTGGTAGAGAATATAATGAAGCACTTGAAGCGAAGTATGACGATCGCTTATCAAGAATGTAATAATTTATATAATAGTAAAACACCCCACGTATCAAATTGATACGTGGGGTGTTCTGCTTACTTACTAATTTTCAAGTATTCTGAGTAGAGTAAGTCAATCATTAATAGTTGAGAATAGAGATTATATGATCTCAAGTCATCGTTAACATGCATGTTGGAAGTAAATATTGATAAGTCAGAAAGTTCTGAAATAATACTTCTCTCATATTTAGTAATTGATACTGTTGTAATCCCTCTATCTTTTGCAGCAAGCATAACTCGGTGTACATCCTGCGAATTACCTGAGTTTGAGATGCCGATGAACAGCGCTGTTTTAGGGGCGTTTGACACCATTTCTAAACCAGTGTCGCGTTCATTAATTACAACGATAGGTCTACCTATATATGTCCAACGCAGTGCAATACTTTCTACTGCCATTTTCGAGAAGCCAATTCCAAAGACATAGACAATCGTAGCTCGATTGATTCTTTGTGCTACTTCTCTTAAAACTTTAGTTTGATCCTGATTGTAAGTGACTTTAAGATTGGAAATAATCTCATCTAAGTATGATTTTTCAGAGCTAGTCGACTTTTCTTGTTCTGTTTGCTTATGTAAGATTCGGTGATAATCTGTAGATAGACTAAGTTTAAATGTTTTATAGTCAGGAACCCCAATACGCTTACAAAAACGAGAAATAGCAGTAGGGCTAACATTAACATTCTCAGCAAGTTCGTGAATGCTCATGTTCGTTACTAATTCTATATTTTCTAATATATAGTGTGCAATCATCTTTTCGTTCTTTGTATAATCGATTGATGGATTACGAAGCTGCTCTATTACACCGAATTTATTTAGCATGATGTCTCCTGTCTTATTCTATACCATTAACAATATCAAAAGTTTCGCTATTTGTCAGCTGTTCTTCTGCAAGCATTTTTTTATCATAAGCTTTTACGAATGGCCAGTAAATAAGAAGTGATATTGCAAAGTTGATGAGTACAAGGACAATTCCACGCCAATCCCCACCTGTTGAGATAAATGCTTTGATAGGTGCAGGGATTGCGAAAGGAGCAACAACACTAACTTTAGCAACCAATTCAAATTTCATTGCGATATAAGTAATTGTAGTGGTAATAGCTGGTCCTAAAATGAAAGGAATTGCCAAGAGTGGGTTGACTACAATAGGTGCTCCAAAGATAATCGGTTCGTTAATATTGAAAATACCAGGAACAATTGATAGTTTTCCAATTTCTTTTAAGTAACTTGATTTAGCGAATAGGAATAGGATACATAGAGCGAGTGTCCCACCTGATCCACCAATCCATACAAATAAATCAAAGAATCCTTCGGTTCCAATGTTTGGCGCAACTTGTCCGTTTGCGACAGCGGTGATGTTTTGTTCGAGTAATACTAACCAAATTGGTCGAATGACTGATCCAATAACAGAAACACCGTGAATACCGGCAGACCATAGAATAGTAATAAGTAATACAGGAATAATTACTCCAAGATACGTGTTACCGGCGATGGCTACTAGTGGAGAGAATAATCCCATTAAGACTTCGTTTACGTTAATTTTTAGAATTGCTGAAACAAACCAAACGACAGTAATTACAATCATACCTGGAATAATGGCTTCGAATGAACGAGATACTGCTGGTGGAACTTGTTCAGGCATACGAATTGTTATGTTGTGAGTTTTACAGAAACGTAATACTTCTACAGAAAATATCATACAGAGTATCGCTGTAAACATCCCAGAACCACCTAGGTAAGTCATAGGAATAACAAAACCTAAAGATGATCCTGTTGCTTCACTTGTTGCGATTTGAGGCAACACAGTCATTAAGAATGCTCCAAGAGAGATAACTCCACCCGAAGTACGGTCAAGACCATAAGACTTAGCTAATATACTACCCATTCCATATGAAGCGTATATTGCCATCATACCGACAGTTATTCGATATGGGAACATAAGCTCTGTAGATATCGGTGCAATTAATGATTTCCATGCTGGAATAGGGAATTGTACCAATAATACAAAGAAACTACCAATCATAATCATTGGCATTGTAGAGATGATACCATCACGCACAGCTTGTAAGTGGCGTAATTCAGCAAGTTTTGTAAGTGGTGGCAAAAGCTTGCGTTCTATTATTTCTAATACTTTATCCATTTCTTTCCTCCTGAAGAGATTGTGAAAACCCTTCCACAACGATTCTAACAAGAACAATCTTAATTTTCAATACTTTATTTCATAAATATTATAAAATATTGAAATAAAGTTTCAAAAGAAAACTAAATTGCAACACTATATTTTCGCAAAATCATGCTTTACAAGAGGACATAACGTCTTTGTTTAAGAAAAAACATCTCTTAAGCTTGAGATGTTTTTGAAAGACATTTTCAGTTTTAAATAATTCTATTTATCGTGCATGATTTATAAATATTATGATTCAATAGGTGTTTTTCCACAATATCGCGGATAAAAGGTGAGTAGAATGTCGCTTCTTCTTCGCTAACTTTCATACTAGGGTAACCACTTCCTCTTTGTAGGTAATCATCTGTGATTATTGTGTAAGTTTCTGTATCGACAAGCTCGATTCCGTTTATTAGTATTAACTGATTTGTGATATCAATACTAAAGTTATGGCTGAAACCGAGAACACCGAGAGTTGTTCCTCTGAATCCGGCACCTTTTCCATCTTGGTGTATATGCTTCTCATCAAATGACTGATGTATTGCTTCTCGAATTGCTTGTCCGGATATTTCATATAAGGTAGGGTTTAGTTTTGATGGCAAAGTTTGAAGTAATGATTTCTTTGATACAGGTAATTCTAAGTTACTACTAGCAATTCCTGCGTGCATTATAGCGAAATCACAAGGGTATTCATGTAAAAGTGCATCACAAATAAAGTTTATAAACTCGCTTTCGGTATAAGGGGCAAAGCTTAACTCTCTTATCGCAGGTAAGGGCAGTGATAGAATGCGATCAGTATGCACAGTAATCTTATCGAAAAGAATATCAAACTCCTTATTTTCTTGGTAAGTTAAATCAATTTGAACATTCTCAATAATTGAGATACGGTCATCGTTAACGTCGAGAACAATTTTACCAATCTTCTCTCCTCTTCCTGATTGAGAGTACTTACCTTTAGATTCTACACTGTGCGAATGTCCGCCTAAACAAAGATCGATTTCAGGAATATTTTTGAGTAATTCTTTATCGATATTAATGCCACTGTGAGATAAGAATATGCAAAAATCATAGTTTCCTTTATTCGCTTCAATTTCTTGCTTGAGATAGGGAATAGGGTCGTGTGATTTGATGTTCCCCATATTAAAGAACAGATTGTATGCATCGTGCTTTAATGTTTCAGAGTAATAGGGTGAAGCGCCGATAATTAAGAATCTTTTACAAGCTTTTTCCAAAATTACTGATGGAAAAATGCCTGATATTTTCTCATTATCGTTTGTAGTAATGTTTGAAGACAATAGTGGGATAGGTGATAAGCTAAGAGTTTGCAGTCTTTCCAATCCTAAATCTATCTCATTGTTACCAAGACTCATAGCGTCAAGTTGGCAATCTTCAAATATTTTCATAGCTGAAATACCACCATCTGCTTGGACTACTGCACTCGATAAATCAGTAAAATCACCACTATCAAAGTAGAAATCATTAGGTGTCTTATTCTGTTTAATATACCCATGAATGTGTTTCATATTCACGAAATTACTGTGGATATCATTAGTGTGGTAAATAGTAATATTCATGTTGTGCTCCTTAATATAGAACAACAGTATCACAAAAGTATGAAAATATGGATAAGATTTGATCAAGAGCGTACAAAACGAATGCAGAAATGATGTTAGAGATAATGCTTCTACAAATAGAAATGTTTCGATTTCGGATGTCACATTGTCTTTCAACTGCCGAATTGAAGATATCTAACCTCAATTAGTCAATCAATTGAGTAATACTATGAAACAATCAGACCTAACAACATAACAAAAGTGAACTTAGCAATATATATACCGATAAGTTCACTTCACATTCTATTTATTTAATCTGTCCAATTGACAAGGTCCACGTCGCTGATATGTTATTTTTTGTATTTATCTTTACGATGCCCTACTTCTAAAGCAAGGATAATCAACTCATTATCTTGGATATGGACAATAATACGATAATCTCCATATCGATAGCGCCACAAGCCTTTCAGGTTACCAACCAAAGCTTTCCCAAATTGTCGTGGGTTCACTGAACTATCCAAGTCTAGCATCAGTTTATTTAACAATATAACTTGCTGTTTCTTGTCAATTTTATTTATTGATTTTTCGAATCCTTTTGAAAAAACAACACGATACATACTACTCATTTTCAATTTTTTCTAGTAAGTCTGCTATTGGCATAGGTTTTTCACCGCTTGTAAGATATTCCTTATAGGCTCTCTCTCCAACTTGATAGTCATATTCGTCTTCGATTTTCTCAATCATCGATTTCTTAATAAAATCGCTAATTGTCATACCATTAAACTTTGCGTACTCTTGTATCAGTTTTTTTTCTTTTTCCGTAGTTCGGATAGTTATTGTACTCATGGTATCACCTCTTGAAATCATTGTAACACGTTTGTGTTACATCATCAAGTGCATATCTAATGATTTATCAATATTTGAAATACCTTTAGATATATGAAGAGTTATCAATGTATTCCTTTGTATTCTTAGCTAGATTGATAAGATAAAGAAGAGACTTTTTGTTCATAAAATTATTTTTTGAGTTCATTATCATAGGATCAAGTATTAAGGATATTCCAATTAACATTGCGATATTATACAAAAAAGCACCCGTTAAGTGCGAAATTCACTCACAGGTGCTTTGAATGTCTACATATGGTGCCGCCACCGAGAATCGAACTCGGAACTGAGCATTACCATTGCTCTATTTTGCCATTGAACTATGGCGGCATGCATGACTATAATACTTAATTACGATGAAAAAAGCAACTATTCAAAGGAATGAGTTGCTTAATTTATTTGAATAGCTCTAATGCCAGTGTTAATTACTGGTTTCTGCTTTGCTTTTGCTTATATCAAGATACGTGACTGCATATAAATAACTAACTATGCATACCACATAAGAAGGGAATTGAAGGTATAGTGTTAAATCCATTAATATTGGATTGTAAGCAGGAGTGTTCGCATTAAAAATACCACCATTTGCTAGAGAATGTAAACTAAAGAATAAGAAAGCTAGATGACATATTAGAAATAAAAGAAGCGATATAAAGCTAAGCATTAGATATTTCCGCTTCTTACCACTGTAAAATTCATGCTTTAAGAAAAGTAAAACTACTACGACTAAAACTAACATTGCAAACAGTAACTGTCTTTTGTAATCAAGAAAGTGATACATGCTATATTTCCAAGAACCATCAGCTGCATCAAATCCAATATCCCATGATATGAAATACCAAATAGGGAAAATTGAAAAAAGTAGAATAGGTAGTATTAGTGACTTGATTTTTTTCATTAATTAGCACTCCTCTCATAAGTTAAACTCGAAGTTTGAATGCGTAATACTCTCCCAAGACTTGTTTCATCACTTGGAATGATGTAATCGAGAGTTTGAGTGTCGTTTGGTTCAAGCGTAATATATAGCTCACTATAGTTCGTAGGTAGTAGCAACTGCTCGCCAAGAAAAATACTCAATGGTTTAAAAGGGGTAATTGCTTGATTCTTTTTGCTAAGGTTTGTTACCGTTACATTAATATTAGAAGTTATTGATGGTGGTCTATTGATAGTTAAAAGTAAAGTGTCATCAATCACAAAAGTCCTATCTTTAGTCAAGACAATATTATTGTGGAAATAATAGTTGTTTTCGAAGGTTTTTATATCCTCGTTCCCTGTGTCAATTAACCATGGATATGCAAATAAAGCTTGAATACTATGTGATTCACCTAAATCCGGGTTTATAGATTCTAATGCTTTTTGAATATCTTTATAGATCACATTACCGAAGGGATTAATACAGGTGTTATCAGTATCGTTAAGGTCAGCAGCGCAGTAATTGGTATAAGCAAATGCACTGTAGGAATAATCGAAATAAACAAGCATAACAGTACTACTTACGAATATGATGCTTGAAATAATAAAGAAACTAGCAACACTTAGGGTCTTTCTTTGCTTACCTCCTTTTAAAGCTGTTAAAGCTTGTTTTGCGAGGTCTTTCCTATAAAGGTAGTAGATGTATGCAAAGATGATAAACAAGGCAATTAAGCCTATTAATGTAATTGTAAATGTAAGTTTCATACACTCTCCTTATAAGCCAATTGCTTCTTTAAACTGGTAGTAGTACGTTCGATTTACATCAAGCCAACGATTATGAATGTGTAAGGAATACTTCATATTCAATCGAACTTTAATATCTTGAATGTGCTCAATGTTTATTAAGGTAGATTTGTTGATACGAATCAGTGGTAAGGTCTCCATAGACTGGAGGTTCTGTGAGCTTGTATAGCTTGAGTTCTCAGTAAATACTGTATTTACACCGTTAATTGTTTCAACGACATACACACTAGCTAAGGGTAAATATTGCAGATTGTACCCATCACTAACACGGATGCGTGAATTGTTTTCATATAAAATGTAGTCGCCTGTATCCACAATCACCGCATTTTTAATTTCAGAAGCTATTTTTTCTTTATTCAGATTACTCGCTACTTGTATCTTCATAAGGCACCTCACTTACACTATAAGTCAATTTTAACAGAAAGTACGTAAAAGTAGCCATCTTACATGGAACAGTACTTATGTTGCACTATTTCTCATAACAATAATGAGATTAGTCTTTGATTATGGTACAATACTATTGATTCTAGGAGGATACTATGAAAGACTTAACACTTGTAATATTAGCTGCCGGAATGGGAAGCCGTTATGGTGGATTAAAACAAATAGATAAATTTGGTAAAAACGGAGAAGCAATCATTGATTTCTCAATCTATGATGCAATCCAAGCAGGATTTAAGAAATTAGTATTAATTATTAGAAAAGAACATGAAGAAATATTTGAAGAAGCTCTCGTAGCAAAAATTCGTCCATACATTGAGGTGGAGTATGCTTTCCAAAGCATTGATGATGTACCTGAATGGTTTGCAGGCGTTGAAGGAAGAGAAAAACCATGGGGAACAACTCATGCTTTACTTTCAGCACGTAAACATGTTGATGGACCTTTTGTAATCATTAATGCTGATGATTACTACGGAAAAGAGTCATTTGTAGAGATGGCACGATTCTTACAAGAAGATGTTAGCGACACAGAAAATTCAATGATGGGTTATATTGTTGATAATACAATCACAGACAACGGAACTGTTACACGTGGTGTTTGCCAAACAGAAGCTGGATATCTTGTTGATATCGTGGAAATGGATGGTATTAAGCGTACTGAAGCAGGTGTTGTTGGTGGACCAGAAGGTGCATTAATTCCTGATGGAACTCAAGTATCAATGAACTTCTGGGGATTCACTCCAGCGATCTTTGATTTAATGCAAGAAAAATTCGAACGTTTCTTAAAAGAAGATGTAGCAGCAAACCCAATGAAATCAGAAGCACTTTTACCAAATGATGTAGGATCTTTAATTCATGATGGTAAAATTAAGGTTCAAGTATTAAGTACACCTGATCGTTGGTTTGGAGTTACTTATCAAGAAGATAAACCTCAAGTACTTAAACAATTTGAAACATTCCAATCAGACGGAACATATCCAGAAAAACTTTGGAAATAAAAAATACGGGAGCGCATCCCGTATTTCTTTTTGCTTAAAATTGTTTTGTGTCTGGATCTGGAGCTTCACCTGATTGACCATGTAAAGCATCGATGCGTTCAATATCACTTGATGTTAAATCAAAGTCGAAGATATCAAAGTTCTCTTGAATACGATGTGTGGTTACTGATTTAGGTAATGGCAAGAAACCATGGTGAAGTGACCATCTTAACACAACTTGTGCCACTGATTTATTATAGACACTCGCGATTTCTTTGAGACTCTCTATCTCAAATATCTTACCTGTTCCTAAAGGACTGTATGCTTCTGTTAAGATATCATGTTTGTTATTGTATTCGACAACATCTTTTTGCATATCACTAGGATTTAGATAAATTTGATTAACCATTGGTTTAATCTTTGCTGTCTTGAAGAGTTCATCCAGATGGTGTGGTAAGAAGTTAGATACACCAATACTCTTAACTTTTCCTTGTTCGTATGCTTCTTCCATTGCTCGCCAAGTTTCTGCATTGGCATGAGCCCAATTATCACGATAATCAATTGGATTTGGCCAGTGAATAAGGTAAAGATCGACATAATCGAGGCCGAGTTTTTCTAGAGAAACATCTAGAGCAACTTTAGCTTTTTCATAAGTATGCTCGGTATTCCAAAGTTTAGTTGTTACAAAGATTTCTTCACGTGGAATACCACTTTCTTTTATTGCCTCACCGACACTCTCTTCATTCTTGTATACTGCAGCAGTGTCAATATGACGATATCCTGCTTTCAATGCATCAAGAACTGCGCTTTTTGCAATGTCTCCACTTGGTGATTGCCATGTTCCAAATCCTACAACAGGAATCTCTAGTCCATTATTTAAAGTGTATGTTTCGTTTTTCATAAGAAACCTCCCTTAGTCTCATTGTATCAAATTTAGGCAATGATAACGATTACAACGATTAAAACCTAAAGAAATTCTTGATGATTGAACCACCTGCAATAAATGTTCCAAGTGAACTTAAGAGATTTGTTACTAAAAGAACTAGGACAATGCGCAACACTTTATTCTTAAACCACATCTTTGGTGACGTTGCATCGTGTGCCAAAGTATCAAAGTCTTTATATGAGGGTGGTCGTTGATATGCTTCCATCAATCCCGCAAAGAATCCAACTGCTAGGAAAGGGCTAAGAACGCCAATAGGAGCGCTTAAGAATGTTGCGAGAATCGTAAATGGATGAGCGCCAATCAAGAGTGCACCAAAAGCTGATAATGATGAACTAAGCCCCATCCACACTAGAAACTGTTGAAGTCCAACATTGGGGTTCTTTAGGCTAAGCGCAATTAGTAAAGCGATAATTGTTCCTGGAATAATCCAACCACCTATGGTGAACTTCTTTTTCTCTGGAACAGTTTGAAGTTCATAAAGAGAGTAAGACTCATCAAGTGCTTCAATTATTCCATCGGTATGAGCTGCTCCAATTACAATCACTATCGTATCTCCAGGAGTATTCTTGATTTTTTCTGACATATAATAGTTTCGTTCATGAAGAAGACGTAAAGAAACATCGGGTAGTGATTCATCCATCTCTTTAATTGCTTCATAGAGAAGGTCGCTGTTTTTCAGGTTCTCAATCTCTTCACCGTCGACTTCTTCTTTAGTGAATAAGCCTGCAAGAAGTGTTGCAGCTAGATTAATCTTCTTCCAAAATGAAAGGTTTCGCCATATTCTTTGAAAGGTAACTTGGATATCGCGATCAATATAGTAAACGGATGCACCAACGTCTTTAGCACTTTCAATTGCTTGCAACATTTCGTCCCCTGGATTGGTATCGAGTTCACTAGCGATTCTTTTCTGATAAGAACTTAAGATAAGATTGGCTACAAACGAGCCAACTTTTTTACTTTTAATTATTGCTTTTATATCTACATCTTCTTGTTTATCACGGTTTTGAAGTGCGTAGGCACGATTGTCATCAAGCTCAATACATACTGCATCTGGATGTACTTCCTCAATGACAGATTTCACTTCATCAATCGACTGCTTAGATACGTGTGCAGTTGAGATAAAATGAAGTGTTTTATTGTTGTAATTAAGTGTTTTCATAGTAATTTACCTCGTGACTATCATACCAAAAATCAATGCTTAAAAGTATCACTTGAGAAAATATCGGACAAATTTGAAATGATTTTAATGAAATGATATTTTGATTTCTTTGCAAAAAGTTGAAGATGTGGTATGTTATGAATGTTATTTTAGAGTATTATATAGACAAGGTGATGAAAATGAGTGTTCCATTATATCAATATATAAAAGAACAGTTAATCGAAATCATACAAGATCAAGCAGCGAACACTCCTGTGCAAAGTGAAAGAAACCTAGCAATGGAATTCAGAGCAAGTCGAATGACAGTACGTCGTGCGATTAATGAACTTGTTGATGAAGGTTATCTTTATCGTGATGCAAACAAAGGGACATTTGTATCTGATCAGAGTTTACTTAAACGTAATACACTAGTAAATAGTGATACATATTCATATAAGACATTATACTTTGATGTTAAGATTAACACAGAAAACCCAATGCGAAAGAAATTAAATGCTCGTGCTGATGAAGCGGTTATCCATTTGTTTAGAACAATAAAAGAAGATGAACTTCCAATCGGTGTTGAGGAAATCTACATTAAGCGTAGTGAACTATCGGATGCTGATTTTGCGAATGTCTCTAAAACTAAGAAAGTAATGGATCTTCTTGGGACAGGAACTTCTCACTATACATTTACTCCTGAACTCGTTCCTGCGAAGTATGCAAGTTTACTAGCGTTAAGAATCGGTACACCAATCATAGTAACGGAATGTTTGATTAATACGATTCAAGGAAGACCCTTGGCGTATTTAAGAACTTACAACAACCCTGAGAATCGGGTTATAGAAATCACATCATAATAGGGAGGGTATTATGTCAAAATGGAATTTAAGCTTTATTAGTATCGGTTGCTTACTCATACTTGTTTCAAATAATCTTGAAGATGGTAGAAACTTAATGATTATTGGATTATTTATTGCGGGATTTGCAGGATATCGATTCTTTAGAGAAGTAAGAGAAGAGAATAAAAAGCAAAAATCAAAGAAATAAGATACAGAAACCACGGAAAACCGTGGTTTTTTCTTGCTCCAATTATGTGAAATTCACATTTTTATGAATGAGTGGTATAGTCCATATATAGCGTAAAGAGTGCGTATTATTGATGTCGATAGAAGTGTGGTCTAAAGAAAATAAAAAGAAAGCCTTTACATTATGTGAATGCTTACGTATAATACAAGTATGGTATATACCTACTTTATACAGGGTATATCGGGTCTAAGACCAAGAGGAGGAAAATATGGAAGGGTTAATTCAATTCTTCGAGGACAAACTTGTCCCTATTGCAGCTAAAATTGGTAATCAACGCCACTTAGTAGCAATCCGTGATGCGTTTGCAGCATTAATGCCGCTTGTTATGGCTGGAGCGATTGCGTTATTACTAAATAACGTTGTGTTTAGCTCAGGAAGCTTGCTAGCAGATATGATTGCTCGTATTACTGGTAGCGAACTTGCAGCGATTTCAGGTTCTGGATTCTTCAAGTTCACAAGTACATACATCTCACCAATCTTAGGTGCTATGGATGCAGGTACTCTGTCAATTGTTGGTTTAGGTTTAGCATTTACAATTGCTTACCTACGCGGAATCGCAGAAAACCAAGATGCATTAATTACTGGTCTAATTTCAACAGGTTCATTTATTATTTTGGGGGCTCTATCACGTGCTAACTTAACAGTTGCTGGATGGGTAGGGAATTACATTGGATCACAAGGTGTGTTCGTAGCACTTCTTGTTGGATTGATTGCTCCTGCTATATATTTCGCTATTGTTAATAAAGACTGGACTATTAAAATGCCAGATACAGTTCCAACAGCAGTTGCACGTGGATTTACAGGTATCATCCCAGGTATGATTACACTATTCTTCTTTGCATTCGTTAAGTTCGTTGTAGCTTACGCAATGAGAGAAATCATTGTCAATCCAGGGGCAGCATTTATCGGAATGTTTGGGGAAGAAGCAATCGGTAATGTATCTATCTTCATGATCTTTGAAGCATACATTTCAGCTCCATTCTTGAACTTCTCACAAGGACCACTATTAATTGTTATTATTTCAACATTAATTCCATTACTATGGTTCTTCGGATTACACGGTGCTAACATGCTTGCAGCAGTTATGAGTCCAATCTACGGACAACTTGGTAACCACAACTTAGACTTATTCAAAAACGGTGTTACAGAAGCAAGTGCTACACCACTTGACTCAAATACATTAGCTTACTGGGTAAGTGGATCATGGGATGCATATGTATTCCACGGTGGATCAGGTGCTACATTATCATTAATCGCAGCAATTCTGTTATTCTCAAAAGTTCGTGATCAACGCGAAGTTGCACGCTTGAGTTTAGCTCCAGGTATCTTTATGATTAACGAACCAATTCTATTTGGTGTTCCAATCGTATTGAACCCAATCTACATTATTCCATTTGTATTAAACCAACCAATTCTTGCTATGATTGCTTACTATGCAACAAGATTAGGAATTGCTGGACCAATTGTTAACTCAGTGCCTTGGACAACACCTCCAGTGTTGAACGCATTATTAGCTACAAACTTCAGCCTCGGTTCAGGTTTAATTGCACTTCTAAACTTAGGTATTGCCTTTGTAATTTACTTACCATTCGTATTTGTTGCTAACCGCGCAAATGCAACGGATGAAATTGCTTAATTAGTATTCAAGTAGTAAATAGGTAAGGTCAGATACTTGACCTTACCTGTATTTTTAAGGAGGTAGTAGAAATGATAGTTGTATCGTGCCCACTCAAGAAAGACTATATAGTTGAACTAATCGATGGATATAGTGAAGAGGGAATAGAATTTAAACATGAGAAAACTGAAGGGATAAAAATGTACTTCTCAATTAATGATGAAGAACGTATTGACCGTGGGGTTAGACTTGTTAAAGATCGCATTAAAGCATCAGAACTCGGAAAAGCTTTATTCTTTAACGTAGACAAGACAAAATAATTTTAAAGCAAGATTAGGGCTTGCTTTTTTTTATGTTCGGATTAGTTTTCTTAATGCATATATATAAGGATAAACACTGACATAATATTTTGGCAGCTCTGAATAGAGATAGTAAGAATTCAAATATCATTTACTTAAATCAGAAATATCAATATAATTACATTGAAATAAATAAGCTTTCGGAGGCAACAAAATGAGTCGTCAACATACCATTACTTTGCAAGAAATCAACGAAGAGAACTTCAAAGCCGTCATTAATCTAGAGGTTGCGAACTCTCAAAAGCAATACGTGTCATCAAACGTTAAGAGCCTAGCAGAATGCTACATATACCGTAACAATGGAGACGTGTTCCCGTTTGCGCTTGTATTAGGGAAGGATGTTGTTGGATTTGCGTTATTAGATGTAGATGATGAAGATGGTGATGTTCAGATATGGCGCATAATGATTGGCGAGCAACACCAAAACAAAGGATATGGACGACAAGCATTACACTTGCTTCACCAGTGGGCAATAAATCATACAAACCTTGAATACTTGAGTATTGACTATATACCGGGCAATGAGCAAGCTAAATACCTCTATGAATCCTATGGCTTCAAAGAGACGAAAATCAATGAACACGGCGAAGTTGTTATGATGCTAAAAATACGATAATATTGATTAATAAATAGATGACTTGAGTATCGTATAGAATTAAGCGAAAAATGCTTGACATTACTATAATAACTGGTAAAATATTCATGTTATCAATATACCAAAGACAGCAACGGCGTTTAGCTTAATCATGTTGCCGAGGTAAAAGTATAAAACTTTTAAACCCGTGTCTTTGATGTGGGTTTTTGTACGTTTAAGGTATACTGATGCCAAGCGATTCGAATGGAGGTGAATCATTTGCGTAACGAAGTCTTAGAAAATAAGAAAGCAGTTGTTGCAGAGATTCAAGATAAGGTTAAAAATTCAGCATCAACAGTTGTAGTTGAATATCACGGATTAAATGTTGGACAAATCACAACATTACGTCGTGAACTTCGTAAAGAAGGCATTGAGTTCAAAGTTTACAAGAACAAAATGTTCCAACGTGCTGTTGAAGGTACAGAATTTGAAGATCTAAAATCTGAATTAGTGGGTCCTAATGCTGTAGCATTTGGTTCTGACGCTGTTGCACCAAGTCGTGTACTTGCACAATTTGCGAAAAAGAACAAAAAGCTCATCCTTAAGGCAGGGATTGTTGATGGTAAACTTGTCAATGCTGACGAGATTAAAGAACTATCTTCATTACCAAACCACGATGGCATGATTGCTATGTTACTTGGAATGTTCCAATCACCAATTAGAAGCTTTGCATATGCAGTGTCACAAGTTGCAGAACAAAGAGCAGCTAATGGTGAAGTGGTAGAAGAAGTAGCAGCAGCTGCAGAAGAAGCAGCACCAGCTGAAGCTGAAACAGTAGAAGAAGCACCAGCAGAAGAAGTTGCAGAAGCAACAGAAGAAACAACAGAAGCTTAATAATTAGGAGGAAATTTACAATGGCTAAATTAACATCAGAAGAATTAATCGCTTCCCTAAAGGAAATGACAATTCTTGAATTAAATGAATTAGTAAAAGCAATCGAAGAAGAGTTCGGCGTTAGCGCAGCAGCACCAGTTGCAGTTGCAGCAGCAGCAGACACAGAAGAAGCAGAAGGACCAAGCGAAGTTTCAGTAATCTTGAAAGAAATCAGCGGTTCAAAAGTTGGAGTTATCAAAGCATTACGTGATATCACTGGCTTAGGAATGATGGAAGCTAAAGCACTTGTTGACGGTGCACCAACAGCAATCAAAGAAAACATCAAACCTGCAGAAGCTGAAGAAATCAAAGCTAAGCTTATCGAAGCTGGCGCAGTTGTTGAAGTTAAATAATTTAACAATTGATTGGAAGAGCTGTGAGTCATTACTTTACAGACAATTCAAACCTAAAGACAAACCGGAAAGAAATTCCTTTCCGGTTTTTAGGCTATGAATATGTTATGACATCTGATGATGGTGTCTTTTCAAAAGAAGGTCTCGATCGTGGGACAGAAGCATTATTGAAAGTTCTTGTTAGCGAAGAACTGGGTACTAATATTTGTGATGTTGGTTGTGGTATTGGAGTGATTGGGGTTATCCTATCACAATACTTTGAAAGCAGCTTTGCTGGTATCGATGTTAACCCAAGAGCACTTGAACTCGCGAAGATTAATTATAAACGCAATAATGTTAAAGGTGATCTTTATCTACAAGATGGACTAACGAAAGATATGAAGTTTGATACTATCGTTACTAATCCGCCCATCCGTGTTGGTAAAGAAAAAGTCTATGAACTTTTTGATCAAATCTATGAGGCATTAGAAATAGGGGGACGCTTCTATTTTGTAATGAGAAAATCTCATGGTGCAAAAAGTGCAGAAGCAAAATGCATTGAGTCTTTTGGCAACTGTAAACTCTTAAAAAAGGACAAAGGGTTCTATATTTACGTAGTTTTCAAACATTGACAAATTGACGAAATGATGATAACATATTAAATTGCATAATAGTGGGTTTATGCGCGCTTTTTTAGTTGTAAAAGAAGTACAGGAAAGGATGGCATAAATGGGAAAAAACCAAGTTTATGAAGTGAAAAAATTTGGTAATAAAGCGACTCGACGTGACTATTCACAAGTAAGTAGTCAACTCGAATTACCGAATTTGGTTGAAATTCAAACGGAAGCGTATGAATGGTTCAAAAAGAAGGTCTAGATGAGGTCTTCAATGAAATCTATCCTATCCAGAGTTATAATGAAAACATTAAAGTTAAGTTTTTATCTTATTCCTTTGGAGAGCCAAAATATGATGTTGAAGAAAGTCGTTCACGTGAAGCAAACTATGCAGCGCCGCTTCGTGCAAAGATGCGACTTGAAGTAGTCAACAAACAAACCGGTGAAGTTATCGAAAAAGAGGAAGAAGTTTTCCTAGGTGACTTACCACTTATGACTGATAATGGTACATTCATTATTAATGGTGCGGAACGTGTAATTGTTTCGCAAATTGTACGTTCTCCAGGAGCGTATTTTAAGTCTGAAACAGACGATAAGACTGGTCGCGATACTTACACATCAGAATTAATTCCAAGCCGTGGTACATGGTTAGAATTCATGAGTGATGATCGTAAAGCTGCCAACGGCCGAGTATTGAACATGAAGGTTGACCGTAAACGTACAATCGTTTCAACAATCTTATTTAAAGCATTCGGTTTAAGTCTTGATTTATTAGATGGTGAAGATGCTTTCGAAGTAGGTCCATTTAAAACATTCTTACGAGCATTGAACTTACCGGTTCATGAAGAATGGGAAGAACTTGAAAGTGAACGCCGTGAATTCCTAACAATTTATGCATTATTGTATACAGCATTATTTGGTAACTATCCAGAAATCGTGGATACTCTTGCTTTAGATAAAACTGTAACTTTTGAAGATTCATTAAGAGCAATGTATGAAAACCAACGTGCGGATGAAATTCCTACAACCGATGGTGCAATTAGCTTAATGAATGCGAAATTCCTTGATCCTCGTCGCTACGATTTGAACAAGGCTGGCCGCTATAAACTCCATAAAAAATTAGAAATTTTCAATCGTATTAAAGATACATACTTATTAGAAGACTTAGTAGATATTAATGGCAATGTTATCTTTGAAAAAGGATTCCATGTAACACGCCGTGATGATGTTTACAAAGTTCGTGATGTATTACGCCAAGGTGGATACATGAATGTATTCCCAATCCGTAATATTTTTGCAGCACCTGATCAAGAAAAAGTTCTTGTTGATGGAAATGTTGCGCTTGTAGGACGTATTCTTGCGAAATCAATCGATAGCGATGCTTTCGAATACAGTCGCGGAACCGTTCTTACAGAGTCTGATGTGAAAACATTAGCAGGACATGAAATCACAGTTTATACAGGTATTATGGCTAAAGCTGTAAAACTTACAAAAGATAATATCTTCCCAGTATTAAACTATGGTTCACGTCTCTATACATTTGGTCGTTTACAAAATGCTCAAGGTGAAGACATCATGAATGGTGATAGCCGTATTTTTGAAGCATATACACCAAATACACAAGCACCAAAACTTACAAAAGCTAATGAAAAAATTATTATTGATTCATTAGACCAAGACTTAACATTATGGTTAGTAGGAGCTGCTGTTCAAGAAATCTTTGTTTCAACAACAGAAGAACTCGACTCACCTGTTAAGATTGTAGGTATTGATCCACTACTTAACCGCATAACGATTGTTGCAAGTGATGTATACGGAATGTATTCATACTTCTTGAACTTTATTGATGGTGTTGGTAACGAAGATGACATTGACCAATTAGGTAACCGTCGTATTCGTACAGTAGGGGAACTTATTCAAAATCAATTCCGTATCGGTTTAAGCCGTATGGAACGTGTTGTTCGTGAACGTATGTCGATTTCTTCAGACGTTGCAAACTTAACACCAAAAAATCTTACAAACGTTCGTCCATTAACTGCAATGGTTAAAGAGTTCTTCTCTTCATCCCAATTGTCACAATTCATGGACCAATTAAACCCGCTTGCTGAGCTTACAAACAAACGTCGTATTTCAGCTCTAGGACCTGGTGGATTAACACGTGATCGTGCTGGATTTGAAGTACGTGACGTTCACTCATCTCACTACGGTCGTATCTGTCCTATCGAAACACCTGAAGGACCAAACATCGGTCTTATCTCAAACCTTACATCATATGGTCGTTTAGATCCTTATGGATTCATCCAAACACCATACCGTATCGTTAAAAAAGGTGGTATCGTTACTGAAGAAATCGTATATCTTTCAGCTGATGATGAAATCGAATACGTTATTGCTCAAGCTAACGAAATTGTTGATGGAGTTCTTGCTAACGAAGAAGTTGTTGTTCGTTACCAAGGAGAAAACATTCTTGCAAAACGTGATACTGTCGAACTTGTTGACGTTTCACCAAAACAAATTGTTTCTGTTGCTACTGCAGCAATTCCATTCTTAGAAAACGACGATGCTTCCCGTGCCCTCATGGGTGCCAACATGCAACGTCAAGCTGTTCCACTCTTAATTCCTAATTCACCATATGTTGGTACTGGTATTGAGCACCGTGTCGCAACTGACTCAGGTTCTGCTGTTATCAGTAAGGACGAAGGTATTGTTTCCTACGTTGATGCTAATAAAGTTATTGTTAATAACGTTGATGGCAACACACGTACATACTCAATGCAAAAATTCCGTCGTTCAAACCAAGGTATGTGTATTAACCAACGTCCTATCGTTAATTTAGGAGAACATGTATATAAAGGTGATGTATTGGCTGATGGTCCTTCCATGCAAAATGGAGAACTTGCTTTAGGTCAAAACGTTACTGTTGCCTTCATGACATGGAACGGTTATAACTACGAGGATGCAATCATCATGAGTGAGCGCCTTGTAAAAGAAGATGTTTATACATCAATTCATATTGAAGAATACACATTAGAAGTTCGTGAAACAAAACTAGGACCTGAAGAGATTACTCGTGATATTCCTAACGTCAGTGAAGTAGCAAGCCGTCATCTTGATGCACGTGGTATTGTTATGATTGGTGCTGAAGTTAAAGAAGGCGATATCTTAGTTGGTAAAGTTACTCCTAAAGGTCAAAGTGAAATTTCACCTGAAGAAAAATTACTCTTAGCAATCTTTGGTGAGAAATCACGTGAAGTACGTGACAACTCATTGAAAGTTCCACATGGTGGTTCTGGTATTGTTCAAGATATTCGTATTTTCCGTCGTGAAGATGGACATGATTTACCTCCAGGAGTTAGCGAAACTGTTAAAGTTTATATCGTCCAAAAACGTAAAATTCACGAAGGTGATAAGATGGCTGGACGTCACGGTAACAAAGGGGTTATCTCACGTATCCTTCCAGTAGAAGATATGCCATATATGGAAGATGGTACACCAGTAGACATTATGCTTAACCCATTAGGGGTTCCTAGCCGTATGAACATTGGACAAATCTTAGAAATCCACTTAGGTATTGCTGCTAAAAACTTAAATGTTAAGTTTGCAACAAGTGTCTTTGATGGTATTGAAACAGATGAGCTCTTCAAGATTATGGAAGAAGGAAATGTTTCACAAGATGGTAAGATGGTACTTTATGATGGACGTACAGGAGAGCGTTATGATGAACGTATTTCTGTAGGTGTTATGTACATGCTGAAACTATCACACATGATTGATGATAAACTTCACGCTCGTGCAACTGGACCTTACTCACTTGTTACACAACAACCACTTGGTGGTAAAGCACAAAATGGTGGACAAAGATTTGGTGAGATGGAAGTTTGGGCTCTCTATGCTTATGGAGCAGCACATACACTTCAAGAGATTATGACTATTAAGTCTGATGACGTTAACGGTCGTACTCGTACTTATGCAGCAATTCAAAATGGTCAAGATATCCCAGAACCTGGTATGCCAGAGTCCTTCCGAGTCTTGAAACATGAATTACAAGCATTAGCACTCGATGTTAAATTCTTAGATGAAAACAATGAAGAAATTAGTCAAGTCGTAACTGAGGAGCAGGATGAAAATCAACCTGCAACTCACTACGGCAATGATGTAACTGAACTTGAAACAGTAGTAATAGATGAAGCTTAAGGAGGCTGATATTTGATGAATAAAATGAAAGAATTTGCCTCAATCCAATTGGGATTAGCATCACCTGAACGTATTCTTGAATGGTCTCACGGTGAAGTTAAGAAACCTGAAACAATTAACTATCGTTCACAAAAACCTGAACGAGACGGATTATTCTGCGAACGTATTTTCGGTCCTACAAAAGACTGGGAATGTTATTGTGGAAAATATAAAAAAGTTCGTTATCGTGGTGTTATCTGTGACCGATGTGGCGTTGAAGTAACAAAATCTGAAGTACGTCGTGAACGTATGGGTCACATTACTTTAGCAGCACCTGTTGCACATATTTGGTATCTTCGTGGTATTCCATCACGTATGAGCCTTCTTCTAAATATCACTCCTAAAGTCCTTGAAGAAGTTGTATATTTCGTTAAATGGGTTGTTACAGATCCTAAAGATTCAACACTTCAATACAAACAAATTCTCGATGACCGCGAATACCGCGATTATATGGCAGAATTTGGATATAACGGATTCATTGCTCAAGGTGGTGCGGAAGCAATTAAAACACTTCTTGAAGAAGTGGACCTTGCAAAAGAGCAAGCAGATATCTTAGAACAATTAGAAACTGCTAAAGGGGATAAACGTAAACGTCTTATCCGTCGTCTCGAAACAGTGGAGGCATTCGTAAACTCCACAAACAAACCGGAGTGGATGGTACTGACTCAATTACCAGTAATTCCACCCGATTTACGTCCAATGTTACAACTTGATGGTGGTCGTTTTGCTGCATCAGATTCAAACGATTTATACCGTCGTGTTATTACTCGTAACAACCGTTTAAAACGTCTACTTGAAATGGGAACTCCACAAGTTATCGTTCAAAACGAAAAACGTATGCTTCAAGAAGCAGTTGATGCTTTAATTGACAACGGTCGTCGTACAAAACCTGTTACAGGTGCTGGGGGACGTCCTCTAAAATCACTATCACACAGTTTAAAAGGTAAGCAAGGACGTTTCCGTGCTAACTTACTTGGTAAGCGTGTTGACTTCTCAGGTCGTTCAGTTATCGCTGTTGGACCAGACTTGAAGATGTATGAATGTGGTATTCCAAAAGAAATGGCAATCACACTCTTCAAACCATTTGTTGTTAATGAAATGAAAGTACGTGGTATTAGTAATAATGCTAAAGCTGCTGAAAAATTAATTGAACGTCAAGATCCACGTGTATGGGATATTGTTGAAGAAGTTATTCAACATCACCCAGTGCTCCTTAACCGTGCACCTACACTTCACCGTCTTGGTATTCAAGCATTTAAACCTAAGATGATTGAAGGTCGTGCAATCCGTCTTCACCCTCTTGTAACTCCTGCGTTTAACGCGGACTTTGATGGTGACCAAATGGCGGTTCACGTTCCATTATCAGAAATGGCTCAAGCAGAAGCAGAACTTCTAATGCTTGGTTCACGAAATATCTTGGGACCAAAAGATGGTAAACCTATCGTTACACCATCACAAGATATGGTTCTGGGTAACTTCTACTTAAACATGGAAGAATCACCAGAAGAGTTTAATGAAAAAGCACAACGTTTCGAAGATAACGGCGATGAATTTGAAGCAGAGAAATGGCGTCGCTTTGGTGAAAACCAAGGTAAGGCATTCCGTAACAGCGCTGAAGCTACACTTGCATATGAAAATGGAGTTATCCACTTACATACACGTATCTTAGTTCGTGCTTCATCACTATCGAAGAAAACATTCACTGCAAAACAAAATGAGATGTATTTAGTTACTACATTGGGTAAATTAATCTTTAACGAGATGTTCCCAAGTGACTTCCCATACCTCAATGAAGTTTCAGCAGACAACTTCAAAGCAACTCCAGATAAATTCTTTATCAATCCAGGTGAAGATGGACGCGCAATTGTTGAAGCTATGCCATTAAACAATGACTTTAAGAAAAAAGACTTAGAAAAAATCATCAAAGAAATCTTTGATCGTTACAGTTTAGATAAGACATCTGAAATTCTTGATAAGATTAAGGACTTAGGATTCAAATACTCAACAGTTGCTGGTGTTACTGTATCACTAAGCGACATTAACGTTGCTCCTAATAAGGAACGTTATGTTGAAGAAGGTAAAGAACAAGCTGCTAAACTTATGATTCTCTACAAACGTGGTCGTTTAACTGCTCAGGAATGGGAAGGTAAACTGATGACACTTTGGGATGGTATCAAGAATAAGATTGGTAACGAGCTTATGGAATACCTTCCACGTCAAAACCCTATCAATATGATGGCTACATCAGGAGCTCGTGGTAACGTATCTAACTTTACTCAACTTGCTGGTATGCGTGGACTTATGGGTAAACCTACTCAATCTAAATCTAAAGCTGGATATCAATCATCGATTATTGAGGTTCCTATCTATTCATCCTTCCGTGAAGGATTGAACGTGAGTGAGTTCTTCGTTTCGACTCACGGTGTGCGTAAAGGTCTAACCGATACGGCTCTTAAAACAGCTGAATCTGGATACTTAACACGTCGTCTTGTTGACGTTGCTCAAGATGTTACAATCGTTGAAGAAGATTGCTATACAGACAATGGTTATATTGTAGAAGAAATCATTGACCGTAAAGCAAACTCAGTGGTTGAGTCATTACATGACCGTCTTGTTGGACGTTACATTAAAGAAACAATCGTTGATCCACAAACTAAAGAAGTTATTATCGAAGAAGATGAATTCATTGATGAAATCATTGCTAAACGTATTGTCAATGCTGGTATTACTCAAGTTCGTATTCGTTCCGTATTTACCTGTGAATCAAAACACGGTACATGTGTGAAATGTTATGGACGTAATATGGCTACTGGTGAAAACGTTGAAGCTGGAGAAGCAATTGGTATCGTTGCGGCGCAATCAATTGGTGAACCAGGTACACAGTTAACCATGCGTACTTTCCATACCGGAGGGGTTGCGGTTGCTGGTGGAGAGGATATCACTCAAGGTCTTCCTCGTGTTGAAGAACTATTCGAAGCACGTAATCCAAAACTTGCAGCTGTTATTTCAGAAATCAGTGGACATATCACAGATATCCGTCCAGCTGATGACGGAATGGGATATATTATCTCAGTTGCAAATGATTCACGTACAGTTGATCATCAAACATTACCACATCAACCTGCTCGTTCATGGTTGAAAGTGGGATCAGAAGTTGAAGCTGGGGACAAATTAACTGAAGGTTCCGTTGATCCTAAGAAATTAATGGAATATGCAGGACGTCTTGCAGTTCAACAATACATCCTTAAAGAAGTTAAAAAAGTTTACCAAAGTGGTGGTATTGAAATCTCCGATAAGCATATCGAGGTTATGGTTAACCAAATGATGCGTAAGGTTGTTGTTATCGATGGACAAGAAACAGGTATTTCACCTGGTGTTCAAATGAACATTGAAACAATGCAAGAAATCAATACAAATGCGTTAATGGAAGGTAAAAACCCTGCTCGTTACCGCCCAATCTTACTGGGTATTTCGAAAGCATCTGTTGAAACAGAAAGCTTCCTATCTGCTGCATCCTTCCAAGAAACTACAAAAGTTCTTACTGATGCTGCTATCAAATCCAAAATTGACCCACTCATGGGACTTAAAGAGAACGTTATCGTTGGTAATAAGATTCCTGCTGGAACAGGTTCAAAACTACACCGTGAATCAACGGATCGTGTTATCGAACTTGCGAAAGAACTTAAACTTGAACGTGAAGAACGTAATATAGTTGAAGAAGAGAACTCAATTATCTCCGAAATTCTCCAAGGATAAGACACAATTACACGCTACTGCTTATGGTTTACCATAGGTGGTAGCATTTTTTTATACCTTGCTTAACGGAAGGCATACAATTTGATATAATGAAAGATAGTTAAGGGGTAAGTGTATGGAAAAATTAAGCTTTGCAAAAGAACTAGTCTATGAGACTGCTGATTTCATTCGTGAGAAAATGAAAGAAGGTCTTGATATCGATACTAAGAAAAACGATCATGACTTTGTCACAAACGTGGATAAGGGAGCTGAATCCTATTTAATCAATAAGATTAATGCAACGTATAAGGATCAAGACTTTGTAACAGAAGAAAAAATGATAGAAACAAAAGGGTTAAAAGATACATGGATTATTGATCCAATTGATGGAACAATGAACTTTATCTATCTTAAGAAAGACTTCGCGATTTCATTAGCATATTATGAAGATAAGAAACCGGTATTTGGGATTGTCTATGATGTGGTTGCTGATGAGATGTTTGTCGGGATTCATGGACAAGGTGCTTATCTCAATGAGAAAGCATTAAAACCTCTTGATCCTACAACACAGTTATCAGAAGCAATTATCAATGCTGATACCAAGACATTCTTATCGTTTAAAGTGAACCCAATTGAAAAAATTATGTCACAGCGTTATGTTGGTTCTGCAGCTATTGAAATATGTGCAGTTGCAGCAAATCGTTCCAATGCCTATATCAGTCGTAGATTGAATCCTTGGGATATTGCTGCTGGGGTTATCATCTTACAAGAGGTTGGTGGGACATGGCTCTACGGAGACTTAGAAGATGAAATTTATACCGAAGATAAACAAGGTTATTTTATCGGTTGTGGTAACCAAATTATTAAAGAATCACTATTAGCATATCGCTAGAAGGGGGATATTTTATGTTTGTTAAATCATTTGATGGAGTACAGTTACGTTATGTTGTTGATACCAATCCTATAGCGAAAGCAACGATTGTTATTAACCATGGTTTTGCTGAGCATTTAGGACGTTATGAATACGTAGCAGAGGTATTGTGTAAAGCAGGGTATACCGTCTATCGTTACGACACTCGTGGACATGGACAAACATTAAATAAACTTGGACATGTTACGGATTATGTAATGTGGATTAAAGACTGTGAAACCATGGTCGAACTTGCCAAGGAACAACATCCAGACTTACCAGTGTTTATGTTAGGTCATAGTATGGGTGGTCTTATTACTGCAATGTATGGGATTGCTTATCCACATGTATTACAAGGACAAGTGTTCTCAGGACCTGCAGTTAATACCTTGCCACAAGCAAATGCACTGAATCGAACTGCCTTGAAATCACTTAGTAAAATTAAACCTGATTTTATGATCAACAACCCCGTGGAAGATGCAATTTGCTCAGATCCACAGGTTGTAGAAGACTATAAGAACGATCCACTTGTTTTGCATAAAGCATCTGTTAAGTTCTTAGAACAATTCTTAATTAAAGCACCACAATATGTGCAATCAAACGTTCAAGCCTACGATTATCCATGTCTTTTATTATATGGAACCAAGGATACAATTGTGCCACCAGAAGTGACACGAGGATTCTATGAAGCAATTGGTTCAGAAGATAAGACAATAATTAAGTATGATGATCTTTATCATGAGATACTCAATGAACCAATGAAAGATACCATTCTCAAAGATATTGTAGAATGGTTGGATGCGAGAGCATAAAAAAACGTGTCTAGCGTTTGACACGTTTGATAATAAAGTCGATAAGTAGGAAGAGTAGTGTTGGTGTGTTTACGACTAAGTATACCAATAAGACTTCTGTCAGTTTGACATATTCTTCCATGGATGTAAATCCAACAATCAGAAATAATACTAACCAAAGGGTAGTAAATACAAACAAGATACTAGGTAGAACATAGCCTAGTTTTTTGTTGGAATTCAGAGAGAAATAGATTTGCACTCCAATAAGTGCACAGATTGCTAAGATTGGTACTATATAGGTTTGAATATCAAATGTCATTGGAACGCCTTCTCTCATTTATGTGTAAGTAAATTATACCATACTCATGCATTGAAGCACATAGATTGGAAGAAAGAGTAAAGTAGGTTAAGATTAATGTGGGTGATAAAAATGAAAATACAAGTATGGTCAGATTTTAGATGTCCATTTTGCTATATTGGTAAAACACATCTAGACAGAGCCTTAAAAGAATTAAACATTGATGCTGAACTAGAATTTATGAGTTATGAACTTGATCGTGATATGCCACAAACAAGTGATGTTGGAGCGATTGAAGGTTTGGCACAAAAATATGGTATCAGTATTCAAGAAGCACGTGATCGCATGGATTCAGTAGTGAGAATGGCAAAAGATACAGATTTACATTATGACTTTGATAATCTTATTGATGTTAACTCATTCAATGCACATCGTGTCTTACACATTGCAAAACAAAAAGGTTTAGGTAATGAGTTTGGGAAAGCAGTTATGTCTGCTCACTTAGAACATGGAAAAAATATTAACGATGCTGAAACATTGATCGCTTTAGGCAAATCTGTAGGATTAAGCAAAGAAGATGTTACTCATGCGCTTGAAGCAGATGAAGTTGCAATGTATGTTCGTCAAGAACAACAACTTGCACAAATGGTTGGTGTAAAGGGGGTACCGTTCTTCTTAATTGATGGTAAATTATCATTAAGCGGAGCACAACCTGTTGAAGTAATGAAACAAGCACTAAACTATGCACAAGAAATGCAAGCAGCACCAAGCTTTGATGGACCTGTCTGTGAAGACGGATCATGTGATATTTAAGGACTTCTTAGGAAGTCCTTTTTTGTATTTCACAGTATTTTGATGTATATTAAAACTAGAACACAGGGGGTATACAAATGAAGAAAATCGCAATTCCTAAATCACTGGAATTAACAGAAGAAATGCTCAAGGGTTTTTCAGAATTTGAGTTTGTTGAATATGATAAAGAAACAACGAATACAATTGAAGATGTATCAGTATGGATTGGAAATCCACCGAAAGAGCTGCCAAAGAACCTAGAATTTCTACAACTTCTCTCCGCAGGATTTGAACATATCGATGCTAAGGGAATGAAAGAAAAAGGGATTGTTATTTCTAATGGTAGTGGTCTCACAAGTCAGGCCATCTCTGAGTATTGTTTAGGGGCAATTCTAATGGTCTATCGAGGTTTCCCACAATTTGCTAAGAATCAAGAAAAAGGACTTTGGGATCGTTCTACGTCACTTAAGTCATTAGTAGGTAAAACAATTGTGATAATGGGAACAGGAAATATTTCTGAACATATTGTTAGGGTCCTTGAACCATTTAATTGCACATTATACGGTATTAATTCTAACGGTCGTGATATTGAAGGATTTAAGAAATGTTACTCCTTATCCAATCGTCATGAAATATTGAAAGAAGCAGACATCGTGATTATGGCGCTTCCACAAAATGAGGCAACGTATCATACGATCAGCGATAAAGAAATACAGTTAATGAAAAAAGATGCCATTCTCATGAATGTGGGCCGTGGTGCTTGTGTTGATATGGATGCTGTCTTAAAAAATCTTGATACGCATTTAAGTCAGGTAATTTTTGATGTGTTCGAGGAAGAACCACTTCCAGAAGACCATCCAATTTGGTTCCATACCAAGGCAATCGTTACACCACACAACTCATACTACTCAGATCATTTGAAATCAAATCAACAAAATTTAGTTTTAAGAAATCTTAAACATATCGAAAAAGGTGAAGAACCAGTTAATAAAATATAATTTCTCATGTATTACAAATGTGGTACAATACTATCATTAGGGAGATGATAAAATGAAATTAACCGCAAATAAAATGAAGATATCTTTAATTACATTGGTAGTTATTATATTTTTAATTTTTGATATTGTGATGGGTAATACATATCACTTTATGAACTTTGGTTCAATGCTTTATCTTGCAGTCTATGTATTAGTGATTGCAGGGATTTTGTTTTTGGATAAAAATAATTATAAGACCTTCTTTGGTATTTTTGGGATTACTGCTACTACTTTACTTGTGATTTTCGTTGTGGGTGGTGTGATGTCATCACGTATCATTAACGCAAAATCTTATGCAAGTGTTATTGGTGATGTTAAACAGATTGAGTTTTCTGATTTGTACAGCAGTGATCATCTTGTGGAAATGTCGTATGTTGACAAAGAATCCGCAATTCTTGCTGCTGAGAAAAAAATCGGTGAGCTTGATGAGTTGTCGGCACGCTTTGAACTTGATGTTGCGGAGTTCTCACAAATTAACTATCAAGGAAAAATGGTTCGTGTTGCGCCATTCCAATATACAGATACTATTAAGAAGTATTTAAACTTTGGTGATGGTGTTCCATACTATACAATTGTTCAAACAGGTGAAGGTAATCTTAACGCGAAAGCAGAGATTATTACCTTAGATGAGCCGATGAAATATTATCCTGATGCACCACTTCTTTTCGATTTGCACCGTCATGTTGCTATGAAACATAAGTTCTCATACCTTGACGACTGGTACTTTGAAATCGATGATCAAGGACATCCATACTGGATTGTTCAAGCTATCACGAAACGTGTAGGTATCTGGGGTGCTAAAGATATGAGTGGCTTAATCGTCGTTGATGCTGTAACTGGTGAAACTGAACGTTACCCACTTGAAGAAATTCCTGAATGGGTAGACTCTGTATATCCCACAGATATGTTATTACGTCAAGCTAGTGATTATTACTCATTAAAAGGTGGTTACTGGAACTCAGTATTCCAACAAAAAGGAGTCATGTCTGTTGATAGTAGTGAAGGGGATTATAACTACGTATCCATTGATGATGAAATCTACGTCTTCACAGGGATTCGTCCAATCAAGTTAGATTCAACGTCCACCACTGGTTTACTCTTTATGAATAAGCGAACTGGTGAAGCAATGGAGCTTAATCTTGCAGGGGTATCCTTAACGACAGCTCAAAATACCGTCGTAGGTACTATTCAAGAAAAATCCTATACACCTACTACGCCATCACTTCAAAATATCGGTGGCTATCCTACATATGTGATGTCTCTAAAAGACAACTCTGGTGTTGTCCGAGGTCTCGGATATGTAAACTATCAAGACTACACAAAATCTGCAGTTGGAGATAATCAAACTCTCGCAGAGAAAGCATACTTAAATGTGATGGGTTCACAATCAACACTTGTTCCGGATGATGTAGAAACTGTGAAAGGAACCATTACTGATATTCGTCAAGTAATGATGGATGGCAATACAAGCTATCTCTTTGTCCTTGACCATGGTGATGTCATCTACAATGCAAGCTTAGTACTTGATGAGCGCCTTGCTTTCATTAAAGAAGGTAGTGTCATAGAATTTGAAGCGGCAGCTAATAAAGTAAGTAAAATAATCTCCATTGGAGTGAATAAAGCGGCTGATAGTTAATCTATCAGTCTTTTGTTCACACAATGTTCACAGCTTAGACATCTTTGTGTCAAATAAATACGTATAATATAAGTATAGAAGGTAATGGGAGGTATGTATGAAAAAGCAATCTCGTAGTGTCATTATTGTTATTCTCGTCGCCTTGCTTGTTTGGAGTGGAGTACTCACATGGCAAGTATATGAATTAAACAACAGTAGAGTTCAACCAGTAAGTGGAAGCAATAATGATGTCACAGTAAACAAGGTTGTGTCTGAGATGGACACAGACGTCACTCAAGTGGCGGAAAAAGTTAGGGATAAAGTAGTCAGTGTTATTAATCATCGTTCAAATTCAAGCACTAGCAGTGGCTCAGGGGTCGTTTATAAGAAGAAAGATGGTAAGATTCTAATTATTTCTAATCATCACGTTGTTGATGGTGCTCAATCTATTAAAATTCGCTTTGCAAGCGGAGAAGAAGTCGATGGAAAAGTACTGGGTTCTGATCAATTCTCAGACTTAGCACTTATTGAAATTGATGCAGAATTAGAAGTAGATCCATTTGATCTTGGAGATTCATCACTAGCTAAAGTAGGAGAATTTGTGATTGCTGTCGGTAGTCCAATGGGCATTGAATTCGCCAACTCTGTAACCTTTGGTATCGTTTCCGGTAAGGATCGTACAGTTCCAGTTGATTTAGATGGTAATGGTACTTATGATTGGGATATGGTTGTACTTCAAACAGATGCAGCAATCAGCCCTGGTAACAGTGGTGGTGCACTTGTAAATATGGCAGGTGAACTCATTGGTATTAACTCCATGAAACTAAGTAACAGTGATGTTGAAGGAATGGGTTTTGCGATTCCTATTAGCGAAGTTGTTCCTATTGTAAATCAATTAGAAGAGTATGGAAAAGTTGAATATCCAGTAATAGGAATATCAGCTGTAGCATTGAGTGATGTGAATCCATATTACTTAAGAGTTTATAATATTGATAAAGAAGTAACTCAAGGTGTCCTTGTATCCGAAGTAACTGCAGAAGGTCCAGCAAGTAAAGCAGGAATTAAAGCAGGTGATGTTATCACGAAATTTGGTGATGCAGAGCTATCAACCTTTAGAGACTTTAGACGTCAACTCTACAGCCATAGCATTGGTGACACGGTTAAACTAACAATTAATCGTAGTGGAGAAGTGCTAGAAGTAGACGTAACTTTAAAATAATTTTCAAAGAAACACGTTAGATGGAAATAACGTGTTTTTTTTTCGTTTAATTGTGACAAAAACAAGATTATTAACAAGTGAATAATCACCATGGTAAAGTGTTAATAATGTTAATTGTATGTTATAGTTAATGTAGAAAAAGGAGAATGTTTTGAATATGAATAAGAAATTAAGATTGATTGTGTTAAGCGTTCTGTTATGTGTTGGAATGTTTGCGCCAATCTCAGCAAATTCAGGTACTATTACCGAAAAAGCTGATGAAGGTGCAATCACAGAAAAACAAGATGTACCAGAAAGTGAAGTAATTAGTAATCCAGCTACAGAGGACTTCAATGAGATTGAAGAGATGGATGAAAACTTAACTGATTTAGCAGAAACGGTTGACTCAAGCGACAAGAAGTCTGAAACGTATGCTGTAGCTATTACGAATGAAGCGGAACTAATTGCTGCTATTGCATCAGCAACTTCTGGTGATACCATCACAATTGAAGGTGGTACAAAGATTGAATTGACAAAAGCATTAACAATTCAGTCAGCAAGCCAAGGAAACCTAAAATTTGTGTCAAGCAACAATGAAGAAGTAATTATTGTAAATGCTAATGGTAAACGTCACATTGAAATACTTGGGACGAATGCAATAAACTTAGACTTTAGTAATATCGTGTTAAGCGGAAATCTTACTGCCGGCTATACCAAAGGTGGTATTCAGATACTAAATAATGAAAAAGGAAATAGAATTAATGGTTTAATTGTTCGCGATAATATTGCGGATGGTGGATGGGATGAAGGAGTCATTAAATATAAAGGGACAAACGGAAGCATAGAACTATCAAATCTTTCTTTTATTAATAATGAAATTAATAATTGGTCAACTGCTAGTTCTTCTATTTTATTGATTGATAGTAAGAACTCGGATATTATCATTGATAAAGTTAATTTTGATGGCAATAAAACCCAAAATCAAAATGGTTCAGCATTGGGAATCTACAATGATAACGGTATTGCTACAATATCCGATTTAAAAATAGTAAATGGTACCGCAAAGAGTAACAGTGCTGGTGTGAAATATATTGGATATATGAACTCAAGCCTCAATGTCAAAAATAGTCACTTCTCGAATAATGTGAACACTTCTGGAACAGCAGGAGCATTTCTGTTAACACTTAAAGCCGCATCAAATGCAGACTTCTATAATGTTGAATTTATTAATAACTATGGAGACCGTGGCGGTGGGGCACTTGAAGCAGTTCTTGAGAATTCAGGATCATTTACACTTGATACAGTAAATTTCACAGGGAATTCTGCTTCACGTATTAAGTATAATCCTGAAACCGGCGAACAAACAGGACTTCCTAGTTCGGGAGGTGCACTTAGTGTAACCCAAAGAACCAACAAATCTACAATGACAATTAAGAATTCAAAATTCATCGGAAATGAAGCGTCAACAGCAGGCGCTCTAAATATTGCGAATGGATCTCCGGGATTTGTTACGGTTCTAGTAGATAATACTATTTTTGATGGAAATACTTCTGATTACACTTCAGGAGCAATTTATCTATCAACTGGTAGCAGCTTGCCTGAATCTGTTTACACATTTAAGAATACAGAAATAATCAATAATACAGTAACAGGTAATGATCCAGGTCCAGGGTATAATGAAGGCGGACAAGGTGGAGGAATCTATCTAGCTGATAATCCGCAAGTTCTTGCCCTTGATTCAGTTAAATTTGGAAACAATAAGTCGAAGTACCCAGTACTGTGGAACTACTCGGAGAGTGATACTACATACCCAAATCCTACATATTTAAAGAATGTGACTAATACAACAGAATTCACTACTCCTGTTCAAGATTATATTGAGAAGTATAATAACGCGTATAATGGTGATGATGTGTACATTACTTATAGCGCTATTACATATTTATATTTAAATGAAGATGAAATTGCTGATTTAGTAGTTGATAACTATGCTGAAATGAATAATTACTACTTTTCTATTCTTAATTCAAAGGTCGTCGAACCAATTGAGCCTACAGCTACGGGATATACATTCTTAGGCTGGTATGATGTGAATGGAGAAAAATGGGATTTTGATACTATGAGCCAAACAGTTGTTCATAATTATCTCAGTGCGAAATGGGAGAAACTACCGGAAATCTACACAGTTACCTATACAGATGGAACTGGTGAAGAACTAGTATTTGCAGATAAGCAAATTGAAGTAGTTGATGGAGAAGCTACACCTCTATATACAGATGTAATTGAGAGATATGGCTATACATTTGAAGGCTGGTCTCCAACATTGTCTTCTACAGTTACTGAGAATGTAACATATGTTGCCCAATGGAAAGAATTGGATAAATTTACAGTAACTTATACAGACGGAGCGAATGGTGAAGTTTTTAAAGATCAAGTCGCAACAGTCTATATTAATGAGAAATCTCCAGTATATGATGGTGAAGAGCCAACACGTACAGGCTATACTTTCAAAGGTTGGAGTCCTGAGTATGTTGAAACTGTAAAAGAAAACATTATATATACTGCACAATGGGAACAAAATACATTCACAGTCATCTATACAGATGGAACTGGTAAAGAATTAGTGTTTGCGGATATGCAATTTGAAATTGCTGAGGGAGAAGCTACACCTCAATATACAAGTGCTCTTGAGAGATACGGATATACATTTGAAGGTTGGTCTCCAGCATTGTCATCTACTGTTACTGAAGATGTGACATATGTTGCGCAGTGGAAAGAATTGGATAAATTTACAGTAACTTATACAGATGGTGTGAATGGTGAAGCCTTCCAAGATCAAATTACTACTGTATATTTTAATGAAGTTTCGCCTAGATTTAATGGAACACCTATTCGTGAGGGATATGTGTTTATGGGTTGGAGTCCTGAATATATAGAAGCAGTTACCGAAAATATTGTATATATTGCTCAGTGGCAAGCAATTGAAGTTGAAGAGGTACCGGTTCTTCCTTCAACTGGTATTTCTAATAACTATCTAGGAATCCAGATTTTAGTCGTAGGAGTATTACTTTTAAGTGTTGGAATAAGCAGAAGAAAAATTATAAGTAAATAGAAAAAAGGGAATTGCATAATACATGCAATTCCCTATTCTTTTGCAATTGTGGACATTAAATTACTTTGCAACAGATAATGCTTTTTCATAATCTGGTTCTTGAGCAATTTCAGGAACTATTTCTGAGTGAATAATTGTTCCTTCTTCATCAACTACAAAGATAGAACGCGCTAGAATATTCATTTCTGGAATATATAATCCAAATGCTTTCGCAAATGATAATCCAGTATCACTTAACATCTCTGCATCAACACCTGCTGTTGCACACCAATCACGTAGTTGGTCTTGCGTGTTATTTGAAACGTTTAGTATCTTCACATCAGGAATTTGTCCTGCTACTTGGAAGAAATGACGTGTTTGTAAATCACACACGCGTGTATTAATGTCTGGGAATATTGAAATAATTGCTTTGGATCCTTTAAGAGTATCATTGTTGATAACGACGTTGTCGAGATTCTTCAACTCAAAATGTGGAAGTTTCTCACCAACTTGTGGTTGAACTCCTTCTAACTCTCTTGGATCTCCTTTAAATGTAACTTTCATGGTATCACATCTCCTTGGTTTAATTATAGTAAATGCAAAGGAATACTTCAAAGTAACTGCATTAAACATGGTATAATACCCATAGAAAGTAGGCTTTATGACACAAAAACGTATCAAAACAACAAAGAAAGAAATCGCAGAATATTGGAAAGAGCGCATTGATAATCATGAAACCAGTGTGTCTTTCAAGCATGCTACAAGTCACTGTTGGCGTTGTGGTGTTAAGAAACGTTTAGATAGAGCTCATATCATACCAGCTTCTAAAAACGGTTTGGATTCACCTGAGAACTTTGTGTTGTTGTGCAAACATTGCCATATAGATAATCCCAATTTAGATAATGTAGAAATAGTTTGGGATTGGCTACGCGCTTACAAACTCAGTGAGAATGAATCCCTTTGGTATGTTCAAGGTTTAAGAGAGTACCAGTATGTCTATGGAGAGTCTTTAGAAGTATCCTTAACAAAGCTAGGTATTGAACGAGACATGTTTGATCAAGAATTTGAAGTAACGCTGTCAGAGGTAGGGCATCACTTTGGTCAACCGCGTCATAATCGTGCTACTATTGCAGGAGCAATAAAAATGACATTGGATCGTATGAAAGGAAATACGCTATGAGTATAACAATTAAAAAGAATGATGAATTTGAAACAGAAATCCTAGATATTACCCACGAGGGTTTTGGTGTAGCGAAGGAAGATTCCTTTCCCATCTTTATTGAGAATGCGATACCGGGAGAGAAAGTAGTTCTAAGAATTACAAAGGTACTTAAGAGATTTGCCTATGGACGCATTATGAAGTGGATAGAGACATCAGAAGACCGTGTAGAGGTTACTGATACCTTGGGAACACGTGTCGGCACCATGCCCCTGCAACACATAAAATACGAAGCACAACTTAAATACAAACAAAAAATAGTAAGAGATACTTTAGCTCGAGAAATCGACATGATCGATATTGAGGTATTGCCAACACTAGGTGCAGAAAACCCTTGGTCATATCGTAATAAAGCACAAATTCCTGTGAGAGAGATCCATGATCAACTCGAAACAGGATTCTTTAAACGTGGAACTCATGATTTAGTCCCTATAGAAAATTACCACATTCAAGATCCAATCATTGATGAAGTAATTCTAGCAGTAAGGGATATCCTAAGGAAGTACAAAATCAAAGCTTATGATGAAGATAAACACAAAGGCGATATACGTCATATTATTGTAAGACGAGGACACTATACTGACGAGATTATGGTAATTCTTGTAACACGTACTGAGAATTTAAAACACTCTGAAAGTATCGTGGAAGCCTTAGTATCACAGTACCCTGAGATTGTAAGTGTTGTTCAAAACATTAATACAGAAAGAACTAATGTCATCATGGGACGAACTGTGAATGTTCTCTATGGTAATGATTGGTATGAGGATGAGTTACTTGGTAAACGTTATAAGATTTCTTCACAATCGTTCTATCAAGTGAATGCCCTTCAAACAGAAGTACTATATCAAAAGGCTTTAGAATTTGCGGATATTACAGGAGATGATAATGTGATTGATGCTTACTGTGGTATAGGAACTATCTCGCTAAATCTCGCAGATAAAGCAAAGCATGTTTATGCAGTAGAAGTAGTCCCTCAAGCTATCGACATGGCGAAAGATAATGCAAACATCAATAACATTAGTAACGTAGACTTCGTTGCTGGTAAAGCAGAAGATGTGATGGCAAGCTGGGTAAGTGATGGAATTGAGATTGATGTGATTGTAGTTGATCCACCTCGCAAAGGACTCGATCCTAAGTTTATTGAAGCATCACTTAAAACAAGTCCAAAACGAATTGTATATGTAAGCTGTAATCCAGCAACACTTGCACGAGATTTAAAGATTTATCAAGAGTGTGGGTATACGGTTGAATTAGTTCAACCAGTAGATATGTTTCCACAGACGACACATGTGGAGACGGTAGTATTGATGTCAAGGGTTGATAAGTAAGAGTATAATAAGATAAGTAAATAAAGGCTTTCCGTGGTTTGAGATCTGGCTTTAAGCTGGAGGAGAATCACGGTTTTTTATTATGTGGGAACTTATCTAAAACTAGCAAAGTGTAGGGTTGATTGGTTAGATTTACTTTAGGGCTTGTGAGTTGACAAAATAGCTGTCAAAAATGTAGTGAGTGGATAGAATTAGTGTCAAAAGAATAGAAAACATTTACATTAGTTATTGACCCAGTCAATAAAATGAATTATAATAAATATTAGATTGGAACATTGCCCTGCACCAGGAGGTGAGAACTTGATTGGACTAGAGTACATTTTAAACCTCTTTAATCTTCAGCATATAGAACTTGCAGAAAAACTTGGCATTAGAAAACAAAATATAAACATGTGGGTGAAAGGGCGGCAGAACATTCCAAAGAAATATCTACCAGTTTTAGAAGAACTCTTTGGTATCGATCAGTCCTATTTTGGACGTGAGCTTACAGAAATTGATCAGTTAGAGATCCAGAAGGAAAAGCTGAAAAGAGAGCTTAAGCCTGTAATCAAGAAGCATGAACAGCAGTTTTCTTTGGGTGAGATTAATGATCTTGTTGAAGTTCCCATCTACGACAAAGAAGAAATGAATGCCATAGAACGAGATATTGAGAAAGCGAAATTGGTATCAAGATTTAAGGCCGCAATGGATATAGTAGATAATAATCCATATTTAGAGACCTACAAGCTCATCGTAGAACTGCTTGAAAAAGTACAGCATGAATCCGTTCTACACAAAACGATTGAAGCGCTAGCTCATTATTATGAAGTCTTGCCTGATTGGGTAAACAGCGAACCGGAACAAGAAGGCTTTGAAGGTGAAATATTCGAAGTCTTTGATGATCATAACTATTAAACATTTGGAGGGAAAAATATGACTGAGAAAACAGGAAATATTGGATTTGAAGAGACACTTTGGAAAGCGGCCGATAAATTAAGAGGCAGCATGGATGCCAGTGAATATAAACACGTGGTACTGGGACTCATTTTCCTGAAGTACATATCCGATAAATTCGAAACAAAATTTGACGCACTTATTGAAGAAGGTGCAGGCTTTGAAGAAGACCGAGATGAATACGAAGCAGAGAACATCTTCTGGGTTCCAAAAGAGGCTAGGTGGGGCTTCATTAAAGACAATGCAAAGGATCCCAAAATCGGTCAGTTTATTGATGATGCCATGATCCTTATTGAAAAAGAGAATACATCTTTAAAGGGTGTACTGGATAAGCGTTATGCAAGACCCGAAATTGATAAGAGAAGACTTGGAGAACTGATTGACTTAATTTCAACGATAAAGCTTCATCAAAATGGAGAAAAGGACTTACTAGGAAGAGTGTATGAATACTTCCTTGGACAGTTTGCCAGCGTTGAAGGAAAAGGCGGTGGAGAATTCTATACGCCTACTAGCGTTGTTAAGACCTTAGTTGACATGATTGAACCCTACCAAGGCAGAGTTTATGACCCTTGTTGTGGATCCGGAGGTATGTTTGTACAGAGTGAAAAGTTTGTGGAGGATCATCAAGGGAAAGTTGAAAATCTCTCCATCTATGGTCAGGAAATGAACTCAACAACCTGGAAACTTTGTAAAATGAACTTGGCGATCAGAGGGCTGGATGCCAATTTAGGACCACACCATGATGACACTTTCCATCATGATCTTCATAAGACATTAAAGGCAGACTATATCCTTGCCAATCCACCTTTTAACATTAGTGATTGGGGCGGCAATCAATTGACGGATGATGTGAGATGGAAGTTTGGTATTCCACCCCAAGGAAATGCCAACTACGCATGGCTTCAGCATATGGTTTATCATCTAGCACCTAATGGTAGTGCGGGGATCGTTCTTGCGAATGGCTCACTAAGTACAAACACTTCAAATGAAGGTGAAATAAGAAAGAATTTATTAGAAGGAGATCTGGTCGATGCTATAGTAGCACTTCCTGATAAATTGTTCTATTCTACAGGTATTCCTGTATCACTATGGATCCTTAACAGAAACAAAAAGGATAATCCGAAGTTTAGATCAAGAGAACATGAAGTCCTTTTTATTGATGCACGACAGCTAGGAGAAATGATTGATAGAAGACATAGAGAGCTAACGGAAGAAGATGTCAGAAAGATCACTGAAACCTATCATGAATGGCGAAATATCGATGGGGAATATGAAGACATCAAAGGTTTCTGCAAGTCAGCTAAGATTGAAGACATCAGAGAACATGAATATGTTCTAACACCTGGAAGATATGTAGGTATAGAAGATGTGGAAGATGATGGTATCCCATTCGATGAAAAAATGGAAAATATGACTTCAGAGTTGGCTGAACTCTTTGCTAAATCCCGAAAGCTAGAAGATGAGATCAGAAAGAATCTAGGAGGGATTGGGTATGAGTTTTAGTGAGTGGAGAGAAGTAGCATTAAAGGATGTTATTGAGTTTAATCCTAAAGAATCAATAAAAAAAGGGACAATAACTAAAAAAATTGGAATGGATAAATTGGCACCGTTTCAAAGAAAAATTGATGGATTTGAATTAGAGGCGTTTAAAGGGGATCAAAGTTTAGAAATGGAGATACTCTTCTTGCGAGAATAACTCCTTGTTTAGAGAACGGAAAAACAGCTCAAGTAACGATTTTAGATGATGATGAAGTAGCCTTTGGATCTACAGAGTATATTGTGTTGAGACATAAGATAGGTATTACAGATAATAATTATATTTTTTATTTAGCACTATCACAATATGTTCGAGATACTGCAATAAAATCTATGACAGGTACTTCTGGTAGGCAAAGAGCACAAACTGATGTAATCGAGAATACTAAAATAATGCTTCCCCCGCTAGATGAACAAAAAGCCATTGCCCACATTCTCTCAACCCTAGACGATAAAATAGAAGTCAACAACCAGATCAACAAAACCCTTGAAAATATGGCGCAAGCAATTTTTAAGCAATGGTTCGTGGATTTCGAATTTCCCAATGAAGATGGAGAACCATATAAGTCCAGTGGTGGTGAAATGATTGAAAGCGAACTTGGGTTGATACCTAAGGGGTGGGAAGTTGGTTGTATTGGTGATTATGTAAAAGTTAAGTCCGGATTTGCATTTAAAAGTGCGTGGTGGACTGAGAAGGGTGTTCCTGTTGTTAAAATAAAAAGTTTGCAAAATGGAACTATCAATTTTAGTGATGTAGGTTATGTTGATAAGGATAAGGTTGATAAAGCCAGAGAATTTATAGTAAATGGGGGTGACCTTCTTATAGCAATGACAGGTGCTACGATAGGCAAAATAGGACTTGTACCTAAATATCCTCATAAAATTTTAGTCAATCAGCGAGTAGGTAAGTTTTTTTTAGGTAATCTACCAATTAAAAAGATATCATTTTTATTCTGTTTAATTAGTCAAAAAACAATATATGATGAAATTGTTTCTAGGGGAGATGGAAGTGCTCAGCCAAATATAAGTCCTTCGCAAATCGAGAGTATAAAAATCGTATTACCACCTAAAGAGATGATTAATAAGATGAATAATAAAACACAACAAAATTTTGAAAAAATGATACAAAATTTAAGAGAAAATATGACTTTATCACAATTAAGAGACACTCTCCTCCCAAAACTTATATCAGGAGAAATCAGAGTGCCTCTAGAGTCAGAAAGTGATGCATCATGAAATTTGGCATAAGAAAACCAAGCCTAAAAAGAAGAATCTCTGCAAGAACCAGTATCAAAAGACAGGTGGTGCACTGTGCAGGGATAAAGATGCCACGGGGATATGGCTTTCTTAAAAATCCCAAGAAAGCAATTTACAACAAAGTATACAATCGGACATCCTTTGATATATTCTAGACACTAAAAAAGCTGTTTAAATAATTACTCATTCAAGGTCTATTCGGTGAATGGAGAAGTGGAGGTGCGGGGTGATTAATAAAACAATAGAATTAAATCAAGTAACTGCTTTGGGAATGCAAATCGAAATGAAAGATTGTCTGGGAGGTGGTAGTGATGAGTAGTGTAAATGGCATTTTTACAGAAGCGATGCTTGAAGAAGCAGCGATTGAAATTTTAGAAAACCTGGGCTACGATTATGCCTTTGGTCCGGACATCTCTTTAGGTGGAGATTATGAAGAAAGAAAAGATTATCGTGAGGTGATCCTTTCACATAGAGTGAAAGACGCACTCTTTAAGATCAATCGAGATCTGCCAAGTGAAGCGCTAGAGGAAGCCTATCGTCAGCTGATTACATTTAACAGTCCAATGCTGGAAGAAAACAATCGCTATTTTCATCAGTTAATGACTGAAGGGATAGAAGTATCCTTTCAGGAAGGTGGCAATATCCGTACCAAAAGAGCCTATATTATAGACTTTGAAAATATAAGTAATAATGAATTTGTGGTTGTCAATCAATTTACTATTATAGAAAATGAAGAAAGAAGACCCGACCTTATCGTCTTTGTGAATGGACTGCCACTTGTGGTCATTGAGTTAAAGTCTGCGAGTGATGAAAATGTAGGGATTGAGGGTGCCTATAATCAGATTCAGACTTACAAGAGAGATATTCCATCTCTATTCAATTATAATGCCTTTTGTGTTATTTCAGATGGGATCAATGCCAAAGCTGGCACCATTACCTCCAATGAAGAGTGGTTTATGAACTGGAGAACCGTTGATGGCGAGAATATTGCACCTTTATCTGAGCCTCAGTATGAAGTGCTGCTAGGGGTATGTTTCAAAAGGAAAGATTATTAGATATTATTCAAAACTTCATTCTTTTCCAGGAGTCGAGAGAAGCAGAGAAGGATTTTGAAGGCAAGAAAATAGGAGATAAAAAATCCATCATAAAAATCTTGGCAGCCTATCATCAGTACTTTGCTGTTAAGAAAGCGATTGAAAAAACAAAAGAAGCAACAAAGGAAGACGGCGATCGTAAGATCGGTGTTGTTTGGCATACCCAAGGTTCGGGAAAGAGCTTTTCTATGGTGTTCTATACGGGGGCCTTGTGCGGGAACTGAACAATCCAACCATCGTGGTCATAACTGATAGAAATGACCTGGATGATCAGCTCTTTACAACCTTCACCAAATCAAAAGATATTTTGCGTCAGATACCTAAACAGGCAACAGTACGAAAACTTTCAGATAGCCAGAGAACGAATTATGCTAACGGAAATAGCACTGATGTAAATGGACTGTATGATCTTTTGAATGATCGAGAGTCCGGTGGAATTATCTTTACGACCATTCAAAAATTCAAACCAGAAGATGGCGAGATGCCAGTACTCACAGATCGTAAGAATGTCATCATCATTGCCGATGAAGCCCACAGAAGCCAATATGGATTAGAGGCCAAAGTGGATGCTAAAACGGGTGAAGTGAACTATGGCTATGCGAAATACCTAAGAGACGCACTACCTAACGCCTCCTTTATTGGTTTTACAGGGACACCAATTGATCTAGAAGATCGATCAACGGTCGCTATATTTGGTCATACGATCGATACCTATGACATGACCCAGGCGGTAGAAGATGAAGCGACGGTACGGATTTATTATGAAAACCGCATCATTAAACTGGAAACAGATGAAGAAGAGCTGACAAAAATTGATGATGAATTTGAAGAAATCACAGAAGGTCAGGAAGATTTCGAGAAGGATAAAAATAGAGCCAAATGGTCCAGGATGGAGGCCATTGTAGGTTCTCCCAACAGAGTCAAAAAGCTTGCCGAAGATATCGTCAATCACTACGAAGAAAAAGCGAAGAGTATCGATGGCAAGGCTATGGTTGTCTGCATGAGTCGCAGAATCTGTGTTGATCTTTATGAGGCGATAACAGCACTGAGACCTGATTGGCATCATGATGATATTGATAAAGGGAAAATAAAAGTTGTTATGACTGGTAGTGCTGCAGATAATGAAAAGCTTCAGAAGCATTTAGGTGGTAAACAACGTAGAGAACTGCTTGCAAAACGCATGAAGGATAATAGTGACGAACTTAAAATAGTAATTGTGAGAGATATGTGGCTTACTGGATTTGATGTGCCATCCATGCATACCATGTATATTGACAAACCGATGAAAGGTCATAACCTGATGCAAGCCATTGCAAGAGTTAATCGCGTCTTTAAAGAAAAATCTGGCGGTGTAGTGGTTGACTATATCGGGATTTTAGAAAGCTTAAAGAGCGCACTAAAACAATACACCAATACGGATCGTCAAAATACCGGTATTGATACGGATGTTGCAATTGCTGTTATGCTTGAAAAACTGGAAATCTTAAGAGACATGATGCACGGGTACGATTACTCGAAGTACATGGGGAATTCTCAAGTGGAAAGAATGCGTACAATTGTAGGCGGTATGGACTTTATTCTTGGGAAGAAAGAAGAGGACCAAAAGGAATTTAAAAAGACAGCTCTGGAACTAGGTAAGGCCCATGCTCTATGTGCTGCAACGGATAAGGGGAAAGAAAAGGCTCTTGAAGTTAGCTATTTTAAAGCAGTGAAAGCCAGCCTTGTTAAACTGAAAGAAAAAGACAAAACACCGTTATCAAAAAGAGAAATTGAAGCAAGACTTCATCAAATGTTGGAACGCTCCATCATCTCAGAAGATGTGATTGATGTATTTGATGTAATGGGAATCAAAAGGCCGGAGATCTCAATCCTTTCCGAGGAGTTCTTAAAAGAAGTTCAGGAAATGAAGCAGAAGAACTTGGCGGTGGAGATGCTTAAAAAATTATTAGAAGGCAACATCAAAACCATGGAAAAACGAAACCTTGTAAAATCGGAAAAATTCTCTGAAAGGCTGACGAAGGCTCTAAACAAGTATCGAAATCAAGCACTTACAAATGCTGAAGTCATTGAAGAGCTTGTAAGAATGGCACATGACATTAAAAAAATGCGTGAGGAAGAGGCAGAACTGGGTCTTAGTGACGATGAAATCGCTTTTTATGATGCACTAACCGCAGATGATATCGTAAAAGAACTCATGGAAGATGAAACGCTTAAGAAAATCGCTCGTGAATTAACTCTAGCAATAAGAAATAACATCACTATCGATTGGAGTGTTCGTAAAAGTGCAAGAGCCAGCATGAGACGTGTGATTAAAAGGCTTCTAAGTAAGTATGATTATCCACCAGATCAAGCTCTAAAGGCTATGAACATTGTTATGCGACAAGCGGAGAAAATGGCCGGAAATATATATGAAGAAGTTATTTGGTCAGATAGAGTTGCAGAAGAACCTCGGTAATTTACAATTGATTGATGAAAGGATTGATTTTAGATGAATGTAAGCTTAAACTAAAACGGAAGAATGCGGAGAAGGTAAATGACATTGTTACAATGGATGCCGATTTGTGTCCGCAAGCAAGTGACGATGATATTAAATTGTGTTCACATACTAGTATCCACACATATAGAAAATGTGGTGTATCTGCAACGGGGAGATAAGTAAAAGATCTTTATTTCAAGTTTCTTTGTAGGTGTATTATTATTTAAATGTATTTTGAGTTGACCGATGTTTGACAATGTATATAGAATGTTATGTACAATGAAAAAATATCTAGTGGAATTATTTGGGTATTATGCAACTGAAACTGAAAGATTATTTTTATTAGTTCCAGATCTACTTGAGGAGGACAATGTATGTTTGAAAAATTAAAAGGAATTTCTCTCGAAGGAGAGATGTTAGAGGGTAAGACTAAGTTTGACATATTTGATTCAAATTCCAAGCTAAGCGTAATTTATGGTCGAAATGGGTCAGGAAAAAGTACAGTTGCAAAGGGATTCAAGAAAATTAAAGGTGATGATATACCAACTTTGACAAGTGCTGAATTATATGAAACTAATGACTCACATATATCTAGTTCTGATGAAATCAAGGATAATGTTTTTGTTTTTGATGAAGGATTTATTGAGAAAAATATTAAAATTGATTCTGATGGGCTAAACTCAATTGTAATGTTTGGGGAACAGGTTGAATTAGAAGAACTAATAAATACGAAAAGTGCCCTTCTAACTAAAAAAAGAGAAGAATATTCAAAAAAACAAGATAATTGTCGTATCTATGAAGATGCAAAGAATATTAACTCTCCTAGTTTTCATTGGAACAAAACTAAATCACTGTTATCTGGTGAAGGTAAGTGGTCATCTATTGACAAGCAAATAAAGGGGAATAGAAATAATTCATCCGTAACGGATCAAACTGTTGAAATGATTGTCAAAACAAAACCTGAGAAAAGCGAAGATGAGTTAAAAAATGATTTCAGAGTCAAGATGGAAGAACTAAAACATTTTTCCGACTCTGGTGCAAAGATAGAAAGGCCTATAATACTTGAATTTGAATATAAATTTAATAAAGAAGAAGTTGATGCCCTGCTTAAGGAAAAAATTGAAGAACCTGTTTTATCAAGTAGAGAAAAGCAAATTCTTCATTTGATTCAGCATGGAAATCTTAACGTGAATGGAATAGATTATTTTTTGGGTGTAAAAGAGTACTTTGAAGATGATAAGACCGATCAATGTCCATATTGCTTACAGGAAACATCGAAAGACTACAAAGCTTCATTAATAAAAAATATTGAAGCAGTATTAAATAAAGATGTTGAGGAACACATTTCGAAACTTTCTGATATAAAGATTAGTAATATAGATTTCCCTTTTGATTTATACAAAGAGTTAGATCAAACACTAGTTTTAAAAGTTAAAAATAATGTTGATGATTTGAATGAAGTTTTGAATCAATATGTTCAGTATATCGACCAAAAATCAAGCAATGTTTACCAACCAATTGATACAAAAGTTGATATTGCACTACTAGTAAAGGATTTCTCCTCAAATCTTGAAAACTTAGAAATAGATAGAGTTAAGTACAACAACAAATTTGCTTCAATTAACAAAACAAAAGATGAATTACACATAATCAATAAAGAGTTAGCATACTACATGATTATTGATACATACAATTTGTACTTGACTCAAAAAGATTTAAAGCAAAAGGAGTTCAACAAATTATCATTGTTGAAAAAAGAAGGAATTGAATTAGCTAAAGAAGTAAATCAATTGTTACAAAGACAGAGTAATACCCATATTGCGGTAGATTTTATTAATAAAGGGCTAAAATACATATTCTTTTCTAAAGAAAGATTGCACATTCACCCTAAAGAAAATAAATATTTACTCTATTCTAATGGAAAATCTGTTCAACCTATTAATATTTCTTGTGGAGAACGAAACGCGTTAGGTTTATGTTACTTTTTCACATTAATGCTGAATAATAAAAATGAAGTAGATGTATACAAAAATGAATCACTTCTAATTATTGATGATCCCGTATCTAGTTTTGATCTTGAAAATCAAGTAGGGATTCTCTCGTATCTAAAATCACAGATATTGAAGGTAGTCAGTGGAAATATCAATAGTAAAATCGCAATTTTTTCTCATGATTTAATGACAATAGATAATATAAAAAAAATTATGGAAGAAGTGGAAAAAAATGTTGTGAAAACCCAATTTGAACTAACTAATAACAAAATTAAATATCACATCAGTCATAAAAAGATTGAGAAATTTACAGTAGCTAATATTGGTAATACAACAAATGATTATAATAGATTACTTGTTAATATATTTGATTATGCGGTTTATAATGAGAAAGATAGTTTAGGGTCTTTAATTATTCCTAATGATGACTTAGTAATAGGAAATACCATGAGAAGAGTTCTGGAAGCATTTTCCACTTTTGAATACAGAATGGGGATCAATGAGATATCCACAGATAGAAAAATCTTATATTTAATGGACGAAGAATATGCAGATTATTTTGAAAACCTAATGTATCGTTTGGTTTTAAATGGAGAAAGTCATCTAAAGGACCGTGTAAAAGATACTGCTAAAATTGATTTTTACACGACTATTAGTTTGGAAGAAAAGCAGCGTACAGCGAGAGATGTTTTATGTTTAATGTTTGTTTTAAATCAAACACACATAAAGTATCATTTTAAGGACAACCAAAAGGCAATTGAAAAGATTGAACAATGGTGTAGAGAAATCAAGTCCAAATAGACTAGATATGAACCTTCATATTATTCCTTGATGTAAAATATCGATTCATCGAAAAGGAATGAGTCTGAAGGTGGAATAACAGTTTTATCAAATCACCCAATGTAGAGAGTGTTGTGCGACTTTGCCAATCCAAGTAACGATAAGATTTCATATTCTCACTGTACATAATACTTTCAAAATCTAGAGTTTGATGACTATATCACGTGACATTTAAAGCTAAAACACGTATTATTACTGTATTGAGACATTGTTCTATTTCATTTGAAATTTATGAAAAAGAGTGTGATGCACTCTTTTCTTTTGTTTAAAATAAGAAAGTATCACAATTAGAAACGGTAGAAAACTATGAAATTTACAGATTTAGAAATAATTGAGCCAATTTTAAGAGCTCTAGAAGATGAAGGTTATGAGAGTCCGACTCCCATTCAAGAACAGACAATTCCTGTTTCCTTAGAGGGTAGAGACGTTCTTGGACTAGCACAGACTGGTACAGGAAAGACTGCAGCTTTTGCTGTGCCTACACTTCAAACACTTGCAAAGAATATTCAAAATGGACGTAATCGCAAGATTCGTGCTTTAGTATTAACCCCAACAAGAGAACTTGGAACTCAAGTTTATGAGAGCTTTGAGAATTATGGTCATTACCTCCCATTACGATCAACAGTAATTTTTGGGGAACAAGCCAAGGAAAACAAGTCAATGCACTGAGAAGCGGTATTGATGTTTTAGTTGCAACACCAGGTCGTTTAATTGATCTAATGAACCAAGGTCATGTAAAGTTATCCGATGTTGAAATATTTATCCTTGATGAAGCAGATAGAATGTTGGATATGGGGTTCATCCACGATATTAAACGTATCGTAAAGTATTTACCTAAGAAGAAACAAACCTTGCTATTCTCAGCTACGATGCCTAAAGAAATTGAAGAGATTGTTGATGAACTATTAGTTAATCCAGTTCAAGTATCAGTAGCTCCAGTTTCATCAACTGTGGATACAGTTGAACAGTTTGTACAATACGTTGACCAAGTTAATAAAGTAAACCTATTCGCTGATTTCATTGAAATGACGAATGGTGAACCTGTCTTGGTATTCACGAGAACTAAGCGTGGTGCTGATCGTGTTGTTAGAGAGTTGAAGAAGCGCAAGATTGATGCTGTCGCAATTCATGGTGATAAGTCACAGATGGCACGTCAAAAAGCATTGGAAAACTTCAAAGAGTATCGTACACAAATTCTTGTCGCTACAGATATAGCTTCAAGAGGTATCGATATTAGTGAACTCCCATATGTCATTAACTTTGATATGCCAGAAGTACCCGAAACCTATGTTCACCGTATTGGAAGAACGGGTCGAGCAGGGAATACTGGTCGTGCTATTTCCTATGTGAATTACCAAGAAATACATTTGCTCAAAGACATTGAAAAGCTAATCAAAATGAAGCTTACAGTTGTTGAAAATGAACGATATCCTCTCGAAGATAAAACAGAGAAGAAAAAGAAACAGGTTCGTAAACGTAATGATTCAAAACCAAGTAAATCTCAAGAAGTAAGTAAAGCAAAAGGGTCTCGACCAAATAAAGCAAAGAGAAGCAGTGATAAGAGAAGTAGACCCGGTAAAGAAGAATCAAGTAAACGTGGCGAAAGATCATTTTCAAAGACACAAAGGAATACAAACGGAAGGAATCGTAAACGTCATGGATCCAAAACAAAGAAATAATATACATACTGGATTAAGAGTCTTCGTCGTTCAGAAACAAGACCAACGTACTGGTAAAGAAACAGAAGGCGTTGTTGCTTCTATCCTTACCAAATCTTCATATCACCCACACGGCATAAAGGTCCGTTTAGAAAGTGGTATTGTTGGAAGGGTAAGTTTGATTCCTTCAGAATAAGAGATGAGGTCTATTCTTATCGTCTCCGTCAATTTATGAAAAACGTTCCATATTTTGGATAGAAAGCATCTGTTTTCCAAAATAAACTAATGCTATACTAGAAGCATAAGGACGGTATTCGTTATGAAAAAAATATTCTGGGGAAAAATTGCATTAATATTTGTCTTTTCATTCACATATAGTAAATCATTCTCATATGATATGTTTGGACAACAGACAGTTGTATCTTCGCACACAATCCAGATACTTCCAGCTTTTATAGGGTGGATGATAATACTTCAAGGTGTCAATGAAATGCTTTCATACAGTGATCGTTTTGTATCACTTAAGAAATTTGTGTCAGGTCTTGTCGTTTATTCATTGATTGTTTTCATATTAAATATGATTATTAATAGTGAAGGTCAATTACTAAAATCCCTATCATTTATCGCAACATTTGTGATAGTATATTCCGACTACTTATTATACAAAGGTATTATTGATACAGAATCGAAAACAGGACTGTATTTAAGAGGCGATCGATTGATGATGAAGTTCAAGATTTCCCTTGCAATAGCAATCTCAACAATAATATCCCCTATACTTGTATTCATTAGTCCACTACTTGTGTTTGTTTATGCAGCTGCTGTTGTTGTAGTAACTTTGGTAAACGAAATACTAATCTTAATTGATCTTTATAATGCTCAAAAAACTTTTACAGAGTATCTCTGGACAAAAGATGATGTAATTGTAGAAATTGATATGTAATAATCAACGTAAGAATCATGATTTATCATGATTCTTTTTTGTTCTAATTAAAAAATTAACTCACAAAACCTGTTTTCATGTAATGAAAAATTTTCCTAAAAACAAGACAATAACCGAATTGCGTATATTTGCTATTATCTCATATAGAAAATATTCTAGGAGTGTTATACTGAAAAATGTAAAGCACGAAAGGAGCTAACTATGAAAAAAGTTTTTATAGGAAAGTTACTTCTATTATTAAATATAAATATGATGATAAGTGAGACAGTTTTCGAAAGCAATACAAAATTCTTAAGCGTATCAGCAACACATTCCCTGCAATTATCCACGGTGTTAATTGGATGGTTCTTAATCATGCTAGGTTTAAAAGAATTAAAGGAATACAGTAGAAAGTTTGATATATTAGAGAAAATAGTTATTGGTGTGATTCTTTATTCGTGCATTGCGTTTGTTGCGCAAATACTTATACGTAATGAAGCACTACCAATTCAATCAATTCTTCTTGCTTCATCAATAATGATTATACCTTTCGAATGTCTACTTTATTTGGGAATAATGGATATAGAAATTGTCACAACTGTTGATGTCAAAGGACAAAAAATGTTTAGTAAGTTTTTATGGACAGTAGTCTTATCGTTTGCTGTTCAACTCTTAGGGAACTATGATGGATACCAAAATATTGTCTACATACTAGCTTTTGCAGTTCTAATAATTGAGATATCAATTCTAATAAATCTGTATGTTGCTCAAAAGAAATTCAGTAAATATGCAGCAAATCATAGTGAAGAAAATATGGTCTTAGATTTAAAGTAGCGATTGCTACTTTTTTTATTGTTGTTACTTTGTACGTGGTACAATATTGAAAAAGGAGGCTCTCATATGATTAGGATGATGACATACGATGAATGCGTGAGATCCTTAGACATTATGTACCAATCGGCATTGAATCTATCGATGTCTTCATATCCAAGTTATGCAGATGGAACCAAGACATATGAGGATTTTGAACAATCACTACTAAGAAGCTTTGATAGAGAAAATGAGTTTGTATTAGTTTACGAAAAGAATGGAAAAGATTGTTGTTGGATTCATTTCATGCTTGAGGAAGATTCGAAGTACTGCGGTTTATTATCTCTTCAAGGACAATCAAATATAGGTGAATGCACACAGGAATTCCTTGACTACTTAAAGGATATACATCCAGGCTATCATTGTTACTTTGGTTTCTCCTCTTTAAACACAGAAGCAGTAGATACTTTGAGTGGCAATGGCTTTGTCATTGTTGACTCTTGTTATCACGGGATACTGAATTTAACGAAGTCTCATACATACTTAATAGATTCGAATATCAATGAAATTACGCATCAAAACTATTCTATATTCAAAAATATTCATGACAAGGTGTCGGGTAATATGTATTGGAATAGCAATAAAATACTTGAAAATATATCGCGCTGGTTTATTTCGACATATAATGAAACTGCGATGTATTCTATTTCTACTAAGAATATGATTGAAATATTTGGATTTGATATCACATTAAAAAATGATTCGATGTATGAGTTTGAGGAGTTATTAAAGTCGCACATTAATTCAGGAATTAACAAGCAGAAAGAATTTTTAGTTTTCTTTGTTGATGATGCCTATATATCGAGTTTAACACGACACGGTTTCACTATTTTTGGTGAATATAAATGTCTATTTAAAATAATTTAAGGAGATAAGCTATGAAAAAAGTAGTTTGCATTGGTGAAATGCTCATTGACATGGTGGATGTCGATCATAAAGGATTACTTCTTGCTCAGAACTTTGAGTTAAACCCAGGAGGTGCTTCAGCTAATGTTGCCATTGCCTGTGCTCGACTTTCAACAGAAACTTACTATCTTGGAGCTTTAGGGAATGATAGCTTTGGAAAGCGACTAAGAAATGTCCTAGAGGATAATAAGGTCAATGTCGACTTCGTAGACCATATTGGTAATACAACAATTGCCTGGGTTGGTTTGGACGACGATGGCGAAAGAAGTTTTGAATTCCTTCGAGGAAGCGATGGAAAGTATGAAATCAAAAAATCGGCACTGGATATCATTGATGAGAATACAATTGTTCATTTTGGCAGTGCAACAGCGCTACTAGGAGATGAATTAGAAAAAAGTTACGATACATTAAAAGATAAAACAATTGAGGTACAAGGGACTGTTGTATTTGATCCAAACTATCGTGAGCTATTAGTCAATGATGTAGAGTCCTATCGTAATAAAACAATAAACTATATCGAGGTATCCGACTACGTAAAGCTAAGCCTTGAGGAATTAGAACTCATCAGTGAAGAGAAGGACATCGAAGCAGCAATAAACAAAGTATCCCATATCATGAAGAAAAGTGCTGTATTATTTGTAACACTTGGTTCAAAAGGATGTTATGTTATTTCCGAGGAAATAAGCAAAATAGTCCCTTCTATTGAGATTACGCAAGTCGATGCAACGGGAGCAGGTGATGCCTTTATTGGGGCACTAATTTCTCAGTTAGCTAAAGGTGAAACCGATTTAGAAATTGCAGTTCGGTATGCTAATCGTGCAGGGGCAATCACGGCTACTCATGTAGGTGCTATTAACTCTTTACCCACAGAGAAAGAATTACAAAGTAATTAATACTTGAAATATATTATTCCTCTAGGAATATTAAAAAGAACCTCTTACTTTATTAATGACTAGGTTTAGTCAAGGAGGTCAGAGATATCATCATATCGTGTAATTGTTTTGAAATTCCAGATGAAGTCTTATGTACAATAAGTGGCGGTGGAACCGTTAGTTTGTGGTTATCACCAGGATTTCAAAAGGCATTTATTGGTGCATCATGTTCGGCAATTGCTACCTACGTAGCAGCTAAATATTTTGCAGGTAATGGGACGGTGTATCGTGCCATAAGCGGATTTATGTTTAGTATGATTGGGGCGAAACTACAGTCCCTAGTAAAAGCTGATTTGTTTGTAGCTTCGCTGTACATTCCATTCTTACCAAACAGGAAGTTCGTTTTATGATGTATGTGATTGTGTTCATCATAACGTTTCTGCTGTATTACTTTGTGGTTGCCCGTTTTTTCAGTAATGATTTTATTTGGTTTGGGATAATGTTTGCATTAACTTTCATCTTAGAAAAGGTATTATCTTGGATAGATAATCGAAATAAGGAATAAGACATAAGCTGGTGAAAACCAGCTTTGCTTATTTCTGTTAAGCGATATGAACGATTAGATATTGATATTCATTAAAAAATGTGAGAGACTCAAGGAGAATAGCGAAAATAGATCTGTAGGGGAGTTCTGTTTATTTATTCTCATGGAGGGAAAATGAAACGAATGAAGAAGGTCTCAAGCATCTTATTGATAGCTTTAGTTTTTAGCTTTACAACACTCACAAGTATTAGTGCTACATCAGGTCGATTAAAAGGAGATAGCATCATTACTTGTAATGGAAAGTCATATGGAAATCATGGGGATGGACATTGGCATGTTGCGGAAAATAAAGGGAAATCAGGATGGTATCCTTCAGGTGAAAGCTTAGGATATGCAAATCCTTGTGCGGCTAGCGAAGCTCCTGCAAAGAAACCGGAAACAAAAGCACCGGAGACAAAGGCACCAGAAGCGAAAGCACCAGAAGCGAAAGCGCCTGAGGCAAAGGCAGCTGAAGTGAAACAAGAGACAAAGCCAAGCGCACCTAAAGAAACGCCAAAAGCAACAACTCCTAAAACAGAAACACCAGTGCAAACACCTTCAGTTGATAAAGTGGTTGAAGAGGTTGTTGAGTTGGATGAAATAGACACTGAAGCTTTAGAACTTGAAACAAAGGCTTTAAACAATACTGCAATTCAATCGATAAGTATTGGATCAAAAGCAATGCAAATCAAAGATAAAGAAACATACTTTATCAATTCAGTGTCTGATATAAAGGTTAATCTCGAAAATGAGAAAGCAGAATATAAGATAGTACCAGGTTCTGATCTTAAACCATTTGAAAAAAACAATCTTAAGATTGAATTAACATCAGAAAGCAAAGAACAAACACAAACTGTTGATTTGCCAGTATTTATCTTAGGAACAAACGATGAACTTAAATCACAAAATGTTATCTTAAAAATAGATAATAAAGATTATAAATTGAACGATAAGTATTTCAAAGTGAAACCTGAGGAGCTAAGCAAGCTTAACAAAGGTGAAATATTTATTGGAGACACTCACTTTGCATATGGTAAAGACGTGAAGCTTGTCGAAGTATCTGGTAAAGATTATACTCATGAGTTAGTATTTGATGTCATGAATAATAAATATTCCTTACCAATTCAATCGAAAGAGGCAAGTAGCTCAAATGTGTTGTTAGGTGGTCTTACATTAATTGGTGGTGGTTCTATCGGTGCAGGACTGTATTATAATAAGAAAAAGAAAACTAGTCCTAAATCAAACTAGTATATAAATACACAAAGAGCGCAAATAATGCGCTCTTTATCTATAATAAATTGTGATTAATTTTTCTATTGAAACGCTTGAATAACCAAGGAGAAACCAAAAGAAATTGCAGATAGTCCTAACATATAAGCTAATGTTAGTGATGCAGTTCCTGGGTTTAGAATCATAAGAATAGAAGTTAAAATACTTATAACTAGAAGTACCAATCCAAGACCTTGTGATACTCCTGTATATTTCTTGATATACCAGAGATCAATAATACCTGTGATGGATGATGCAAGTAACCATGTTGGAATTAGAATATCAATCCCAATGACACCAAGTGAAATATTGCTTACTAAAAGTATTCCAAAAAGAAAATCTATTGCGCTCATGAGGAAGATGAACCAAATCCAGAAGCTTGTAATTTTCTTAAAGAAATAAAACTTAAAGAAACCAAAGATTCCTTTAGTAAGAGCAATGACACCAAATAGTACAACCAAACTTCTCAGTGTACTACCAGGATTTGAAAACATGGTGAAGCCTAAGAAGATGAATAAGACACCAATAATTAAATCAATCCATCCAAACTCTCTTCTTTCACTCATTGTAACACCTCCTTTATCCTAATGTACCACTTTGTGAATATACTTACAAAGAATGTGAATGGCTTTCTTGATAGTTTCACAACAGTTAATATAGGTTTCATCTGTTATCACAGAAATATCATCAATAATAATCGAAAACATTATGAACTTCTGGTTTAATTACTTGTGAATAATGTCTAATAATGGGATAATTACAAGCGATAGAATTAATTAATAAGAAGTAGAGGAATTGAAATGACACATAACTTTTGGCAAGATTTACCGAAGCCTTTTTTTATCTTAGCTCCTATGGAGGATGTAACAGACGTTGTTTTTCGTCATGTAATAGCGAAAGCGGGAAAGCCTGATGTTTTCTTTACGGAGTTTACGAACAGTGAAAGTTATTGTCATGCTGAAGGAAAAGAAAGTGTGAAGGGTCGTCTAACCTTTACTGAAGATGAACAACCGATAGTAGCGCATATCTGGGGTGATAAACCTGAGTTCTTTAAAGAGATGAGTATTGGTATGGCTGAAATGGGTTTTAAGGGCGTTGATATCAATATGGGATGTCCTGCTCAAAACGTATTTCGACACGGTCGTGGATCAGGGCTTATACTAAGACCTGAGGTCGCGGCAGAAATCATTCAAGCAGCCAAGGCTGGTGGTTTACCAGTCAGTGTAAAAACTCGACTTGGACATTCAAAAGTCGATGAGTGGAAAGATTGGTTAACACATGTCCTTAAACAAGACATCGCAAACTTATCCATTCATCTACGAACTAAAGTTGAAATGAGTCAAGTTGATGCTCACTGGGAATTGATTCCTGAGATTAAGAAACTCCGTGATGAAATTGCCCCTAATACCCTTATTACCATTAATGGTGACATTCCTGATTATGAAACCGGGATGATGCTGGCTGAAAAATACGGTATCGATGGCGTTATGATTGGTCGAGGTGTTTTCCACAATCCCTTTGCGTTTGAGAAAGATGCTAAGAAACATAGCTCAAAAGAATTGCTTGATCTACTACGCTATCATTTAGATATGTTTGATAAGTATTCAAAAGTAGAACCTCGTGTCTTTAAACCATTACGAAGATTCTTTAAAATCTACGTAAGAGAGTTCTCAGGTGCGAGTGATTTACGAGTACGTCTCATGGAAACTTCCACGACTGATGAAGTTCGTAAAATGTTAAGTGATTTTGAAGCTGAAAATGATATTCAATAGAGTTCCTTTGGAACTCTTTTCTTTTGAACAAGGATAAAGGCGTGATATGATATAAGTATAGAAATGACTTGTAATTTATCAAAAAAGATAGTCATTTTAACCTAGGGGGTCATATCATGAGAAAACCATCAGCCTTACGTAGAGGTGATAAAGTAGCAATTGTCAGTTTATCTTCTGGTGTTTTGGGAGAACCATTCGCAAAGCATCAAGTTGAACTCGCAAAGAAACGCTTGGAAATGCTCGGACTGGTTCCGGTATTTATGCCAAATGCATTAAAAGGTTTAAAAGTATTGGAAGAAAATCCACAAGCTCGAGCACAAGATCTGAAGGATGCATTTGCTGATGATTCTATTAAAGGTATTTTCTGTGCAATCGGTGGTATTGATACCTATCGTTTATCACCTTATCTTTTAGAAGATGCTGAGTTTTTAGAGAATGTCCTAAGGAAACCAAAATTATTTACAGGGTTCTCCGATACCACAAACAATCACTTCCTATTTTATAAACTAGGAATGGTTAGTTACTACGGTCCTAATATATTAAATGACATTGCTGAGTTAGATACAGAGATGATTCCATACACACGGCAAACGATTCAGTACTACTTTGACAATCCAGAAACGATTACGATTGAATCAAGTCCAATTTGGTATGAAGAACGTACAGACTTTAGTAGTAACTCTATAGGCGTTCCTCGTATCAGTCATGAAGAGACGCGAGGCTATGAAGTGCTCCAAGGTTCCGGTGTTGTAGAAGGTCGACTCTTAGGTGGTTGTATCGAAAGTATCTTTGATATGATTACTGGTGATCGCTTCCTAGATCAGAAAGATGTCGTTAAGAAATACGATCTCTTTCCAACATTAAAAGAATGGATAGGAAAAATCCTATTCTTAGAAACAAGTGAAGAATGTCCTGACAAAGAACAAATGTTGAAGTATCTCAAAGTTCTTAAAGAAGAGGGAATACTGGATGCAGTATCCGCAATTCTTGTAGGGAAACCTCAAAATGAAATTCATTATGAAGAAATCAAAGAAGCATATCTTGAAAGTACGGATACACCGATACTCTTTAATATTAACTTTGGTCATGCATACCCAAGAACTGTGATTCCTTATGGTCTTAAAGCAAAGATTGATTTTGATACCAAAACTTTAACAATTGAAGAACCACTCTTTGAATCAAAGCTCACATAAATTAACACAAGTATTTTATCTTGATGACAAAGAACTCACGTATACTCAAGACATAGGAGGTATTGTTATGAAGAAATTAGGAATTGTGACTGCAGTTGCAGCAGGAGCATTAACAACGTATGGAGTGTTGAAGGTTTTTGGGGTCACAGATAAAATCCGACTAACAATCCTAGATAAAGCTATTGACTGCTATGACAAAAGAGCTCAAGAAATCTCAAAGAAACGTATAATAGTTACTAAACAGGAACTCATGTAAAGTGAGTTCTTTTTTTCGAAAAACTTTACAAAGTTAATAAAGTAGGTATAATGGTATCTAAGGAAATCGTTTTCCTTGAGGTGAATATGAAACATAAAACAATGTTACAGGGCTTTGAATGGTATTTAGCCCCAGAAGATAAATTATGGATTAAAATTAAAAATAACGCTAAAAAATACGAATCAATGGGAATTACAAGTATCTGGTTACCACCAGCATACAAAGGTCATCGTGGATGTTATGACTCGGGATATGGCGTTTATGACCTTTATGATTTAGGTGAGTTTGATCAAAAAGGTAGTGTCGAAACAAAGTATGGAAGCCGACAAGAATATCTTGAGGCAATCCAAGCTCTTAAAGACCATAACATCGCAATCTATGTCGATGTCGTATTAAACCACCGCATTGGTGCTGATGAGCTTGAAACGGTATTAGTAGATGAAGTGAATCGTGATAACAGAAACGAAATCATAAATGCAAACAAAGAGATTAAAGCATGGACGAAGTTCACATATCCGAATCGCAACAATAAATACTCAACATTCAAATGGGATAAGTCTTACTTTAAAGCAATTGATTTTGATGATAATGAACATCAGAATGGAATCTATCTCTTTAAAGACAGAGTTTGGGATGAACATGTCTCTCATGAGTATGGTAACTATGATTACTTATTAGGTGCTGATGTTTACGTCTTAAACCCTGTTGTAATGGACGAACTTAAACATTGGTTGCATTGGTATTATGATACGATTCAATTTGATGGGGTACGTTTGGATGCAATCAAACACATTGATGCCCTCGCAACGAAGGAAATTCTTGAATCTCTTAGAGACCGTACCCACATTAAAGCTGTAGGTGAGTATTGGAGTGGAGATATTGAAGAGTTAATTCATTATCATGAACTTACAGAAGGAACTATGGCACTATTTGATGTGCCCTTACACCATAAATTCCATGACATTTCCACTGGAACGAGTGATGATTTAAGCACACTGTATCATGGGACGTTTACTGAACGATACCCTGAGTATTCAGTTACCTTTGTAGATAATCACGATACTCAAATTGGACAATCCCTAGAATCCTGGGTAGAACCATGGTTTAGAAACCATGCTAATGCATTTATTCTGCTTCATGAGAATGCATACCCATGTTTATTCTATACAGATATGGATAATCAGTTTATTCAAAAAATGATTGCTGTACGAAGTCAATATGAAGGATCAAACTTTGTGGATATTCATGATAAAAAACACACACGTACCTTTGGATATACGGATGAAAATGGCTATATTGTAAGTATGTCAATAAATGGTGATAATATTGAAAGTTTATATATTGGACAAAATTGCTCTGGAACTGTATACTTTTCCTTGGAAGATACAAATGACCGAATTATCGTTGATGAAAATGGATACTTAAACGTCCCTGTTAAATCAAAAGAGGTCAAAGTGTATATTCAAGAAAGGGTACACTATGATTTTAGCGTTCTATGATGATGTTCGTCGAATTACAATTGAAAGTGACGTACAGATTAATACATGTTTTTATAAAAAAAATGAATTGGTAAATGTTGAGACGTATGAGAGAGATGGTCGCATTATTAATGTATATATTTCTCCTACATTTAAGCCTCATGAAGAATACACATTAAGTGTCAATGGAACCTCCGTTTTTGTGGAAATGAGAGGAATTGTAAAAAAGACTTGGTTTAAAGAAACTTATCGTTATGATGGGAGACTTGGAAACTGGGTAGAAAACAACACAACACATTTTGCAGTTTATGCACCAACAACATCAAAGGTATCTGTTTTAATGAATGAACAGAGATATTTGATGTTTCGTGATGCCACTGGAGTTCACCATCTTGAACTAGAAGGTAACTTCCATGGACAAGCCTATCTCTATGAAGTCGTAAGATATAATAAGGTAAAGCTCACTACAGATCCCTATGCAAAAGCAAGTGTGGCTAATCGTGAAGCAAGCGTTGTGGTTGATGAATCACAAATTGTGAAAGCGAAGCGTGATTTTGTTGAACACAAAAATCCCATTATTGCGGAAATGTCAGTTCGAGATTTCTCAATGGACCCAGAAGTACCATTTAGTCAACGTGGTAAATTTTTAGGGATGCTTGAAAGCCATGGCAATTATGGTTTTGCACACATCTTAGATTTAGGTGTAACTCATGTACAGCTTATGCCTATTAATGATTTTGCTACAGTAAATGAACTCAATCCTACAGAATCGTATAACTGGGGATATGACCCAATGCAATACTTGGCGTTAGAAGGTTCATACAGTTCAAACGTCCACAATCCATTACAAGGTATTAATGATTTAGTGCAAGTTGTGAATGCATACCATGGTAAAAACATCGGAGTAAACGTTGATGTTGTATTTAATCATGTTTATGAAGTTGAGAATCATCCATTCCACATATTAGCTCCATACTACTATTTCCGTTATACACGTGATTACTATTTAAGCAATGGTTCATTCTGTGGTAATGAAGTAGCATCTGAAATGCCAATGGCCCGTAAGCATATTATTGATGCTTGTGTTCACTTTGTTGATTGGTTTGCAGTTGATGGCTATCGTTTTGACTTAATGGGTCTTCTTGATATTGAAACGATGAATGAATTATCAGCAGCAGTTAGAGAACTTAATCCTAATACAATGATCTATGGTGAAGGTTGGAGAATGCCTACCGTTCATAAACCATCAGAGTGTGCAACCATTGATAATGCTCATAAGATGAAAACAATTGGTTTCTTCAATGATACCTACCGTGATTCTATTGGTGGTCGTGTTAATGGTGAAACGAGCTCAATCTTAATGTTGCATGATCAAGATGGATCAATCTGTTCATTAATGAATGGAAATCATAATTTCCCTGTTCCACCAGAACAATCCATTAACTATGTAGAGTGTCATGATAACTATACATTGGCAGACAGAATTGCCATGCATCGATTATCGCCTCATGATGCTCAACGTATAACACGTGTTGTTATTGCATCAAAAGGAATTCCATTTATTCAAATAGGTCAAACCTTCTTTAGAAATAAAAAGGGTGATGGAAACTCCTATCAATCCAGTGATGAGGTTAACCGTATTAACTGGAGTATGTTAGATGCTTATAAAGATATGAATGATGACTTAAGTAAATGGATTCATTGGCGTCGTGACGTTGATCAATCGTATGGTGTTTGTTATCATTATGGAAATATTGAAATTAAATAAGTGAGAAAGACAAGAGAAAATCTTGTCTTTTTTTAATGAGAAATTATTTTCGTGAATAGAAAACGCAAAATATCCAGTAATAAAGGGCTTTAAGGAAAACATTTTCTGTAATCGCATACAAAAGGGTTTACAAACAAAAACTCTGTGTTATAATAGGTTTGTGAAAACGATTTCTTTAATATATGAGGAGGAAAATATATGTTTAAGAAAATGTTAAAAGTAATGACAGTATCATTACTAGCTCTTTCATTAGTAGCATGTAGCTCAGGTGGAAGTAAGAAAGGTGAAACCTTTGATTTAAAATTATGGGGTTCACAAGAAGACCAAGCGTTCTTACAAAAACGTGTTGAGGACTTCAAAGCAGCAAACAAAGATAACACATACAACATTACATTAGGTGTTGTTAGTGAAGCAGATGCAAAAACAAAAATCACAGAAGATTTAGAAGCATCAGCAGACGTATTCGCATTCGCAAACGATCAACTTCGTGACTTAGTAGGTGCTGGAGCATTATACGAAATCACAAAGAACAAAGATCAAATCGTTAAAGAAAACATGGAAGGATCCATCGATGCAGTTACTTTAGACGGTAAAATGTACGGTTACCCATTCACAGCTGACAACGGCTACTTCATGTACTACAATTCAGGATTCTTCTCAGCAGATGATGTATTGTCATTAGACAAAATGTTAGCTAAAGCTGAAGCAGAAGGTAAGAAAGTATTCTTTGACCTTTCAAATGGATGGTATATCTCATCATTTTTCTTAGGAGCAGGTGGAAAACTTGAGCTAGGATCAAATGGTAAACAAGTAATCGACTGGAATAATGAAACAGGTGTTAAAGTTGGAGAATACTTACGTAAATTCGCAGCTTCACCAGCATTTATGACAGGTGATGACAACGTAATGAACGCTGGAGCAGCTGATGGATCAATCGTTGCAGCAGTTTCAGGAACATGGACAGCAGATCAATTTGCTACAGCATACGGCGACGGTTATGCAGCTACAAAACTTCCAGAAATCACAATTGATGGAAAAGGCGTACAAATGGCAAGTTTTGCTGGATACAAAGTATACGGAGTTAACTCACATACAAAAGCACCAATCGCAGCAATGGAACTTGCAGAATTCTTAAGTAACGAAGAAAGCCAAGTACAACGCTTCGAAGCACGTAAATTAGGACCTTCAAACTTAAAAGCAGCAGAAAGTGAAGCAGTTAAGAAAGACGTTGCCTTAAGCGCATTAGCACAACAAGGTAAGTTTGCACACAGCCAAAAAGATGTTGTTGGAGAATACTGGGGACCTGCAGAAGCATTTGGTACAGATCTAGAAAATAAATCAGACAAGCCAATGCAAGAACTACTTGACACCTTGGTCAAACAAATTGAACAATAATTAGTTTAGTTGGGGACTTTGAGTCCCCCTTCATTATTTTAAGGGGTTATTCATGAAAAAAATTAAAAACGCAATCTCTTATTTTATCTCAGGATTTAAAGAGGGAGATAGTATAACCAAATTGTCATATCTCGTAATGGGCGCGGGATCCTTTATGCGTAAACAATACGTACGTGGATTTACCCTTCTTGGAATTCAAATTGTCTCATTTGCATATCTAATAATGAGCGGTTTTTCGAGAATAGCGGGATTAGCAAATCTTGGAACAGTTTCACAAGGGAAAACCTTTGATGAAGCACTTGGTATATATATTTACAGTCAAGGTGATAACTCAATGTTATTCTTACTCTTTGGTGTTCTTGCAATCTTTGCGATTGTTGGAACTATCGGAGTTTATGCACTTAACATCGTTAATGCCGTAGAGAATCAAAAAATTGTTGATAGCGGACGTGAACTTCCTACATTTAAAGAAGATATTCAAACTTTACTTGATGAGAAATTCCACATAACAGTTCTTACAATTCCTACAATTCTGACGTTTATATTTACATTATTACCATTGGTATTTATGATTCTTATTGCTTTTACTAACTTTGATAAAACCCACCAACCTCCAGGAAACTTATTTACCTGGGTAGGTCTTAAGAACTTCAAAGATATGTTCTACAATAACTCGATTATTTCTGGAACATTTTTCGCGCTCTTAAAGTGGACATTTATCTGGGCATTCTTTGCAACATTCCTTAACTACATCCTCGGTATGTTACTTGCAATGCTTATTAACTCAAAAGGAATAAAAATCAAAAAATTCTGGAGAACAGTCTTTGTAATCACAATCGCAGTACCTCAATTTGTCAGTTTACTTCTGATGTCACAATTATTAGCGGATAACGGAAGCTTAAACGTCTTACTCAAAAACTGGGGTCTTGTTGATTCGTCAATTAAATTCCTAACAGATGGAAATCTAGCTAAAATCACTGTTATCGTAATTAACTGTTGGGTGGGTATTCCATATACTATGTTAATTACTTCAGGTATCTTAATGAATATACCTGCTGACTTATATGAAAGTGCTGAAATTGATGGAGCTGGTCCATGGGTTAAATTTAGAAAAATTACCCTACCATATATGCTTCACGTTACAACACCATACCTTATCACTCAGTTTGTAGGAAACTTAAATAACTTTAACGTTATCTTCCTCTTAACAGGTGGTGGTCCATTATCACTTGAATACCATCAAGCAGGTAAGACAGACTTACTCGTTACATGGCTCTATAAACTTACTGTTGAACAAAAAGACTATGCGCTTGCTTCAACATTAGGAATTATTATTTTCGTTATTAGTGCAACCTTATCACTCATTGTCTTCAAGAGGACAACACAACAAGGTCAGGAAGGAGAGTTTAACTAGTATGAAACGCAAACGATTTATATCCAGTACAATAGGACACACATTCTTATCTGTACTGTCAGTACTTTGGTTACTTCCTGTTGCATGGTTAATCATGCAGTCCTTACGTGGTGAAGGTGGAGCAACAACAAACTACATTATTCCAAAAGTATGGACATTCGATAACTACATCAAACTCTTTACAGAAACAAGTTTATTTAACTTCCCACGTTGGTTCATGAATACATTGTTTGTAGCGGTAGTAAGTTGTATTATTTCAACAATTATCGTTTTACTTACAAGTTATGCTTTCAGCCGCCTACGTTTTAGATTCCGTAAGAAAATGATGAACATTATCCTAATCCTTGGAATGTTCCCTGGATTTATGTCAATGACAGCTGTTTACCATATCTTAAAAGCAATGAACTTAACACAATCACTATGGGCATTAATTCTTGTCTATTCTGGTGGTGCTGCCATGGGTTATTACATTTCTAAAGGATTCTTCGATACCATTCCATATGCTGTTGATGAATCAGCAATGATCGATGGTGCTACAAAGAATGATATCTTCTGGAAGATTACCCTTCCAATGTCAAAACCAATTATTATCTATACAGTTCTAACAAGTTTCATCGCTCCATGGGTCGACTTCATCTTCGTATCCGTAATCATGCGTGATAGCTATCAGAACTACACGGTAGCACTTGGTTTATATCAAATGTTAACACGTGAAAATATCGCAATGTACTTCACTCGCTTCTGTGCGGGAGCAGTATTAATTGCGGTTCCTATCACACTCTTATTTATTAAGATGCAAAAATACTACGTAACAGGTGTTACAGGAGGATCTGTTAAAGGATGAGAAAGCTCTTTGGAGTTATTCTAACTTTAGTGATCTTAACAGGCTGTCAAGCTGAGCATGTCTCCGTTAAGCCTGAGGTTAACTCGGTATACTATGAAATCTTCGTTGGATCCTATAAAGACTCTGACGGTGATGGAATGGGAGACTTACAAGGAGTTACCGAATCTCTGGATACATTACAAGAGCTAGGGGTGACAGGGATTTGGCTCATGCCAATTAGCCCATCACCTACCTATCATAAATATGATGTAACAGACTATAAAGCAATTGATAAGGCTTATGGAACAATGGAAGACTTTGACAATCTGGTCAAAGAAATGAAAAGTAGAGACATGGATCTAATTATTGACCTTGTTCTTAATCACTCTTCTTCAAAACATCCATGGTTTCTAAAGGCGGTATCAGGAGTTACAAACAATACATGTGATGAAATCGCCGAATGTGGTTACTATAATTTCAGCGATTCGTATGAATCAGGATATACCAAGCTTAACGACTCAACGTATTATGAGTCAGTATTCTGGGAAGAAATGCCTGATTTGAATCTTGATAATGAAAGTTTACGACATGAAATTGATGATATTGTCAGTTTCTGGCTTGATAAAGGTGTAAAAGGATTTAGGTTAGACGCTACAACCCACTTTTATGGTGAAAACTTAAGTCTTAATGTCGAGTTTCTAGACTGGTTACAAACCCTGGTTAAATCGAAGAAATCAGATGCGTATCTTGTCGGAGAAGCATGGACAGTTGATTCAACCATTCAAGAAATGTATGCAAGTCAACTTGATAGTTTCTTCAACTTTGGGCTAAGTCAGAATAGTGGAAAAATCGTAACTGCTATTAATAAATCTGATGGAGCACGACTTGCCAAGCAAGTCTATGATTACAATCAAGAAATTAGCAATCAAAACGGTCAAGCAATTGACGCAGTGTTCTTATCAAATCACGACAACAACCGAAGTGCTGGATACCTCACTACATTAGAAAAACAAAAAATGGCAGCATCATTATATTTGCTGATGCCAGGAAATGTATTTATCTATTATGGTGAAGAACTGGGTATGAAGGGAAGTGGTATTGATGAAAACAAACGTTTACCAATGCCATGGTCAAAAAATCCGAAAGATGTAACCAATGGCCCAAGTGCTGCAGATTATACAGCATCACAGCCACTAACTTATGAAGAAGCAAAGAAAGATAAAGATTCCCTTTGGTATCACTATCAAAAGGTAATTAATATTAGAAATACGTATTCAAAGGATCTTGCCCGTGGCAAATTCAATGTAATTGATATGGGAAACCCTGCGATCTATGCTTTGGAATACGATAATGTTATCTTAGTACATAATTTATCAGAAGAAATGAATACGATAACACAAGATTATGATAAGATTAACTCAGTCAATGGTAAAGTAAAGAAAGTAGGTAACACACTAGAGTTATCTGCTTACACAACCATCATAATCGAAAAATAAATGGAGGGGTTTGTATGGCGAATATTGGCGATGTGGCAAAAAGAGCTGGGGTGGGTGTTTCAACCGTCTCGAAAGTACTTAATAATTACGATAACATTAGTCAGGCGACACGTGATAAAGTCATGCAAGCTGTAACTGAATTGAACTATGTTCCAAATGCGGCAGCTTCCGCACTCTCTTCAAAGAAGGGAAGAAGGATAGCGGTAGTGGTGTTTATTAATAACAAACGTCAAGCGATTGACGAAATTAATATGCAATACCTCTTTGGTTCATTTTTCCAAGCTAACATTCATAAACTTGATGTAACAACAGTCTTCTCCGGTGTCTTTGAAAACATGAGTAAAGTAGAAATTATTCATTATCTTAAGTCATTAAGTATTGAAGCTGTAGTAGTTTATGGACTCCATAAAGAAGAAATATTCTTCAATGAAATTATTCAAGAAGAACATTTCAGAACGGTCGTAGTTGATGGACCGATTCTAAATGATAGAACATCCTATGTCATGGTTGACCATCAAAAAGCACAATATGACATTGCAACTCAAATCATCCAAAAAAGTGAAGGAACAATTAGAAATGTTCTTTACCTCGCAGGACGTCGTGATGGATTCGTAACTGACTTACGACTTCAAGGTGTTGTTGATGCCTGTGATAAACTTGGCGTGAATCTTAACGCTCAGTATTCAGACTTTAGCGAGTTAAAAGCTATTGATTTAGTTAAGCAATATGGTAACGAAGCAGATGTCATCGTTTGTGCTTCTGACTTGATGGCAATTGGGGCAGTCAATGCTTTAAAAGAAATGGATATCTTTAGACCCGTATGTGGTTATGACGGTATCAAGTTACTGGGGTACATTGATTATCCAATGTTAACAGTACAACAAGACTTCTATAATGTTGCACGAAATGCAATTGATGAAGCAAAACGATTAATTGCTGACGAAAAAGGTCAAGCGATAATTCTAGATTATACAATCACAACAATTAATTATGAAGACGTCATTATGTAAGCATAGTGACGAAGGGAGATATATATTTATGATTCGCAATGAAATTTTATCGGTATCAGACAAAGATCTGAAATCAATGAGTACTGCAGAAGTTTACGAAGTAGTTCTTGAAGTTGTTCAAAACCGTATTAAAGAAGTAGAACATGTCAAAGGTGACCGTAAGGTTTACTACATGTCAGCTGAGTTCCTTATTGGTAAATTACTTACAAATAACATGATGAACTTAGGCATCTACGACGAAATTGGTGCTGTACTTAAAGAAAATGGTCATGATATCAGTGATATCGAAGGATTTGATCCAGAACCATCATTAGGTAACGGTGGATTAGGCCGTCTTGCAGCATGTTTCTTAGACTCAATTGCAACACTTGGAATTAACGGTGAAGGTTTAGGATTAAACTATCACTTTGGATTATTCAAACAAGTATTCCGAAATCATTTACAAACAGAAACAAAAGATGTTTGGTTAGACATTCCATCGTGGTTACGTAAAACTGATGTAGTTTACCCAGTACAAATCGGTGATGTTTCCTTAAAATCACGTATGTATGAAATTGATGTATTAGGATACCGTGGTAAGAAAACTACATTACGTCTTTTCGATTTAGAGAGTATTGATGAAACACTTGTTGGTGAAGGAATCCGTTTTGACCAAGAAGCAATCGACAAAAACTTAACATTATTCTTGTATCCAGATGATTCAACAGAAACAGGACTACGTTTACGTTTTGCACAACAATATTTTATGGTCAAGAGTGGTCTTTCATACATCTTAGAAAGCCATAAAGATGTCCTAACAGAACTTCATAAACATGTAGTTATCCAAATTAACGATACTCACCCTTCAATGGTTGTTGTTCTATTAATTCAAGCATTACAAGAACGTGGCGTTAGCTTCGAAGATGCAGTGGAAATCGTAAGTAACACATGTGCTTATACAAACCATACAATCCTTGCGGAAGCATTGGAAACATGGCCAATTAATTACTTTGAAGCAGTAGATGCTGACTTAGTACCAATTCTACACAAACTTCAAGATATTGTTGCAACACGTTCAACAGATCCAAAAGTACAATTAATTGATGAAAACAATAAAGTACACATGGCTTCATTAGCAATTCACTTTAGCTTTAGTACAAACGGTGTTGCTGCACTTCATACAGAAATTCTAGTAAAATCAGAATTAAAAGAATTTGCAGACTTATACCCAACACGTTTCAACAATAAAACAAACGGAATTACATTCAGACGTTGGTTACAATTCAGTAACCGTGAGCTTACAAGCTTCTTAGAATCACGTATTGGCGATGAATTCAAAGACGAAGCAACAGCACTTAAAGCTTTCGAAGCATTCAAAGATGATAAAGAAGTTCAAGATTCAATCTTAGCAATTAAGACATCCCAAAAAGAACGTCTTGCTAAACATTTAGCTGCTACAAAAAATATCACAATCAATACAAACTCGATCTTTGACATCCAAATCAAACGTCTTCACGAATACAAACGTCAACAATTAAACATGTTATACATTATTGACTTAATGTTACGTATCCGTGATGGTTACAAACCAAGTCGTCATGTAACATTCTTCTTTGGTTCAAAAGCAGCTCCTGCTTATATTATTGCTAAAGACATCATTCACTCACTCTTAACATTAAGTGAAATTATTGCTAACGATAAAGAACTTAGCCAATACATGCAAATTGTATTTGTTGAGAACTACAACGTTACTGAAGCAGAATACTTAATTCCAGCATGTGATGTTTCAGAACAAATCTCACTTGCAAGTAAAGAAGCAAGTGGAACAGGTAACATGAAACTTATGTTAAATGGTGCTCTAACACTTGGTACATTAGATGGTGCGAACGTTGAAATTAAAGATCATGTTGGTGAAGATAACATCTACATCTTTGGTAAACACAGTGATGAAATCATTGAACACTATGAAAAAGCAGACTACGTATCACGTGAATACTATGATAACGACCCACGTATTAAGGCAGCAGTTGATTTCTTAATTAGTGATGAAATGTTAGCAGCTGGTAACAAAGATAACTTAGCTCGTTTACACCACGAATTCATTACAAAAGATTGGTTCATGACACTTATCGACTTTGAAGATTATGTAACAGTTAAAGATACATGCTTCAACGATTACGAAGATCGTGCAACATGGGCTAAGAAAATGATTGTTAATATTGCGAATGCTGGCTTCTTTAGCTCAGACAGAACTATTGCAGACTACAACCGCGATATCTGGAAGGTCTAATCGATGGCACGCGTTGCAGGGGTATTGATGCCCTTATCAAGTCTTCCTGGAACGATGGGAATTGGAGATTTAGGAAAAGATGCTTATACATGGCTTCATGATCTAAGTAAAACTGGATCAAGCTTATGGCAAGTACTTCCTTTAAACCCAGTAGGCTATGGTAACTCACCATACCAAACTTACTCGTCATTTGCAGGAGATGAAATCTATATTTGTCTTGAGGATCTTTACGAATCCATGAATCTTGAAATCGAATGGGAAACCATTGAAGATGATTCTGTAGACTACGATGAGGTTCGTAAGACAAAAACACACTATTTAAAAGAAGCTTACAAACACTTTAAAGAAGATAAAAACTATGAAGAATTCATCATCAAAGCACATTGGCTTGATGAGTATGCAGACTTCATGGCATTAAGAACTCAAAATGGTAATACTTCCTGGGTCGAGTGGACTGAATTAATCCCAGACCCAAAAGAAGCAAACTATCATAAATTCTTACAATTTGTATTCTTTGAACAATGGAAAAAATTAAAGACATATGCAGAAGAATTAAACATCAAGATTGTTGGGGATCTCCCAATTTATCTTGGACATGATTCAGCAGAAGTTTATTTCAATCGTGATCTTTTCTTCCTAGGAAAAGATGGTCGTCCAACTCTTGTAGCAGGTGTTCCACCCGATTACTTTAGTGAAGAAGGCCAACTTTGGGGTAATCCAATATACAATTGGGACGCTATCGCAAAGACCGATTACAAATTCTGGGTGGATCGACTCAAATGGAATCAAACAATGTTTGATGTAATTCGTTTGGATCACTTTAGAGCATTCGATACATATTGGGTAGTTGACGGAGAAGCTACATCCGCTATAGATGGCGAATGGCGTCTTGGTCCGGCACATGATTTCTTTGATGCAATGTATCGTCAGATTGAAAATTTAGATTTAGTTGTAGAAGACTTAGGTGACTTAAGACCTGAAGTTCTCCAACTTCGTGATGATTATGAGTTGATGGGTATGCAAATTATCCAGTTCGCTCTTAAGACTAAAGAAATTGAACGAGACGAAACAATGAAAACTAACATGCTTGTGTATACAGGAACTCATGATAATGAGACACTTGGTGGCTGGAAAGAAAACATGCCATTAAAAGAACAAGTACGCGTAGCTAAAGAACTTGCAATACGTGGAGTAGATGATGATCATATCATTGATCAAATCTGCCACTATACACTTCGCTTAAAAGCAGATTGGGCAATCTTACCAATTCAAGACATTATGCGATTATCAGGTTCAACACGCATTAATAGTCCAGGAACAGTAGGAAGTCCTAACTGGGAATGGAAATTAGATACATACTCACAAGATTACACAGATGGACTCAAACGCTTAACAAAATGGGTTCACGAAACACGCCGTTGCCGACGTGATGACCACAAAGGGGGACAATGAGATGGCAAGTATCACATTAAAACAAGTCTATAAAAAATACGATGGTAATGATCGCTATTCAGTTAGTGATTTCAATCTTGAAATTCAAGATCAGGAGTTTGTAGTATTTGTAGGTCCTTCAGGATGTGGTAAATCTACAACCCTTCGAATGATTGCTGGATTGGAAGATATTACAGAAGGAGAACTCTACATTGGTGACCGTTTGGTTAATGATGTATCTCCACGAGACCGAGACATTGCAATGGTTTTCCAAAACTATGCATTGTATCCACATATGACTATTTTTGACAATATGGCATTTGGATTAAAACTACGTAAATATCCTAAAGAAGAAATTGACAAACTTGTACGTGAAGCAGCAGAAACTTTAGGTATTACACACTATCTAGACAAGAAACCAGCAGCATTATCTGGTGGTGAACGTCAACGTGTTGCATTGGGACGATCAATCGTTCGTAATGCACAAGTATTCTTAATGGATGAACCTCTATCAAACTTAGACGCAAAACTTCGTGTTACAATGCGTGCAGAGATCTCAAAACTCCATGCACGACTTGGTACAACGACAGTCTATGTCACTCACGACCAAACGGAAGCGATGACAATGGCTGACCGCATTGTAATTATGAAAGCTGGATTTATTCAACAAGTAGGAACACCTACTGAAGTTTATAACCGTCCAGCGAATAAGTTTGTAGCAGGGTTCATTGGGTCACCGGCAATGAACTTCTTTGATGTAGAATTCAAAGATGGTAAATTAATTGGTGAAGATGGCTTTGAATTGGCTATCCCAGAAGGAAAAGTAAAACTCCTTAAAGATAGAGGGTATGAAAACAAACGTGTTTGGTTTGGTATCCGTCCAGAATCAATTAACAACGAACAATTAGTTCTTGATGCAAATCCAGAATCAATTGTTAAAGCTAAAGTTGTTGTAAGTGAACTATTAGGTTCTGAAATTATGCTTCACCTTAATGCAGGTGGAACAGATTTCATTGCTAAAGTAAGTCCACAACAACAATTCAACATTGGAGAAGATGTTGAAATCAGCTTTAATGTTAATAAAGCTCACTTCTTTGATCCAGAAAACGAAGAAGTAATTGTCTAAAAGACTATACCGTTGTCGCTCGATATAAAATTGGTTCTATGAAACCGAAAAAGAAAGAGGTCTATATAGGACCTCTTTTCTTTGTGTTCTAAAGATGAATTTATGCTAATGCTCTTACTATCGCATCAACGTTAAGTTTAAATGTTTCAATATAGCTTGCGTTATCTTTGAGTGAGTCGGAATAAAGTTCTTCACCAATTGTAACCTTAAAGCCACGCGACTCAACTGCTTTCTGAAGAGATTCAATAGTCTTTGGAGATATCGATGACTCGGTAAATACTGATTTAATTTGATGTTTAGTAATAAAGTCAGCAAGTTCGCTAATCGTCGATGTTGATGCTTCTGACTCAGTACTGATACCTTGAATCGAACGAACTTCGAAATTATTAGAGTGTGCAAAATAGTTAAAAGCATCGTGAGCTGTTACTAAGACTCGTTTATCACCTTCAATAACACTTAATTTATTTGTAATGTATGATTGTAAATCATCAAGTTCAACGAGATACTTTTGAAGATTTGCATCATAGTCCTTAGCGTTAGTTGGATCGAGTTCAGATAATCCTTTTGACACACGTATTGCTGCTTTTTTCCAAAGTGGAACACTAAACCATATATGAGGATCAATACCACCCTCATCATCAGCTAGAATATCTCCCTCGTCCAATCCACTTTCTAAGCTTATAGCGTTTTCTAATTTAGCGAGGACATCTGTAAGCTTAGCTTCAAGATGAACACCGTTATAGATTACAAGATCTGCTGCTATTAATGTTGTTGCATCACTTGCTTTTGCTTGATAAAGGTGTGGATCAACTCCTGTGGTCATCAAACCTTTAACATTAACATGATCACCGCCAATTGTTTCTACTAAATCTGTAATCATTGTCGTTGTAACGACAATATTGAGTTTTCCATCTTCTTGATTATTTTTTTGACACCCTGTTAATAGTAATAATAACGAAAGTAGTCCAATAACTAATTTTTTCATACATAACTCCTTTATTACTTAGGTAAACCTAATTTATGTATAAATCTTACATCAACTAGACCTAATATGCAATATATAAGTTGATTTTATAGTTATTTAGGTCTATAATATCAATAGTTAGGCATGCCTAAGGAGGAATTTATGACACCGAGTAGAGAAGATTACATCAAGTTCATATACGGACAAAATCAAAAAAAGATAAAAGTTACTAATAAAAAAATAGCTGAAGAACTAAAAATTTCACCACCTTCTGTTACAGAAATGCTCAATAAACTTGTTGAATCGGATCAAATTATTAAAGATAGTGCTTTAGGATACACTTTAACTAAAGAGGGAACACGAATTGCCCAAACGTTAATTCGTAAGCACCGTTTGTGGGAAGTGTTCTTAGTAAATTATCTTGGATATGATTGGGAAGATGTTCATGCAGATGCAGAAGTTCTTGAACATGCTACTTCAGATTATTTATCAGAACGTCTCAATGAGTTTCTACAGTACCCAGAGTATTGTCCACATGGAAGTATTATTTTTGGTAACACTGAAGAAACAAAAGAAATAATCTTTAAACTGTCGGAAATTAATCTACATGAAAGCGTCGTAATCGCAGAAGTTGTTGATGATCGAGTTTTCTTGGAGTATCTAAGTCATAAGAATATTTCAGTAGGCGATGTTGTTACCTTAGTGGCAATTAGTAATTATGATGCAACACGTACTTTAAAAGTTGACGATCGACTTGTAGAAATCAGTAATCAAGCTGCTGAGGAAATATTCATTAGAAAGATGTAGGAATTAATATGAAAGAAAACAGTGCTATTAGCGTAAAAGATATAACCGTAGCGTACGATACAAAACCAGTTGTTTGGAATGCGCACGTAGATTTCAATAAGGGAAGATTAACCGCAATTGTTGGTCCTAATGGTGCAGGTAAGTCAACCTTAGTCAAAACAGTGATGGGATTAATCGAACCGATTTCAGGGGAAGTACAAGTACTTGATAATAATGATTTAAGCCGTATTGCCTATGTTCCACAAAGCGGTAGTGTTGACTGGGATTTCCCAGCAACTGTAAGTGATATTGTATTGATGGGAAGATATGGCAAGTTAGGTTGGTTTAAACGACCAAGTAAAAAAGACAAAGAGATTGCATCACAAATGATTGACAAGGTTGGCTTATCAGACTTTAAACACCGTCAAATCCAACAATTATCTGGAGGACAACAACAACGTGTTTTCCTAGCCCGTGCTTTAGCGCAAGAGGCAGAAATATACATTCTTGATGAACCTTTAAAAGGTGTCGATATTCGTACTGAGAAGGTTCTTATGGAACTATTAAGAGAGATTGTTAATGATGGTGGAACTGTTATTGCAGTTCACCACGACTTAAACAGTGTTCCTGAATACTTTGACGACGTTGTTTTTGTGAACGTTCGTATCGTTGCTTCGGGAAGCGTTGAAGAAATCTTTACAGATGAGAATATAAAGAAAACCTATGATGGTAAAAGGAGGGTATAATTATGGACCAAATCCTTCGATTATTTAGTGACTATACCTTTCAAGTTGTAGCCATAGGAAGTGTCTCTTTAGGAGTATTGAGTGGATTAACAGGAACCTTTGCGGTCTTAAGAAAACAAAGTCTTATTGGTGATAGTATCGCTCACTCTTCCTTAGCAGGTATCGCAATTGCATTCATGCTTACCCAAACAAAGAACACAGAAGTCCTCCTGCTTGGAGCACTTATTATTGGTTTAATCTCAACATATATTACGTCGTTTATCGCTAAGAACTCAAGAGTAAACTTTGAAAGTTCTATGGCTCTTGTTATGGCATCCTTCTTCGGTTTAGGTTTAATGTTACTTACAGAGATTCAAAAGACACCAAACTCGAATCAAGCTGGATTGAACCGTTTCTTATTTGGTCAAGCAGCCACAATACTAGAACGTGATGTAAGTTTAATCTTAATTATTACTGCAGTTGTGGCTCTTGCTACTGCACTATTCTGGAAAGAATTGAAATTCTTTACCTTTGATCCCATTAGTGCTCAAATTCAAGGTTTCAATTCAAAAATACTAAATACACTTTTATCTGCATTTGTTGTTGTAAGTGTTGTTATGGGAATCCAAATGGTTGGGGTTGTATTGATGAGTGCTTTACTTATTGCTCCAGCTGTAGCAGCACGACAATGGACACATTCATTATTAGGTATGACACTTCTTTCGTCGCTACTAGGTGGAATTAGTGGACTATCAGGTACAATCATTAGCTCTACAGTATCTCAGTTCCCTACAGGTCCTGGAATCGTTTTAGTTGCTAGTGTAATCGTAATACTAAGTCTCTTGTTTGCACCTCAACGAGGTATTCTCGCAAGAAAAATAACACAAAGCAATGTACGTAAATCACACTATGATGATATTCTTTTACTTCATCTTATTGAAAACAACAAGCTAGTAAAAGATGAATCGTATAGTAAAGATGTTTTGGTAGATATTGTGAAGACTGATGATCATAAAATGGGTTCGAAGTCTGTTGATGCTTGGATTCATAGTTTGATGAATCGTAGTTTCTTGGAACTTACATCCGACAGTCTTTATTCACTCACTGATTCTGCGTATGAGAATCTATATCTTAATGGAAAGGGGGAAACGCTATGACACTCGGTCAATATGAAATTATTATCGTAGCTTCAATTGTTGCGGTATCGTGTGCATTAGTAGGGGTATTCTTAGTACTTCGTAAGATGGCTATGATGAGTGATGCGATTACCCATACTGTTCTATTAGGTATTGTATTAGGGTTCTTTATCACTCATGATCTATCATCACCCTTACTCATGGTGGGTGCCTTAATCATGGGTATCATTACTGTATATCTTGTCGAGACATTGCAGAGAACGCGTTTACTATCGGAAGAAGCCTCGATTGGTGTTGTCTTCCCATTTATCTTTAGTATCGCAATTGTACTCATTAGCCGCTATGCAGGAAATGTTCACTTAGATACCGATGCTGTTTTATTAGGTGAGTTGGCTTTTATTCCCTTAGACCGTATGACTCTTTTTGGACTAAGTTTCCCAATTGCATATATTAATACAGGTTTAATTTTATTAATTGATATCTTTGTCATCAAACTCTTCTTCAAAGAGCTACAACTATCAAGCTTTGATGCACTTCTTGCAGCGACTCTTGGATTTTCTCCAATCTTCTTAAATTACTTGTTAATGACACTTGTATCAATTACAGCAGTTGGTGCCTTTAATGCAGTCGGATCCGTACTTGTGATTGCATTTATGATTGGTCCTCCAATCACTGCCTATCTCTTAACACATGACTTAAAGAAAATGATTGCACTAAGTGTACTCTTTGCAATCTTTAATGTTGTTTTAGGATATGGTGTTGCTATGTTCTTTGATGTTTCGATTGCAGGTAGTATGGCACTCGTCACAGGCTTAACCTTTATTGTGGTAATGATGCTAAATCGAGAAAATGGCTACATTTCGACACGACTTCGTATTCGCAAACAACGTCATAGTTTCTCCGAGCTTGTAATCTTATTTTATTTAAAGGATCATGATTCTTTGAAGAAGGAAGAATTATTTGAAGCAATTAACTGGGATAACCATAAGATTCAAGGAATTTTGGATCACTTGAGTAGTGCTAATGAAATAGTGATTTCTGATAATCATATTTCAGTAACTGACAAAGGTGATTCGAGAATAACAAGTCAAGAAGCATTGATATTTGATAGATAATCACTGTAAGAACTTCACAGTCTTAACAATCAACGGGTTAGATTTCTTGTTTTTTCATGAATGATACCTTAGAATTATTGTAAAGAGAGGTGTTATTATGCAAATAGAATTACTACAAGGTGAACAAGGTTTAGAGTTATTCCATAAAGAAGGTAACTGGGTATTAAAACGTAATATCGGCTATTCTCCTGTGCAATTACTAGTGACATCAATTGGTGCTTGTGGAGCCTATGTCTATGAAAGTATACTGACGAAGTCTAACATTGAACATCGTTTAGATACAGTAGACATTTCATATAAAGTAGATGAAGATGATAAAGCTAAGCCACTAACAGAAGTAGCGATTACCTTTAATATCTGGGTACCAGAAGATAAGAAAGCTCAAGTTGAGCGTTCATTACGTTTGGTCAATGAGTACTGTCCAGTAATTCAAAGCTTGAATCCAAATATTGGAATCATCAAAGAAGTAAATTTCTTAGAAAAATAATTAGATAAACATCTGACCCAATAACATGGGTCTTTGTTTTGTCTAAGCTTAAATAGAGGTTTATATGTAAAATAATAATTCTATCGTATTATGCGAAAACGTGATATGATACGAACAGAAAAAGGTGACTCACTATGGCAGAATTTAAACAGTTTGGTTTATCAGAACCAATACTTGAAGCTCTAAATGTCTTAGGATATTCAGAAGCAACAGAAGTACAAGAAATATTAATTCCAAGAATGAAAGAAGGAAATGACTTTGTAGTTTTATCAGAGACAGGGAGTGGTAAGACTGCTGCTTTTGGTATTCCTTTAGTTGATGCTACAGAATGGGAGATTCGTACTCCACAAGCAATGGTTATTGCTCCTACACGTGAACTGGCAATGCAAATCAAAGAAGAAATCTTCAACATCGCTCGTTATAAACGTCTCAGTGTTGCATGCTTAATTGGTAAAGATTCTATGTCACGTCAAGCACAAGAATTGAAGCAACGTTGTCATATTGTAGTCGGTACTCCGGGTCGTATTTTTGATCATATCGAACGTGGCAATTTGGATTTAGAAATGTGCCGTACACTTGTAATCGATGAAGCGGATGAACTCTTACGCATGGGCTTTAGAGACCAAGTTACAGACATTGTTGGTCAACTTACCAAGCATCAAACAATCCTACTCTCGGCAACCATGAATGATGATGTCCAACATCTTATCAACACCATCGTACCTCATAATACTTTATTGGAAGTAGCTTCCGATAATCCAGTAGAAGAACGTATTAATCACTACGGCATGATTGCTTATAATGATAATAAAAATGAATTATTACTTAACTATCTTGAATCTGAGATGATAGAGAGTGCAATTATATTCTGTAATATGAAAGTAACTGTTAACGACGTTTACAATTTCTTAAAGAATAAAGGTTTAAACGTTGATCGCCTTCATGGAGATCGTGATCAAAAAGATCGTACTCAAACATTAAAAGATTTTAAACAAGGAAAGATCCGTTACGTTGTCGCAACTGATGTTGCTGCACGAGGTCTAGATATCGATAAAGTTCCGTTGATTGTAAACTATGATTTACCTGAACATGAGGAAACCTATGTTCACCGTACAGGGAGAACGGCAAGAAAAGATGAAACAGGAAAAGCACTAACACTACTCTTCCCATATCAAGAGAAACATTTCTATACAACATATCCTTTCGCAAACTCACTCGAGGGAATCATTTTTGAAGAAAACCCTGCATTCATGGCGCTTCAAAAGAAAAAACGCGACGACATTAAACAAGATGTATCACATCAAGACATCATGAAGTTACATATCAAAGGTGGACGCAAACAGAAAATACGTCCCGGTGATATTGTAGGTGCTATTACAGGTATTTCTAAAGTTGATGCCAGTGACATTGGTGTTATCCAAGTATTGGATGAGTCATCTTATGTAGAGATACTTAATGACAAAGGACGTTATGTAATGAAATCATTAGAACGTCGTCCAATCAAAGGTAAAATACGACGCGTAGAAAAAGCGTACGAATAGACTAAAGCCCAAGACAATTAAGTCCTGGGCTGTTTATTATTTACTATTCAAAAACTTTGTAAGATATGTAGAGAATCCTTGGTTATCAGTGTGATCAGCAAAATATCCTGCAACACTCTTAAGTTCTTCTGTAGCATTTCCCATAGCAACTCCATGGTGAGCTACCTTCAACATTTCAATATCATTGTTACCATCACCAAAAGCAACAGTACGTGACATATCGAAGTCTAACAACTTCACAACCTTCTTGATTGCAAGACCTTTAGAAGTTTCTTTAGGAGTGACTTCAATGTTATTAAAGTTTGAACTACTAATTTGATAATGATCTGTCTTAATGAGTGTTTCACGAATGATTGCTTGTAAGTCTAAATCTTCAGTGATAAAGATAGCGTTCGCAATACGTGTTTTATCCAATATTTCAGGATAGTTAACACTGGATAATTCTAAGACATGGGATCGATTGCTTGAAGATGTTCGCTTTGCAGCATCATCAGTAAAGAACTTCGGTGGATTCAATGTATAAATAATTGTATCAAGTCCAAATAATAAAAGTGGTACATTGTATTTAAATGACATATCAATTAGTGGATAAATAGTATCTTCAGTCATTTCGTTCATCACTAAGTTATTATCTTGTTTGATAACTCCACCGTTAGAACCAATAACTCCAATACGACTATCAATTGATTGAGCAACTTCTAATGCAGATTGAATCATACGTCCAGTACAAATGTAGAAAGTATGACCTTGATCAAGCACACTTTTAATCGTGCTTTTTGTTTGTTCACTAATATCACCGCTTGTATTAGTGAGTGTTCCGTCTAAATCGGAAAAAATAATATATGGTTTCATGTTTTTCGCTCCCTCATAACGAATACACTTATTATAGCAAGTTTTAGCAAGTGTGCATAACAAAAGCTGATTCAGTTTTTTTGAATCAGCTTCGATATTTAATTATTTAGGTGATTTAAGAAGTCTTAAACCGTTTAATAGAACAACGATTGTACTGCCTTCATGCATTACAACACCGAGTGGTAGGTCCATAGTTCCCATAATATTCATAATTACGAGAACTACTACTACAAACATGGAGAAGAAGATATTTTCCCAAACAATACGATCCAATCGTTTTGATTGTTTGATTGCTTTTACAAGGTTGTTTAAGTCGTTACGCATCAATACGGCATCAGCAACATCAATCGCAATATCAGTTCCTTGTCCCATCGCAATACCGACATCCGCTTTAACTAGTGCAGGTGCATCGTTGATACCATCACCAATCATGACGATTGGTCCGTGTTCACGACGTAGCGATTCTACAAGCTCGGCTTTTTGTTCGGGAAGAACATTACCACGAACTTCATCAACTCCTACAAGACGACCAATAGCTTCACCTGTTTGCTTGGAATCACCTGTAATCATTACCGTATGAATGCCCAGTTTCTTCAAGGCATCGACCACATCTTTTGAAGCAGCATTAGGAACATCTAGTAATGCAATGTATCCTTGAACCACTCCATCTTCTGCAAAGTAAACAATGGTTTTACCATCATGCGCTAGTTTTTCTTTGCTTTCTTGTATGGATTCATCAACTGATTCAAACATGTCAGGTTTACCAATTTGGTAATGATGACCTTCGTAATCAGCATTAAGGCCATGACCTACAACCGTATTCACATCAATATCCATGACAGTGGAAACATTGAAGTGAGTGATAATAGCGTTTGCGAGTGGGTGGTTGGTAGCTTTTTCCATTGCTACTATAATGTCTAAGAATTCTTGACGTTTGTCTTCGTTGATAAAGTATGCATCAGTTACAACGGGTTTACCAGCTGTTAGGGTACCGGTCTTATCAAAGGCAATAACTTTAATATCATTAAGCATTGATAAGTATGTACCGCCTTTAAAGAGAACACCTTGGCGAGCTAAATTGGAAATTGCAGCTAAAGTAGCAGGAACTGCACTTGCAGCGAGAGCACATGGTGATGCAACCGTTAAGAAGACCATGCCACGGTAGAAGCTTTCTGACCATGTCCATGAGAAAATTGTTGGTCCAAGAATTATAAATATTGGGACTAATATAAGGACTAAGCTTACATAGCTAGGTTCTAGTTTTTTTATTTTGGAAGCGGCAGGAGTTAAATTGTCTTGCGATGCGTTTACTAATTGCACAATCTTCGCATAGACAGTTTCAGAACTATCTTTAGTAACTTTCATTGTGAAAGTACCATCACCATTCAAAGTACTGCCAAAGACGGAGTCGCCTTTAGATTTCTCTGATGGAATACTTTCTCCTGTAATGGAAGCTTCGTTTATTGAGCTGTAACCACTGATAATAACGCCATCAGTAGGAACTTGATCTCCGTTAAGAACTTGAAGTAAGTCTCCAACTTTAATCAGTGAAGCATCAATAACTTCTACAGTTCCATCTTCATTAATACGACGTGCTTGTGTAGGGTTAAGATTAAGCAAGTTGGTAATATCACGTTTACTTTTACCTTCTACGTAATCTTCAAGGAAGTGTGCACCCGCAAAGATTAAGATGAGTAGGGCAGCTTCTTGGAAGTCACCAATGATGATAGCTCCTAAAGCGGCTAGTGTCATAAGCAAGTGGATGTTTGGTGTAAACTTACGATTCTTTTTTGTTGAATTGATTGTATCCAAGAATCCTTCGGTAATAACGTGTTCACCACTTAGAATGATAGATGCTAAGAAAAGTCCGTTTGCGATTAGCTTCTGTGGTGCAAATAATGCAATCGCAAAAGCAAGGACACCTGCTAAGAAAATCCAAACTGCATTTTTTGAATGATTATGTCCGCAGCTTCCATGGTCGTGATTGTGATCATGATTATGATTGCATGTTTCGTGTTGATGTTTATGTTGTGTCATCGTTAGTTACCCCCTTTAACGTATGAATGTCTGTTCATACGTTCATTATAACAGATTGGCATAAGAAATCAAGCAATACTCTGTGAAAACTCTGACAATTTCTGTTATCTTCATAACTCGTTTGTTTTTAAGATAACGAACTCATTTCAAGTAAATCATGGTCTTAACAATAATACGAACTCACCTATGGTATAATATTTCCTATATGGAGGTAGTGGTTACATGAATCGTGAATGGGAAGCAGTTAAACTTTTCCATGAAAAGTTTGATCATCCAGTTGCAGATAAGCCTGTGATGATGCAGAAAGAGCGTGCAGAAAAACGCTACAAATGGATGTTAGAAGAAATTAATGAATTTATTGAAGCAGACGATATTGTCGAACAAGCAGATGCTATGATTGATACAATTTATTTTGCTTTAGGTACTTTAGTAGAAATGGGTATTAAGCCTGATGTGTTGTTTGATATTGTACAACATGCAAATATGTCAAAACTTTGGGATGATGGTTTACCACACTATAATGGTGATGGAAAAACAATTAAGCCAGAAGGTTGGGAAGATCCGCATCCAAAATTAGAACAAGCAATTGAAGAAATGAAGTAAGAGCTAAAGGAGACAGTCATGATTAAACTAATAGCAAGTGATATTGATGGAACGTTAATTAATGATGAACACCAAGTAACGCCTTATACAAAAGAAATTATTCAGAAAGCACGAGCACAGGGTATTGAGTTCGTGATTGCCACAGGACGTAATTATGAAAGTGCTTCTGAGATCGCAAAACAATGTGGAATAGACCCTGAAGAAATGGCTATTATTAGCTTGAATGGTTTACGTGTTGAGTTTCCTAATGCGGGCTACTCAGTGCGTGCCGAATCAATGTCTTATGAAGCATGTAAAAAGATGGAAGAGATTGGTAAGAAATACTTCATGGGTGTTATGTATGCCTTTGAAGATGTTATTTACTATCACATGGATGATGTCTCGTTTGAAGATTATCGCCTGGGAGTTCCTAAAGAAAGAATGGTACTCTTTGATGACTCACTTCGCAGCCAAAGAATTAATGGTTTAGAAGATATCAAGCATCGTTTCGAACATGGTAGTGAAATTCTTAAGATGATTTATGTCCAAAATGGAGACTATACGGAGCTAGTAAAAAACCGAATTGCTCGTGAATTCGGTAAAGAGTTTACATTAATGCTTGTTGGTGTTGGTTGGGCAGAAATTATGCCTCGTCACGTCAACAAAGGTGCAGCATTACTACAATACGCTGCTTCAAGAGGTATTCAAGCTGATGAAATTATTGCCTTTGGTGATAGTGATAATGACCTTACAATGATTAAGAAAGCAGGCACAGGTGTTGCTATGGCAAATGCTCGCGAATCTTTAAAGATCATTGCAGATGATATCACATCAACGAATAGTGAAAATGGTGTTGCTGAATACATTGAAAAGCATATCTTAAACCAAGAGTAAGTCTACTTTTCTTTGGAAGTAATCCGGTAAAGGGACTTCAAACATCATTGGTTTATTAAGGATTGGATGGATAAATTCCAAATGATAAGCACAAAGATATTGTCCTTCCTGACTTGGGTTGATGGTGTTGTAAAGAGGATCACCCACAATAGGGTGTCCTACAGAACTTAGATGAACCCGTATTTGGTGGGTCCTACCAGTCTTAAGTTCACAATGAACAAGTGTATGTTTAGAATATGATTTTAATACTGAAATATGAGTGATGGCGTGTCGACCTTTTAGGGTGCTGACAGCCATTTTTTTTGTGTTTAAGGGATCTTCTCCAATCGGTGAATCAATTACCATATCTTCAATACTTCCTTCACATAGAGCTTGATAATGACGTGTCATCGTTTTATCAAGTAGTTGATTCGCAAGGATTGCATGAGCATCTTCTGTCTTGGCGATGACCAGTAAACCGGAAGTCATCTTATCAATACGATGAACAAGACCTGGCTTAATAATCGTAGGAGCATCTTTGAAGTAATGGACTAATCCATGAAGTAATGTAGGTTCGTGAACACCTTTTCCAGGATGTACTACTAAACCTCGAGCTTTATTAAGGACGAGAATCCATTCATCTTCATAAATAATATCGAGTGGCATTTCATGGGGATAAAGCTGTAGTGCCTTAATAATGTATTCGCCCACTGTGACTGTGTCGTTGAGTTTAAGTTTATAGTTTGCTTTTGTGGGTGCATTGTTACAGAGAATGGATCCGTCTTGAATCATTTCCGCAATCTTACTTCGAGATTTTTGAATGGATTGCGCAAGAAAACGATCAATGCGTTGCCCTTGATCGTTTTCTTGTATTCTTATTATTTGTGACATGTGCACTTACCATCAGGGCAGTTACAGCTTGCATGATGATTGCTTGCACATGAGCACTGAATAGTTTCTACAACTTGTTTGTCTTGAAGCACTGCTAAGATTGCATCTTTATCTTCTTGCGTTAGATCGTGATCACGAATCGCACTCGCAATGGCACTACCTACAGCAGTAGCACAGATTGATGCAAAGACATCTTCCACTTTTTGGTTGACTGATTCTTTTTCAGATACAGTCGCTTTATAGATGAAACGTTTCCCATCTTTTTTTGTTGTGAGGAATCCTTTTTTAACCAGTCTACTTAATAATGTCTTGGTTGTTGCGTTTTCCCAACCTTGACTCTCTTTAAGGATGTCTGACACATCTTTACTGGTAGCGTGATCCAAACTCCAGACAACTTTCATGACTTCCCATTCTGCATTGGATGCAGTTTCCCTTATACTCATACAATCACTCCTACACCTATTAAAAAAGGTTATGAGTCCAATGTCAAGAAGGAAACATCCTTAGGGAGACTGTCGAAAGGACAAAAGGCGAAAAATGGAAGTATCATTTAGACAAGATTTAACACCTAGTGCCCCTCAGTTTAACGAATAGACATCAAACTATGCAATGATACACGTAGAGAAAAGGGTGAAGCAATGATTAAGTATTTTATTAACGTGGGATGTAAGAAAATGGAAAATGACCTGCTTGATACCATTCATAATTTCTCGATGGCTACAGAAACTGCATATGAACGTGTAGATTCACATAAGGACTGTCATATTATTGTGTCAGATATTCTTTCGCGAGAATATAAAACATACAATACAGTTCTTGTGGGTTTAATCGTTCCTAACTTTATGAGTATTCAGATACCATACTGTAGCGAGGAATTTGAGCGAATATTAAGACAGTTGCATATCTCGAAGATTCATATGCCTCATGAAATAATTGTTGGAAATAGAAACCCAAGTCGCGTTAAAGTATCGGAAATAAGTGTGATTGAAACACGAGGACGCAAAATTGTCGTCTGTACTAAGAATGGTGAATACGATTCATACATGCCGATACGTGACTATCAAGATTTACTCGCTGAGTGGCCTTTCATTGAAGTGCATCGCGGTGTCCTAGTAAATCTCTACCATATTATTAGAATTCGAAGAGATGTGATTACGCTTAAAGACGGTGGAAGACGCGATATCTCGCGACGAAAGCTTAAGAGTGTGACCGATCGCTTTAGAAATCATGTACGCTAAGAAGTAAGAGTCCTTACTTCTTTTTTAAGACTATTCAGTAATGTAAGACAATAAATGTAAGAAAAATCAGAGTTAAGTATACTGCTTTCAACTATTTAATCGCTAAAAGAGTTTCTAATAGAACAATAAGACATATGTACGTGTGAATACGATGGGGAGAGAAAGTATATACATATCTATTATAATAGAGCCAAGAGGTGATATCATGCCACAAATTACAAAATGGGGTAACAGTCAAGGTGTGCGTCTTGAAAAATCAAAACTTGAGAAATCAGGCTTTGACATCGAGGAAGAAGTAACAATCGAATACCAAGATAATACGATAATTATTAGAAAGGTAAAAACAATGCCAATTTCAATATACGACTTGTTTCAAAGCTATGATAAAGTTCCGCATAAAACAGAACTTATTGATTTTGGAGATCCAGTGGGTAACGAAGAATGGAAATAAAACAGGGCGACATAATAAAGGTTAATCTTAACTCAAAAAAAGAACATGAGCAACAAGGATATAGACCCTGTATTTGCTTAAGTAATGAAATGGTCTATAACTATGGAAATATTATTATTGTAGCTCCTATCAGCAATACGGAACGTCAGTATCCTTTCTATATTCCTTTACAGGACACTCAAACAACTGGTAAGATACTTTTAGATCAAATTGGAACAATTGACCCGAATGCAAGAGAGGCTAAAGTAATAGAAAGAGTTAATGATAACTTTCTTCGAGAAGTATTGCATTATTCAAAACTATTATTTGATGAAAACATAGAATAACACATCAGATTGGTTCATATAGGTATTGTGTTAGTCATATAAATGTAATGCGATATTGATGAAAGAAAGTGACATTATGAGTGTAATTAGTGTAAGAACTACAGAGGAAGAGAAAAAATAATGAAGGCATATGCAGAGTTTTTCGGTATGACTCTTAGTGGTTTTCTTAAGACATCAGCAATCGAAAAAGTTGAAGATATGTTAGATATGCAGGCAGTAGAAGAATATGAAAATTCAGTACGACAAGACAACAACAAGACTTATACTTATGATGAAGTATTGGAGGAGTTAGGCCTTAAATGATATAAAAGTTAGTATATGATGATAATGCTAAAAAAGCTTTAGGTAAGTCAGATAAACACCAACAAGCTCTACTAGTTAAATGGATTGATACCCATCTTAACGAAAGCGGAAACCCAAGACTTTATTGTAAACAGTTAAAGGCAAACTTAAGCGATTACTGGAGATATAGAGTGGGTCAATACCGAATAATAGCAAAAATTGAAGATAAAACACTAACTATCGTAGTTGTGAAAATAGGTCATCGAAGAGAAGTATATAAATAGAAAGGTTTGAGTAAACTCAAACCTTTACGACTGTAGACATTTGTAACAGCGTGAGCAGTATATTGAGTATACTGCTTATCATTATCTTCACTTATCGCTTTAGCTTGGTGTATTTCCTGTTTACTACATCTAGCATATCTTTTGTTCTTACAAAGAATAGATTGTATGCTGAAATTAAGATACATAATACTCCAATAATTAAAAATACAATACTTATGATATTTCCTAAGGTTTCTGTGCCAAATATTGGTTCAGATAGCATGAGAGCTTTAGAATATGCAATAACCAGTGCAATTCCAAAAACGAAAAAAACGAGATTAAAAAGTTTGCTAAAAATTATCGTCATGTTTTGCATTGTTCTGTAAATTGAGTCGTCTTGTTTGTCGACTCCTTCAAACATTTCTTTATGCTTCAAATGTAATTCCTCCCTTTCTGCAGCGAGTGATTTATTAATGGTGTTAATCATTATCTTTGTTTCTTCAATTGAATCGTTAAGGATAGTTAGTTGGTGTTCTAATCTTTGGATTCGGGTAGTGTATTCATTAGTAGAAAGTAATGCTTTGATTTCCTTTAAAGAAAACCCCATCGTTCTATATAATAGTATTTCCTGGAGAAATTTAATATCACTTTCTGAATAGTAACGATATCCGTTCTCACCAATTTTTGAAGGTAATAATAATTGTATTTTTTGATAGTAATGAAGTGTCTTAACTGTTACACCTGTTTCCTGTGCAACCTGACTTACCGTATAACGTGAGTTCATTGTTCCTCCTTTCAACGCTATTATCCACCCTCCCCAAAGGGGAGAGTCAAGCATATCTTTATATTTTTACTATATATTTTCATTTTACATTAATTGGATTCTTTTCTCTATTGGATTTTGAACTTGAAATATTTGATTGCATGCTTATTGAAAACCTCAGAGTAATAAGTTGTTGGTTTATCACAATAGAAAAAGTTCTCCTGAGGCATCATCGATCGCTATATATAGATTAAGCTTATTTTCCATGCTATGATAAGGAAGTTAGAGAGAATGAGGGAACGTAAGATGAAAAAAGCAATAATATTTGATTTTGATGGATTAATTATCGATACAGAGTCTGCATGGCATTATGCATTTGAAACACATCTCAAAGAGAACTTCCAATATGATATGAAGATGGAAGATTTCTTAACCTGTATTGGTTCAACCAATGATCACTTCATGCAACGTCTTAATGAAGATATTAACTTAGGTGATGGTAAAGAAGAACTTTTAAGAACCGTAAACGCTGCCGCAAAAGATCGCAGTGAGAACTTACCGTTAATGGCTGGTATCTATGATCTACTAGAATATGCAAAGGCAAATGATATCGTCTGTGTAATAGGTACAAGTTCCAATAGAGAACACATTGAAAGACACCTTGATCGCTTAAATATTCGTCAATATTTTGATCACTATGTTACATCCGATATTGTCGAGAACATCAAACCAAATCCAGATATCTATAATAAAGCAGCAGAACTTATTGGGCTTCCAAAAGAAGATATCGTAATCTTTGAAGATTCCTTAAATGGACTGATTGCAGGAAACCGTGCTGGAATTGATGTTGTGATTGTTGCGAACATGGTTACAAAACATATTGATTTCCCTGAGACTTATCTTGATCTTGTACATTCAATGGAAGACTATTCCTATCAAGATCTATTTTCTAAAGAATAGATTCACAAGCACAAAGCCTCCGTTATTAAATAGTGAGGAAATTGTGCTTTTTTAATGAGCTAGGATATCTATGTTTTTTCTATTATGATAAAATATTGATGTTAGTTGGAGGTTTATCATGATACGCTACGCAGAATTAAAAGATGTGGAGAAACTATTAAGTCTTGATTCCCACATTGATAAAGACGAACTTAAACACAAACTTGAACTAGAACGCGTCCTTGTCTTAGAACAAGAAGGAGAGATTGTTGGCTGGTTACGCTATAGTATGTTCTGGGATCAAATTCCATTTATTAACTATCTGTATGTAACAAAAAATCACCGTCTTCAAGGTTATGGACTGATGCTTCTTACTTACTTTGAAATGGAAATGATGGCCCGTGGTAACTTAATGGTAATGAGTGCGACAGCATTTGATAATCCTACACAACACTTCTTCCGTAAATTTGATTACTATGATTCAGGTAATTTTATCTTACCTGGAGAAAATCTTGAGTTGATGTTTGTGAAGATTCTGGAACGATAAGAACATAGTTTATGTTCTTTTTAATAGGAGGGCTATTGTATGAGTCTTTGGGAATGTCCAATATGTAAGGAAAACTTAGAACAAAAAGAAAAACAATTTGTATGTAAAAACAATCACCAATTTGATATTGCTAAACAAAATTATATTAATCTACTTATGTCACAAATATCGAAAGATAAGCAACACGGAGATAGTAAAGAAATGGTACTTGCTCGCTCTAACTTCTTAGAGAAGGGTTATTACACAGTGTTTCGTGATACTTTAGAATCAATCAGTTCACAGTATGTACCTACTTCTGTACTTGATATAGGATGTGGTGAAGGCTGGTATGCTGAGAATCTTTCAGTACCTAATTTGTATGGAATTGATATTTCTAAAGAAGCGATTAAACTAGCAACTAGACGTTTACCACAGTATCAATTTGCGGTTGCAAGTTCCTATGCTTTACCAATAGTGTCGGATTCAATTGATTTGGCCTATTCAATTTTTGCGCCATTTAAAATCGAAGAAGTACATCGTGTATTAAGAGAAGGAGGTATTTTTATCGAAGTATTTCCACTACCAAAACATCTCTACGATTTAAAACATATTCTTTACGATAAGCCATATTTAAATCCAGAATACACAACAGAATATGAAGGTTTTGAGTTGCTTGAGGTAAAAAAGGTAAGTGATGCGATAAAGATAGAAACATCTGAAGATATTCATAATCTCTTTATGATGACGCCTTACTATCACCGTACTCCGGAAAGCAATAAGAAAAGACTTGCTGTATTTGTGGAAATGAATACTGATATTGGTTTTGGATTTGCGATATTTAGAAAGAAATAACGAAGTTTACACAAGAGGGTCTACATTGACAAGACGCTCTATTTAAAGTATTCTTAAGGAAAGCAATGATAGGAAATAGTAGTCGTGGTTACTTATATAGAGAGCTAATGGTTGGTGGAAATTAGTTAAGTGAAATGATGAACTCATCCTTGAGCCAAATTCATGAAAATTAGAGTAGTGAATTTCGTTTCTCACGTTACGAGATTGAGAGCTTATCAAACTGATAGGAATAAAGGTGGTACCGCGATAGATTCGTCCTTTGTAGGTACTTTTTTTATTGGATAAAAGGAGAGGTTAGAATGTATAATCATTTAAAAATTGAGAAAAAATGGCAACAATTCTGGAGTGATAACGAAAGTTTCAAGACAGATATCCATGACTTCGATAAACCTAAATATTATGTATTAGACATGTTCCCATACCCATCGGGGAATGGACTTCATGTAGGGCATCCGCGTGGCTACACAGCTACAGACGTAATTGCTCGTTACAAACGTATGAAAGGTTTTAACGTGCTTCACCCAATGGGATGGGATGCCTTTGGATTGCCTGCTGAGCAGTATGCATTGAAATCAGGAAAACATCCAAATGGCTTCACAGAAGCAAACATTGAAGTGTTTAAGAAACAAATTAATTCACTTGGATTATCTTATGATTGGTCACGTGAAATTTCCACAACGGATCCTGATTACTACAAGTGGACACAATGGATCTTCACAAAACTCTATGACATGGGTCTTGCTTATGTTGATGAAAAACCAGTTAACTTCTGTCCAGAGCTTGGAACTGTCTTAGCAAACGAGGAAGTTATCAATGGAAAATCAGAAGTAGGTGGATTCGATGTAATTCGTGTTCCAATGCGCCAATGGGTCTTGAAGATTACAGAATATGCAGAACGTTTATTAGAAGACTTAGAACTTGTAGACTGGCCTGCATCAACTAAAGAGATGCAAATTAACTGGATTGGAAAATCAGTAGGATCCAATGTAGTGTTCAAAGTAGATGAACATGACTTAGAATTCACTGTCTTTACCACACGTGCTGATACTTTATTTGGAAGTACATACTGTGTGTTAGCACCTGAACATCCATTCGTTGCGCAAATCACAACTGACGAACATCGTGCTGAAATTGATGCATACGTAGACATGGTAATGCATAAAACAGACCTCGAACGTACAGACCTAAATAAAGATAAAACAGGTGTATTTACAGGTGCTTATGCTATTAACCCTGCAAATGGTAAACGTGTGCCAATCTATATTGCCGACTACGTACTTGCAGCTTATGGAACAGGTGCAATTATGGCTGTTCCAGCACATGATGAACGCGACTATGAATTCGCAAAGAAATATAACTTAGACATTATTCCTGTACTTGAAGGTGGAAACATTGAAGTGGAAGCATTCACAGAAGATGGTGTTCACATTAATTCAGATTTCTTAGATGGAATGAACAAAGAAGATGCAATCAATACAATGAATGCATGGTTAGTTGAAAATGGTTATGGTGAAGCGAAGACAACATATAAACTTCGTGACTGGTTATTCTCACGTCAACGTTACTGGGGAGAACCAATTCCTATTATTCATATGGATGATGGTACAATGCGTACTGTTGATATTGAAGACTTACCATTAGAATTACCAGAGATGGAAAACTACCGTCCTGCGCCAGATGGACAATCACCACTTGCGAACGCGAAAGAATGGTTGGATGTGGAATTTGCAGATGGATCACATGGTAAACGTGAAACCAATACTATGCCACAATGGGCAGGATCATGCTGGTACTACTTACGCTTTATCGACCCACATAACACAGAAGCAATTGGTGATCCAGAACTATTAGAACACTGGATGAATGTTGACTTGTATATGGGTGGAGCAGAACATGCTGTACTTCACTTATTGTACGCGCGTTTCTGGCATAAAGTGTTGTATGACTTAGGTGTTGTGAAAGACAAAGAGCCCTTCAAGAAGTTATACCATCAAGGAATGATTCTTGGAGCAAATAACGAGAAGATGAGTAAGTCACGTGGAAACGTTGTGAATCCAGATGATATTGTTGAAAGCCATGGAGCTGATGCTTTACGTGTTTATGAAATGTTTATGGGGCCATTGGATGGTGCTATTGCATGGAGTACACGTGGTTTAGATGGGATTCGTAAATGGTTAGATAGAGTGTGGAGATTGCTTGTAGAAAGCGATAAGATTTCTGACACTAATGATGGAACATTAGACTTCATCTATAACCAAACCGTTCAAAAAGTTACTTATGACATCGATAATTTTGGTATGAATACTGCGATTGCGCAAATGATGACATTCGTTAATGAAGCATATAAGAGCGAAACAATTTATAGAGAACATGCACTTGGATTTATTAAGATGCTTGCAGTCTTTGCTCCTCATGTTGGGGAAGAATTGTATGAAAAAGTAACAGGTGAACAAGGTATTAGTTATGTTGCATGGCCAACATTTGATGAGGCAAAACTTGTAAAAGAAGAAACAGAAATTGTTGTTCAAATTAACGGTAAAATCCGTGCTAAATTCATGGCTCCTACAGGTAGCGATGAAGCAACATTAAAAGCAAATGCATACGATCAAGCGCAGGTACAAAAATATCTTGAAGGTATGACAGTAGTAAAAGAAATCGTAATTAAAAATAAGATTGTTAATATCGTTGTTAAGCCTTCATAGGATTTGTGAGAAATGATATAAACATCACAAACAAGTGTGAATTCGTAAAAGAATGCACACTTGTTTACTTTTGTGAGAAATTATGGCGCGATTATTAAATACAAATAATTGTCTGAATTATGTACCTAAGGTATAATGTATAAGTCTAAAAGGAGAAATGAAAATGGGAAAGAAAGTTGTTATCGTTGGTGCTGGATATTCAGGAATCCTAGCAGCCAAGAAACTTGCAAAGAATTTTAAAAAAGATAAGAACGTTTCGATCACAATTGTAGATCGTAATCCATTCAGTACAATGCTTACTGAACTACATGAAGTTGCTGCTTGTCGTGTTGACGAAGCTTCAATTCGTATGGATTTAAAACGTATCTTCGCTGGAAGAAAAGTTGATGTTAAACTGGACAATATTGAACGCGTAGATTTTGAAAATAAAGTAGTTGTCGGTTCACATGAATCATACGAATATGATTATGTTGTGATTGCTGCTGGTTCAAAACCTACATACTTTGGAATTGAAGGGGCACAAGAAAATACATATACACTATGGTCATACGATGATGCAGTGAAACTACGTGATCGTATTCATGACGTATTCGTACGTGCTTCACAAGAACCAGATCTAAACAAACGTCGTCAACTCTTAACATTCTACGTTGTAGGTGCAGGGTTAACAGGTGTTGAAATGATGGGTGAACTTGCAGAATATGCACCTATCTTATGCGATAAATTTGGTTTAACAATGAAGGATGTAACACTTGTTGAAGTTGATGCTTTACCAGGTGCAGTTACAACACTTCCAGAAAAACCACGCAAGAAAATTGAAAAACGTTTACGTAAATTAGGCGTAACTCTTAAATTCAATACTAAAGTTATCAAGGTTACAGATTCATCCATTACTCTTGATACAAATGGAACAATTGAAGAAAACCCTGTTCATACAGTTATATGGACAGCAGGTATCCAATCAGCTGACTTAACTGCAGATTCAGGTGATAAACTTGAAGCATTACAACGTGGTGGACGTATTGAAACAGATATGTACTTACGTGCTAAAGGTAGCGAAGATGTCTTCGTTGCTGGTGACAATGCTTACTATGTTCTTGAAGGACAAACAACAGCATTACCACAAATGGTTGAAAATGCTGAACAAAGTGGTAAGTTAATTGCTCAAAATATTACAGCTTCAATTCGTGGAAGCAAGAAATTAACACCTTACAAACCAGCATTCCATGGAACAATGGTATGTATTGGTGGTCGTTGGGGTACTGCTACTGCTAAATTCGGTAAAGTACAATTCAACATGCCTTCATTCTTCGCAATGTTTGCAAAACACTTTATGAACTGTGTTTACTTCATGCAAGTATTGGGATGGAATAAAGTATTTAGTTACCTAAAACATGAAATCTTTACAATTCGCAACAAACGTAGCTTTGTTGGTGGACACTTCTCAAACCGTACACCAAGCTTCCTACTCATGCCAATCCGTGTTTGGTTAGGTATGGTCTGGTTGTTTGAAGGGGTTAAGAAAGTTACAGAAGGCTGGTTAGATTTTGAAACTGGTCCTAAATTAGCTGGATTCTTTGGTGGAGCAACATCATGGTTCAACGGTATCTTAGGTATCGCTGATGCAAATGCTGGCGCAACTGGAGATGCTGTTGCTGGTGCAACAGGTGAAGCAGCTGCTAGTGCAGGAGAAATTCTCTTACACTTAAACTTCTTCAACTTTATCCAACCAATGTTTGTTTCTGGTACTGCTCTTGCAGATGCAAAACTTGAAAACTTAGCAATCAAACTAGATTTTAGCTTAATGAACTGGTTTGTAGATAACGTTATTCTTTCAAGTGATGGTATGCAATTCTTCATGCAAGCTATGGTTGTTGTTATGGAAATCTTAATTGGTCTTGCATTAATTGCTGGTTTATTCACAACAATTGCTGCAGGTATGTCAGTAATCTTACAAGTTATGTTCTTAATGACTACAGGATTATATTTAAGTAATTTCTGGATGTTTGTCGCTGGTATTGCTGTGCTCTTTGCAGGTAATACACTAGGTCTTGATTACTGGGTAAGTCCAAAACTCAAATCACTATGGAAACGAATACCGTTTATTAAAAAGTGGTATCTGTATCACGATTAATAGGTTGTAATGATGAAGGTTGTAACAGACAATTTACATTATGTTAAAAACGAGGTTGATAAAGTGCTATCAACCTCTCCTTTAATCATTCGAAAATATACACAACATCTGCTTAAGACAGAAGGAAAATATCTTCGTGCCTATGCAGTTCTTGTATCAGCTTTACGAGATGATATGAGTATTGATTATGATGCCGTAAAATTTGCGGCAGCAATTGAGATTTTGCACCTTGCAAGTTTAGTCCATGATGACGTTATGGACGACGCTGATATGCGTCGAGGTAATGTAACACTTCATAAACTTTATGGACGTAAGACTGCAATTATTTGTGGTGATTACCTCTTAGCAATTGCAATGTCAATGGCCAACAGCATTGAAGATAAAGAAAAATATCTTGATTACAATATGCCTGACTATATGGAGGCAATTGCCTTAGGTGAGTTAAAACAACACATCAACAATGGTAATGTAAAACTTAAAATGAAGGATTACCTTGAAATTATCGAAGGTAAGACTGCGAAATTGTTTGAAGCCTCACTCTATGCCGGAGCTGTTACTTCAAACGAAGAAGATATTGAAGCTTATAAGCTTGCAGGTCACCATATTGGGATGATCTTCCAGCTCTTAGATGATGTGTCTGATTTTGAAGATACACAGGAAAAAGCCAAAAAACCAGTTCAATCGGATTATGAACAAGGGGTGATTACTTTACCACTGATTCATGCCTTTGAAGAAAATCCTGAACTCCAAAAACGTGCAGAGACAGAAACCTTAAGCCGTAAAGAACTGCAAGAAGCAGTTACCAAAGCAAAAGGTGTCGAAGCTACTTATGAAGTAGCAGAGAAGTATTATGCACAAGCAGTAGAAGCGATTCAATCTTTACAAGTACGAGAAGAGAAACGTCAATTATTGATGGAAATTCTCAATAAAGCAATGCGTCGCTAAGAGAGGTTTACTTTGAAAACATTTTTAAACTATACCGAAATTCAAACGAAGATCACCAGTGTACTAACATTTATTCTTACACTGGGAGTTCTTCGTTTTAATCGTTTACCTATTAATTGGTTGGTAACAGGAGTGTTCTTTGCAGGAATGTTCCTCTTTGATCTTACAACCACCGCAATAAATAATTACATCGATTCAAAAACAAACGGACAAGATATCGGTTATTCACGAACACAGGGTAAAGCAATTATCTTTGGGATGCTGGCAGTTTCTATTGGATTGGGAATCTATTTAGTAATCCTAAGTGACTTACTAATCCTACTTGTGGGAATGTTGTGCTTTGGAGTAGGAATTCTCTATACATGGGGACCAATTCCAATTTCACGTCAACCTTACGGAGAAATTATTTCCGGGGTAATGTACGGATACTTCATTCCATTTATTATGATTCATGCGAATGCTCCTGGATATCTGGTCAGTTTCGCATACTATAATGGAACCTTAACCCTAGGATTTGAAATTGTAGCACTCATTTATTTTGTGATTATCTTTATGACACCAACAGTTCTAACAGCAAGTATCATGCTTGCTAATAATACCTGTGATGTTGAGGCAGATGTAAAGGTTAATCGTTTTACCTTACCGTTCTATATTGGTCAGAAGAACGCAATCCGTCTTCTCAAACTCCTCTACGTGAGTGTCTACAGCAGTATCTTAGTTGCGGTACTACTAGGAGTCTTACCATGCTTATCACTACTTACCTTTGTAACGATTCCTCGTGTTATTAAGGACGTTAATGAATTTACTAAAGAATTAAAGAAACATATATCCTTTAAGTATATTATTGATGCATTTATTATTATTATGCTTACCTTTGGGATATCAGTATTAATAGGAAGTTTCCTATAAGAGAAGAATGATACGTCATTCTTTTTTTATGGAAAACTTAAGAGAAGTGATACAATATCACTAGATGACAGGAGGTACGTTATGCAAGAGCACATTAATTACTCAAATCTAGTAGCAAGACATCAAGATTATTTTCAATCTCAGAAAACACGTTCCTTAGAATTTCGCTTACTCCAATTAAATCAGTTACGTCAAGGAATTCTAAAATATGAAGATGACATAATTGAGGCACTACGAATTGATTTAGGAAGACATCCACAAGAAACATATTCAACAGAAATAGGTTTCTGTCTTTCCAACATTCGTTCCATGGAGAAAAAGCTTCCTAAGTATATGAAGAAAGAACATGTACGAACTCCACTTGTTTTACTACCCTCCAAGTCCTATTCAATCTATGAGCCTTACGGAACGGCACTAATCATGGGTCCATTTAACTATCCTTTCCAACTACTGATTGAACCGCTTATTGGTGCAATTGCAGCAGGAAACTGTGCAGTCCTTAAACCTTCGGAAATGGTTCCTAACTTCTCTCGAGTTATTACTGAGATGATTGAAGATACGTTTGAATCTCAGTATATCTCAAGTGTAGAAGGTGATATCGAGACAAACACGGCACTACTCGAATGTAAGTTTGACACTATCTTCTTCACGGGTAGCACCCAAGTAGGTAAGATTGTGATGAAGAAAGCAGCAGAACACTTAACACCTGTTACCTTAGAACTGGGAGGAAAGAGTCCTGCAATCGTTACTAAGGATGCTGATATCAAACGAGCAGCACGTAGAATCATCTACGGTAAGACTTTAAATGCAGGTCAAACCTGTGTTGCTCCTGATTATGTATTGGTTGATGAAACGATTAAAGAAACATTTGTTAATGAGTGTAAGCAAGTGCTCTTTGACTTCTATGGTACAGATTGTGAGCGCAGTGATAGTTTCTCAAGAATCGTGAATGAGAGACACTTTAACAGACTCACAGAGCTCATTGAAGCTTCAAGGACAGAATTACTTAGTGGTGGACATACCAATCCAACCAGCCGCTTTATCGAGCCTAGTTTATTTGCTTCTTCCTGGGATTCACCTTTAATGCAAGATGAAATCTTTGGTCCGCTTCTTCCAATACTTTCCTATCAATCATTGGAGGAAAGTATCAATGAAATTAATAAACGACCTAAACCACTGGCATTATATGTCTTCTCCAAAGATAAGAAGATTCAAGACTCTATTATTAATCGAACATCCTCTGGAGGCGTGACTATCAACAATACTATCTTCCATTTAGTATCCGATAAATTACCATTTGGTGGTGTTGGAGATTCAGGAATAGGACACTATCATGGCAAGTACAGTTTTGAAACCTTCTCACACAAACGAGCAGTTCTAAAGACAACACGCTTTGATGTTCCATTTATTACTCCACCGTATAGTATGAAGAAACTAAGTTTAATTAAAAAAATAATGAAATAAAAACAATGAGTACGAAAGTACTCATTGTTTGTTTAATTTAGAATATTGTTTTAAAGTTTCCGTCATGGTGAGGGAGAATCCATCAACATGTTGCCAATCTTTAGGCTCATCACCTTCAAGTACCCAAACTGCATCAATCTTTTGATCAGGATGTGCATCGTTAAACTTCTTGATAAACTCTTGTGCTTCATCATAGCTCATCATATAGACTGCAGTAGACAACGCATCAGCTGCTCCCGAATCAGGTGTAATGATGGTGACTGACTGAAAGTTTGTAGCAGGCATTAAGGTATGAGGATCAATAAGATGTGAATAGCGAACATCATCAGGTCCGATATAATAACGTTGATAATCACCTGAAGTTACAATTGAAGTCGATGTAGGAATACTAAAGATATCCAAGCTTTCACCTTTAACAATCAATGAGGGTTTCTCAACACCAATTGCCCAAGGAGTTCCATCAGCCTTAGTATTAATGGTGCGAACATTACCACCACCACTTACGACTGCATACTCGATTCCATCTTTCTCTAAACGTAAAGCGACTTTCTCGGTAGCGTAGCCTTTTGCGATTGCTCCCACATCAAGTTTTGCACGTGTATGATTAAGATAGACAGTGCTTGCCTCTTTATCGATTTCTACGAATTGCCATCCAGTATATTGTTCAGCTTCTTTTAGCATATCCATTGTAGGAACTTTCCCGTATTCATCTTCAGAGTTTAAGACAATACCTTCTTCACGGTATTCATGCCAAATATCGAGCACAGCACCTAAGGTAATATCGAAGTATCCATTGGATAATTCACTATACTCTTTCGCAATTTCAATCATCTCAATAATTTCTGGATCAACCTTGACGGGTGCAATACCAGCTTGATCATTGATTGTCTTGATATTGTTGATGCCTTCATAATCGTTATAACGATCGAAGAGTGAGTTATAGTGAATAAACTCTTGTTTTACTGTTTCGAAGTAAGCATCAAACTCTTTTTCTGTTTTTGTATAAGCCAAGAAGGTTACAAGGGTATCAAAGCCTACTTCTGAGGATCGGGATTCATATTTTGTATAGGTATCTTTAGCGCCCGTTGTACATCCCGTTAATAGAACAAGCGTTAAGCAGATAATCAGTATTTTTTTCATGAAGTAATTATACCACATGTAAGCATTGTTCACGATAGATATAGGATAATTGCGACTATCTTAGCTATTTATATACTGGAGGATGAATCATGAAGAAAAGAGAGATTGCTTACTGTATAATTTTTGTTGCGTTAGTTGTTTTTTCTGAAGAAATCAAACATGAAATTAGTCAATTTCTTCTTAGGTCTCTAATAAAATAAAGAGTCTAAGTGGGTGCATTTACGTTTATATTAGTGGAAAAATCAATGGTTTTCATGTATCCTATACATGATTGAGGTGATACGATGATACTAACAATCGATATAGGAAATTCCAACACTGTCTTTGTAAGTTACAATGGTCATAAGAATATTAATGAACGTGTTGTGACGGGCAAGGAGCTTGCGTATGAGTACTATAAATTAATCTTAAAAGATCTAAATATTAAACCTGAGGCAGTCATTGTTTCTTGTGTTGTTCCACGTATTCAAGAAGATGTGCGACGTGCAATCTTTGATGTATGTGGACTGGAAGCACTTTTTATCAATAGTACAACTGTGAAAGACTTTGATATCCGTTTGGATAATCCAATGGATATTGGTGCTGATTTTATTGCGACTGCAATGGGTGCTATGGGTAAATATGATTGTCCAATTATTATTGCAGACATTGGAAGTGCAACAAAGCTTACATATGTAAACAATGAAGGAGCATTTTGTGGAGGGATTATTATCCCGGGTATTGGTACCTCAGTAGAGGCGATGTATAGTTATATACCCCATTTACCACAAGTTCCTTTAGAAATTCCAAGTAAAGTTATTGGGACTGGAACCATTGATGCGATTCAATCAGGAATTATGTATGGGATTATTGCACAGATTGAGGGTCTAGCCCGCAAGATGGAACAAGAAATAGGACAAGAATGTGTTAAACTCCTTACAGGAGGCTATGCATCATTAATCCATGAACACACAGAAGGATTTATCTACGAACCTGATTTATTGAATGACGGTTTGAATGAAATATATAAAAGAGGAATGATTGTATGAAAAACAAACGATTCGGTGTTAGCGAACTAACACTCAATGCCATGTTTATGGCAATTACCATTGTATTATCATTGGTGCCATTTTTAGGAATGATTAGTATTGGGGTACTTTCTATTACCACAATGCATATACCTGTAATAGTTGCAGGGATTGTATTGGGTTGGAAAGGTGGCCTCATTAACGGTATTTTCTTTGGTCTTGCTTCAATGTATATTGCTGCAACACGTCCAGTAGGATTACTTGATGTTCTCTTTGTAAACCCAATAGTAGCAGTATTGCCAAGAGCTTTATTTGGTCTATCCGTGGGTCTATTATCTGATGGACTCAAACGTATAACGCGTAATAATGTCGTAAGTTCAAGTATTACAGCAGTAGTTTCGACCTTACTCCATGCAGTCTTTGTACTGTCGATTCTATACTTTGTAGCTATGTCTTCAACCGATGCAGCAATTCTTGAAGCAATGCCATCCAATGTGTGGATATTCTTAGGAAGTATTGCAAGTTTAAATACAGCACTTGAAGTGGGTATAGCGGTACTGATTGGCGTACCTGTTTCTTTAGCCATTCAACATGCTCAAAGTAATCGATGATTATCTTTTTAGTAATAAGTGTCGTCTTACTTCTATATTCCTTGTATGAATATAAGAATGTAAGGATCGACACACTTAAACCTGATGACTTTACACAAGTTCACGATATACCGGAATCGGTATTAGGGAAACGCATTGTTTATATCTCAGATTTGCAGTGGGATTCAAGAGCTCGTCCTTTTATGTCGAGGTTCGCTCAAAGTATTATGGACACAGTGAATGAGCTTGAGCCAGACCTTATTATTATTGGTGGCGATACAATACATCGTAAAACAGATAAAGTCTTTCACTATCTCAAACAACTCAAAACTCCGATAATCTCAACACTTGGTAATCATGATTATAAAGATCTCGAGAATGTTAAACAAGGCTTAAACGAAATCAGTCACTTATTAGTGAATGAAACAATAGATTTTCATGGAATGCAGATTGTTGCGGTGGATGACTACCGTAAAGGACATCCGCAAATGCCAGATTATCAAAGGAATACCTATACACTACTGTTAAGTCACAATCCTGACTATTGTGAGACCTTAAATGATTCGTTTGATATGATATTATCAGGACACACCCATGGCGGTATGATTACATTATTTGGTATTTATTCCCCTATTACAAGCTCTGAATACGGTCAAAAGTATACTGGTGGGTTTGCGACCACGCCTGGAGGCAAAGTTTATGTTTCTTCAGGGCTCGGAGGCAGTGTCTTTGGTTTACCAATCCGATTCTTCGCACGACCTTCAATACAAGTTATTGACTTCCGTCAGTCCAAAATAACATAGGGTTGTCAAAGTATTGAAACAAAAATTACATGGGGTATTAACCTCCCCACTGAAGTTTAGAGGATCACGCTATGTGATCCTCTTTTTTAGGTATGTCAATTTGATTAATACGATAGGTTACATCGTTACTCTTTTTCTATGATTCTGGGGGTTCAATCGCATTCATTGCTTTAACACGTTGTCGTTCTTCCAGTGGATTTGATTGAAGAATCGTTATAAGTCTTGAAGGTGTCGTGATGGTAAGAAATCTACCACCGCCATCGTGAGCGCATCGACAAGGTCACACGCGAAATCACTGGTATGACCTCGAAAGGCATATACTTCATCAATGAGATGGTATTGAGGTAAGGGACGTCGTTCAAACAAGGGTAACTGCTTAATATGTGAATTAAAACGTTCACTTCATCGTCATAATTGCCGTGATACAATTAATAAAGGAGGTTTATGATAATGAAAAAAATTGTCTTATTTGGAGACAGTGTTATCGCTGGTAGTTGGCATGGGGAAGTGAGTGATATCCTCGATCAAGCTATTCTTAAAGCGTTAAGTGCTGTCAATCTCTTTGATTTTAGAATTGTGAACCTAGGTAAACCTGGTGATTCTACGACAACGGCATTAGAGCGTATTCAAGAAGCTGTTGCAGAAGAAGCTGATGTTATTGTCTTGAATGTGGGGATCAATGATGCCATTAATATTCGTGATAACATGGACACTTATGGGCAAAATTTAGAAACAATGATGATGCAATTTCCACAGCATAAGGTTATCGTTGTTGGTCCAAGTTATGTGGATGATTCAATTAAGACGCAAGCGCAACAGGATATAATTCAAGCTTATAGTCAGCATCTTGAAGACATTTGCCGCAATAATGGGATTGAGTTCGTTAATATTTATGATATTGAAATGCAAGCCAAAGACCCTAATGTCTATGTTCAAGAAGATGGTTTACATCCTTCAAAAGAAGGGTATACCTTATTGGCTCAGTCCATTGTTGCCACCATGGTTCGCTCATAAAAATAAGGGGCTGTAACGAATAAACAGTCTCACAAAACAAAACAAAATGCCGAGATTTCTCAGAAGAGAGTCTCGGCATTTGTTATAATTTAATTATGACAAGTAATAAATTGCAGTTAAATTATAAACCAGTTCAATTGGTTTTACCAGTTGATTAGGAACAGATTATTGATGTCAATGCTCTGTTGAGTAGAAAACCCTGAAACTGCTTGGAGCGATTCATTTACTTAAGCGGGCGTAACGCCAATTAATTTAGGATAGGTGCAAAAAACCCATGTCACTTTAGATAATCTGACTTCCAAGATAAAGCTTAGGAAGTCTTTTTTAAATACAGATACATTGTTTATAAAAAATGTGATTTAATACACATATTTGCTTAAGGAAACTAATAAATGTAAACTAAAATCAAGGAGGACGATTAGATGAATCGACTAAGAAAGTTTACTTCAGTTTTAGTAGTAGCTTTAATGTTTGTTTTAGTTACACCAACAGCAATCCATGCTGAGAAACAAACAGAGTATTCAATTATTCATACTAACGACATGCACGGACGTATGGATTCGGATAAACTAGCACGTCTTAAGACCTTTAAAGACGTAACTAAGCCACTCTTAATGTTAGATGGTGGAGATGCTATGCAAGGTCTACCTGTTAGCAACTTTTCTAAAGGTGCTGACATGGCTAAAGTAATGAATGAAATTGGCTATGATGCAATGGCAGTAGGGAACCATGAATTTGATTTCGGCCAAGCAGTAGCAGTCGGAGAGGAAGAAGGCTTTGGTAAGGTGTTAAACTTCCCACTCTTGTCATCCAACACACGAAAGAAAGATACCAATCATGCGATTTTTAAAGAATCGATTTTATTTGGAGATGAAAAGACAGCTCAATCTCATATTGTTGAACGAGACGGTTTAGTGATTCCTATTGTAGGAGCTACAACTCCTGAAACAATCACCAAAACTCACCCAAACAATATTGAAGGACTATATTGGGAAAATCCATTAGAAAGTGTCACTCGTGAACTTCTAAAGTATAAAGATAAGAATCCTGATTTCTATGTTGTAGTAACACACTTAGGTACAGATAAAGAAACACCAGAAGCATGGCGTTCTGATTACCTTGCACAAAAACTATCAACACAAGAATCAACTAAAGATATGAAGATTGTTATTGTTGACGGTCACTCTCATTCAGAGGAAAATGAGAAACACGGTAATGTCTTACTTGTTCAAACAGGGGAACACCTCAATAATGTTGGTGTTGTAACAGTTAATCTTTCAGATTGGACAAAGACTGAAGGTAAACTTATCAAGTTTGATGATTTAGTTAAGAATCATGAACCAGACGCAAAAGTACTTGAATTACTAGGACAAGCTAACGATAACTTCAAAGCTTATGGATCAAAAGTACTCGTTAAAGATAACACTGTTGAGTTCAACGGTGTCCGTGACTTTGTTCGTACACGCGAAACAAACCTTGGTAATTTAATTGCTGACTCACTGATTGATTACTCAGTATCTGCAAAGAATAAAGCAGACCTGGCGGTTGTTAATGGTGGTGGAATTCGTTCCAATCTTAAAGCAGGAGATGTTACCTTAGGAGATGTCATCTCAGTATTGCCATTTGGAAACATCTATTCATTAATCGATGTTACAGGACAAAACATTTATGACATGTTTGAACATTCATTACGTACTGATGTACAAACAAATGATGATGGAAGTTACAAACTCGATAGTAATGGTAAGATGCAATTAGGTGCTAATGGTGGATTCCTTCATGTTTCTGAAGGTGTTAAACTAACCTTTGATCCATTGAAACCAGCAGGATCACGTATTACAGAACTTCTTATCGATAATAAACCAGTAGATAAGAGTGCCCATTATAAACTTGCAACCAATGATTTCTTAGCTGTCGGAGGAGATGGCTATACAATGCTTGGTGGTGCACGTACAGAAGGTCCGTCCTTGGATACAGTCTTTGCAAACTACTTAGAAGCAAATAAGAGTAACCTATCCAAATATGCTGATGATACAGTACAAACACGTGTAATCATGAAAGATGTCGTTGAAGAAGGCGTTAAAGTTGATGCTTTGAAAGCTCTCTTAGCGAAAGCAGAATTCATTGCTAAAGAAGACTACACAGAAGCAAGTTACACTGTTTTTAAAGAAGCATTCGATGAAGCGCAAGCACTTCTAAATAAAGTTGAAGCAAACACACGTATCTTAATTACTCAAGAGATCGTTGATGCAGCTACAACTAAACTACAAACAGCGATGGATGCACTTGAAAAAGTGGCTCCAAAACCTGTGATTAATACAAAATCATTAGAAGCATTAATTGCTGAAGCAAGTAAGTATTCTAAAGACGCTTATACAGAAGCAAGCTTCACTGTTTACCAAAAAACATTAGCAGAGGCAGAAGCAATCCTAAAACGTTTTGCTGATGGTGATGCAAGTGTTGATCAATTAGTAATTGATGAAGCAGGTCAAAATATACTTAATGCAATTGCTGCTCTTGTAAAAGCAGAAGAAAAGAAACCCGTTGATAAAGACTCATTACCTGCAACAGGTATGAATCCAAGCAATGGTATCTTAATTCCTCTTGCTCTCGTAGCAGCTGGAGGTGTAGTTGTTATCGCATCTCGTAAGAAAAAGAACGATAAATAGTATTAACTAAACCTACAGAAAACGAGTCTAACATTATACGTTAGACTCGTTTTTCCTATACTTGTACCTGTGGTCGGATAATCTCTAGAAATTCAAACTTCATATCATCGTATGCAAACTTAAGAATTGTACAGTTCGCAAACCCACCGGTTGCAAAGATATGATCAATTGTTTCTTGGTCAGCCCAGTTACGTAAGAAGTGTAAACATGCACCAGCATGTGATACTGCCAAGACTGTATTATGATTATCTTGCTCCATAATACCGATGCAAGCCTCCCTCATACGATTCTTAACATCTTCTCGAGATTCTCCCCCAACTCGAGGGAACACCATATCATAACCATCTGTCCACTTAGGATTAAGATCTTCACTCTCACCCTCGTAGATACCAAAATTCATTTCTTTTATGGATTTAAGTCGCGTGTAAGGCATTCGATTACGAGTTGCAATCTCTAAAGTATCCGATGCACGCTCTGATGTTGATGCATATAAATAATCAAATTCTATATCATCAAAATACTCGCGAGCTGCTTCTGCTTGTTTAATTCCGAGTTCTGTAAGTGGTGAATCACTTACTCCTTGAATCTTTCTTCTTAAGTTGAAGAGTGTCTGTCCATGTCTCATTAAGTAAAATACTCTCATATTATGACCTCCATTGTGTTTCTGATTAGACTATAGCATCCTGGAGTAACTCTAGGTCAAGGGTAAAAGAAAAGATCTTTCTGATGAAAAATCTTTATCATTAATTCTATAAGATAGATGTGATGATTGAAAAGGTAATCGGAGACAAGATAACTGTAATCAGTCCTGTAACGATAAGTGCTAAGGCTGACATCGTTCCTTGTAATGGTCCCAACTCAATTGCTTTAGAAGTTCCTACAGCATGGGCAGATACTCCAAGAGCAAGTCCTTGCGCCATGGGATTATGAATCTTAAAGAGCTTGTTGATAAGTGGTGCTATTGCAGCTCCAAAGATTCCCGTAACAATCACAATACAAATCGTAAGGGTACGAATCCCGCCTAAATTAGACGATACATCTGCAGCAATTGCAGTTGTAACAGACTTAGGAATATAAGTAGCAATCATTTCAGGATTAAGTTTAAAGAATACTGCAAAGAGTCCGATGCATAAAGCATGAGCAATGACTCCAGATGATATACTAATAAGAATTGTTTTTGCATGTTTCTTAAGAAGTTCTAAGTTTTGGTATAGTGGAATCGCTAGTGCTACTGTTGCGGGTCCTATTAACATACTGATGAAACGTCCACCAATAAAGAAATTATCATAGGATATATCACTTAACATTAGTATTAGAATAATCACGATACTCGCAACCAGTAATGGGTTTAATAAATCTGACTTAAGAGTCTTTTGGAATTTGACTGCCGCAAGATAGATAGCTAAGGATAAACAAATCCCAAACATTGGATTGGTAATAAAGAATTCCATTAGTGTTCATCTCCTTCTGTTTTAAGTGCTGCAAAGGCAGTCACAAGATAGGTTACCAGAGTTGAGATGATCACAATAATAAGAACTTCTACCCACGTAGTTTTAAGGATATCAAGATAGGTCATAATTCCAACAGTAGCTGGGACAAAGAAGAACGCCATGTTGTTCTTTAACCAGACTCCGACATCTTCAACTTCTTCGACTTTAAGTGTTTTTGTATATAATAAGGTAAATAAGACTACAAGGCCGATAATACTACCAGGTATCGGTAGACTTAGTGCATTCGCGAGACTATCCCCAAGGAATGAAAGACCAAATAGAATTAAGATTTGTTTAAGTAATTTCATAATTCACTTCCTACTCTTGGTATATTTTATCATAAACTTACACATGATATGACGTAAATAGAAAAAACCTTGAAAAAGCATTGTCTTAAAGTCTTCTTACTCAAAAAAAGAGGTCGAAAGTGATATAATAAGCCTATTGGAGAAAAAACATGAATTATCAAAATACCTTATTAAAAACCTATAGAAAAGAAATTTGGAGTAAGTTTATGAGGGGCATTACGGATTATGACCTCATTCAAAAAGGTGATACGATTGCTGTCTGTATATCAGGTGGAAAGGATAGTATGCTTCTAGCACTTTGCTTCAAAGTCTTACAAACATTTTCCAAGATTGAGTTCAATGTAAAGTACTTAGTTATGGATCCTGGATACAACGAAGTAAACAGACAAAAGATTATCGATAATGCTAAAGATCTTGATATTGATATTACGATTTTTGACTCCTCTATCTTCTCAGCAATAAATGATGAAGAGAAGAGTCCTTGTTATCGCTGTGCACGTATGCGTCGTGGTCATTTGTACCAATTTGCGAAAGAGCTTGGATGTAATAAGATTGCTTTAGGTCATCATTACGATGATGTGATTGAAACGATTGTTATTAACATGTTCTATGGTGGGCAGATGGGAACCATGCTTCCTCGTTTGCAATCAACAAGTAACCCAGATATGGAACTAATACGCCCATTAACGCTAGTTCGTGAGCGTGATATCATTCGTTGGGTAAATCATATTAACCTAACGTTCTTAAAATGTGCATGTCCACTTACCGAGGGAGTCAATGATGACGAATTGGCGACGAAAAGTAAGCGACAAGAAATTAAGAAACTGATTGAATGCTTAGCGAAAGATAATCCTTTCTTAGAAGCAAATATATTTAGAAGTGTAGAGAATGTCAACTTAAATAAAATTATGTCGTACTATGATGATGATAAAAATGTTGAATTCTTAGATAGATTTAGTGTTGGAGGTAATGATGAATTTTAAAATAGAAACATATGATAATTATGAATTATACTGTCAGTTTGATGAAGCAAAAGATGCCAAAGGTGTCGTTGTGTTCAGCCATGGATTTGTAGAGTATGGAGCCCATTACAGTTCCTTTGCGAACCGTTTAGCGAGTTTAGGCTATCATTGCCTTCGCTATGATGTTCGTGGACACGGAAGGACTACAGCCCCATTAGGAGACTTGAAGGCATATGAAGACTTTGCGGATGATTTAAACCGATGTGTTGAATGGGTCCAACAATACGACTCGACACTTCCTATTATTACCATGGGGTTCAGTCTCGGAGGCATGATCACAGCACTATATGGAATTCTGTATCCATTTAGTTCAGTAGCTCAAGTATTAATTGGTGCCGGTCTTGAAGTTCATAAACAATTTGAAGGCATGCACTCACAATCGATTACGATTCATCAATTCTTAGAGTTCCTAGGAACTGAAGGGGATGCAGGGATTAAGCAATTAATTGCAATGGACTCACCTTATGTGTTGAAAACCGCAAGCAAGCAGTTCTTAGTTGAAGCACTCTGTCATGCACAAGAATTTATCCATGAACATGCATCTATGTACACGTTACCTGTCTTAATTATGCACGGACAACATGACCCAATAGTTAAACCAAAGAGTAGTCAAGTATTCTACGATGAAATTGCAAGTAGTGATAAAACATTAGAGTTTGTTCCTCATCAAGAACATGACTTATTAAGGGTTACGGATGCTCCGAAGATTATCGAGCATATTGTTGAATGGATGGATGAGAGAGTATAAAAAATACCTAGTTCGGTTTTTGAACTAGGCTTTCTTTTGCTCAAATTGCTCTGCTAACTTCATGTAATGAAGATAGAGTATTCCAAATCTGTAGGAATAGTTTGGTTTCCATGGCTTAGCACTACCACAGAAATGTAGAATGACAGTATTCTTAATAATCCACTGTTCATCAAATTCGCCAAGACTCCTTACAAGATAACTATTATATTTACGAGCATCATAATTCCATAGCTCATCCTTGATATCTAAAGTCTTAGAACCATAAAGCCCATTTAAGACATCTTGATCAGGAAGTAAGAGTTCAAATCGGTGCTCATTAACATATTCAAAGAGGTGATCTCGGTTAATAGCTTCTCGAGCTAAGTCAAGGTTAATTAGGAGTACACCAGAATTATAGTAATCATGATCAGTTCCTAATCGTACCCGATTGACTGTATTGGCAAGTTCAGTGAGCCCTGTGTGAGCTGCAGCTGCAAATAAATTACCTTCAAGGTCTAGCTCCCATAGTGGTCTTAAAGCATTGATAACTAAGATATCAGGGTCTAGGTACAAGATACGTTTCATGTCTTGCGGAAGTACAAACGCTGCAAGTAAGCGATAGTACATTTCTTTGGGATATCGACTTGAAGTCGGAGCGTCCTTTAATAAGTCATCATCAATTGTGATGGCATTTAATGTGTAACTTAAATTAGTACAGTAGCTATCTAGATTATCTATAGATTCCTCACGAATACTACTGTGAATTAAGTGAACATTAACAATCTCCTTGGGATTGTTGATTTTTATCGAGCAAAGCAAAACCTTAAGCTGTGGTAAATAAGCCTCATCTAAAGCTACCAGTAGTTGAATGGGTTCCATACATGCCTCCTTGATCTGTACACTATCTATTATATCAAACAAACAAGGAATAACATGGATAAAGAAAAATACCGCCGAAGCGGTATTGAGAATATTAAGCTAATTCGTTTTTTGAAGTACCTGTTTCAATGAAATCTCTAAGGTTTTCATAGGAGTACTCAACCATGTTACTTACTGCTTCATCAGTGTATGAACCAATGTGTGGAGTAACAATAACGCGTGGGTATAATGCATTAACGCGTGTTAGTAATTCATCGAAGTCTTGAACATCTGTAACCTTGTTGAAATACTTAGTTTCGTTTGCAAGAACATCTGTACCAAAACCTTGGATTTTTCCTGATTCAACTGCATCAAGAATATCATTAACGTTTTGTAATTCACCACGTGATGTATTCACTACAATTACGCCATCTTTCATCTTTGCAATCTTTTCAGCATTGATGAATTCGTCGTTTGAACCTTTGAAGTAAGGCATGTGCATTGAGATAATATCAGATTCTGCAAGAAGTGTATCAAGATCAACTTGTTCACATGTATCTCCTAAGTAATCTTTTTCAACGATATCATAACCAATTACGCGTGCTCCAACACCGTTAAAGATTTGTGCTGCAGTAAATCCGATTTTACCAAGTCCAATAATACCAACTGTTGATTTACGGATTTCTTTACTGAACATAAAGTTATCAATTTTGAAGTCTCCATTGTGTCCTTTGTCTCCCATGTATTGAGTATGACGAGCTAATCCCATTGCAAGTGCTAAAGCAAGTTCAGCGATTGCATTTGGTGAGTAGAAAGGAACGTAAGCTACTTTAAGACCGAAGTCCTTAGCTGCTTCTAAGTCTACGTGGTTGTATCCTACAGTACGTGTAAGGACATATTTAACACCATAGTTCTTGTAGATTTCTAAGTTTTGACGATTTCCTGGACAGTTACCACGTAGCATTACAGCTTCACAGCCTTCTGCCATATGTACTGTTTCATCATCTAACATTTTTTCTGTTAATACTAAGTCAAATCCAAAATCCTTATTGAGTTCTTCAAAGAATGGTTTTTCAACAGGACGTACACCATAACATAATAATTTCATAACAATCTCCTTGTGTCTAGAAAATTCCAACACTATTTAGAGCAGACATTACAATAATCCAGAAGATAATTGCAACAATAGCCAATACAGTAGCAACAAGTGATGCATTTGATGAGAAGAGAGCTTCTTTATCAAAGTTAATTGCATAACTTACAGCAACAGTTGCAGGAGGAGTAGCCATCATAATGACAACACCTGTTGCAGCAACATAGTTAAGTGGTAAGAATCCGATGTTTTTAAAGAGGATCATTACTAATAACATGATAGCTGGCATAATCAATAATTTAACAGCTGAGTAAACCCAAACAGAAGCATCTTTAACAGCATCTTTTAATGAGATTTGAGCAAGAGTCATCCCAATAGCTAACCATGCTAGAGGTGATGATAATGATGCAAGATAGCTTACAGCTTTCATGAACCATGGAGCAGTTTTATCAAGACGTAAGAATGCACCAGTCCATGCTTTGTCGCCTGCACCGATTGTAACTTGTGGTAGGCTTGCTTGGAACATCCAGATTAAGAAACCAATGAATGTAGCAATGATAATTGGGTTGAGTAAGATTTGTTTAAGATTCTTTTTATCGAATTTTAATCCTGAGAATAAGATAAATCCAAATGAGTATAAGAATACTCGGTAAGCAATATTAAATAAGTTTGCATATAATGCCCCATCTTGTGGGAAGAATGCTGTAATGATAGGAATACCAAAGAATGTTGTGGAACCAAAAATTGTAAGTCCACGCATTGCATCAAGTTTAGCACCCTTATATTTCACTGCATAAGCATATGAAATAAGAATAAGTATAATGTAAGCAACAAATCCAAAGATAAATGAGTTAAGACCAACAGTAAATGTTTCATCTTTAATATCTGTCATAAATGCTTGGAATGCTAATGCAGGTAACGCTACGTTTAGTAGTACTGCAGTTAATGATTTTGGTGCATGTTCTGTAACTTTATTTGATTTCCTTAAGTAGTAGCCTAATAAAATTATAGAAATTGTTGAGAATATAGCACCTAGAAATGCTGTATCCGATAATACTTTTAGAATAATCTCCATATTATTTCTTTCCTCCTATGAGTTTAATGTAAAAACTCGCTCTATCATGATAAACCGAGAGAGTGCAGATAAAAAGGAAAAAAAAGCAGGTTTCTACCCTTTTGACTGAAAAACAAGCGTTAAGAATACTAAGAAAACGCTTGCTTGTGAAAAACGAAACAATTTATGCAAAAATGAATCAGTTTATTTGTGGAATGTTTGATATTTAATGTCAGAAATGCAATGTTTATATTAGAAACAAAACGTTAAAATAGCCACTATGTAGTGGCTATTACTTAGTTTCCGTTATCAACAAATCTGAGTTGATTGCTTTTAGGATGACATAGTCATTTTTTAGTTCATGACGACTTATCTTTTGATAGCGAGTGTTATACAAGATAGGGATTGCTCCAATAAAGCTATCCTCCACAACCACAATCTCTTTAAGAACACCAACCAAAAAGTCATTGATCTTTTCACGAGTCTCTTGAATATCAAAATAGTCAACATTAATATCGAAAGCATGAATTTCTTCTATATATGATAGATAAGTTTCATAATGTACTTTCTGCATAATGTAATCACCCAAATCCGCATGTGCTGGTGAGCTTTGGTACCAGTATGTATTTACAAGGTAGGCATGATTGTAGTAAAGACGAGTACCCTGGAGTAAGCGACCTTTACGAATTGTCCGTACAGTTCGATCTAAATAGTCCTGTGTCCCTGTTCTTAATACGAATGCATCTAAGTTAGGAACATTGTCTTCACGAGTGACACTGATCTCGTCTACAAGACAAATAAATCGATCAGTAAAATCAATACAGTCGAAGAATGTCTCATAAGTAGGAGCACCACTAAAAATACGAAACTCAACAGTATTGCGATTCGCAAAGTTTACTGCTGTGTATCGGTTACGAATATCGTAGCTATCAAAGTAAAGTGATTTAAAGTCTACTCGAGAGCTACCTTTATCGTTAAGCGAGCGTAAGTTGTGTTGGTGACGCTCACGAGTTCTGTCATTCATCATAAAGTAAGCAGTTGATACGTAGCGATCTTGTAAGCGAATAATTTTACGTCGAGAAATTTCAAGCCACATTGGATAGGAAATAGCGAACAGTTTAAGGATGAGATTTCGTTCGCGAAGTGTATGTTGAATCCCAACATGGATATGGAAGCCAGTATCATGTGAAGCTGTAACACCTCTATTTTGGAACAAATCAAAAAGTCCCACAAAATCTATATGGGCAAACATATAGGCAAAACTCATGGGTGCAAATACAAGCTCAATACCATTTCTTACTGAGTTATCAACCATGATGTGTGCATGTCGACCCTCTGAGTTTGTGATTTTCAATATTTCTCTACAAACATCATAGATTTTCGGATTGTTGTTTTCGTCAACAAGATTAAGCTCAAACTCCATACCATAAAGTCTTGTTGTAGTCGTATCTTCTCCCTCGTCATAGAATGGGATCCAGATTGAAGGCTTATGTAAGTGGTTAGGTATTAAGAGTTCATTCTCTGTTAAATCAGTTACATCAACAAGATCACCGTTGATAGGGTGAAAAATTTTGTTCATTAAAAAACCCCCTTAATTAATAATACAGAAATTAAGCAGCATTGTTATTGTTTTTATACATCTCTCTCACCTATATTATAAGGCTCATCTGTGCGATTTCAATGTGTTTGATGTGAGAAATTTCTGAATTTATTGTTTCAAAATGATAGAAATAAATATGCGATTATTAATTCTAAAAGCAATATGTTCTGTAAATTATGTTTGCATAAAATTTATTGGGATTATTAGCTAGAAACCATCTAGGTTTACCGATAATATTTCATTAACATTTAACCGTCTCAAGTTATACGCAGTACGTACTTGAGATTCGAGAATGTGTATAGAACAAATTAGCTGCAAAATTTTGAACAAGTGAAAAGGAAAAAATCCATATCGAGCTTCGACCAATATCACGAATAAAAAGACAAAAATATTTACAGTTTAAGAAAATCATAAAAAATACGAAATATTGAAATGATAGTGACTATTAGAATCTGTAAACCGGTTTTAGATATATTAATAACATTAACGGGGTGTTTAATTAAATATTTTATATATACAAAAGATAAGTATGTTAATGTGAAGTTGTAATTGTTAGGTATGAGAATATTTTAACAAGGGAAACACACTTCTAGTGACTAACATAATTTAAGAAATGGGGGAATTACTATGTTAAAGAAGGTAAACAAATTTGTAGTATTCGCGACCGTATTTGCGTTGATGTTAACAAATACAATCTTAACAATGAAAGCGGAAGAAACTACTGATAGTAAAGAGGAAGTCATTCAGGTTCCTCTTACGTCGGTCGATACTAATACAAAGACTGAAGATAAAAAAGATGACATTAGCGAAGAGAAAACTAATCAGCAAGTTGAAGTCGAAGAAAAAGACTCAGATGCTGATATTTTAGACGATTCAGCAGAAAGCGAAAACATCACGAATCTTATTGAGGAAGATGACATACAAGTCGAGATTCCAACTAAAGCGGGAGATGATAAAAAGGTTGAAGTCATTGATGTCGTAGAAAAAGAAGTAAATGATAAAGTAAAAGTTGAAGACAATGAAGCAAAAACAGAAGTAGACTCAAGTGTTTCCCAAACAACAGATGAGATTGCTTTACAAGAAGACCCAGAAGACCAAGTGGTAGATTCTGGGATTACAATACTCTCAGAAGAGGAACCAGTCACTCCTGAGCAAAACGCAATCGATTATAATTCAATTAAAAATGTGGATGAATTAGTACAAGTTTTAACAGAAATCACTGCAGAAACAACCCTTACTCTAAGTGAGGATTTTGTGTCAGGTGATGCAGTATTAGTCATTCCTAAAGTTCCTACAACAATTAATGCAAAAGGGATCAATTGGAATAATGGTGTGATTGATATTGTGTGGCAAGATGGCAGTAGTGTTTTAAAAATTGACAACTTAAAAATGTTGAATAATGACACCGGTAGTAGAGGTAGCAAAAGCAAGGCATTGATATCTGTGTCGGATGAAGGAAGACCAGAAAGTGAAGAAAATGTAACTAAGGAAGATAATCTTCCTGAACTTGTTGTATTTAACTCTCTTGTGATTGATGGTGGTGCAAGTAAAGGAGCTATCAATTCAAATACTAAAGATGGAATAAAAGTAACATTAAATAATTCAAGACTTTCTAATATCAAAACTAATCAACTTTCACCAATATATCTGCATGAAGGATCGAGCATTGATATTAATGACTCAACATTTGAAAGCAATGAAGGAATGGGTGTTGTGGAAGGTTCTGGTGTAATTTACTCAAAAAATAATAAGGGTGAAATCAATATATCCAATAGCTTTTTCAAATCAAACTCAAATAAGATTATCAACAGCGGGACAATCGGTGGAGGGGAGGAGCAATATCGCTTCACTACTTCTATGGTCATTTGAATATTAATGATTCCTATTTTGTTGGAAACAAAACTAATGGAGAAGAAGGAAATGTAAAGAACACCTACGATGGAGGTGCTATTTACGTATTCGATGGAAGAGCAAATGCTACAGTTACAGTTGCAGGTTCAACATTTGAATCGAATGTTGCTTATGATGATGGCGGTGCCTTGTACATTCAGGGAACAGGTAACCCAGGACTAATTACTAATATAGAAAACAGTACTTTCTATAAAAATATTGCATATGGGTATGGGGATACCGACTATGCTGGAGGGGCTATTCAGTTCTTTAAGAATGGTGGATCAGCAAAGATGACAAATGAAATAAAATCATCAACTTTTGTAGGGAATCAAGCTGGAGGACCGCAGTCTGCCATTGCGCAACGTGGCGGAGCTATTGGTTTAAGTGGAGCTGGAATATTCGCGACGGCTGCTGTGACGAGAAATTATTCTCTATTCTTAGAGAATAAAGTATACAAGGAAGATGGACTAGTAAATGAAGCAAGTAATTATAAAGATATATCAAATAACACAACTACTCAAAATGGTGGAGGGACAGCTAACATCATTAATGTTCAAAAAGGGGCGGATCCTGCCTATGAAATTCAGGATATTCTTGGACTAGAAACTATTTACTATAACTCAATATACAATATTAATACTGCCGGGGTTGATCGTATAAGCATTCCTTCAGTGCAATATGTAGGGGGGGTAGCGGCAGAAAGTACTCATAGTAGTAAAGTTGATAGACCTGAGTTCGATCAACGAGGCTTAAAACGATATACTGCTTATGGAGCAGTTCAGAATTACCCCGTAGAGTATGATGCTAATGGTGGAGTGTTCGGCCTAGAGGGTTTTGGGGAGTTTGTTGGGAAGCGATATCTTAACTCAACCAAAAACTTATATTATGAACTAAATATTGAAGAAGCTGATGTAATTGTAAGATCAGATGAATATATGAAGCCTACAAGAGACAATCACAAATTTATCGGATGGTCTGTTAATTCTATGGCTGAGGGTCCTGATGAAGAATATGCATTTGGTAATGTTTTCAGGCCTAGCCATCAGTCTAGGACTACCCTGTATGCAGTGTGGGCTACAAGCAAAAAAGTAACTTACGATGGGAATGGTTCAGCCTCTGGTACTGTACCAACTGATACAAAAGGATATTACCCAGATGATGTCATAACCGTACTTGGTCAAAATACACTAGTAAAAGACAATCACAAGTTTATAGGTTGGAATACAAAGGACGATGGAACAGGTACAGACTATACAGTAGGTTCTGAATTAAGGATTAGTGAAAACACAACATTATATGCAATGTGGCAGGAGTGTTTCAGAGTGGAATATGATGGTAATGGTTTCACATCTGGTGATGCTCCAACGGATACAGAAGAATACTTTGCAGATGCTACGGCAAAAGTTCTTGATCAGTTTACACTTGAAAAAGACAATCATAAGTTTATCGGTTGGAATACTCAAGCTGACGGAACAGGTACAGACTATGCAGTCGGTTCAGAATTCAAGATCGGCAAAAACACAACATTATATGCAATGTGGCAAGAGTACTTCACAGTAGAATATGATGGAAATGGCTTCACATCTGGTGATGCTCCAACGGATACAGAAGAGTACTTTGCAGATGCTACGGTAATGGTTCTTGATCAGTTTACACTTGAAAAAGACAATCACAAGTTTATCGGTTGGAATACAAAGGCTGATGGAACGGGAACTAACTATGCAGTAGGCTCTGAATTCAATATTAGTGAAAACACAACATTATATGCAATGTGGCAAGAATATGTACTTCTAAAATATCATTACTTTGATGAAGATGGTGAGGAACATGTACTGTCAATAGAATACAATCCTAATGAAGAAGTTGTAATTAAAGGTTCATTCGCTGAAAGTAGATTAGGGTATCGATTCATTGGTTGGAATACGGACTCAGATGGCCTTGGAGAAACTTACGAAAAAGACCAAACAGTTGTTCTTGAAAAGAATATGAGCCTTTATGAAACTTGGGCACCTACGCTAACTGTCGGCTACCATGCAAATGGTGGAACTGGAGAACTTCCAATTGATAGTTTTGAATACATTGCTGGAGAAAAGGTAGTGATTAAAGAATCTGCAGGTCTTGTGAGAGTCGGTTATAAGTTCTTGGGTTGGTCATTATCCAATGAAGAGGAATCAACTATTTACAAGGCTGGGGATGAAGTTACTATTGAAACGGCTACTACGTTCTATGCAGTGTGGGAGCTTGACGATAGTTCGACAGATCCAACGGATCCAACAGATCCGACAGACCCAACAGATCCAACAGATCCAACGGATCCAACAGATCCATCAAAACCAAGTAATCCTACAGACAATCAACCAGGTGAGCCAAATAGCCCAAGATTACCTACTACAGGTGTATCTCAGAACACTATCTGGATTGTAATTGCTTTACTGGGGATTGCTACACTGATTGGAAATCAAATAGTAAAAAGAAATAAGAAGAAGAAATAGATTATAAAAAACCTCCACTTATGATTCGGGATAATAACCGACATAGGTAGAGGTTTTCTTTTAGAAAATATTCTGAATTTCGTTGAATACGTTTATGACATCTTGGTTAAGTTTTCGAATGAGTTCTTTATTAGTCTTAATGACTCTTCGATCATAGGTTACAAGACCGTTTATTTCTTTCTCAACATCACTTAGTTGAGTATATATCGTTGTACTGAGTCCGCTCTTTATGTTTGGAATAATTTGCGAGTAGACTAAATCTTGGATTGCGTATTCATATTCATCTAAAGTCTTGTAGTATTTATATCCGAAGGATTCTTCATACATGACATGATCTTTAATAGGGAATGCATAGCCTCCATATTCAGTTAAACTAACTACTCGTTCTCCTTGAGGTTTAACGTGCAATCGCCTTAGATAATTATGAATACTAAATACATCACCACCGCCTTGGTCATACCATCCACATGCTTCATTGATAAGTCTTGATGGATCGTTATCAAGAATACGTTTTGTGGCTACAGGAGCATCAAATTGACCCCAACCTTCATTAAAAGGAACCCATACAGCAATTGAAGGGAAATGCTTCAACTGTTGTATCATTGCATCAAGTTCCATATAGAAAAACTCTTTTGCTTTACGGTCTTTACGTTTGAATAGCCAATGATGATTGTCTTTTACGTTACGTGCAGCATACGTCGATACATTAGGAAGATAGGTTGCAAACCATGGGTTATCAACTCCACCACCATTTGGCATATCTTGCCAAACAACCATGCCGATACGGTCACAGTGGTAATAAAAACGTGATGATTCTACCTTCACATGTTTCCTTAAGGTATTAAATCCAAGGTCCTTCATAGTTTCTATATCAAAAATAAGTGCTTCGTCACTTGGAGCCGTAAGAAGACTTTCAGGCCAGTATCCTTGATCAAGGATGCCTAGGAAGAAAAAGGGCTTATTATTCAATGTGAAGCGTGAAACACCATGTGAATCAATTGTTTTGGAGAACTTACGCATACCAAAGTAGGTATTCACTACATCATCCTCTAGCGTAATCGTTACATCATAGAGGTGGGGATTATCCGGACACCAAGACGTAAAATTTAAGAGTTCAAGTGTATGCTTTTGGTTCGTTAGTAATGTTTGAGTTCGTACATCACCAAACTTATCAAAAACATGGACATCTGCGTAATCATCCATTAACGAATGAATCGTAATATCGAACGAAGCATCATCAAAATTAGGGGCAATATCCACATGCTTTACGTAGTTGTTGGGAACACTCTCTAACCAAACACTTTGCCATATTCCACTATTTGGAGTATAGAATATCGAACTCATTTTTCCTTTGTTGTTAAGTTTTTGTTTACCACGAACATAACCACTTTTCTCTGTTTGATCAACCACTCTAACGACAAGTTCATTGTTTCCAGGTCTAATAAAGTCGGTGATATCAATACTAAAAGAATCGTAACCGCCAATATGAGTTCCGACTTTCATAGTATTTACGTACACGTAGCATTCCTGATCAACAGCCTCAAAATTCAGAAGCACACGATCAAGCATAAAGTCATCGGATAACGTAAAGAATCGGCGATAATGCATAAAATCATCAGGGTTAATGGTCATTGCTAAGCCTGATGCTACGGTCTCGGGAGAAAAGGGTACAAGGATTGATTTTGAGTAAGTGCTCGTTAGTGGAAGTTTATTGACTTCAAAGTCCCAATAGCCATTTAAAGATATATAACTGTTTCTAACTAACTGAGGTCTTGGGTATTCTTGTAAAGGTTTATTATTAATGGAATCAAACCAAGGTGTTACATACATTGAAGGGTATCCTCCTTGTCTTAACCATATTATAGCTAGAACACTCTTAAAAGACCATATATCTTTAACATCATGTGAATAAACACTCAATCTAAACAATGTAAAACAATCCAAGAACAAAAAAACCAATACCCTTAAGCGTTAACAGAAGAGTATTGGTCTTGTTTATGTGTCTTAGCAGCCTAATACGGAACAGGCATTAATTTTCGCACCATTGCGATAGATTTCTAAGTGAACATGGGGATAAGTGGTAGCACCTGTCATCCCAACATAACCAATGTTTTGTCCTTTAGAAACAGTAGATCCCACAGGAAGATATCCAGGACCTTGCATATGTGCATAGAGTGATTGGTAACCATTACCGTGGTCTATTTTAATGTAGAATCCCCAACCCCAACCTTTACCACCTTGGAAAGAGTTAGCGACAACTACACCACGGTCAACTGCAAGAATAGGACCATAACCAGAACCATAAGTTGAAATATCGGTTCCTTGGTGACCTGGATAACAACCATGTCGACAAAGGACATAGGAGTTTGCAAGTGGCCAACTAAAGTTACCACTACCAACTTTAGGTTCAACGTACGTACCAACTCGAATGACACTTTGAACGGGTTCTTTAATGACAGTGCTCTTTTGTAATTCAGAGTTTTGAGAGGTTCCGTTAATGTAAGTATCGATGTAATAACTATCTTGGTAACCATCTTCTTCAACAACATCCACAACCTGAAGCCCTTCACGAATTGTATCGTCTTCAACATACTTAGGTTCGGGTGCAGATATTGTTTCTTGGGTTAGACGATCTTTCTTAACGGTAACGGTAAATGGAGAGTTAAAGGTTGAAATCTTTAATTCCATACCAGGAACAAGAATCTGATCAGTACTCTTAAGTGTACCTTGGTTAATCGTTACAAGCTGTTGAGGAGTCATCCCATTCAAGGAAGCAATCCCTTCAACCGTATCGAATTCTTGTGTGACGTAGGTTTCAATTTCTGGGTCATAACCATAACTTAGGAAAGTAGAAATAGATGCTTCATCTAAGTAGATATTTTCAATATCCGTTGTGCCAGGTTCTGTAGTAATCGTCTCTGCTACACTAATATGAGTCACTTGTTCACCATAACTTGTAAGTGGAGGAATTGGTTTCTCTTCCTTCAACAATGTATAGGTATCTTCATTAACGAAGTTAAGTAAGAATGCCTTCTCTGCTTTTTCAAAATCTTGAATGTTCTTGACATAAATTACGGCATTATTACTAAATGTGTATTTGTGCACTTGGACAGCATAAAGCTTATTGGTATCAAGATAATCGATAATGTCTTTATCAATATCTTCAAAAACATTGTAGCTGAGAGCATCACTGAAATAGACGTCATCGGATAAGTTTAGTTTTGTATCAGGAAAGTCATTTTCATAATCCTCTTTGTATACAGCATCAATATGATTCTTAATTGCTTGTGAAGAACTCACAACACCAATAAATTTATCTTTATGATAAAGCTTTGAAACTTTTACAGGTTCATTTAAAGTTGATTTCACATTTTGCGTTAAGAGTGGGGCTTCATTTAATAATTGAAGTGATTCAACTGCTTGAATGTCATTGTTGTTGGCAACAGTCACATACGTTAAAAGAACACTCAATAGAAGTGCCCCGGCAAAAATTAATAGGTTTTTAGATTTAATTCTTTTTATCATAGTGTACTCCTAGATAATAATATACCGATTCATTCTTAGTAATTCAATATTACATAGTTTTAGTGGATAATAAAAAAGCTTAGATTTCCACATGAATAAGGATAACCTAAGCTTTTGAATATTAAGTGAAGAAAAAATGTGAATTATTGTTTACCTTTTTGATAATCAATAAAGATAAGCACAAGTCCAAGAAGTATGAATGCAAAAGTTAATACTTGTGCAATGCTAAGAAGAACAGTGAAAGAACCTACCTGTGAACTAAACGCAGCACCAAAACCATCATTGAACATGTCATCAACAGGTAAAACCATTCTACTAGACATAGTTTTCATAACTGTGATAACTACAAAAGCTGGAATATTCGCATAGAGTAGATAGTAGCCGATCTTTGCCCAGTGTCTCTTTGCAAGTTTACCCACTTTATCAAAAGTATCTGGTTCTTTATGGGTATCTCTAATACTATCCTTCTCAAAAGAATGTGACGATTCAAAGGATTTATCATCATCGAGTAAATCATCAATACTAATATGATAAATTGAACTGAGTGCTTTTAAGTTTGTAGCATCGGGTAAGGCTTCTCCTAGTTCCCATTTTGATATTGACTGACGACTAACTCCGATTATTTCTGCAAGATTCTCTTGGGAATATCCCTTAGATTTGCGTAAAGCAATTAACTTATCCTGAATTTTCATAATGCCACCTCGCCTCTTACCTTTATTATAGTATGGGACGGTAAATAGACAAACAATTTCAGTTGGAACATTCGCAACTTAAGTTTACATTTACACATTTAGTGTATATAAATTGGCGTTTATTAAGAAATAGATTATACTTTGCTTAAAGGAGAAACACTTATGGAAACATCAATCTTTGATTCCTATTTCAACGGCTATGATGAAGAGACACAAAGTCTCTTAAGAGCTGTAGATAAGTATATTTCTAATACGTATCCACAGCTACAAAGAAAACTATCTTATGGGATGCCAACCTTTGCCCTTAAGAAAAATATTATCCACTTTGCGGCAATGAAACACCACTTTGGAATCTATCCTGGACCACAAGCGATAGAATTCTTTGAAAAAGAACTAAAGTCATACAAAACATCAAAAGGAGCAATTCAAATTCCCTATAACCAAGACATACCGTATCAACTAATTGATGCGATGATCGACTATAATATCGAACTACTTAATAAGGAGACACTATGACAGTACAAAATGTTCTCGAAACACTACAAACAAACGCAAACGAATCACGTCGAAAATCATTCATTAAAGCTGGAGCACCAGAAACTTCCTTAGGAGTTCCGATGGGTGTGATCCGTAAACTCTCTAAAGAAATTAAACTTGATCAAGAATTGGCATTAGAACTCTGGGCAAGTGAAATACCTGATGCAAGACTCCTTGCGGTATTACTTTTTGATGCAAAGACAAGTGATAAGAAAGTAGCAATCCATCTACTTGAAACTGCAGACTTTGAACAACTTATTGATGAACTCGTTTTTAAGTTTGTTGTGAAGCTTAAGGATTTAGAAGATATTAAAGAATACTTGAAGAAACAAGACGACGAACTCCTTCAGAGAGCATACTGGGCTATCGAAGTGGATAAGATTGCTCACAGTAAAGAATTAATGAAAGAATACATAGACTCAATTCTCTCAGACGTAAAACGTGATCTAAAGAAGAGTCCTGAAGCAATTAAATGGATGATTAATCGAGCACTCTGTGAGATTGGTTTTAGATATGAAGACTATACCGATGTTTGTTTACAGATTGGTGAGGATTTAGGTGTCTATAAAGAGATGGTTGTATCACCAGGTTGTACCTCTGCTTACGCTCCAGAATGGATTGGTGCAGTTATCAAACGTACACCACCTAAGAAAAGGAGCATCTCATGAATGTAACGGATACTTCTGTACAAGACTTTCTTGAAACAGTTGAACCCAATCGTATCGAAGATATCAAAAAACTTCTCGAAATCGGTGAGAAGTTAACGGGTAAGAAACCGAAAATGTGGGGCAGTATTGTTGGTTTTGGTAGTCTTCACTATGTCTATAAGACAGGACATCAAGGAGATATGCCAGAATTTGGATTTGCGAATCGCAAACAAGCACTAACTTTATATGTTTCGTATGATCTCGAAGCAATTGAAGAGTTAAAAGATCTTGGGAAATATAAGATTGGTAAGTCATGCTTATACATTAAGAAACTTGATGATGTGAATCTTGAGGTATTAGAAACAGTCATACTCAAAGGTCTAAAGGAAACAGAGAATTACGATTTTATTACAGACAATGAAGCATAGGAGTCGGTTTGTCATGAACTGACTCTTTTTCTATCCAATGCGTAGTATAAGTTAATATAGTTATACTATAATGTAATTAGACATATCACTTTGTGAAAGGAGATCATTATGAACATTGACGACATTGTTCAAGAATACATTGCATTCGCTGAGAAGCAACGTGGTGCAGAAGTTTACTACCGCGAGAGTTGGGAGTGTTTCTACTTCTCACTGTTAGGGAAGAATTTTGGACTACTTACGCCTGATATAATTACATTAAAAGGACTTCCACAAGATAATATTAAGCTCAGGGAGGCACATACTGATGTAGTTGCAGGATATCATATGAATAAGCAACACTGGAATTCAATTAAAGCAGATACTGAACAACTAAGTATGGATGAAATAAAAGAAATGATTCGTATTTCTTATGAGTTAGTCTATGATAAGTTACCTAAAAAAGATAAAGAAATTATAGATGAGATGCCGCTAAGAGATTAGTTAGTGAATCCGACTTAAGTTTCTTTTTTGTGTCGAGTAAGTACACCAGATACTTGATAAGATTACGAATGAAAGGGGTGGTATATATGTTAAGAGAACTCAACCAAGTAGTTCAGCTCATCGAGGATAATGTAAGAGAAGTCATCAATCTGGATGAGTGGTTTGAGAGTAATAAAGTTGATGCTTATAATTTTAGAATCGTATTCTTTCATTTAACCGGTTTAAGTTTGAATGAATACATTCGTAAGCGTCGTCTCTATCATGCTCATCATGCTTTACAGAATGGTGCATCTGTTACAGAAGTTGCGTATGCTTTCCAATATCAATCTCTAGACGGCTTTACAAGAGCTTTCAAGAGTGAATACGCCTATTTACCTTCTGTAGTTCATACACTCAATAAAACCTTGGTAGTGCCTCCTTTTCAGTTCAATATCGAAGTCAAAGGAGGACAGAAAATGGACTATAAAATTGTTGCTTTACCGAAGTTTAACTTTGTAGGTGTAAGCGCACGTGTACCGATGCAGTTTGAGGGTGTAAACACTGCGATTGTGGAATTAGCTCAAAGTATTACTCAAGAGCAAGGACAAGAATTGCATCGTGTAAGAAATATGGAGTTGAAAGAGATCCTTAATATCTCATACGAAGCAGACTATGAATTCAAAGAAGAAAAAGGATACTTAAGTCATATGATTGGTGTTATGAGTACGATGGAAGACACTAAACCAATACTTTCAATATGTCCTGTTGAAGAATGTCTGTGGGCAGTATTCCCAAATGAAGGGAAATTTCCTGAAGTCATGCAAGAAACAAGTGCCAACATATACAGTCAATGGTTAGCAAGTTCAGAGTATGATATTTTACCATATCCAAACTTTTCGTTTACTAAAATGAAAGAGGATGGAAAAGAAGCTTACTGTGAAATATGGATTCCTGTAAAACACAAATAATAGATCAAGAAATGTCTGGAAAGACATTTCTTTTTTTTGAAAAAATAATCAAATTTGGACACTTGTCTATGCTGCATGAACAAAAAACGCATGAAAATATGCATTTGAGTATGAGACAAAGACATTATAATTAGAAACTGAATCTCTTATGGTTATCGCTTGCATTAGTAGTTGTCTATGGTATACAATGACACAAGAAAGTTTTTGAGAAAACGATTTACCTTAAACAATTTACAACTAAAATGTTTGGCATTCTCAGGCTTTGGTATTGGAGGAAATTATAAATGAAAAAGAAACTTGCAATATTAATTGCTGTTGGATTATTGACACTTGCAGGATGTTCAAGTAAAACATCCGGTATCGCTACAGATATTTATCGTGGCGTATTCTCAACAGATATCAATACATTAGATTATACAATTTCAACACGAGATACAGATAGTGATCACTTCGCAAACTTTATTGATGGTTTGTCAGAAAATGATAGTAAAGGAAACTTTGTTCCTGCTACTTCATTAGAAGCACCATCAGTAAGTGATGATGGACTCGAAATTACATATAAGATTCGAAAAGGAGTTCAATGGATTACTTCAGATCAACAAGTATACGATGAACTTAAACCTTCAGATTATATTACAGGTATGAAACATGCAGTAGAACAAAAATCAAATGCTCTTTATCTTGTTGCAGATAGTATCCAAGGTCTTGCAGAATATATTAAGAATCCTTCTTTAGGGTTTGATACAGTAGGTATGGTAGCAGACGATGAAGCCATGACACTTACATATAAACTGCTTCGTCCAGAACCATTCTTTAATACAAAAACAACATACGGTGTAATGTTCCCAATCAACGCTTCATTCCTTGAATCAAAAGGTGATGAATTTGGAACTCCAAAACCAGATAGTATCCTATATAACGGACCATTTATCTTAAGTAATAATACAGAAAAATCAAAAATTGAGTACATTCAAAATCCATATTACTGGGATAAAGAAAATGTATTTATTAAAAAGGTAAGCTATGATTACTTCGATCAAAAAGATGTTGATTCATTAGTACGTGGTTATGAACAAGGAATGTATACAGCAGCACGTGTATTCCCTAACTCAGCAAGCTATCCTGAAGTTTCAAAGAAATATGAAGGTAGCATCAATGCATCATTACCTACAGGTTCAACATTTAATATTACATTTAACTTAAATCGTGAATCATACAAACATACACATCACACTGACAAGAGTAAAGCAGATGCACATAAAGCACTATTAAATAAGAGCTTTAGACAAGCAATTATGTTTGGTATTGATAAGGGAGCATCCAATGCTCAAAACGCTGGTAATGATATGAAAGAAAAATCATTACGTAATATGCTAACACCATCAGAGTTTGTACATATTAATGGCAAAACATACGGTGAAGTAGTTCAAGCTAAACTTGTAGCAATGAATCCTGAACTATACTCAGATGTTAATGTAAATGATGGTGTAGAAGGCGTATATAACCCAGAAAAAGCTAAAAAAGTCTTTGAGAAAGCAGTTAAAGAACTTGGTGATGTAACGTTACCAATTCAACTTGATTTCCCAGCAGTATCAGAAAGTGATGTTTTATTAAACCAAGCTAAATCAATCAAAGCTTCAATTGAAGATTCAATTGGTTCAGAAAACATCCAAATCAATATTGTTTTATTAGGTAAAACAGAATACCAACAATCTTCATTCTTTATTGAATCAGGATCGGGCGCAGACTATGATATGTCAAGTGCTTCAGGTTGGAGTGCAGACTTTGTAGACCCATCAGGTTACTTAGATATCTACAATGTTAACAACGGTTCAAACTTAAACTACTTAGGTTTAGATGGTGTAAGTACAGAACCAGGAAGTAAAGAATCAAACAAAGAAGCTCTTAAAACTGTAGGCTTCTATGAATATTCAAAACTATTAGAAAAAGCTGATAGTATTATTGATGATCTCGACGCACGTAATGAAGCGTATGCAGATGCAGAAGCATGGTTATTTGACAATGTTATTCAAATTCCACTAAAAGCAGGTGGAGGAATGCCATCAGTGTCAAACATTGTACCATTCACTAAACCATCAAGCTATACAGGTCTTGGTAGTTCACGATTCAAATTTATGAAAATACAAGATACAATCGTATCCCAAGAACAATTCAATAAAGCTTACGACGAATATTTAAAAGGATAAAAAAAGTGTGCTAGGTCAACCCTCAATGACCTAGCACGCTTTTTATACTATATTATGATTTCTTGAGTGCACGAAGTTTCTCTTCAGCTGCACACATTCTCTGACCGTAGCTCTCAATTTTACCCGCTACGAGATCACTGATTTCTTGTAAAGTTTGGATTTCTTCATCAATTGTCGCTTTATGATCAATAAGTATTTGTTGGCGATCTTGCATTGTACTATCACCATTATCAACCATATTTAAGTATTCTTTGAGTGTTGCAAGTTTCATTCCAGCACGTCTCATATGCTGTATAAATATTATTCGTTCAAGATCGTAATCTGAATAATTTCGAATGCCATCAACTCTACGAACAGGACCTATGAGACCCTCTTTCTCATAGTAACGTAAAGTATCAGCAGTCATGTGAGTCTTCTTACTAATCTCGGATATTTTCATCAAACCCCTCATTTCTACACCTATCATACCTTAAAGATATGTCATAATGTTCAAAATCAAGAAAGTTGGAACTAATTTCCATATATTTGGACATAATAATACTAACACCTAAGAGCAATTATGTGAGATAGTATATCTGTAACGAAAGTTACATCGTTATGGTACAAGAAAACAAGACATAGAACCTTTGAATTAGAGGAATATAGCTTAGTGGAACTGAAAACTTGAGGGGTCAAGCTAGTGAGAATCCTACGATTTAAGCGTAAACCACGACGTGATATTTCTCGGTGATAACTACTATGTCAATTTGGGATCTACTCCATACATAGGGATAGCAATATACCCGAGCGAAATACTCTCTAACTAAGATAGAGGGTATTTTGTTATAATGGATAGGATAGGAAAAGGTGATGGATAGTATGTATACTGTAAATGATCTAAAAAGTTATAGTGATATATTAGAAGAAGGTAAAGAGTATATAATTTACAATGATGATGTTATGACACTTCGTTATTACAGTAATTATATATTAGTAAAAGAACCAATTTCTCAAGAAGTATTTCAACATGCACGTTTACTCTACTTAGGACAACAACATCGCCATGATGTTCCTTTTGAAGCCTACTTAGTTCAAGACAAGGCAATGACACCAGACCTTCGAGAATGGTTTATGTCACGAGACTTCACGATATCGAAAAACCTCGTCATGAAAATAAATTCCAAAGACTATCTCGAACTTATTAATACAAATCTAAAAATTGAAGAAGTTACAGAAGATGATGTTGAAGCATTCAATGATTTTGCCTGTGATGATGAATTAGCGCGTTTATTTGGTGAGGATTATCGTATTCAGAAACGGGAATTCTATAAAAAGATAATTACTTTACCAGAATCAACGCTTCTTAAAGGAACACTGAATGGCGATATCGCAGGATATTGTATAATGAATGACTGTGGAACACACTTTGAAATCGATGAACTCTATGCAAATCCAGAATATAGAAATATTAGAGTTGCTTCAACTCTCCAGACGTATATCATGAAGCATGCTGATGGTAAAGATGTCATTCTAGCAGCTGATGATGACGATACTCCAAAGGTTATGTATGAGAAACAGGGATATACATTAGAATCAACGTTCTATGAAGTAATTGATAATGATAAAAACTAAATATTAGTATGAAATACGGGTGTCCATAATAATGTGGACACCTTTTGTTATTCACGAGAAGAAGTATCTGTTTTAATATGTAAGCGTAATCATAGGTGAGGTAAATATGGAAAAAACAATTAGCTTTAGTTCAGTACTGACTGAGAGACTTATAGAGTTAGATTTGAAGGGTCAATCAAAAATAGAGGTTATTGATGAATTGATTGAACTCCTATATAATGCTGAGTCGATTAGCGATAAAGACATATTTAAACAAGATGTCTTAACAAGAGAAGAGGAGGGGATGACAGGAATAGGAGATGGTATTGCAATACCTCATGGTAAGTCAGATGCAGTGTTGAAAACTTCACTTGCAATAGGTATAAGCAAGCACGATATTGACTGGGATTCAATTGATGCAAAACCAGTTAGAATAGTAATCATGCTTGCAATAAAAGCTTATGATAAAACTGCTCATATTAAGTTACTTTCAAAAGTTGCTTCGTCATTATGCGAAAGTGATGTAATTGAGAAACTGATTAATGCAAAGACAGAGAGAGAAATAATTGAAACTTTTGAAAATGGAGAGGAATAAATAGTATGAAAATTGTTGGAATTACAGCATGTCCTACAGGAATTGCTCACACATATATTACTAGAAAAAAATATTGGAAGCAGCAAAAGAACTAGGACATGAATGTACGATAGAAACGCAAGGAACAATCGGAGTAGAAAATCAACTTCTGAAAGAGGATATCGAAACCTGTGATGTTGTTATTCTAGCTGTTGATGTAAAGATTTCCGGAGAAGAAAGATTTAGAGGGAAGCCGGTTGTTAGAGTTCGAACAACTGAAGCATTAAAAAATCCTAAAGGGTTGTTAGAATCCATAGAGAAAAAATTAAAGGAGAAAGCAAAATAATGTTTAATTTGAAAGATCTGAAAAAGCATGTAATGACAGGTATCTCCTATATGGTGCCTGTGGTAGTTGGTGCAGGATTATGTCAAGCACTTGGTTTTATCATTGGCGGACCTGATGTTGCGAAAAATGTTGGCAGTATTCCATATATGATTTACAAGACAGGAAACCTAGCCATGGGTACGATGATTATTCCAGTTATTGCAGCTGCAATTGCTTATTCAATCGCAGATAGACCTGGTATTGCTCCAGGACTTGTAGTTGGTTTAGTTAGTTCTGAAGTTAAAGCTGGGTTCTTAGGCGGTATCGTAGGTGCTTTATTTGTTGGATGGTTAGTAAATATGATGAAGAAACACATTAAACTTCCTCAAACAATGCAAGGGCTCATGCCAATTTTAATTATTCCATTCTTTGCATCACTAATTAGTGGGATCATGATGTTTACGGTTCTTGGGATTCCTATTGCTTACATTATGGATGCATTTACAGGATTCTTAACTAGTCTATCATCAGGATCGAAATTTATTTATGGATTTGTTATGGCAGCAGGTAGTGCATTTGACTTTGGTGGTCCTATTAACAAAACTGTATCACTATATACTACTGGAATGTTAGCTGATGGAATACTAGAGCCAAAGGCAGTTCATATGGTTGCATGTATGATTCCACCAATGGGTGTATTAGTTGCTTGGGGATTATCTGCACTATTTAAAAAAAGAATTTGGACAAATGCAGAGAAAGAAAACCTTAAAGCATGTTTCCCAATGGGTGTATGTATGATTACTGAATGTGTTATTCCTCTTGCGATGAATGACTTATGGAGAATTGTTTTATCGTCAGTTGCAGGTGGATCAGTAGCTGGTGGACTTGTAATGATGTGGGGAGTACAATCGCCAGTCGCACACGGTGGTTGGTTTGTCATTCCGACTTTTACACATCCAGAAAAATTTGTAATCGCGTTAATTATCGGAAGTATTATTATGGGTGTTGTGTTATTCGTAACAAAGAAACGACTTACTGAAGACCAAGCAAGTATTGGTTTTAGTACAGAAGAAGATAGCTCATTTGATACAGAGTTTAGCATTGAATTCTAGAAAGATTAGGGACTAAGAATGTTATTAAATATGAGAGATTTATTAAAAGTTGCAAAAGAAAATCACTTCACAATAGGAGCATTTAATGTGACGGAGGTTTCAAATTTCAACTGCGTATTTGAAGTAGCAGAAGAGCTACAATCACCTACGATTATCGCGGTAGCAGTTAATGAGTTGGATTTTTGCGAAAAAGAATATTATAGCTATATTAGAGAAAAGTTAATGAACAGTCGTGTACCGTATTGTCTACATCTCGATCATGGTGATTCAATGAAGTCATGTCTCCGAGCAATACAATCAGGATTTACATCTGTAATGATTGATGGTTCACATCTACCATTTGAAGAAAATATTGCAATTACTAAGCAAGTTGTAGACATAGCGCACTTACTCAATGTTTCAGTAGAGGGAGAGTTAGGAACAATTGGAGACTTAGGCAATAGTGACGAAGGTGGGGCAGAAAAAATAATATTTACACAACCAGCTGAAGCAAAAGAATTTATCGACCGAACTGGTGTAGATACCTTAGCAATTGCTATTGGAACATCTCATGGACTATATCCTGAGGGGTTCAAACCTGAACTTCAATTAGATTTATTAGCAAAAATTGTTGAAAAAGTTGACTTGCCCTGGTCCTCCACGGAGGATCAGGGCAAGATGATAATCAGATTAGAGAAGCTTCGAAATTAGGCATTCAAAAAATAAATGTTGCTAGTGAATACAAAGCAGCAATTTCGTTCGAACTTGCTCGAATTATTAATGAAGAACAAGATTTTAAGTTTTCAAGAACATTGCCAAAAGCTATACTAGCAGGTAAAGAAGTAGTTAGACACAAAATGAAGGTATTCGGATCCGATAATAAATCACATCTGTATTACTAATGAGGAGGCATGTATGAAGGTAACAATGATTCACACAAGTCAAGTATCTGTAAATGATCTAATGAACTTGTGTAATGAAATTATCCCCGGTGTTGAAATTACAAACATCATCGATGATAGTTTACTAAAAGAAGTAAAAGAGAATAACGGTATCACTGAGGCAATTATTAACAGAATGACATCTTATGTAAAAATTGCTGTCGAAAATGGGGCCGATATTGTTTTTAATCAATGTTCATCAGTAGGGGAAGCGTTTGATATTGCAATAAAAAACGTTGATGTTAAGACTTTAAAGGTGGATAAACCGATGGCTGAAAAAGCAGTAAACTTAGGGTCGAAAATTGCTGTTATTGCAACAGTAAGTTCAACGATGTATCCAAGTGCTAACTTAATTAAAACTACAGCTAAAGAAATGGGCAAAGAAATTGAAGTAGAAGAATTCTACATTGACGGAGCTTTAGACATACTTATGAAAGAGAAAGATGTTGAAAAGCACAATGAATTAGTACTTCGCACAATTGAAAAAGCACAAAAAACTAATGATGTTGTAGTATTGGCTCAAGGATCGATGTATGTTCTACATGAGCAATTGAATCAGTTTAAAAAACCAGTTCTCGTTAGTCCACGACTTGCAATTGAAAGACTTTCTGAAATGTTAGGAGATTTACATGAATAATAAGTATTTTAAAAGAGTAATAGATCAAACACAAACACAGTTTTGGATCAATAATGTTACAAAAGAAGAAGCACATTTAGCGATTCAAAACGGAGCAACAGGGTGTACTCAAAATCCATCGTATGTATGGAAGATGATAGAGAATCCAAATGAAAATGGTAAAGTTAACGAGATTATTAAGGAGCTAAAGGAACAGTATGATGACTCAAATGAAGTACTAATTCAACTCCAAAAAATCTTAGTTGAAGAAATTGCAGAAATATTTTTGCCAATGTACGAAGAGTCTAAAGGTAGATATGGATATGTTAGCATTCAGTCAGATCCTACAAATGAAACATACGAAGAAATTATGAGAGAAGGGATGCTAAATACAGAAAAGTTTCCAAATCTTATGATAAAAATACCAGCTATTCCTGATGGTATTAGAGCGATAGAAGATCTAGCAAGAATTGGCAAACCTATTAATGCAACAGAAATAATGTCGGTACGACAAGGGGTTGATGTTTGCCATGCATACAACCGTGCTATAATTGGTATGCAAAAAAAGGCACCAATTTACTATTCACATATATCTGGAATTCTCGATGAATACTTAGCGAATTATGTAAAAGATAACAACGTGGATATTTCACCTGACTATTTATGGCAAGCAGGAATCGCTGCAGCAAAGAAAACATATGAAATATGTAATGAAATAAATAATGAAGTGGGATTTATTGGTGGAGGGGCACGAGGACTCCATCACTTTACAGAAATGGTTGGTGCTGATGCATGTATTACAATCAACTGGAAAGGAACAGCAGATAAACTCTTAGAAGAGAATCCTGTTGTAGTACAAAGATTTAATTCACCTGTACCACAAATTGTAATTGACGAGCTGACAGATAAAATTTTAGACTTCAAAAAAGCATATTATATTAATGAGATTACTCCAGAAGAGTATCATCATTTTGGTCCGGTAGTATTGTTTAGAAATAGCTTTGTAACGGCTTGGGAAAAAGCACGAGATTACATTAGTAATATATAGTTGAAGGGGATATTATGACCAATAGGAGAGTAGATACATTATTAAGATATCTTATAAATCAGGATGACTATGTGCCTGTAAAAACTATTGCGTTATTTTTGAACGTTTCTACAAAAACAGTGTATCGTGATTTAGAGCTCGTTAAATCAATAGATGGTATTGATATCGAGATAAAAAGAGGTACCGGAGTAAAAATCAATCTACTTGACGGAGCGTTTCTAGAGAACTATGAAAAGAGTGTTGAGATAGGTGAATCAAATTCACAACGCAGAAAAGAAATCATTATCAAACTCTTAAAACAATCCGATGAAAGAACGTCAGTACAAAAACTATCAGAAGAATATTATGTTTCGCAAACCTCAATATTAAATGATTTGAAATATATAAAGGGTTGGTTAAAAAGTTTCAATATTTCACTAGAAAGTGACTATGACGGAACTTCTATTGTTGGAAGTGAGAAGGATATTAGAAATGCTTATAATTCCGCACTAATGCCACTGACTCACGATTTCACTTATATCTTATCACCTTCAGAAAGTAGAATAGAGGATTCTACCTTAAATATTCTCTCCAAGGAATTTGGATATGATAATGTAGATTATGTAGAACTATTAGTAGGGAATTTAGAAGAATCTTTAGGGTTCGAAATTGTTGATCCATATTATATTAACCTAATTACTCATATATTGATTTTGGTACAACGATTAAGAACTGGGAATGTTGTTTATAATGTTAGCTTAAATACCACCGATATTCGAGCACATTACTTAACAGCGGCTACTCGAATAACTGACCAATTATCTGAATATTTTGAGATTTCTATCCCAGAAGAAGAAACACTATACATATATCAGCATATAGACTCAATAGGTGGAAACATAAGTACTCATGATCGAAACGAACAGTTTAAGAAGTATGAATCTCGGGTTTCAGATTATTTGGTGAACTTCTGTGATTCATTGATTACGGAAACATATCGTGAATTATCAATTTTTCCAAGTAAAGATGAGCAACTTCGAGGATTTCTGCTTGTTCATTTGCATGCAGTAGTGAACAGAATGAAGTATGGTATCAAGATTCGTTGTCCGCTTAGAAAAGTTATTTTCGAAGAGTATAACAATGTCTTTAATGCAGTAAAAGTTGCATCTGCGAAATCAATGGAAAAATATTACCCTGAATTCACCTTATCTGACGACGAATGTTGCTATATTGCTCTATACTTTCAATCACAAATAGAAAAAGATAAGTCAAAAAAATATCGTGTTCTAGTAGTTTGTAGTAGTGGGGTGGGAACTTCACAAATGGTAGTATCAAGGCTCAAGGGAAAATTAGATAATTTGGAAATAGTAGATCATATTGCTGCATCATACCTCAACAATGATTATATATCATCAAAAAAAATTGACTTTATAATTTCAACTGTGAATATTGATAAAAAATCAATAGAGGTACCAATAATACTGATTTCTGTTTTAGTTAGTCAGATGGACGTTGACTCAATTAATGAACAGATAAGATTACTTTAGTTATAGAAATAGTAATAATATTATGTCAATTTAGATCATTCAAAATCCTACAATAGTGAATTACATATTGAGGATAATTAGGATGATCTTTTTTTTTAATTGATATCAATAAGTGAATTATATAATAAATAGACAGTTCGCAATGCAAACAATATCGTGATAATATTTATATAGTTAACAAAGTTAACTATTTGTTTTGCAACATAAAAAGCGAATGTATGAGCTTTGAGATGTATTAGGAGGGAAAAACATTGAAAGGTTTAAAACGATTGTTTGGAATTGCAACATTAGTATTACTTATGATTTTGACGATTGCACCAATTAATACTTTTGCGAATGAAACCACCCAGGGCGCAAATAATAAGGTAGGAGAAGAACCCAAAATAGGAAAGGTTACAGTTGTCTATGAGGCAAAATCACCAATTAAGCAGTTAAAGGAAATTGAACTTACTGGAGAAGTTGGAACTGCCTATAGTATCAACATCCTTGATTTTGAAGGATACACATTCACCGAAATTGCTCCACCTGATGGAGGTCACGCACAACTAGAAGGTTTCTTTGAAGAGCAAGAGCAACACGCTTTTCTTTACTATGAAGCCAACATTTTTACAACGATTAAATTAGGAATATCAATTCTAGATAATAAGAATATAAAAGGTCAACGTCCAGATACATACACATTTTCTATTTATCGTAGAGATCCTTCTACAGGAGTGGAAACATTGTTTCATACGGAAATTCTAGATATTACAGATGTATCAGAAGATTACCTATATGAATCTAGAGAGATAGAGGATGAATATCCTCGCTTTAATAGTGAAGGTAAAAAGTATGAGTATCGGCTTGAAACTCAGGAAATGCCATACTATAAAAACACTGATAAAACGTTAGATTTTAATATTTGGACCAATAACATGGATGTTACTATTGAGGAAGTGAATATTGCTGATACTGTAGATATCACTATAAATAAACGCTTTGGAAGTGATATTGATACCCGAAGAAGATCGATGAATAGTCCAAAGCAAGGGGTGATTCCTCAACGTCCTGAGTCTGTGACAATACACGTAAAGCGTGATGGCAGTGATATAGTGGGAAGTCCGGTTGTTTTGAATGACGCAAATAATTGGGAAGCAAGTTTTAATGACTTACCAAATATAGATAGCTCAGGAAAAGAGATTCAGTATGAAGTTATTGAAGACCACATACAAGGATTCCATTCAGTAGTAAAAGTGAACTCTGATGATACAAGTGCATTCAATAATAAAAGATATTTATATATTAGAGTAGTTAACCAGTATGTTGTGGATATAACTGCTACAAAAGTATGGGTTAATGCACCAACAGTAAAACCAGATGTCACACTTCAGTTACATATAGTAGAATACGAATATGATTTCGAACTGGGTGCAGAGGTAGAGCGAGAAATTCCAATAGGCGATCCAGTAGTTCTGAATAACGGCCAAACTACTGCTACTTGGTCTAATTTGGATAAGTACACTGAAATGTTCGGAGAGTTTTTTGAAAACGTATATATAGTCAGAGAATTAGACGTTTTAGATGACTACTTAGTTGAATACTCCGAAGATACCTACACAATTACGAATACATATACACCACCAGTAGTTCCTACAGTCGATATCACCGGTGCTAAGACATGGGTTGATGACAATGATGCAGCAGGCTTACGTCCAACATCAATCACCGTCAACTTACTAAAGAATGGAACCAAAATTGATTCTGTAGAAGTAAAAGCAGACAATGGTTGGAAGTATTCCTTTACAGGTTTACCAAAACAAGAGAATGGACAGGATATAGTTTATTCGGTTAGTGAAGAGCTAGTACCAGAATATAATGTGAGTTATCAAGGTTATGATATTACGAATACATATACTCCACCAGTAGTTCCTAAAGTTGATATTAACGGTACAAAAACATGGGTTGATGACAATGATGCAGCAGGCTTACGCCCTACATCGGTCACTGTCAGCTTACTAAAGAATGGAACCAAGATTGATTCTGTAGAAGTGAACGCAGACAATGGTTGGAAGTATTCCTTTACAGGTTTACCAAAACAAGAGAATGGACAGGATATAGTTTATTCGGTTAGTGAAGAGCTAGTACCAGAATATAATGTGAGTTATCAAGGTTATGATATTACGAATACATATACACCACCAGTAGTTCCTACAGTGGATATCACCGGTACTAAGACATGGGTTGATGACAATGATGCAGCAGGATTACGTCCAACATCGATCACCGTCAACTTACTAAAGAATGGAACCAAGATTGATTCTGTAGAAGTAAAAGCGGACAATGGTTGGAAGTATTCCTTTACAGGTTTACCAAAACAAGAGAATGGACAGGACATTGTTTATAGTGTGAGCGAAGAGGCAGTGGCTAAGTATGTAACGAGTTACCAAGGTTATGATATTACGAATACATATACACCAAAAGCACCTACAGACCCTGAGGTTCCAGTTGAACCAACTGATCCAAAAGATCCAGTGGTTCCTACAGATCCCGAAGTTCCTGTAATACCTGTAGAACCAATTGAACCTGGTAATCCTTCCGAACCAGAAAGTCCTCAATTACCAAATACCGGTACCTCCAATATAGTGCTAGTTATCGCAATGATATCAATGCTATCAGGTTTGATTCTGCTAATAAGTACAGATAAAAGAAGAGTGATGAAATAGTTAATAATAATTATGGATATTATCGCTGTAGCAAGTTAACTATTTTGACTAAATAATATCCGAAAAAATATGAAGGATTGATTTCTGTATTATACAGAAATCGGTCCTTTTTGTTTTTTAGTGAAACTCATCTTCAGTTTATGTTTTCTAAGTATTTTCTTGGTCCACAAAGTTAATTCAATGTAATGGTTAGGAACATAAAGATTGATATCTTTAAACACTAAAATAATTTATGACAAACTATACACGATTACCATAATATGTGAATTTAACATAATTGATTTCGGTCTATGATGTGAATAAGGTGTTATGATATGCATTTATAAGGAGGGAATATAAAATGAAAAAATTCTATAAAATGATTGTTTCTATTCTGATTACTCTATTTGTCCTTGTAAGCCCGTTATCAATAAATGCTGAAAACCAAGAAAAAACAGGACGACAGTTAATTCCTGATCCTGTTTTCTATAAATATATTATGGATAGATCAAATTTGAGTCCAGATTTCACTGCAAAAGATTTAGAAGAGAAAGTAACGTCAATTCGATACTATCCTGTAAACAACGAAAGAATTAAAGATATTACTGGTATTGAACATATGACAAATCTAAAATTCATTGATTTGCAGTTCAACGACATCAGTTCTCTTGAACCTCTTAGGAAAGCAGAATCTTATCCTGAATTAGATCAACTTATGTTGTCAAACTATATTCCAACATATAGCTATGAAGGAACAAATGTTGTTACTGACTTATCAATGTTAAGTGGTACACGTTTCCCTAAACTTACTAAAGGGATTCATTTAGTAAATACTAAGATAACTGATGAAGTACTCGCAACATTACCACAAGAAGATAGAATTCCTAAATTATTCATTGACTTGCAAGGTAATGAGATTACGAATATCGAACCTTTGAGAGTTTATCGTGATGCAAATATTGTTAGACTTGATTTCAATAAAATTAAAAATATTGAACCAATATCTGAAATGAATGAGTTTTACTACATCTCACTTCAAAACAACTTGATTTCTGACCTGAGTGGACTTGAAGGATTTGAAGGTAGCATAGATGGTGAGTTAATACTTCATAATAATAACATTCTCGATCTTTCGCCACTTAATAGTTTTAAGGGCAGTTGGATCAATGCGGCTGGATTTAGTGACCATACATCAGGATACTTTCCAGAAGAAGGTACGTACTGGAATGGTGGTCAAAGAGTCAAACTTACCACACCAGTAATTGGGAATCTTGAGACTGGAGAAGTCACTGTAGAATCATCAGCTATCTATGTAGATGGTGATCTTTCTCCAATTGTTGAAAACTCTACGAATATGATAGATGGAGATGTAATTGGTGCATCTAAAAAGTACATTCTTGATCCAAGTTCCACAGATTCAATAAGTTATGTTGCACGTTCATACTTTAATGTAAATGGTGTAAATGTTGCCTATTATGGAACAATTGAACAACCTATCATTTGGAAGTCATCACAATCAAGTGTCAATGTTCATTATGTTGATGAAGAGGGTAATAAGCTCGTTGATTCTATTGAACTTGATGGAACGATTGGTGATTCGTATATTACAGAAAAAATAGAAATTGAAGGTTATACTTTAAAAGAAATCATTGGAGAACCAACAGGTATTTTTGAAGACACCATAAAAACAGTGTCATACGTATATACTAAGAATACTCCAGTAGTAAATAAATACACGGTACGCTACACTGATGGTGTTGACAACGAAGTAATCTTTGAAGATCAAGTTTACTCAAACATCGTTGAAAACAGTCAAACTCCATCATTCCAAGGAACACCAACACGATCGGGATATACCTTTGAAGGTTGGTTGCCAAATGTAGCAGAAACTGTCACAGGTGATGCTACTTATGTTGCCCAATGGAAAAAAATAGAAGTTGTAGAACAACCTACAGAACCTACAGTACCAACTGAACCTGAAACACCTAAACTTCCAACAACAGGAGTATCCGATAATCAAAGAGGATTAACGATTGTAGCTCTTGGGGGTTTATTAATGGGTATTAATAGTTTCAGGAAAAAGAACACATCTAGAAATCATAAAAAAGAAGAATAGTTGAGAAGTCTTCTTTCTTAAACTGCTAGAATATTCTGATATCCGTAAAAATAATAAAGCAACTGTGCCTCGATAGGTGCAGTTGCTTTTATGTATGAAATGACACTAAACTTTAGTTATCTTAGTTTTGTAGTATCTAGCTATTTTTCTCCAGAAAAAAACTGAAACAAGTTTAGTAACATAAAGTTACCATTGCTTATTTCAGTTGTTTTTTTATAGGCTATCACTTGCTTCTTTACGAGCACAGATATTCAAAGGCTTAAATACAAAGTGTTGTATAAAGAGACCGAGTACAAATAATACAAAGAATAATGCAAAGCTATATGTAATCAATGCAAGGAACTTAATGAATACAAATGTAGTTCCTTGAGCTAATAAGTAATTTTGTAATGATTTTGTAGCTACTCCACTTACGACCATAGGGAATGTTAGTGAAGCATAGCTTGGGTTGAAGCTTACTCTTAACAGTGCTGGTATTTTAAAGACTACGTAAGCCCACAAAGCAAATGCAAATCCAAAGAGTATCCATACAATGCCTACCTGTGCATTAGCTTTGTATAATGCAAGATATGCGTTAAGTAACACACTTGCTGGTGAAGCTAGAATAGCAAGTGTTGGTACCATAGGTTCTGGTAATCCCTGTACACGATATATTCGTATTAACACTAATGGTAATATAACCAAGAAAGCTATAAAGCCAAACCAGAAGAGTACCTTACCTAAAATTACCTGATTGTATATTCCTGCAAAGAAAGCATTAACACTAATTCCTACATACACAATAAATGTACTTGGAAAGATTAGCTTGAGTGTTGGCTTCTTACGAAGGATGTTTAAGTGAATCACAATTAGTACTAAGCTTAATGCAATTCCACTAAACCACAACACTTTCGCTAGGTTAGCGTTATAAGGGAGAATATAGATCGATAAGATTGATAGGGCCATTGGAAAGGTTGCAGCAATACCAGTCAAAGCTGGATTCATAATGTCAGAAATAACGCTGTTAGAGTCAAAAAGTAACTTGTTTATCAACAATACGATAATGATTGATGCAATGAGTGCAAAGAAAGGTCTTGCCTCTGGGATAAAATTACCAATGGAGCTAACTCCAAGAAGTAATCCCGATAAAGCGAGTGGTGTTTTCTTTGCGATATTTTTTATTGTGTTCATAGTATTCTCCCTTAAATCATCTTATTTAAATGCTTGTTCTTGAATATATTGAAAAGCATTTTGAGCAGTAATAGCACCATCATTTGTAGCAGTAACAACTTGTCTTAGTTTCTTCTGAATGACATCACCAGCGCCAAAGATACCCGGTATAGCAGTCTCTAAGTCTTCATCAACAATGATATATCCTTCATCATCTAAGACACCATCTAGGTCCTTTAAAAAGCCAGTTGCAGGAATAGCACCAATGTATGGGAAGAGACCATCAGAGTTCACTTCAAGATCCTCTCCTGTCGGTGAATGTTGGAACTTAACACCACCAAAGCTTCCATCGTCATTAATAATGTATGAACTTGGTGTATGTTCGCGAATGATATTTATTTTTGGATTACTTAATACTTGTTTTTGTGCAATAACATCTCCTCTAAAGACATCACGACGAATAACAAGATCAACTTTATTTACAAATTGAGTTAGGTAGACAGCTTCTTCTAATGCAGAGTTTCCACCACCAATAACTACAACGTCTTTATTTCGGTAGAAAGAACCATCACATACTGCACAGTATGAGATTCCCTTTCCTAGAAGCTCATCATCTTCTTTGAAACCTAATGTTTTTTCGTTTGTACCTGATGCAACGATTACTACTTTACTTAAGTATTCTTCCCCAGCAGTAATAACACGTTTGTATTCACCTTCATCCTTAATGGATGATACTTCTCCGTATTGATATTCAACACCTGATTCTGTCGCATGTTCAAACATCTTCATAGAAAGATCAACACCGTTTATTTCGTTAATACCAGGATAGTTTGCGATTTCATCGGTCTTAACCATTTTTCCACCTGGAGCTTGGTATTCAAGGACCATTGTGTTTAATCCAGCACGACCTGCATAGATTGCTGCTGAAAGTCCAGCTGGACCTCCACCAATAATAATTACGTCATAATTTTTTGTCATAATAGCACCTCTTACATTAAAATATTCTCGTTCGATAGGGGAGACATCAAGTATGTTTTAGGAGAATTTTAAGGAACGTTTAGTTTGCCTCACGCAAGGTTCACAACGGGAGATATGTTATCTACACAGGATTGAGATATGTATCATACGTTCTTAGAATTAACTTAATGTCTCTTTACCGAATCAAGAATCATGGAAGAACACCTTTGTTCAACCATCTAGTTGAATACTACCACACAGACATCTCTTCAACAAGCTTAATGCTCAAACTTTGTACATTATTATTATTTTTTCACAACCAAGCAAACTTTAGCTTGGTTTTTCTTGTTTTTACGCCCTAAAATCATCAGAATTAAAAATAAATCAATTATATTCACTGTGAGCTTAGGAAAAGAGATAATTCCTAACTACTTTATTTATGATGGGTGCAGTCTAAATAATCGACATTCATCAAAACAGGTCTTGATATGAAAGAAATTTACGCACAGAAGTGAATAGAGAGGAGAAGTGCGATATCAGTACCGAAAAAATAAATCAGAGAAAAAAGTTAATTATTTTAAGAAAATTCTTAGGACTATTTAATTTTGTCGCTTATTTATTAATAAGAGAGTATAACAAAAATGAATTTTTACTCTCTAGAATCATTTCTAATCATCCAAGAAGTTCCATTGAGGAACCTCCTAAACTTCTTAATAAACTCTCTTGGATGATAGAAATTGACCGTTAGAAAGAGAAGTGATTGATAGGAAAGCATTATCAAGGTTATGAGACGTAATAAGTAAAAGAAAATAGAAAAGAGTGATATTAACAACGAAAATAGCAAAAATGAAAAAATTTAGTAAATTCTTAGGACTATTGATTATTGTCGCTTATTTATTAATAAGAGAGTATAACAAAAATGAATTTTTACTCTCTAGAATCATTTCTAATCATCCAAGAAGTTCCATTGAGGAACCTCCTAAACTTCTTAATAAACTCTCTTGGATGATAGAAATTGAGCGTTAGAAAGAGAAGTGATCAATAGGAAAGAATATATGAAGAAATGTGTGTCAAAGAATGGAAATGAAATGAAGAAAGTTTGTTCACAAGTGACTAAACTCCTTGTATTCAATCACTTGATAGATTTATTAAATCTAAAACGTATCGTATATTGAAAAGATACGAAGAAAGTAATGGAAAAAACACAAAGAAAGGGCTAATGAATGACATTAGCGTAGTGGATAAAGAAATGTTAAAAGGATTAAAATCTTTATTAAAAAAAGTATTCTCAGAAAGTAAAAAAGAAGAAGCCGAAGTAAACAAATCGATTTCAGTATTCAATGATGATAATGAGTGGTACGGAGACGTTGATCCAACTACCTTACGAGTTTTTGATGGTGTTTCATATGATGAGGATGGAAATGAATATGATGTTTCAGAATCAGAGCAGTATTATGCTGAGTGCAGAAGAAAATTTTATGCCGCAAATGAAACAAAAGAAGAAAAGATAGATGAAAACAATAAGGAGATAAAATCAGGAGATACTGCAGAAGCAAGACGTCGAAGAATGCATCATCTAAGGTTGTATTTTGAGAGCCTTGATGAAGATGTAGAAATGTTTGAAGAAAAAGACGTGCTTCAACCCGAAGAGTATCTTAGCTTCGAAGATGATTTCTTAGAACCCGAACTATTTCAATTCCTTATTAGAGATTCGAAGAGAAACGACTACTACAGGAAATTACGGGATGCAGATTACGCAAATGTAAAACTCGAAATAATGGAACGTCAAGACGCGGAAGAGTTAAAAATGCTTGGAATATTGAGAACTAAAAAAATGGATGCATAAAATGAGTAATCGTAAGATATTGCAGATGTAACACAGCCAGTTTAATTGAACTCTTAATCTTGAAAAATAAAGAATGAGAACTAAGTAAGAAGAAGATTAACACTCTTCTTCTTTTATATTACCTTTTGGGCATTTATGTATTACAAAAAGTCTGAAGGAATGCCGTTGACTCATTATGATACCAAACATAAAGTAAGGGTCTTATAGAATCTGTGGTGAAATCCCCCTTTAGTCTACTTTAAAGAGACAGGGGTGATTATTCCATTAATTTTTAGGAAAGGAAGAAGAAAAATGGGTGGAGAGAATCACAGAAAGCAGATAGGCTTTGGGATGGTTGTTTTAGTGTGTGCGTTAATAATTACTGCAACATTCACATGGAACGATATTTCCCAACACAAAACGAATCGATTTAATACTACTGATGTGCGTTACAACGTAGTACTTGTCGAAGAGTTTAATCCAAATGAAGCGAAACACTGGTTTAAAGATGAATCAATTGAAAAGAAACTAAGTGTTCGTAATGGTCAGGATGGCGACGACAGAGCAACCTATGCATTTGAAGATGCATACATCCGAATTCAGTTAAAAGAATACTTTGCGATAAACAAGATAAATTATATTTATAGTGACAAGCGTTACATGGTTGATCTTGATGGAAACTTCATTAAAGAATTAACACAAGAAGCAGTTACAGATTGGATGTCTGCTAACGGTATTGATGATGATACACGAGTAGAGCTAGTCAAAGGTTTCTATGATGATGTTGAGTATTACTATATCGCTACAAAATATGGTGATGTCAATGGGGAATACGGAAAATTCTTGGTAGTTGATGTAGAAACTACAGAAAGTGTCTCATTAGTTCCAGGACAATCAAATCAAAGTGCAGATGCAGAGACCAACCATCATGCAGAAACAAACAAAGAAGATGAGTACTTTGTTCATAAATGGAGTGAGACAAATTTCCAACTTGCACACGCAGATGAAAACAGTCCATTCTCTGAATACATTAAATGGAATCTTGGTGATGACATTATTACTTTAGAAAGCTGGATTCAATCTGGTGCAGAAGCAACTAAGAAATGGATCTTAGATACAAGTAGTGAAGAAGGTTGGGTTTATTGGGGAGAGCGTCTTGTTCATAACAACACCGTTACTGATATTGACTCGGTAACTACAAGCTTCTTTAAATCTATTACACTCTTAAAACAACCTGACGGTATTGCAGACTACTTTATTCATGCAAACCTTGATGCTGTTGGAGTACAAGACATTGGTTTGTGGACAGATGCTCCAGTAGAAATTATTTCAGCACTTAAGGATTGGAAGCCACGTCTTCGAGACTTAGTTACAAAGACAGAGCAAAAAGACTTAACAGGTTATACTACTGAATCAGTGGATCACCTAACAAGTATCTTAAATGGATCTAAAGAACTACTAGAAAATGCAGAAGCTACACAGTTAGAGTTCGAGCTTGCTTACTCCAATCTTAATTCAGCAATCATAAACTTAGTTCTCTTACCTGAGGCTGAACCACAACCTTAGACCTATGATTTACCAACTGAATAGAAAGGAGAACTCGAATGTTTAAAGATAGTAAAAAGAAAACAGGGTATGCACTTATTCTTGTGTGTATGTCTCTTTTAGTCACCGCTACATTTGCAGTTAGAGATATGGCACAACATAAAACAAATCGAATACAGACGACGTTCTCTAGAGATAATGTTGTGTTAATTGATGACTTCAATCCAATGAATGCAAAACATTGGAAGTTAAATGAAGTTATTGATAACTATGTATTTGTACGAAATGGTCAAGATGAAGACGATAAAGACCGATACATTTATGAGGATGCCTATGTTCGATTACAGATAAAAGAATACTTAGAGTTTGTAAATTACGAGTATGTATATAGTGATGTACGTCTGATGGTTGATACACAAGGTAATTTCATTAAATACGATACGTATGATTCTTTAACATCGTGGATGCAAGAAAACAATGTTCCTCAAGATGCACGAATCATCGAACTACAAGGGTATTATGATGATATTCCTTACTTCTATATTTCCACCCAATACTTAGATGCCAATGGAGAGTACGGTAAGTTTTTAATTATGGACAGACTTACTGACCCCGGCGTATCTGTAGTAATTAATCAAGAAAATCAATCGCTTGATGCCAAAGAAAGACATCATGATATCAGTAATAATGAGGACTTGTATACGGTTCATACATGGAGTGACAAGGAGTACTTCTCCTATGCTGATTTAAGTAATCCAATACCTCAGTACATACGTCTCCATTTGGGAGAAGATGTAATAAGCTATGATGAATGGATTGCATCAGGTGCAGAGGCAGTACAAAAATGGATTCTAGACACGAATAGTGAAGAAGGATGGGCTTATTGGGGAGAAAAATTAGTCCACAATAACCGAATCAGTGTTGAATCAATGACGGCTCCTTTATTAGAATCAGTTGAGTTAACCAAACTTCTCGAAGGACAAGCAGAGTACTATAATCACATTCACATGGACGCAGTATCATTTGATCAGATGTACCTGTGGGAAGATGCACCTGAAGAAATATTTGCGGCACTTGGAACGAGGAACAACGCAAGTCTTGATTTATTAAGAGATGAAATACAGGTAATGCTTGATGACATTGAGATAGATAATTATCAAGCGTATTATGACTTAATTCCTATTTATGAGGATGCACTAGAAATTGTAAGTCATCGTGACTCTACAGAGTCTCAGCTGTTAGTAGTAAGGGATAAATTACAAAGAGAATACGATCAATACATAAGTAATGAGCAAGCTTATTTTGAGAAATGTAAAACAAATCTATTTTCAGCAATAGAGGTTAAAGACTTCTCTGTTATACTTACAGATACTAAACAAAAATATGATGTAGTATATAGTAACTCCATTCCGATAATTGAAAATCAAGAGTCAAGTGAGAACAGTGTTAAAGAAGCAACTAAAGCACTTAATATTTCATTCTATGGATTAAAACTTGCGAAAAATGGACCGTCAATCGATCCGGATGGAAAGATTAGAAACTTTGCGGGTCAAGATTGGGTTGTTTTACATGAAGATGGGCAAGGACATGCATTGATAGCTCTGGATAGGCAATTAACTGATACTGAAATAATTAGTATGGGTTTATCTAGTGATGCAGTTCACAACGAAATAAGTGCAAATAAATTCCACAGTTCTTCTCAAAGTTATTTTCCGGGAGGATACTTAAATTCAAAACTTAAAGCGATAGATGAAGGGTTCTATAATCAATACATTAGTGATAATGTTGATAACTTAGCGGTATTGCCAGTGAAAATTGAACAAGAAGAGAGATTGGATACTTTAGAAGATAGTACTAATAGAAAAGATAAACCAACAAGTATTAATGAAGGAGAAGGAATGAAAACCTCATTCTCGTTATCTATTTCAGACATAAACTATTACAAGATAATGTTGAATAGAGATTCATTTGGAAAGTTATACATATATCCAACATTTAATTTTTGCTTTAGCCTCAGAAGTCCGGGAATACAAGCAAATACAAGATTGGGTATTTATAGTTATTTTAATAAGGATACGCTAAAGTTTCAAAAAAACATTATTCTCGAACAATCTATAAGTGCAACATACTATCCAATCATTCCTTGCATGTGGATAAACGTCAGTGAATAAGTCTTCTTCCCTTCTAGATTACGGTGAACATAATGACTATTAATGCCTTAAATCCTAAAAATAAACAAAATACCACACCCAAACCTAGAACGTATAAGGCACTATCACTGATGTACAACCTATTCTATTACACCTTTGGTTTACTATTCATCGTTGTAGTGGCGTTCTCTGTTCAGAGTGGTAACCGTTATGCATCTCTGCTTGGATATTCAACGTTCTATGTAGAGACTCGAAGCATGGATTCTGTGATGCCTCGTGGTTCATTGATTATTGTTAAAGAAATTGATAAGAATGAATTAGTTATTGGGGATGATATTACGTTCTTTGAACCAATAACTGATTCGCAGCTTACAGCAGGGAGAATCATCACCCATAGAATTATTGAAATCGATACGCAAGTGAGTACGCGTGAGCGATCATTCAAAACCAAAGGTGTTGATAACCCTGCACCTGATAAAGAAAAAGTCAGTGCTAATAATGTTATTGGTAAGGTAATCTTCATTATTCCAGGCCTAGGAGTGTATTTAACTTATATCAAAGAACGGGCCGTGACCGTTGTGATACTTGGAGTATTGATCTTACTGTTTATTCGCTTAGCAATGCAATATTTTAAACAAACGAAAGAAGAGAAGAAAGAGTAGGAGTAATTGTTATGCAAAAGAAAACATACCTTAATGCAAATATTTATGCAGTATTGGTATGTTTTTTTGCTGTGATTGCTTTGACCACAATATCATCGTGGTACGATTCTTTTCAACATAAGACTGATCGATTAAAAAGTTATGCTGAAGATCGTGATGTTGTACTGACTCTTAGAGGGAAGAAAGAAGACGGAACACGGATTGAGGGGTTTCTTCCAGGGGAGTCTTTGAACTATATGAAGTAGATACAGATAGACGATATGATACACGTCAGTATAAAACAAATATGAAAGGTGAGATTTGGGTTACGAATCTTGGAATAGGTTCGTATTACTTTAAAGAAGTCATTCCACCTTTTCGATTCACATATGATATCGATGAGGATAAACAAGATATCACAGTCTACCCATTTGAAGTTACTCGGGAAAGTAGTCGAGAAGTACCCATACATGTGGAAGTAGATAATATACTTATTGAAGCACAGTTAAAGATTTCAAAGACAGTTGAAAATAGAGATGGCACGGCTTTGAGTGATACACAAGTTGATGAACTCTTTTCATTTGAAGTGTGCTTTGATGATAGAATTGATAACCCTAATTATATCGATGATCAAGTGTATACCTACCAGATTGATAAAGGTCCAGTACGAACAATACATAATGGTGGTGTTATTCTTCTAAAGTCAGGACAACAAGCTGTATTTAAAGAATTAGAATATGCAACTAGGTATGCAGTTAGAGAAATCAATTCGTTTAGTTACAATATTGAATCAATTCACTCAAGAGGAATACTCCTAGCGACACGTAATGTTGAGTATAAAAACAAAACAAAGATACCAATTGAGAGTAGTTTGAAGTTTACTAAAACAGTTGAGAATGAAGATAAGACAGAACTTAGACCAGATCAAACGCAAAAGAACTTTGAGTTTACACTAGAGTTTAATAGTAGCGAAGCTTATCTTGCTCAAATAGGTGAAGAAGAACCGTTTATGATACACTCAGGCGATACGTTTCTTCTAAAACATTTAGAAACAATACTTATCAGTGGTCTTCCAAAGGGGTTTGTTTATTCACTGAAAGAGAAAGACTACAGTGATGAGTTTTACTACTCTGATAAAAGTGTCATAACAGGGAAGATTGTTGTTAATAGTAGCTTGATAGAGCATAGTGTTAGGAACATTTATGACCCTGTGAGTGACGGAAACGGAAATCTAATTATAAGAAAGTTACTAAGAGGCGAAGATGAGAGAATCCCATTTTCTTTTGAAATCCTATTCTCAACACTAGAACCTTTGAAGTATCAAATTGATGGTGGAGACATTCTTGAATATAACGAGGGTGAATTCATTGAACTGCTAGCAAATCAAGAAATTATATTTAAAAATATTCCTTATGGAACAGAGTATCTCGTAAGAGAGTTGGAACTTGATAATTATGAATCTGAACTCATTATGGTTCAAGGAAACATAGCATCAGAAAATACAGAGTTAGAATTTATGAATCACAACCTGCTTAAGCCAAAGGATGCAACGATCACGGTTTATAAAGAAGTTGAAAGAATTGAAACAGATAAGTCCTTTGATTTCTACATGATTATTGATGGGGATGTACATGAGTTCTCATTAAAGAATGGAGAGTCTTGGTCCATAGATGTAGAACGTGGTAGCCTCTATTACCTCATAGAGAAAGACTACACGAAAGATGGTTATGAGACTCTTATGACAACGAATCAAAATGTTGTAGATCTAGAAGAGGAAATAGATATCTATGTAAAGAATATCTTTCATCCTAACCTTGTTCGTATTGATATCGAAGGAGAGAAGACTTGGGACGTAATTGAAGAAGCATTAGACCTAATTCCTGAGTCGATAGAAGTATCATTGATAAGAGATGACGACATCGTAGTTGATACGATAGAAGTAAGCAAAGACGGTGAGGGGAAATGGCTGTATTCATTTACTGTTCCTAAGTTTAACTTAATGGGAGAACCATATAAATATTCGATTAATGAAAAAGAAATTAGACATTTTGAAGTGAGTTATGAAGGAACCAACATAAAGAATACTTACCTTAAACCAGTTGTATACGCTCCACACGTTAGAAAAGATATTACAAATGGTCAGCATGTTGTGAATCCAAACATCTTTGAATTTGTCTTGACAGGAACGAACAAGATTACAAGTCTTGTACAGGATCGGACAACGATAGTTGGTGAAGGAATTACAACGTTCAAGGAATTAATGTTTGAGCAAGAAGGGGAGTATACTTACAGAATTCACGAAATCATTTATCGAGATTCTAAAGATTACACCTTCGACACGATAGATGTGTACTTAAAAATAGTGGTAGGTAGAGTTGGTAATGAGTTTGTGATTGAGAACATCACCTATAGTAAAAAAGGTTATGAAGATAATGATGTAGAGGCATTGTTTGTTAATGAGTATATTTATACAGAGCCAGATGTCGAAGAAATTCCTAAACCAGAAGTTCCAGTTATACCAGATGAACCAGATAATCCAGAAATTCCTAACAAGCCAGAAGATCCAATAGAACCGGTTGAACCTAAGGAACCAGATAATCCAAGTAAACCTGATATTGTTGATAAACCGACATTGCCAGATACTGTAGAGAAGGAAAAAGGAAAAGATAATCTTCCTCAGTCAGGTATAGCTAGATCATTCACAATTCTGTATAGTGAAATATCAATAATTAGTGGTGTTGCATTACTAGAAGTATCTAAAAAACAAAGAAGAAAGCGAGTGTATAGAACATGTCAAAAACAATAATCGTATCTAATTGCATAGGAAAGCTGCAAGATGCGTTGACAGATAGTAATAGATTTGAAAATGTAATAATACAGGAAACCTATAAGTTAGTAGACTTTATTTCTAACTTGAGAAATTATGACTGTGCTTTATGTATTCTTGGTAACTGTAATGGAATAGATCAACAAGTAGAGCTTATTGATATCATACGAGTTATAAGTCCTCACTCTAGAATTATTGGAGTGTACAAGGATGAAGAAGAGTTAATACGTTTGATTAAAGAGGGAATAGACTATTGGATTCATGAAGAAAGTAGTATCCAATTAGGTGAAGAGATTGTGGTATTCTCACTAATGAATAGTAGTAAGAAACAAAGTGCTCAATTTAAAGATCAAGGATTCGTGCCTATCAATGATTCTATCCACGTAAACTTTCATACCCATCGTTGCTTCTACAACGATCAAGAAATCTTGTTGACACCTAATGAGAACACCATTGTGAAAGCACTCTATGAAGCAGAGGGTCAAATTGTTTCGCGTGAAGATCTGTATGAAACACTTAAGAAATTGGACAACAAACATTATCCAGTTGGTAAGGCTCGAGTCATAGACGTTCATGTAAGAAATCTAAGATATCGATTAGGATATGATGTGATACGTACAGTTAGAAATGAAGGGTATTACTTGAATGTAGATAATATATAAGAGTAATAATTTCAAACAAGAACAGAAATTGCCATAATTATTATTTATGTGTATTTTTTACCGATGAGAAAATACATTCTTATAAATTATTATTCGTTAGTTATATCACAAACTATTGACTCATGAAAGTGCTTACTCTATAATAAAATGGCGATAAAAAATATGGAGGGGCAAAAAATGAAGAAAACATTCAAGATTTTAGCATTACTTATCGTTGTATTATCAGTAACAGCATGTTCATCAAAACCAAAAGAAGAACCTGCAAAGACTGCAAGTGTGGATAGTGTATCAAGCGCATCTACATCCTATTACTATGAAGATAGTAGCATTAAGGAAGACTCTGAAGAGTTTTTAGAAATCATGAAGAATCCTGCAGCTTTCGGTGCAGTAACAGTTTCAACAACTAATGCTGATGGTAGTCCAAACGTAGGTGTTATTATTCCAAGTATGGTTGATGTCGAAAATAAATTCGTACTCTTATCATTTGGAACAAATGGTTCTACAAAACAGAACTTAATTGAAAGAAAAATTGGAGTAATCACAGTATTCAAAGCGGATCCTACAGCTGAAAATAAAGCAGAACGCTATGTTGGTATGAGAATTATCGTTGAATACGCAGAAGATCATGATAAAGTAATTAATGATTTAATTGCAAAAGAAAAAATTAAAGAAAAGAATAAAGATACATCTGTAATTGTACAAATTAAGAAAGTTATTCCTTTAGGATAATTTCATCTTCAGTTTATACATAGCAAAAGCTCTCATTTATTGAAAATGGGAGCTTTGTTTATGTGAATATTGATATTTTACTTAATAGAGTATCGTAGTGTAGTTTGGTTCTTGGAAGGGTCGTTCTCATCCATTCGTAAATAGATTTCACGATGCCAAGCCGCATCCATTCTTTCTAGTTCATTATTCTCTATGAATTCATTCAGTTTTAAGAAACTTTCTGGCTCAGAATCATAACTTCCACGGTGAAGTAATTGAACAGCTCTATGTGCTTCCTTTTCTACAAATTTGACAGATACAGCATGATCTGGTTTAATCTTTGCTCTAGACATATCCCATGCCTTATTAAACAATTCTTGAGTTACAAAATCAGGTTGACGAATCATAATAGTGTATATTAATTTTTCTTTATTTAAACCTTCTGAATTAATGTCGTTAATATCTTGTTTGGAAGACCAATCACCCTCAAGTGGATACACAGTATATTCAAAGTAGCCTTCTGGTGTAAATCCCTTCTTTGGCATCATTCTGATTGCATAACTTAAGGTATATAAAGTTTTGATTCGTTCTTTAAAATCTTCCTGATTCGGATTACCAACTCCAGATATTGTAATATATTTCATCTTTGAAATTTCAATAACATCAGCTGTTACTTTTGGTATATAGATTAATTTCTCGTGCTTACGCCATTCATGTTTCATAGGGACCCCTCCTGAAATGCTTCTAGGATAATTATATCATTGAGTATTTCGAATAATCTATATTTTTGTGGTGGAATGAGTTCCATTGCAAATCTAAGTAATATTTTATACGGCCACAGACCCTGGTGGTCACAACAATATCAGTGTTTTTTAATCTATGCTAATATTTATAGTATAAAAGAAAAGAGGACGTTTGAATGGCAATTATTGGAAAAGTGTATCCTGCAAAGATGCGTGTACCTGTTGTAGATCCGTTTATTATTGTTGGTCATCATAAAGACAACTATCCTAAAGGCAAGGAGGATATGAGTCCATCGGAAACACCTACTAATTGGATAGTAGGGCAAGATTTTGACTCTGGTAGAGGCTATAACATGTATCATGGAAGTCATTTACCTGGGTTTCCTTCTCATCCTCATCGTGGTTTTGAAACGATTACTTACGCTAGAACTGGATTTATTGACCATTTTGATTCGCTAGGAAACTTTGGTCGATATGGTGACGGTGATGTACAGTGGATGACTTCAGGTAGGGGAATGCAACATGCTGAAATGTTTCCACTATTAGATATGAAAAACGACAATCCCTTCGAAATAGTGCAAATTTGGCTAAACCTCCCTGCAAAGTATAAAATGGTAGAGCCTATATATAAGATGATATGGAAAGAATCAATTCCTATAATCTCTTTAGATGAGAACTCACAAAAAAATACTGTTAAGGTAATTATGGGGAAATATCAACAAGCCGAAGCCCATCCGATCAATAATAATTCATGGGCAATTGACCCTAATAATTACGTTAATATTTGGGAAGTTAATATAGAAAAAGGTAAGAAATTTACAATGCCATATTTCCCAGATAATATAAAAACTCAGCTTTATGTAATGAAGGGAGAAATTTTGGCAGAAGGTAATAAGATTGGTGAACAACAACTGCTGATCTATACTTCAGATAGTGATACTACTATTGAAGCTACTCTTGATAGCACGTTTATGGTTTTTGTTGGACGAGAAATTGGAGAGCCGGTTGTTGCTTATGGTCCATTTGTTATGAATACACAAGAAGAGATTTCGCAAGCGTATCGAGATTTTAGAATCACTCAATTTGGAGGCTGGCCATGGGATGATAATGCGCCAACTATTGATAGATTACGAGGTAGATTCTCCCGATACGATAATGGTACAAAAGAAGAATTGCCACCTAAGTAATGGATTGTATTTTACCTGGAAATGTTATCTGAAATTTAACGAGTCATAAATTGCTGAAAATGTAATATAATAATGATGGATATGCTCTATAATCTAGAGAATTAATATATACAAGATATATTGCTGATCCATAAACATGTAAGGTTATTACCAACAGGGGTATTCATATGAAATATTTACAACAACAAGCCTATTCATTAATGGATGGCGAGACAGATTTAATCGCAATACTATCAAATTTATCAGCGCTTATTAATGAAACAATGGATGACATTAATTGGGTAGGTTTCTATCTTTATAAAGATGATCATCTTGTCTTAGGGCCATTCCAAGGTAAAACAGCATGCATCCATCTTTATCCTGGAAAAGGAGTATGTTCTCATGCTCTAGAATCAAAGAAAACAACGATTGTGGATGATGTCCATGAGTTTCCAGGTCATGTTGCCTGTGACAGCGCATCACGTAGTGAATTAGTTATACCTATGTACGTGAATGATGAACCTTTTGGAGTTCTTGATATCGACTCACCTAGTCTTGCAAGGTTCAGTCAAGAAGAAGCTGAAGTCTTAGAGAAAGTGATTGTTGATTTACTGAGTTACTTACAGAAGGTAAAGACCATCGGACGGTAATGCAGAAATAAAGAAGTGCACCTAGAACTAATTGATAACTTCTAGGTGTTTTTTTTGCTAGTAAGAAATTACGATAAGAAACGTATTTTACTTATTACATCGAACGATTGAAATACAGAAATATATAAAACTATGTAATAAATCACATATTTTTCACAAACTAAGCGTTGTATTACTGGTGTAAGACATCATTTGTTTCGTTTAATTTGCGTTTGGTACGCAGTTTCATATAATTTCATCTCAAAACAGATATAATATATCTAAGTTTTATGAAAGGGAAAGTATATGAATATTAAATTTGAAGCAATAAATAAGTACTTCGATGATTTTCATGTTCTAAAAGATGTAAGTTTCGAAGTGAAAAGTGGTCAAATATTCGGATACCTTGGGGGTAATGGTGCTGGTAAAACAACATCATTAAGAATATTAATGGATGTATTTGAAGCAAATTCAGGCCAAATAACCGTTGATGGAAAACCATTTAACGTTGAAGATTATAAGATTGGATATCTACCAGAAGAGCGTGGTATGTATTCAAAGACATTGATTCGTGATCAATTAGTGTACTTCGCAATGCTAAGAGGAGCTACACGTAAAGAAGCGATAGAATCAGTTGAAAACTGGGCAGAGCGTTTCCAAATCTCAGAGTATTTGGATCGTAAGCTTGAAACCTTATCAAAAGGGAATCAACAAAAAGTTCAAATTACACAAGCATTCTTAAATGAACCTGATATCTTAATTCTTGATGAGCCATTCAGTGGACTTGACCCTGTTAACTCACAAATCTTCCAAGATGCATTATCAGAATACATCTCGGATAGTAAGATTATCATCTTCTCAAGTCACCAAATGACCTATGTAGAAGCATTCTGTGATGATATTGCGATTATCAAGAAGGGGGAGATTGTACTTTCTGGTTCTTTAGAAGAGATTAAGCGTGAAAAAGGTGGTAATAAAATTCGTCTAAAGAGCGACAATCTTTCAAATGAAGCACTTCAAGTACTTCTTGAATCAAAAGAAATCGTAGTAGAGAGAGATAAGAAATCACTAATTCTTAGCTTGCCTGAAACTATGACTCAAACAGAACTCTTAAAAGTTCTAATGGGTGAAGGTGTTGTGATTGGTTTATTATCAAGTTATGAACCAAGTCTTCACGATATCTTTATAGAAACTGTAGGTGAACAAGAATGAAAAATCTAATGACAGTCTTTAAGTTTGAATTTACAGAACTATTAAAGAAAAAAACAATTATTATAAGTACTCTTGTGATTGCGTTAATTGCATTTGGAATTACTTTTGTACCACGTTTTATTGGTGGTGGAGAAGATAGTGAAGCGTACGAACCAGAACAATCATTCTACTCTTCACAAATCTATATTGAGAATGAAGCAGATAAAGAGTTTATTGCTAGTGTGTTCTCAAATGTAGAAGGTGTTGTGATTGTTGATTCTGCTGATGCAGTTCGTAAAGCAGTTGAGAATGATGACATTGAATCAGGATTTATCGTTAAATCACTCTTAGACTACACTGTAGTAACAAGTGGAGGTTCAATGTTTAATACGGACCAAGCAGTCTATGAAGCAATTATGGGTCAAGCAATTAAAGCTAAAAATCTAGCTGATAAAGGAATTGATCCAATGCAAGTCTTTGAATCAGAAGACTTCAAACTGAATGCTACGATGGAGAAAATTGGTAAAGATGCAAGTCAAGGAATGTTTATTGGCTTTGCAATGTTATTTGTTATGTACATGTTGATCTTACTCTATGGACAATCAGTAGCAACATCTGTTGCACGTGAGAAAGATAGTCGTACCATGGAACTTCTCATCACAAGTACAAAACCAAAAGTATTAATCTTAGGTAAAGTATTTGCGGTAGGACTTATGGGTATTGGTCAAATCTTGACAATTATCTTAGGTGTCGTACTTGGATTCGTTATTAATAAAGGGACGTTCCCAGAGTTTGTTCTTGTAATGATTCAAGGAACTACTACTTGGGATGTACTCGTAATGTATGCGATCTTCTCAATCCTAGGATATATCTTATATCTCTTTGTGTTTGCAGCTTTAGGGTCACTTGTATCCAAAGTAGAAGATGTATCATCTGCTATTACTCCTATTACATGGATCTTTATGATTGCTTACTTTATAGCATCATTTGGTATGAACATGCCAGATTCTACAATCATGAAAGTAAGTTCATACATTCCATTTGTATCACTCTTTACAACTCCTATTCGTTATATGATGACATCAGTACCTGCATTTGAGATTATTGTTTCAATTGCATTGATGGTAGGTGTTACTGTAGTGATTGCAGCGTTATCAATCTATATCTATAGAAATGGTTCCTTGAACTATGGTAACCGTATGAAGTTACGTGATGTTGTTAAGAATTTAATTGCAGAGAAAAAGAATAGTAAATAAGAAAGAACCGGTATTTCGTATCACAACGAAACACCGGTTTTTTCTTATGTCATTATATAGTAATTCTTACTTCTTTCTTATCAGTTTTATTTTTTATGTCTTGATAAATCATGACTGGCGCTGGTTCTTGTAATAACCATTCACGGTTGTTGTCTGAAATTATATATTTATAAAGCTGATTAAGTGCTACTAGATGGTCATCGCGGTTAGGTGAAGCTAGTACAATTATGATACGAGCATTAACATAGTTAGCAAAGGTAATTTCTTCAGGAAGTACTAGAATTGAAAAGCCAACATTATAGACACCATCATGAATTGAAGCATGCGCTATAATGGTGTCTTTTGCTATCTGAATAAATGGTTGCCTTTGGTCGATAATTTGAATCATTTTATGAATGTAGTTGGTGTCGATTACTTCATCAACAAGCAACTGTTCAGACGCAATGTGAATAATTTTTTTCCAGTCTTTTTCTGTATTTTCATTCATTACTCGAATGTGATGAGCGTGCATAAAGTCATAGATATTCTTATTTTTCAGCTTGGCATTTTCGCGGATAGTAACATTCGGATAGAATAATTCCGTAAGTTCACGTTCTATTATGGCGATATCGTTCTTTGAGACATATATTTCTATGACATCGATAACTTGATTTACTTTCACAGAGTGTTCTTCAATTTTGAAAAAATCCCACATAACAATTCTTCGTAAATTTATTTGATACTGTTCGCTAAATATTGACGATATATAGTAGACATGTGCATCAGAACTAACTTCGGTTGTTGCGAAAACAATGTCATACATGATTTTCGTGTTTTGAAACTCCCTAAGAGAGACATGATCAATAAACTCAAACTCAGGAAATAGCTTCACTAAATGATTATAGACAAGGTATGAAATTGACAATCCGCTTTGACATACAACAAATGCACGAGGTTTTTTGGTCGCGGTAGAGTTTGAAAAACGCTTTAACCAACCTCCAAATATTATAGTAAATAAAGAGATTTCTTCATCAGGAATCGGATTGTTTAAATATTTAACGAAGGGTTGAATAATGCTTCGGGTATTTGCATAGATATAGCGATAATTTTCAATTACAGAATCATGAAGTACATTCTTAACGTGAGTTCCTAAATTTATTCGATTCATGGCAGGAATCCAATGAAGATAAATGGATTCAATAAACTCTTCTAAAGAATCATCACTAACTACAATAGCTAATACATGTTGAAAGTTATAAATTACTTCTAGGATATCGTTTCTCATGGTTTCTTTTCGAATGTCTTTTATTGATGTATCATACATTATTTTATTTGATATTAGAATTTTAGAAACAATATATTCTATATCTTCATTAGTATATGATGACAAATTGAACTCATCGATAAGAGAATCATATTCAATAGTATTACTAATGTATTCATAATTATAGGGTAGAGAATTTAGTGTGAAACTATTATCAATTCTATTTAACATTATTGGAATAAATAGGCTTAATAGTTTTAGTTTTTCGTCAGCGAAACGGTAACCACAAGTTTTTTCGACATTAGTAAGTAAGGAGAAAGCGCGGAATGTTTCAGCTTCACTAGTCCTTGTAATAGCGCATATCTCAGAGTACTTACTTTCAGAATGAATATTAGAATCAATAACATTAAAAATTTCTTCTCTAATTATGAATTCACTTCCATTGATTACGTATCCAGACTTTCTATTATATTCTAGACTTAAATCTTTGTTCTCAAGGATTAATCGAAGTTGTTTAATATCTAATAATACAGAATTTTTACTTATATTTAGATGAAAAGCGAGGTCGTCTGCGGATAAATAATCGAAATTGCATACGATATGAAGGAATAAACGATACAACCTTTGTTCTTCATCACTAAGAGCCATTTGAATAGTGGCTAATGGGGCGTGTCTCTTGGAAATATTTATGTGTAATTCCGGATGAATTTCAAAAAAACCTCTCTTATTGCGAACAATTCCAGGCATATTTTGATTCTTTAAATAAGTGTTAATATTATTTAGACGATAGTTTAACTGTCGCTTGCTGATGTCAAAAACACTCAATATAGTGTCAGTATCAACATTATTTTCATTCAAGATAGTTTGTAGTATTTTTGTTTCTAAGTTATCCATGAACAGCCCCTCATTCATTGTATTATAACATTGATTTTTTAAAGTAGATTAGAATACTTTTTTTTGTGTTGTTTGCGGGTTGTCCAATTTATTGTGTTCAACCATAATTTTACGATAACTATTGCCGATATAATTGTGTTGTAAAGAGGTGAATCAATGGAAAATATTAATTTTAAAATAGAACATATATTCTTGGATAAAACATTTGAGGTTCAAGAAGAGTTCTTTAAATGGATTACGGAAGAAATGTTACGACTAGGACATGTTGAAGATTCATTTTATCATGCAATTGTTGAACGGGAGAAAATTTTCCCAACTGGTCTTCCTGCGGTTGGAGGGAATGTAGCGATTCCTCATTGTGATTCAAAGCACATAAAGCAGTCCTTTATTTCGGTAGTAAGGTTATTAAAACCAATTGAATTCCGGGAGATGGCGACAGAATCAAATGTTCTTCCAGTTCAAATAATCTTTGTTTTAGGATTTCAAAAACATGATGAATCACAAATTGAACTATTACAAATGTTAGTAAAAGCTTGTATGAAGGAAAATTTTGTTGGGAATCTCATCAACGCAAAAGATGAAGAAGAATTACTTATGTTTATGAATTCGATAAGAGGTGATAACAATGAATAGTCTAAAAATTCTTTCAACGACCGTAACATTTGGAAAATATACGCAAGAACCCATTCGTGTTCTTGAAGAACTTGGCTGCGATGTTACATTAAACTCTAAAGGCCGTCCTTATACTGAAGAGGAATTGATAGAAGTATCTAATGGTGTTGATGTACTTATTGTTGGAAATGACTATATTACAAAGAAAGTTATTGAGTCAAACAAAAGTCTAAAAATGATATGTATGCACGGTATTGGTTTGGATAAGATTGATCTCAAAGCAGCTGAGGAAAATAATGTTATCGTTACTAACGCACCGTTCACTAACCATTTGGAAGTTGCAGAATTGGTTATTGGATACATAGTTACAATGTATCGAAACTTATATCTAGATATTAATAACATGAAGCATCAAACATGGAAAAAAAGTATGGGTACTAGTATAAATGAGAAAACAATCGGTATTGTAGGAATGGGAAGTATCGGCAAGGCACTTGCCAGTATGGCACTCGGATTAAACATGAAAGTAATTGCCTATGACTTGTATCCTTCTCAAATTGAGAATGTGAATTTTGTAGATCTTAACAAGTTAATTTCAGAGTCAGATGTCATCTCACTACATGTCCCGTATGTAAAAGGGACCAAACCAATTATTGGTAGTGAAGAAGTAGAAATGATGAAAGATAGCGCATTGTTAGTCAATACAGCACGTGCTCAACTTGTTGATGAACAAAGTGTCATTGAAGCATTAAATACTGGAAAAATTGGCGGATATGCTCGTGATGTATATCCAGTCGAACCACCTGAATTTGATTTATCATTTCAAAAAAACCAAATAATTTCAACTCCTCATATAGGTGGAGCAACCTATGAGGCGAATTTGAGAATGGGAATGACTGTTGCTAATAACATCAAAGCATATATTAATGAAGAAAAAATACCATATAGGTGCATTTAAAAGGAGAAAAAATGAAAGACTACGAAGTATTACATCAAATAAATGAGCATAAAGTTTGTGCGATAGTTAGGGGAGTTCCCAAAACAGAGATAAAGCCTCTTGCAGAAGCATTGATTGAGGGCGGAATTAAGGTGATTGAAGTGACATTCAATACTGAAGGTGCTTCAGAAATGATTGAAACTCTTTGCGAGTTTTATCCTGATGATTTCATCGTTGGTGCAGGAACAGTTCTTGATGAAGAAACTGCTAGAATTGCGATTTTGTCAGGAGCTAAATTTGTTCTTTCACCAAACTTAAATGTCGAGGTTATTAAGATGTGCAAACGATATAACGTTTTGGCAGTTCCTGGGGTAGCTACTCCTACTGAAGCAATGCATGCATGGGAAAATGGAGCTCATGTTGTAAAAGTGTTCCCGGCAGGTGTTCTTGGAGCTGACTATATTAAGCAATTAAAAGGTCCTTTAAATCAAATTGATATGATGGCAGTTGGAGGCGTAAACACTAGTAATATCAATGAGTTTTTAAATAAAGGTGCTTCAAGTGTTGGAATCGGTGGAGACCTTGTTAATGCCGAGTTAGTAAGTCAAGGTAATTTCGAAGAAATTAAAAACAGAGCGAAGGCATTTGTTGAAGCAGCGAGAGGAGCAATAAAATGAAAGCAGCCGTTTTAGTTGGTAAAAGTAAATTTGAAATTCAAGAAGTTGATAGACCGGAAATTAGGGAAGATCAAATTAGAATTAAAGTACTAAGTGCTTCACTTTGTGGTTCTGACCTTCGTACCTATCATCATGGTCATCCAAAAGTGACCTTGCCATATATAATTGGTCACGAGTATGTAGGTGTTATTGACTCAATCAAGGACAAAACAAATACATTTAAAGTCGGAGACGTTGTTACAATTCATCCTGCAATATCATGTGGTAAGTGTGAATACTGCTCTGAGGGTGACCACAATATGTGTGAAAATCGTAGAGTGTTAGGGATTGCCATGCCGGGCGCTTTTGCTGAGTATGTAAATGTTCCTATAGAGGTGATTGAGCGCGGAACAATTATCAAAGTCCCAGATGATGTAGATCCTGCAGTTGCAACATTAAGTGAGCCATTTGTTGCGGTTCTTAATGCACACGAACTTCTTGAAACGACGGTGGGCGATGATGTTGTAGTGTTGGGTGCTGGCCCAATAGGAATGTTCCATTGTATGCTTGCTAGAAATCGTGGAGCAAATAGAGTGGTTCTAGCAGATATTTCTCAAGAAAAACTCAAACTCGTAGCTAAGCGTGGGGTTGCAGATGAATATGTGTATATTGAGAGCGAAGAAAAGTTAATTGAAGAGATTATGGAAATTACCAAAGGAAAGGGAGCTTCTGTGGTTGTGGTTGCTAATACTTCACCAATATCAGCACAACAGGCAGTCAAAGTCGCTGCTAAATTTGGTAGAGTGATGCTATTTGCAGGTTTTCCAAAAGCCAATCCTAATTTAGGGTTAGACGGAAACTTAATTCATTATAGACAAATTAATGTAATGGGAGCATATGGGTCAACTCCTTCACAGTATCAAAAAGCAGCACAACTGTTATTCCAAGGGAAAATCGATGCTACTAATTTAATAACTCATCATCTTCCTTTAGAGAAAATTAACGAAGGATTTGATTTGATGACATCTGGAGAAGCATTAAAGGTCGTATTAGATATAGGAAATAGGGAGGATTAGTAATGAGAAAGAAAAGAGTGTTGACAATATGTGGCTCAGGAGTTGCGACTTCTGTAATTTGTGCAAATAAAATTAGAAATTATTGTGAGGAACGAAACATTAATGTCGATGTTCAAACTATTTCATTTGGTGAGTTGGATGGACTAAAGGGAGATGTAGATGTAATTGTTCCTGTTAATGGAAGTGTTCAAAATGTAGGAGACATTCCAGTTGTTCCTGGTATCAATCTCTTAACAGGAATTAATGAAACTCATACATTAGAGCAGATCTATAATTATTTAAGCGAGGAAAATTAGTATGCAAATCTTGTTAGATTCAGTAAACTGGATTATTGGTTTAGGGGCGACAGTATTCTTGCCAATTATTATGACTTGTCTTGGACTGGTTTTCGGTTTGAAGTTTAGTAAATCATTGCGTTCAGGAATTACTCTAGGAATTGCGTTTACTGCAATAAACTTATTTATTAGTCAATTGCTTGTTGGTCAAATTGCTCCAGCAGCTAATCAAATGATTGAAAATGCTGGTCTTCAATTAACTGCACTAGATGTTGGTTGGACTGCTGCATCAATGATTAGTTGGGCCTGGCCTTATGCTGCTGCGATGTTCCCAATCCAAATATTGGTCAACTTGGTTCTCTTATATTTTGGATTAACAAAGACATTAAACGTAGATTTATGGAATGTATGGTATAAAATATTCACTGCCGCAGTAATCTATCACTTTACTGATAATATTCTATTATCTTTTGGAATTGCAATTGTGGTAGTGATTGTTGAGCTAAAACTAGGTGATTATATTGCTCCACGTGCACAGCAAGTGTCAGGGATTCCTGATATAACGGTTCCACATTTTAGTACAATGCTAGTACTTCTTGTGATGCCATTTCTAGCATTTGTTGATAGAATTCCATTTTTAAATAAATTCGATTTAGATAGTAAAACTGTACAAAAGAAAATGGGCTTCCTGAGTGATCCAGTTCTTTTAGGAACGATAATGGGGATTCTAATTGGTGCTATTGCAGGCTATGATGTTGCGGCAACACTCAAACTTGGTATTGTGGTTGCGACTGTAACTCTTGTAATTCCGAGAATTGCATCGATATTCTCTGAGGCTCTAATGCCAATTTCTGAAGCGGCTTCAACATATATGAAGAAAAAATTTCCAGACAGAGAGTTCTATATTGGTCTAGACTGGCCAGTTCTCTCAGGGAATCCTGCAGTCATTACATCATCAGTTGCTTTAGTACCAGTACTAGTTATTCTTTCTATGATATTACCTGGAAATAAAACACTACCGTTTGGTGACATTGCTAACTTTGCATCGCTTCTTGTTGCGCCCGCAGTATTATTGGGTGGAAATGTGCTTAAGACGATGATCGTAAGTATTCCTATTCTAATGGGATGTTTATGGGGGCTAGTTCAATCGCAAGTTCCTTTACATCTTTAGCAATGAATGTTGGTTTTGCAATTCCAGAAGGAGCAACAGAAATTACATGGCTTAAAACATCACCAATTATTTGGTCAATATTTGAGATGTTTAATAAAAACTATATCCTTGTAATTGTGCTGGTGGTTCTTATGGGAATAAGCTTCTATGTATTAAAGAAATACTATAGTAAACCTATAGATAACGAAGTAGTTTAAGGACCTAAAATATTCTGTTAAGTTTCGGGTGTTGATGAAGACCAACTCGTAACATATACCAAAGAACTCCGTCATCAAAACTTGGTGATAGAGTTCTTTTTTCAATAAACAGATTTTTTGATAACACAATCCCAGTTTTTTATTGTGAGTCATATTATAAAATAAGTAATAGTAAGAACATCAAGAATAGTGGGGTTTATGTAGGATTTGTTATATTTTCCCCTTTTTCACGATATTCTAGTATGTGAAAGCGTTTACTACGATTCTATAATAGAAGCATAAGTATTCAAGGAATACAGGAGGGAAAAATGAAGTTCAAGAAATTTATAGTAGTCTTAATGGCTGCTCTCGTCCTTGTTGGTTGTTCATCAAAAGGTGAAGAAAACAAGAAATTGGTAGTATATTCTCCAAATAGTGAGGGAATTATGAATGCAGTTATTCCGCTATTTGAAGAAAAATACAAAATCAAAGTAGAACCTATCTCAGCAGGTACAGGGGAATTAGTAAAACGTATCCAAGCTGAAAAAGATAATCCTTATGGTGACGTTCTCTTTGGTGGAACATATACACAATACATGTCAAATTTAGATTTATTCCAAGAATATGTATCTAAAGAAAATGACAATGTTGTTGAAGAGTACCGTAATACTAACGGAAAAGTTACATATACAGTACTTGATGGAAGTATGCTTATTGTTAATAAAGAGTTAACAGATGGTATCGAAATTAATAGCTATGCTGATTTACTAAAACCTGAACTAAAAGGTAAAATCGCAACAGCTGACCCAGCTAACTCATCCAGTGCATTTGCTCAACTTACAAACATTCTCTTAGCAATGAGTCCAGATAAAGACTACATGAATGATGAAGCTTGGACATATGTAGAGAATCTCATTAAACAATGGGATGGTAAGATTCAATCAGGTTCATCAGCAGTTTATAAATCCGTTGTTGATGGCGAAATGTGGGTTGGATTAACATACGAAGATCCAGTAGCAAAACTTGTTAAAGATGGTGCTAAGAACATTGAAATTGTTTATCCAAAAGAAGGAAGTGTCTTCTTACCAGCTGGAACAGGAATCATTAAAGGTGCTAAGAACGTTGATAACGCTAAGTTATTTGTGGATTTCTTATTATCAGAAGAAGTGCAAAACATCTTTGGTACACAGTTAACAAACCGTCCAGTACGTATTGGTGCACAAACTGGTGACCACATGCAGAAATACGATACATTACCATTAATCTTTGAAGATATGGAATATGTATACAAGAATAAAACACAAATCGTTGAGCGTTATACACAGCTCTTCGCAGGATTACAATAAAAAACAAATTAAGTTAGGAAATGGAGTAAGAATATGAGTGTTAATATTTCAATCAAAAATGCAATTAAAAGATATGGATCTAACACAATCATTCCGGACCTTTCTCTAGATATCAAGGAGGGTGAGTTTTTCACCCTTCTTGGTCCATCTGGATGTGGAAAGACAACCTTATTACGAATGATTGCAGGATTTAATTCAATTGAAGGTGGGGACTTCTATTTCAACAATACACGTATTAATGATATGGAACCTTCAAAACGTAATATTGGGATGGTTTTCCAGAACTATGCAATTTTTCCACATTTAACAGTTTATGATAACGTGGCTTTTGGGCTTAAGAATCGTAAAATCGATAAAAGTGAAATGGATCGTCGTGTCAAAGATATGCTTGATACCATGCAAATTACTGAATACTCAGATCGTATGCCTGAGAGACTCTCAGGTGGACAACAACAACGTGTTGCATTAGCAAGAGCTGTTGTTATTGAACCTGATGTACTTCTCATGGATGAGCCTCTAAGTAACTTAGATGCTAAACTACGTATCGACATGCGTACAGCAATTAAAGAAATTCAACAAACAGTAAACATCACAACAGTTTATGTAACTCACGACCAAGAAGAAGCAATGTCAGTATCTGACCGTATTGCTGTTATGAACCTAGGTAACATTCAACAAATTGGTACACCACAAAATATTTATCAAAGACCAGCAAATATCTTTGTCGCAACCTTTATTGGACGCTCAAATATACTTGATGCAACCTATGATAAAGAAAACAGTCTACTTAAATTTGGTGACATGGCAACACTTCCTTACGAAGGCAATCGCTTTGAAGGAGATGTTGAGGGTGGTGATGTGAAAGTATCGATTCGACCTGAAGAATTTATGATTCTTAAGAATAATGAAGCTACTTCAATATTCTCTGCTACAGTTAAAACAACTGTATTCTTAGGATTAAATACACACTATACCGTTGTTCTTGATGATGGTTCATCAGTGGATATTGTAGAAGAATCCGCAATTAATCATATTTATCAAGAAGGAGAACGTGTTCAAGTTGGCGTTAAGACTGACAAGATCAATGTGTTCTCACATGACGGTTCACAAAACTATGTAAAAGGTGTTGTGAATGACAATATTCAATAAGATGAGGAAGCCAGATTTTTGGAAATCTTCTACATTTATCATCATTGTTTTATATGGTGTCTTCTTTGTCTGGCCTATTATTAATCTATTGGGACAATCTGTCTATACTAAGGAAACAGGATTTACACTTGCGAACTTCGCTAAGTTTTTCGGTCAAGGCTATTACTTACAAACGATTATAAACAGTTTCAAAGTAACGATCTTAGCTACGATGCTAACCTTGCTGATTGGTGTTCCTTTAGCGTATTTCTTAACAGTATATAAAGTACGTGGTAAGAAATTCCTAAATATTGTAATTATTCTATCATCAATGTCAGCACCATTTATTGGCGCTTACTCCTGGATCTTATTATTAGGACGTAGTGGTCTCATCACAAAGTTCTTTAGTAATACTTTAGGTATCAACATGCCTGACATTTATGGATTTAATGGGATCTTACTTGTATTAACACTACAACTCTTCCCACTGGTTTACATGTATATTCAAGGGGCGTTAAACAGTGTTGATAACACATTATTTGAAGCAGCAGAAAGCATGGGAATTACAGGCTTTAAACGTTTCTTTAAAGTAGTACTTCCACTAATCATGCCTACTATCTATGCGAGTGCATTGTTAGTATTCATGCGTGCCTTCGCTGACTTTGGTACACCAATGCTTATTGGTGAAGGTTACCGTACTTTCCCACGACTTATCTTTGATGAGTTTGTATCGGAAGTTGGTGGTGATACAGGATTTGCCGCTGCAATATCTGTTATCGCAATTGCCTTAACAACCGCATTCTTCTTAACCCAACGTTATTTATCCAATCGTAAACAGTTCTCCATGAGTGCCCTTCACTCAGTAGAACCTAAGAAGATGAAAAAAGGCCTTTCAATCTTTGTGCATAGCTTTGCGTATGGCATTGTCGCACTCGCATTCATGCCTCAAATCTATGTCTTCTATACCTCCTTCCAGAAGACATCAGGCCTACTTTTCCTCGATGGTTACTCACTTGATAGTTATCGACAAGCCTTCTCAAGATTAGGAAGCAGTATTCAAAATACATTCTTAATCCCAGGTATCTCGCTCGTCATTATCTTAATTATCGCTGTGATTATTGCTTACATTGCAGTAAGACGTAGAAATGCACTCACTGCAACAGTTGATACAATTTCAATGATTCCGTATATTATTCCAGGAACTGTAATGGGTATCGCTCTCTTAACAACTCTTTCTAAAAAACCATTCATGTTAACAGGGACTTATGCCATTATGATTATTGCGCTTGTAATTCGACGCTTACCGTACACAATACGATCATCCGTCGCAATTCTTCAACAAATCTCTATCAGTGTTGAAGAAGCAGCAATCTCTCTTGGTGCAAGTAATGCTAAAACATTCTTCAAGATTACAGTTCCTATGATGTCTGCAGGAGTTATTTCCGGGGCAATATTAAGCTGGATTACGATGATTTCAGAACTATCAACATCGATTATCTTGTATACATCACGAACACAAACAATGACAGTTTCTATTTACACGCAAGTATTACGTGGTAACTATGGTATCGCAGCTGCATTATCTGCAATCCTGACATTTGTGACCGTTATCTCCTTACTTGTATTTATGAAACTTTCGAAAGGAAAAGATATTCAAATGTAAAGGAAAGGGCAACCTTTCCTTTTTTGAGAATATCGTTATAATTGAACTATGAATAATTCGATGACAACATTTGAAGAACGCATTAAAAACACGTTTATCCGTTATGGACGTGTTCCTTTCATTATCATCCTTGCTATGACATTACTTATTATTGTGAGTTTCTATGCTTATACTAATATTTTTCAAGTAAAACAAACTCAGAGTAGTGTGGAGAGTTCCAGTCAATTGGTTATCGATGCAATCAATGATACGATAGATACAATTGAAGAGAATATTGACTATAATGAACTAATCGAAGACCCTAATACCTATTTCCAGACACTCTATCAGTATTATTATCGCTTGAATGGTAAGCTCGATAGTAAGGCTCAGTTTATTGTCTTTGAAGATAATCATGCACTCTTTATCAGTCAACCTTCTTTATTAGGAAGTGACTACAATCGACTGATTAACAGCTATATACGTGATCAATTAAATGAAGACTCGCTTTATATTACCCAGTTTGCAGAAATTAATGACCAGCAAATGTCCTCTTTAGCGATAGGTAAGAAGTTAAGTGAAAATATTAGTATTGTCTTCTATATCAGTGTTGATTACTTTAAAGAAGTTTTAGAACAACAACGTCCTAATCATGCAGTGATAGCTGACGGTTTTGATAATGTAATCGCAACAACTTCAAAAGACTTTGTGACTTCTGTTTCAAAGTTTAATCCTGATCACAAAAAAACAATTGACCTCGATCATACTAAATATACGGTATACAGTAAAAGTATTATGGACAGTCAATTAAAGGTTAGTGTTCTAGTTCAGAATCAGGAGCTGTATGTTCTTGCGATATTCATTAGTGGAGTAGCAGGACTGGCATTATTCTTTATGCAACGTATTAATCGCTTATCAGCACAAAAAGCAGGACGAGAAGTTAGTGGTTCAGTTTCGATTCTTATGGAAGGTGTAAAGCGTCTAGAAGAAGGTAACTTAGATACCCATGTAGAAATTGATACTCACGATGAATTTGAATCACTTGCGAATGCTTTCAATACGATGAGTGACCAACTTCAACTGCTTATGTCATCCAATGAAAGACTTATAGAACTTCGCAAGAATGCTGAAATCAAACAGCTTGAAGCTCAATTCAATCCTCATTTCTTATACAACTCACTTGAGACAGTTCGCTATCTCATTGAGGATGATCCGAAAACTGCTGAGTTACTGATTCTTAACACTTCCAAACTCTTACGATATAGTATCGCTGCTAGCGAGAAAGAAGTGCCTTTTAGCGAGGATATGGAGTACATTGAACTCTTCCTGCATATTAATAAACTTCGTCTAGGTGAGCGTTTTAACTACACTATAGAGATAGAAGAAGAAGTATTGGATATGAACTTACCCAAACTTATCTTACAACCCCTTATTGAGAACTGCTTAAAGCATGGTTATAAGAGTAAAGATACCCTCAATGTCGGGATAGTAGGGTATATGAAAGATGGCTATATCTACATTCATGTGATTGATGATGGCGATGGTATGACACCAGAACTTGTCAAGAGCTTTAATGACATTGATATGGATACAATCTATAATAAAGCACGCTTTGGTGTTATGAGTGTTATCCAAAGAATCCATTTGCTTTATGGAACTAAAGGAAGTGTTTATGTAGATAGTAATAGCAGTGGTACTCATATCATTATCTGCATCCCGGAAGGAGGTCTTGAAATTGTATAGAGTCTGTATTGTAGAAGATGAAGAGATTATCCGTAAAGGTTTGATTCGGTCTATAGATTGGGAAAATTTTAATAGTAAGGTAGTAGGTGATGCTGCTAATGGCTTAGAAGGTTACAAGCTTATTGAAAGAGAGAAACCTGACATTATTATTCTTGACATAAATATGCCCATAATGGATGGCATTCAATTGCTAGAAAAGCTTCCACGTCATACCTATGCTGTTATTATTATCAGTGGTCATTCTGAGTTTAGCTATGCAAAGAAAGCTATCGAATATGGCGTCAGTGAGTATCTTTTAAAGCCACTGGATCATGATGAGTTGGTGCAAAGCCTCCATCGTGCAATTCAAGATATAGAGATGAGACGCTCCTATGAAGTGAAAAGTGATGAAGCAGAAATAGTATATCAAGCACTGAAACCACATAATGATATTGAATCTACAACACTTCAAATGGCTTTAAAATATATCCAAGATAACTATAATGAAAAGATTACTTTAGATGATTTAAGACAGCATACAGGGCGTAGTGTTACACTCATCAACAACCGTTTCCAAAAGTTTTTGGGAATGACATTTAACGATTATTTAACCCGTTTCCGTATCCAAAAAGCAATTGAACTCATGCAAGAGGGAAACCTACACTTGTATGAAATTGCAGAAGATATAGGCTTTAATGACTATAAGTATTTCAATCAAGTATTTCAGAAAATTATTGGAACATCGCCCAAAATAGTGTTAACATATTTTGCACGTGTGAACGCTGAGTCTGAATAACGATTATTAATTAAAAAGAACAGCTAGATTTGAATTTTTCATTCATTTCTAAAGCTGTTCTTTATTTTGATTATTAGGCTTTGTCAGTACTGATCATCCGATCATAGTTGTATAGGAAGATTGTGACTGCAAGTAAGTCCGCACTTCCTCCTGGACTCAGGTTATGTTTCTTAAACACTCGATTCATTTTGGACAAATGGTCATTGATATCCAAATATTTAGAAGAAGCGAGTTCTTGACCGAGCTCTAAGCCCTCAATACCTCCACGCTTCAACATGTTCGTATCAACATTTTGTTCGATGAGTTTAAGGAGTGCTTCTTTGACTTTTAAGTCAGTAGGTTTATCTTGCATCATAATTGGTAATGAGTGATTCATTACTGTTGGAAGTCCTTCTTCAACCTCACCACGAATACCTTTAATACCATGTTCATGATAAAGGATTTCTCCGTAAGTCTTAGGTTTTTCGTTTTTCTCGAGTTCTTCGTAAACTAAGCCCTCTGTCATTTCTTGTATTATTGTAATTAGAGTATCAAGTTTCGGATAATTTCCATATCCAATGGCTGATAGGATGATACCAAATAAGAAGTTTGCACCTTTGTGTGTATTCACATTATTCGTTACTTGATACATATCGTGTTCAGCATCCATACCAATAGATCGTATCGAGTTAAAGAGTTCTTTTTGATTTCCATTAAAGGATAAGCCTTGAAGTAAGTAATTCTCAAAGCTTTGCTTTAAAGCGTAAGCACTTGCTACAAAATCATCGTAGTTCATGTCAGTATGAGATCCTGCATCAAGGGGATCAACTAAACCTGGCTTTGGTTCAAGACTTGCTTCATCAAGAAGTGCTTGGATTGCGAGATCAACGATTCTTTTTTGCATCGTTTCTCATTTCTAAAAGAATGAAATCACGGGATAAGCCAAGATGCTCGCGAATAATCATTTCCATTTGTTCTACTTCGCCATTACATAAACAACGATATATCATGCGGTGTTCCTGGAGAGCGCGTGCACGGCGATCGTCTGCGGTTAGTGATATATCACGGAATCGTATGAGGTAGTCACGTAAACGATTTTGAATGGTCTCTAAACGTGGCATACGCGCAAATTGATAGACCATGGTGTTGAATTCCTTTGACATCTCAATAACTTGACGGACATTACCTTTTGCCTGAGCTTCGTCAGTTCTGTCAAGTAGGTCTTCCATTTCTTTAAAGTCGTCTGGTGTCATTAGTTTCATTGAGTTCGTAGCAGCAAGAATATCAAGTACGGTGCGTATTTGATAGATTTCTAAGACATCTTCCTCACTAAAGGTTGTGACTACAATGCCAAAGTTTGGAATGTATTCAACGATTCCTTCATCTTGGATTCTTCGTAATGCCTCACGAACTGGTGTACGACTGACATTAAGGTATTCAGCATACTGTTTCTCATTTATTCTTTCGCCCATTGGTATCACACCAGTTATTATTGCTGTACGCAATCCCTCATAAATAATCTGGTTTAACGGTAGACTCTGTGATAAGTCTACAATCCGAACGAGCTCGTCCATATTTACTGCCATATTCTTCTCCTTTTATTTTTATGCCATAGTTGTGTCGCTTTCTTGTATTATACCAAACTAATTGTCATTGAGATATAAGAACCGTGTGAATTGGAAAGGGGTAAAAACACCTTGCCAGATGACAAGGTGATTGTGTAAGTTGAAAACTTGCTTATTCTTTAACTGTTGATAAAACTTCAATCGTGTTTGCTTCATCGTCAACGAGAATGTTTATTATGTCATTTCGTTGTTCAAATGAAATAAGTTGATAGAAGTGATACCCTTCAATTTCCTTCAAATAGCTGAGTTCACCGTGTTTCTTAAAACGATTCATTTGTGATTCATTTAAAGTGTGGTGTGACTTTAAGATGAATCGATTTTGTAATTCTTTATTTGAGAATCCGTTATTGCGTAAAAATGGAACATAGAGTTTACGTGTGAAACGGCGTTGATTCACAGAACGGATAACAGTTATAACCATTAGGATTCCAATCACCCATCCACCAATTGCAGGTGGGAGAATCGGTACAAAGCCAGTTAATACAGTAAAAATCAATAAAGCAATGAGACAATACAAAGTCGTTCTTTTGTAGCTAATGTTTAATGCGTCATAATATTCTTTAAGAGCTTTAAGATCAAAAGCATCTTTCTTTCCTGAATAATATGCATAAGCATGAGCATAGCTTTTCGCATCTAAAACTGGTGTCTTAGAAGGGGAATAACTAAGGTTAAAATAGTGATTCTTTGGACTTGCAACTTTATCAAACTTAAGAAATTGATAGTTTACTTGCGTTAGTTCGTAACCTTCTTGGTATTTTTCTTGTAGAAGCGAATTAATGTCTTCAAATGAGCTGAGTTGATTGATGAATTTGTACATAATAGTTCCATCCTTATATTCATAGAGTATCACAACCAATGTTTTATAAGTGTACTTTTGGTGCATTTCAAAATATTAATGAAAAAACTCTAATAAAACACCAATAATGGTCCAAGATAGTGTACAGTTTAGGTAAGGAGGTTCTTATGGAAACAAAACCAATCAATGATGCAATGAGACTTACGATTGAGTCTGCATTTTACCAAAATAATGTAGAAACTTTAGCGTCAATTTCTGATGCTTACACAATGGCCCTTCATGCAGAGGATACCATTGTTACAGATTTGGATGTATATCAGGCTGAGACTTTAGGATTACCTCAAGGTGCAAAGGTATTAGTGAATAATCATGGTTCGATTGTGGGTCGAACTGCCCGAGCTCGTCAAATATTAGGGGATGCAAGCGATGAAGGAATAATTGAACTTATTCAAGATGTTATTGCTAAGAATAGTTTTTGTGATTTTGTAAGAGCAAATGCAAGTGTTGGTCTTCATGAGTCATTTACTATGAATGCTTCACTTATGATTCCAAAGAAATACGTCAATAATGCTTATAATTTCTTGTTGAACTTTAATCCAGTTAGAGTTACAAATCCATTAGAGGAACTCTTTCTTTATGTAGATCCAGACTGGTCTTCAGAGAAGTATCCTGATGGTTTAGTTGTCCTAGATCCTATTTCCCATACTGGAATTGTCTTGGGACTCAAATACTTTGGGGAAATAAAGAAAGGAATTCTTTCTTTAGCTTGGAACATTGCTCACCGTCGTGGTTATATCTCATGTCATGGTGGCCTAAAAGTTCTTAATGGGACTGCAATTGCGGCATTTGGTCTATCTGGTTCGGGAAAATCAACATTAACACTCCATGACCATAAGGATGAAGATACTGTAGCTGTGCTTCATGATGATGCGTTTGTGATATCCAGTGATTTTAATCGTGCGATTGCATTAGAACCTTCATATTTTGATAAGACATCTGATATGAAAGAGGGATCGGATGCTATTAAATATCTCACGACAGTCCAAAATAATGGTGTAACACTTGATGCTAATGGTAAGAGAATCCTTGTTACAGAAGACCGTCGAAATAAGAATGGTCGTTGTATTAAGTCCTATTTCGCAACACCGAATCGTGTAAATCATGTGGATCAACCTTTGGATGCACTCTTGTGGATTATGAAAGATGCAAGCTTGCCACCACTTGTTAAGGTTAATAGTGCGACACTTGCTTCATCCATGGGAGCTACACTGATGACTACTCGTAGTAATGCTGAGAATGCAAGTGATGAAGGTCAAGTTGTCATTGAGCCTTATGCAAATCCATTTAGAATCTACCCGCTTTGTGAAGACTATGAAAAGTTCAAAGCTCTTTTTGATACTGGAGAAACTGCGTGTTACATTGTGAATACTGGTTACTTTGATGGTAAGAAGGTGACACCACAAGTTAGCCTTTCACTTTTAGAAGGAATTGCGAATAATACACTAGAATTTAAGAGTCTATCCACGGATGTATGTTTAGAATATGCTGTAGTTGATGGCTATGAACCGAATTTAGAGGATGAACATTATCTTGAAGCAATTGAGAAGTCTTTTGCTAAGCGTGTTGATTATGTTGCAACACTTCCTGAAGATAATGCCTTACCAGATGAGGTAAGAGAATCTTTTGCGATAAATTTTAGATGATACTATGTCCACTTTGGTGGACTAATAAGGAGATAGATTGTATAAAAGTCTATCTCTTTTTATTGATATATGAACAGAATGACAATTAAAGTGATGTTGAGAAAATATTTTCTTGAATACAAATAATTATCAAAAGTTGTGAAATAAAGTTTTTTTATTAACAAGTGATTCTCAAGAGATTATGTGTTTCTATCACACCGTTTCACAAAAATTAAGCACTTCTTACTGGATGAAAGCTTAATTTTTACTTAGGTTTTCAAAGTGTTTTTCAAGTGTTCCTAGTGTTTTGAGAGTGTTCTAAATAGCCTATTGGTATTGTTGTAACCGTTTACTGCACTTAATATAGAGGTACATTCACTCAAAAGAGTAGGAGGAAAGAAATATGTTGACATTCTTGTCATGGGCAATGATTATCGTGTTCTTGGCGTTAGTTATGTGGAAAAAACTATCACCATTTACAGCGTTAATTATCGTGCCTCTAGTATTTGCTCTTGTAGGATCAGTAATGGGACTCTACACAGATCAAATCGTTCAAATTAAGAAATTAGCAGATCCATCGCTCGTAACAGCATGGGATCAGTTCTGGGTACTTGGGGAATTCGTTTTAGCAGGTATTAAGAAAACTTCAACAACTGGTATCATGCTTCTCTTTGCAATCTTCTTCTTTGCATTGATGCTTGATGCAGGTATGTTTGATCCAATCACACGATTCATGATTAAAATCGCAGGTGGCGATCCACTTAAAGTAGTTGTTGCTTCCGCAATTGTTGCAGCTGCTGTTTCCTTAAACGGTGATGGTACTACAACAACATTAATCACATGTACTGCCTTTATTCCACTGTATAAGAAACTGAATATGAAGATGTTAAATCTTGGTGTTGTAGTTATCTTGATGAATACAATTATGAACTTACTACCATGGGGTGGTCCTACAGCACGTGTTATCTCAGTGCTTCCTGAACTAACAGGTATGGATTCACAAATCCTAAACAAACTTGCTCCAGGTATGATCGTTGCAGTTATCTATATGTTAGGTGTTTCTGTTTACTTAGGTCTTAAAGAACGTAAACGTCTTGGTGTTAAAGTTATTTCAGATGAAGAACTTGAAGCACTATTAGCACCAGCTAATGAAGAAGAAATGGCTATCAAACGTCCACACCTCTTCATTCCTAACTTAATTCTAACTATTACAGTTGTTGCATTATTAATGATTGAAAACACATTCCCATCAGTATTCTTATTCTTACTGGGAACAGTTATTGCATTAATGATGAACTATCCAAAACTTAAAGATCAAAAAGCTCGTCTACACGCTAACTCAGGTGATGCAGTTGCTGTTGTTATCTTAGTATTAGGTGCTGGAGTATTTACAGGTCTATTTACAAGTACAGGTATGTCTGATGCGTTAGCAGTTAGCTTAACAAAGATTATTCCTGAAAGCTTTGGACAATTCTGGGGACTTGTTGTTGCTGTATTATCAGCTCCAGGTACATTCTTCTTATCCAACGACGCATTCTACTACGGTGTTCTTCCAGTATTGGCAGACGCAGGAGCGGTATACGGTTGGACACAAATGGAACTTGGTGTTGCTTCCTTATTAGGACAAGCATTCCACTTACTAAGTCCACTTGTAGCGTTTATTTACTTATTGCTACAAATGACAGAATTAGATATGAAAGAATGGCAAAAAGAATCTGGAAAATGGGCAATTGGTATCTTCGTAATCTTCGTTGGTGTCGCTGCTATTACAGGTGCTGTTCCATTATTTAAATAGTCTAAACAGTGAGCGGAAAACTTTGATAGTTTCCGCTCTTCTTTTTTAGAAATTGAAATGTTTATGAAGCTGATTGCTTAAGATACATGCAATAGCAATTGAAAGTAAATCAGTAGGAATAAACATGAGCCAATAGGATGTTAATAGTTTTGAAAGAGTTATATCTATTTGCGTAATGTAATAGAAATTAAGTGTTAAAACGGTTAGGGCTAGTGTATAGAACACAAGATATCCAGGTAAGATTGAAAAGGGAAGAAGTCGATTCTTCATCTTTTGACTCAGGGTATTGAGGATAAGTGCATAAGGCATGAATCCAAGAATAAACCCTAGGGTTGGTGAAAGAAGCATTTGAATCCCACCACGAGCTCCCGCAAAGATAGGGAAGCCAAGTAAGCCCATGATGATATAAGTCATGATGACATAGAATACTTGCTTAAAACTTAAAGTTAAAGCAACAACAGTCACTGCAAATATCTGTAGGGTAAAGGGTACAAGTGGTGTAGGAATACTAATCTGAGCACAGACAGCTATAAAAGCTACAAAGAGTGCAGAAATCGCAAGGTCTTTAGTTTTCATGACTAGAGCTCCTTAATGGATATCTCACCAGAGTGAAGATGTTTCTGATTTCCGTGATTATCCTGAACTACAAGGTATCCATGTTCATCAATATCAATGGCATCATAGATTTCATCTTCTGATCCAACGATGAGCACTTTCTTACCCAGTACATTACTGTACGATTTATATTCGTCAATGAGATCAAGTCGTGATGATGGTAGTGTTTCTAATATCTGCATAAAGCTTTCGTAGATACGAGTCACAATATCATTACGATCATAATCTTGAGTATCAGTAACCGAACCATAGATTGAAGTAAGTTCTTTAGGAACTGATTGTGCTTCAAAGAGGTTCAAACCAATACCAACAATTAAATATTTATAAGTATTAGATTCAAGAATAATGTCACCTTCAGTTAAAATACCACAAATTTTACGATTCCCAATATAGAGGTCATTGAGCCATTTGATTTGAGATTCTACTTTAAGCGTTGATTCTAGAACACGACGAACTGCTACTGCTGCCCCAATCGTAATGAGTTGCGAGTCAAGAAGTGAAAGTTCGGGTGTAAAGAGAATACTCATGTAGATTCCAGATTGAGATGGTGAGTAGAAACTTCGACCACGTCGACCGCGACCTTGTGATTGGGTATCCGCAACAATTAAAGCATTAGGATTTAATGGATTTGCATCTGCATATTCTTTAGCTAAAGTGTTCGTTGAACTTACTTCATCATAGACTTGTAGAGAAACGGGTGTATATTTCTTAAAATGAGACGCCATTTTATTTGAAGATAGACGTCCATTAAGACTTAATAGGGCATAGCCTCGATTACGGATAGAGTCAATCTCATATCCTAAGTCTTTAAGCTTTTGGATTTCTTTCCAAACATTGGCACGCGTCATGTTTAGGGTATCAGCTATTTCTTGACCACTAATGTATGACTGAAATGAGGATTCTAATATATCAAGCACTGTGTTATTCATATGGACCTCCAAGTGATAAATTTATTGTAAACTATAACATATACAAAAGTTTACAATCAAGTGTTTTTCCAATGTTTATACAGTTAAAGAACACTGCAAAAACACAAGTTTGCGAGCACAGAGCTTATAATAAATGTATAGAAAGAGAAGGGATATTGATGTTTTGGCGTAAAAAGAAAAAACAAGACGAAGTCATACCACAAGTTCAACAAGACGTTGTGGAAGACTTGCCCAAAGCTATCGACTTCACGTTAGCTGTTGAAGATGAAGAGGAACGAGATATCGTTTCAATCATTGCTTCAGCCATTGTGTCCAGTGATTTGAGTGATGCAACCGTTCGCGTTAAATCGGTACGTCGCGTTGATGTCGATAAAGAAGCTGCTGCGGTAATCGCTGCTGCTGTTATGGCAAATGACTCACCAGAGTCAACATTTAGATTAATCAGTATCGAGGAGAGGAGTTAGAAATATGTTAAGAAAATTTCGAATTAAGTTAAACGATAAGGAATACGTTGTTGAGATGGAGGAAATTGGAGCACCGCAAGTTGCACCACAAGCTGCACCTATTCAGCAAGCTGCACCAGCGCCTGTACAAGAAGCGCCTGCACCAGCACCACAAGCTGCACCACAAACAAACATGGATGTTACAGGTGGTACAGAAGTTAGTGCACCAATGCCAGGAAACATCTTAGATGTTGTTGTTAAAGTCGGGGATACTGTTGCGGTAAACCAAAACTTACTCGTTCTAGAAGCAATGAAAATGGAAAACAATATTGTTGCTCCAATTGCAGGAACAGTAGTCGCAGTTAATGTTACAAAAGGTGAAAACATTGACGTTGGAACCGTAATGGTTGTTATTAAATAGTAGGAGGAAATATTTGTGGATTTTTTAATTCAGGGTTTTGTGGATGTAACGTACCAGCAACTAATCATGATGGTTATTGGTTCGGTATTAATTTATTTAGGTATTGTTAAGGAATATGAACCAACACTTCTTGTACCAATGGGTCTTGGAGCTATCTTGGTTAACTTCCCACACTCAGGTTTAATTACACAACCTGATGGGCCAGTAGGAGTCTTAAACGTACTCTTTGCTGCTGGTATTGAAACGGAGTTATTCCCGTTATTAATTTTTATTGGTATAGGAGCGATGATCGATTTTGGACCATTACTTCAGAACCCAAGTATGTTACTTTATGGAGCAGCTGCTCAATTTGGTATCTTCTTTACAATCGTAGTCGCAGTTATTGCAGGATTCTCATTACCTGAATCTGCAACAATTGGTATTATCGGAGCGGCTGATGGTCCTACATCAATTTTCGTTGCTAATAAACTAGCACCACAACTCTTAGGTCCTATCACAGTTGCTGCATACTCATACATGGCACTTGTTCCAATCATTCAACCACTTGCAATTAAACTCGTAACAACTAAAAAAGAACGTGGTATTAAAATGGATTACAAAGCGTCAGGTGTATCAAAACGTACAAAGATTTTATTCCCAATTATTATTTCTGTAGTAGCAGGTTTCATCTCACCAGTATCCTTACCACTTGTAGGATTCCTAATGTTTGGTAACTTACTTCGTGAGTGTGGTGTTCTTGAACGTCTAAGTTTAACTGCACAAAATGAACTTGTTAATATTGTTTCAATCTTATTAGGATTCACCATTTCATTAAAAATGACAGCTGATGAGTTCTTAAAAGTTCAAACACTTCTAATTATCTTATTTGGTTTAGTGGCATTTATTATGGATACCATTGGTGGTGTACTCTTTGCGAAATTCGTTAATATTTTCCGTAAAGAAAAGATCAACCCAATGATTGGTGCTGCTGGTATCTCAGCATTCCCAATGTCTGCACGTGTTGTCCAAAAACTTGCAACTGAACAAGACCCACAAAACTTTGTGCTGAACTATTCAATAGGAGCAAACGTCTCTGGTCAAATCGCATCTGTTATTGCAGGTGGAATGATCTTGATGTACTTTGCATAGGAGGGTTATGATGAACTTAAATATGGATTTAATTATGGAAGCATTACAAATAATGGTAGTAGGTATGGGAGGTATCTTCGCGGTACTTTCAATCATCTATCTTGCAAGTGTTTTACTATTAAAGGTTTTCCCAGAAGGAAAAGAGTAGAAAATTATGGAATCAATTCGTCGAATCTACATTAAACAAAGACCGGATGCATATAAAGAATGGGAAGCGTTTCTACATGCTGCCAATATTCGTCCTGAAGGAAATGTTGATTATACATGTGGCATCTATGAGGGTGATGTTCTCCTTGCAACAGGTTCACTGTATAAAAATATTATTAAGTGTGTAGCAATTCACGATGATTACCAAGGTGGAAATTACTTCAATCAATTAATTTCCCACCTCATGGAAGAAATTGCAGATCGTGGTTATCCGCAATTCTATGTTTATACCAAACCTGAATATTCTCAGTCTTTCAAATATTTAGGATTTCAAGTAATTGGTCATGTTGACAATGTCTTAGTGTTTCTAGAAAGAGCGGTATCAGGATTTGATACTTATCTAGAAGAGTTAAAGAAACATAAGAAAACAGGTGACGTTAATGCAGCTATCGTCATGAATGCGAATCCTTTTACAAAAGGTCATCAGTATTTAGTCGAGACTGCATCCAAAATGGCTGATAATTTATATGTATTTGTGGTAGCGGAAGATGTTTCCGACTTTCCTGAAAATGTTCGACGTCGCTTAGTCGAAGAAGGGTGTAGAGACTTTCCCAATGTTGAAGTGCTCTCGACAGGAAACTATATGGTTTCATCACAAACCTTCCCCTCATACTTTATTAAAGAATCAGAAGATGTAACCCGTGTTCAAGCAAGCCTAGATGCTTCAGTATTTAAAGAACGTATTGCTCCTGTCTTGGGTATTAATCACCGTTTCCTTGGTGAAGAACCCTTGTCAGTAGCTACCGAAATCTATAACGAATCACTAAAGAGTACACTTGAACCAGACATTAAAGTCGTTATTATTCCCCGTAAGGAACATGCACAAGAAGTCATTAGTGCAAGTCGTGTACGACGTTTACTTACAGAAGGAAATATAGAAGCAGTGAAGGATCTTGTTCCTTCCACAACATTTGACTTCTTACGATCAGATGAAGGACACAAAGTAATAGAATCAATGAAGACAAGGAGGAAATGACATGAGTCAATTTGTTATTAAGAATCAAGCAGTTGCTGGAACACTTGAATCATCCGATATGCAAATCATGATTGATAAAAATGATGGCAAAGGAATTGAGCTTGATTTACAAAGTAGTGTTGAATTCCAATATGGAGATCAAATTCGTAAAGTTATCTTAGAAACTTTAGATCATCTTGGAATCAAAGATGCAAAGGTTTCCGTAGTAGATAAAGGTGCTTTAGATTGTACAATTAAAGCGCGTACAATCGCAGTAGTACACCGTGCATCCGATACGGTACAATCAATCGATTGGGAGGGCTTAGAAGCATGGAACGTCTAAGAAGAACAATGATGTTTATTCCTGCAAGTAACCCAGGAATGATTCGTGATGCTAATCTTTATGGGGCAGACTCCATTATGTTTGACCTTGAGGATTCAATCTCACTTAAAGAAAAAGATTCATCCCGTTTCTTAATCTACCAAGCAATCAAAACATTTGATTTTGGAGATACAGAAACAGTAGTTCGTATTAATGATTTAGAACAAGGTGGTGTGGATGATATCCATGCTATGGTTCGCGCAGGTATCGATGTTATTCGTTTACCTAAAACAGAAAAACCAGAAGATGTACATGCTGTTGAAGCAATTATCTTAGAAGCTGAGAAACAATGTGGTCGTGAAATTGGATCCACAAAAATCTTTACAGCGATTGAAGGACCTCTTGGAGTATTAAATGCTTACAAGATTGCTACTTCAAGTGATCGTATTGTTGGGATTGCTCTTGGAGCAGAAGACTATGTTACAGCAATGAAGACACGTCGTTATGCAGAACGTAACAGTGAAGAGATTTTCTTTGCACGTTCCATGATTGTTCATGCAGCTCGTGCTGCAGGTGTTGCTGCAGTTGATACTGTATTCTCAGATGTTAATGATTTAGAAACTCTCGAAAAAGAAACAGAACTTATTCGTCAATTAGGATTCGATGGTAAATCTGTAATTAACCCACGTCAAATACCTGTGGTTAATAAAGTATACCGTCCAACAGATAAAGAAATTGATAATGCACGTAACGTTATTGCAGCGATTAACGAAGCTGAAGCTCGTGGATCAGGTGTTATTGCCTTGAATGGTAAGATGATTGATAAACCAATCGTAGAACGTGCAGAACGTGTAATTATGCTTGCTAAAGCAGCAGGTATTCATGTAGATTTGGGGGAACAATAAGATGCCAAAAAATAAAGTCGGACGTAACATACCTCAAGAATATGCTGATAAATGCGGACTCTTTGTAGATAAATTTGACCGTAAGCCTACTTATAACCGTCATGCTGCAAATGTAACTGCAGTATTACCAGGTGAATCAAAACTTAGAGATTCAATTAAAGATGTTATTATTGAAAGTGGCTTAAAAGATGGTATGACGATTTCATTCCACCACCACTTCCGTGAAGGGGATCTTCTACTTAATACAGTTCTTGACGAAATTGCTGCTCTTGGAATTAAAGGGTTAACTTTAGCTTCAAGTTCAATTGCTAACGTACACGAACCACTTATTGAACATATTAAGAATGGTGTTATCACAAACATTACATCAAGTGGTCTTCGTGATAAAGTTGGAGCTGCTATCTCACAAGGGATTATGGAAAACCCAGTAGTTATCCGTTCCCACGGTGGACGTGCTCGTGCTATTGAGATGGGAGACATTGTTATTGATGTTGCCTTCTTAGGTGCTTCAAGCGCTGATGCTTACGGAAATGCTAACGGTTCACATGGACCAGCAGCATGTGGTTCCATTGGATATGCACGTGTTGATGCAGAATTCGCAAACAAAGTAGTTATTGTTACAGATAACCTTGTACCTTACCCAAACACACCAATTAGTATTCCTCAAAATCACGTAGACTATGTTGTCGTTGTTGATAGCGTTGGGGATCCTAATGGTATTGCTAAAGGGGCTACACGTTATACTACAAACCCTAAAGAACTTCTTATTGCTGAGTATGCAAGTAAAGTTATTGAATACTCACCATACTTCAAGAATGGATTCTCATTCCAAGCAGGTTCTGGTGGATCAGCACTAGCTGTTGCTCGTTACCTTAAAGATACAATGATTGCTAAAGACGTTAAAGCTGGATTTGCTTTAGGTGGACTTACAGCTCACTTATGCGACATGTTAGAAGAAGGCTTAATCGAAAAGATTATCGATACTCAATCCTTTGACCGTGGCGCAATTGAATCCATTAAAAACAATGAAAATCACTATGAAATCAGCGCATCATTCTACGCTAATCCAGGAAATAAAGGGGCAGCAGTAAATAATCTTGATGTAGTTGTATTGTCAGCATTAGAAGTCGATACAGATTTTAACGTAAACGTTATGACTGGATCCGATGGATTAATCCGTGGAGCATCAGGTGGACACTCTGATACTGCAGCTGGATCAAAACTCAGTGTTATCTTAACACCGCTAGTACGTGGTCGTATCCCAACAATCGTAGATAATGTCAATACGATTATTACACCAGGTCAAACGATTGATGTTGTTGTTACTGAAATCGGTATTGCAATTAATCCACTACGTGAAGACTTAGTAGAAGTATTCAAAAACGTAGACATTCCTCAATTCACAATCGAAGAATTGAAAGAAAAAGCATACAGTATTGTTGGTGAACCTGAACCGATCCAATATACTGATAAAGTTGTAGCTTTAATTGAGTACCGCGACGGTAGTTTAATCGACGTAGTACACCAAGTAAAGCGCAATGAAAAATAAGAACCCAAACTATCCGTTAGATCGTCACATGTTAAGTGAAGGTGAACAACCTACACTGGAACAAGTCTTGTTAGATCGAGAAGGGCGCGTTACCTACCAGACACAACTTCGTGCTCAGTATTCTAACCAAACGTTAATTGTTCTCAAGGTCAATATGCCAGGCCCTGTGAAAAGCAATGCGTTTGTGAGCCACCTTCTCCTTATTGGAAAGACGCTCCTTCTTGATTCTATCGAAGCCCAAGGTCTAAATATAATGGTTATTAAAGAAGTAAAAACACTCGCATCACAGAATGTATTCGTAGTCGTGAACACGGATGACGCTTATGCTGTCAAACGTTTAACTGCTGCGATTGAAGATAGTTCTGATATTGGTCGTCTCTTTGATTTTGATGTTTATATTAATGATGAAACAATTAGTCGCCAAAGCTTAAACTATCCTGCAAGAAAATGTTATATCTGTGATAAAGATGCCAAAGAATGTGGTAGACAACGAACTCATACTGTTGAGGAATTGTTGGATGCCATGTATGAAATAGTAAGTAAAGAAGGGAGACAATAATGACAAAAAGAATAAAAATTACGGACACAATATTACGTGATGCTCACCAAAGTCAAATTGCTACACGGATGACAACCGAACAAATGTTACCAATCCTTGAAACATTAGATAATGCAGGATTTAACAGTCTAGAAGTTTGGGGAGGGGCTACGTTTGATTCGTGTCTTCGTTATTTGAATGAAGATCCATGGGAGCGTCTACGTACAATCCGTAAACATGTTAAAAACACCAAACTACAAATGTTATTACGTGGTCAAAACCTTCTTGGATATAAGCACTATGATGATAGTGTTGTCGAATTATTCATTCAAAAATCAATTGAAAATGGTATTGATATCATTCGTTGTTTTGATGCTTTGAATGATGTTAGAAACTTAGAAGCTTCAGTAAAAGCAATCAAGAAGTATGGTGGACATGCACAAATGACAATTTGTTATACCATTAGTGATGTTCATACTGATGATTATTACTGTGAGCTTGTTAAAGAAATGGAAGCTATGGGAGCAGATTCAATCTGTCTTAAAGATATGGCGGGTATTCTTACACCAATGCGTGCGTATAACTTAGTAAAAGCTATTAAAGCAATTACTGAATTACCTCTACACATTCATACTCACGCAACAAGTGGTGTATCTGAGATGACCTACTTAAAATCACTTGAAGCAGGAGCAGATAGTATTGATACTGCGAACTCTTCATTCTCAGGTGGTACAAGTCAACCTTCGACAGAATCAATGGTTCTTGCTCTTAAAGAGTTGGGATACCCAATCTCTGTTGACCTTGATGCATGTCAAAAAGTTGCAGAGCACTTTAAAGTTGTTAGAGAACACTTTGTTGAAGAAGGAATCTTTAATCCTAAGGTTTTAGAAACAGATCCTAATACGTTAATCTATCAAGTTCCTGGTGGAATGATATCAAACTTACTAGCACAACTTAAAGATGCTAAGCAACTTGATAAATTCTCCGAAGTATTACGCGAAGTACCGCGTGTGAGGGCTGAATTAGGTTATCCACCACTCGTAACACCTTTATCTCAAATGGTTGGAACACAGGCCGTTATGAACGTCCTGAGCGGTGAACGTTATAAACTCGTACCAAATGAGATTCGTGAATATGTGGAAGGTTATTATGGTAAATCACCAGCTCCAATTGACCCAGTAATCTTTGATTACTTAAACATTAATCCTGAATCTGTAATTACAGAACGTCCTGCTAATTTAATCAGATATGATATAAATGAAGCTCGAGAGGAATTGGGTGAGATTGCGGAAACAGATGAAGATTTACTATCTTATATCCTCTTCCCACAAGTTGCACTACCTTTCCTTAAGAAGAAACATGATCCATTCTATGATATTCCAGAACAACATGTAACGATAATTTTTTAGAATATAAGAATAAACTTAGCGACCCTATTAGATAATGATAGGGTCTTTTTTTAATTTGAAAATCAATATGATAAACAATTGAAATAATGCAATGTAAACGTAGAGTTTAGATAAGTGTTCTATAAGAAAATTGATACATAATAAATGATATAAATACTTATTCTAAGCCCAATAAAAAAGTTGAGATTGAGATAATAATATATTTTTAGTTTAGTAAAAAAACCTGTCTTATTCTTACGAAAATTCAATAAGGAAAATCAGGAACTGAAATATATTAAGCGTGAATATAAAAGGAAAACATTCATTTGTCAAGTGGTAAGTCAAAAAGAAATTGTTTATTTTTTAAATAGTATGTCAAAAATGTGTATAAATTGTGATGTTTGTTACAAATATTTACTAATTCATTACATTCGGCGTAAATGTTAATGAAAAAAGAGTATCATTAGCAGGCAAATAAAAGCGTAACAGTTTAGGGAGGCATAAAATTGAAAAAGAGAATTATTAATTTGTTTTTAGTTTGTGTTCTTGCACTTAGTTTGATAAGTGTGCCAACATTGGCACTAGAGTCTACTAAAGAAAACAAAGAAACACAGAATGAAACAATTGTTACCGAAGATGAGAAACTGTCGAATGATAGTGTTGAAGAAGAATCTAAAAAAGATAATGAAGAAGAAAGTGTTGAGTCAAAAATTGAAGTTACTCCAGAAGTAGTCGAAGTAGAGGCAACCACTGATGTAACCGAAGAAACTATTGTAGAACAAGAGAATCAACCAATTGCTAGTGGTAAGATTCAAATTGTCCCAAGTTCGGAAACAATCGAGGTTGGACGAATCGCACAATATCAAATATATATTACTCTTGATGGTTCAATTAAGGAATACACAAACGTACAAGTGAAAGTTGCATTGCCAGGGATGGTAAAAAGTAATTATGTTGATTTTAGTCAGAATCTAGATGAACTAAAGATTAAAGGGATAGCACCAACATATAATCAAGATGAGAATATCTTAGTATATAATTTTTCAAAATTGGCTGGTGGGTTCGAAACTTCAATCTTATTAAAATTGAACACAGTTAATGGCTCACCAGTAAATGGTAGTGCATTAACAATTAATGCTTCACTTACAGCTGATGAAATGACTGCTTCCAATGCTGAAGCAAGTACTACATTAGTAGCAAATATGAACGCATCTGTTTCTAACAAGATTAAAGGGATTCTTGTTGATGGGGAAATCGTTGACCGACTCAGTATTAAATACCTTGATGAGACAGTCTTCGCTGTTGGAGCATCCGTAAATAAATATGTTTCCGGTTCACTTCAATTACAAGAAGGTAGTAAAGTAGTGATTTCTTATACACTTGCTGATGGTATTGCTTATATCAGTGATACTTCAGGTGTAACACCTACTGTAGTAGGAAATACCTATACATGGGAATTTGATGCTTCATTATATGAAGACGATGATTACTATTTTGTACAAAACTTTAATATCATAACGAAAATCGAAGGAGACTTAACACTCTACTCGAAAGTAAAAAACAGTGCATCATATACATTTACTTATGTAGATGGTATAGAAAAAACATTTAAAGCAGACGCCACAGTTGTAGTGTCTCCAAACTTTGATTATGTTTTACCTGATCAATTAGTTGGGTTCCCATATTCATCAGTATTTAGCGGACCAAGTGATGACAGAGGTAATGTTGGTTGGATAAACAACGACGATATTAGTGTAACTGATGGAGCAATCCTAGGGTGGAACTTCTATCTAACACCACTCGAAGCTACTACGGCACAGTATAAAAACAATACCTATAACGTATTCTTCCATCCAGATGAGAATCTAAACTTTAGAAATATGTATAGTGGTGATTTCTATTTCCGTCCATCCTCTGCATATGCAAGCGTTGGCTTACAACCAATGGAAGACGATGTGTATTACTCAATAAGCATTAAATACACGGACAGTGAAGAATGGCATCGTGGAAAACCTGATTTAGTTCCTAGCACATATTACACTGCTGAAGAATTAGGGATCGATACATCAAAAACTATTAAAACAATATGGTTCCACTTCCATGACAATGAACAATCAATATTTGCGGACAACGTTGGATTTGGAAATTCTACAGAAAATACAATATTCACGCTTCCAATAGGTATGACAACTACTTCTATGAGAATTTGGACTACTGTCGATGAAGGCTATGTAGGACCAATTGAATCAAAGAGTGCTATTTCTTACTCGGGTTGGACATATGATGGTTATCGTGTCGACCGTTCTTCACAATATGTTCCAGAAGAACTTAATGATAGAAGTTTCAGTCTCATTGATGAAATGTATGAATCAAGATTATTGCCAAAAACAGCAAGTGTTGTAGCGCCTCCAACAGGTATCTCACGATACGTGAAGAGTAACGCATACTTTACAAACACAGTAAACAACTTACTACAAACTGGTGATAATAATTTACGTTTAGAAATTATTAATGACAGTGCATCATTACGTCAGCTTACAGGACCTTTTGAAACCTATGTATTAGTTCCTGAAGGAATTGAATTTCCAGAGCTTGCAGAAAGCACAAATGAAAACGTAACAATCATTACAGAAAACTATAAAAATACAGGTAAGACACTATTAAAAGTAGTCTTTGATGTTGAAACTATTTCACTTTCTTCAAAAGCTTCATTCATTATTCCTGTAACCATTACCGATAAAGTGCCTTACAACGCAGAAGTCGAAATGTTTGGTTACTTAAGTGAAGACTTCGAAGTATCCGATGTATCCAATACAAACGGTACATTCACAGTTAAAGAAATGGATACACATGACTTCAATGGAAGTGGTATTGAAGAAGAATTATATGTAACACGTAACAAGTATACTTATATCGATGCATATGAATATTATGGATTGATTAATGGAACTACAAATGGTGTTGATTACTCAAATGTTATGAGCATTCACGATGGTGAACAAGCGAATATCAAATTACAAATCAACAATACATTAGGTAACCCAATTTCTACATTAGTATTAATGGGAGTACTTCCAGATACAGATTCAACATTTGTATTAAATGATACAAATACAGGCTCAATGTTTGGAATGAACCTTGTAGGGCCAATTACCTTACCACAAGGCTATGAAACACTCTTTGATGTCTATTACAGCACATCTAAAGAACCATTAGTTTCAGGTGTCCTTGATGTAAATAGTAATGCTAACTTAAGCCAAATGACACCTCCAACACTTGTGGATGATGCAGAATGGCTAACTGCAGATCAAATCAGTGACTTCTCAACAATTCGTTCATATAAGGTTGTGATGAAACCTAATGTAAAAGCAATTACAGATTCAAGCTTTGAATTTGAATTAAACTTAGAATTAGCAGATCATACAATGACAGGACGTGAAGCAATTGCTGATCGTATTAGTTACATTAGTTATGCAGTTGGAGTTAACGATGCTTCTGTATTAGAAACACAATCATTAAATATGATTTATGAAGTCTATCCAGAATATCACATTACAGCTAAAGACGTTGAAATGAAGTTATCAGATGTTAACCGTCTCATCGCAGAAGGTACATTCGAAAGCTTTGTACAAGAACAAGCAGGAGTTGCTGTTACTAAAGATGGCGAACTTGTAGTTGACCCACTTGTGACAATGACAATTGTGGATAAACCAGTACAATTTGCTGAAGGAACTTATACATTAAACTTTGTGTATAATACACTCTTAAGAGCAACAACTTCAGTTGAAACAACTTCAAACTTAATTATTGTTGATGATACTGAAGAACCGACAGAACCAGTTGAACCGACAGAACCAGTTGAGCCGACAGAACCAGTAGAGCCGACAGAACCTACGATTCCTAGCGAACCTCAACCAGAGCCTGAAGCGCCAACAGTGAAACCAGTAGAACCATCACCTCAATTACCAAGTACAGGTATGAGTGATCATAATGCTGCGTACTTTATTGTTGCACTTGGATCTGTATTAATCATTTTAAATTCTGTGAACAAACGTAGAAAAGAAAACTAATTATATAATTGGGAACTGACCTAGTTCCGTGGGACTAAAGAAAAAACCAAGTTAGGATGAAGCCAACCGGTAATTAACGGGAGATTGATATCCTAGCTTTTCTTGTATTCGATTTTCATTGTAATATTTTAAATAGTGTATCACAGTTTGTGATACAATTTCAGTAGAACTCTTTAGTTCTGGATTTAATTCGAATGTTTCACACTTTAGAGAGGCATGAAATGATTCGATAGGAGCATTATCAGCGGGTGTGCCCTTACGGGACATACTCATGGTAATGCTTTTGTTTTTTACTCTACGTTGATAATCTTTTGATGTGTAGACACTACCTTGGTCAGAATGAAGAATACATGGCTGAAGGATATCTGGAAGTTGATTTAATGTATCAATGACGCATTCTAGGTTTTGTCTGTCACTCAATGTAGACGCAATAATCTCGCCATTGTATAAATCCATGATCGTAGATAAATAGAGCATCTTATTGCCATAAGGGATGTAAGTGATATCTGTCACTAATTTCTCTAGAGGACGTACTGATTTAAAGTCACGATTAATGATATTAGGCATAATGATTGGCAGAGTTTTGTTTTTTCTATACCTTTTGACCTTAACACGGCATTGGCATTGGTGTTTCTGCATTATCTTTTGAACAGTGTTCTTATTGATAATTCTTTCTTTTCGAATTAGTGCAGTTATTTTTCGATATCCGTAGCGGAATTTGTTTTCTTTACAAAGTTCAATTACTAACGCTTCATTGACAGAATAATTATTAAACTCTACCTGCTCTTTTTTAGTCCAACGGTAATACGTTGACTTAGGTATCCCAAAAAGATTCAAGATATCTTTAATAGATACAGTGTCGCGATATTCATCAACTAGCTTAATGATTATTTCGGGTACCACATCCTTTCTCTTTCCAAATACTTTTTTAATAATTCAATTTGTTGCTCCAAAGATTTAATCCTAAGTCTTTGTGTTTCTTCGACCGTATCTCTTTCTGGACCTTTTCCAAAAGTATATTGCTTGCCTACGGGTTGAGAAAATCGATAGTGTTCACCATTTCGATACCATCTCCACCATGTTTTGACTTGAGTTATATTTTTTATTCCAAGTTCAGTTTGAATAAACCTGTTTGAGTATCCTGATAATTTCATTTCTATAACTTTCATCTTTGTTTCATAACTATGCATAATTCGTGTTCCCATAAGAAAACCTCCTATATTGAACTATTTTACAATAATTCTCATACAAGAGGTTTTTCTTTAGTCCCACGGAACTAGGTCAGTTCCTTGACTCATACCTCTAGAGATATGGGTCTTTTTTATATTGAAGAGGTTTGAATTTACCGCTATTATATTGAAAAGTGCCTCTGTTAAATGAGGAAACAAAACATGTTTGTATTTTCATTCCATCTCAAAGGGCTTTCATTACATTGTAAGTATTATCACAAAGAATTGTGATACGATTTCCACACATAAAAGGAGAAAATATGAAAAAAAAGCTGACAATAATTTTAGCTACATGTGTACTATTTGTTCAAAGTTATACGCCTATTTTTGGTGTTGAGGGACAAGAACCCGTTGATTGGGCGTTTACTGAAGCATCACGAAGTCTTCATGATGCAATTCTCATGGAGTATCCAGAAATCGACACAGATGGTGATCTTTATATTTCTATTCAAGAAGCAAATAATTGGATAGGAGATGCTAGCGGTTCACTTAGAGTGAGGGCAAAAGGAATAAGCGGATCAGCAGACGGTATTGAATATTTTACAATGGTTGATACCTTTAATTTGAGTGAAAATAGCATCACTTCCTTACCTGCGAACCTAGGTAATCTATCAAATGCTCTTTCTTTAGATATTAGTCATAATCCAATAGGAAGTCTTCCGGAATCAATTGGAAATATGACAAGGCTAGAATCACTTTATGCTAAAGAAAATGGACTTACTGAACTTCCAGCAAGCTTTGGAAATTTGCAAAATTTAGATACACTTGCTTTAGCTGTGAATAGGTTTGAAGTATTCCCTGAAGTTATTACAACCTTAACTGCGCTACGTACATTTACGATTAATGACAATAAGTTAAAAGAAATTCCTGGTAGTATTGGAAATCTTGTAAATCTTCAGATTTTTGATGCTCAAAGAAATGGTATTGAAACTTTACCAAATTCAATGACCGGCCTAACAAAGCTAATTAGTTTTACATTTGATCAAAATAGTTTAATTAATGTAACTGAAGAAGTCATGACCTTTATTAACGGACTCATGATGAAAGATATCAGAAATCAATCGTATACAAAATCAATAGGAACATTTACTGTAAATGAAGATTTATTAATTGAACTATATCAAATACTTGATGTTCTCCATACAAGTGGTCAAACGTTAAAAATGCAATTAATTACTCCGAGTGATGAAACTGTTCCTCTAACAAGCTATGAGCTTACAGCGGATAGTAAAATACTAATTCATGGAGATGAACTTAGTGAAGTTGGAGATTATATTTTGATATTCTCAGGGATGGTAGGTGAACTTAGGGGAAGTATCTATCAATTTGAATTTAAGACTGACCACAAGTACGCATCTGTAAGCTTTGAGTCTAATGGAGGGAGTGCGGTTGAAGCATACCCTAAAGCAATTGTTGGTGACAAAATCGTTGCGCCGATAAGTCCTATCAAAGAAGGATTCACATTTGGTGGATGGTATCTTGATGAAGCACTAACAAGTGCATGGGATTTTGATATTAACACTGTAGAAAAAGACACGATACTCTACGCACGTTGGGTAGAAGTTGAAGAGCCAACAGAACCAACAGAGCCAACGGAACCAACGGAACCAACGGAACCAACGGAACCAACAGAGCCAACGGAGCCAACAGAACCAACAGAGCCAACGGAGCCTACAGAGCCAACAGAGCCAACAGAGCCAGCGGAACCAACAGAACCATCAGTTCCAAGCGAACCTCAACCGGAACCAGAAGCACCAACAGTGAAACCTGAAGAACCATCCCAACAATTACCAAGTACGGGTATGAGTGATTATAATGTTGCATATTATATTGTTGCACTTGGAGCTGTATTAATTAGAATTAATTATGTGAATAAACGAAGAAAAGAACACCAATAATCTAAATTTAACGACTTCATTTGAGTTCAGAGCTCTTGAAGTCGTTTTTCTGTATTTACGAAGAAATTAACATTGAATGCTTGATTTCAACTATGCTACACTAGGTTAAGAAGAGGTGGATTATGAAAGCGATTATTTCAGTTTTAGGTAAAGATAAAGTAGGTATTACTGCACATGTATGTAATATTCTTGCATCACGTAATGTGAATATTCTAGATATAAGTCAGACGATTAATGAATCTTATTTTACAATGCTTATGATTGTAGAGATTTCTTCAATGAATGTCAGTTTTGCTGAACTTGCTAAAGAGCTAGAACAATGCGTCGAAACGATTGGTGTGAATGCAACAATTCAAAGAGAAGAGATATTCTCAGCAATGCATCGTTTATAGGAGGTTACTATGATTACAAAACATGAAATATTTGAAACCCAGGATATGATCCTCAAAGAAAACCTTGATGTAAGAACAATCACAATGGGAATTAGTTTGTTGGATTGTGCTCATGAAGATATTGAGGTGTTTAATGAAAACATCTATAAAAAGATTACCCATTATGCTAAGGATTTAGTAAGAACTTGTGATGAAATTGCCCAGGAATACGGTATTCCTGTTGTTAATAAAAGAATCTCTATTACACCGATTGCGATCGCTGCAGCAGGATGTAAGACAGATTCATATGTTTCCGTTGCTGAAACTCTCGATAGAGCAGCGAAAGAATGTGGTGTTGACTTTATTGGGGGCTTCTCAGCTCTTGTAGAGAAAGGGTTAACTCCTTCAGATCAAAAACTCATCGATTCAATTCCTGAAGCACTTGCAGGTACAGATCGTGTATGTTCAAGCATTAACGTTGGTTCTACACGTTATGGATTAAACATGGACGCTGTAAAAATGTTAGGACAAACATTACTGGATACCGCAGAGCTAACAAAAGACCGTGAGAGTATAGGATGTGCAAAACTTGTTGTCTTCTGTAACTCAGTAGGTGACAACCCATTCATGGCTGGTGCTTACCATGGCTTGTCTGAAGGGGATGTTGTAATTAATGTTGGTGTCAGTGGACCAGGTGTCGTCAAAGAGGCACTGGAAGCTGAGGCTATTAGCGATTTTGAGTCCATGTGCGAGGCAATTAAGAAAACATCGTTTAAGATTACCCGAGTGGGCCAATTAATGGCTCAGGAAGCTTCAAAGCGCTTAGGCGTGCCATTTGGTACAATTGACCTTTCGTTAGCTCCGACTCCAGAGATTGGTGATAGTATCGGAGAAATATTCCAGGTTATGGGATTAGAACATCCTGGTGCTCATGGTACAACACTAGCACTTGCTCTATTAAACGATAATGTTAAAAAAGGTGGTATCATGGCTTCATCCCATGTTGGTGGATTATCAGGTGCTTTTATCCCTGTTAGTGAAGACCATGCGATGATTAAAGCAGTTGAAGCAGGAAGCTTAACACTGGATAAACTAGAGTCAATGACTTCTGTTTGTTCTGTAGGTATTGATATGGTAGCAGTGCCAGGAGATACACCAGCTTCAAAGCTTGCAGGTATTATTGCAGATGAAGCAGCTATAGGAATGATTAATAATAAGACCACAGCTGTACGTATTATTCCTGTAATAGGAAAAGAAGTCGGTGAGGTTGTGGAATTTGGTGGACTCTTAGGATATGCACCAATTATGCCCGTCAATCCATTCAGCAGTGAAACGTTTATGGATCGTGGTGGACGTGTTCCAGCACCTGTTCATAGTTTTAAGAATTAATACTCAAAACTCTTAAGATTCTTAAGAGTTTTATTTTGTAAGTGGATATTTGCTATAATAAAGTAAATTGGGAACGTTGAGGTAAATGCGATGAAAGTAAGTTACGAAGAAATCCAAGCAATTAAAGATAAATTAAGACCAGAGTTTGAGAAATCAAGACGAGCAACTAGAATTGGTTATATATTATTTGGAAGCTTAATTATGGTATTGATTTTTACCTTTTTGGGAGTTACCAATACAATGAACTCTAGTTTTCTATCAATGAGGCAGGGGCCTAATATCACAAGTTTTTTCCTGTATCCAGTAATTATTATTATTGCTTATGGACTTATTCAATTCTTGTATATCAGTCCAAAGCAAAAAGAGTATAAGAGTAAAGTAAAAGATTATATCAACGACACGATCTTTACATCAATGTTTGATGATGTAAGTTTCTCAAGCGAATATGGGTATGACGAATCCCTTATTCGTGAGACAGGCCTTGTGGACTTAGGCAATCGTTACTATAGTAATGACTTCTTACAGGGAAGTTATAAGAGTGTGAATTTTTCAAGAGCTGATGTTCTTACCGAGAGTGAAACAACAGACTCAGATGGTCATAGTCATACTACCACTCTATTCAAAGGTCAAACATATCAATTTAAGTTCAATAAAAACACTCAAAGCTATGTGAGAATCCGTGATAGAAGTTATTTCTTATCAGGAAAGTTTTCAAAAGGTAGAAAAATTGACTCTTCGAAGCCTATGAAATTTGAAGACCAGGAATTTAACGAGATGTTTTACACTGTATCCAATGATCCTCATGAGGCATTCTATATTTTCACACCACACTTTATGAACCGTGTCAAAAACCTAAGAAGAATGTTGGGTGATGATATTAGTTTAGTGGTTCGTGATAGTGTCTTATACCTTGCAGTATATACGGACACAGACTCTTACGAAATATCTTCTTCAAGAGAAATCAGTAGTGAATACATTGAGAAATGTATTGCTGAAACATCGATAATTAAGTATGTTGTGGATGAATTGAACCTTGATTCAGATATTTACGTTGATAATGAATAGATGTAACATTTGCCTGTATTTGTGAGAACTTTAAAAGTTTTATACAAAAACACAATAAAAATAGCGATCACGCAAACATTTTCATAAGTAATACTAAAAAAATAGAAACAAAGTATAAAACATTAAAATATTGTGTTATTATAATCGAAGAGACCTTTAAGTTTGTACAGAGAGACAAACAAGGTGCGAATCCTAGAAACTTAGACGCACCTTTACGGTGCTCTTTTTATAGGAGGAAGTATGACAAAACCAACGTTTATTGCTTGCGATTTTAAATCGAGAGAAGAGTGTATTGAATTTCTACAACCATTTGCAGGGGAATCATTGTACCTGAAAATAGGAATGGAACTGTTTTATAGAGAAGGAAGAGAGTTTGTGGAAGCGTGCCAAAGTATGGGGCACAAGATTTTCTTAGACTTAAAACTTCATGATATTCCAAATACAGTAGGAAGTGCATTAAAGAATCTTAAGGACCTTAATGTAGACTACATTACAATTCATGCATCTGGTGGATATGAAATGATGAGTCAAGCTCAACTAGCAATTGAAGGTACAAAAACAAAATTACTCGCAGTTACTGTTCTTACAAGTATTGATCAAGAGATTCTAAGTAATGAACTTATGAATCCAAGTCCATTAAAAGAAGTTGCTTTAGGTTTAGCAGCAAGTGCAAAACGTGCAGGTGTTGCAGGTTGCATTTGCTCAGCATTCGAAGCACAAGACATTAAGAATCATGTTGGCGAAGACTTCTTGTGTATTACACCGGGAATTCGTTTAGCTGATGGATCAGTTGATGATCAAAAACGAATCATGACACCAACACAAGCAGTAGCTAATGGTGCTGATGGAATCGTCGTAGGACGTGCAATTACAAAGAGTGAAACGCCTTATGAAACATACATGTCAATAAAGGAGAGTATCAATGAGTAACATAATAGTAGAAGGATTAGTAAAAATTGGAGCAGTATCATTAAACTTAGAAAAACCATTTATCTGGGCATCAGGTATTAACTCACCTATATATTGTGATAACCGTAAAACATTAGGGCATTACGAAATTCGTAGCGAAATTGCTGCACAACTTTATGCATACATTTCAGCAACATATCCAGAAGTTGAAGTTATCGGTGGAACAGCTACAGCAGGAATTCCTCATGCAACATCAGTTGCTGATAAAATGAAACTACCTCTTGTATACTTTAGAAGTAAAGCAAAAGATCACGGAACTAAAGGTCAAATTGAAGGTGACTTCACTAAAGGACAAAAAGTTGTGATTATTGAAGACTTAGTATCAACAGGTGGAAGTGTTATCCAAAGCGTTCAAACAGCACGTGATGCAGGTATGGAAGTCTTAGCAGTTGTATCCATCTTCAACTATGAGTTGGAATCAGCAATGACTAATTTCGCTGCAGAAGGTATTGAAAATCACAGTATTCTTACATTCAGTGATTTATCAGAATACTTAAAACTTAACGAGAAGCAACAAGACTTCTTGAGTTCATGGCGTAAAGACCCATTTGATAATTCAATCTGGGGCAAATAATAAATTCAGATAAATAAAGAACACTTTAGTTGTCTTATGCGTATAATAAAAATGATCTACCTCATATGGGGTAGATCATTTTTTGTAATGATAAATTAATATAAATCAATTAAGTTCTTAAATTCAGTAACGACAAGATCTAAAAATTTTGAAGTTCCTTCAACCATTGTGCCATCTTCATTTAGTAATGTATGAATTTGAGATAGGTAAACTTCAGGTTGACCAAGTACTGGCATATTAAGGAATGCTAGTGTTTGACGTAGGTGATGGTTGGCTCCAAATCCACCGATATTTCCTGGGGAATTACTAATGATTGCAGCAGGTTTCTTGTTCCAAACACTGTCTTTCATTGGACGTGATCCAACATCAAGAGCATTCTTTAGTACTGCAGGTACTGAGCGGTTATATTCTGGAGTAACAAATAACACTGCATCAACGTGGTTCATTGTGTTTCTGAATGCTGTCCAAGCTTCAGGTGTGCCACCTTCAACTTCTAAATCTTGATTATAATAAGGTAGATTTCCAATTTCAATGAACTCTGTTTCAAAATATTCATTGAGTTTCTTAGCGACGATATCAGCAACTTGCTTTGAGAAAGCATCTTTTCTAAGGCTTCCTACAATAATTCCAACTTTTTTCATAGTATATCCTCCTCGTACATTAATACTAACATCACTTAGCTTGAATGAGTAGTGCTTTGATTAAGTGCTGATGAAAAATTGGTGACACTATTGATCTGTAAGATCGTGTTTTCTAAATATTGGTTTCAATATCTTCATGAAAAATCCCATAAGTGGACTAAAAATCAACATTCCGATTACAGTACCTTCACGGACCGTTAATGGAGTAGAGAAGAGTAGGGATAAAATAACCGTAATCACAATAATCACAGCATCGATAATCTGACGGGTTAGTGGAAAGTCCATCTTTAAGCTTTTAGCTATCGCAAGACTTGCACCTTCAAGGGCAAAAGTAACAACATCAACTAGCATCACAATCGATACTGCCAAAGCATTAATTGCAGTTCCTAGAATTAAGAAGAAGAGCTTAGCTGGATAACTAGTGATTGTGAAGTCAGGGAGTAAATCATAATATACAAAGTTAATAGCATAACCTAAGCTCACAATTAAGACTACTTGCATTGCATGTTTAAATTTGAAATCTTTACCAAGCAGTACAAATTGAATTAAGATACAGATTGCATTAAGCGCAATACCAACAGTTCCAATTTGGTATCTAGAAATGTCACTCACAGTTTGTGTTATCGCATCCCATGAGCCAACGCCAATTGCTGCTTTTAATGTAAAGGAAACTCCGAATGAAAATAAAAAAATTGAGACAAGACATAATAAAACACGTTTAAACTTCATAATATCCTCACTTACAGTACAAATACTGCGACATTTAATTGTAGCATAAACGTTTCCCAATAACACTGTAAACGTTTGCATTCGTATAAATATCTCGATAAAAAAGATTCGATAACCTTATTGGACTATTTGTGATATTATACTTTTGAGGTGAGTTCTTTGTTTGTAGATATTCAAAAAATAATCAATAAATATAATATGAATCAAAAGGTAAACTACGATGTGGTATACCAGGATGTAGTGAAGCAGTGGCAAACGCAAGAGGATCGTCCAAAAGTCTTGATGCATTCATGCTGTGCTCCATGTAGTACCTATGTACTTGAAGAAATGGTAAACCATGCCGATGTTACTATCTTTTATTCAAACTCAAATATTTATCCCCGTGAGGAGTATACCCGAAGGGCAATCGTTCAAAAGCAGTTCATCGAAGACTTCAATGAGAAGACGGGTTCTAATGTACAGTTTATTGAAGATGATTATCGTCCGGATACTTTTCTTAAAGCCGTACATGAGCGCGAGTTAAAGGAAGAACCGGAAGGCGGTAAACGTTGTGCCTTTTGTTTTGAAATGAGACTTGATCGGGTGGCTGAGAAGGCACAAGAACTAGGCTTTGAATACTTTGGGAGTGCTTTAACATTATCACCCCACAAGAATTCCAAACTCATTAATGAAATAGGAATGGATGTACAAGTTTTATATAACGTAAGTTACCTACCAAGCGATTTTAAGAAACGTGGAGGATATCATCGTTCTATTGAAATGTGTAACGACTATGATATTTATAGGCAATGTTATTGCGGCTGTGTTTTCTCTGCGAATCAATGGGGTGTTGATTTGAAATCTGTAAAACAAGAAGCAAAGAGTTTCGTGGAACGTTATCGCGAAGACCATAAACACGAAAAAGAAGAGGACAATTAAGCCTCTTCTTTTCTAATTAAGTACTTCCAATGAGATAATACTTTTACGCGAGTAAGTACCAAAGTGCCATGATAAAGAAAGATAACACTATACCATGGAGGACTCGAGTTCTACTCGGAACTATTTTCCCTCTCATTTTGTCTCCTTATGTTATTTCGCTAGCTATAATATAACAGAAATAGAGGAATAAAAAAAGACTTTAGTGTGTGACTAAAGTCTTAAGTAGATTAATCGTAAAGTGATTCAACTTCCCATTCGAGGATTGTTCCGGTATTACCATCGATTTCAAACTCATATTCGAAGCCATCATAAATGATGGTTCCTTCATATTCAATACGGCCATTGTTATAATCTTCTTCGATAATAATGTGATTGTCTTTAGCACCTGGTACTTTAGCCAATGCAATCTCTTTTGCCTTTGATAAAGAAACTGGTGATCCACCCGATGGTTTGTTTTTGATATCTATAGATTTTTTAATGATACGTCCATCAGCAATCGCAATGTCATAATCATATTCATTGTTACCAACTTTGAATTCAATTTCATAGATCAAGATATTATTTTCTTTATCACGTTCGATTTCTTTATGTGTAACACTTGCACGATCAACACCTGCATCTTTTAATGCAATCGCATATGCTTGATCAGCAGTGATTTCACCTGTAGAAGGTTTTTGATCAGTTGCTGGAGTATCAACACCTGGTTTTACATCAGGAATCACAACTGTAGGATTGTCATCGCTATTATCATTGATTTGTACGTTGTTTAATGCATTATCGATAAGTTCTTGAATGTCGTCATCATCGTTACTGTTTTGCATGCTTGAGACAAGAATTTTCCCACTACTTGTTTCAATCTTATAAACATAGGTACGATTATCATTCTTCATAATAATGAGATAATACGTTGGTTTCGCATCAATCAGTTTCTCAACCACAAACTGTGTGCTGTCTTTAGATAATGAAGCGTGGGTTAAAGCAATTTCTTTTGCTTCTTCTAAAGTTACATTTTGATCCCCTGTTTGGGTAGGTATTGTACCTGAACCACTTCCATTTGGATTTGTAGCTGTACAGCCTGTTAATACAAGCATAGCAAGTAATAATGTTAGTAAGGTCTTCTTCATAATAAGTTCCTCTTTTCTTTCCTTGTGACTCTATTGTGTCATGCGAAGATTAAAATTAGATTAAAGAAACTTAATCTTTAATAATTAATGTAAATGTTGTCGAAGTACCAAGTTCACTTGCAACTTGAATCTCCCATCCTAAAGCATCAACTGCCATCTTCACAAAGGATAATCCCAGTCCTGAAGATTTTGAATCATGTCGTGCTTTATCACCTTGATAGAAACGATTCCATATTTGAGAAAGTGTTTCTTCACTCATGCCATCACCATTATCTTTGATCTTAATATGAAGTGTTCCGCGTACTCGTTGGGTACTAATATCTACACGGTCTGCTCCATATTGAAATGAATTATTCACAAGATTTGTGAGAATCCTTCCGAATAGAGCTGTATCTGTTTGGATTATCTGGGTGTCAGGAATATCTAAGGTAATCTTTTGAAGGTCAAGCGTTGGCATCGCTTCAATTGTTTCTTTTAAGAAGACTGTTTCAATACTTTGTATATGTATGCTGTGGGATATCTGAGTCATGGATTCCACTAAGGTCACCATCCATTGAGTTTGTTCATAGAGCCTTTGAATTAATGTTTGTGTTTCTAAATCTTCTTTATCAGAACGGAGTTTCATCAGTTCCACATCCAAGAGCATACCAGTAAGTGGTGTTCTTAGTTCGTGCGAAATATCATCAGTAAACTGACGTTCGCGGTCAAAGGCATCATCAAGTCTCTGCAACATATGATTAAGAGTATGCACAAGCTTTCCTAACTCATCATTATTACTGGGTGCCTCAATTCTTAGTTTTAAGTCATTACCGTCACTAATTTCTTGAGCAGTCGTTCTCACCGCTTCAATTGGTTTAAAGATACGTTTCATGAGTCGCCATCCACCATATGCAGCAAGTAGAATCACAATTGGACCAATAATAAGCGACGCAAATAGAAACGATTGCAGTGTTGTGTTTGCGTTTGTATAGGAAGCAATACCACGAATGATGAGATTCTGTGGTGCTCCTTTGACTGCTACATCTAAGTCTTTGTAGACAAAGCGATTTTGATTCGGGAGTTGAATGGATTGAAAGGTATTACTGAAGTTAGCATCTACAGGAAACTGACGTGGCGTGACACCGTATAATGTATTTCCATACTTATCATAAATCACAATCGTGACTGTATCATCAATCGATTGAATTCGATCATTATACTTAAGCACACCGTTTTCATACTTAATATAATCATGAGCTTTTGCGATGGCATTTGTTACTGATTCTTCTGTCTTATTTAAGAGACTGGATGAACTCATCGCATAAATAATGGACAAGGTACTCGCTAAGATAACGACCATGAATGCAGTATACCAAAGGCTTATTCGTAATTTGTAAGGGAATCGTTTCATTCAGTACTCCTTATGATGTATCCGGCACCACGTACTGTCTGAATCAGTTTCGGTTCAAAGCCATCATCAATCTTCTTACGTAGGTAATTAATATAGACATCCACGATATTGGATGCTCCTTCATAGTCAAGGTCCCAGGCATGTTCGAGGAGTTGTTCTCGCGTTACGACAGTGTTTTTATGTCGCACCAAATATAAAAGAATTGCGTATTCTTTGGATGAGAGATCAATTTCTTGATTTTCTCGACGTACAGAACGTGTCGAGTTATTAATTTCTAGAGTTCCAAGGGTGTAGATGTCGGTGCCTTTATTATCGTAACGGCGTAAGAGCACTCGAATTCGTGCTAGTAGTTCTTCCATGGAAAAAGGTTTAACGAGATAATCATCCCCGCCGAGATCAAGTGCCTTTATCCTGTCATCTACATGTTGCTTTGCAGATAGAAATAGCACAGGCTTTGTAAAGCCATTCTTTCGTACTGTTTCCACAACAGTAAAGCCATCTACAAGTGGCATCATAATATCGAGTACGACACAGTCATAATCAATAGCAGCAATATAATCAATAGCATCTTGACCATTGAAAACGGAGTCTACCTGATAGCCTCCAACTTTTAATACTTGTGTAATTGTATCGTTTAAACTTTGATGATCTTCCACAACTAATAGTCTCATATGTCCACCCCTCTGTGTACAGTTCTATTGTAAACTGCCTTGGTGAAATGTCAATTTTATTAAGAATAAACATTAAACTATGCATACTATTTATACACGGCATTAAAGAAGGTTCGTCACATTAAGGTACCTAATCGTTCATTCAACCGTCACACATCAAACTTAGTATTTGACTGTGAGGAGGGTAGACATGAGTAAATATACAGCGACATTCTCAAGAAATGAGATTAAGTTTGTCTTTGACAGTTCAAAGCGACAAAAACTGGAACAATTACTAAATCGCTATTTAGTTAGTGATCAGTATGGCGAACATACCATCTGTAATGTGTATTTTGATAATGAATACGATGAATCAATAATCCAGTCACAAGAGAAACCACTTTATAAAGAGAAGGTAAGACTCCGTAGCTACAACGTACCCAATGAATACTCAAAAGTATATTTGGAAGTAAAGAAGAAGTTCTGTGGCGTTGTCTATAAGAGACGTCTTGAGATTGAACTTAAGGAAGCTAATGACTACGCGTTTGCGAATAAACTTCCAAGGGATTCATCGCAAACATTTCAGGAAATTGATTATGTATGTACCAATCAGAATCTACAACCAGCAATGTATATTGCCTATGATCGCATTGCCTATACTGACGAATATCCTGATGGACTTCGGGTAACTTTAGATAAGAATGTTCGTTGGCGTGATACGGATCTGAAAATGGAACACGGAGATTATGGAAATGTTCTAAATCCAGATGAGATCATTATGGAAATTAAGACAAGTACAAGCATTCCAAACTGGTTAGCGGAAGGCTTAAGTGAGTTACAGATTTACACATCGTCATGTTCAAAGTATGGGCGATGTTATCAAGAAAGAATTGAGGGAATCAAGCAATGATATTTGAAAGTATTACAAACACTACAATGACACTCGAAACGATTATGATTAGTTCAATAGTCTCGCTAATCCTTGGGATTGCGATCGCATGGACATACATGTATAAGAATACCTATACTAAGAATTTCGTAGTGACACTAGCACTTTTACCTGTGATGATTCACGTGGTCATTATGATGGTAAATGGCAATCTAGGAACAAGTGTTGCGGTTTTAGGAACCTTTAGTTTAATCCGTTTTCGATCAGTTGCGGGAACTGCTAAAGATATTGGAAGCATCTTCTTCGCAATGGTTATTGGATTGGCAACAGGAATAGGGTATTTAACTTTCGCTGTTTTCATTACGATACTTATTTGTATCATGATGTTGGCACTGAATAGCTCATCATTTGGTGAACAACACAGTCACCAAAGAGATCTAAAAATCACTATTCCGGAATCTTTAAACTATGAAGGGGTATTTGATGATGTCTTTATGAAATACACAGACGAGATTATACTCACCAAAATCAAGACAACCAACATGGGAAGTCTCTTTGAACTGCAATATCGAATTCGTTTAAAAGACACGCAAGAGGTAAAACAATTCATTGATGATTTGCGGGTGCGAAATGGTAACCTTGCGATTGTGTGCAGCTTGCCTTCAACAGAAGTTGGAAGTTTGTAGGTGATTAATTATGAGAAAAAAGAATGTAGGAATCATGTCTGTAACAGTATTGGTGCTTCTTGCAGCAATCACTATATGGATGAGTGTTACGAAGAATGAAAGTAGTGAACCTTTAGATGAGATTGCTCAAACTGAAGAGAAACCGAATGAAGTGAGTTCATCTAACATCAACTATGAGTTTGATACAAAGTATGAAGATGAAACCTGGGATGACAGTACTGCAAAACACATTACGCTTAATGGTAATTCAACAAGCATTGAGGGCCAAGGAATAAGCCAAGTGGGCAATACACTTCGTATTCAAAAGGCTGGTGACTATGTATTTACTGGAACTTCAACTAATTTACAGATTCATGTGAATGTCCAAGATACAGAAACAGTACGAATTATCCTCAATGGTGTGACGATGACACACGCAAGTTCAGCAATTGTTTACAGTGAAAATGCTGACAATACAGTAATAACACTAGCGAAGAATACGACAAACACATTGAGTGATGGGGATACCTACACAGGCATGAATGAAAAAGAAGAACCCAGTGCAACAATCTTCTCCAATGATGATTTAATCTTTAATGGTAGTGGAGAGTTGGTACTTAAAGGGAACTTTAAGAATGGTATTCAGACAGATGATGATCTCGTTATTATGGATGGGAAATATCAGATACATGCAAAGAACGATGGTATCAAAGGTAAAGATAGTGTCGCAATCAAACAGGGGTCATTCATGATAACTGCTGATGGTGATGGTATTCAAGCAAGCAATGCTACAGATACAAGTAAGGGTTGGCTCTACATTAAAGATGCTACCGTAGATATCAATGCCTTGGGTGATGGCCTGCAAGCCGAAACTCACTTACAAATTGATGCAGGAAATTATAAAATTGTGACTCTTGAAAACACGACTGATTCAAGTAATAAAGGACTGAAAGCTTCTGCTTCTCTTACAGTTAATGGTGGATACTTTGAACTTACAACAGTAGATGATTCAATCCACAGTAACGGTAATGTTACCATAAACAATGGTACTTATTTAATAAATACAGAAGATGATGGAATGCATGCTGATAATGCTTTAGTAATCAATGGTGGAACAATCCACGTTCAGTCCAGCTATGAAGGCTTAGAAGGTGCTCAGGTAACCATTAATGATGGAATCATATCCATAGTAGCGCAAGATGATGGTATTAACTCTGCAGGCGGAAATGATGTTCAAGAAGAACAAGGACGCCGTATGGATCACTTTGCTTCTCGAGGTGACTATCCAATTCAAATTAATGGCGGAACGATTACTGTAAATGCTAATGGTGATGGGATTGATGCAAATGGGAATCTTGAAATCAACGGTGGTGATATCACAGTCTTTGGTCCTACACAAGGCGGGAATGGGTACTTAGATTACGATGGTGTAGCAAGCATTACTTCAGGAACGCTGTTTGCTTCTGGAACATCAGATATGATGCAAGGAATGTCAGAAGATTCAAGTCAAGCGTCATTCGCACTCGTCCTTGATCAAAGATACAGTGCTCAATCCCTTCTTGAAATCAAAGATGACAATGGTAACCTCCTCTTTAGTAAAGAAGTCATGAAAGACTTCAATGCCTTTATCTACAGTGGTTCAAATCTCAATGTTGGAGATACAGTTCATGTTAGCGTTAATGGTAGTGAGGTATCGTCAATCACACTGAACTCAGTAATGACAAATGTCTCACAAAACGGTCAAAATGTACCGATGAATCAAGGCCCACAAGGAGACAGAAATCAAGGAGGTCAGCGACCAGGGGAACAAAAACCACGAATGTAGTATCGTAAGAAACCGTAAGAATGATATACTTGTCTCAAAGATAAATGGGGGACTTGTATGACAAAAATAGAAAGATTAAGAGAGCTGCTCGATAACCATCGAGATGAAGAACGTGCCGAGAAGATGGCTGCATACATGAAGGGTAATTTTAAGTTTTATGGGTTACCTTCTCCAGACCGCAAGAAAATCACGAAGGACTTCATTAAAGAAGAGAAACAAAGCAAAGTCATTGATTGGGATTTTCTTTATCAGTGCTATGAAGAAGACGAACGAGAATGTCACTATATAGCTATCGACATCCTAATAGCAATGCGTAAGCATCTGACATATGAAGATATCGATAAGATATTACCTTTCATTAAGAATCAACAATGGTGGGATACCATCGATGCTTTAGACGCGGTAATCGGAGGAATTGGTCTTGTAGATGAAAGAGTCTGTGATCTGATGATACAGTGGTCGCAAGATGATGATATGTGGTTTAGACGCCTTGCAATTGACTTCCAACTTGCATATAAGGACCAAACCAATACAGATGTGTTAGAAGCAATAATCCTTAATAATCTAGGAAGCACCGAGTTCTTTATCAATAAGGCAATCGGATGGAGTCTTCGTGAGTACTCTAAAGTAAATCCAGAGTGGGTAAAAGACTTCATTCGAAGGCATCATGAATCCATGAGTCCTTTGAGTATTCGTGAAGCAAGTAAGTATATTTGAAGAGACAAGTAAGCTTGTCTTTTCTTTTTTTGGTTTTGATCTAATGAGCGAAGATAAGTTCAATAACATCATTTCCGAAATTGAAAAAGAAATACTAAATACTGGAAATATTATGAAAAACTGATTTAATGTCGAGGTACTCACTGAGTTATAATGATTCTAGTAAGGTGGTCATGTGTATGAAACGAGTTTGGAAAGTATTGTTTTGGATTAGTTTAGTTGTTGGTCTTTTGTTCCTGTCTGAAGTAGCCATAGAGCTTTTCTATGAATTCATCTTAGATGGTGGTGGAGGAAGTGAATACTTCACTTATAGATTTACTATTGGGACAGTAGGGATATTGTTATTTGTACTTGCTATAGCTATTGGTTCTAAACAAGGCTTCCTCGATGAAATGCTTAGAAAGGATAAGGAAGAACCTTATGAGGCACCATACCACTATATCAAAGCGAAAAAAGAACAGAAAAATGATTCAAATAGAGAAGAAACTGTGCAAAGTGACAGCACAAAAGACGCTTAAAGATGCTATTTGAATAAAAGGATTGCATCTTGAATAATATTTGATTATAATAGGACAAAGAGGTCCTTTAAATTGATCCAGAGAGGTCAACAAGGCGTTATTAACTTTAATAACACAAGGGCTAACTTTAGCCCTTTTTTTGTGCAAATCAGGACCCTTATAGGAGGAAGAAATGGAAAAGAAAAATACAGTAATGGGTTATCTCCCAGATGAGAAACCAACTTTAGGGAAGATGATTCTCTTTGCAATTCAACAAATCTTAGTAATGTTCCCAGCAACAGTTATGGTTGCTTTACTAACAGGGTTCCACGTTTCAACTACAATCTTCGCAAGTGGATTTGCGACACTTTGTTTCTTATTTATAACTAAAGGTAAGATTCCATTGTATTATGGATCAAGCTTCTCTTACATTACCGCAATCGTGGGGATTACAGGCGGTGCTGCAGGTGCTATATCAGCAGGGGCAACAGCTCCAGATGCTTTAATCTCACAAGCGCAGTTTGGTATTATTGCTTCAGGTTTTGTTTCAATCGCTGCAGGACTTGTCGTAAATAAATTCGGTCAAGAAAAAATTGAAAAATTCTTACCTGCAACTGTAACAGGAAGTATCGCAATAATTATCGGTCTATCCTTAGCAGGTAGTGCAATGACAGGTGCAATCGGATATGATGCAGCTACAAACACAATGGATACCAATTCATTAATCGTAGCGTTTGTAACCTTAACAGCAACAGTTCTATTCTCTGTATATGTTAAGAAAGGTGTTCTTGGACAATTACCTATCTTAATGGGTATCGGAGTAGGTTATGCATTAAGTCTTGCACTAAATATGGTTGATTTTAGTCAAGTAATGGCAAATGGCGTAATCGCTACACCGCACTTTACGTTACCAAAACCTAACTTAGAAGCAGTATGGGCAATCATGCCAATTGCTATCGCAACAATTCCAGAATCAACAGCTCACTTATTCCAACTTGATATTTATGTAAACAACCTTGCAAAAGAAAAAGGTGTTACTAAGAAATATGATATCGCTGATAAGCTTGGCTCAAACTTAATTGGAGACGGTGTTGGTGATATTGTAAGTTCGATGTTTGGTGGACCTGCAGGAACAAACTATGGTGAAAACATTTCAACAATGGCAATCACTAATAACTTCTCAGTATATGTACTAGGTGCAGCAGCAGTTCTTACCATGATTATTTCATTCATTAGCCCACTTGCAGCTTTAGTTACATCCGTACCAAGTGCAGTTATCAACGGTGCTGGAGTTTACTTATTCGGTGTTATTGGTGCTCAAGGTATCGCAATCTTAATCAATAAAGAAGTTGACCTCTTTGATGCTAAGAACTTAGCTATCATTGCTATTATCTTAGTTGTAGGTCTTGGTGGAAACTTTGCCTTCCCAGGTGGTATGATTCCAGTTGGCACAATGCAACTACCAGCAATCGCAACAGCTTCAATTCTAGGGATCTTCTTCAACATCATGTTGAACATTAAGAAAACTAAATAAAGACATAAAGAAAAGGGTATGGGATCGTTAATGATCTCATACCCTTTTACTGTTTGGTAGACTAGATGTATTCTCCAGGTTTAACACTGAACATGATTGTTCCACCAATTGGATCTTTCTTGATTGCAGCTTTAGCGATAGCGCATGCTGCATCTTTGTCTTCTGAATCAACTTCAAAATAAAGCTTGATACCTTCTTTTTTCACGAATGTGAATTTTGGAGTTTCAATAGCTTCAACGATACCTTTAACTTTATCTTGCATGATAGGACTGTTTACTATAATCATAATTATACCCTCCTTAACTATTACTTATAAAGTTTACCAATATTTTAAAGAAACCGCAACAAATTAAAATAATATTTCAAATTAACATAAAATACTTGAAATATTATTTTATCATGGTATTCTTTTAATGTGAAAGCACTACCAAAGTGCAGGAGGAAAGAAATGGAAGGAATTACACGTTTTATCGAAGAGAAAATTGCGCCACCGCTCATTAAATTCTCTCAATTAAAATACGTTCAAGTTATGCAACGTACAGGGTTAGGAGTCATGAGTTTACTTGTCATTGGATCAGTATTCTTATTAGTAGCTTCATTCCCAATTAAAGCATGGACTGACTTTTTAGGGATTTCCGTTGGACTATCGCCGCAGCATCTGGTGTTGGTACAGGATTTATTGCATTATATTCTGTTGTTACTACATCATACGGATTAGTAGAGTTCTACAATAAACAACGTGGAGAATCACACGATATTGTACAACCTATGATCTTAGCATTGGCTTCATTCCTATTATTAAACCCAGCTCAAACTGTTAAAACAATGGTTGAAGGAGCTACAAATCCAGGAAGCTTCTCAGGAGTACCTACAGCTTATTTAGGAGCAGTTGGTGTCTTCTCAGCAATCTTAGTTGGTATTGTTACTGTTGAAATTTATCGCTTTGTAGTGAACCGCAAATTAGTTATTAAAATGCCAGAAGGTGTTCCACCAATGGTATCACAATCATTTGCAGCACTTATCCCAAGCTTCTTTGTAATCTTATTCTGGTGGTTCTTTGGACACGTTCTAAAATTAAACATTCCAGAATTAGTATCAGGAATCTTTACACCATTAATGTCAGCAAGTGATACACCATTCACAGTTGTTCTTACAACATTCTTAAACCGTGTATTATGGTCAGTTGGTATCCATGGTTCAAACATCGTTGGATCAGTTATGGGAACATTCTGGTCAAACATGGGAACAGCAAACTTAGAATACTTTAATCTAAACAACACACTTGTAGGTCTACCACATACATATACATCAGTATGGATTGACAACTACATTTGGATTGGTTTATTCCCACTTGCAATATCACTTATTACTTCAAAATCACCACGTCTTAAAGCACTTGGTAAATTATCAATCGCCGCAGCATTCTTCAACATTGGTGAACCATTAATCTTTGGTCTTCCAATTATGTTGAACCCACTAATGATGATTCCATTCATCTTAAGCTATGTAGTGCTCGCAATTGTTGCTATAATATTAACGTATACAGGCTTCTTACCAATTCCAGTATTAATGATTTCCTGGATCACTCCAGCACCAATCAAAACATACTTAGCTACAAATGGTAACATAGCTGCATTAGCTTACGTATTAGTCGCTTGGGTTGCAATGTTTATTATCTTCTACCCATTCGTTAAATCAATTGAGAAAAACGATTTGAAAGAAATCGCAGCTGCTGAAGAACAAACACAAGAATAGAGGTACAGACGATGTTAGGTATATCTTCATATTTTAAAGATTTAGACTATGACTATTTGGAAAGAGCATCAAAGCTTGGTGCTAAATATCTGTTTACATCCCTTCATATCCCAGAAGAAGACTTATCAAAGCTTCCTGAGATACTACCTACTTTTTTAGAAAAGTGTAAAGAGTTTAATTTGGACATTGTTCCAGATATTTCTCCTGTTACATTCGAAAAACTTGGAGTAGAAGCTAACGACTACGTTGCTTTGAAGAAGATGGGATTCAAGGTACTTCGCTTAGATTATGGATTTGATGACTTCAACGTTATCAAAGAATTACTTGAGAACTTTGACTTAATGTTAAATGCTAGTGTTGTGAACGAACAATACATACTTGATGCTAAGGCAGCAGGTGTAGATTTCTCACGCATCTCAATGCTTCATAACTTCTATCCAAAAACAGAAACAGGTTTATCCCTTGAATACTTTAAGAAGATGAACGAAGCATTTGTACGTCATGGTATTCGTACAATGGCTTTTGTTCCAGGAGATCTTCTCAAACGTTTCCCACTTTATGAAGGGCTACCTACTGTAGAAAAACATCGTCAAGAAAACCCTTATGTTGCAGCAGTTGAATTAATTCATGACTGTGGTATTACGGATGTGTTGATTGGTGATAGTAAAGCTCACCTTAATACTTTACTCTATATGGAAAAATATATGAGTGAGCGTATTATGCACATTCCTGTAGTCTTCACTGAAGGCTACCACCACATGTTTGATAAACTTCATACTGTACGTCGTGATCTATCAGAAAACGTCATTCGTATTACTGCAGATCGTGTACCAGGTATTGAAATTCGTGATAATAACTACCGTAACCGTGGAGCTATTACTATCGAAAACCAATTATCAGGTCGCTACAGTGGAGAAATTCAAATTACTAAAAAAGCAATGCCAATGGATGCAAGAACTAACGTAATTGGTTTTATTCATCCAGACTATGTTGATTTAGTCGATGCAATTGATCGTGATACTAAGATTCAATTTGTAAAAATTAATTAAGAAGGAGCCATCCTTCTTTTTTACAAGATATTTAGGAGAGAGAAATATGGTGGAAAAATTTGTTACAGCGATTCAAACCAATCGCTACCTCAATGCTACAAAGTTCGCAATTATTAAGATTGCTTATTTAAACATCGGTGTAGCCTTTGGCTTACTCGCGTATTCTGTAGGGGATCGATTAGGCTTTGTGTCATTATCGATGAAACTTAAGGTACCCTTCATGATTACGATGTACATGGTGATGATGAGTCTTATTTTTGTGTACTTAATCATGAAGGATCTAGTGGAAGAAGAAAAAGGGATTGATGTTTATGTTCCTGTGTTTGTTATGGGACTGATTTCATTAAACTATCTCGATACGAAAAGCACCTTACTTCCAATTATCGCCTTAGCTATTGGATGTATATTTGGAGTATTAATGCCGATCTTATCACGTTTGAAATTTAAGTTTCAAGCATTTCCACCTTCAGTAGCAGATTACTTAAACCGTCTTATTCCGATTCTTATTGTTCTCATAGCTGTCTTTGGCTTAGGGTCATACGGCATTGAATTTATTAATCTCTTACTAAAACCATTCCTATGGTTCACAGGATTTCTTGATACCTATTTTGGCCTTGCACTCACGATTGCTTCGATAGGCGGCTTCTGGATTCTAGGAGTACATGGTGTTGCGGTAATGGGTTCTTTACTACGCCCATTCTGGTTCTATATGATGCTTGTGAATGCGATGGATATTGCGCTTGGTAATAATGCTACATACATTGCTAGTGAATCCTTCTACCAATGGGCTGTATGGCTTGGTGGTTCTGGATGTACATTAGGATTATCCATTGGACTTGCATACTTTGCGAAGACCAATGAACTCAAGACATTAGGTACTGACTCCATGAAGTCTAATATCTTTAATATTAATGAGAACACACTCTTTGGAGTCCCTGTTGTTGATAATCCTGCATTTAAGATTCCATTCTTCTTAGCACCATTATTATGTGCTCTTGTTGCGTTCTTTGCCTTCTCGCAAGGCTATGTCACAACACCATCACTTGTAATGCCATGGGTCTTACCGGTACCAATTGGAATCTTCTTTGCTACACTGTTTGATTTTAGATCGCTCATTCTATCAGCAATATTAATCGCAATTTCATTTGCATGTTACTATCCATTCTTAATGAAATACGAACAAAGTTTAATCGAAAAAAGTCGATCATAAGTACCAAGGTATCACATTTTGTGATACCTTATTTATAGGAGGCAAGGCTTCATGAAAAAATATATTCTTGCTTTAGATCAGGGAACTACAAGTTCTCGAGCAATCTTATTTAATAAAGACCAAGAGATTGTGTCCATAGCTCAAACAGAGTTAACACAAATCTATCCCCAAGCAGGGTGGGTAGAACATGATCCGATGGAAATTTGGGCAACTCAATCAGGAGTATTGAACCAAGTTATCGCTCAAGCTGGGATTGATGCAGCAGAGATTGATTCCATTGGGATTACTAACCAACGTGAAACTACCATTATTTGGGATAAGAAAACCGGGAAACCAATCCATAACGCGATTGTATGGCAATGTCGAAGAACTGCAGATCTAGCTGATTCACTACGAGAACAAGGTTATGCAGAATTAATCCAAGATAAGACAGGACTTATCATTGATGCGTATTTCTCAGCAACGAAAATTAAATGGATTTTAGACCATGTAGAAGGTGCGTATGATCGTGCTAGACGTGGAGAGTTAATGTTTGGAACCGTTGATACGTGGCTTGTATACAATCTTACGAACCGTCATGTCCATGCAACAGATGTTACCAATGCAGCTCGTACCATGCTTTTCAATATTAATGACTGTAAATGGGATGATGAACTATGTAGTCTTTTAGACATTCCTCAAGCAATACTACCAGAAGTGAAGAACAGTTCGGAAATCTTTGGTTATGCATCCATTCAAGGAGTTATGATTCCAATTGCAGGTATTGCTGGGGATCAACAAGCAGCATTGTTTGGTCAGACTGCTTTTAATCCTGGTGAAGCTAAGAACACCTATGGAACAGGATGTTTCGTCTTGATGAATACTGGAGAGAAGCGTGTTAAGAGTAAAAACGGTCTTCTCACTACCATTGCAATCGGTATTGATAATAAAATTGAATACGCTCTAGAAGGTTCAATCTTCGTAGGAGGGGCTGTAGTACAATGGCTTCGTGATGAAATGGGACTGATTCGTAACGCTGCAGAATCTGAAGTTCTCGCTCAAAAAGTAGAGGATAATGGTGGTGTCTATGTCGTACCTGCCTTTACAGGTCTAGGAGCTCCATATTGGGATATGTATGCTCGTGGTAGTGTATCAGGACTCACTCGAGGATCCAATCGTTATCACTTAATACGTGCATCACTAGAAGGCGTTGCTTACCAAACGTATGATGTACTTAAGGCAATGGAATCCGATAGTGGTCATGAATTAACGCTACTTCAAGTAGATGGAGGCGCATCAAGAAATAACTTCTTAATGCAGTTTCAAGCAGATATATTAGGTATTCCAGTAAGAAGACCTGATACTACGGAAACGACTGCGCTAGGAGCTGCCTACTTAGCAGGTCTTGCGACAGGTTTCTTTGAGAATAAAGAAGCACTTAAGAAAGCACAAACAAAGGCTACAGAGTGGCAAACGCATTTAAGCGAAGAGAAACGTGAAGAGTACTTAAAAGGCTGGCATCGCGCTGTAAGTCGCTCTTTTGAGTGGATAGAAGAGTAAGGGAAGACAAACACTGTGTTTGTCTTTTTTTCATGAAAATAGATTGACTAAATATATACATTGTATTACGATGTATATAGGAAGGAGATGTATATGATAGATAAAGAATTACTCAAGGGAATTATGAAGATACTAGTCTTGAAGATCATTAGTTTGGATGATACCTATGGATATGACTTAATCAAAGAATTAAAGAACTTGAGCAATGGTATTATAGATATCAAAGAAGGTACCCTTTATCCCATTCTCCACACCTTTGAAGCACAGAAAGACATTAAGAGTTATTGGTTAGAAAGTGATAAGGGGAGAAAGCGTAAATATTACTCCATCACAGATAAGGGTAAGAAAACACTCACGGAACTAACAGGACAGTGGGACCTTCTAGAAGAAGCAATGCATCGCATTTTGGAGGTGTAGCATGAAAGAACTTAAAGTATTTGCACGACAAGCAGTCAGTGAAATCGACGATATCCTTGAACGAAGAAGTGCAGAAAAAGAAGTCTATGCAGCATTGATGGATGCGTATGATGAAGAGATGGCATACCATCATGATTCAAAGAAAGCAATTGCACAAGTTATCGAAGACTTTGGTTATGAGCCTTTAACGAAAGAAGAATTAAGAAATGCGCATATCCGTAAGATAGGAAAGAAAGAAATTCTGATCCTTGCTATCTTTGTCATTTCTGTATTCGTACTGTTACATATTCTGTTGATTTGGGCATTTGGGGGATTTTAAGAAGGAGACTCTCATGATAAAAAAATACTCGTTTGCATTAGGCGTTTACAGTTTGGTATTTTTTCTCGTAGCATTTGTAATCATGAAATTAACCAACGATGGTTTTGGTGTTGTGATTTCAAGTTTAATTATTGCGAATAGTTCAGCCGTATTTTTGGTAAGTATTGTGATGTCCTATCGCTATGGTATTGATTTCATTCATACGATTATGATGGCAGTATTATATGTAGTATCCGTCTATGTAGTCTTTAACAATTCTGCTTTAGACTATCTTTACTTCTATATTGTGATTGACTTTATTGGACTGGGTGTAGGACGTTTATTACGAAAAGTAATAAAATAATAATCCTAATATGAATGGAATTTAAGAAATGTTCAAATAACATGTCCCTTGCTTGTATAGTTTGGTATAATGAAAAAAGCTATGGGGAGAGATGTTTATGTCAGTTTATTTATATCCAATTAAGCAAGCGGGATTAATATTCCTTATTGCTTTCGCATTATTAATGATACCTACGATGATCTTTCAATACCGAAAGTATGGCTCAGTTTCAACAGGTCGATCAATCATTTTGTATGGTTTCTTGTTTTACATGATTGCAGCTTATTTCTTAGTAATCTTGCCACTACCTGCAAAGGAAAGTGTTACCAATTCTTACCGAGATATGATGCAACTAGTACCTTTTGCGTTTGTACGTGATTTCTTTACGCACACAAGCTTAAGACTAGGAAGTCCATCAACATACTTACCTGCTCTACTTCAAGGTGTTGTAACACAACCAGTATTTAATGTCTTTCTAACAATTCCTTTTGGAATGTTCCTAAGATATTATTTCGATCGTACATGGAAAGAAACACTTATTGCGAGTTTCTTACTATCACTATTCTTTGAGTTATCACAACTCAGTGGCTTATATGGTATCTATCCAGGTCCGTATCGTTTGTTTGATATTGATGATTTATTTCTCAATACCTCTGGTGGGATGATTGGTTATTTAATAAGTCCACTGATTAATGTGTTCTTCCCAAGTCGAAGAGAATTAGACCGTCTAAGCTACGAACGTGGCCATACCGTAAGCTACATTCGCCGTTTCATTGCGTATAGTGTGGACTTAGTTCTTCTTGGATTCCTATCGAATATACTAAATTATGGTGTCAGGGCAGTTGGATTATCGATGGTTTCTCCGATAGTTTACCCAATCCTATTTATGGTCTATTTCGCAGTCTTCCCTGTTGCCTTTGATGCGCCAACTCTAGGACAACGTCTTGTGAAGATAGAAGTAGTGAGTGATACCAATCAAACGTTGAAAGCTCTTCTAATACGTGCTGCTTTTGTACTAGTGTTCTTTGATTACGGAGCAAAGTTTATTAACTTGCTATGGGATATTATCAACAATAGTAATACTGCATTCTACACCCTTGGTGTATTGTTCATATTGGGTGTTCAAGTATTGTGGTATGCCTTTATTGCAATTCACTTAATCTATACCGCTCGACACTCACATAAATTATTCTACGAAACAATATCTAAAACAAGTACAGTAAGTACGATAGAATAATCAAAAATTTTTGTAGAAAACTAAAACAGTTCTATGATATAATTATTTCACAATTAAATGGGTCCGCTACACTCTGTATTGACCCTTAATGAAAATTAAGGAGGACCTATGATAGAAGTAAGAGCTATTTCTAAATCATTTAAGATACCGGTCCGAAACGCCGGTATTTTTTCTGCTGTCAAATCGTTTTTTCATCGCGAATATAAAACGATTGAAGCACTAAAGAGTATTGATTTCTCAATTAGAAAAGGAGAGATTGTTGGGTATATAGGACCTAACGGAGCTGGGAAAAGTAGTACGATAAAAATTATGTCCGGAATCTTACGACCAGATAGCGGGGTCTGTACAGTCGACGGACTTAATCCTTTTACGGATCGTAAACGTCATGCTGAGAACATAGGCGTAGTTTTTGGGCAGCGTTCTCAATTATGGTGGGATATACCCGTTATCGATTCGTTTGAGCTTCTTAAAGATATGTATCGTATTTCAGAAGAAGAGTACTCGGAAAGACTTGAGGAACTTGTGAGTCTTCTTGATATCAAAGATATTGTTAGGATGCCGACTCGACAACTTAGTTTAGGGCAGAAGATGCGTTGTGAAATCTGTGCATCACTGTTACATAATCCTAAAGTACTATTTCTTGATGAACCTACGATTGGCTTGGACGCTGTATCGAAACTTGCGGTACGAAAAATAATTAAAGATATTAATCAAAAATATCAGACAACAGTAGTACTGACGACTCATGATATGCAAGACATTGAATCCTTAGCAAGTCGTATTATTCTCATTGGTGATGGACGTATTGTATTTGATGGGACGATGCTTGAGTTTAAAGAACGCTTTACAATGAAACGATATCTTGAGGTCATCTATGAAGGTGAACTTCCGTCAAATCTAGGCTATTCATTGATATCAAAAAGCAGTGATCGTTTTACCATGGAACTCAATAATCCTTTATCGCAGGTTATTTTAGAACTATCACAACACATTAGTATTCAAGATGTGAAGATCATCGAAGAAAGTATCGATGATATGTTGATTCACGTCTATCAAGAGATGTCATTATGAGACAGTATTTTGCATTATTTAAAGTAAGATTTAACGCAGGACTTCAGTATCGAGGAGCTGCTCTCGCAGGAGTTGTAACCCAATTCGCATGGGGATTTCTTTCGATTCTCTTGTTTACAGCCTTTAATACTACAGAGATGTCTCCAGAGAATCTTTCAACATTCTTCTGGTTGCGTCAGTCTACAATCGCTTTAACTGCAATATGGATGATGGATACTTCTCTTTTTCAAGTCATCGAAAGCGGTGATGTAGCCTATGAATGCGCGCGCCCTACTGATCTCTACACTTTATGGTTTGTACGTAATGTTGCTTTCCGTTGCGCGCGTTTTGTACTGAGGGCAGGACCTATCGTGTTCGTGGCACTTTTCCTTCCAGAACCATTCAGGATGTCACTACCCCAAACACTGACAACTTTTACCTTATTTATCGTGTCTTTAGGTATAACCTTATTGTTGGAAATATCCATTAATATGTTTCTCTATATTGGTACGATGTATATGAAAAGTTCTCTAGGAATACGTATCTTAACAATTTCATTATTTGACTTACTAGATGGTAGCAATATACCGTATCCATTCTTTCCTAAACCTGTTCAAGAGTTCTTTAAATTCACTTTCTTTTATGGGCTACAGACAACGCCATTCTTTATTTATATGGGATTGATTCAACCTATAAGTGCGATTGCGATTCAAGTAGTATGGCTCATTCTGTTTGTGTTGCTTGGTAAGTTCTTGATGTCAAAAGCACTTCAACGTATTGAAGTGTTTGGAGGTTAGTATGTTGTATCTAAAATTTTTAGCAATGCATATTAAAGTTCAACTTCAAAATCGAAAGTCTTTTATCATCATGACAATAGGTCAAGCCTTAATGGCATTTACTGGTGTGTTTGTGGTGCTAGTAATTATGGACCCACAACAAGTTGTGATGGGATTTAATCGACATGAAGTATTAGTCGGAGCAGCAGTAGTGATGGTTTCGTTTTCACTAGCGGAATGTTTTGGAAGAGGCTTTGATACTTTTCCCGTACTACTAAGTAATGGTCAGTTTGATAGATTTATGCTGCGACCACAGAATATCATTTATCAAATCTTTACAAGCACCATGGACTTTACACGTCTTGGTAGAGTCCTTGTAGCTCTAATAGTTCTATTTACTTCCCTACAACAAGTCGAAATCAGTAGTTATTGGCTACTAATCTCAATGATAGTATCTGGTATGATTGTTTTTGTCTGCTTATTCATAATTTATGGTGCCTTGTGTTTCTTTACAACTGAGTCACTTGAGTTCATGAACATCCTTACAGACGGAGCACGTGAGTTTGGAAAAGTACCGTTCTCATTCTATGGCAAGAGAATTCTTAACTTCTTAACCTATGTGGTTCCCTTAGCATGTTTTCAATACTATCCAATGTTGGTGCTACTAGGTAAAGAAGGATCAAGTATTTATGCCTATTATCCAATGTTTGCATTGGTGTTTATTCTACCGAGTTATGGCATATGGAAAGTAGGGATTAAACACTATCGATCAACTGGTTCTTAGTAATCATCTATTGAAGTGAAAAATGTAATTTTAGCTACACTTCAGTGTAGCTTTTAATATGCTGTTGCTTGTGAGAGAAGTGTCAATAGTGTATAATTTGAAAAATCTAGTGAGGTGACATTTATGTTGTGGGATTTTTCGTACTCTATCAAAATAGCAATTCTAATTTTCCCAATTATTGCATTAGTTTTTGCGATTCCTTTTTTGGTGTACCAATACCAAAAATATGGAGCATCTCACTGGTGGAGATTTGTGACAATCTACTCCTTTGTATTTTATATGCTTGCTGCATATTTCTTGGTTATTTTACCTTTACCGAAACGAAGCATCGTAGCGACGATGACGTCACCATATATTGATTTAAACTTTGGAGACTTCTATAAAATATTCTTAAACCAAGGTCTTAAGGTTGGAGGACTCGATGCATGGCTTCACTTCTTTTCGACTAAAGCATTTCACCAAGTGTTCTTTAATATCCTATTAACCGTTCCTTTTGGTGTTTATTTAAGGTATTACTTTAAGAAGGGATGGTTTAGCACAATCATTCTCTCATTTTGCATATCACTCTTTTTTGAACTGACTCAATTATCAGCCCTTTACGGGCTCTATCCGCGTCCTTATAGAATTTTCGATGTAGATGACCTATTCTTGAATACTCTTGGAGGAATCGCCGGATATGTCTTGACACCGGCAGTTGTGTTCATGTTTCCAAGTAGAGATAGTATGGATGAAGATTCCTACCGCCATTCTCGAGAAATTGGAATGGTTCGAAGAGGGACAGCCTTTCTTGTTGATTTGATTTCGATTACAGGAATTAGTTTGCTTGTAGTTATAAATTTATTCCCCAAAGCAAATATACTCAAGACTTTGATGTCACCTAGAAAACTAGCACATATATTGTTAGATAAGCCATTATTAATTCTCATTATGATAGGTATCGGAAGCATTATATTAATCTTTGTCCCAACAATCTTAAACGGCTATACACTTGGAAAGAAACTCGTTGGTATCCGTTTGGTGGAAGAGGATGGATCGCGTGTCAGCTTTTGGAAGCTTCTTCTTAGGTATGGTTACATTGGATTCGTCCTTTCGGCACTTTACTTATCAGCATACTTAGTGGTGAATAAACCACTAATTCTCAATAATTCATTGGATGGACAATTCGCAGCTATCTTTATTGTACTGTTACTAGGTGCTTATACCTTCTTTGATATTGTAGTTTCAAAGGTCACTAAAACACCTTTTGTTTATGAAAGAATAAGTGGAATTATAAACATTGCTGATGAACTCGCAGGTGATATGTGGGAAAGTGATGAATAAATTGCGTGAATTTATAGTAATTCTTTTAATTGCTTTGTGATTGATGTAAGATAGTCAATGAGGTGTATTATGAAAAATAAAAACAAAAATATAAAAGAGAATTTCTTATTCTCTTCCAAATTCATATTTGGAATATTAGTAGTAGCAGTAATAGTACCGTTATACTTTATTAATAGTTTAAATTTACTACCATCGAAGTATTTGATGATAGTTGTAATAGGGCTAGCTGTAGTCCTAGGAATATTTGCAGTATTACTATTTAAAACAAAAGGAAAAGTTAGAGGAGCATCAAAAGTGGTATCGCTCTTAGTGTCTCTTGCTCTTCTATTTACAACACGATACGTTATGCAAGGTGGCGATCTTTTAAGTAAGCTTACTGGTGCGAATAAAGATACTCACGTTATTTCGATGGTCGTAAAAGCAGATAGTCCCTATGAGAAGTTTAATGATATTAAGGATTTAAGCTTTGGGGCTAATACAACTATGGACTCAGAAGGAATAACTAGTGCTAAAGAATTAATCCAAGAAAAGAAAAATGCTACCCCTACGGTTGTTGATTATTCTAGCTATGGAACCCTTGGAACAGATTTATTAGAAGGAAAAATTGAGGTAATCCTACTAAGTGAAGCGCATCGTGGATTAATGAATGAATTTAATCCAGGATTTGATGAACAAACAAAAGTTATTGATTATGTTTCATATGATGAAGAAGTTGCGATTGACAAACCTGAAGTAAACGTATTAGAAGATACATTTTCCGTTTTCATCACAGGAATTGATACATATGGTCCAGTTTCTACAGTATCACGCTCAGATGTGAATATGATTATGACTGTTAACCCAAAGACGCACCAGATTTTACTGACAAGTATTCCACGTGACTATCACGTGAAGCTAGGAACCAAAGGTGCAATGGATAAGCTCACACATGCAGGTATTTATGGTGTTGGAGAGTCTGTGAAGACACTAGAAAACTTATTTGGAATCAATATTGATTACTACCTTAAAGTTAACTTTACATCAGTTCAAGATATTGTGAACGCCTTGGGCGGGGTAGATGTATATTCTAAATATACATTTACATCTTTACACGGTAATTATAACTTTACCAAAGGTATGAACCATATAAATGGATCTCAAGCGCTTGGTTTTGTAAGAGAAAGATATAGCCTCCCTGGAGGGGACAATGATCGTGTTACAAACCAACAAGAATTAATAAAAGGAATATTGAATAAAGCAATGTCTCCTGCAATATTAACAAATTATTCGTCAATTCTGAAATCAGTTGGAAATAGTATGCAAATGAGTATCCCGCAAGAAGATTTTACTAAGTTAATTCGTAATCAATTAGATTCAAATGATTCATGGGAAATACTTCAATATCAAGTCTACGGTACTGGAGCAAGTAGTGGATCTACTTACTCAATGCCAGGACACAATGTTTATGTAATGAATCCAAACAAAGAGAGTGTAGATAAAGGATCCAGACTCATTAACGTTATGGAAAGTGGAAAATCAATTACATTGGATTAATGTCACCTATATATAGTAATTAATTTTTCGTTTTATAGTCATGGAAACGATATGTCAGTTTAAACGTAACTTATTATTTAGCACTCTTGAAAATTTAATATTGGTAAAGTCCAACACATAATATGAGTCTCAAAACTCTATCATCAAACTACATGATGGTAGAGTTTTTTGTGTGCTTATGTTAGATAAGTGAAATTAAAAATTTATAATTTCTTAATAATAGAAAAAAGAATTTTCATGGTACTGACCTATAGTTTTGGTACCAAATAAAAGCGATGGTCTTGCTTCAAAGGCTGCAATCATCGCTGGTTGTACAAAACTCACAAGAATCATATTTGCCGTATGTTCTAAAGAGGAATTATTTGTATAAGGTAATTTTACCACAAAAGTAAATTTAGTACTTATTCAATATTTTGGTGTGCACAAATTGCTTAAATAAAATGATCTTTCTCCCTTATTGACTTCTTATTCAATCTCTGTGAAGGATACAACTCTCACTGATATTCGGAAGTTTATTTAATGTGTCTAATACGCATTCTAAATCTTGTTTATCACTAATTGTATACGCAATAATCTCTCGAATATATATATCCATAATACTAAACAGATAAAGCATTGACTTTCCAAAAGGCAAATTGGTTATGCAGTTGATAATTTCTCTAATGGACGAGTCGCATTGAAATCTACATTATTGATGTTCTCTACAGTTCTAAAGGGTTGTCCCGTTGATTTTCTTCGTTTAGGTCGAACTTTTACAATTCAAGTTATGTTTTTGCATGATTCTTTGGACTGTGTTTTTATTTACACTTATTTCCTTATTTATAAGATATGTAATTTCTTGATAACCGTACCTAAACTTATTTTTCTTACAAAGGCTTTTAACGAGCTTAACGAGTTCGGAGTCCTCTTTGTCTCTGGGTATTTTTTTAACCCATCTATTGTACGTAGTTTTGGATATGTTAAGGACCTCTAACACTTTCTTTTGAGTTAACTTCCCTTTATCGAAATTAATTAATTGGATAACTACTTCCGGAACCACTTCCTTTCCAACTCTCGATACTTTTTTAAGATTTCATTTTGCATCTCCAATTGTTTTATCCTATCTTTATCACTTGTACTTTGGACTTCATAAGGACCATGACCATATGTATACTTTCTCCCTATAGGTTGATCAAACCGATAGAACTCTCCGTCTCGATGCCAGTAATACCAAGCATAGACTTGAGATTCACTTTTGATATCTAATTCTTTCATAATTTTTTTAACTGAAACTCCTGCAAGCTTCGTTTCAATCGCTTTAAGTTTAACGTCTTTTGTAGAAATATTTTCTTCATATAAAAATACCTCAATCTTTTCATTTTACAATGAATCGATAGAAGTATTTTTTTAATTTGGTACCGATGAACTAGGTCAGTTCATATGATTAAAAACTGATATTCTTTTTTATGTTGTGATGACATATTTCAAGTCTGGATATTTGTGCTCTTTTGGTATTAATTTAAACAGAAATTGTCGGAAATAATTACATGGAACTGATAGCTTGATAAGTAGCAATATCATATAATTTAAGTATTTAGCCCTTTAATCAATATTATGGCTACAATCAACTTCTTATTGCCAATTATAACTAAAAAAAGCATATCAAACATGTGAATAGTACAATAAATTGGTAATATGAAGAGCTAAAAAACCTGAATAATAATCTATTTTAAATATAGTTGACAATATAGAGAAATTTGTTAGTGTTATTTATGGTATACTGTCTTTTTGAAGAAAGAAGGTTGTAATATGAAAATATTCATTATGATAATTATTTGTTTATCTTTATCAAGTTGTAGCAGTGGCAGTAGTGCTGAAAATTATGATAGGATAACACATAAAAAATTTAAAGTGTTTGAAGAAAACTTTGAAAACAACACACTCAAAAACATAAATTTATAAGCTGCTACAAATCACTCTTTCACATTATTAAAAGACTTTAAGGACAAAGACAATACAATGTTGAAGGTAACTCTTCATAAAGGTGATTTTGTAAACAATGGACATCGTGCTGAATTTAAGAAAGAAGTTAATGAGAAAGTCGGCGATGAAATGGTCTATAAGATTGATTTTATGATTGATAAACAATATAAGGATTCAAAAAAATGGCAGTCTATTTTTCAACTCCATGATAAACCTGACTTCACAAATGGTGAGACATGGGAAAAATATTCAGAAAATCCAAAAGCACCACCATTTATGATTGATTATGTCGATAACAATTTGGAAATAAGATTTCCTTCCAGTTCTGTGGATGAAATAAAACCAATAAAAATTGATAAAGACAGATGGTATACTTTGACTGTAAATGTCTTATATGATTTTGAAGGTTTTGTTGAAGTTTACCTTGATGGTGAATCAATCACAACAGGGAAAAAACATTATCAAACAATTTATAATGACTCTGTAAATTATGTAAAAATAGGGCTATATAGGGATAGAAGCATTGAAGAAAATGGCGTAATTTATTATGATAATTTTGAAATTTATAAGGTTGAGAACTAACAAATTCGCATGAATGTTTGTTAAGAATTTTGCTTGTTCTTTTATGTAAATGAGGCGCCTATTATGGACTTTTATAATATTTGAAAGTTTAACAACCGATAAAGTCCATATAATTGTGTAAAAGTAAAAAAAGCCATAGAGGCTCTGCTATTATGTTAGTAACGACACAAACATAAGGAGTTCTCTATGACACAAATCAATTTTACTTTAGATTCAGAACAGATTCAAGACATCATTTCAAAGAGGGGTGCAAATGATCTCACAAAACAAATGTTGACTACGATATTTAACCAGTTGATGGAACGTAAACGTGATGAGTATATTAATGTCGATACCTATTCTCGTGATGAGGGACGTATTTCCCATCGAAACGGTCACTATGATCGCAATTACACAACACGCATTGGTACACTTGATTTAATTGTACCTCGTACACGTGATGGGAAATTCTCTCCCTCTGTATTTGAACGCTACCAAAGGAGTGAGAAAGCACTGCTATCTACGATGCTAGAGATGTATGTTCAAGGTGTTTCTACACGTAAAGTAACGAAGGTTATAGAAGAACTTTGCGGTGTCAGTGTTTCTAAGTCATTTGTAAGCTCGTTAGCAGTTGAACTGGATGCACTTGTTGAGAGGTTTCTGAATAGATCCATCGTTAAAAAATATCCCTTTATTTTGAGTGATGTATTACATATTAAGGTTCGAGAAGAACATCGTGCTGTCTCAAAAGCATTTCATATTATATTAGGTATCAATGCTCAAGGAGAACGAGAACTCTTAGATTTCTCTATATCCGATAGCGAGTCATTTAGCACATGGCAATAGCTCTATACACGTCTTTTAGAACGAGGATTGTCAGGATTGAAACTCGTCATCTCAGATGCACACAAAGGCGAAGTGGCGGCGATTCGAGACGTTTTTGGAGTTGTAGCATGGCAACGATGCCAAGTTCACTTCATGCGCAATGTATTTGACAAGTTGCCACGAAAGAATACCGAAATGATTCGCAGATGAATTAAAGATACTCTTCAAAACGAATAATATCGATATCGCACGAAATATGAAAAATGATATTGTCAGACGTTACAGTGAGAAATATCAGAAGATGACGGATTGTCTTGATGAAGGGTTTGAAGATGCTTTTCAATATTGCAACATTCAAGAAACTAACTACTCCAGACTTAAAAGCACGAATATGCTTGAACGACTCAATTCTGAAATTAGAAGAAGAGAGAAAGTCATCTGCATCTTTCCAAACGAGCAATCATCATTACGACTTATAGGTTCAGTCCTCATTGATATTCATGAGGATTGGAATACGAGTTCAAGGCAGTATATTAAATTTAATGATGAAACTAAAAAGTGGATTGGTTAGATCCACTTACTGACATAATAACTTTTACACAAGATTTAGGACTTGACTTGACAACCTTATTATCAAATGGAAAAATATTAAAAAGCGCAACAAATATATGTGAAAATAGAGTTTAACTATATAATTTATTGTGAGAGTTTAGATATTTTAAGTACAAAAAAGATAATAACGGTTTTTATTATTATATTGTATCTTATGTACTTAACAAATATGATATACTTTTATGGAATATGGAGGAAAAAAGATGAACAGAATCAAAACAATGGAGCTTTCTGTTTTTTTAGCAGACTTAGTTGCATTATTAATAAGTTATTTGTTAGCGTCTTATACTTATTTGGTGTTATTCAAAAATGATAATCTTTTTTTTGAATTAACATTTTATTCATCATTTAGTATTTATTTGATTTCGTTTGTTATCACAGAGTTCTTTACATTAAGTAAAAACAAATTGTTTTTATCAAGAACAAAAACAGAGGAGTTTTTCAATGTAACAAAAAATGTGGTGCTATTCGCTATTGCGATGGCAGGGATGACCTTTATTTTAGGAAAATCAATATATGTATCACGAGGAGTATATTTTCTTTCACTAGCGCTATACTTGATTTTCGGTGTCCTTCTAAGAAAAATATTGATTCACTTATATAGAACGAAGAAAAATGATGCTAAGACTAAAGTATTAGTTATTACAACACAAGAACAAGCAAAACGAGGTGCGGAAATTGAGAGAATACAATCTGGATCAGTAGTTGACATAGTTGGATATGCAATTATTGATGCAAATTTAATTGGGTCTGAAATAGGAGAGATCTCAGTAGTCGCTAATCTTGAAACATTACCCGATTATGTTCGCTATCAGGCAGTTGATGGTGTACTAGTGATTTTAAGTTATGGACAGTTAAAACCTATGGAAGAGATGTTGCTGGACTTAGAAAGTATGGGTATTCTCATCCACTTAGGGTTAGACACAATATCACAGTTTAACAATTCAAGAAGCAGCTTGAATTATATTGGTGATTATCCTGTAATGACTCATGCTGAAGTTTTTCACTCTGAAGAGTCAATGATAATAAAAAGAATCATTGACGTTGTTGGAGGGATCGTAGGGTCTGTAATAACAATTCTTGTTGCAATTATCCTTGGTCCAATAATAAAAATGGAATCTCCTGGACCAATTTTGTTTAAACAAAAACGTGTTGGTAAAAATGGAAGGTTTTTTGAAATTTACAAATTTAGATCTATGGGTGTAGATGCAGAAGCACGCAAAAAAGATCTTATGAACCAAAACGAAGTTGATGGTCATATGTTTAAAATGACAAATGACCCAAGGGTTACAAAGGTTGGGAAATTCATTAGAGCAACGAGTATTGATGAGTTACCACAATTCTTTAATGTGTTAAAAGGGGATATGAGTTTAGTTGGTACAAGACCACCAACGATTGATGAATTTAGAGAATACAAATCACATCATAAAAAGAGATTAAGCATGAAACCAGGAATCACTGGTATGTGGCAGGTAAGTGGACGAAGCAATATTACTGACTTTGAAGAAGTAGTCCGACTTGATGCAGATTATATAGATAACTATACACTGTTATTAGATTTTAAGATTTTAGCGAAAACCTTTGTAGTCGTTTTTGCAAAAATAGGTTCGAAATAGAGGAGAATATGAATGATTAAAGTGCTAAGTGTTTTTGGAACAAGGCCTGAAGCAATAAAAATGTGCCCTTTGGTAAAAGAATTAGAAAAAGAAGAGAAAATTAAATCTGTTGTTTGTGTTACTGGACAACATAGAGAAATGTTAGATTCTGTTTTAAATATTTTTGGGGTGAAACCAGACTACGATTTATCAATTATGAAAGAAAACCAAACATTGTTTGATGTAACAATATCAATTCTTGATAAGATTAAACAAGTACTAATAAAAGAAAAACCTGACTTAGTATTAGTTCACGGTGATACTTCCACTGCGTTTGTAACAGCATTATCTTGCTTCTATGAGAGAATTCCTGTTGCTCACGTTGAAGCTGGTTTAAGAACGTATGATATATATTCTCCGTATCCTGAAGAGTTTAATAGACAAGCGATTACTCTAATATCCACTTTAAATTTTGCTCCTACCGAAGTAGCAAAGAGCCAACTATTAAAAGAAGGCAGAAAAAACATCTATGTAACAGGGAATACCTCGATTGACGCACTTAAATATACTGTTGATTCAGATTATTCAAGTGATATTACTGAGTGGGTACAAGACTCAAAATTAATTGTTCTAACCGCTCATAGAAGAGAAAACATTGGTACACCAATGGAAAACATGTTTAAGGCAATAAAGTCAATAACTGAGGAATTTTTAGATGTTAAAGTAGTATACCCTATACATATGAATCCCAAGGTACGAGATATTGCAAAAAGAATATTAGGAGATAATCCAAACGTAAGAATAATAGAACCTTTAGATGTTTCTGATTTTCATAACTTATTAAATAAATCATACATTATATTAACAGATAGTGGAGGAATACAAGAAGAGGCACCTAGTCTTGGTAAGCCTGTACTTGTTATGAGAGACACTACTGAACGCCCTGAAGGTGTGCAAGCAGGAACATTAAAATTAGTTGGAACAGAATTTGAGAATATATACAATTCTTTTAAACAATTACTAACTGATAAGATAGAGTATAATAGGATGAGTAGCACGGCTAATCCATATGGTGATGGTACTGCAAGTAAACAAATAGTAAATGCAATATTAGATTATTTTGAAGGAGAAAAAAACTATGAAAATTAATGTTATAGGCTTAGGATATATTGGTTTACCAACAAGTTTGATATTAGCGGCGAATGGTAATACTGTAGTAGGCACGGATACAAATCAAGAAATAGTAAATAAGTTAAATAATAATATTGTTACTTTTGAAGAAGGAGGACTGGGTGATCTCTTCTTAGAAGCTTCCAAATCTGGTTTTACTGCAGAAACACATCCGGTGAAGGCGGATATGTATATTATTACGGTGCCTACTCCATATATGAAAGAGAGTAAACTAATAGATCCAAAATATGTACAATCAGCAGTCAGACAAGTTTTAGAAGTAATGAACGCAGGAGCAATACTGGTAATTGAATCAACAGTATCTCCAGGAACAATAGATAAGTACATTAGACCGATAGTATTAGAAAGCAATAAATCTCCTGAACTTGTACATGCTCCTGAACGCATTCTTCCTGGTGCGATGATTAGTGAATTAATCAACAATTCTAGAACCATAGGTGCAGACAGTCAAGAAGTTGCCGAAAAAGTTAAAAGAGTATACGAAACATTCTGTAAAGGAGAAATTGTATTAACAGATATAAGAACTGCCGAAATGAGTAAGGTAGTTGAAAATACATACCGAGACATTAATATCGCTTTTGCAAATGAGTTAGCTCAAGTTTGTAGAGAAGCTGGCCTTGATGTATATGAAGTGATAAGAATTGCCAATAAACACCCAAGGGTTAATATTCTTCAACCTGGACCGGGCGTAGGTGGGCACTGTATATCAGTAGATCCATGGTTTTTAGTGGGAGATTATCCAGAAAGTACTAAACTAATTCATCAAGCGCGACGCACTAATGATAGTATGCCAAACTATGTGTTCGATAGAATTGTTGAAATAATGAAAGAAAATAATATAACTGAGTTTAGTAAAGTAGGTATATATGGTCTCACATATAAAGAAAATGTTGACGATATGCGAGAAAGTCCAACACTACAACTCTTAGAAAATATACCACAATCAAAAGAATTTATTATATATGATCCATTAATTATAGAGAAGAAAATAGCAAATCAAGAATTGGATTTTTCTAATTTCATTAAATCTGTTGAGTTAGTTGTTATTATGGTTAATCATGATCAACTAAAAAATCAGTCGTTAGAAGGGAAAGTTGTTTTTGATACAAAAAACTCAATAACTTTACCTAATACATACAAGTTGTAATATGAAAACATTAGTTATTTCGAACATGTACCCTAATAAAGAGTTTCCTACATATGGAGTCTTTGTTAGGAGCACAACAGAGTCAATTGAAAAATATAGTAAAATATCAAAAATAGTAATGAATAAAAAGGTGTCAAAATTAGGAAAAGGGCTAGAATATCTAGTCTTTTACATTAGAATAATATTTTTTTATCTGTTTGATAACTCAAGTTTGATATATATTCATTACCCATCACATGTAGCGTTTCTAATTAACAAGTTATCACTAATTAGAAAAAGAAAAATTATTACAAATGTTCATGGATCCGATGTTGTGGCAAAACAGGGAATTGAGTATAAGATGAGGAAGCACACCGAACAATTATTACAAAACTCTATTAAAATTGTTGTTCCTTCTTCGTATTTTAAAAATTACCTATTGACTAATTATAAAGGCCTCTCATCGTCCAATATATATTGTTATCCTTCAGGAGGAGTGAACTCATTGATTTTTAATCATAAAAACCTAAGTAAAAATGAGTTCATTAAACATTCATCCTCAATAACAAAAAACACTTATTCATATATTTCAAGAGTAGATGAAGGAAAAGGTTGGGATACATATATTCGTGCTATTTCAATATTAAAAACAGATTTCCCTAACATTTTTCAAGCCCTTCATTTCAAGATAATTGGAAGTGGATCAAAGTCTAATAGTTTAAATGATTTGCTTAATGAAAACGGTCTGACAGATGAAGTCGAATGGATTAACTCCCTACCACAAAAAGATCTTGCAAAAGAAATGAAAAATTCAAAGTTTGTAATCTTTCCTTCAGAATTGCAAGAAAGTTTAGGGTTAGTAGGCCTAGAAAGCATGGCATGTGGAACACCCTTAATTACTAGTGGAGTTGCAGGGATTTCTTCATATTTTGTCAATGAAGTGAATGGCATCGGATTTGCTTCTGGGAATGCAAGCGATCTTGCTAAGTCAATAGTTATATCAGCTGAAATTACAGATGAAGAATATGATAACATGTGTACTTTAGCAATTGAAACAGCAGAAAAGTATTTAGATATCAATGTTGAAAAAGTATTAGTTGATATAATAAAGAGGTGAGTATGAGAAAAATTATTAATGAAGAAATAAATGATAATTTACTATCGGTTTCGGTTTTCTTATTGTCGATAAATCAATTTGTCTCCATTCCGTGGTTTGTAAAGATTCAAAAAATATGTGGCTATTTTGGGGTCGCAATACTTCTAGTTCTGTTTATTCACAAACTCGTATTAGAAGACACTAATAAGACTAGAATTATCAAATCAATCCTATTAGTATTGTTTCTTACAAGTGTTATATACAGTGGAAGACAGTTTATCCTAGTTACCTTTCTGTTAATGATGGTGATAGAAAAAGACAATATTGACACTACCATCAAGATCGTCATGTATACTAGTTTGTTTTCAATCCTTATTACTGTTACGAATTACACTTCATTTAATGGAGTTAGTTTTGAAAATTATGAAAATAGAACTATATTTGGTAGAGAAATATCGGTTCTTAAAGAGTCCCTAGGATACAATCATGCAAATAAATTGTTTCTTAATTCATTCATACCTTTTGCATCCTATTTGTATCTAAACTTTGGAATAATAAAAAGATATGTTCATTTCATATTTGTCTTTCTTTTTTTAGTACTGTTTTTTATTACTTTCTCCAGAACTGGATTAATTTGTTATTTATTTTCTCATTTTGCATATTTCTTTGTAGATAAGAAGTATTCGTCGAGTATAATGAAGTTTTCTTTTTTTACGGTTGTTATATTTTCTTTTTTACTTCCGATGTTATATATGAGAATTGATATTACAATATTAAGTAAATTAAACAGAGCGTTATCGGATAGAATTCGATATAGTGCCGATGGTATAAATTTAACAAAATTAACTGCATTCGGAACGAATATTGATGGGTTAAGAAGTCAACAAGGATATATTGTTACTGTAGATAATAGTTTTGTTCTTACCTTAGTTTCGTATGGATATGTTGTTTTTGGTATTATGATGTCTATAGTAAGTTATGTGGTTGCATTTACGAAAAATAGGAAGTTACTATACTTTATCCTGATATTTGGGATATACTATTTTGCTGAAAGTTATTTTTTCTCAGCAATCTATAATTTCTCCTTGTTGTTAATAGGGGTAGAGTTCGAGAGGATATACAATGAAAGAAAGAATATTTAATACATATGTTAGTGATCTAACTATGGATGAAACTGTGAGAGAAGTAGATGAGATTATTCAAAGGAGGGTTCCAACCCAACATGTTGTAATTAACGCATCGAAAATTAATTTAATGAATAAAGACGAGGAACTTACGAATATCATCAACAGTTGTCCTATTATTAATGCAGATGGAGCTTCAATTCTATGGGCAGCAAAAAAACTTGGAGTTAGTTTAAAAGAAAGGGTCACAGGAATCGATTTATTTGAAGAGCTGTTAAAGCTGTCAAATGTAAAAAAATACAGAATATTTCTTTTTGGTGCAAAGCAAGAAGTTGTTGAAAAAGTTAAACAAATCATTGAAGAAAAATATCCTAATGTTGTCATTGCAGGAATAAAAAATGGATATTTTGATCAGTCAAAAGAACAAGAAATTGTAGATATGATTAAGGAAAGTAAGGCAGATATGCTATTTGTAGCTTTCTCTTCACCTAAGAAAGAATTTTGGGTAAATAAGTACCTTCAGGAAATGGATATTCCATTTTGTATGGGAGTTGGTGGAAGTTTCGATGTTGTTGCAGGAGTAACAAAAAGAGCACCTGAGTGGATGCAAAAGTCCGGTCTTGAATGGTTCTATAGATTTATTCAAGAACCAGGAAGATTGTTTAATAGATATATTATCGGTAACTTAAAGTTTGTTCTCCTTACATATCAATATAAGTTTAAAAGAAAATAGTAGTGAACATGTAATTAAGGACTTATAATTATGTTTCTTTTCACATGAAGCACATTATGCCGATATGCATAGTGTGCTTTTCTTCTAATGTGATATAATTGGTAAAGCTACTTGGAATGATGTGTTTTTAATTTTCAAGAGTATGTACATATGTTATAATTCAACTAGCTTTTTGTTTTGAAAGGAATACTATGAGAAAAAATTCTAGAGACTTATTTATCGTTTTATATAAGACCATAGTTTATGTTGCACTTTACCTAGTATTTTTCTTGTGCTTCAAAAGAGAAAATATTGCTTTAGTAAATTTATCAAGAACACTCGTAATTACCTCAATGACTTTTGTTACTGTTGGAATACTAATGATGTTTGTTTACGGAAACTTTGAAATTGGTAAGAAGAAAACCAAACCAATTATTTATTCTATGGCAGTTGGAATCATTCTGACAGATCTACTTACTTATCTGCAGTTAATGATCATGAATACGAATCCATTTAATAATCCAGTTTTTAAGTTAGAACAACTTGATACATTATTAATTGTGATTGTTGTTCAAATCTTAATTATCTACATCACAACGTCAATCGGAAATAGAATTTACTTCAATATGAATAAACCAATGAAGACACTCTTGGTATGTAGTGATCCTGATGATCATGATGCTGGAGTAATCGAAAGATTCATTGATAGATTTAAGTTACAGTACAATGTTGTTGGCAAGGTTCACCAAGATAAGATTCTTGATCCAAAATGCTTAGATGCAATTGAATACGTTGTATTTGTTAATGTTCGTTCAGCAGAGAGAAAACAGTGGGTTGATGAGTGCTACAAGCGTAGTATCAGCTTCTCCTATTCACCTTCAATCTCAGATGTACTTGAGCTTAGTGGTGAGCATGTCACATTTGATGACAAGCCAATGATAAGCATTGATGCAAAAGGTTTATCCCTTGAACAACGTGTTGTTAAACGTGCTATTGATTTACTTGGAGCAATCGTAGGAGTTATCTTATCGTCACCAATCTGGATTGTATCGGCAATCGCAATTAAACTCGGTGATGGTGGATCCATTCTCTTTACTCAAGATCGATATACAATCAATGGTAAAATTTTTAAAGTTTATAAATTTAGAACAATGAAAGAAAACGTTGAGAACTATTCCTCAACTGAAGATGATGATCGCATCACTAAAGTAGGTAAAGTTCTTCGTAAGATTCGTATGGATGAACTTCCTCAACTTCTCAACATCTTAAAAGGCGATATGAGCCTTGTAGGGCCTCGTCCTGAGATGTTAAGCAACGTAGAGCTATACGAACAGGAACTTCCTGAATTCCGCTACCGCTTGCGTGTAAAGGCTGGATTAACAGGTATTGCTCAAATCGAAGGGAAATATAACACAAGCCCTTACGATAAACTGCTGATGGATTTACTCTATATTGAGAACTACAGCATCTGGTCAGATATTAAATTAATACTTCGTACTGTTACCGTAATCTTTAAATCCGATAGTACCGAGGGATTTGACAAGCCTCAAAAATAACACTGCAATAATTGTAGTGTTATTTTTATTCCCAATTTAGTATAATTGAGCTAGAAACAAGAGGGGATAGTAATGTCTGTTTTTTTCTATGTATATGTGCTATTTATGATAGCCTTTATTGAAATCATGAACTACTCGTTTCATAATTTTTTTGAAAGACGTTATGAGCGAGTAATTTTTGATATTCTCTCACTTACAGTTAATGCAATATCAGTGACCTTTATCTTTTGGGGAGTCAGTTCTTTTATCCGCTCTGTACTCCTCATTATTTTACTCTTTATCAATGTCATTGCGCGTTATAAGATGAGCTCATTGACTGCCCTCACAATATCCATGGTCTACATTGTTAGTACTTATTCAGTGAGGGGGATTATCTTCCCACTTATTGCTCTCGCATCATCGCAACCACTTGTTGCAGTTATGGTTCATAAGGATAGTTACTATATTGTTCAATGTTTAGCTTTAGTCATTACTACAGCGACACTCCTATTATTACGCAAACATTTGGTTAAAGATGATGATTTTAGATTGTTTATCTCTCATCCATTCCAACTTCGTACATACCTAGGATGGCTCTTTGTATCGTGGATACTTATGATGGTTATAAATACGGGTCGTTATCGTGATCTTGAAGCAACTTGGTATTCATTAACGTATTTTACGACTGCGAGTCTTATTGCCTTATCACTTGTTTATTTCTATTACTACTTGAATAAGATTACAGTTTATTCAGAAAAGGAAATGATTGAACGACGAATTATAGAGAGTCTTGAATCGAAGTTAGAACTCTACAAACGTCTTGAAGATCAACTGATGTCGATTCGTCGGTTTAGACACGATTATCGTAAGGTTCTTCATACACTTAAGTACTATTCAGAGAATGAAGACAACGAAGGTATGGCGCAATTTATTCGTGACACCTTAGAAGTGGTGGATGTCCCAATTGATGCAGGGATGCAGTATAGTAATAACTTTTTACTGGATGCTATGCTTCAGGATATATCAAATAGAGCAGAAAAGAATAATATACGATTTGAAGCTCAAGTATTTTTCCCAGAAGGATTTGAGATATCTGACTTAGATATTGTAAGACTTTTTGGTAATGCTGTTGAGAACTCATTAAACCATACATTAAATGTAGAAGATGGATGGATTAAGATTCTAGGTAAAGAAACCAATCACTGGTTCCATCTCTCAATATCAAATTCATTTGATGGATTAATTAAGAAAAACAAAGGTGCAATCATTACCCGTAAAAAAGATGCACACGATCATGGACATGGGATTTATATCATGAGTGATATTGTAGAAAAACTAAACGGAGTTATTACCTATAGTGATAATGAAACACATGATGTATTTACCGTTAAGATATCCATTCCATTAAATTAGTATTACAGGAGGTTATTTTGTATGAAACGTTATCACTTAGTACTATTGACATTTCTTGTTGTAGCGATAGGAGCGATACTTTCACTTATCATAAATAAAGCACAACATAAGATAGAGACAATACATTGTGAACGTTATGACATCATACCTTTTGATGAGCTCAACAAAGCAGCTGGAGTAGATGGTGGTACCATTACTATTTCTTTAGAAAACACTGTTTACTCTTTAAAAGAATACTCATATCTTAGCAGGGCACCACAGTATCATCTACAGATTATCGATTCATTAGAAGTGATTCTTACTACAAACGGTGAGGAGTATCGTGTACCTGTAATAGCTAAAGACTCCTATCCTGCTGAGATTAGTGTAAAGTATGAAGGTCAGGAAATAGATAATGATTCCAAGATTGAAGTTTACCAGTATGAGCTAATCGATGAACGATTCGAAGTTAGTGCTACTGAAAAGAAAAATGACGTAACGCAAAAGTTAGAAACGGTTAAGCTTGTTGATAAGGTAGATACTTCACAACTTGGTGATCAAAAGATATCCTGGCATGTTAGTGATGGAGTAAATGACACTAACTTTACAGTACATGTAAGTGTTAAAGAGAATACAGAGAACGTAGGCATGAATAAAGACGGTATAATGGAACTGAAGTATCCTCATCTGGAGAGTGCTTTAGTAACACGTAAACGTGCATTACCAAAAGACTATGTTCCAGAGTTATCGTTCATTCCTGCTAAATATTCAGTGAGTGATGGATATCGAGCAACACCTACTGTAAGTAATGCGACAACGTATCTAATTGATGCAATGTATGAAGAAACAGGACTTTGGATGTTTGTGACATCATCGTATTGCAACTATGAGCTCCAAGAACGCCTTTACACGGGTTATATTGCTCAGTATGGACAAGAAGCTGCTGATAGACTTTCAGCACGTCCAGGCACCTCAGAACATCAAACAGGGCTTGTGATTGATGTTGTTACTCCTGGTGGGGAAATGATGAAGTTTAAAGAAACGAAACAATCAGAGTGGGTTAATAAGAATGCTCACCGTTTTGGATTCATTGTTCGCTATCCAGAAGGTAAAGAAGATATTACAGGGTATATGCCTGAAGCATGGCATCTACGTTATGTTGGTGAAGATATTGCAAAGAAGGTTTACAATTCTGGATTAACATATGACGAATGGTATCGTGATAACTTTGTAAATATAAATATGGATGAGTAATCATTAAATAATATATATCAATAAATAAGGCTTATTCTGAATAATAATCAGAACAAGCCTTTCTTTTATAATGGTATAAGATTGAAGAAATTAGTTGTTCTTCATCTTTGCTTTTCTATTTGTAGTTGAAAAAGTAATTAATAACATCCCAACTGCAATAGTAAATATACTTGAATATGATTGTGCAATACCTGTACTTGGTAGTTTAACAGTATCTTGATCTTCCTTTGGAGTTTCCGTAACTTCTGGAAGTTTAGGTTCTTCCGGAGTTTCAATGACAGTTTCTTTCAGGTTCCACTTAGCAAATAGTATTGTACTTCCTTGTAATGTATCTGTATCAAAGTTCCAAGCTTTTGTGAGAGTAACATCTGAATACCAACCAGCAAATTCGAATCCTTCTTTAGTAGGGTTTGTAGGTTTAGTAATAAAACTGCCTTCTTTAATACCAGTCAATGGAGTAACAGGTGTTCCACCATTGGATTCAAAGGTAACATCGTAATAGTTTATTACAGGAGCAATTGGATTCCATTTTGCATATAATGTAGTGTTTGCATTCAATGTGTCTGTATCGAAGTTCCAAGCTGATGTAAGGTCGATATTTGAATACCAACCAGCAAATTCGAATCCTTCTTTAGTAGGGTTTGCGGGTTTAGCGATGAGACTACCTTCTTCAATGCCAGTTAATGGAGTAATAGCTGTTCCACCGTTTGATTCAAAGGTTACATCATAATAGTTGATCACAGGAGCGATAGGATTCCATTTTGCATATAATGTAGTGTTTGCATTCAATGTGTCTGTATCGAAGTTCCAAGCTGATGTAAGGTCGATATCTGAATACCAACCAGCAAATTCAAATCCTTCTTTAGTAGGGTTTGCAGGCTTAGTGATGAGACTACCTTCTTCAATTCCAGTTAATGGAGTAATAGCTGTTCCACCATTGGATTCAAAGTTTACATCATAATATTGAATTGTTCGAGTATAGTTATAATTAATAGATAATGGGTGGTTAACCATCCAGTTTTCAGCTGGGTAGTATAAATCGTGTTCAGGATTTGTAAAAGGATCGCCTGCAATATGAAATGGATAAGCATTGAGGATATCACTTTGTGTTGCAATAGGGTAATTTTCTGAGACAGATGCGCTTTTCCAATCACTGCTTTTACCAATAATACCAATATTTCCACCCGAAGTCATTCCACTAGAAATACCTGGTTTTACAACAGGAGCACCGAAGTCATCGACATGATAGAATCCTGCACCAATAACACGAGATGGTAAATCATCGCTGATTGTTATCGTAGTTGATTCTTGATATACTCCATTGTTATCAAAGTAGCCGAATTCTTGTAATGTACCCGTATCACGTGAACCTGCTTTGTACGTATCTGAATACTGTCCAGCATTTTTAAGGTTGATTACTTGCCCTCGAATTCCTGAGAAAGAAGTTCCTAGGCTATATACCTTCCAAAATTCAGTTGCACTATCTATTTCTGTTTGCGTTTTTCCAGCTGGTAATGGATTCAGCATATCTTGTCGGTTCATATATTTAGCTGCTGATAATGAAAACTTCAGAACTTCAGCAACCAAAATCTTTACGACAATAGGTTCCTCTGGATTTGTGATTGTAGGCACGAGATAAGCTGGTGAATTTAATGGTACAAGTTTATAGGTGCTAGGGACACTGGCGTTAAACTTTTCGTTGATGCTGTTAATTGATAGATAATATTCTGAAACAATATCATCATAGTCAGCATAGCCACTATCAATACCTAGTAAGGTTGAGTTGTTATAATCACCAAGATAGTATTCAATCTCAACTTTTTGTCGGTATCTAGTAATGTCTACAGATTCAAGTGCAAAGTGTTTTGATCCTGATTCTACAGTTTCCAATGAGTTGCCTTGTTTATCAATAAGAAGATTCGTGGTTTCATCATAATTAAGTGAGACAGTTCGTGTGTCATTTAACTCTTCACTTGTAAGTGTTGCACTAATCTCCTTTGTGACTGTTTCTGCATTAATATTCATAATCTGCGGTAACATTAGGCAGACTGAAAATAATGCTAAAATCGCATATTTAATTCTTTTCATGAGTTCCCCCTCTGGAATCACTAAATTATATTATTATTGACAAAATAACTTGTGGTTCATTAACGAACGCAACAATATAAAGCATCCCTAAACATATGAAATTTAGTTAACATCCATGTAAAAAGAAAATATCACAATATAATAAAAAAAATATAAAGATGTTATGAACGCTAGTAAAAATTGTAATGAATAAACATTTTTTATCTTGAAACAATGAAATAATAGTTATCTTTGAGTCGAAAACATTTACTAACAATGAGAATGTATTGACTTAAATATAAATACTCGGTACTATTAAATTAGTCAGGAGGTGTGGCAATGAACAGTTCTTCAATTAATTAAAACTGAATAATTAATAGGAGGAGTTTTGCCATGCTTACAATACATATCGGTGTTAAGACACCATTGGGGCGCGAACTTGTCGCGCCTTTTACTTTGTCAATCAATCACGGTGATAAGATTGCGATTATTGGTGAAGAAGGAAACGGTAAAAGTTTATACTTAAAATCAATCTTAAATATAGCGGATCCAGAGCTCTATGTGGAACGTTCTTTAAGTCATACTAAAACAGTCTTTGGATATCTTGCACAAGATCTCAGTACAGAGATTCTTTCAATGAGTGCTCGAGAGTATCTCATTGGAGAAGAGTGGTATCGATACCAAAAACTTGATGTTTATCTGCACCAACATTTATCTCATTTTAATGATGCTGACCTCGATCGATCGATGTCGAGTTTTTCTGGTGGAGAAAGGGTTAAGATTCAAATCATTCGTATGTTACTTCAGGATGCTGATTGTTTCTTACTGGATGAGCCTACGAACGACATCGACTTGAATACGATATTGTGGTTAGAAGATTGGATACAGGCTCAAAGTAAACCAGTCGTATTCATCTCACACGATACACGACTTCTACAGCACACAGCGAATCGGATTGTTCACTTTGAGCAAACACATCGTAAGACACGTTCAAAGATCACAGTATTCGAAGGGAGCTATGATTCTTACGTGGCGGAACGATACCAACACATTACAACTCATAATAAGAATGTTGAGAATCAACGTGCTCTTAAAGCCAAGCAGATGGATAGGTGGCGACGACTGTATCAACAGGTAGACCATAAGTTAGGGACAATATCACGTCAAGCTCCCTCAAAGGGGAGACTGTTGAAGAAAAAGATGGCAGTCGTAAAATCAATGGAGAAACGATTTGATCGAGAGAAGATTGCAGATAAGATTGATCAAGAAGAAGCAATCTCCTTAAGATTCAATGAGATGGAAGTGCTACATCATAAGAAGTTATTAGAAATTGATGTTAAGGAACTAAAGATTGCGGGTAGGACACTTGGGCATGATTACTACCTAGATATCTATTCTCATGATAAGATTGCGATTCTAGGTCCTAATGGCTGTGGGAAGAGTACTTTGTTGAAGCAGGTCTTTGATGATGAGTTCTTTATGCACCAGGATTATCGATTGAATCTCGATTATAATAAGAGTCCAATAGATAACTGTATTGACCAGGGGAGTCGTGATGAACGAACACAAGTCATCAATCACTTAGGAAGTCTTAAATTCACAGAGACTGAAATGAATACACCCATGAGAGATTTATCAGGTGGACAGAAGGCTAAGGTATCATTACTTAAGTTGGTATTAAAGAATCCACCGTACATTATCTTAGATGAACCTACACGAAATCTTAGCCCACTGTCTCAAGATGTTATCCATACAATGCTTAAGAGCTATCGAGGGCAATTGTCTGTGTAACTCATGACCGTGCACTTATTGAAGAGGTATTTGATAGTGTCTATGAATTCACGAAAGAAGGCTTCGTAGAGCTTGACTAGTAATGAATTATTAAGTCTTAGCTTTAAGTAAACAAGAAATATGATAGAATAAAACCAGGTGATAATTATGAAACGTTGTGCATGGGCAATGCATCATGAGGAAGATATTAAGTATCATGATGAAGAATGGGGAACACCAAATACAGATGACCGTTATTTGTTTATGATGTTGTGTCTTGAAGGACAACAAGCAGGCTTAAGCTGGATTACGATATTAAAACGTCGAGAATCCATGAAACGTGCATATGCAGAGTTTGATCCTGTGAAGCTATCTTCATTTAAAAGTGATGATGTAGATCGGCTATTAGAAGATCCTGGGATTATTCGTCATAAGCTAAAAGTAGAAGCAGTTATTTCAAATGCGAAAGCGTACTTAAAACTTATTGAAGAAACAGGGTCACTGAGTGATTATCTGTGGTCGAAAGTAGACTATCAAGCGATTGTAAATCACTATGATGATTACTCTCAAGTACCAGCACAAACTCAGTTATCGCAAGAAATTAGTAAAGATTTAAAGAAACGAGGATTCAAATTTGTGGGTCCTACAATTATCTATGCATTTATGCAAGCTGTAGGAATGGTTAATGACCATGACTCAGATTGCTTTAAAAAAGAATTGGATAAAAATGTTACTGTGAAAAGAGGGTAGATCGTATGTTAACGTATAAAAAATTTACAGAAGAGCACATTCCAACATATTATGAGTGGAGAAATGATCCAGAGGTAGCGAAGTTTGATCAGTCAGTATTCCTTCGTCCTATGGCTTTTGAAGAAGTTAAGGACTGGAGTCAAATAATGGTTGATGGTTTGACTTTCGTTGTTTATGATGATGAGAAACCAATCGGAACTTGTGCATTTATGCATTTGGATAATCGTAACCGTCATGCTGAGTTAGCGATTGTGATTGGTGATAAGAACTCATGGAGTAAAGGTTATGGAACTCAAATCATGACGCAACTATTAGAATGGGGATTTGAGGGACTTAACTTAAACCGTCTGTATCTTCATGTGTTTGGATTCAATGAACGTGCAATAGGTCTCTATAAGAAGATGGGATTCCAACACGAAGGATCCATGCGTAATATGCTCTATCGTGATGGGAAGTATCATAATTTAGAATGTTATGGACTTATGCGCGATGAATGGTTAGAAGCAAAGAAATAGTAAAAAGGCTGAATGGATATCCACTCAGCCTGTTTTTATGAAACCGTTGTTACTAGATTAATATGATACCTGGTTCAACTTCTGGTTTAGTAAAGGCAATAATACCTTCAATAAGTCCAATAATTGCTGGTATTGCTGTCCAAGAGAAAAGTAGAAAAACAATACCAACACCAATCTTTCCTGCATAGAATTTATGAGCTCCGATACAACCCAGTAAGATTCCAAGTAACCCATAGGCAATCTTATTCACAGGTTTCTTTCCTGTATAGATATTCGTTGTATTGTAATTGGTTTGGGACTTATTAACAATGTATTCCTCACCATTCTCATAGACCTCAACGACATCATTTATCTCTGGCTTAAATGATAATGAATAATCTCGAACAGTAATAATGTCTCCATTATTCATTGCGATTGTTACAACTCCTGAATCAACTTTAATAATTTTTGGCATAATGCTCTCCTTTGTATACTGGGCTAATTATACAAATCAAGGATATACATTCAAGGGTATCATTGGCGAACGGTTAATAATTAAGGATGACTGATGAAAACACCTCCCTACACGGAATGTAAGGAGGTATTTTTAAGTTAACTTTTAAAGAAAACTATAGCTTGTGATAATCAATTTTTAGAATGTCTTTAGTGCTTGGTATTTTTTTTGAATCTTTAAGAATGTGGTGTTGTAGAAATTCAGTTAAGTAATCTAAAAATAAAGGTACTGCTTCTTCAGAATTTAGTCCTCTTGTGATGATTCGACTTGAAAAACCACCATGCACAATATAACAAAAATCAATAATGTAATCTTCTTTTGACTTATCGAAGTAACCGTGTTCAAAGCAAGGAGCATATAAGAGTCTGTTTCGTGTAACCATGTCTTGGTTAGTAACAATATTATTAACGTTCTGATTGTTGATAGGAAAAATTTCGTAATAGGACTTCAATTTTGATAGTGCAAAATTTGAGTTTTCTGAAGAGAATACATATTGATAGGCTCCAGGATTCGGAAAAGAACACTCAGCATAGAGTCTCCAAGAGAGTAATAATGTAGTGATGGGATCTAAATTCTTACTTAATATATAATCAAATCCATTAAGATAATCTGTTACACTGTCAATCATTGCAAAAGCAACCAAGCTATCAATGTTTTCAAAGTAATTATAAATGGTAGCACTATTGTATCCAGCTAAATCAGCTATTTTACGAATAGACAGCTTTTCAATACCTTCTTTTTCCGCAATTTGTTTTGCTGCGTCAATAAAATAACGCATAGTTCGTTGTTTTTGTAGGTTTACTTTTAATGTGGGGTTCATAATATCTCCCTTTCTCAGATATATTATATCAGTTGCTCTTGCATTAAACCAAAAATACTGTGAAAAAACAATCAAATTAAACAAGCGAGAGAAAAAATCTATGATATTTCAATATATTCAAACAAAAAGATTAAGAATTCTTAAAGAAACAGCTTAAAAATAATCGATTGATTGTATAATAATCATGTGATTAGTTTGATAAATAACTAACAAGGAGGAAAAATATGGATACACAATCCAAGAAAAAGGCAAGTATTGATAAAGGTCTATTTTTTATTCCATTATCAATTGTTATTGTGTTTTGTGCATTAGTTGCTGTATTTCCAGATCAATCATCAGCTGCGTTTAATACTGTGTTTGGTATAATTACTGGAAATTTTGGCTGGGCTTTACAATGGTTCTTTTTAGCAAATACCTTTATTATGGTGTATTTAGCGTTCAGTAGCTATGGAAACAAAAAATTAGGAAACGAAAAACCTGAATTTAGTACACCTGTATGGCTAGGTATGTTATTTGCAGCTGGAACTTCAGGCGTAGCGATTTATTGGGGATTTAGCGAGTGGTTCCAATATGCAATTGCACCACCGTTTGATTTAGAACCACTTTCTCGTGAGGCAATGAATTATGCTTCAACTTACAGTTTCTTTCATTGGGGACCATCAGCATATGGTCTGTATGCAACTGTAGCTGTAGTATTTGGATTTTTCTTTTTTGTAAAAAGAGAAAATACTAACCGTCCAAGTACTGCATGTGCATCTGTAATTGGTGAAAAAAATGCGAAGGGATTATTAGGGAAAATAATAGATATTGTTTATATGATGGGAATCATTGGTGCGGTTTCTGCTGCTATTGGACTTTCTACTCCATTAATTAGTGCAATTATTATGGATTTATTTAATATTGAGTACTCTTTATGGATTGATGCAGGTATATTAGTGTTCTTTACAATCTTCTTTGTCTTTGGAGTCTATGGGGGACTTCAAAAATCCATGAAATTTATTAGTAATGCTAAACTTGCTATGGTTATCGGACTGTTAGCATTTGTATTCTTAATCGGACCAAAATCATACATGTTAAATAACTTTACAGATAGTATGGGAACTTTTGTTTCAGATTACTTCCGAATGATGATGACTACGGAACCACACTCATCTGGAACTTTCCCTCAAGCATGGACAGTATTCTTCTTTGCATGGTGGTCAGCGTATGCTTTAAACACAGGGATCTTCTTAGCTCGTATTTCTAGAGGTAGAACAATTAAACAACTAGTATTAGGAGCAACGGGTGCTTCATGTGTTGGCTGTTGGTTACACTTCATTATTCTTGGATACTACGGAATGAATGCGTATGAAACAGGCGTAGTTAATGTGATTGAAATATTCCAAAACCAAGGTATCACTGATGCAATTATTGCAATCATAAAAACAATGCCATTCGCTACAGTTGTATTGGTAGTTATGCTAGCAGTTATGGCTGTATCTACTGTAACTGTTATTAACAGTGCAGCCTATACACTAGCAATAGTTTCAACTAATGATCTTTCTGCAGATGAAGAACCAGGTCGCGCAAACCGTATCTTTTGGGCTATTGCCTTAGGTGGACTTGGCTTAGTGTTAATCTTCATTGGTGGCCTTGGACCAATTCAAACGATTAGTCTTTCAACAGGTATTCTCACAATGATTATTATCATAATTATTTTCATTGCATTCTTCAAATATGATGGAAAAAAATGGGATGAATACATGGAGCGTAATGAAAAGTTAGATTTAGAAAACAAAATGAAAGTTGAGAAAGAATAATGATTTATATAACAGAAGATCAGGTAAAAGAAGTTGTAAATATGCAAATGGCATTGGATGTATTCCGCCAAGCATATTTGGATAATGTTAAGGGATTAATATATACTGGTGATCGTATTGTTATGCCAATAATAGATGTGGAAAACAGTGGTCAATGGCTTACAGCTATTTCAGAAAGCAAACCATACTTTGGATCAAAATTCTCTTCTGTTTTTCCCAGCAATCTTGAGATTGGCTTACCAAGTGTAATTTCGACAATTAGTCTATACTCAAATAAAACAGGGGAATTGGAAGCGTTACTTGAAGCAAACTATCTGACAGCAATTAAAACGGGTGGTAGTGCTGGTGTAGCGACAGATATTATGGCTCGTAAAGATGCAAATAAACTCGGTATTATCGGATCAGGATTACAAGCTTTTACACAAGTGCTAGCGATTCAAGAAGTTAGAGATTTAGAAGAGTTATATGTATATGATATTAAACCAGAATTTGTAGATGGTTTCATTGAGAGAATTAAGAAGGTTCAAAATAGACCCTATAAAATTATTGCTGCCAAATCAGCAGATGAATGTGTGTCATCATCAGATATTATCTGTACATGTACAACCTCACATAAGCCTGTATTTAGCGCATCTGCAGTTAAGGCAGGAACTCATGTAAACGCAATTGGATCTTTTACTCCTTATATGCAAGAAATAGAAGATGAGTTAGTTGTGAAATCAAGTAGAATTATTACTGAACATGTTGACGGCTTATGGGCTGCAGCAGGTGATATTATCATACCTTTAGAAAAAGGCTTAATCACTAAAGATAAAGTAGTGGGATCCGTTGGGGATGTTTTAGCAGGTACAGTTAAAGCTCGCCATAATGATGAAGAAATTACACTTTATGAAAGTGTTGGATCATGTGTACTTGATGTGGCGATTGCGATTGCGACATTTGAAGAATTGAATAAGTAGTTCAAATACTTAATTAATCTTAAGAGATAAGAGTTGGTTGAAGAAATTTGATCAACTCTTTTTTTGTATTGCGGATTATAATCATTTATATAAAAAACTCCGTCTTTGTAAAAACGGAGTTAAGAGTTTTAAAATATATAAATACATTTATGCAAATAGGCTAAAGAAGAAACTCATTACAAATTTAAAGATTAACATCATAAAGATGAAACGATAGAAAGCCGCAAAAGGATTTACAGGTCGTTGATATTGTTGACGATTTCCTTGTCCTTGTTGCTGACGGTATTGTTGTTGTGCTTGTTGCTGTTGACGCATCATTTCTGCAAAGATGTCATTAAACCCATAGAAGGTTTGACCACCGTATTGTCCTTGACCTTGGTAAGGATTACCTTGAGGTTGTTGAGCACTACCAAAACGATCAAAGTAAGCACGTTTGTCTGGATCACCCAGAACATCATAAGCTTCATTGATTGCTTTCATCTTCTCTTCAGCGCCTGGTTCTTTATTGACATCAGGATGATACTTCTGTGCCATCTTACGATAAGAACGCTTAATATCATCTTGTGACGCATCCTGAGGAACGTTTAATATCGAATAGTAATTTTTTCTTTGTGACATCAAATTCCCCCTAATTTAACTTTTTGCATCAAATTTTGTACGACATTTTGGACAAGTTACTACAATACTCTTCTTTCCACGAGGGACTCGGAGTTGTTGTTTACACTCTGGACATTTAAGATATTTATATTTAGGGAAGTCTTTGATTCGTTTCCATCCTTTTTTAAATGGATCCGTAAGTTTTCCTCTAAAGTTTGTATAAACTCTATTTTCATTATAACGTTTACTAAAATTCTTTGAGAACATTCTAAAATACATAAGAATTATCAGAATAAAAGGCAAGAATCTTAAGACTGCTTGGGTTCTAAAGAAGAATGAGATGATAAGTAGAATCATTGATAAGAAGAGCATGTCTCTTCCAAGGATATCTACACCATATCGTCCTCTCATAAATTGTTCTAATTTATACTTCAATTTGTTCATGCATCATTGCTCCTAACAGAGAGTATTATAACACTTTTATAGAAATTTCAATAACAAACTCATCTACAAATTGTGTTGTAATATCATTTACTAACAGGTTTTCATAGAAATAATCACCAAGCGTTAAATTATTTTCATAAGCGTATGCTACCATTTTATCATAAGCGTCCTTTAAAGAGTTGAAATTCCCATGATGATAATATGTTAAATAATCGCCTTTTTCACGCAATTGACCCTTTCCTGGATTGAGTTTCTGAGTGAAGAAATAGGAATAACGATCGTAATGATGATTGATAATATCATTCTTATCAATCATTGTACCAATGTAATTTGCGAAGCGTAGGTTATTGTCGTTTACAAAATTCATATAGTCCTTAAAGTACTGGCCACCTTTTGGGCTTTGAGCTTTCTCACTAACAATAAGATAGGTTTCATCAAAATGTTTAATCATACAGGTGTTGGCAGTGTTCTTTGCTGCTTCATCAATGTTATACTGAGTTTGCATAATGAAATGTTTACTTACATTGAGGCGATGGATTTCTTCATCAATCTTTTTAACTTGCTCATCAAAGACTAATTTAAGTTTTTCTGGGGAACGTTCATCCAGATACTGTTTAATATCTTTCAGTGGCATTCCTGTATTCTTAAGAAAACTTATGACAGTGAAGGCATAGTATTGATAATGGGCATAGTATCGATAACCATTGGGCATGACTATTTCAGGCTTAAATAAGCCAATTTCATCATAATAAAACAGTACGTGTTTTGGTATATTGGTAAGTTTTGAAAACTGTCCCGTAGTGAGATAGGTTGAATCCATAAAAAAGTCCTCCAATGCGTGTAATAATGCTTGACTATAAGGTAACCTTATACCTTATTATAGTTCAGTTATTGAAATTTTATCAAGGGGTAGCTATGAAACTAATAATAAAATATCTTAAGCAACATAAAATCTTATTTCTTCTTAACGTTTTTGCGATTTTAGCATTGGCTTTAACTGACTTAGGTATACCAACAATAATGGCAAAAATGATTGATGAAGGGGTGGCTAGTAAAGATATTGCTCTCATTAAACAATATGGAACTGTCCTTCTTGGTGTAGCCTTTGTTGGTGGAATGGGTAATATCTTACTGAACTATACATCAACACGCATCGCAACACGAATTACTCGTGATATCCGTGTTGATATGTTCAACAAATCACAGGAACTCTCTCACTCAGAATACAATGAATTGGGTGTGTCTTCCTTAATTACACGCGTATCAAGTGACGTCTATCAACTACAACTTTTTGTACAAATGTTATTGCGTATGGGATTAAATAGTCCTGTAATGATTCTTGCATCTGCTGTAATGATCTATAATACGAACGTGAACTTGGCTCTAAAAGTAGCCATTGCTGTTCCATTAATTCTTATTGTAGTAATTACTGTAGGATTTCTTTCAAATCCATTAAGTCGTAAACAACAAAAACTTGTCGATACTTTAAACCGTATTACTCGTGAGAACATCACAGGTGTTCGTGTTATCCGTGCTTTTAGAAAAGATGATCATGAGACGAAACGTTTTAATGAAGTGAATACAGAATATACTCGTACATCAAAGAAACTGTTCTTATTAATGGCAGGGGTAGAACCTGTGTTCTTCTTTATCCTTAATATGACAGTACTTGTGGTTATGGTAGTAGGAGCTCAAATGGTTGACTTAGGACAACTTGAAGTCGGGGTCTTAATCGCATTCTTTGAATACCTATTCCATGTCTTATTCTCATTACTCTTATTCTCAATTGTATTTGTTATGTATCCTCGTGCAGCAGTAAGTGCTCGCCGTATCTCAGAAGTATTACATATGGAACCAAACATTACTAACCCAGAAAATGGAGTAAGTGAAGGAACTACAGAAACAACAGAAATAGTCTTTGATAATGTAAGTTTTGCTTATCCGATGGTGAAGCGGAAGTATTACATAATATTAACTTTACTGCCAAACAAGGGAGACTGTTGCCTTTATTGGATCAACAGGAAGTGGTAAGTCGACACTTATCAACCTGATTGTTCGTTTCTATGATGTAACGAAGGGGAACGTATTGGTGAATGGTGTGGATGTCAGAGATTATGATCTCTATGCACTTCGTGACCATGTTGGTTTTATTCCTCAAAAGGCACTCTTATTCAGTGGAAGTATTGCTGACAACATTCGTTATGGTAAACAAGATGCTAATGAATTTGAACTTGAAGAAAGTGCAGAACTTGCGGCAGCTAAAGACTTTATCCAACAGAAACCTCATCAATACGATGAGACACTCAGTGAAGGTGGTACCAACGTATCAGGTGGTCAACGTCAACGTCTAAGTATTGCGAGAGCATTAGTTCGTAAACCGGATATCTATATCTTTGATGATAGTTTCTCAGCGCTTGATTATAAAACGGATGCAACGATTCGTGCAAACCTTAAGAATCAAACACATGATGCAATCACACTTATTGTTGCCCAACGTGTAAGCTCGATTGTGGATGCCGATCAAATTATTGTATTAAATGAAGGTGAAATTGTAGGTAAGGGTACTCATCAAGAATTGATGGTATCGTGTCCTATTTATGTAGAGATTGCGAGATCTCAATTTAGCGAGGAGGAAATGGCAAAATATGAATAAATTATGGCGTGTATTAAAACCATATCGTAAACGTCTATTTGCAGCTGTTGCATGTATCTTTACAGCAGCAGTACTCACAGCTATTTCTCCTACATTAGAAGGAATGGTAACAACACAACTTGCAAGTGATGTTAATGATATTCGTGAAGGTGTAGCAGGAGCACATATTCAATATGATGTTATCTGGAACATAGTCTTCACAATTCTTGTGTTACAAATTGTAAACTTTAGTTCAAGACTTGGTATGCAACGATTTATGACTACAGGTATTCAGTCAGCAATGTTTGACCTAAGATTACAGATTAAAGAAAAGATGACGCGTTTACCAATTCGTTATTTTGATAGTCATGCTGCTGGTGATTTAATGAGCCGTATGACAACAGATATGGAAACTCTATCAGGAGCGCTGCAACAGTCTTTTACACAGATTATTATGGCAGTCTTAAACCTTAGCTTTGCCGTATTCTTTATGTTCAGAATTAACTGGCAAATGGCTTTAGTCGCAATACTTATTATTCCTATTAGTGTTGTGGTTGCACGAATTATCGTAATGAAGTCACAACGACTCTTTGCAATTCAACAAGCTTCTCTAGGGGCTTTGAACTCAGTCGTCCAAGAGAAGTTTACAGGATTTAACATTATTAAATTATACAATTACCAAGAGAATGCGATTGAAGATTTCAAAGAAGCTAATGATTCCCTTTGTGAGAATGGCTTCAAGGCAAACTTTATTTCAGGTCTTATGACTCCAATTGTCTTATTAATGACCTATGTGATTATGGCTATCTGTGTGTTCATGGGGGTTATTAAAGTTACTGAAGGAGTTCTAGTTGTCGGTGCCTTACAAGCGTTTGTACGTTATATCTGGCAAGTAAACCAGCCTTTATCACAAGTAACTCAACTTGCACCAACAATTCAATCAGCAATGGCGTCATTAAACCGTATCACGGAATATCTTGATGAACCCGATGATGTTGTTGATGTAAGCAATCCGATTACTTTAGAGAACTATGAAGGTTCAGTAAGCTTTGATCATATTCACTTTGGTTATGATGAAAATCCAATTATCAAAGATGTAAGTGTTGATATTAAGCCAGGTGAGCTTGTGGCTATTGTAGGTCCTACAGGAGCAGGTAAAACAACAATCATTAACTTACTTATGAGATTCTATGATGTTGATTCGGGAGTTATCCGAATTGATGGTATTGATATTCGTGATATGAAACGTGATGATTTGCGTTCACTGTTTGGAATGGTGCTCCAAGACACATGGCTCTTTAGTGGAAAAATTAAAGACAACATTCGTTATGGAAAACCAGGAGCTAGTGATGAAGAAGTAATCGAAGCAGCTAAACAAGCAAACGTTCATCACTTTATCACGACTCTACCAAATGGCTATGATATGATTTTAAATGAAGAATCATCCAACATTTCTAATGGTGAAAAGCAGTTAATTACAATTGCCCGAGCATTACTAAGTGATCCTAAGATACTAATATTAGATGAAGCTACAAGCTCTGTGGATACACGACTGGATGCTCTGATTCAAGAAGCATTAAAGACCTTGATGAAGGGAAGAACAAGTTTTGTGATTGCTCACCGTCTTTCAACAATCCGTAACGCAGATAAGATTCTTGTGATGCGTGATGGTAATATTATTGAAACAGGAAATCATGATGAACTCATGGTTCAAAATGGCTTCTATGCTGATCTTTATAACAGTCAGTTTGACGAAGAGGAAGAGTAATAGCGAACTTGTGGAAGTTTTAAGAATATGATAAACTTTTAGAATGTAAAATTAGGGGAGGGCTTATGATCCGTAAAGCAACAGAAAACGATGTAGAAGCCGTTAAACTTATAGGAATATTATCGACGCAACAAGCGTATGAAGGTATAATACCTGAAGATGTACTGAATGATGCAATAACAGAAAGCATTACCACAGAGAGAATGCTTGAGCAAATCAAAAATAGAACGATTATGCTTGCTACAGAAGGCGAGATGGTTGTAGGGTTTGCAATGTATGAGCATAAACAAGATCATACTCATATCGATGTAATTTATGTGCTTCCACATATGCAGAATCAAGGCTATGGAAAAAAACTTCTAGACTTTGTAGAAACAGAAGCTAAGGACCATGGAAAATTGATTACATTAGATATTGAAAATGGTAATGTCAAAGGTGAAGAGTTTTATTTGAGTCAAGGATTTGAGATTGTGGAATACCGTCCCGACACCTTATTTGAGTATCCTATAAAGCGTATTATCATGAAGAAAGTTTGTAATTGAAAGGCATATTGAGATATATGCCTTTTTTAATGGTTTCATTTAATGAATCAAGCTTTATTATATTGAGTTTAAGGAATCACTATGGTATTATAGTTAGGCAAAGGGACCATTAGCTCAGTTGGGAGAGCGCATCCTTGACGTGGATGAAGTCAGCGGTTCGAGTCCGTTATGGTCCACCAATGTATCTTAGAAGTAACGCCTGTAGGTGAATTATCCACTTATACAGGCGTTTTTTGTACTTTCTTGGAGGTTTAGTCGAACCATGCACCAAAGTTCGACCATACAATCGAGAATAGATAGAAAGGAGGGCGCATGAGAGAATACAGAACAGATCAATATGAGATCTATGTTGAGAACATCGCACATTTTTTGAATGATTTGTGCGAATATCACAAAATTTCGTATAGAGCGCTTGCGCGAGGAGATGATGTTATAAGAAAACAAATTTCTTTGTACATTCAAAAAAAGAAAAGAACAATCCTTCTTAATGATTTAACCAATTTAGCAGATTTACTTAAGTATGATGTCCTGGATATACTTGACTACAGTCAAGAGAGAGACTTCAACGATATGATTATCAATTATAAACATCACGATGGTGAAGATGAAAAAGCGTAAAAGAAAAGAGCCTCACGGCTCCAGAACTTCGACAGTTCGATTTTACAATCCTAGCCGGTACGACCAATACCAGGTAAGGAAGTCTTCCACAATGAGGAGGTAAATTTTGAAATCACCACCAAATCATGGTTTTAAGCACGCGCTTTTTAAGCACGACTGCTTTCGCTATAAGTATACGACATTGGCCAATGAAAATCAAATCAAACAAACAAAAAAAACAAGTTAGGTTACTTACTTGTGGATATATTATTGTCCCAACTAATTCAATGTCAAGAAATACTAAATAATGTTCTTATTTTTTAAAGACTCTAAGGTATTCAAGGAATTAATATTAAAAGATTAAAGAAGGTTCTTATTCTTAAAAGATTCTAAGGAGTTCAAACATTTTTATTTATTGAATATGCTAACGCATATTGTGTGACCAGACAAAAGGATGTCAAGTCTTTTTGTTAGGTATTTATTCATTTCTATTATTTTATTGGAGGGTTTTGCATGACGTATTCAAATAAGAAATTCGAATCAAACGATTGGTATCATTTTGGTTTTGATGTGTGGTATTCTTTTCAAAATGTTCGCGATCTCAAACAAGAAATCTCTAAAATGCATGCATCAAACAAACGTTTCTTATCAAAAAGCAAAAATGATGGCATGGTGATTGATGAACTTGTTGATGCCTATTTATCTACAGCTGAAGTTTCTAACAAAAACTGTAAAAAATATAAGAAAAATAAAACAAACAAGAAACATCAAAAGCGTTTTGGTGCCTATTTCTTAATACATATCGGTAAAAACTATAGTATGAGTTTCCAGGTTAAAATACTCAATGAATTTATCAAGCAAGTTTGCTATGGTGAAGAGAATTTGCCGTACTTTGCAGTGAGTTCTAAAAACAAGGATTCTATATATATTCATTTATGGATTTGTGATCGTGAATTTGTGAAAAATGAACCACGTGTTTATGCAAACGATTACTGGCAAAAGGATGGTAAAAGATGTACTGCGAATACACCAGGAGGAGTTCTTCTTCATAAAGAAGGTGATATTCAATATGACAAAGATGGCAAGCCTAAGATGATGAATGGATGGAGACAAAACAAGACACGAATTTTTGCAGAAAGTCTTAAAACATCATCACGTCGATGGAGAGATGCTTTTGTAGCTGCATTCTACTGTATATTGCGTCAGAATGAACCAGGTCTTAAGTTTAAATTAAAGAAATTTGCCTATGATGCAGACTATGAGTTACTTAAAAATGATATAGAGGAACTCAACAAACTAATTGCTTCACGGCCAGATCGAGAGTACGTCAGAGTTAATCGAGATGGACCAGATTGGAAGAATATTAAGTATCGTGAAATTGCTTCACTGCAATACTTCATAAAATACGTTATTCATGAACTTATTAGTGATGATATTGATAACTGGAGGACGTATGAACCAGATGCATGGAATGGGCTTCGATACATTGATTATGAGAACCCACCTACAGCGTATGGTAAAGCGCTTCGAGATCTCTTCAAAAACTTCAACCATATTTTTAACACATGGGAGTTTATCGATGATAAAGGAGTGACACGTAAAATCATGTTCGATGAACCAGCAGAAACACTCATAAACTTAAAAGATTTACGTGAACGCTTTAAGAGTCAAGTCAATAAATTATTAACAATCTATAGGCCAGAACTGGCTTATTAACTGAACTAAAATAATACATAGCAAATCTGCTATGTTAAAAAGAAGGGAAGATGAAACCAATGAAAAAACTTGAAATTGACGAAAAACTCATAAAGAAATGGCAAGAACAAGGTTCCTGGGTCTGTGAAGTGTGTGGATGTACTGAAGCACAAGGATGCATTGAAGGGTGTCACTGGGTTGAAGAGAATTTATGCAGTGTATGCTTTGACCGAAGACAGATTCTAACACCAGAAATATTGAGAGCAATGGAAAATATCCATGAGCAAATCAATTCACTTTATAATGATGCAGTATGTTTTAGTGGAGATACTTTCAATTTTGGATGGTCTAATATTGAAAAACACTTAGCAAACATTCGAGAAAATATTGATTCTATTGAAATGATAATTCGAAACGGAAAAGAAGAGGATTAAATATGAATCGCATAATCCTAACAATACTTATCGTTTTATGTTTTATTGCTTACTTACTCAAAGATAGTAACTTACAGATATTTTTACTATCAGTACTAATTGCAACATCTGTCTCACAACTAGGAAGTGAAATTGAAGAAGGGAAAAAACAATCATGACACAAACAATAGCAGTAGCGAATCAAAAAGGTGGTGTTGGTAAAACAACTACCGCAATAAACCTTGCAGCAGGTCTTGCATATGCAGGACACAAAACATTACTTATTGATATGGATCCACAAGGCAACTCATCACAATCACTTCTAAACATCAAACTGAGCGAAGCATTCATTGATGACCGTGTCATTGCAGCAATCGCAAAGCGTGACTCAAAGAGTCTTCGAAAACTGATGAATGAATACACAGAAAATGAGAACTATCGCTACATTGACCAAATGCTTCTTGATGTCGAACTCACTACAACATATCCTACAGAAGTAGAAAACTTACACATCATTCCATCAAGCTTGAGTCTTGCATCTACAGAACGTGCAATACTCATGGACCATAAACGTCAAGAAAATCGCCTTCGTAAAGTCATCAGTAGAATCGAAGATAATTATGATTTTATCATTGTCGATTGTGCGCCAATCATCAACACCTTAACCGCCAATATTATCTATGCATGTGATGAAATTATTCTACCGATTAAACCAGATACTGGAGCAGAGAAAGGTTATCTTGTCACCATTACTGAACTTTTAGACCTTATGGAAGACTATAACTCAGAAATTGTGATACGACCAATCTTCACCATGATTAATCGTACAAACAATGATAAAGAACGAGTCAAGATTATTTCAGAGATTGAAACAGACTATATTAAACCCATAACACAAAACATTCGTTATCAAGCGAAACCAATTTCCGATGCATCATACGATAACAAGTACGTGATTGATAATGCAAAAGCTAATGTTGGTGATGACTACAATAAAGTAATTGAATACTTAGTGGAGGAGTGGAAACATGTCAATATTTGATGGAATGCTCAATGAAGAATCCAAAGGGATGCGAGCAGAGAAAATGATGATACTAGATCTTGATGAGATCGAACGAAATGAACTGAATCATGCGCCCATCGAAGGCATTGATGAACTCATGGAAGATATTCGAAATAATGGCAATGAAGTTGCTGAAGCGATTACTGTTTATAAAGTATCTAACCATCGATACAAACTTATATCAGGAGAACGTCGTTTCACTGCTTGTAAGAAACTGGGCCATGAAACAATTCGCGCAAACATTATTCCTAAACCTGAAACAGTTGGTGAAGAACTCGAACTTATTGATCGCTACAATGCAGGAAGACCACAAACAAAAGAATGGACCAAGGTCCGTGTTGAAACTTTAGCTACAGCTTACGATGAACTCAAAAAAGAAGGGCTTATGACTAAGGGAATGTTGAAGGTTGATTGGATATCGACGCGACTTCATGGTCTCATATCACCACGAACTGTACAAGAATACTTAACAGGTAAGTATAGTGAGACTGCACAGAATGAAGACGATGAAGCAGATGATGAGCGTGAACCTAAAGCAGAGAAACTAAGTAAGTACTCAAAGCAACTTAAGAAACTACGTGAGAAGCTTGAAGAAACTGACATATTCGACTTTGAGTTTAATGAAAAAGATATCAATCAATTCGAATGGGAGTGCCAGCAAATGTATCTCTATTTATCCATGAATGGATCACATATCAGTAAAGCACAAAAATCACTGGAACCAGAAAACGATTAAAGACAAGAATATTACATAGCAAACTTGCTATGTTGTGGAGGAACAACATGAAAACGATAAAAAAATCACTACTAAGTATCCTAGTATATGCCATAGCTTCAATACCTTTAGTATTACTCTTAAGTATTCTCTATAAAACAAATTTCCTAGGATTCGCATGGTTAACTGACATTGTTATATCATTCTTCACGATACTATTAAGTTCTGCGGGAGTATGGTTTGTACTATTGTGTATTGGAGGTGTCGTTGCACTCTTCTTTGGATTGTTGTTTCTTGTCATTAAACTACAGGGAAGAGATGGTGAGTAAATGAAACAATCTATATATAAACGTCTTAGAAAGATTATTGCTAAAAGTTATGCAAGTTTTGAAAATCATAGATTGTATCAAGATTTTGAAAACTACGACCAGGTATCAAAAACATGGATTGAACCGACAGTCATCAAGCTCTTCAAGAAAAACATTATTGATATTGCTGCTGGATTAAGAATACCTATTGTCGTGTGTCAAAGTAAGATTGATGAACTAGAGTTCACGGATACAGAGTTTAAGAAAATACTAGAGATATTAGAACAGAAATATTAGGAGGACCAGGTAATGGAAATGTTGTCAAAGAAACTTCTTGCGGAAACAATGGATGCATCCTTTTTTGAACAGATATCAAAAGAAGAAGCTTTTGAAACATTCATTGGTTATCTTCAGGATGCTAAGTTTAGGGGAAGCATGTTTCAAGATGCAGAAGGGTACTTTCGCTTTATCCATGATAAGGATGTAGCGAAGTACTCCAGCAAACAAGGTAACTGGTATATTTCAATGCCTACAGAGAATGTCCAAGTCGCTTCAATTACAGAAGCAAGTATTGTGGAAGACTTGATTGAAAAAGACAATGAAGCAATCCAATGGTTGATCGAACAAATCAATTACTATCTTATTGGTAAAATGCATCGAGACTTTTTCTGGAAAAGATATGTAGAAGTTAAAAACTGGAAAGTGATTTCGAATGAGTTAGATTTATATAAAGTAAAATACTATAACATTGATGCTCAATTAAAATCAGTTATGACATACGGTTGGATGTTGGATCATGGTAATGGTCACATAAACCGAGAATATCGTCAAAATATCATCGAAAAAGCAAAATCACATAATCTTTCCTAAAAGTAATCGCTTACATACTCCGTTTTTTAGGAATGGAACACTATACGATATGCTATAATATATCTATAGAGAGCGACACAAGTTAGTGTCATCTCAAATAGAGAGTAATTTGAAGCATATCCACCTCAAGATATGCTTTTCTTTTTGGAGAAAATTATGACAATTGAAGAAGTAATTGCTTTAAGTTTTGGAGGGATTCTTACAATCGCATCATTAATAGTTGTAGGAATTCTTCAGTACAAAAGAGTTGAAGATATGAAACGAATACAGAATTCAAAAACAGAGCTTCAGTATTCACCCGTTTCATTATCAATGCTTGAAGTGATTGGATTTATATTCGTGGTGGTAATGTATTTACCAATTTCACAGATAACACGATCTTATGAATCTCTCATTATTCTTATGATGATTCTTGTAGTCTTTGTGGTAGGAGTATTGCTAATTTTAGCAATTTCTTCGATTATAAAAGTAAAAATATGGATCCAATCAAACAACAAATATTTTACATAGCAAATTTGCTAGGTAAGAAAATCAAATGAATTATGCTACACTAGAATTGAGAAAGCAAGGAGATAGTAAAAATGGAAAAATTTAAAAAGTGGCTTGAGCCGACAAAGAATAAAGTAATAGCAGGGTTTGTTACTGTTGCGGTTATAGCAGCAGGAGGATTTGGAATATGGAGTCTTGAACAAACTAAACCTATTGAACCAGTTATTGTATTCAAAGAAAACATCGTTTTCGAATACGGTGAGAATCTAGACCAAGAACAAATCATCGAAACAATCATTGATACAGAAAAATCTGATTACACTAAGATTTCCGGTATCATCAATCTTGATACTGCAAATGTAACGATAAAACTTGATGATCACGGTAGCGAGGATTTATCAGACAAACACAAAACACCAATCAAGGCTGATAAAGATGGGACTGAGAAAGAGTTTGAATTTGCTTATGACGTAAAGGATACTCAATCGCCTGTAATAGAAGGTGCTGAAGATATTGAGACACCTTTTGGTTCTGAATTAAAATTTGAAGAGTTTATAACAGGTACTGATCCAGTTGATGGCAAAACAAAGTTAGTTGTTGAGGGTGAACTCGACACATCAAAAGCAGGTCAGTATGAAATGAAAGCAGTTGCTACTGATAACAATGGTAATAAAACAGAAAAAGTGTTTGTGGTTACAGTACTTGAAGAAGAAAAAGAAGTTGAAGAACCAACAACTCCTACACCTGAAACACCAAGTAACACGGGTGGTGGGACATCAAGCACTAATAAGCCCTCCACAAATGGAGGGGGTTCAAGTACTAAACCAAGCGAAAATCCTAAACCTATAGAACCATCAAAACCTGAAGAACCAAGTAAACCTGCTGAACCTTCATACCTATGTCCTAATGGAAAAGACAAGAATAAACCTTGTGATGCATATGTTGACCCAGTTAATGGTTATCTTACATACAAGACTTATTCAAACATGGATTTATGTAAAACTGATGGAAAAAAGGTATATGATTCACTTAAGAAGGAAAATATTGATGGCAAAGATGTTGTAAGATATTCCTGTACAGAAGTTGGATTGAATGATACTAGCAAGGGAAGTTTCTATGCATTACGTTTAATACATAATGGAGATACGGGCCAGTGGTATTTGAATCCCAATAAAAAATGGGTGCAATAAATTATAAATGAAGAAGCAGAGACCCTGCTTCTTTTTAATATAGAGAAGAGAGGTGACCGTATGGGGTTTATACCACCATAATAATAGAGACAGCGAAAGCTGTCTTTTAAAATGTTCAGAACACAACAAGGAGGAAAATTATGAACAGAAAAACGAAACGAAAACTTAAGCCTGTAGTTAAAGGGTTAAGAATGTTTGCCTTAATTACATTAAGTCTCCTAGCGTTATTACCTTCATTTACTGTCAAAGCAGATGAGCGAGAAGTATACTCAAATCCTCACTTTGCTTTAGAAATCAATCGTGATGAAGTTAATAATCTAAAACTTAGTGCAGAAGTAAGTAGTGAAGAAGTAGAAATACAAGAAATAACACTCGTCAGTGATAATGGAACACGTATCACTGAAAAAGCAGTTAAAAACGAACAAGGTTCCTACAACGTTCAATTTGCAGTTGGAAAAAATGGAAATTTCAAAATTGAAGTAAAGTACTCTTTTGATGCCCTTCAAAAATCGATTTCCGTCGATTTTGAACTTAAGTATGATACCTATCAAGAACAGATGCTCGAAGCTCCTAAAGAAGATATCGAGTCATCAAGTGAATTCTTAGAACAAGAAGCGACTCAAGAAGTGGCAGAGGTTGAGACTGAAACTCCTGAAGAAGAAAAGCAAGACGCGACTCTTCCTGTAGAAACAGAAACTGAAGCATCTGAAGAAGTTGTTGAAGATGAACCAAACGCAGATTCAGAAGAAACCAAATTACCTTGGATGAATATGCGTACAGGAGAAGTAACTTATTATTCTGATGAAGAAATTGAAACCTTCAATGCTCAAGCACGTGCAAGTGGAATTCTTACCGTTCCAAACAAATTTCAAGCACAGTATCGCATTGACTCGTACAGTGGTGGATGGCAAGGAACTAAGTATACATGGGGAGTTGCTTACATAGATGGTGATTATGCAGTCTGTTTGGATCCAACACGTGAAGCGGGTCATGGTAACAACTATCTAAGCGAAGGATTCTTTGATAGCTTACCTGATGCGCAACAAGATAGGATATGGTTAATCAATTACTTTGGTATAGGGTTTGAAGGAGATACCAATCCACATCGGTTCTTTGCTCAACAGGAACTTACTTGGGAAGAAATGACCATTGAACAAGTACGAGGTTATGGTGGAAATGAGAAGTTCCAAATCTCGTGGACGGGCAGTCAAGGAGAAGATTTAGCGCTTATTAACCAATATAAAACTGAAATACAATCATTGATGTCCACTTACTATACTAGACCTTCGTTCCACAATGTCAGTTACGATGTAAAAATTGGTGATACACTAACACTCACTGATACGAACAATGTTCTTGAACGCTTTGATGTCACTGTACCAAGTGGCGTAGAACTCATTAGTAAGAGTGGCAATACATTTCAAGTTCGTATCACTTCAAAAGATGCAAACGGTCAAGACATTACATTTTCTAAAAAATATCAGCCTAGTGCAACGACTACAACTGCATGGGGATATGGTGATGCTCAAAAAGTATTTACTGCAGGACGTGACAAGTATGATCCCCTTGAAAGTTGGGTATCACTAAACTTTAAAGCAGGTAATCTTGACCTAGGAAAACGTGATACAAATAACGTCATCTATGCAGGTGTTGAGTTCGAACTCTCTAAAGATAAATCAAGCATTCTTCAAACACTCACTACCAAGGCGAATGGACGAGTTTTAGTAGAAGGACTTGATGAAGGAAACTATTTTGTACGAGAAAAGAAAGTACCAATTAACTTAGTTATCAATACAGAGTGGGTTCCATTAACAATCACAGCAGGAGAAACCACAACGTATACTGCAGTCAATGATATTAAACCGTCACTAATTCTTGGTAAACAAGATACAGAAGGCACATGGTATGCAAATATTGATTTTGAATATTCGTATGACAAAGTAAATATCCTAGGCAATATCAAGACAGGTGCAAACGGAAAAACTGCTCCGATTGAAAACTTAAATGCTGGGACAATCTATGTTCGAGAAGTGAATGTTACGAAACCACTAATCGTAGATACAGAATGGAAAGCAGTTACTCTCAAAAACAATGAAACGGCAAGCTATACTGCGGTCAATGAGATTGCTACATGGCAATTCTCACTCCACAAACAAGATGAGCATGGAAAAGGGATTGCTGTTACTTTTGATGTCTACGATGACAAGGGAGTCCACACTGGAACACTCTCAACCGATACGAATGGAGATTTTTTATCAGGTAAGCTTCCTCTAGGCAGTGTTACACTTGTTGAGAAATATGCACCTGCAGGAGTTGTACTTGATAAAACTCCAATTAAACTAACAGGAACCTATAAGGATCAACACACTTCAGTAGTGCTTGTATCCAAAACTGTTACAAACTTCTATCGCGATTTTGATATCACACTTCTTAAATTAGAAGATGACTCAGATGTGTTTAACCCTGAACTTCATGGACAAACAATCGAAGGTGTTAAACTTGCTTATAAAGCACGTGAAGCCATCTACGAAGGGTCAAGTCTCATCTACAAAGCAGGCGACTTAGTCGGTGAAGCCCTCACCAATGCAGAAGGTAAAGTGTTCTTTAAAGAATTACCTGCAGGTAAATACCGTATCGAAGAGCTTGCAACAGTCGAAGGCTATCAACTTCATGATGGATACTGGGATATGGATGTTGAGTACACTGGAAGTGATGCAACAGTATCTGTAGTTCAAGTTGGTAAGACACTTACCAATACACCAATCTATGGTGGCGTTGAACTTGTAAAAGCAAATGGTACGGCTACCGAACGTCTTGAAGGTGGTGTCTTTGAACTTTATTATCATGATAAACTCTTAGGAACTTATACTTCAGACAAAGATGGACGTATCGTAGTCAACGGTCTCCGTCATTCAACAGGTAATGCCTACAGTTTCAAGGAAATTAAGAGTCCTTGGGGATATTGGATTAACGAAGAACCAATTTATTTCGATATCAGTACACAAGGTGAAATGGTCTATCTTATTGCACCAAACAACCTTATTGAAGTACACGTTGAATGGAATAAAATCAATGAAGAATTCTTACCACTTTGTGGTGTCGGATTTGGTATTCGAAGTGTTGAAACCAATGAGTTTGTAACACTTCGTTATGCAGATGGTAAACATATCGTTGAAGAGAGCGTTTGGTATACTGATGAGAACGGTGAAATCTTTACTCGAGGAATGCTCACTGCAGGAGAATACGAACTCGTTGAAGTTGCGCCACTTGAAGGGTATCAACCAATCGCACCGAAACGCTTTACCGTTGATGAAAATCAAACATACATCGATTTAGGTAGTCTTATTGGTCTATCACTGGACGCGGGAGAAATCGTCAACTACTGGAATCGTGGCGACATCCAAATTGGTAAATATGATCCTGAATTGGACATTTACTTACCAAACTTTGGATTTAACCTTTATGACATTGACAACAATCTTCTCGGATACTATGAAACAGACTCAGATGGTTTCGTAACAATTCCTAACTTGAAATATGGATTGTATGACATTGAAGAAATCAAAGTCGATGGCGAGTACTTACTCAACCCATCACAAAAACGTGAACGGATCTTTGTAGAAGAACACGAAAAGACATACACAGTTATCTTTGAAAACGTACAACCTAAAGGAAAACTTGAAGGTCTTAAACTTGATTACAAGGACAACACTGGAGTACAAGGAGCAGAATATGGACTTTATACTTTAGAAGAGGAACTCGAACAATCAACGTTTACAGACGAAAACGGTAAATTTATATTTGAAGGTTTCCGTCTTGGAAAATACTATGTACAAGAAATCGCAACCGTAGATGGTTATCGTATTGATGATACGAAGTATTATGTAGATTTTGAGTATGCTGATGAACATACAGCAATCATTTTACAAACACTCATAGTTGAAGAAATGCGAGTGCCTGAAATTCAAACAGAAGCTGCTTTTGTGGAACGAGATAAAGAAGATCCAAACATTGTGACTTTAGTTGACCACGTACATTATGAAAATCTTGTGCTTGGTAAAGAGTATACAGTCGAAGGAATCTTAATGAATCCAGAAACAGGCTTACCAATTCTTATTAATGGAGATGAAGTTACAGGATCTACAACATTCATTGCTGATAAGCATGATGGTATCGTAGATGTCATCTTTACCTTTGATGCAAGTAAACTTGAAACACGTAAAGTGGTAGTCTTTGAAGATTTACTTGAAGAAGGAACACCAATGGCATTCCATCACGACTTAAAGGATATTCATCAAACAGTTGAGATTCCAGAAATTGAAACTGAAGCATCCTTTACAGAACGTGATGAGAAAGATGCTAACATTGTGACACTCACTGATACTGTTTCTTATTCAGGATTTGTGGTTGGAAAAGAATATGTCACAACCGCAATACTTATGGATCCTAACACTGGACTTCCAACCCTTATTGATGGAAAAGAAATTACAGGATCTACAACATTCACTCCAACAGAAACATCAGGAATCGTTGATGTCACTGTAACATTTGATGCAAGTAAACTTGAAACAAATCGAGTTGTATTCTTTGAACGTACTACTGAAGAAGACCGACTCATTGCCCTTCATACAGACATCAATGATGTTAAACAAACGGTAGAGCTTCCTGAAGTTGGAACAACCTTGTCATTCTCAGAACGAGATAAGAATGAACCAAACATTGTTACTTTAACTGATGAAGTTCGCTACAGTGGACTAGTCGTTGGTAAAGAGTACACAGTGAATGGTAAGCTCATGGATGGCCATATTGGGGAAGCAATTTTAATTGATGGACAGGAAGTAACAGGTTCTACAACATTCATCCCTACTGAAACAGCAGGAACAGTTCACGTTGATTTTGTCTTTGATCAAAACAAACTCTTGACAAACAAAGTAGTAGCGTTCGAAGAAGTTCGTGAAGGTGAACGTCTCATTGCAGTCCATGCCGATATTAACGACATAGATCAAACAATCGATGTTATTACTTATCGCATTCTTAAGAAAGATGCCATTTCTAAAATCGTTCTTGATGAAGCAGAATTCACACGTTGGGACCAAGATGGAAATATCCTCGAAGTTAAGAAAACGGATGAAAACGGTGTTGTAGAATTCAAACTCTTCTATGGAGAAATTAATACAGCCAAGGAGACAGATGCACCTGTGGGGTATGTTCTTAGTGATGAAATCGTCACAATGGATACCACAATTCATGAAGACGGTACACTCTTTGAAATTGAGTACTATAATGATCTACTTCCAATTGTGGAATTACCAGGAGCAGGATACAGTAATACAAATCTTCATCTTGGAATGTTTGTAAGTCTACTAGGTCTCATCCTACTCTTAGCTGCAATTCTACGTAAACGTTTCGCAAAAGAAGATGTCATCACACAAGTACTCTTTGTTGATGAACCTTTCTATAGCGAAATTGTGAAGGAAGATGCATCCCAGGAACATGAATTTGTTAGTGGCGTTATCGGAAGTGGCCACAAAACAAACAAAGAAGATATTACTGATTTAGAGTCAACACTTTATGTTGAACCGGATGAAAAACAAAACGAATAACACTGCAAGATATGCTTCTTGCGCACAACATAGAGCAACATAGCAAATCTGCCATGTTGCTTTTTACTATAGAAATGGAGAAAACAATGCAAGAAAAAATCTTACAAACTATACAAGATATACGTGAACTTGATGGAAACATCCAGGTAGTCTTGTTGCGTGGAGGTTGTTATCAATTTGCGAAATATTTAAAACGTCACTTTCCAGAAGGAGACATTTACCTAACACAAAATATGACTCATGCTGTTTTTAAATACGATGACTCCTATTATGATATTCAAGGACAAAGAGAGAAAGCAGAAAAATACATTCCTTTACCTGAAGATACAAGAACATTAGAAGAAATAGAATCCTGGAATAGTATTAGAAATATTGAGTTTAATGATCGTCAAGTTGTTTATCTCTCAACAAAACCTATCAAAGAAATCCCCGTTGGAGGAAAATTTATTAGTGTTGATGATGAAGGAAAAATTTATTATAAGGCTCAAACCATTTTGCAACCAATCTTTCGAATAAGTATGTGTGTGATTGGCTGGATGCTGTTTTATTCAGGTTATCTACTGTTTAACAACTCATTACAAGATATATTCAAATCAGCTTCGGTTATTGAAGTATTAAAGAAACCTGCTTTATATGTTGTTGGGATGGTACTCTATTTGCTGTTTGTCTTGTTAAAAGAGTCCATGCAAACAGATTTTCTGGATAGGAAAAATAAAGTGATTGAGTCACTGAGTTTCAAATCGATGGTACTTGTTGTTGGTGCAACTTTCTTAGTTCTTCTAGGAGGTACTGAAGAGTATTCAATTATTAGAGAACTCATTCCTGTTGCAGTTGGGTTAAAGATACTCACCTTTGTGTTGTTTGAAATTATTTTTCTATTTTCATTTTTAACTCTTAGTAGGCAAACACGGATTACACTGTTTGAACAATCAGGTCACACAGTACAAATGGGAGTGCCATTGAGAGGTGGTGAAGAGCATTAAAAGGATTAGTATATTAGTTGTTTTGTTGGTGCTATTGGCAGGATGCAGTATGGACTTTTTATCCAAACGTCCAAAGCTCTCACTTACCACCAAAGAAGACACAGTCGAATATGGCGAAAAGCTTGATTTGAAATCATACATTGAGTCATCTTCTGTAGATGACATTTTTATTAGTGAGTTTGATCCATTTACTGTTGGAAAGCAAGAGATTACTTTTTCAGCAATCCGTAACGGAGAGACACTCGAAGTCGCGTTAATTCTTAATGTTGTGGATTCGAAATCACCATCCTTCAGTACTAAAGCAGAAGAAATTCTCATTGTAGAAGGCGATGCCTTTGAACCTTCATATTATTTCAAAGCAAGTGATCCTATTGATGGTGAAGTTGATGTGTCAATTAAGGAGGACCTGGATACTGAGAAATTAGGAATGACTCTATACACTGTGATTGCTGAAGATAAGAACGGAAATCAAAATTCCGTAACATTCAATCTTGTAGTTAAAGGAAAAGACGAAGTAGCAGCAATCGAAGAGAATCTGAAACCAGAAGTTCCTGATACGCCAAGCAGTCAAGAGAAACCACAAACACAGGCACCCCCATCAACAAATCAAACACCTACAGAAAAACCGAAACCAGCACCTTCACAACCTTCAAACAAAGCAGACCCTCATACCAAAGAGTTTCTACTGTCACAGGGATATGTGAATGATCCAACAGCAGGTGGTAAAGATGTAACGAATGCTTGTGCAGTATATATCAGTAAGTTTCCAAATAATGCGCGTGCATGTAGGCCAATATATGAAGGACGACAAGTTAAAGGACAACTTGCAGTCATTGAATAATTACCTAGCAAATCTGCTATGTAAGAGAAAGAGAAGGTGAAAGTATGAAAAAAGTTTTGTTGAGTGATTTGAAAAATGAACACAATGGTAATATTCTCCTAAGTGGTGATGTTGAGAGTGGAAAATCAGAACAAATGAAAGCATGGATTAAAGAAGTGATGGAACAAACTGATGAAGCAGTTGTATTTTTGGATTTTCAGAGTCAATATGCTTACATTGTTGCTAAAAAATTTATGAGGCAATCACGTTTTCATAGTATGGTACTTAATCCAAATGAGTTTGATAGAACTGTAATGAAATTTTTGAATGTCATTATGGAACTTAATCAGTACTCAGAAAGAAGGCTGAATATTCTAATTGATAGTATTGACGATTTTTATGAGTTAGGAGTCATGCTAGATTTGATCGTGATGTTGAAGTACTCAAGAGTTAATAACACGCGAATAATAATGACCAAGACTACAAGAAATGTAGGAACACATGATGAAAAAAGGACCTTATCTTGTCTTGAAGAATTTGTAGAAAACAAACTGTCTTCTAATATCTAAGGTCAAACAAAGAAAATAGCAACATAGCAAATCTGCTATGTAGCAAAATATTAAGAAAAACAATAATCACCTAGCAAATCTGCTATGTGATTTTTTATGACAGAAAGGAGCTTTCGACATGAAGGAACTATTAGAATTTTTAGATGTCTATGAATGCGAATGTTACAGTGAAGAGGAAGACTTCAATGACAGTTAAGAAACCATACAATCCAAGAGATAAAATCCAAAAAGAATTACTTGAAGCGGTTCTTCAGTCTCTTGAAGAAGAACGAATTCCCTGGAAGCGTCCTTGGGATGATTCCATGTTTTTACCCGTGAATGCTGTGACTGGAAAACCTTATGCAAAAGCCAATCTTTTTAATCTGATGATACAAGCTAATGCTAAAGGATATACCGACCCGCGTTGGTGTACGATCAAACAGGCCAACTCGAAAAACTGGCGTATCAAAAAAGGTTCTAAAGCATCCACGATATTCAAAACTAATATTATCAATAAAGAAACAGGACAGATTGTAGATCTTCGCGACATTGAAAAATTAAGTGAAGCAGAAATAAAAGAACTGATGCCAAAACTTAAAAAGCATACACGAACCTACAATGTCTTTAATGCATCTCAAATCATTGGGATCCCTAAGCTTTCCAAAAATGACACAATACGGTTTGAATATGATGAGACGGAGTCACAAAGAGTTCTTGATACACTACTTCAAAATATGAATGTGGACATGAGACAAGGAACGAGTGCTAGTTATTCTCCAACAGAAGACCTTGTAACAATACCACCACTTGATTCGTTTAAATCAAGTCAAGACTACTTTGCAACATCATTCCATGAATTGACGCATGCTACAGGCCATGCAAGTCGCTTAAACCGAGACCTTAACAGTACCTTTGGAACACCAGGTTATGGAAAAGAAGAGCTAGTTGCTGAATTCAATGCCATGCTTCTAGGAATTGACCTGGGACTCATCAATGATGAAATTGATGTCGAAAACCACAAGGCTTATTGTCAGTCGTGGTATGCATCACTAAAGGACAATCCAGAAGGTCTTTATGATGCGCTCAATGAAGCATATCGTGCGAGAACATACATGCATGAAAAAGGCGAGATTGAATTAGCGATGCCTAAAAAAGTACTTGAAGTGAATCGTGATACTTTAAGAGCATCCGTACTCATTCAAGACTATGCAGAGACTGTATTAGGATTTGGAGTCGAAGCAACATCAGGTGGACTTTATCAACTCACAGAACATCCATCCTGTAAGATCTATCCGGATAACAGTTTTCATCGCTTCTCACAACAAGTGGGCGGAGACATCTTCGATTTCATTATGCACTTTGAAGAAGTCGATTTTAAGGAAAGTTACAAACGAGCTGAAGCCTATTACAATGACTTCAAGCCGGAGTTAAAAGAAGGTGCTTCAAGAAGTGCTGTGAGTGCTGCACCGAAAGTTCTTGAATTACCACCACAAGCTGCTAATAACGATAAAGTGATTGAGTATCTCACACAAGAGCGTGGACTAAGTGAAGAACTGGTCAAAGAATTCATACAAAAAGGGTATCTCTATCAAGACTTAAGAAACAATGCAGTCTTTGTTGGATATGATGGTCCTATACCGCGTTATGGCATGCGTAGAGGCACGATATCTGATTTTAAGGGGGACGTCAAAGGTTCACAGAAAAACATTGGATTTATGGTCTGGAACGCCGCTGAAACGCTCATCCTTACTGAAGGTATTATCGATGCCATGAGTTTAATGGAAATGCTGGATGGAAGGGATGATTATAACTACTTATCCATTGGTGGTGTTTCAAATAGTTTATCGTGCTTTAATCAGTTCTTAGAAAATAAAGAACGTGCCAATGCTATTAAGACAATCATCATTGCTTATGATAATGATGAAGCGGGTATCGAAGCGCGTGAGTTACTCAGTGCATATATTCAAGAACGTTATCCTTCCTATGATGTAGAAATTCTTGAGCCGATTGAGAAAGATTTCAATCAGGATCTCGTAAACAGTCAAACTCAAGAAAATGAAGTGATAGACGAACTGGATACTCAAAATGAAAAACCACAAGTTTCTCAAGAAGCAGCAGGTGTTGAAGAAAAAAAGTCACAAGAAAGTAGTGATACAGACTTTATGAGACTTACTGAAGAATTCATCGTGGAGCGAGCGAGTCTTGATGACTTAGAAGCTTTAGAATCAGAGTATGACAGTGCAGTAAGACTTCAAAACTCAACTCTTGACTCACGTGGGAACAAGTTAGCTGAAGAACTCGATGAATTGTCGTTTGATGAACTTCAGTATCTCATTCAGTTTAATAAAGCAAAGATTGAACGAGCAGACCGTGTATACCAGGAAGGCATTGGTTTTGTCCAAACAGAGAACGAGAGACTCTCAGCTTATGATCGTTTTGTCCCAGAAGGTGTTGCAGAACGTGCCAAAAGTTTTTGGATCAATAACATTGCGGATTATCAAGAAGACAATACAAAAAAGATTTCACTTGATGAAGCAAGTGTTGTCTTTAATAAATACTTGATTGATAACTTGGGAAAGCATCAGGATCTTGAAACTTCAAAATCTATCCTAAGACAAGATTTCAAAATGCTCGTAGAATCATCGTATTTTGATACGATTTATCAGCGTCAAAATGAATTGCATCCAGAATATGGTCAACAAGAAATTCAAACAGAAATCGTTCTGGAACAAAGCGCACCTCATTATGAACGCACTGTACAATCACAGATTCAGGAAGATTTAGAACACAAACGCCAAACACGGGAATATTTAACAGTTCATATCAGTGAACGCTATTTGAAAAAGACATTCAAAAATATCGAAAAGAATCGTGCTTACAATGTCATGACCTTTCCAAAAGGAAGTAAGTATGCAGGGTATACCTATGTAATTCCTGCATCATTTTTTGTAGCACATGGATTTGATGGTGAAACCATGTCTTTATCTCTTCGTGAAGACTACCAATTCAAGGTTACCAAAGGGAAGTTTGAAAGTGGTAAGTTTGTACCTAGTGATGAACAAACCTTAAGCGCTCATGAACTGATTAGTGCTTATCGCGAATTAGAATATGAACCAGAAAGTCGTAAATTTGTACGTCTCACACAAAACCATATTAATGAATTCAAGAGTATGCTTCAAAAGGACAAGCCTTTTGAAGATGGTATGTTATTAGAGCGTGTGGATGCTACAGTGCAAGATCGTGATTGGATCATGGTGGAACGTAACAAGATGATGAAGTTACAGAATGAAGTCGCTAGGGAAAATCATGAAGGTGTCAAAATGATGATTGATGAAGTTCAAAAAGAACTGAATGACCGTCAAGCAAAATCAAAAGGCAATCAGAAAGAAGAGCCTTTATTAAGTATTGATGATTCCATGTCAAAGGAAACGTCACCTGAACTTGAACTTGATATGGAAGATGAGATGGAAATGGGAATGTAGCAACATAGCAGATTTGCTAGGTTGTTTTCTTTTTGCAGAAAGGAGCCAATGTATGTTAGTAAATGAAGGACAACATGTGATACCACCCATCAAGAAACAGAAACTCAACCTGTTCTTGGGCTATTCACCGTATGACTGGATTCGTATTGTAGGGTTGACGATAATATCTTTTTATATTTTCAAACTGTTTGTCAGTGATACTCTCAATATAGCCAAGTATTCGCTTGTAGTGTTTGTATTCATGATGATGTTACTCCATGTTCATCCAGACTATGGAGAATCAATTTGGGGTATCCTTAAGAAAATTGTAAAGTATCATATCTTTCAACATAAACACTTTATTCATAAGGAACGATGAACCTAGCAAACTTACTAGGTTGCAAAGGAGACACAGCGATGTACAGTGATTATGAAATACGAAAAGCAATGACACGTGAAGAAACTATGCAATGTTTCGCACCTTTTGATTTTTCAAAGGTTGCTTCACTTGATAATTTTGATATTTTACAATTACACAAAATACGAATCATGATTTTTGATCGCATTGAAGTTTTGTGGGAAGCTACATGGATTGATGGGGAGCTTCGAAAGAATACTGAAGACGAACAGAATGAATGGAATAACTTAACAAATCTTAGCGAACATATCAACAAGAAGTTGCGGTTGTATCATGATTAACTAACAACAGTTTAAACTTAAATAAATTGAGAAAGGAGCTTGTATGAGTAATATTTTAGAGGCATGCTATTGGTCTTGGTCAGTTGGGTTTCGGGATGCATTTGGATCGTTTGATTCATTCCGCAAAACACTTCTCGCCGAACAATACATATCTCACGGTAATGATGCTTTTTATCTTGAACTCATTTGTCTTCAAGAGGATGATGTCACTTTGTATATTGTGGCGTCGTCACTATTCACTTTGTATGCAAGCAAAAACAAAGACCTTGCAACAGAGGTATTTTATGATTTTAAAAACACGTATAAACAACTAGAAAAGAAGGAGATTTTATAATGGAAACATTTATTAATAAATTAGTAAAACTTGTTGACCAATCAAAAGGATGGTTACAAAGTCTAGGGATACCAGTGATTGTGGTTGCAGCATTATTCTTCACAGTCATGTTTGCGATTTCAAGTGATCAAAACAAAGGAAAATATAAAATTGGACTTATTGTAACTGTTATTGCAACTGTAATATTTGCGGCTGTAGTCTATGTCATTCCTTGGTTCTATACATACTTTTCCTAAGCAAAATCAAACAGAAAAGAGGTGATGAACAATGTTTGATTGGGTAGGAGAGAGTCTTGAAAAAATGTGGCGTTCCATGTCCTGGGGGATGATGAGTTGGATCCTTGACACTGTTAATGGATTTGTCAATGAAATCATCGTTCCTATTTCTAAGATGACCTTCGTCAAGTCACCGTACATTGCAAATGTCATTAGCGAATTTAGTAAAGCAGCGGCACTATTATTAGTGCCGTTTACAATGTTTGCAATCATTAGTGCTGTATTTGCAGGTGAACTCACAGAGCGACTCAAGAAGATTATGATTGGCTGTATATTAAGTCTTCTCATTATCGTTGGGACACGCCCTATAGTTCTATGGTTATCTGATAGTGCAACAGAGATATCTACAGCGCTCGTTGGGGAAAACGGTTATACCAGTTTGGATGACTCGATTACCGTGTCATTTTTGAAAGCGGCCAATACAGATATGAGCGAAGATAAGGTTAAATCGTTTGTAGCAGATTATCAATTACCATCGTTTGATTATAACGATGTTGATGAATCAGGAGACTTTAAATACACACTGAATATATTTCCTACGATGGTCTTTGGAATCATTATGTTGTTTCTATTGACCTACATAGCCATTCAGATGCTCTTTCGAAGTTTCAACCTTGCCTTTATGTTTGTGATGACGCCGTTCTCATCCTTAACGCTCGTAACACAAGATTCATCAGGATGGCGATTTGCACGGAGTCAATTAACCAGTAGTCTCATGCTCAATGCATGTCAGTTATGGTCCTTAGTCTTTGCTTTAGAATTCATTAATTCACAACAAACAAGTAATGCATTTCTTAAAATCCTTATTTTGATTGTAGGACTTCTTGCGGTTCTCATGATTCCAAACATGATTAATGGAATTGTAGGTGGAACCCAACAAAGTATCTTACAAGCAGCACAAGGCGCCCTGATGGGAGCCAATGCAGCAAGAGCGTTAACAGCAGGTGCGATTGGGTCTGTTGCAAGTACAGCCATGGGATTTGGAAACATGCTTAAAGGATTTGGAACAGGACAAGGAAAGGGACTTGGAGGTCTTGTAGGTGGAGCAGCAAGTGCGCCACTTCGCTTTGCTTCAGGAGCAATTCGAGGTGATGGTAAAACAATCTTTGGTAGGGAAGGAAGTAAAGCTAATCAAAGAGGAGCGAACATTCGTAGTGGAGTTGATGCACGACGTAATCAACCAGAAAATGTAGCAAAACGTGCGATGAACCAAGCACTTCGAAGAGGACCTGTAAGCCCTGGTAATCAAAGTATCAACCCAGAACCTCATGTGTCATCAGTAAACCCTGGTAACGAAGGTTCTTCAACATTCGATGGTAGTGATTTAAGAGATCGTGATACATCAAGTCACGTTCCACCAACAAGTAATGAGAGTGGTCCAAGTACAACAGCAAGTAGCGCTCAAAACGTGTCTCAAGGCACTGGTAGTTCTTCAGTCATGGATGGAAACAGTTTGAAGGAACATGAATCAAGTTCGAGTTCATCTCAGGAATTGGAGACTTCAAGTTATGCGCGAGGTAGTGAAAGTTCTTCAGGAGTTCTTAAAGGAGAATCTCTAGCTTCAAACCAAACATCACAACAAACAAAACTTGGAAGCTCTCAAAAGACTCAAGAAACACGAAGTACTAAACCAAGCGTGGATGTAAACACGCTTAATAAACGAAACCAAGGCAGTGGACAAGGGCCTTCAGTAACAAAAGGAAGCACAAAACAGACACAATTGAAATCAACAAACCGTGTCAGCAATTCAAGTCGATTTAAAACCAAGTATCGTGCTAACAATACGGAAAAGAAAGGATAGCTTATGAAACTCTTTAATAAGTTTAAACCAACAGATGAAGTGATGAAATATCGTATTGACGATGACTTCACTTTATACAATTCAAAAAAACGTATCGTTAACGCGATACGTGTCTTTCCTAAAAACTTTGATAATTTTAGGGATAGTGATCAATTACGAGAAATTGATAGTTTCTCAAGTCTTATCCAAAGACTACCACTCAAAGAAATTCAAATCTTTAAAACTGATGAAGGCGCAGATCTTGATTCATTTATGGTTCAATTCGATATGATGATTGAGTCCTTTGATATTAATAATCCAGAAGACCGTCGTAAGATCAATCAATTGAGTGAAGAAAAACTAGAACTCCAACAAAGTATTCTTCGAAGAGACATCATCGATAAATACTTTTACATCATCTATACAGAAAAAGACATCTCAAGTTCCTTAGACTCTGAAGCTGTTATGACCCGAATTTTAGAAGAAGAAGGCTTTGAATATCAATCCTTAGGTCGCTTTGAAATCTTAATGATTCTTTATAAATATTTGAATCCAATTCGATCTCAATATTCAGCACTTCCGAAATTTAGTTTTGGCAGTGACTTAAGTATGAAAAACATCGTGAATATGGATTCCTATTCGCTTGCAAGCAATCAACTACTCGATGATTATATTGTGTCGGATGGTGTTTATCATAAAATGCTTTATATTCAAGGGCTTCCTGAAGAACCAGCAGCTGGTTGGCTTGCATCGTTTTCAGGAATTGATGAACTGGACTACAGCATTCATATTAGTAATACCAATATCGGTGATATCACCAAAGCTTATGATAAATCAAAAACAGCCTTACGGATGGATTCTGAGAGTCAACATTTGAAATCGAGTGACTTAAAGATTCTCCAACGGAAATATTCTGCCATCGATGCGCAACAAAATAAAATTGCAGCAGGTATGAAAGTGTATGAAGTCTTTATGAGTATGCGAATAAAAGCCTACACTTTAGAAGACTTGCGTTGGAAGGAAGAAAAGATCAAAGAGATTGCTGGACCAAAAGGTTATCTATTACGACAAGGCTTTGGTGAGCAAAATGCACTCTTTGAAGCAACAGCACCTGTAGGGAATTTCCTATTCAAAGATACACAGTATTGTAAGTATGTAACGGCTGATACGATAGGTTGGGGCTATCCATTTATTCATGAGTCGCTAGTCGATCCAAATATGCCAATACGTCTTGGAAAAACCTTCAGTAATGGAATCGTACTTCTTGATACAACCACATGGAATGATGACAGACCGAACTCCAATGAATTCATAACAGGGGTAACGGGTGCTGGTAAAACTTTCTTACTCATGCATTTAATCAACAGTCGCTACAATCGTGGCGAGAAGCAGTTTATCATAGATGTCGTTGGTAAAGAACTGGTCAAATTAACGAATGACTTAAATGGTATCGTTGTTGATAGTTCTTCGAACCAAAACTCAATGATTAATCCTTTACAAGTAAGACTTGATATTGAAGAGAGTACAGCTGAAGATGAGGATACAAGTAACATTGAATATGAAAAGATTTATCCGCTGGCATTACATTTATTCTTCTTAAGGGCCTTCATGAAACTTCACGTCGGAGATATCCAGGACAAAGACATCATTGTTCGATACATCGATGACTTACTCACTGATTTCTATGGTGAGTGGAATATTAACCTGGAGACTCCAGCCAGTGAATTACTCAAACTTGAAAATACTGATTATCCCGTATTCGAAGATTTCTATAAGTACGTCATCAAACGGTATGAACAAAGTGGTAAAGGTGATTATGGGCGTGTTCCTAAAGAACGTCTTGAAAGTCTGATTGTATTCATAAAAGGTTTAGCTGTAGGTGCGGACAGTACAATTTTCAATGGTCATACTAATGTAGATCTTGATGCAGCAGATACCTTTAATTTTGATATCTCAAAACTTCAAGGACGCGATGACGGAGTCTTAGCTGCACAATACTACAATATTATTTCCTTTGTATGGGGTTATGTAACCACCCACAAAAGAGTAGCATTCAAACGAATTTATGCTGATGAGGTCCACTCGATGTTGGATCCTGATTTACCAGATTTGTCGAAGTGGATGCGTAAAATTAGTAAAGAGAATCGTAAATTCTTATGTGGTTTATCGTGTGCTACTCAAGAACTAGCAGACGCATTAGAAGGTGATTCTTCAAAACAAGGAAAATCGATTTTATCAAACTCAACGTATCAAATCTTCTTAATGGCAGATAACGATACACGAAACACTTTAGAAGCACAAAAAGCTTATGATAAAGAAGACCTTGATTTCTTAGAACTCAAAGCAAAACGAGGGGAAGCATTACTGAAGTATGGCCATTCAAAAATGCGGATACGAATTGATGTAGGCTATCTTGAAGATTACTATAAATCACTTCAAGTAAATTAAGCTAAAACAACATAGCAGATTTGCTATGTTGTTTTTGTATCCAGAAAGGAGGCGCTATGGCCGTATTATTTATGAACTTGAGACGCGTTGATTTAAACACAACCAATCTCAAGGATATGATTGATTATTACTCCAGGGATGAAGCGGTCAACTCAGAAGCCCTGGAACCTGAAAACGTTGAAGATATGCTTGCATATTATGGTCGATTTGATGCTGAAGAAATGACTACAGGTTTTGACTTCAATGGTGATAAAACAACGATGCAGGCAAAAAAGGAACTGGACCTGTATCAACCATCACAAGTCTATCAAACCGTAATCTCATTTCGACCTGAAGACGCAGACCGTCTCAACATTACAAACAAGAAAGACTTCTCACTTCTTTGTTCGAGCTATGTAATGGAAGCTGCAAAAGTCTTAAACATCCGACAAGAAAATCTTGTATGGACAGGCTTTATGCACAGCAACACTGAAAATCCACATTGTCATATTTATTTCTTTGATAAAAACCGAATAGAACAACCACTTCTTACCAGGAAACAACTCAATGAAGTGCGTTCAAAACTAGGGAATCGTATTATGAACCAGGTTGATAATTACAAAATGAAAGATGAGCTTCGTAAGAACATCTTGAATGATATGAAGATGACCTTACATCAGAAGAATTTTGACAAGCTCATTTCTTCACGCATGGTCTTAGGACATGGGCTTAAGAAACTAAGTGTTGAAGACAAATCACTCTTAAAGGACCTTCGTAGCCTAGCGCAAGAAATACCACACACAGGCCGTAAACAAAGCGCTACTTTGGAGAAGTATTATCCTGAAGCATTTAAAATGCTTGAGAGTGTACGGGAACAGTTACTAGCTGGAACACCATTCTATGAAGAATACAAAGCTCACATCGAGGAGATGACACAAAACTTCGAAACTTTATATGGAAGTGAGTCAAAAGCAAAGAACTATGAAGACAATCAAATGAAACGTCTTCATACACCAATCAATAATGCCATCATCAAGTTTGTGAGCGAGCATCGAGAGAGCTTAACACATCCTGATTTTGATTTCACGATGCCAAGCGAACCCGTTTTGACATCACTTTGGAATCTTCAGAATTTCTGCTTCAACCAAATGGCTTCAGCAATTCATCAAATGCGAGTTCCAGGAGCTTTACGTAAAGATAAAGACAAAGAAAGGGAGGATGAGTATGATGAAGAACTCACGTGACAAATTGTTAGCACCGCTACTATTGCTCGTGTTATTACATCTATTAGTTCCTTACCTTTATAACACGCTAACGAAAACACCTGCTTCAATACTTAACTATTTGAATCCTTTATACTACCTGGAGTTTTATGTGAGAATGCCGCTTTTCTCTGCTGCTATCCTTGGCTTAATCGCACTTTTCATGGTTGTGTCTTATGAAGCAAGTAATGAACTTGTCTTAGAACATGAGGACCAAAGTAGGCTTGCGACAGAGGAAGAGATTTCTGGTAACTTTACGAAGTTTGATCCATACAAGAAGTTGAAGGAGGTTAAGAAGTGATGGGACTATTTAAAAAGAAAGAAATTTGGAAACCTGAAGAACGCGGTGGGATTGTAGTAGGGTATGACTCGAAGAAGAAAATCTATTATTTTGAGAGCGATACGAAGCACAGCCTTATTACTGGTGTTACAGGTTCTGGGAAAACCAAGCGTGTATTCATTCCTTCAATACTAACGGCAATTTCTTATGGTGATAGTTTTATTGCCAATGATACTAAAAAAGAACTGTATTACACACTTAAGACACTGCTTGAAGAAAAAGGGTATGATGTACTCTTGATTGATTATCGTTTTCCGGAGTTTGGACAACGTTATAACTTTATGGATGATGTCATTCACAATGTGAAAGCCGGAAAAGATGATGAAGCGCAAATGGAATCTGCTGACTTAGTGGCCACATTGCTACCACGTCCTAAAACGGGAGAACCCATGTGGACGGATGGTGCAAGAAGTGCCATTGAAGCAACAATCTTAGGACTTGCAGTTAGTGAAGATATTCCACAGAGCGCTAAGAACATTAGTAACGTATTTTATAACATCATGAAGCTTGGCCGCCAAACTGGAAAAACAACACCGATTGATGAATATTTCAAAAGTGGAGAACGATCATACATTGAAACCGTTGCTTATGGTAACTATGGAATGTCGAGTTCAAAGGTTCGAATGTCTTTTAACAGTTTAGCAACCTCCTCAATCCGTGAATTCACCTACAAGAAAATTACCAAGCAAACATCGATGAGTGATTTTAACATTCGTGATTATGCACAAAAAGACTCAAAACCAGTTGCCATCTTTGTGGTGAACCCGGATGAAAAAGAAACTTTAGAACGATTATCTACAACCTTTATTGAGGCAATGTATCGTAAGCTCACAGAAGAGTCCAACAAGATGCCTGGTTCAAAGTTACCACGACGTTGGCATTTTTATCTGGATGAGTTTACGAACATGGGTAAGCTGAAAGACTTCTCAAAAAGACTTACTGTTTCACGAGGTCGTAACATCATTTATCACTTAGGAGTACAAGCTGATAAAATGCTGGATTCAACCTATGGAAAAGATGATGCTGATGTTATTCGAAAGAATACATCCGTTAAAGTGTGGCTTACTGCACCAGATACTGAAGACCGTAAATTCATACAAGAAGCTGTAGGTCAAGAGTCCGTAATAGGCACCAATAAAAATAAACGAGAACGCGGCCTTTTTGACTTGAGTATTAGTAAAGATAGTTTGAGTTTATCATCCAAAAAGAAACAACTCATATCGACAGAGTTTTTAACACTAATGGGTGGAGTTGGTTATGAACAGGACGCTGTAGTTAAGAAGACAGGGATGTTTGCATTCAAAACGAAGCTTCCTTTTTGGATGGAATGTAATTATGCAGAATTTATTAAGCCTATTAGTTATGAAGATGAAATTGAACGCAAGGATGATGAAACACTAGAGTACTGGAAACTTTTACCTGTAGAAGAAGCATTAGAAGAAAGTGGTGCAGGATCTCAAGACATGGGTGAGAGTCAAGAAGTCAATCAAACACAAAGTGGCGAAGATAAAGAATTGGCAGACTCAGTATCGTTTCTTGATGAAAGCTACGAGTATGATCCAGCGAATGTAGAATATCCGGATTATGACAGTTAGAGAAGGGAGTGAAAAATATGCAAACAGTAAGTTTACTCAGTGATGCAGAACTATATAATTATGGTCTTATTGCTGAAGATATATCTGAAGTAATATTAAGTCCTGATTTTGTGAATGGGATGATTCTTGACAACGAAGCAACTGATAGTGATAAACACACCTATTATTATGTACGGCTTCTTAGAACACTGAAGCCTGAGTCACTACAGGGAGTTCTCATTGACTTCCCTGAAGACCATTTACTCTTAGCTACAGAACTTCAAAAGTTAGGAGTTCAAGTCTTCAACAACAATTACGAAGAGTTCGAACTCATTGAACTTGAAATCATTCCAAAATGGCGCTTAGTAAAGCGAAGACGGCAAAAGAAACAGTTAGATGAAGTGTTTATTAAGAAACGTTATATCGCTCCTAAAACGTCTAAAAACAAGTTTAAGGGCTATCTTAAAAACAAGCTTGGTAAACGAAGGGATGATTTCTTTTGAAAAAGGCATTAGGAGGCGTGCTTGGAGGTGCGATGGCTTGGATTATCGTGCCTCTAGTATTCATTATGTTGGTATCATCTTCCTTGTCACAAACAACTTCAGGCATCTATACAGGGGAAGATGGCAAAGCACAATCACTCTTCGAAGTGTACTACAAAGGGCCAATCTTCTCTTTACAAAAAGAGAAGGATGTCCTGGTGCCTTTTGCATGGCTTTATGGGGCAATGTGGTTCAATGATCCAGACAATATAACTGAAGATAAAATCGAAACACTTATTGAAAAGGCTTATACTTGCGATGAAGGGTGTAAGCTTGTCGAACTGGATACGTATATTGATAACATTAGGCCAATCCTTCATCGACAAGATGTCGATAAAGCAACAATCAAAAAGAACATCGAACTCTTCTTAGATTCGGATGTTGTCTATTACGGTGAATTGCCTACAAAACTTAGTGATTATAAGGGTCTTGAAATGGCGTTACCGCTGCATCCAGAAGTGTTCTATGTATCGGAACGATTTGGCTTGTATGATCCATTCAATAAGAATGAATGGGAAATGCATCGAGCAGTTGACTTAGCACCATATGATCGTCAAGAAGGACATGAACTTTACAGTATGATTGATGGAGTTGTAAGTGGTAAAGGATATTCCAATGATTATGGTTATTACATCATCATTCAAAGCAGCAAGCATTCTGAGTTTAAGTTTCGCTACGCACACATGCAACGAGCTAGTGACCTGGTGTTGGGGATGAAGTTAAAATGAAACAGAAAGTTGGATACCTTGGCCATACAGGAAGAAGTACAGGACCGCACGTACATATTGAATTCATGGAAAACAATGAACGATTTAATCCAGAGCTGGTGTTTAGTTTTGATTGATATTCGTCGTAAATATGATATACTATTACTAGGTTATCAGTGACCTAGGGGAAGTTCCAAAGACTGACTTTGTAGATGGGTTCAAACCCTTATTAAATTAAATTGATTAAGCATCCAGAAATGGGTGCTTTTTTTGTGCAGTTAGCTACATAGCAAGTTTGCTATGTATAAAAGAAGGAGTCAAAATGTGGATACAAATTGATGAAGAGTATCTTAAATATCTAAAGAATAATGAAGATGCACGTGTACCAAATCAAGATTATGGTAAGCATCGATTCAAACCTTTTTTCAAATTATTTAAACTAAAGGGAACAGATATCACCTATGTTTCTCAAGTTAGTCATCCTCAAAAAAGACATGAGTCGATTAAACCAAACATAGATTTCTATAAAATATATGATGACAGAAATGAACTGTCAGGAGTTGTAAACTTGAATATGATGTTTCCAGTTCTTGATAAATACATCATAGAATACGATATGAAAATGATTGAAGAACGTGTAGCATTTAAGGAAGGCTATGATTTTACTTACTACGAGAACCGGTTAAATCTGTATGAAGATATCATTAATAATGTGTCTCCCATTAAGAAAAACGCTATCGAAGTATACACGAATAAATACACAAGAAACGATCCCAGGTTAAGCAGTCGATCTCTTGATTTTAAACAACTTGAAGCAAGAGGGATTGAGTATGAACTAAGCGAAATACTAGAGCGAGATGATATTAGCGTTAGAGCTTCAAGACGTGGATTTAAAGTTAAAATTGAAGAAGAGCAGTTTAATTTAACCTACAGTCAAGTTGGTTATCTTAATCGATTTGCAGAACAGATGATGAATGACTTAATGATAGATAATGAGTTTGAAATGGAGTGACATCATGATATTTTTGTCGGAAAGCGGTGGCTTGCCACCGCCTCTGGCTTTAGCTTTTTCGATTGATAGGCGACTCTCGACTATAGTCAGTGAAAGCAAGTTTTTAGTCGGTTGCGGCTTTGCCGCAACATTTCAAAATTGTCCCAATTTATGAAAGCAGGATAAGGGTCGTAACTTTTGGTGTCCCAAAAGTTACTTATAACAAATCGCCAGTGGCGATTTTGGTGAACATTTTATGTAACTCTGTGTACATTGTGAACAATTTTTGTATTTAGAGAATGTAAGAATGTTCATAGTGTTTAATTTAGGCTGCATTTTAACAAAATGCAGCAATTATTTATGTAAAACTGTAAAGGAGGTATTTATGTCAATACATGATGATGTAAAGAAAAGAATGGATAAAGAGAACTTAACTATAGTAGAACTAAGTAATATAACAGGGTTGTCTAGGACGACTTTATATTCCTTTTTTGAAAAGAATAGAGTAGGGAAAGGAACGATTGAAAAGCTTGAAAAATTTCTTGAGTTCTCAGGGAGTTATCGGAAAGTGGAAGATACTATAAACATTGGCCAACTTCGAATACCGAAGGAACATTATGATTACTTAAATCGGTTTGCTGAAGAACAAGGAGTAAGTATCCTGGACATGGTTCGCTTGACGATTGAAAATACTGTAGAGAATGATTATCTATGGAAGTCGTTTAGTGACCATATTAATCTTACTGAAAAGGCAGTTCGTAATGTTATGACTAAAGTATTCATTCCATTTATTAAACAACAAGATAAGACGATTAATAACATCGAGAATCTTTTAGAGTATGTTGAAGAATTAGTTATTCAACAAGGATGGAAAGACCACAGTAATCCAGAACTCAGAGAACAATTCAAACTTCTAAAAGAGCAGAGTTTCAAAAGAACAGATGCTCGAAGATACAAACGCACTAAAGTATAAAATTTAAGGTCACACTAGAAATAGTGTGGCCATCTTTTTTTTATGCAAAATTTCTTTTTAAATTATGTGGTCCCTTGGTTCCCGTATTCTGCCACAATCTCCAGTAGATTCAAAATTCATAATTTTTTAGAAAGGCACTAAAAATTTATTCACCCTCCGGGCAATCTTCGCTCGTCATAATTTTTTTCTACGATTCACTCACTGCGTTCGTCCTCCACCCGGACTCGTCCGACTTCCGGTCTACGAAAATAATTCTTCCTTTTCCGCTCGATTGTTTTGATTCTACTTCCGATAGTGGCGTCATGTGGTCACCAAGGGAAATACTAAACCTTGTTGAGAAAGGAGTGTCATGTATGAATAAAGACAAAGAACAACAAAGACATGAACTTGATGAGCCGACCATCGAAATACCCATGTCATTGTTCATTGCGTTATTGACTGGTGAAGTACAAGTTGAAATGAAGTCTATCTCTTTAGGAGAATATTTAGAAAAGGAAAAGGTGAATTAATATGCAATATTTTTATGTAAAGGAAATTGAAAATGATTATGAACACTTATTTGAATATAAAGGAAACGAGAAAATCAAAGTCGATGATGTGGTAGTTATACCGAACTTTCAAGATTTACCAGTAACAGCTTTTGTTACAAAGATTGTCGGAAAATATCAAGCTCACACATCGAAATATGAACGAGAAGAAATTATTGATATTGTGAACATCAAGGAATGGAACGCTAAGCGTCTTAAAGAAATTGATAACAAAGTCATGCTTGAGAAAATGCAGTCCAAAATCAGTGAAATTAAAATGCTTGAGCAACTTGAAAAATATGCAGGTAAAGACCCTGAAATGCTTGAACTATTAAATGAGTACAAGGGTCAAGGTTCTATCTATACTGAAACAGAAGATGATTTGCCGTTTGAATAATAATTGTTTGATTGAGAGTGTTTAATCACTCTCAATCATTATCTAGTTTAAGGAGGGTATTATGCCGAATTTATGCTTCTTCAATATGCAAGTTAAAGGAAAACCCAAAGACTTAAAAACCGTTAACGAAATTCTTAATGCAGACTATAACTATGAGAATAATAAACTTATTTCTTGTAGTGCCGAAAAACATATCTTCAGAACTTGGGATATTGAAAGTAGTTTTGATGAAAACTTAGAAGTGAGTGGACATTGTGCTTGGAGCGTTTACTCATGTATGATGGAAGGTCCTTACACTTACTATAATCAACTAAAGACTTTTGAAAATTTCAAAGGAACGACACTTGTGGAAATAAGTCAGACGTATAATGTTGATATTGAAGTATATAGTGAAGAACCGGGGATGTGTTTTCAAGAACATTATTTAATAAGAAATGGTGTAGTAGAAGTTGATGAAGAAACACCTTATTATGAAAACTATAATGAGAAAACTGGCGAATATGAGTCGCAAGGAGGATTTGGGACTTGGGAAACTTGGAAATTTAGCATATAAGCGTGGCTAGGGTATTCCCTAGCCATATTTGCGCGCGGCTCGCACCAAGTTTCAGTAATAACAATCTATTCGCAGCTATACTCATGGCAGATCGCTTCGCTTTCGACGGGACTAGTCCACGTCTCACTATCAATCGCATAGCGCGGATTGCTATTACTAAAACTAGACGCTCGCTTATTATTTGCTTCAGTTCTTACATACAAAAAATTACCAGGGTGCTATAATTGTGAATAAGAATGGAGTGATTGATTTGAAACGTATTATCATACACAGTGATATTAATCATTGGTTTGCACAAATTGAAGAAATGAAAAATCCATCACTCAAAGATGTTCCGATGTGTGTTGGAGGCAGTGAAAAAGGACGACATGGTATTGTGGTTGCTCGAAACTTAAAAGCTAAAGAATACGGAGTAAAAACAGCAGAGACACTTAGAGAAGCGAAACGGAAATGTCCTGGGATTAAAGTTGTGTCGCCATCGTATGATGATTATCACTTCTATACAGAAAAAGTAAAAGATATCTATAGAGAGTATAGTGATCGAGTTGATTCGTTTGGACTTGATGAAGCATGGATTGATATCAGTGATTCGTGGAAGTTATTTGTAGATAAACCTCTTGACCTACCAAAAATAATACAAGACCGTGTATTCAATGAAATAGGCTTGACTGTATCGATTGGAGTTTTTTGGAACAAAATCTACGCGAAACTAGGCAGCGATTTAATCAAGCCAAGTGGACTTGTGATGATTTCTGAGGGGAACTATGAGTCTGTAGTCTTTCCTTTACCTGTAGAAGACCTTTTGATGGTAGGCGAGGCAACCAAAAAAACACTCAATAATATTGGTGTTGTAACAATTGGAGATCTTGCACGAATGCCCCTTGATAAAGCTAAGAGTTATCTTGGAAAGCAAGGAACCATGATATGGTATTACGCTAATGGTCTTGATGAGTCAGATGTCTCGACAGTAGGCTACTCTGAGAAGCCTAAGAGCATAAGTAACGGTACAACACCTCCTGATGATATCAACACACTTGAAGAGGCAAAAGTCATCATGACACGCCTGTGTGAGTCAGTAGCACTTCGTACACGCAACGAGGAACTAAGAGGGTGTGTTGTATCAATTAATTTTAGAGATACAGAATTAAAATCCACTGTTAGACAACGTCGCATCGATAATTATATTGATGTGTCAACAGACATATTAAAAATAGCTGTTGAGCTACTTGAGCTAAATCATGATTTTAAGATTCCACTTAGAAGGGTTATAGTAGGATTGAGTGGGCTAAAAAACAAAGATGCTGTGATTGACCAGATTACAATTTATGATGCAGAGGAGGTCAAAGCAGCACATCGAGAAGCTCAGATTGATAAAACCATTGAAGACTTACGAAAACGATTCGGTTTTAAAGTCATTAAACGAGCTAATGCTTTACTCAACGAACAAACTGAGAACTTTAACCCTAATGCATCAAAGTCAGTCTTGCCAAACTCCAGAAATAATAAATTAATGTGTTTGTTGAATAATAAGACATTTTTCTTTGTAAAGTTATTGTTTTAATAAAATTTTAAGATATTATAAGATAGCATGCAAAAAAGAGCGCTCTCCATTGAAAAAAGGAGATTTAATAATGAACTATAAGACACTAATTGAACGGTTACAAGATCACCCTGGAATAAAACCTTGTATATATGCTCGAGTTTCAACGCAGAAGCAGCTTAATGCAGGTTTTAGCCTTCAAAGTCAAATTGACCGTAGTAAACAGTCACTTGAATGGTATGGAATTAATCCTGTGTCCGAAATAGTGATATATTCGGATGGTGCTAAGTCAGGTTCAGATACTAAAAGAAATGACCTGCAACAAATGAAAAAAGATATTGAATCTGGTATTGTAAATTTAGTTATTGTGACTGTTACCGATAGGGTAGGTCGAGACGTAATTGATAATATGGAATTTCGTAAATTCATAATAAAATGCAACTCCGAAATGCTATTTATAAACAATCCGTCTTTAGATATATATACATTAGAAGGTGGGTTTCAATATGGACTTGATTCACTTATCGGTTGGAGAGAATTGAACTCAACAAGACAAAGAGCAGTTGCAGGTATAATAAAATCTTTTGAGAATGGAAACTATGCAAATCCAAGATGTCCATACGGATATAGAAAAGTTAAAAACAAAAACAAGAAAGGATTCAAAATATATATAGACACAAAGCAAGCAGATGTTGTTAAACTAATCCATAAATTGTACCTAAAAGATAGTTACAATGTAGAACAAGTTGCATCTTACTTGAGAATTAACAAAATTGATGAAGGAAGAGTTTGGAATGATGATATAGTTCGAAAAATATTAAGGAATACTGTATATTGCGACATTATTGTCAGAGAAGATCTAGGTAGAACCTTTGCGGGAATAGGTATAGCTCCGGTTATTATTAGTATTGAAACTAAGAAAAAGGTTCTTGAGTTACTACAACGCCGATCCAGAAGTCACAGGAACGATAATAAGCATATATTTTATATGCAAGTGGTGTGTATTAACTGCAATGCTCTTTGTACAAATGATACTGTAAAGAACAGGAAATATCGATATTATCAATGCAAAAAATGTAAATCACGCTATAGTGAAGTACAATTAGAAGAAGAAGTATCAGAATTTCTAATTGATAAAGTAGTTTCAGAGAAAAATCGTGAAGAACATGAGAAAATGAAAAGACAATTAAAGAAATATGCATCACAATTAAAGTCCGCTTATTCTTTGTATATGGGAGGAGATATAATAAAAAGACATTATCACAATGAAAGAATGCGAATTCGAAGAGAAAAAAAAGATTATCTAAAAAAACTATGGGAAAGAACTACGACTGATTACTATTGGTTTTCACTAAGCATTAAACAGAAACAAAGAGAAGCACAAAGGCATATAAAGAAAATATATGTGAATATGAGAACAAAAGAAGTGGTTAGAATACTTCCTAAGTAATCTTAAGAGCTGGGTTTATACCCAGCTCTTAATTTATCTATAAAGATTTAATCAAGTATGTATTGGTTAGTAAGGATGAATACTAAAGAAGTAAAAGAAATAGAGAGTGAATTATTTAATGAAGTTAGTGTCAAGTAAGTGTGGAAATTCGGATAATCTTTTTTAGTTCAGACATATGTGTCAAATAAACTTGACACATATGTCTGCTTTGTGTAAAATATATTTGACACAAAGGAGTGGTGAATATTAAAAATATAAAGATGAAAAAGCTTAGGGAACAGTTAAATTTATCACAATTGTCTTTATCAAAGAAAGTTGGAGTTTCACGACAAACGATAATTAGTGTTGAAAACGGTGACTATAACCCAACTTTGGAATTATGTATTAAAATTTGCAAAGAATTAAATGTCACCTTAAATGATTTATTTTGGAACGATGAAGGAGAGAGTATATGATTACAGAAAAAATGGATGAAAGAATGTTGATGATTAGAGGAAGAGGGTTATTGCACGGTTTTTTAGCTATTTGTTCTTTGATTTTTTTAAAGAATGTTGCAACAGGTTTGTTTAATATTCAAATTGAGTCTGTGACAAGGACTGATTTCGCAATTATTTTTGTAAGTATGTTTGTAGTGTCAATATATATGTTAATTAATGATGGAATTTCTGAACAAGTAATATTGCAAACTAGATTTATATTTCCTATATTAAGCTTGCTCTTTATTGCTATTACTATTCTTGAATTTATGAATGGCTCATCAATAAACTCTTTACCTTGTATTAGTATTTCATTCAACTTGTTTATTCAATCAACAGTTACTACTGTGTACTCTATTATCTTATGGAAAAAGTATTCAGAAATTAAAGCAACAAGCAAAGCAGATTATTGATACTATTGGTATCTTACAATCAAAGCATCCAAATAGTGTTTAACATCAAGGGAACTGACCTAGTTCCGTGGGACTAAAGAAAAAACCAAGTTAGGATGAAGCCAACCGGTAATTAACGGGAGATTGATATCCTAGCTTTTCTTGTATTCGATTTTCATTGTAATATTTTAAATAGTGTATCACAGTTTGTGATACAATTTCAGTAGAACTCTTTAGTTCTGGATTTAATTCGAATGTTTCACACTTTAGAGAGGCATGAAATGATTCGATAGGAGCATTATCAGCGGGTGTGCCCTTACGGGACATACTCATGGTAATGCTTTTGTTTTTTACTCTACGTTGATAATCTTTTGATGTGTAGACACTACCTTGGTCAGAATGAAGAATACATGGCTGAAGGATATCTGGAAGTTGATTTAATGTATCAATGACGCATTCTAGGTTTTGTCTGTCACTCAATGTAGACGCAATAATCTCGCCATTGTATAAATCCATGATCGTAGATAAATAGAGCATCTTATTGCCATAAGGGATGTAAGTGATATCTGTCACTAATTTCTCTAGAGGACGTACTGATTTAAAGTCACGATTAATGATATTAGGCATAATGATTGGCAGAGTTTTGTTTTTTCTATACCTTTTGACCTTAACACGGCATTGGCATTGGTGTTTCTGCATTATCTTTTGAACAGTGTTCTTATTGATAATTCTTTCTTTTCGAATTAGTGCAGTTATTTTTCGATATCCGTAGCGGAATTTGTTTTCTTTACAAAGTTCAATTACTAACGCTTCATTGACAGAATAATTATTAAACTCTACCTGCTCTTTTTTAGTCCAACGGTAATACGTTGACTTAGGTATCCCAAAAAGATTCAAGATATCTTTAATAGATACAGTGTCGCGATATTCATCAACTAGCTTAATGATTATTTCGGGTACCACATCCTTTCTCTTTCCAAATACTTTTTTAATAATTCAATTTGTTGCTCCAAAGATTTAATCCTAAGTCTTTGTGTTTCTTCGACCGTATCTCTTTCTGGACCTTTTCCAAAAGTATATTGCTTGCCTACGGGTTGAGAAAATCGATAGTGTTCACCATTTCGATACCATCTCCACCATGTTTTGACTTGAGTTATATTTTTTATTCCAAGTTCAGTTTGAATAAACCTGTTTGAGTATCCTGATAATTTCATTTCTATAACTTTCATCTTTGTTTCATAACTATGCATAATTCGTGTTCCCATAAGAAAACCTCCTATATTGAACTATTTTACAATAATTCTCATACAAGAGGTTTTTCTTTAGTCCCACGGAACTAGGTCAGTTCCAAACTTAGTTTGATGTTTTTTCTTTTCAAAGATAGCCCAATCAACATTTGAGGTTTTTAGTGATTTAATACCGTTATCTTCATCAACACTAAGTCCTTAAAGATACAACTTTTTTAAATTATAACCATTCAGATGATTCATTCGATGATTAACATAGATTTCTAAATTGTCCTGTGAATATGCATTAGGATTACGAGTGAAGTTTGAAGCAAGAGTATGAGATATGGAAGACTCCATACTACAGCTAATATTGAACCTAAAGGATTGTTTAATACTAGATTTGTGATTTAAGATGTACTTTGCTTGTTGGGTAATAGAATCAACTCTTTCAGGGCTATTTGATATGATGATTTCAATGAGCTTATTAAATGTATCATCGTGGTTCTTCAGTATTGATTCTTCCAATGTAGATTGCAACTCTTTATCCTTGGTAATACGATTAAGCGCCTGCTTAAAGTGAAATTTATCAAGTAAGAGCTTGTTTGTAGCGTTATCTAAGTCAATGTATTTTGTAGATTCCTTAATCCAACGTGCACCATCACCAATAAAGAAAAGTCGCTTGATTTTATCAATATCATACCTTTCATGTAGCACATCAGCTACACTCTCCCAAAACAACTCTCTCATACCCATTACATGATATTTATTGATAAGTATTTTACGTTTAGTTCCTTCAATGCCTTCAAAGAGTACAGCAGATTTAACCATCTTATTCTTGCCTGTATTAAGATGTACATACTTCTCATCAGCCATGATGTATAAGGTATCAGGAGTATCTTTAGTGCTAACTGCTACATCAAACATATTGGCATTTCGTATTGAGTTATAAACTGTTTGTCTTGATATCGTAAATGCTTCATTGTCATTTATTGAATAAGCATTTCCAATACGTTCACCAATAATTTTACCAACTTTAATCATTGAGTTGTGGTCTGCATATAAAGCTACAAGCATTGATTTGATACATGGATCATATCTGTCATATTTAGGAATTCCAAGCTTAGAATCAACATAACAGTACGCCTTACCAGTTAATCTATCAAGGTAAATCGTACGATTGATATTAACCCTTCCAAATGGAGTAATAAGTGTTCTAGAACGTCTACACTTCACATAGAATTGATGTACTCGATATTGGCTGTATCGAAATTGCATATCCATTTCTTCGACAGTTTCTTCGCAGAGGGTACGTGCAGTTTCAAAGGTTAGTTCACTGATATCTTGAATAAGTTGAACATAATCAAAGATACCTTTATATTCAGATTGAAGGTTAGTGACACTTACCAAAGAATCAGAAGCTTTTTCTATGATAGAATTCATAAACAAGAATAGATTATTTTGTGTTAGAATAGACATGTGGAGTTTCCTTTCTTGATAATATGATGAAGTTTACCAAATCATATCAAATTGGGATTCCACTCTTAGTGTACACGATCTTGATTGTGAAAAAAGTTGAATAATTAACAGAGAAGGTATATATAATTTGATTGAAGTATAAAGTAATCTAAGTTTTAAAATATTTAATAAAGGAGGGTAAATCGAAATGATTTACAGAAAAATAACTAATAAATATAAAGGAATAGTTATATTGTCGATAATTGCAATGCTACTCATACCCTTAAATGTTTTTGCAAATTCTGAAGAGCTAGATGAATGGATGCCAGATCAAAATCTCCAAAATTTGATTGTCGAAAAATTTGGACTGAACAATGTTTCAGATATAACAAAAGACTTGCTACTAAATGGTTATATAAGTATTAATACTACAGATCAAAACTGGATTAATACAAATGAGACAACAGGAATGGAACTTTTTAGAGGTGTCTATCTATATTCAGATGGATATCAGTCGGGTATTAATGAATCCGAGTTATTTGAATCTAGCTTAAAAAAACTCGAACCATATGCAAGTAAGACGGTGATATACATTAGTGGTAATTTAAATAAAGTATTTGGTGATGTAATTGATTTCAGAAATTATAATGAATTTGATTCTATTAATTTTGACCCTCATAATGTATATCCATTCAACAAAACACTAATACTAACCCCTTCAAATTTTGATTCTTTTAAGATTAATCCATACGAATTTTTCTCCTTTCTAAAAGGCAATGTAATACCTGAGAATACTCCATATTATTTTTATATTGCAACACCTGATTCAAGCGATGCAATTTCCTATCGTGGGGATTTCGATGGTGAATATATTACGTTCAATAGAGAACAATATGCAAGTTTCTCTAGTTGGGAAGGAATAGAAATAAATATTAATCCTGATGATATATATCCAAGCACACCTTCAATTTCTGGATATTTTACTGACGGACATACTGCTTTTTTAAATATTACATTAAACATCCGATTTGAGCAAAATAAATATAACGTTACATTTGATAAAATGAATGGCACATTGCCAGAAGTTAAGACTGTATTTGAGAATGAAGTAGTGGAACGCCCCACATCACCAACCAAAGAGGGTTTTAATTTTCAAGGTTGGTATGAAGATACAACATATGATACAGAATGGAATTTTTCAAATTTAATAACAAAAGATATTACTCTCTACGCTAAGTGGGAAGAAGAAATTATACCGGTAAAAGAGTACACAGTCACCTACATAGATGGTGTTAATGGTACAGTCTTTACAGATGAGACTTTTAAAGCTAAAGAAGGTGAAGCAACACCTGCTTATAGTAAAGAGATTACAAGATATGGATATACCTTTGAAGGATGGTCACCAGAAGTGTCACCAACTGTAACAGGAGATGCAGTCTATGTAGCACAGTGGAAAAAGATTGAAGAACCCGTTAAAAAATTTACTATTACTTATACAGATGGAACGGATAATGAATCCATCTTTAAAAATCAAGTAAAAAGTGTAAAAGAAGGCTCAATCACACCAATCTTTGCTGGTAACCCAAAACAAGAAGGTTATACCTTTGAAGGCTGGTCACCAAAAGTGGAAGAAACTGTTACAAAAGATGTAACCTATGTAGCACAGTGGAAAAAGATTGAAGAACCCGTTAAAGAATTTACTATTACTTATACAGATGGAACGGTTAATGAATCCATCTTTAAAAATCAAGTAAAAAGTGTAAAAGAAGGCTCAATCACACCAATCTTTGCTGGTAACCCAAAACAAGAAGGTTATACCTTTGAAGGCTGGTCACCAAAAGTGGAAGAAACTGTTACAAAAGATGTAACCTATGTAGCACAGTGGAAAAAGATTGAAGAACCAATCAAACCTACAGATCCTACTAAACCTGTTGCACCAGAAAAACCAACACTTCCAGAAACTGGTGTATCAAATAACCACTTTGGGTTGCTGACTACATTATTAGGAAATCTACTTGTTGGATTAAGACTTACTTTAAATAAAACGAAAAAACTATCTAAATAGTAAAAGATTAAAAGTGAGTGTTTCAAAACGACTCACTTTTTTGTATAGATAAATTAATGTTTTTAAGTGCAACACTAATAAAAAAAGGCTCAAAGAATTCTCGTGGTAAGATGTATCTGCGGATACAACTTGGAGGATATACTATGAACTATATACATATTTAGCATAGAGGAGCAGGCATGTATAAAGAAATTACTTAAGATCGTGTAAAATGAACGTGGGAATAATAAAAGCGATATATCCGTTATAATAGTTCTGACCAAAGATACTAAGGGGACATATCGCATGACTCTCTTAACACAATTATTTTCTAACGCATATACTAAACATCTAGAGTCAGAGTTCTTGAAAAGAATGAAGATTATTTCTGAACCACAGAATTATTCGTTCACCATCCACAACTATGCTTCTCTCATCGAATCACTTGGAGATTTATTTCAAGAGTTTTGTAGGCAGACTCTCGTCAATATTTTTCAGGAGATTGACCAAAAGTTCAAACAATCAGAAATACGTAAACGTGATTACTATGTTAAAGACTTTCGTGAACGGACTTTAGTTACTCCTTATGAAGTCATCACGTTCAAACGAACACTTTATCAGAATAAAATTGATGGTAAGTGTTTCACCTATCTTGACCGTAAATTAGGACTCCCAAGATGGGATACATATGACCCTTGTTCTAGTAGACTAAAGTTGATACACCTTGGTAGAGAAATGATAAAATCAAATCAAGGAAAACATCATGAAGAAATATGCCAAAGAACTTAAAAATGAAATTATACAACTCCACTTAAAATAAGGAAGAATCATTAAAAGTCTTTCTAAGGATTATCACTTGGGTAGTGGAACCCTACAATACTGGCTTAAAGAACTCCGCAATGAATGCCAAAACAATCCATATATTGAAGCAGCAGCAATGTATTTTGAAGAGTCTAAAAAACTAATCTTAGAAAATCGCGAACTCAAGAAGGAAAATGAATTCTTAAAAAAAGCAGCGGCATTCTTTGCAAAGGAAATCGAATAAGCGAATATCAATTTATCCAGAATCATGGAGAAGAGTTTGGAATGCGATGGCTTCGTCGTAAATTTCAAATGAGTATAAACGCATAATATAATTATCTTAAACAACGCAAAGCAGCTTATTACGAAAAGAAAGCAGAAGTACAACGTTTCATCAGCATCTCTTTTCATCAATCAAAAGGTACAATGGGAACCAAAATGATGAGTAACTATTGTGCCAATCACGGATATCCATATTCACTTTCAACAGTTCGAAAGTATATGAGAGAAATGAATTAGGCTTCAAGTATTCGTCGTAGAAAACAGACTTATAAAAGCAAGAAGCAGCATCTCGTGTTTCCTAATCTCATTCAACAGCATTTCATTGCTTCAAAACCGAATCAAGTGTGGTGTGTTGACTTCCTCTATTTATATTTAGCAAATGGGACACCACGATACAACTGCACGATACTGGATGGATACGATCGTAGAATTGTTTCTTCTAGGAATGGTAATCACATTAATACTCACTTACTGATTACCACACTACAAGAAGCGATACATAGATATTATCCAGAGGCAGGACTGATACTTCACAGTGACCAAGGAAGTCAGTTTACTACCAACACATTTACGGAATTCTGTAAAAAAAGACACATACAACAAAGTATGAGTCGTGCAGGGTGTCCTTATGATAATGCGGTTATGGAACGATATTTTAATACACTGAAACATGAATGTACCAACCATTATTCATTTACAACAAAAGAAAGGATGGATTCGACTATTTTTGATTTTGAAGAAAATTGGTACAATTCCAAACGTCCGCATACATTTAACAATGGGAAACCACCTTATCAGGTCAATGCAAACTCTACCTTACTGTAGCAATTTTGCTTGACTAGAACAATTCATTTGACACTAACAGTATAGTACCACAATTAACTTAATGAAAAAAAACAAATTTTTAGAAAAAGTGTATAATATAATATATAAAGAAAGGATTAGTTAAAGATTATGTCTACTTCTTCATTAATAAACCAACCTAATGTCTTAGCGGTCGGAAATGGATTTGATGTCATGCATAAAATTCCTACTAGTTATGTTAACTTTATTGACGGATATGCTGGGAAGAGCCATCATTTCAAATTTTTCAAGTCAATAAGAAGTGATCTAGATTGTATAGATGTTGAAAAGCAAATTGAGTTTCTACATCTGGAAGTTAGGATTTTTTTGGTAAAGTGCTTGATCCCTACTGAGTTTGGAGGATTTAATTTCGAAATTAATTCAGACTCTGTTAATAATTATTTCAAAAAAATTTATGGTTTTGAGATCAATGAGTTTATTAATTCACTTTTTCTTAATACAGGTGTTGACGTATTTAAATGTTTAGGATTAACTAGTAATAATCTTTCCGATTTCGAGAAAGAAATAATGAGTGATTTTGATATGTTAGTTAATGAATTATCAATGTATCTGAGCAAAATTGAGAGAGAGGAAAAGTATAATTCTTACCCAAAATTAGAGATGTTTCTAAGCTGTGTATCTTATATCGTTAATTATAATTATACGAGTGTAGCCGAGCGGTTTTATGGTGTTAGAAAAAAGAATGAAAGGATAGTAATTCATCCTCATGGGAAAGTGGGGAGCTCAATTGTTTTGGGAATTCCCCATGATAAAGCCGATGGTTTCTTTAAGAAAATTTCTAAAGAAATTCAAGTTATTTCAAAGAATTTAATAGTTAATCATTCTCAATGGAATAATATAGTCACAAAAAAGCAATGTAACAATGGTGAAATTGTTAGCGATCAAGCAAAACTTGTAATCGCTTTAGTGGGACATTCTCTAGGAGAGACCGACTGGTATACATTAAAGAAAATTACCTATTTATTAGATGAATCTTATGTTGATAGTTCAGAAATTGAGATATTTATTTTTTATCATAACTATGATTCAAAATTGGATTTAATTAGTAACCTTTTTGAGATGATTGGAAAAGACTTTGCTCAAGAGTACGTTGAAAATGGACAAATTAGATTTTTGCATTATGATACGATTCTAAATTAAACTAATATCTTTAATTTAGATATAAAGGTTTACGTAACAAAGTAGATTTGATTACATATCGATTTGACTTAGAAAGGATAATATCGTTTAAACATAAACGATACTTAAGGTGAGTATATGAAAGCGAAAATAAAAAAAACGAACTCGATCTTTGCATTAGTTGTAATGTTGTTGCTTAATTTTATAACGGTTAATGCCAATAATGAAAATATTTCAAAATCTGATATTGAGAATCAAAGCGATATTTTATATAAAGTGGTCTATGATCCAGATAATGGAGAACCATATAGTACGTGGGAAACTATGGAAGTAGAAGCGGGAGCCCGGATTCCAAATACTGCAAAAGATGGAAGTAAGGAAGGCTATGTGTTTAAAGGCTGGGCCTATGCATTTGATGAGAATGACAATCCATTATATTGGGATTTCAATAAAATGACCATGCCTATGCATGATATGACACTTAGTGCTGTATACTCAAAAACTTACAAGGTGGTCTATGATCCAGATAATGGAGAACCATTTAGTACGTGGGAAACTATGGAAGTAGAAGCGGGAGCACGAATTCCAAATACAGCAAAAGATGGAAGTAAGGAAGGTTATGTGTTTAAAGGCTGGGCCTATGCATTTGATGAGAATGACAATCCATTATATTGGGATTTCACTAAAATGACCATGCCTATGCATGATATGACACTTAGTGCTGTATACTCAAAAACTTACAAGGTGGTCTATGATCCAGATAATGGAGAACCATTTAGTACGTGGGAAACTATGGAAGTAGAAGCGGGAGCACGAATTCCAAATACTGCAAAAGATGGAAGTAAGGAAGGCTATGTGTTTAAAGGCTGGGCCTATGCATTTGATGAGAATGACAATCCATTATATTGGGATTTCACTAAAATGACCATGCCTATGCATAATATAACAGTTAGTGCTGTATACTCAAAAACTTACAAGGTGGTCTATGATCCAGATAATGGAGAACCATATAGTACATGGGAAACTATGGAAGTAGAAGCGGGAGCCCGGATTCCAAATACTGCAAAAGATGGAAGTAAGGAAGGCTATGTGTTTAAAGGCTGGGCCTATGCATTTGATGAGAATGACAATCCATTATATTGGGATTTCAATAAGGATGTAATGCCAAGTCACAATATTACTCTATGGGCAGTATATAAAAATTCATATACAGTAAACTTCCAATTTAATGATGAAAATAATGATTTTACAACTATTCAAGTAGGTGAAGGTGATTTAATTCACTCAGTACCAGTTTTACCTGAGAGAGAAGGATTTGTATTTGTTGGTTGGGCTCAAGGGTTTGGAGAAAATGATGAACCAGATTTATGGGATTTCGATAAGGATGTAATGCCAAGTCACAATATTACTCTATGGGCAGTTTGGGAAATTGAAGATCCAGAAAAACCAGTTGATCCAGGAAAACCAGTTGATCCAGGAAAACCAGTTGATCCAGAAAAACCAGTTGAACCAGGTAAACCAATTGATCCAGAAAAACCAGTTGATCCAGAAAAACCAGTTGATCCAGGAAAACCAGTTGATCCAGGAAAACCAGTTGATCCAGGAAAACCAGCCGAACCAGGTTCTGAAACTGATAATAATACTTCAAAATTACCTCAAACTGGATTGGGTAACAACTTATTTTTAAGTAGTCCCTTAATAACAGTAGGTACATTATTAACGTTATACAAACGAAAATCAGCAAATAGATTCAATAATAAATAATTAAAATATTTAATCTTACAATCAAACAATGAACGCAATCAGGAATGTGGTTGCGTTTTTTTATTATAAAGGATATGGAGCTGTTTAAATGAATGATTTGGACTGTCAACACTTTAGTGGACATTATTTATAAGAAGTGGTTCAATAAATACTCTTTCGGTGGAACATAACCGAGGGTAGAATGTAACCGTTTATTGTTGAATCACCAAACATATGCTGACAACCTTATTTCCAACTGACTCAGTGACTCAAATGTATTTGGATATACGAATTCTGTCTTAATCTATTTTAAGGTTGCTTCAGCTACAGCATTATCATACGGTGTCCCTTTTTCGCTCAATGATCGTTTTATTTGAAATACATCAAGGATTTCATCAATTAATCTGTTTTTGAACTCGTTTTCTCTTTCTGTATGGAAGTAACGGAGGTTTGATAATTTAGTTTCAATTTTTGAAAATGCCTTTTGTACTAATGGTGCAGTCTTGTGTGCGCCACAACTGTAACCTATTATTTCTCTGTTATGAAGATCTAATATTGTGCAAATGTAATTCCATTTACCTGCTACTCTAACATAAGTTAGATCACTGACAATAACTTCATAGCGTTTGCGATTATTAAATTGCCGATTTACAATATTCAAAATGTCGGCGTCATTAACCGGTGATTTATGGACTTTATACTGTGCAAGTGTGTAGACTGATACTAATCCTTCTAATCGCATAATTCGGCCGATTCCTCGTTTTGATAAGACAACACCTTCACGTTGCACTCCCTTTGAATACGGCGTGTTCCATACGTTTTTTGGTTATCGTTGAATATTCGTACAACACGATCTATTTCTGAATCAACACACTGTGTTTTATCTTTGTGTATATAATAACCAGAAGTACTTATTTTCGAAATTTTGCACATCGACTTTACAGGATATTTGTATGCATTGGCTCTAATTACAGTTACTTTCGTCCCATAATTAGCGCCGCTTGCTTTAAAATATCATTTTCCATCTCTGCATATTTAAGTCTTTTCTTAAGTTCAATTATTTCCTTCTGATCTTCTGTCAGATTATCATGCTCTTTGAAAGATCTTGAGTTGGTATCTTGTTTAACCCATTTATGAAATGCCGAAGCCGTTAAATCATATTCAAGAATAATCTCGGATGTAGGTTTTCCATTTTTATAAAGCATTACCATTTGTCTTTTAAAATCTTGTGTATATTCTCTACGTTTTCTTCGCGTCATTTGGATGACCTCACTTTTCTTTAGTTTACCACGAACTACTTATCTTTTGTGTCCACTAAAGTGTAACCCATCCAGAATAGAGTTTAATCCATTTATGAATTGTGGAGAGAGCAACACCGTAATCTTCAGAGAGACGAAGTTGAATTTGACCATCATGATAGAGAGCGAAAATAGATTTTTTTTAAAATCTTCGTTATAACGCATTCTTTGGTTTGACATAAATAGATTTTCCTTTCATTTCTTATAGTTTATGATTTATCCTATTTACTGTCCATATTTACAGTATAGTACCAATGTGCATTAACTAAATCAATCATAAACATTAAAAAAGTTGTTGGCGGGAAAATATCCCACCAACAACTTACCACACTAATCTCTATCAAAAACTACTCACTTGGTGTTCTAAACAAAAACCCTGAAATCTCATTAGAATCTTTATCAACCATAAATCGAATAGCCCCATCTTTAAAAGTGAAGGTGAACCAAGCATCCTTGCCATTGATGACTGTTTCTTTTCCTGACCACTCTGTTATGATATCAGTATTTATGTACATCATATCAACACCATTATACATCAACATGCCCGGCTCCAAATCTTCGATATCGAATGAATAGTAATGGAAGACTCCATCTTTTGAAACATTCTTGGATTCTGCGGAAATGTCGCGTCCTCCCAAATATTTTGTATTTAATCCTGACATCAATGGTTCACCATTGATGTCGAATGTATACACAAACGTTATAGTATCTGCATCTTTTTTTGCTACCATCGGCGGCGTAATCTCAAGAACTGGGTACGATTTAAAATCATCAATACCAACACCACTTCCGAAACGAAGTACTTCATTATTGTAAGTAATCTCCAAAGGCATCACCAAATCATTCTCTTCTTCTTTAGGACTGTTCGAACATCCTACCAAAAAAAGCAAACATATTACTAATAAAAAACCATTTTTTTTCATAATAGTATCCTCCAACTACTCTCAATTTTATCATCAATACTAATCAAAACAAAACTTCTCTAAATTAATTGATTGTGTAAAATCAGTGTGGAATCCCAATTTGATATGATTTGGTAAACTTCATCATATTATCAAGAAAGGAAACTCCACATGTCTATTCTAACACAAAATAATCTATTCTTGTTTATGAATTCTATCATTGAGAAAACTTCAGATTCTTTGAAAAACATCACTAACCCTCAATCTTAATATAGTAATGTCTTTGATTATGTTCAACTAGTCGAAAATATCAGTGAATTGGCCTTCGAAACTGCACGTATACTCTTTTAAGAAACTGTTGAAGAAATGGATAAACAATTTCGATACAGCCAACATCGAGTTCATCAATTTTATGTGAAGTGTAAGCGTTCAAGAACACTTATTACTCCATTTGGAAGGGTTAATATCAAACGTACGATTTATCTCGATAGATTGACTGGAAAGACCTACTGTCATGTCGATTCTAAGCTAGGTCTTCCTAAATATGACAGATATTATCCATGTATTAAATCAATGTTAGTGGCTCTGTTTGCAGATCACAATTTGATGATCAAAGTGGGTAAGATAATCGGTAAACGAATTGGAAACGCTTATTCATTAAATGAAAATGAATCATTTACGATATCAAGGCAAACTGTCTATAACTCAATACGAAGTGCTAAGATGTTTGCTGTTTCTATTAGTGCCAAACATACTCCTAATACTTTATACATCATGGCTGATGAGAAATATGTACATCTCAATACAGGCAAAAATAAGATGGTGAAACCAGCAGTTATTTTTGAAGGTATACAAGGTGCTAAACGCAAAACGCTTATCAATAAACATCATGTAAAGGGGATGAGAGAGTTGTTTTGGGAGAGTGTCGCAGATGCACTACACGAAAGGTATGATATTGATAAAATCAAACGGCTCTTCTTCATAGGTGATGGTGCCAGTTAGATTAAGGAATCTACCAAGTATATTAACCGAGATAATGCGACAAATGAATTTTTACTTGATAAATTTCACTTCAAACAAGGCCTTAATCGTATTACCAAGGATAAAGATATGCAAGCTACTTTGGAAGAATCAATACTAAAGAACCAAGTTGACACGTTTAATAAGCTCATTGACATCGTAATGTCAAGCAATCCAATAATAAAAATACATTTATAAAAATAAGAAAATACGGTATAATTAACTTATAAAATATAGGTAAGAAAAGGAGACCTTATGAAGAAAAAAGCACTCATTACAATTCTAGTAAGTTTAATGATACTGTCATTAGGGACTATTCAGAATGTTTCTGCAAAAACTGATGAACCCTCATCTAAAGTAGAAGTTATTAATGAATCAATTAATAATCTGAAGGAAACTGAAGAAGGAAAAAATGAAGTACTTGAGAAAGGAGAAGTAATAGAAAAATCAGGGGATGGCGAAGATAAACACTTGTTAGAGGAAGATTCCTATGAAGATATACCTGATGTAAAAGAATCAAAAAAAATATCTTCCGACCCTTTAAAGATTTCTAATGATGAATTAGGTTTATATGCAGACGAAACAGTTGTTGAAGTTACTAATTTCAATGAATTACAATCTGCGCTTCGGAATAAAAGTGAAAACATTTTAATTACAGATGATATCGTTATGACAAGTTCCATTACTATTAATTCAAATGTAAACATCAAAGGGAATAATGGAGTAAAAATTACAGGACCAGCACTCACTTCTCAGATGTTTGATGTAAGTGCAACAGTAACTAATTTTAAGCTACAGAATTTAATTGTTGATGGTACATCATCAGGTCAATCAAAAGCGTTATATTTTAAATCAACAACGGGAATTTTTGTTTTTGAAAATATGGTTTTCAAAAACTTCAATAACTCTCAAGGTTCTGTAATGAGGTTTTATACATCCAAAGAAAATGTTGATGATTTGCTGAAAATAGAGATATTGTCATCTGCTTTTGAAAATGTGATCTCACCAACAGGAAGTTACCCTGCTATCGAAATAGGCGTTAATTCAGAAATAAAAATTGAAAATAGTAAATTTAACAATAATGGGATAGGTGGTGCTGCACTTGCTCACAAATTAAATTACACCACAACTGGGTCGAATCATAAAATGAAACTAAATATTGCAAGCTCTTCATTTAATAATTTTGGTTCAAAAGAGAGTGGTGGTGCAATAACACTAAGATATCGTGGTGTTGATGGTGATATAAACATAACAAACAGTACATTTACATCCAATAATACAACTGAATCTAATGGTCAAGGTGGCGCAGTAAGTATTGTTAATGATTCTCGTGCGGAAGGAATTATTAATCTAAACATTACTCAATCTAAGTTTGAAGGAAATATTTCTGAAAAATCAATGGGCGGTGCACTTTATGCCGAAAGACTAACTAATGTTATTTTTTCGGATGTTGTATTCAATAACAATAATAGTTACACACAGGGTGGAGCAGTGGTAATAACTAGTTTAAGCGACAAAATCAAGACTAATTTTGTTGTGAATGGTGCACATAACATCTTTAATGGAAACAGAACCACAAATGACTCCTCAGTAGGTGGTGCTCTCTTAATTATAGGTTCTGTCGACACTAAAATTCAAAATGCTGAATATAAAATGAATTCCTCAAATCAAGAAGGTGGAGCAATTGATGTAACGGCTGGTTCTTCTCCTGAAGATTATTATGCATTTGATATAGAAAACTCGAAATTTTTAAATAACAAGTCCGAAAAAGCACAAGGGGGAGCTGTTGCGATAAATGGTAAAATAAAAGCTACCTTTAACGATTCACTATTTGAATCAAACATAGCGACTTCTGGTGGAGCGATTCACGTTTTCCAAAGTTATGATGTAAAGGATCCTAGTTTAACTATTGAAAACAGTAACTTTAAATTAAATGAAGCCAAGAAATCGTATGGTGGAGCAATTGGAATTCAAAATAATTATTCATATAATACATCAATTAGTAATACTAATTTTGAATCTAACAAAGCAGTTTTTGGAGGAGCTATCTATATGTGGTTATTGCCACAAACTAATGCATTAGCAGCAACAAGCAATTTAGATTTATTAAATGTGAAATTATCTGAAAACACGGCCTACCAAGGTGGAGCTATCTCTACATCAGTAAATGAGAATGCAAATTATAGTGGAGACACCCCAGAAATTAAAGTTGATATGCAAAAGTCAGTAATAGACTCAAATAAATCAGAAAGTAATGGAGGGGGAATATTCTTAGATAGTTTTTCATCCTTCTCTGCAATAAGGTCACAAATTAATAATAATGCCACAACAATTAATGGTGGAGGTATATATTTTGTAAGCACTCCTACACAAAAAAATGAGTTAGTGATCAACGACTCAGTAATACAATCAAATCATGCAGGCAACAATGGAGGTGGTATTAATGTATCTTTAAATTACGATATTAATGCCAACACTTCAGACGAAGATTACGAGCTATACTTCAAATTAACCAAATTAAATAAGGTCTCATTCATAAACAATACCGCTGATAATGGTGGATATATTCTAAATGAAAATCTGTATCCGAAATTATCAGCACTAGCGAAAACAAACTTAGTCGATATTCAAAGTTTATCTAGTCCTTTTAATCTAAGTAATAATTCGGCTTATAATAACTATGATATTAACTTTATTAGCGATACTATAGTTGAAGATGTGACAATTCAATATGAAAGTAATGGTGGATCACCAGTAAATTCAGAAACAGTTATTTATAACTCAAAATTCACTGAACCAATTGTCCCAACCTATGAAGGTTTTGTCTTTAAAGGTTGGTATATTGATAGTTCACTAGAGAGCTTATATAATTTTGAAACTTTAGCTACTGAAAATATTACTGTTTATGCCAAATGGGTAAAAGCTTATGCAGTAACGTATACTGATGGTGTTGAATACCAAGAAGCGTTTGAAGATCAAGTTTATTCAAATCTAGCAGAAAACAGTTCAACTCCTACATTCCAAGGAAATCCAACACGCGAAGGATACACCTTTGAAGGATGGTTACCAGAAGTAGCGGCTACTGTCACAGGTGATGCAACCTATGTAGCACAATGGAAGAAAATTGAAGATCCAATTAAAGAATATACTGTAACGTATACAGACGGGGTTGAAGATGAGGAAGTGTTTGCTAATCAAGTTTATTCAAATCTAGCAGAAAACAGTTCAACTCCTACATTCCAAGGAAATCCAACACGCGAAGGATACACCTTTGAAGGATGGTTACCAGAAGTAGCGGCTACTGTCACAGGTGATGCAACTTATGTAGCACAATGGAAGAAAATTGAAGATCCAATTAAAGAATATACTGTAACGTATACAGACGGGGTTGAAGGTGAGGAAGTGTTTGCTAATCAAGTTTATTCAAATCTAGCAGAAAATAGTTCAACTCCTACATTCCAAGGAAATCCAACACGCGAAGGATACACCTTTGAAGGATGGTTACCAGAAGTAGCGGCTACTGTCACAGGTGATGCAACCTATGTAGCACAATGGAAGAAAATTGAAGAGTCAATTAAACCTATCGAACCTACAGACCCTAGTAAACCAGTTGAACCAGAAAAACCAACACTTCCAGAAACTGGCGTATCAAATAATCAGTTAGGATTGTTGACTACATTATTAGGAAGTCTGATTATTGGATTAAGACTAATTGTAGATAAAAAGAGAAAACTATCTAAATAGTAGAAATAGAAAGTGAGTCGTTTTATAATGACTCACTTTTCCTTTTTTCCTTAATTAACACAACTGGATGTTAGTGAATAACTTACGTCCACAAAAGATATGATAACTGAACGTTACTTTTGCAATTGTCAACATTATTTTACACAATCATAATGTTAAAAGGTATTGTTTTCTTTTGCGACATCTGTTATATTATGTATGTAGTTATTCTCTTTTAGGAGGATAATAGATTTAGTATGTGACCCCGTCAGAGCCTGTTCCGAAAGTTCGGACACGAGAAGGGGTAGTCCACCATTTTATAATGTCAAAAAACCACTTTTATGTGGTTTTTTTTATGACTTAATTATAACATTATCGCAAATAAATGCAATATATAAAAATATCGAATCAGGTTATATTTTCGCCTCATTATACTAATCAATACAGTTCACGAATAATTACAATCATTTCTTGTTTTTCCTTAAGAACAACCTCATAATTATGGTATGATGAAACTGAAAATATAGTTTGAGGAGGCTACATGACACAATCATTAAATTCAAAACTTTTTAGTGCCGCAGACAGTTTGCGTAGGAAAATGGATGCTTCAGAATACAAAAATTACTTACTAGGTTTAATATTTTATAAATATCTTTCGGATAGACTCTTATTAAATGTTATTGAGTTAAACGGGGTTTCTTTAGAGAATTATACTACTCAAACAAAGCAAGTTTCTTTTTATCGGGAGCTCTTAGAGGATGATTCCGTTAAGGACTATTTAATTGATGTATTAGAATCTGTAATAGGATACAGTATAGTACCATCCCTAAGCTTATTCACTACAGTGGTCATTCTGGACGGAATGGTATTTCTCTTTTTTTTCAGATGTTCAACTCAACGGTGATGATTTGGAAGATATTTATTCAGAATCTAATGGTGAGCTACAATTTTGTTTATTAAATTCTTGTGAGTCATCAAACATGGCTAATGCTATTAATAAAAGATGTGGTTCTACAACAATTGGTAATAGAGGTTCTCTTTGCAATTCTAATGCTTAAGTTTTTAGTGAAGAACTTTATTCATTGTTAAGTGTTGATTGTTTAACTGGTGTGCGTAATTTGACAATAAATAGTTTTAATTGTGCAATTGAGAATACTAGAAACAATTAAACTTTTCCAGAAAAAGATGACATAAACAATTATCAGTTTTATTCTAGTTCTAGTTAAACTATGTTGCTACAGTAGAGTAGAATTTTCATAAACAATGTAGATGAACAGAAGATTTAACTAATTCATATCAAATTGGGATTCCACACTTATTTTACGCAATCATTCAGGGCTTGATTATTGACAATATATTAAAAAATGATATATAATAAAATGCTAACTATATAGTTGTCAAGGACAAAAGTTAGGTTTTTAAATGATTTTTGAAAAGTGAATTTGTGTGCACTAAAAACATCGAAAATTATCGACTAAATTTAACAGGGATATTTTGGTGAAACTATATACAGAGTGTTGGATTAAATTCGGTGTTATTTTTCAGGAGTTTGAAAATAACTCGTAGGAGCTTTCGGACTAAATGACCTTGAGAGCAGTGATGCTTCTTTCCTTGAGAACGTTTCATTCGATAGTAGTCGCCAAAGGTCTCATTATAAGTAGCAGCTGGTAATGCTGCTTGATATAAAGCAAGTCTAAGATATCTACTTCCTCGCTTAGATATAGCGGTTGTAGGAGCGTTGTAATCTCCGGATTGGTATACAGCGGGATCACATCCTGCATAAGCTATGAGCTTCGCAGGAGCATCAAAGAGTGAAATATCCTGAATCTCACAGAGTATGGTAAATCCAGTAACGAAGCCAATGCCAGGAATAGTAAAAATTGGGGAATTTAATTCTTTTGATAAAGTCTCAATCTTATGATTAAGTTTCTCAATTTGCTTCATCTTCATCTCAATGGACTCAATAAACATTTGAATCTTCAGTTCTATAACTTGATTAGGTTCTCCAATAGAGTTCTTGGCAATTTCTTTTAAATGATTTGGAAGTTCAGGATTTATTCGTTTTGATGATACCTTCAGTATCAGATCACGTAGCTTTGTAAGATGGACAGGTGCGATAGCTTGTGCTGAAGGAAATTCCTTCAATACAGCAATATAGGCTTTAGAGTACTTTGTTTTGAATACCGTGTTGTATTCTGGGAACACAAGGTCAAGACATGCTTGAAGTTGGTTCTTGACCATCGTAAGCGAATCCATTAGCTCTTGTCTGAAACGAGTGATTTGTTTTCCTTCACGAGTAACGAATTTCTTCTTTGTCATCTTAGTTGTATGACCTGACTGAAGAACGTCACAAATGATAAAACAATCAATGGAGTCTGTCTTAGTCTTACGAATCCGCTGTTTACGAAATGCATCTGTGGTTAGTGGATTCATCACTCTTACATCACAATGCTTATCGAGTAAAAAACGAATAAGGTTATCTCCATAGTGACCAGTTGCTTCAAGTCCAACGTGGTGTCTATCCAAGATGAACGGTTTAATAAGCTCATAAAGTCTATTGAACTTAAACTTTGAATTTTCGAATTGAGTAGGCTTCAAATGAACTTCACCGTGTTGATTGACAATTGCGACAACATGCTTATGTTTTCTCAACATCGATACCAATGTAATACATAAATATCATCCTTTCATAAATGGTGATGTGGTGTTCCACAATCTAAGTACCAAAGATCCTAGTTCGACATACAAGTTCAAAGACTTATCTAACTTATCGCAATTACGGTTCATAGAAGTGGCAATACCCTTTCTAAGGTAGTCAAGCTACAGGGAGCAATCAGAGTACACATTCACAATTCAATCGTATTAGAAATAAATAAAATAGAAAGGAAACGTATATTGAAATGACAATTAGATAAGTCAATTACAATATACTAGGAGAATAAAGATGAAAAAAAGAATTATTCTATTTTTAGCTTTATCATTAATAATGTTTGGAGGGGGAGTTTCGAGTCAAATTAGTGCTGCAGAAGAAACAGGATTTACAGTAAACTTCCAATTTAATGATGAAAATAATGCTTCTACAACTATTCAAGTAGGTGAAGGTGAATTAATTCACTCAGTACCAGTTTTACCTGAGAGAGAAGGATTTGTATTTGTTGGTTGGGCTCAAGCATTTGGAGAAAATGATGAACCGGATTTATGGGATTTCGGTAAGGATGTAATGCCAAGTCACAATATTACTCTATGGGCAGTATATAAAAATTCATATACAGTAAACTTCCAATTTAATGATGAAAATAATGATTTTACAACTATTCAAGTAGGTGAAGGTGATTTAATTCACTCAGTACCAGTTTTACCTGAGAGAGAAGGATTTGTATTTGTTGGTTGGGCTCAAGGGTTTGGAGAAAATGATGAACCGGATTTATGGGATTTCGATAAGGATGTAATGCCAAGTCACAATATTACTCTATGGGCAGTATATAAAAATTCATATACAGTAAACTTCCAATTTAATGATGAAAATAATGATTTTACAACTATTCAAGTAGGTGAAGGTGATTTAATTCACTCAGTACCAGTTTTACCTGAGAGAGAAGGATTTGTATTTGTTGGTTGGGCTCAAGGGTTTGGAGAAAATGATGAACCGGATTTATGGGATTTCGATAAGGATGTAATGCCAAGTCACAATATTACTCTATGGGCAGTATATAAAAATTCATATACAGTAAACTTCCAATTTAATGATGAAAATAATGATTTTACAACTATTCAAGTAGGTGAAGGTGATTTAATTCACTCAGTACCAGTTTTACCTGAGAGAGAAGGATTTGTATTTGTTGGTTGGGCTCAAGGGTTTGGAGAAAATGATGAACCAGATTTATGGGATTTCGATAAGGATGTAATGCCAAGTCACAATATTACTCTATGGGCAGTATATAAAAATTCATATACAGTAAACTTCCAATTTAATGATGAAAATAATGATTTTACAACTATTCAAGTAGTTGAAGGTGATTTTATTCACTCAGTGCCAGTTTTACCTGAGAGAGAAGGATTTGTATTTGTTGGTTGGGCTCAAGGGTTTGGAGAAAATGATGAACCAGATTTATGGGATTTCGATAAGGATGTAATGCCAAGTCACAATATTACTCTATGGGCAGTTTGGGAAATTGAAGATCCAGAAAAACCAGTTGATCCAGGAAAACCAGTTGATCCAGAAAAACCAGTTGATCCAGGAAAACCAGTTGATCCAGAAAAACCAGTTGAACCAGGTAAACCAATTGACCCAGAAAAACCAGTTGAACCAGGTAAACCAGTTGATCCAGGAAAACCAGTTGATCCAGGAAAACCAGCCGAACCAGGTTCTGAAACTGATAATAATACTTCAAAATTACCTCAAACTGGATTAGGTAACAACTTATTTTTAAGTAGTCCCTTAATAACAGTAGGTACATTATTAACGTTATACAAACGAAAATCAGCAAATAGATTCAATAATAAATAATTAAAATATTTAATCTTACAATCAAACAATGAACGCAATCAGGAATGTGGTTGCGTTTTTGGCTCTTTAATTTCTGGTGTTGGTGATCCAATATCTTAAGTTATTGAACCATGCCACACATTGAAAAATGTGTGGTTTTTTTTATTGTACTAATCTTACCATAGTATTCGTGGTTAGTAAGATTCTACTTCTAAAATTATTGAAATCTCGATAGCCAAAAGCGACTCGTTTTATTACTTTGATTAAGTTATTGGTCCCTTCAAGTGGACCATTCGTTGTTTGGTACCTCATCGAGTTTCTAATCGATGTTTCATGTTTAGTGAGAGTATCTAGTGCCTTTTTCATTTGAAGTGACAGCCCTTTGGGATTGGAGTGTACGAGGTTAAACATATCTTAAGCTCGACCATCATTATAAGCATTTATCAATGATTGATAAATATGATAGCTCGTTTCTAATTCTGAATCTATTCTCAATAATTCATCAACAACTTGGCTTTGTGTCATGAGATAGGGAAAGCATGTGTAGTGTTTGTGATTCTTAAAATCTAGCTTTCTTTCGTTCATGAGTAATAGCTTCCAGTATCGTTTAAGCTTACGGTAATGTTTAGGATACTTCTTCATAGTTTAAATCCGTGTTCCGGATAATGCTCGTGATAAATGTTGAATAACATGGAATCTATCTGTGATAATCTTTGCATTGGGAAAGCAGGCCTGTATACACTCGATATAGGGAACGTACATATCAATACATATTGTCTCTACATTGGCTCTTACTTCATCAGGATAGGTCCAAAAGTAGCTTTTTAAGTAGCTTAGACGTCTATCTTGAAGGATATCAATGACTTTATGCGTATGAGCATCCATGAAGATAAATGACATTGAAGCATTAACAGATTTGACCGATTTAAACTCGTCAAAACAGAGATGTTTGGGTAATGTTTTTCTATTTACAATGAATTGAGAAGATAAGCTTCCGATCCATGTATTCAAACGATCATGAGAGATATCATGATTCTTCGCAATATCTTTAATTGATATTTTATCTTTACAGGAAAGAATACATGAGTGGAATGTGTTGTTTGAAATGGAATGATTATCGTTAACGATACTTGTGGAAATAGTAAAAGTATGATCACAGTGTTTGCATAGATAGCGTTGCTTCTTCAATTCTAGAAAAGTTCGTTGATTGGATACACGTGGCAGCTTAATTCGAATCAATTTAAAACCATGCTTGATGATGTCGAATTGGTGATTAATGCATCCACACTTAGAACATAAATCAGGAGTCTTAGGTGATAGTGTACCTCTAAATATAAGACATTGAGTTCCTATAATAGTTTTCTTAAATAAATAATTTTTTGAGAATTTTACTCTCTTATCTTTAATATTTAACAGTAATCGTATAGAATGAGACATGGACATAGTAATTTTCCTTTCTTCCTTGTGTGTCGTAACTCAAGTATATCGGAAATCACTATGTCTTTTTATATATTTCTTCAATTTGATACAAAAAGGTGTTAGTGAGAATAAATCTCACCAACACCAGAAATTGTAGAACCAGTTTTTATATTTGTAAGGGTAACATGGTATTGCAAATAAGTAAAATTCGAGCTCTGAAATTACTGAATAAACGATATCCGAAAGTGATTCGCTTTATAACCTTAATCAGATTGTTGGTTCCTTCTAGTTTTCCATTTGAATTTGAATAAGTAAGTGCATTGATTATTGAATTGGAATGATAACGTAATGTTTCCATCGATATTTGTATTGTTTTGGGTAAGTGTCTCGTTTCCTTTTCAATAAGTGTTTTGAATCGCTGTATGTTTCGGTACTTGATACATGATCTAAGATTCTGAACAAGCCAATAAGATTCCTCTAAAATCGGGAACTGTCTCAGGAGTTCATCGACAACTTGTTGCTCCGTCATTAAATGATAGAAACCTGTAGACTTCTTATGGTTCGTTAAGTCTAAGTCTTCATGGCTCTTTAAGAGGAGTTTCCAGTAGCGTTTAAGCTTCTTATAGTGTCCTTTATTCTGGTTCATTGTTTGGACTCGTACAGAGTTTAAAGAGCGGTTAAGGAGCTGTGCTACATGAAAACGGTCAGTGATGATGACAGCGTTAGGAAAACAAACTCGGATGACATCAATATATCCCTTAAACATATCGATACAAACTGTTTCTACTTTTTTCCTTACCTTAAGAGGATAGCGGAAGAAGTAAGATTTTAAGAATCCAGTATGCCGGTGGGTTAAGATATCTAAAACTGTTCCATTAGAACTATCCATTGGACCGATGTCAACAAACTGGACAGTAATTAGGAAACTAATTGATTAAATTCAAGTCCTTTTTCGTTAGGGGACAGCCAATCGTTGTAGGAATGAGGTCTGAATGGGTTATAGAAACCATTAATATAAGAGAACAGACATTTCTGACAGTCTTCGGTTTCTAAAAATGAACGTCGATTTGTTTCTTCATGTTTTAAATATTTGAAAAATGATTCAATAGCTGCGTTATCCCAAGGATATGATTTTTTGAAAAGAATTGTACAACGGTATATTCATCCCATTACTTTTCTTACTCTAAAGGAGCGATACTGTGAACCGCGATCCGAATGGAATAGTAAATTTCCTTGAGGTTTTCTTACATTAAATGCATCATAGAAAACATCAAGTATTAAGGTCGAATTCATTCGATTAGAAAGCTTCCATGTACTGATTTTACGAGAAAATAAAACCATAATCACGCAAAGATAACGAAATCCTTTAGATGTTTTAATATATCTAAAATCGCTAACCCATACTTTATTAGGTTCTGAAGGACTAAATTCTTGATTAAGAACATTAATACATTCTTTATCATTATTGTGTTTAGAAGCTTTGAACAATGGTTTAACAGTTGACATGCGAGCTAAAGGCATAGATTTTAAGAGTCTGTAAACTCGTCCAAGACTAATGGATATGCTATATTCAAAAAAAGACGACGATTGAGCTTTATTGCACCCAAACGCTACTTATATTTTATATAAAGCTCACAAGATGAGACCTTATTTTCTGATTCTCAATATCACGTTTTGAAGGTTTATGATTTAAAGAGTTGTAGTAAGTAGAACGGTTAACATTAAGAGCTTTACAAAGCCGTTAATTTTTGTGTTGTGATTTAAGGAGCTCGATTGCTTTTAGTCGTTGTTTGAATAGGGTGTGAATATGGCAATTGCTTTTTTTAATATGAGGTTCTCTTCTTTGAATAAGGCAACTTGTTTCTGGAGTTCGCTAACTTGTTTATCGGTAAGAATCTCTCCATTATCTGTTTCGACTTCTGAATAGAGTTTAATCCATTTATGAATTGTGGAGGGAGCAACACCGTAATCTTCAGAGAGACGAAGTTGAGTTTGACCATCATAATAGAGAGCAACAATTGGTTTCTTAAAATCTTCAGAATATCGGGTTCTTTTGTTTGACATAAATAGGTTTTCCTTTCATTTTCTTATAAGTTAAGATTTTTCCTATTGACTGTCCATATTTATAGTATAGTACCACGAAGTGTCAAATCAAATTTTAGATGCCAAGTAGTTATAGTCGCGTAATGGTTTCGTCCCATCATTTAATAACTTGCAGTTAATAAAATCATCGCACAAAATTCTCAAGGCGACCAGGAAATCAACATCATTGCTTTCAATTAGGAGTGATAACATAGCGAAGTGTTCCTTAATCTCTTCTATATCATAGTTGACAAGTTCATAGTACATTTCCTTAACACTTTTAACAACATAATAATAGTTATAAAGTCTCATGATGCCTCCTTAATTACAAATATTTGGTATACAGATTATATCATAGTAAATATTTGTTGTGATATTAAGTACAAGAAAGTTAGGTGATAGTTGTAGCGTTACAGTTAATGTTAGATAATAATGAAGTTAAAGAAGTAACTATATAGTTGTCAAGGCTAAAAGATAGAATTCAGAATTATTATTAAAAAATGAAAATGAGAGTCAAGTCCTAAATCTTGTGTAAAAGTTTTTATGTCAGTAAGTGGATCTAATCAATCCACTTTTTAGTTTCATCATTAAATTTAATATACTGCCTTGAACTCGTATTCTAATCCTCATGGATATCAATGAGGGCTGAACCTATGAGTCGTAATGCTGATTGCTCGTTTGGAAAGATGCGGATGACTTTCTCTCTTCTTCTAATTTCAGAATTGAGTCGTTCAAGCATATTCGTGCTTTTAAGTCTGGAGTAGTTAGTTTCTTTAATGTTGCAATATTGAAAAGCATCTTCAAACCCTTCATCAAGACAATCCGTCATCTTCTGATATTTCTCTCTGTAACGTCGGATAATATCATTCTTCATATTTCGTGCGATATCGATATTATTCGTTTTGAAAAGTATCTTTAATTCATCTCGAATCGTCTCTGTTTTCTTACGAGGTAACTTATCAAATACATTTCGCATGAAGTGAACTTGACATCGTTGTCATGCTACACCTCCAAAGACGTCTCTTATCGCTGCTACTTCGCTTTTATGTGAATCAGAGATGACAAGTTTCACTTCCGATAATCCACGTTCTAAAAGACGTGTATAGAGCGACTGCCATGTGGTATATGATTCACTATCTGATATTGAGAAATCCATAAGTTCACGTTCACCAAACTCATTAATACCGAGTATAATGTGAAATGCCTTTGATACAACGCAATTATCCTCGCGGACCTTGATATGCAATACATCGCTTAAAATGAACGGATATTTTTGAATGATGGCTCTATTAAGATACTGCATCAAGTTCAACCGTCAATGAGCTCACAAATGATTTGGAAACATTCACTCCGCAAAGTTCTTCAATAACTTTGGTTACTTTACGCATTGAAACACCTTGAACATACATTTCTAGCATCGTTGATAGCAGAGCTTTTTCATTTCTTTGATAACGTTCAAATACTGATGGTGAGAACTTTCCATCTCGTGTACGTGGGACTATTAAGTCAAGTGTACCAATGCGAGTAGTATAACTGCGGTCATAGTAGCCATTGCGATATGAAACGCGTTGCTCATCACGTAAATAGTTGTCGACATTGATATACGCATCGCGTTCGCGTTCCATCAACTGATTGAATATTGTTGTCAACATTTGTTTTGCGAGGTCATTTGCACCACTGTTTGAAATGATATCTTGAATCTGGTCTGAATCTAAAGTAAAATTGATTTGTGTCATAGAGAACTCCTTATGTTTGATTGGTACTAACATAATAACAGAGCCTCTATGGCTTTTTTTACTTTTACACAATTATATGGACTTTATCAAAATGAGTAATATGAAAGTATCGAGTAATATAGATTTGATTTTAAAAGTTGTAGATTAGTTTAATTATATAGTGCTGGATTGTAATAGATATTATCTGAAAGAAGTTTGAAAATAACTCGATGCAGTTTTCGGACAAAATGTTTTTGAGCATAGCAATGTTGTTTTCATTGAGAACGTTTCGTTCGGTATTAATCACGGAATGCCAGGTTGAATATAGCTGCTTGTTAAAATGAGTTGAATAAAGCAATTCTGAGATACCTACTCCTTGTTTAGAAATGCAGTTGTATAGTTTTTGGACTGGTAAACAGTTGGCTTGCACCCTGCATATGCTACTAGTTTGCAGAGGAATCTAAAAGTGAAATATCTAAATTCTCAAGAATCGCAAGGTCTGTGTCGATATCTATAGCTGGTATCTTAAAAATTGGTGAGTTTAATTCTTTTGAAAGAAATTCGATTTTTGGAGTAAGAATTTAAATCTGTTTAAATTTCATTTCAATTGATTCAATAAGCATTTGAACATCCATATCAATAACTTGGCTTGATTCACCAATTTTACTCTTGACAGTGTTCTTAAGTAGATCAGGAAGTCTGCGTTAATATGCTCAGATTAAGCCTTTAGAATCAAGTTGTGAAGTTTTTGGTCTCTCCCCAATTTGCTTGTCCACTTCTTATGAGAATATGATAGAATTCAATTAAAAGGAGAACCAAATTATTTGGGGTCATACCAATACAAATAAAAGTATGAAATATAAGTTTGTAAAATGCTTAGAATGCGAAAAATTAATTGTGAAAATTTTTTCACAATTAAATAATATTATATTATACTTATTAAGTAGATTATGTGATTTTGGTTGTTGGGTAGCCAATAATCTACATTAATGGTATTTTTAAAGAAAGTCAGTAGTAAGCCATCATGGCTATTAGCAACCTAAGGGGTGTTCGCCCAGGATATGTCAATGGCACCATTAATAGTTCTGAAAGCCACTATATAGTGGCTTTCAGACTGTTGACAAATGTCGACAGTCTTTTTTTTACGGAGTGCAAACATAAAGTTAATCTGTTTAAGTTCTTATCATACTTAATTTCATATTCTACCCTCATTAGAACACCGTAATAATTAAGAGTAGTATAATAGATATAGGTGATAATTATGGCTAAAAAGTATATCAATAAAAACGAAGTATTTGTAATAGATTCATTAGATAATCTTGTACCCCAAGACCACTTGGTACGTAAACTAGAAGCGTACATTGACTAGTCTTTTATTAATGATTTAACGGATTCATTATACTCCAATCAAGGTCGCTCCTGTGTCGATCCTGTTATACTGTTTAAGATGATCTTTATTAATAAACTTTTCGGCATAAATTCTATGCGTAAGACTTGTGATGAAATCCAAGTCAACGTGGCATATCGTTGGTTTTTAGGGTTGGGTTTTGAAGACACAATACCGAATCATTCAACCTATTCTCAAAACTATAGAAGAAAATATCGTGATAATAATATCGCTGAGAAAATATTTATGGGAGTTCTTACACAACTGTACGACCATGAACTCATCGACATGGAATCACTTTTTATCGACGGAACCCATATCAAAGCTAATGCTAATAAGAATAAATACACTAAAGAAGAAGCGCTTGATCATATTCGACTCACAGATAAATGGAAAGAAATATATCCATTAAGAAAAGAAACCATAGAACGATGTTTTGCGGATGGAAAAGCAAAACACGGTATGGGATTCACTCGATATAAAGGTAAAAATAAAGTACGAGATGATGTGTACTTACTTTATGCTGCAATGAACATAAAAAAAATGGTTAACTACTTATCAAGAATTGGAAAGAGACCGATAAACAATGCATTTAACAGGATAAAATTGGTATTTATGCCAATTTTTTTCTTTTTTGAGAGAAGTATTAAAAAAGAGAGCCAACAAACCTTAAGTTTGTCAACTCTTTGAAAGCCACTATATAGTGGCTTTTTCTATGTTTTCATTATATCACTTTAATCAATAATATCAATACAAATTATAAATATTATCAATATAGACGGTTATCTATATTGACATTTATCTATGTCGCAGATATAATGACATTGATAATTATCTATATAGGAGGATGTTATGTATTCAAATGAAGACTTAGCAATTTTTTTTAAAGCTCTTTCAGATGAAACAAGACTAAAGATTGTCTTGATGCTTAAGAATGAGAATCTATGCGCATGTCATATTCTTGATGAATTCTCTATTACTCAGCCAACACTTTCATATCACATGAAAATTCTTGTAGATAGTGGGCTTGTAAAAGGTGATAAAGATGGGAATTGGACCAGATATCAACTAAATAAAGATGTCATAGAAAAAATGAATGATTTTTTCAAAGAGATTGAAAACTCGAATGAGAGTATATCAAGAGAAATAGCTGGATGCTAACGAATTTTTATAAGAGGATAACTACAAAATGAATGAGAACAAGATTAGTTTTTTTGAAAAGTATTTAACTGTTTGGGTTATAATCTGCATGGTAATAGGGATATCGTTGAGCAGATTCGCACCCGACTTCTCAAACTTTGTTAGAAGTTTAGAGTATCTTAATACATCAATTCCAATTGCGGTATTGACTTGGGTAATGATTTTTCCAATGATGATGAAAGTTGATCTAAAAGCAATTAGAAGGGTTGGAAAGAAACCAACTGGAATCCTGATATCGAGTTTAACAAGCTGGGCAATTAAACCATTTTTAATGTATGGATTAGCCTATTTCTTCTTCGTAGTTATATTTAAGCAATTTATACCAGTAGAATTAGCACAACAGTACATTGCAGGAGCAGTATTGCTGGGTGCCGCACCATGCACTGCTATGGTATTTGTATGGAGCAACCTAACAGACGGAGATCCTGCGCAGACCTTGATGCAAGTATCACTAAATGACATTTTTATTATATTATTATTTGTACCAATTGTGTCATTCCTATTAGGGGCAACAAATATCTTTGTACCATGGGAAACACTCATAGTTTCTATCGGGTTGTTTGTGGTTGTTCCACTAATAGCAGGTACTGCTACACGAAAGTATGTAATAAAAAATAAGGGACAAGATTTTTTTGATAATGAATTTGTAAGTAAATTTGATGGAATTACGACCATTGGTCTTCTACTTACTTTGGTCATTATATTCACATATCAAGGGAATATTATCTTAGACAATCCGTTTCATGTTCTACTTATTGCGGTTCCATTGATTCTTCAAAATGTTATTACTGCTAACTTTGCATATTTTGCATGTAAAGTTGCTAAACAACCTCATAATGTAGCGGCGCCTGCTGCACTGATAGGTGCTTCAGACTTCTTTGAATTGTCTGTTGCAGTTGCAATTGCGCTTTTTGGAGCTCAGTCGCCAGTTGTTCTGGTTACTACTGTAGGTGTTCTGACTGAAGTCCCAGTTATGCTTATGTTAGTGTCCTTTATAAATAAAACTAAGGGCTGGTATAATTCTGATAAGAAAATTAAGCCTATATCAATGACAAAGGGGAAATCATAATGAAACCAAAGGTAGCATTTGTTTGTGTGCATAATTCCTGTCGAAGTCAAATGGCTGAAGCAATTGCTAAAGTTGTTGCTTCTGATGTCTTTGAATCGTATTCTGCTGGAACAGAAACAAAACCTGAAATCAATCAAACAGCGGTGAAAATTATTGAAGAACAGTATAACGTTGATATGAACAAAACACAACGATCAAAACTATTGGAGGATATACCACAAGTTGAGATTGTGGTAACTATGGGATGCAATGTTGAGTGTCCATATTTACCAAATAAACATCGTGAAGACTGGGGGCTTGATGATCCATTAGGTAGCCCTGAAGAAGAATTTATTAAAACAATGAACTTAATTGAAGAGAAGGTATATGACTTAGCTGAGCGAATTAAGTCTGGTGTAATCGCTCTTTAGAAAACTTAAGGAGTATTATTACTATGACTAAACAAATTGACATGTTAAACGGAGATATTAAGATAACTCTGATAAAAATATCTTTACCTATTATTTTGACAAATTTGATTCAGACCGCTTTAGGAATGTTTGATATGATTTGGGTCGGAAGACTTGGCAGTAATGCAGTAAGTGCAATTGGAACAGCCAGTTTCTATGTGAATCTAGCAACAGCAGTATCAACTATTATTACAGTTGGTGCTGCAGTTCTTGTTGCCCAAGCTCTTGGTTCAGAAGATAAGAAGGAAGCAAGGCTAATAACCAAAAACGCACTATTCCTATCAGTGTTGATCTCAGTGCTGTTTAGCGTAGTTGTATCAATGAATTCTAAGCAGTTGCTATCTTTCTTTGGAATTAAAGAGTTCATCATTCTTAGGAAGGCTAACGATTATTTGCAAGTCTCATTGATTGGAGTACCATTTCTGTTCTTGGTTTCAACATATACATCAGTTTTCACAAGTTATGGTAATACTAAGGAAACTTTCAGAGCAAATTCAATTGGCTTGGTTATAAATCTTGTTCTTGATCCAATTTTCATATTTGGCTTCTCCATATTTCCGGCTTTAGGGGTAAGTGGGGCAGCGTGGACAAATAATATAGCGCGTATTATCACTTTAGTTCTGCTTGTTCTGAATTCTAACTCAGAGATTAAGAGTAGCTTCAGGGAACGGATGAAAATTGATAAAGTATTGAGAATATTCAAACTCAGTTTTCCCGTCACAGCCCAGCGGATATTGTTTATATTTATTTCTATGATTATGACACGTATTATCGTTAGATTTGGTTCTGAAGCTATTGCAGTACAGAAAATCGGTGTGCAAATTGAATCGATTAGTTATGTTACTGTCGGTGGATTGCAAGGTGCGGTCGCTGCATTTGTTGGGCAAAATTATGGTGCGAAGAATATTGATAGAATTGATAAAGGATATGGCATCTCTTTGAGATTAGTGTTTTTCTTTGGAATTCTCATCTCTTCTGTATTTATAGTTTTTCCAAAACAAATATTCGGTATTTTTATATCTGAACCAAACGTGATAAATAGTGGTGTCGAATATATGCGGGTGATTGGATATTCTCAACTATTTATGTGTATTGAGTTGTTGACTGTTGGGGCATTTAACGGAATAGGCAAAACTTACGCACCACCAATTATTTCGATTATATTCACACTTGGCAGAATTCCACTTGCATTATTGCTATCAGAATATTTAGGGCTCAGTGGGGTATGGTGGAGTATCAGTATTTCTAGCATGTTAAAAGGTATTGGATTGTATATTTGGTTTAAGATGACGATGCGTAAGGAGAAACTGCAAAATGAATAATAGAGATTTAATGCTTAAAGGGAAATTTGGACTTGAGAAAGAGAATTTGCGCGTCGATTCAAATGGTCGTCTCTCTGGGACGAAACACCCAAGTGAGTTCGGTGAATCAAATATTTACATTACTCGAGATTTTTCAGAGTCACAAATTGAGATGGTCACGCCTCCATGTGATTCAATTGAGGAAGCATACGATTTTCTTACAAATATACAAAGTGTAGTGGAGCAAACACTCACAGATGAATATCTGTGGCCACAGAGCAATCCACCAATCCTTCCTGACGATGAAATGATAAGTATTGCTGATTATGATGATGAGAATAAGAAAGAGTATCGATCCTATTTAAATAAGAAGTATGGAAGTAAGCGATCAGTTATTTCAGGTATTCACTTAAATATGTCATTCGATGAAGAATACATTGAAAAACTATATCGAGAGACTAACACTAAAATTGAATATAACGTTTTCAAAAATGCACTGTACTTGAAAATCGCAAAACATTTTCTTTTTAACCGTTGGCTGATGATCTATCTCCTGGCAGCAGGTCCAGTCTTTCATAGCAGTTACATAAAACAGTGCGTTGATATTAGCGAAAGAACTGAGGATGGTGACTGTTCTTATTCAGGTTTACGAACACTTCGGAACAGTGTATGTGGGTATAGAAATGAAGAACACTTTACTCTAGATTTTAGTACAAAGGATTTGTATGAACAAAGTGTAATGGATCTGATTGTCAACAAGGAAATCTCTACGGAATCAGAGCTTTACTCTGCAGTTCGTGTAAGAAAAGATTCATCAGGAGATTACGAGTATTTAGAGTTGCGTTTTATTGATATAAACCCTCTCTATGCGAATGGTGTGAGCATTAATGATTTAAAGTTACTACATCTATTTATGGTATATTTCGCAAGCATGAAAGATTTTGATTTTACATCAGATCTTCAAACAATTGCTTCAATCAATCAAGACAGTATTAGTAGAATTTTTGATACTGACAAAATAGTCGGTTCAAATAAAGAACCAATTGAGTTCATTGAAGAGGGTGAGAAACTGCTGAATGATATGCAAATCTATTTCAACAATAAGATTTCCAGTGAGTATGATCACAAAGTGATTATTGAAGAAGCAAAAATGCGTTTAGTTGACCAAAGTAAATCATATTCGACAATTATTAAAGATGCTATTTCTAGTACCAACTATATTGACTACCATATGAATATCGCCAAAATTTTGAAAGACAAAGTGTTTGCTAACCCAACTCATATGAAAGGGCTCGAAGGAATGGAACTATCAACGACAATTTTGATTCAATCCGCAATCAAGAGAGGTTTGGAATTTGAAGTTATTGATAGAGCTGAGAATTTTCTGAGAATAAGAGATATCAAAACAAATAAAACTGAATACATTAAGGAAGCTACTAAAACGAGTTTGGATAATTACAGTAGTGTGCTTATGATGGAGAACAAAAAGGTTACTAAAATGGTCTTGGATGAGAACGCCATTAAGACACCTCAAGGATATTCAGTTTCCAATATCGGACATGCAGTTGATCTATTAGATAGTGGGAAGTTACCTGAGAGAATTGTAATTAAGCCTAATAATACGAATTTCGGAATTGGAATAACAATCTTTGAAAATATGTATACAAGAGAAGATCTTATCAAAGCAATTGAATTAGCACTCAAAGAAGATGAGACGGTCCTTTTGGAAGAATTCATTCCAGGAAAAGAATACCGATTCTTAATTATTGATGGAATCGTGCAGGGAATTTTGTTCAGAAGAGCAGCAAGTGTATTGGGGGATGGAATAAACACAATTAGTAAACTGGTAGAAATTAAGAATCAAAATCCATTACGTGGGCATGGATACACGAAACCTTTAGAACAAATTAAAATTGACAACACTGTTGTTAGCTATTTGTCTGAATCAGAATTGATGCCATCTAGTATACCTGATAAGGACCAACGAGTTTACCTCAGAAAGAACTCTAATATAAGTACAGGAGGAGATAGTATTGATGTGACAGAACTGATTCATCCATCATACATTGAAGTTGCTGAAAAAGCAGCAAGAGCAATGAATGTGAGCATTACAGGAGTAGATATGATTATATTTGATTATGCTCAAACTGCTAATATGTGCAATTACGCGATTATTGAGATGAATTTTAATCCCGCAATTCATATACATTGCTTCCCATACAAAGGAACGCAGCGAAAAATAGGGGATACTGTATTAGATGCAATTTTCGGATGAAAATATAGTGAAATAAGCGAGACTTCAGATAATAAGAAGTCTCTTTTCTAATGGAATTACTGATAAATAGATGGTCAATTAGAAAAGTAACGGTTAGTGTCAAGTAAGTGTGGAATCAATTACTACGTAAAAAGAAAAGAACATCAGACCTGATGTGGACCCCGTCAAGTAGACAGATTAAATAAATAAAATGTGTAGTGAACTTTTCAGTTTATATATAATTGGTGAGTTCACTTTTATTATGCTGTTTCGATTTGATTGATTCCCAGTATTTTTCAATTGATCGATTAATCGGAACTGGATATCGTTGCGGTGATTTATTATCTAAACCCTTTTTACGTACCTGAGAAGGTGCTTGATTGTTAAATCGTTTTTGAAGTAGTTCGTTATTGTAGAACGTAATATACTTATTTATTCCTTGAATCAGCTCATCTTCAGTTCTGTAGTCGTTTAAATAGTATTCTTCGGTTTTAATTTGTCCCCAAAAGTTCTCGATGGGTCCGTTATCAATGCAACACCCAACTCTTGACATACTTTGCGTACATCCTTGATACACTAGTAGCTTTTTAAAAATATGACTTGTATATTGAAAGCCTCTATCACTGTGGACTAACGGTGATACTCCAGGGTATTTATTAAATGCTGCTTTAAATGTATCTAAGACAAGTATATTGTCGTTCTTAGTGCTTATTTGATAAGATACGACACTTAAGTCATAAAGATCAACGATTGCACTTAAATATAATTTTTGTGTTGAACTCTTGATTTTAAATTCCGTGACATCTGTAACCCATTTTTGATTTGGTTTGTCTGCATTAAAGTTTCGACTCAATTTATTTTTTGATAGTACTTCTGGAGTTGAATATCGATATGTAGATCGTTTTGAACGAATAACTGCTTTTAAACCCATCACATTCATCAGGCGCTTGATTAGTTTTGGGTTTACGTGATAATCATCATAGGTGTTAATCCACATTGTCATTCTTCGATAACCAAGTATTCCCTTATATTTTAAGTGATACTTTTCAATGAGTTCGATTAGGTCTTTGTTCTCAAGTTCATGCTCACTTTCCTCATGTTTCATCCACTTGTAGTAGCTACTGCGTGCAATACCTAAGAGTAAACACATTTGACTAATACTCCAACCGAATTCCTCATGACATTCAAAAACTGCTAGGTATTTTGTTTCTTGCTTGAACCTCGAGAGTATCCTCTCCTTTCGATTTCTTTCAACTTTTTTAAAAGTGTTGCTTCCATTTCCTTTTCTTGAAGTTTCCTCTTCAACACTTCATTCTCTCTTTGAAGTTTCTCAAGTTCTGTGAGTTCAGATTCTTGTTTTCTTCGACCTCGTCCATCGCCAAGACCAAGTTCTCCAGAAAGATTATATTTCTTAACCCAGTTATAAACTTGCGCGTAAGATACACCATACTTAGATGCTGCTCCTTTATAATCTCGGTTATTTTCAAGACAGTATCTAACGATTTCTAGACGCTCTTCTAATAAAGTTTTTCTAGGTTTTGACATGTAGACTTCTCCTTTAGGATCGTAATCATCGATTACTTCAAGTCTATCATATTTTACTACCCAGTTCCTTAACGTTCCAATCGATCGTATTCCATATTTTAATGCAATCGATCGCATTGATCCTTCGCCACGTAAAACTTCTTGAATCGCTACTTCTTTAAATTCTTTTGAATAAGAATTGTTTCTTGTTCTTTTCCGAAAAGCAGACGCTCCATACATCTCGTATTCTCTCATCCAGCCTCTAATTGTACTATTTTCTACATGATAGCATTTTGAACATTCTGCTACTGACATTTGACCATCTGTGACTTTCTGAACTATCTCTACTATTTTCTCTACATTATATTTTCTTTTTCTACCACTTATTGTCAAAAAAAGATCCTCCATTCAATAGACTCCAAATTATTTATTTGGGGTGTCTACTGAATGGGATCATATCAACCGGTGATGTCCTTTTCTTTTTAGTTGCAAACCTCTGTTATCTGACAACTTCAAGTTGGTGGGCAAGATTTTAACAGACAAGTTTTACTAATTTCTCATCAATCTTATACAAAAATAATCTACATCCTAATGTTAAAAAAGTTTAGTTTTGTTATACTAATTTAAATAGAAGAAGATGAGGGTTGAATCATGACATATTTAGACGAGATTATTAATATTTTTAGAAAAGGACAACATATAGTTAATCTTGAATGCTCACCTGATGACCATGATAGACTAATAAAGTCATTCATTCCGATTCTTGATATTGACAATTCGGTCATTCTATCGAAAGACGATGAATTGTATGGTTTTATGAGTGTAAAGGAATATCTCGAGTTCTTTTCCAATTTGAAAGGAACAAATATTGATTTATTCGATGTTGCTGAAGTTGTAAAAATAGAGCGGTTTTTACAAGTGAAAATTTCAAAACTTACACCGTCACTAAAAAAACGTGTTTTAATCGCACGAGCTCTTATCGTCAAAGCCAAACTGATTATTATTGAGGAGCCACTTTTAAATGTGGATCGTGAGAGTGCGAAAATTATCGTAAGCGCGCTTGAGCACATTAGTGTACAAGGTACTTTCGTATTATCAACCTCTAATTCCTTTCGCACAGTATCTTTACTACCTGGAAATTCATATCACATTCATGACAGTTCATTGATTCCGATTTTCGAATCAATCGACTTTAAAACTTTTAGTAATGAATACGCTTCAGATGAACTACATCCAATTATTGAAATTAAAGCAGAGGGGAAAATGCTTTTGGTTTCAATTGAAGATATTGTTTTTGCTGAAAGTATTGAATCAGTTTGTCATGTTTATATTAAAAACTCTTATGTTCCGACTAATTTCACATTAGAGGAATTAGAAGATAAACTTCGAGAATATAATTTCTTTAGATCACATCGTTCTTATCTCGTTAATATCGCACGTGTGAGTGAAATTCAACAGTGGACTCGTAATAGTTATGTACTCACATTAAATGGAGTCGAAAATGAAAATATTGAAATCCCTCTCAGTAAACGTCGATATAAAGACTTTAAAGACCAGCTCCATTCAGCATAAATATTACTCCACTGGGTAATAAATGTGTTCTGTTGGGGGATAATATTAATTCACTCAGGTAAAATCTATCGACTTTGATCTTAATTCCTCTATAGTTAGTATTACGGCAACAAAAGCCAGGAGGAAACTAATGAAATCTTGTTTAAAACTTAAAGACGTAAGTGTAATGTATAAAGATGTACCTGCATTAAATAACATTTCCTTTGATGTAAAAGAGGGAGAAATATTTGGTTTTTTAGGACCTAGTGGTGCAGGTAAAACCACTACGATTAAAGCTCTAACTAAACAGTTGAAGACTAATTCAGGAACTATCGAATTATTTGGAAAATCACTAAACGAATATAAGGACTCAGTTTATGACAAACTAGGTATTATGTCAGATTCAAATGATATTTATGAAAATTTGAGTGTGTATGATAATCTTAAATTTTTTGCGGAGATTAAGGGCATTGATGAGTGCCTAGTAAATCCATTACTTGAAAAAGTAAACCTCTTTAGAGATCGAAAAAAAATTGCGAAGAATCTATCGAGAGGTATGCGTCAACGACTAATACTTGCTACCGCAATTATTCACCAACCAAAACTTCTGTTTCTAGACGAACCTACTGCCGCATTGGATCCGAAAACTACCGCAGATATACACGAATTGTTTATGTCTCTTAACAAAAGTGGTACGACTATTTTCTTAACAACTCACTCGATGGAAGAGGCAGAAAAGTTGTGTGGTCGAATAGCTTTTTTAGATCAAGGGTCAATTGTTGAAATGGGTTCACAAGAAAGTTTGAAGTTAAAGTATGCTCATGATGAGATTGTAGTGCAGTTCGAAGATTATAGCAGAGAGTCCTTTAGTAAGGATCATCAGGGACTTCTACTAATTGCCAATAAATCAATTCAGAAAAAAGTAATGAGAATTCATTCTAATGAACCAAGTCTTGAAATGATATTCTTAACAGTTACAGGGAGAGATAATTATGAAATTGCGTAAATGGAAAGCGTTGCTAATTAAAGATACTAAATTGGTATTTAAGAACAAGAATATAATACTACTATTATTATTACCGCCAATATTTGCATTAGTATATTCAAATCTCTTTACTCATATGGTAGAAGATGAGAGTATTTATGTCTTACTATCGTTGATTACTGGTCTTGGCTTGATGGTAATTGGTAGTTCAGTTATGGCTATGGCGATTTCTGAGGAAAAAGAGAAAAAAACACTACGCTCTTTGTTACTATCAGATGTTTCAGCAATTGAATTTATTTTAAGCAAAATGGTTATTATTTTGATACTATTCACACTTATGATGAGTATATGCTATTTAATTGTCGGGGCGCCACGATCGTACATGCTAGAATATTTATTAATAATTGTACTTAGCACGATTTCTTTGTTACTTATTAGTTCGATAGTAGGAATTCTCTCGCCGACCCAACAAGCATCTAGTGTTTTGTCAGCGCCAATTATGTTCGCTTTAGGCATTCCAATGTTTGCCTTAATGGGTCTAAATGAAGTATTACTAATAGTTTCAAAGTTTTTCCCAACCGGTCCAGCTCTATTCATGTTGAATGCTAAAGCAGGTCTAATGGATAATTATCCTTCATTACTAGGATATAGTTCAATGATTCTATGGATTCTTATTTCGTTATCAGCATTTACCTATTTTTATAAGAAGAATAGTATAGATAATTAACTAATGTACTCGTTATTTTGGGTTAAAGTCGATTAGTTAGGATTTTTTGTAAAGAAGAATACATTATCTAATTAGTAAATTAGTCGTACATTTTGATTAAAGCTTGAATATATAATTTTGCATCAAACTTAGTTTGGTGCTTTTTCTTTTCGAAAATTGACCAATCAACATCAGAAGACTTGAGTGATTTTATGCCATTATAATCATTGACCGAAAGTCCTTGCAGATACAATAATTTTAGATTGTAACCATTCAAATGGTTCATTCTATGATTAACATAAATCTCCAGATTATCTTGAGCATATGCTTTGAGATTACGGGTGAAGTTCGATGCAAGAGTGTGTGATATTGATGACTCCATACTACAACTTATATTGTGCTTATACGCTTGTCTTATGCTTCGTTGTTGGTTTTTGAGATACTTAACCTGTTGGTTAATTGAATCAAGTCTCTCGAGGTTATTACTTCGTATGATGCCGATAAGTTTATCAAAGGATTCATCTTGGCATTCTAAAATATTTTCCTGTAGTATTGCTTGAATATCCTTGTCTTTTGTAATCCGATTCAAGGCTTGTTTAAAGTGAAATTTATCAAGTAAGAATTTACTTTTCACACTTTCTAAAGATACGAACTTCGTTGATTCTTTAATCCAGGGCGCTCCATCACCGATGAAATAGATTTGCTTGATTTTCTGTGCATCATAGCGCTCATGAAGGACATCTGCAACTGTTTCCCAAAACATTTCACGCATGCCCATTACGTGGTACTTATTCGTGACTACACGGCGTTTAGACCCTTCTATACCTTCGAAAACAACAGCAGACTTGACCATCTTATTCTTTCTAGTATTTAAGTGAACATACTTTTCATCCGCCATAATGTACAGAGTTGTAGGAGTTTTCTGTTTGGGACTCGACACATCAAACATTTTAGCATTACGAATGGAGTTGAAAACAGTTTGCCTAGAAATCGTGAATGAATCATTATTGCTTAACGAATAGGCGTTGCCAATCTTCTCTCCAACGATTCTACCAACCTTTAACATTGAGTTGTGATCTGCGTAAAGTGAAAGAAGCATGGACTTGATACAGGGGTCGTATCGATCGTACTTTGGAAGACCCAATTTTTTGTCAACATAGCAGTAGGTCTTACCGGTTATTCGATCAAGGTATATAGTTCTATTGATATTCACTTTTCCGAAGGGTGTTATTAGTGTTCTTGTGCGCTTGCACTTAACATAGAATTGATTAACACGATGCTGACTGTATCTGAACTTGTAATCCATTTCTTCGATGGTCGACTCCAGAAGGACCCGAGCTGCTTCGTAAGTTACTTCACTAATGTTTTCAATCACATTTACATAATCAAATACACCATTAACAGAACCCTGCGGATATGTAAGCTCACTAAGATTATTGGATACCTTAGCAATAATTAAATTGAATAACTCAGACATTTTGTTTTGTGTTAAAATAGACATGTGGTTTTCCTTTCTTGATAATTTGATGAAGATTGCAACTAAATCATATCAGTTTTGGATTCCACACTTATTTTACACAATCAAAGTAACGTCAAGTATTGTTTTCTTTTGCGACATCTGTTATATTATATGTAGAAGTAGTTCCCCCCTTAGGAGAATAATATGTTTAGTATGTGACTCCGTCAGACCTTGTGACAAAAGTTCGGACACGAGAACGGGTAGTCCACCATTATTGAAAAGCTCTAAAAGCCACTATATAGTGGCTTTTTCTTATGTTTATTATAACACATTAAGATATAAATACAAATGTTTATTATGAGATTTGCTGGTTAATTTATACTATTTTCCTAAGTACTGTCCATATTTACAGTATAGTACCAACAAACTGGACAGTAATTGGGAAATTAATTGCCTAAATTAAAATTCTTTTTAAAAAATTATCCTCAATAAGAAGCATTTTACATTTAAATTGTTTGATAAATTGTGTATTTTATTTAATTGGTATATAATTAAAATTAGAAAGAAAATAAAGTAGAGGAGATAATATGAAGAAAAAAATTCTGTCATTATTTATAATGGTTGGATTGTTAGTTAGCTATAGCCCAATTAGCGCAACTGATATTACTAGTGCTACAATTGAGAATGTTAATACAGTTCAAGAACTTCAAGAAGCTATTGTAAATTCATCAAATGGAGATACGATTAAATTAAGTTCTTCTTTTGTGTCAGGGCCAGTCATAATAAATACCCAAAATAAAGAAATTACAATCGACGGAAGTGATGTTGTTTGGGATACAGGAAATATTTCAATCAATGGAAATGGTAGATTAACAATAAAAAATATTAAGGTTGATGGAACGAATATTTCTGGAAGGCTTCTTAAGTCTTCGTTAACAGAAGGAACTCTAAATCTGGAAGATATGGAATTCTATAATGCTTCGGGTGGAGCTCTTGACTTAAATTCACCAGCAGGTGTACAAACCACTATTTTGAGAGTAAAAATCTTTAATAATACAGCTGGTGCAGGTCCCGCTGTGTTTTTAGGCTCAAATACAAATCTTCTAATAAATTACTCAACGATTGATAATAACGTAGGAACCGCAGGAGGATATGAGGGTGGAGCGATTGCATCAAAAAATTATGCTGGAAAACTTGAGATTACTAATACAGTATTAAGTAAAAATGTTAATAAAGGTGCATTTACTGGAGTAATTGGTGGTGGTGGTGGAGCGATCTTTATGAATCGATTCTATGGCACATTGAAAATCAATGAATCCTATTTTAAAGAGAACAGTACAAATGGAGCAGATGGCACAGTAGCGAAAACGTATGATGGTGGAGCAATTTATATTCTCTATGGATCAGGTGGGTCAACCGTAGATATAAACAATTCAACGTTCGATGGTAATATAGCATATGACGATGGTGGAGCGATCATGATTCAAGGAAATGAAACCCCTGGAATTACTACCACAATTCGTAATAGTACATTCTATGGGAATAAAGCTTATGGACTAGATGGTGCAGATGTAACAGGTGGTGCTATACAATTTTTCCAAGATGGTGGAAGTACAGATATGGAGAATGTTATTATAAATTCTACTTTTGTTGAAAACCAAGCAGGAAACGATAAGAGCACTGTCAATCAAAAGGGTGGAGCAGTATCAACCAGTGGATCTGGTTGGGGAGCATTGATGGTTAGTGTTGACCTTTCTAACTCACTATTCATTGGAAACACTGTGTATGGAAGCGATGGAGAAGTTAATGAAGCAAGCAATTATAAAGACGTCTCTTACTCTTCTTCACTAATCAGCTCTAATTTAATTAATATTGATAAGGGATTATCTCCTCAAGCAAATAAAAACGACGTAATAGGAAAGAATAATGCTGGACTTTCAACAAATTTTTCAGGAATTGTTGCAGGAGTTGATAAACTTGTTGTTCCTACAATCCCGTTAAAACCTGACGGATTAGCGGAAAATAAAACGATTTCTAAAATAGATGGTCAAGATCAACGTGGATTAATTCGCTATAAGGATTTTGGAGCAATTGAGACAACATGGATCAAATATGATTCGAACGAAGGCAAATTTAATTTACCTCCACAAACATCTTATAGTGGTGGAATATATTATGAAAATGATGAAGAAGGATTAATTGATAATTATTTCAACTTAGGTTATGTTGGGAGAAATGATACAATTGAGTCAGGCGTTTCTTTAAATATAACGAGAGAAGGATACATTTTCACCGGTTGGTCAGAAGATAGAAATGCCATAACCCCAGATTCTAAGTTTGGTCCAGGTAATGAGTATACTCATACTGGAGAGAATAAAGTGTTGTATGCCGTTTGGGAAAAAGTTCAAACCGAATTCTCAGTAACTTATAAAGACGGCCTTAATGGAACAATATTTGCCGATCAAACAAATTCAGATATCCCTAGAAACACTGTTACTCCTGAGTTTATGGGGTCTACTGATAGAGAAGGCTATACCTTTAAAGGTTGGAACCCTGCTCTTGAACCAACAGTAACACGTGATGCGGTGTATACAGCAGAGTGGGAAATCAATAAATACACAGTAACGTATGAATCGAATGGAGGAACACCAGTTCAACCTGAAACTGTGAACTATAATAAAGTCTTTACGCAACCAACAAATCCAGTAAAAGATGGTAATATCTTTAAAGGGTGGTATAGTGATGAAGCACTAACACAAGCATATGACTTCTCCACACCAGCTAGCAAGGATATTACACTGTATGCGAAATGGGAAGAAGAAGTCATCCCAGTCAAAGAATTTACAATAACCTATACAGATGGTGTTAATGGTACAGTCTTTGCAGATGAAAGCATAGTAGCCAAAGAAGGCGAAGCTACTCCTGCTTATAGTAAAGAAATATTGAGATATGGCTATATCTTTGAAGGTTGGTCTCCAGAAGTTGCGGCTACCGTTACAGAAGATGTAACCTATGTAGCACAATGGAAAGCAATCGATATCTTCACAGTAACCTATACAGATGGTGTAGATGGTGAAGAAATCTTCAAAGACCAAGTGACAAATGTTTATCGTAATGACCCATCACCACAATTTGAAGGAAATGAACCTACAAGAGAAGGTTATATCTTTAAAGGATGGAGTCCAGAATACGTTGGAGTAGTAACAGACAATATAACGTATACTGCTCAATGGGAAAAAATCGTTGAACCTGTTAAAGAATATATGGTCACGTACACAGATGGAACAGAGAATGAATCATTATTTAAAGATCAAGTATCTGTCATCAAAGAAGGTGACGTAACACCAGCATTCAATGGAATCCCAACACGTGAAGGTTATACGTTTGAAGGCTGGTCTCCAGAAGTTACAACTACTGTAACACAAAATGTCACGTATGTAGCACAATGGAAAGAAATTGAAGAGCCAATCAAACCTGTTGATCCTACAAATCCTGTCAAGCCAGTGGAACCAGCACTTCCTCCAACTGGAGTATCAAATAACCACATAGGATTGTTAATCAGCTTACTTGGAAGTTTATTAGTTGGCTTAAGACTTATTGTTGACAAAAAGAAGAAACTGTACAAATAATCAATCAAACTGAAAGTGAGTCATTTCAAAAACGGCTCACTTTTCTTATGAAAACACAACTGGACACTAGTGAATAACTAACATCCAATTTATATGTCAGAACTGGACGTTACTTTTGTAATTGACACTCACTAAAAAATTTAAAATAATTTGGCTTTCCAAGTGCCAATATGGTATTATAGTACTAGGATAATAAACGCGAAGGCATATCCTAAGATATGCGCTAGGCAACGCCACGATTCAAACACAAAGTTCGACTACGTACAGCCGAGTGCCACCATTAATTTTTAAGTCACTTCGGTGATTTTTTTTGTATATCAGGATAAAAGCTAAATTATAATATAAAAGTAAAGACATTCTAATAACTAAAATGGAAAACACGCTTTGATTTACTAGAAAAAGATTTGTAAAGAAAAACAAGAAACTTAATATTAATTCATAGTTCTAACTGTAAAAAAACACAGTTTTTTTAAAAAAAAATGCTTATGACATTTTAAGGCTGTTTCATGACATCAAGACGACGAGATTTTAGGGTCATGCTATCATTCATATATATGAATATTGTGCTAAATGTTAATAAATTGTGCAATTTCAGAGGAGGATATATGAAAAAAATTAGAGAGAAAATTGCGATGCTGTTTTTGGCATTGTTATTAATTATCAGCTCGTTTAATTACAATGCTGATTTATTTGCGGATGAAGGAGGACTTGAAGAAACAGAACAAGTATCTTTACAGGAACTAGATAGTATTAATCCTGAAAACGGAGAAGACCTAGTACCGAAAGAAGAAGATTCAAAAAAAGTTAAAGTTGATTCCATATCAGGAATAACAGTAACAATTCCAAATTCAAGTAACCTAAAGTTTCAAACGTATATTGATCCTGTCACAGGATTAGGACCAGATAAAATGAACCTTCCTCTTGCTCTATCAGTTGATAAAGCTGGGATGACAGGATTATACTTGGAAATCCCATATAGTGGATACATGCCTTCATTAAATGATGAGGTTTTTGAGAATTTCATTATGGATGAAGATATTTTTCAGTTTGTTAATACTGGTACACCTGAAGGTAACTCTATTGTAGAATCTATTGAGGATGATGTAGTTAATAAATTAATAAAAATTAAGTTAAAAGAGACAACACAAACTGTTGAAACAATTAACTTAACATTTATGTTTAATCAAAACTACTATTCTAAATTAGCGCCGAATCAAATTATCTGGAAAGACATCCAAGCAACGATCAAGTCAGAAAGTGATGAAGTTGTATATCAGACAGAAAAATACAACGTAACATCAGAGGCTAGAGATGGAATGGCAGTAGACGCAAGCTTGCGTTCACCGTCTACTCCTTTTGTTTCGACCGATATAGCTACTTTTAATGCTGTTCACCGAAATAATTACAACGCAGCCTCTATTTTAGATGAAACTTATGAAAACAATATTATGTACTTCGATATTCCAAAGATTCTTGAAGTTGAATTGACACCAGGTGGAGCATTCAATAACTATGAAACTATTGACTTGGGGATGTAATTCGTTATCAAGCTAAATTTAAGGACGCTAAAGAGTACTACAACTTTTGGAATTATGGTGGAAATCCAAACTCTAACTATAATTCAACTCCTATTACATTATCAGGGTTTGATTTATTAAATATAGGAGAAACTGTAGATATTGTAGTTGGTCAAATTTACAAGAAAATTAATGGACCAGTAAATGAGAATACTCATACATTAACTTATACCAAAACTAAAGCAGATGATTTTAAAATCAATCTTTCAGACTTTCATAATTCTTATGCTGGGACTGCACATACAGTAAACTCAGGTGATCCTTTATCTAAAGGAAATAAACCAGTTTACCTTGGCCTAGAAGACTATAATAATGCACAATCAATAAAAAATATTGGTGCATCTAACATTAAAGATTTTTCGCTAACTCTAGAGCAGGTTTCTCAGAACTATAAGAAAATTAGCTTTAGTTACATAAATATTATTTTCCGAACAGAGTCTGATCAGGTGCCATTGCAGCATTATAAATATGAAGTAGAAATTGAAAACATTATTTCAGGTCAAACAAGAGTTGTCGAATCTGAAATTCTTTCAAAGAAAACACATATTACTGAATTACCTGTTCTCAATGAGCATGAGTATATTAGAACTTTCAAAGTTATTCCTATGGGTGAAGACGGACTGAAGCCAGGTGAATTAATTCCATTGACAAGTGTCTCAATTCAATGGTCAGCAGCAAACTGGAGTAATGGTATCTGGCCAAATGAAGAACCTATTACATTTGATGAAGTTCATTCAGTTCCGTTGTCGGGAACACTTGAGTACTTGGATGAGAGTGATAGTTCAAATCCTGTTAAGAAAACGGAAACGATGAAAGAGAAAGTTGTTTATTATGCTCCGGAGACAGCTGTAGATGCGGAAGCATTTGTAGTTAGTGGTGATTCAAAGGATACTAAACCAGGGGATGTCGTCAATTACGAGATTCAAGGATATAATAAAACATTGTCCTTTGCCGATGCATGGATAAATCCTGTGGTTGTGGTTAAACTTCCGAAGGAATTAGAACTTGTTAACGCTTTTTCTAAGAAAGATGTAATCGATTCAAAAGGAGTATTACATTCTAAGAAAGTTGATGTTACCTTAACTGGTCAAGACGCAAATTTTAACTATTACCGATTTACTGCAGCTCATGATGCAATTAAGAATAATACACTTGTTTCATTTAAAATTCCATTCCAAGTAAAAGTAGCGAATGGAACTAAAGTGGGTGAATATAAGATTGATTCAACACTGGTAAGTGGTGATAATTTCTTGCAAACTTCTGTTGCGATGAATACACTTGCTGACCCATCACTTTATGGTTTTAGTAATTTAGCTGACAAATATTCAGTTTCGCCTTCTAGAAACACAAGCACAACTGTAGTTTCACTAACTAAAATAGATTCGATGACGCAAGCACGTCCATCTTCAAGTGATGAATGGTCAAGTGTCAGTTACTATGGTGTTGAAAAGAATACTAGACCTCAAATGAATGCTGTTATCAGTAACCTAGGTAACTCAGTGTTTAAGAAGGTAAGATTATATGATATTTTACCATCTAATGATGACGGTAGGGGTTCTACTGGTAATGTTCAATTTACGGGGGTCGATTCAACGGGAAGTACTGTTTATTATACGACAAAACCTGTTAATGAGTTACCGGCATACGGTAGTGATGCTGCTAAGTTACAAACTTGGACAGCAAGTACTTTAACAAGTTATGGCTTTACTAAGACTGCTCCAGCGGATTTATCAACAGTAACAGCAATTTATATTGACTTTGGAAGCACTTTAATTCAACCTGGGGCTTCAATTGATACCGTATTGAACTTCTTAATACCAAATACTGATGGGCAAGTAGCGAAGAATAGTTTTATATTCTCTGCAATAGAAGATAAGACAAATACTGAGTTAAACATGTCGAGTCTTGAAGTTACATTTAGTACTGAAATTGGTCAAATTACATATAAAGAAAATAAACCTGTCACAAATGGCACAGTATCTTCAATGCCTGATCCAGATGTACAGTCAGTTGTACTTGACGATGATAAAAAGGGAAGCATCACTGTATCGAATACAATTCCTCTATTAGAAGGGTATACATTCCAATCATGGCTTGATGCGAAAACAGGTACAAATTATACAGGAGATCAAGTAATTGATTTCGATAAGAATGTTTCGGATTATACTTTATTTGTATTTGATGCAATCTGGAAAGCTAATGAGTATAGTGTTGTTTACAATTCAAATGGTGGTACAGGTACAATGTCAAACCAAGCATTTACCTATGACATTGAACAAAACTTAAATGAGAATACATTAACACGTAAGGGATATACATTCTTAGGTTGGTCAACAAGTCCAACTGGAGAAGTTATCTATAACGATAAGGATGCAGTTATTAATCTTGCATCAAGCAATGCTGCAGAAGTAACAATGTATGCAGTATGGGAAGCAAACACATACGAGGTTATCTTTGATGCTAATGGTGGTAGTGGTGTGATTGATGATGTAACCTACACTTATGATAAGTATGGGACATTACCAAAAAACAACTTCTATAGAGATGGCTACACCTTTAAAGGGTGGTCATTATCCGCTAATGGATCAGTAGATTACTTCCAAGATAAGCCTATCTTAAACCTCATTGATCAAGGGAATATTACACTCTATGCTGTATGGGAAGCAAAAGATTATACAGTAACTTTCCATGCAAATAATGGAACTGAAGATGTAACAACACAAGGATTTGTCTTTGATACTACTTCAAAACTAAATCTTAATTCATTTAAGTATGATGGATATAGTTTCAAAGGCTGGTCTACAACTGCAGACGGAGTGGTAGAATTTGCGGATGAAGCTGATTTTAGTCAAAATCCATTTGCTTCATCAGTACATTTATACGCAGTGTGGGAGGCTAAAGAATACAAAGTAGTGTTCCATGCCAATAATGAAACAACAGATACACTATCACAAACATTTGTATTTGATACAGCAGAAAAGTTAGATATTAATACATTCACTTATGATGGCTATACCTTTAAGGGATGGGCTACTTCAGTTGACAGTGATATCGTTTATCAAGATGAAAACAGCTTCAATCATAAACCATATTCAGCTACAATTAACCTGTATGCAGTATGGGAAGCAAAAGAGTATGCAGTAGTATTCCATGCAAATAATGGATCAACAGATGCACTATCACAAACATTTGTCTTTGATACAGCAGAAAACTTAGATTCTAATACATTTGCATATGATGGCTATACTTTCATGGGTTGGTCTACAACTGCAGATGGAACGGTAGAGTATTCAGACATAGCGTCATTTAACCACAAACCATATACTGAAACAATCGATCTATATGCAGTATGGGAAGCAAAAGAATATGAAGTAGAATTCAATGCGAATGATGGCTCTTCAGTAAGTGTAAAACAACAATTTGTCTTTGATAATCCTCAAGAATTGAGTGGTAATACATTTGTAAGAGAAGGCTATCAATTCCTAGGATGGTCAACTACATCAACAGGATCTGTTGAGTTTGAAGATAAAGCGATGTTTGATAATAAACCATATGCTGAATTAGTAAGTCTGTATGCTGTCTGGGAAATGAATGTTACATTTGAAATTGAAAACACTCATATTACTAGCAAAGAAGGAATTACATTAACAAATGATTGGTTAATAGAGAATGTTGTTCCAAGTACGAATCTATCCAAAGTAGATTATATTATTACAGGAGATATATCAACCGATACTCTTGGTGAAAGAGTTGTAACAATTAGCTTTGTCTTTGATGAAGTTGAGTTCATTCAAGAATTCACACTTGAAGTAAAACCAAAGATTTCAGTTGAAAACTCTGAGTTCACAATCAAACTAAGTGAGTTAACGAAAGAGAAAATATTAGAGTTAGCTAAACCAAATTCATGGAATGTGGAAGATCCACTTAATCCTACTGAAGATTTAGAGTTTGAAGTGTTAAATATGCCTGATAAGGATTCGGGTGTTCATGAGATTCAAATTAAATCAGCATCTGGAGAAATAATAACTGTTGCTGTAACAGTGGATAATGATGTTGTCGTAGAAACTATTTTCTTCATTGAAGCTGAAGATATCTATATTAGTATTCATGATTTACTTGATGCCGATATCCTTAAACTTTCAAATGCAATAGGACTTGAACAAGACTTAAACTCTGATGGTGATGTTCTTAATGAAATTACTCATGAAGTAACACTTATTGGAGATATGCCAATTACAATTGGTACTTACAAATTCAAATTAGAATCATTGAACTCATCAAAAGAAATTACTGTAATTGTATATGATGAAGGTGATTTAATTATTGAAGCAGATGATGTTACTGTAAATTGGTCAGAAATTAAGGATCTAACAGAAGAAGAACTGATTGAGTTCTTATTACAAGCATCAAATCCAAAGGTTATTAATCCTGTAAGTGGTGTTGAGTACGATAGTAAAGGGATAGTTATTAATGTTCTAGACTTAGTTGGGATAAAGGGTGAGGGAATCTACCCAATTAATTTAGAGTTTGAGTTAAGTGTTAATACCTTAGCACATAATGATGCGCTACGCATACGTCAAGTTGGCGGAATGAATACAACACAAACAATTTTCGGAAAAGAGATTGTATTAACTGTAATAGATGATACAGTAGTATTGAATGAACCAAAATTACCAGCAACTGGAATGAATAGCAATCAAACATACTTTGCTTGGGCGTTCTTAGTTCTTGGTCTTCTAATCGTTTCAATAAACGAAAGAAGACAGAAAAAATAATGGATAGGATGCCTTGAAGCGTATGCTTCAAGGTGTCTTTCACTATTAAATATAATGAAGGAGAAAAGGATGAAAGTAACTGATAAAAAGCAGATTTTAGTTGTCGAAGATAATGATGATTATAGAGAATTAATGACAAAAATACTCGCAAAAGAAGGCTATGAAGCTGACCTTGTTGCTACAAGTCTAAAGGGTTTAGAACTTCTTGCACAAAAAAAGTATCACTTACTGATTTCTGATTTGTATTTGGATTCAATTGATGGCATTAAATTAGCGACAACAGCTAAGAATATTAATCCGGGTATGAAAACTTTAATTTTGACTGGTAATCCTCAAGAAGCTACAGAAATGAGAGCAGTCGAAAACGAAATCGATTTGTATTTATCAAAAGAAAAGAATTTGCCGTTAATATTGAAGTATATTGAGAACTTGTTATCTACTGCATCATTGGATGACAGGCAAGTATTACTTGAGTCTCACTCAGAAAATATAGTTATGAATATCAAGACTCACGAAGTTTTCAAGGATAATAAGGAAATAGACTTAACTCCTAAAGAATTTGAGTTGCTGCAATTGTTTCTAGAAAATAAAAATGTAAGGCTAGATAGAAGTTATATCGTTGATCAAATTTGGGGTGGCGATAATATTGTCTCTAGAGTTATTGATGTTCATGTCAAGAATTTAAGAGATAAACTACAAGTATACTCAATTGCATCAATACGTGGATTTGGTTATAAGTGGAATGAACGTTAAAACAAAATTAAAAACACTAAGTATAATTACAGCTACAGTTTATTTATTAATAATTGTAGTTTTTGTTGTAAATATGCTTCGGTTCGATGATAAGCAAATAACTGCAGAATATAACTTTGTCTATAAAATGGAATCTTCAATAAAAGAGGCTTTAATTCAAGATAATTATGATGATATTAAATCTCAACTAAGTAAGCTTACAGATGAACACTCTCTGGAAATCGCAGTAGATGATGGAGAAAAAGTCATCTATAGCACAGTGCCTCATAAAGTTGGGATGAATCATTTTGACACTGTTAATAAAAATGCAGTCCTGGCGGAGTCCCAGACATCTTTAGAAACTCCTTATGGAGTAAGAAATGTATGGTATCTAATGTACACACTGTCGGATACTGAGGTTTTCGGTAGTTACTTTGCAAACCAAGCAATATTAATGGTTATAGCATTTGTCGTACTTTCTGGTGCAATTGCATATTTAGGTTTTTATGTAATCAAACCAATGATTAAAATTAGAGAGTCGATAGAACAAGCCTCGAATTTTAATTTTGAAACAATAACGCCAGATACAGATGCTGTGAATACGGAATTCTATCAATTTACTGGAAAGTTAGAAAATAAATTAGGACTTGTAAGCCGTCAGTACACGGAACTAGAAAAACAGTTGCAAATCAATAAAGAGCATTTAAAGAATACTCTTGTTGTCTCAAGGTCTTTTATTCATGATTTAAAAACACCTTTACATCAAGTTATTTTAGAAAATGATTTTTATCTCGCGAACTTGCCTTACCAGAGTGAAGAGTTGATAGAGTTGACAGCTATCAATAACTCAGTCATCGAAAAACTGATAAAAAATATAAACGAAGTATTACTAATAATGAAAAACGATGTATATCAAGAGTTGAAGGACAAAGAAACTATTGATTTAGAAGTATTGATGTATGAAGTCATTAAAATGTTTAATACACATATTAAGAACAAGAAATTATCTATTAATTTAGAGTTTGATAATGATGTCCATGTCTATTCTAATAAGACCACAATCCGTTTGCTTCTACATAATTTGATTTCAAATATGATCCAATATTCTAAGGAAAATAGTGAAGCATCGATAACTGTATTCGAGACGAGTGAGTCAATAGAAATATCATTTAAAAATGATAGCAGTGAAGAAAACATTAAAAGAATGAAAATGAGTGAGAGTATATTCAATTCGATACCATCAAATGATAACCAATTTAGTGGAGGAAATGGACTTTTCTTAATTAAAGATCTTACACATATCCTTGGTGGAGAGTATAGTCTTATCCAATCAGATTCTATAGTAAAGGTAATCATTTCAATTCCTAAGGAGTAAGATGATGTCAAGAACATATACTTTTGTAAGCAGAATAGTAATGTTGTGTATGTTATTAGCATATGTCTTTTTAAGTGTATCCTTTGCTGATGAAGAGATTAGATTGATAGAAGATGAATCAATGCAGGCGGGAACATATCCAGTATACTTAAGTGATGTTGACCCAAATGGGAATGAAATAAGTAAAGTTATTAGAGTAACAGTAGTGTTTCCAAATACCGTTCAAAATCAAGAAACTAACGAAGCTATTGATGCTAGTGACTTTAAATCAACAATTAATACAGTAGAAGCAATGCCTTTAGATGAGTTGATAAAGAAGTCCAAGGCAAAAGCATGGAATATATTAACGGGAGAAAAGGTTCCTATTACGAATTTTGTAGTGGAAAAAAAAGAGAATCATATCTTCAAAATAACTTTTTCAACTGAAAAGGGTACCTCAACAACTGTAAATGCTATCGAGTTTCAAGATGAATTGCTACCATATAATCGGGCTCAGTATAAAATTGAGGAACGATATGAATTAAACACTAAAGTTATTTCACTTATTATATTGGTAGCGGCACTAGCGCCAATATCCATTGGGTTCTATCTGGTTAAGCAAATCGATACGAAGATAAATGAAACGTATGAATACATCTACTATAGTTCTGATCAAGAAAATAAATGAATACAATGATTGCTTTAGCGGATAGTGCTGGAGAGCAAAAACATAGAATCTAATTTAGATATTATCCAAAACTATGAGAAATAGTTTAAGTGTTAATTTAACTACGCCACAGTGTTAATTAATAGAAAAAAGTTGGGATTCATGTCTCTCGTAATTGTACAGGAGCATTAATTCCATTTTTTGTATTCGTATACTTTTGTAATTTTGATAATTCAAGATGTTTACACTAAGTTTAGTTGTGCGAGTGCGAATAAAAATAGAGAGTGATTAGCTAAATATAGAGAAAAGAAATATCTATATTTTTCTAGAAATTTATATCGGTAGGACACTAGACTCATAGTGGTAATATAGAGCTTTGATAGTTATTAAGAATAGTCGGCTAAACTTCGGTTCGTCCTCTAAATAATAATGAAGGTTGAGAGGTAAATGAGTAGGAGTAAAGCCACAGAGGATCTATATGAATCTATCAACATTAAGGTTTTGAACTAATATTTGACAATGTAAGAGATATTGAGGTGAATAGTTCGAAGATTATTCTACTGAATCAATCTTCAGTTTTCTTTCAAGTACACTGTTTGAACAAAATGAAACAAGGACAAATAATATGCAAATAAAAATATACTGATAATCTAAGTACTCCTCAAAGCCAACTGTAGCTTGTTACAACTTGCCGTTAAAACAATAATTCAATTAAAATAACAAACGTTGGTAACAAAAAATTAACATTTGGTTACATTTTACTTTATTTACACAAATAACAATATAATGTAAAGGGACATAGAAAGTAAGGATTTACTGAGGGGGTATATAATTGAAAAAGTTTTATCGTTTATTATCTGCGATATTTCTGATTGCTGTTCTAGCAACAAGCATCCTTCCTAATGCAAATGTGTTTGGATTAGAAGAGTCAGATCAGGAAGAAACGGTCGTAGAGACTACAAATACTATTGGGACTGTACCAGTTGGTACTAGAAGTGCTATCTTGAATGGCAATCAGCTTAAGGCTGCAATTGAAAATGCAACTGAAGATACAACAATCATTTTGGATGATTTGTTTGATGTGACGAGTCTTGGAGGAATCGACATTAATAAAACAAATACATTCAATGTTACAGTTGACGGGAATAATAAAGTGTACACTAGTGTAAAAGATAGTGTTATTACAATTTCTGGGAATGCAGGTGGTACACTAACATTTGAGAATTTCATCTTGGATGGAAGCTTAAAGTCAAAAAATCTGAAGATTAGTATCAAGAATACATTTAATGATGTCGTTATTAGAAATTCCGAATTCAGGGAGTCGAAAACTACACCAATTGCTGTAAATGGAACTGGGACTCTCACTGTAGAAGAATCCTACTTCCATAATAATAACGCAAGCTTTGGTGGAGGAATTGAGATTTACGGAGCATCAAATATTATTGTGAAGAACTCGACATTTGAAAATAATGAGAATACATATGGTGGTTATGATGGAGGGGCAATTTCTTCAAAATCACATAGTGGAAAATTAGAGGTATATAACTCAAAATTTATTAATAACATCGCTACTGGAGCAGGTTCAGTTGCTGGAGGTCGTGGTGGCGCAATTGCTGCGATTTATCCATCTGGTCATACAATAATTAAAGATTCATTTTTTTATGGCAATCAAGCAAGCACAAATATTTCGTTGCCTATATCTGATGGTGGCGCAATTGCAGTAGTTGACATGGCAATGAATGCTACATACACAATAGAAAATTCAACTTTTGAAGAGAATCAATCCGGGGATGATGGAGGAGCAATCTTATTCCAAGGTAAAGGAGCAAACGCTGTTTTTACAGTTAAAAATTCTACTTTCTTTAAAAATAGTGCTCATGGAAAAGGTAATGATGCAGGACTTAGTGGTGGTGCGATTCAATTGTATGCTAACTCAGGGATGAAGACAGTTCTAGATTCAAATACATTTGTAGAGAATACAGCATTTGCTAATACAGCCAATCAAGATCAAGTGGGTGGAGCTGTAGCTGCTAGTGGACGATTTGGTGGACGTGCTGCTGAGCTGACAAATAATCTTTTCGTAAGCAACCATGTGTTCTCAAGTCCTGGAATTGAAGATGTAAGTTCCAAAGCTAAAAACTTAAATATGGGAATTGATAAAGGTGGAAATATTGGGCTGGATAAAGGTCTAGATATTGTCTATTCATCTAATATTGATGCATTTGGTGTTAACACTCCAGTCCTTTCTCATAACGGAAGTACTGTAAAAGCAGGTAGAACTGCTGATGCTGTTGTTGTTCCAACACTTATGATTGTTCCTAATGTTGGACAAAACGAAACTAATATTGTAAATCCAGACGGAGAAGGTTCAACTATACTTACATTAGACCAACGTGGCTTACCTCGAGGAAATGATGTAGGGGCTGTTGAAATTTCGAAAATAATATACAACGCTAATGGCGGAAGCTTTGACTTAGGTCCTTTAGGAGAATATTTAGGTTCAGAATACTATGTAGGCTCTAGTCCAACAGAATACTATCAAGTTGGATATATTGAAAAAAATGAAGCTGTTGTTAATGGAACGACTGTATTAAAAGCAACTAATCCTGGGCAAGTATTCTTAGGGTGGTCAAGTAGCTCAACAGCAACAGAACCAGATGCAGGTCTTTCTGTAGGTAGTTCAATTCAGATGAGTCAAGAGGATCAAGTTCTATATGCTGTTTGGGGAGAAGAAACTTATACAGTAAGCTTTGAAAGTAATGGAGGAAGTACTGTTCAACCAATTACAGATATAACTAAAGACAGTACCATTACAAGTCCAACGGATCCAAGTAAAGCTGGGTATACATTCGCAGGTTGGTATACGGATGTTGCACTCACAACAGCATGGAACTTTGGTACGGACACAGTTACAAGTAATATCACATTATATGCGAAATGGAATGAAGTACTCTATACAGTAAGCTTTGAAAGTAATGGTGGAAGTACTGTTCAACCAATTACAGATATAACTAAAGACAGTACCATTACAAGTCCAACGGATCCAAAAAAAGCTGGGTATACATTCGCAGGCTGGTATACAGATATAGCGCTCACAACAGTATGGAACTTTGGTACGGACACAGTTACAAGTAATATCACATTGTATGCAAAATGGAATGAAGTACTCTATACAGTAAGCTTTGAAAGTAATGGCGGAAGTACTGTTCAACCAATTACAGATATAACTAAAGACAGTACCATTACAAGTCCAACAAATCCAAGTAAAGTGGGATATACATTTGCAGGCTGGTATACAGATGTTGCACTCACAACAGCATGGAACTTTGATACAGATACAGTTACAAGCAATATCACATTATATGCAAAATGGAATGAAGTAACTATTCCTGTAGAAACCTACACAGTAAGCTTTGTGAGTAATGGAGGAACTGCTGTACTTCCAATTACAGATGTAACTAAAGGAAGTACTATCGCAAGTCCTGCAAATCCAAGTAAAGGTGGGTACACATTCGCAGGTTGGTATACAGATGCAGCATTCACAACAGCATGGAACTTTGTTACAGACACAGTTACAAGCAATATCACATTATATGCGAAATGGTCAGCTGTAGTGGAAGTGACACCATCTCCTGGACCAACCTTACCATCAACGGGTATTAGTAATAACAACCTAATAATCGCATTATCACTAATGATGATTGGAATGACAGGTTTGGTAATAAGAGATAGAAAAAAGAAACACACTAATTAATAAACGAATATGTAAATAGTTCATAGTGATCGCATTAATAAAGCCCTGTTACTAAATGTAACAGGGCTTTTTAGTTATCACCTAATGGCGTATAATGAAAAAAAAGAATCTCAAATGATATTCGAGATTCTGTATAAATTATTGTTTACCAACAAGGCTGATGCGTTGTTGATTGTATTTCTTGATTGATTCAAAAAGACTTACTAGGGCCACAGCATAATCTTTATAGCTAATTTGATTAGGGTTTACATCCATGAGGACTTCTCCACCGATAAGAACTTCATTTGATGTGGGTACGTCAACATCGAAATCTATTGCTGGGCTAACATATACCCAGTTTACATTGCTTGTTTTACGTAATGCATCTAAACCTTCTGACATTGCAGATGCCAATGGTTTAAATTCTGGTGGGAAAGATTCAGTATCTTTTAATTGCAATGAACGTGTTTCATTAATGTACATGCTTCCTGCACCACCGACTACCACTAAGTGTGTTGCTGAATTCTTAAGTACTGCTGATAAATGTTCTAAAGCTGTTTTATGATGAATTAATGTATCTGCTTGCCAGAAAGCTAATGCACTAACTACAATGTCAAATGAACTTAAATCTTCACGTGTAAGTTCAAATACATCTTTAATAAGTGTGTGTTGAGCTGGTGTTTCTTTTGAGCTTCTCATTATTGCTGTAGTGTCATATCCTTTTGCGACTGATTGTTCAACGACTAATGATCCAACTTTTCCATTTGCACCAATAATTGCTATTTTCATATATATTTCCTCCATTTCATAAAAATAATAACACAGATTATCGAGAACACTAAACAATTTGCTTAGAAACTAATTTCTTGATAAAAATAGGTTTGAATACAAATATAAGCTCAATAAAACATCTGAGTTAAATTCTTGGTATAATATACAAGACAAATACCAAATAAAAGATAATTGATTATTCACTTAAGGAGATACTATGAGACTTGATAAATACCTTGCACATAATAACTACGGTACTCGAAAAGAAGTTCGTTCGATAATTAAAGAAAAAAGAGTAATAGTTAATGGGGAAGTAGTAACGAATGCGGGCGAAATTTTGAATATAAATGAAGATGAAATATCCGTAGATGGATTAACGATCAACTACGTTGAAAACGTCTATTATATGATGAATAAACCACAGAATTATGAATGTACACATATTGAAGATAAGTATCCTTCAGTTCTGGAACTCTTACCTACGAACCATAAAGACCTATTCTTTGTGGGACGTTTGGATGTAGATACCGAAGGATTATTATTGATTACAAATGATGGTCAATTTTCTCATAGGATTGCTCATGGAAATAAGGATATCTATAAAACATATTATGTAGGTCTTAAAGATACATTTGATAAGACTTTCATCTCGGAATTGCAACAAGGCATTCCTCTAGATGGTGAACTATTAAAACCTGCAAAAGTAGAGATTGTTGAGGATAAAGTAATATTATTATCCATTGGAGAAGGGAAGTATCATCAAGTGAAAAGGATGATGCATTACTGTAATAATGAGGTTACCTATCTTAAGAGGATAAGTATTGGAAATCTTAAGCTCGATGAGAGTTTAAATCTTGGAGAGTATAGAATGTTGACACACGAAGAAATAGCTTTGTTTTAATTGAATGCTATAAAAAAGGCGACCAGTGGTCGCTTTTATTGTGAAATTACTATGTCATTGGTGAAACCATCTGCATCAATAATCAGTGATGGAAGTAGAGAGTTTGATGAATTGTGGTTGATGTTACCAATTTGAGATTCGGAGTATCCTGACTTTCTGTTGTTAAGTGAATGTGGAAAATAACATATCAATTTATAGATTTAATCGAAATATACTAATAAAAAATGTATTGTTCTGGTTCATCGAACACAAACTATGATAGCGCTAACAACGTTTTCTGGAGCAATGCTCCAAAACAGTAGAAAGCACTGGACTACCAAAAAATTAATGGCATAATTAACCTGAAAAGGAGAAGTATTATGAAAGAAATAGTAATGAATGGTTTGTTAAAAATTGCTTCAAAGATTCAAGCACAGAGACATATGTCGGCAATTCGGAATGCATTTAGTTTGATGTTACCGCTCTTTATTACGGGTGCATTTTCAACATTATTGTTAAATGTTGTTCTATCGACAACTACAAGTGGTATGAGTCTTGCAAAAGTAGATGGTTTTGGTTGGCTTGCTAACTTTTCACCGATGTTTGAAGCGGCTAACTACGCAACAATGAATTTTATGACAATTGGAATTATTGTACTGATTGCACTTGAACTTGGTAAAAGTTATGGGCACGATGAGTTTATTCTTCCAGTAGTGGCTTTAGCAAGTTATATAACATTGACTAAAACAATTGGTGTGATCGACGTTGATGGAACACAACATGTTCTTAAAAATGTTTTACCTAGTATTTTCACCAATGCTCAAGGATTGTTCTTAGGAATGATAGCATCTATTGTTTCCAGCGAGATATATATAAAAATAGTTAAGTACAAGAAGTTTGAAATAAAAATGCCTGACACTGTTCCTTCAAACGTTGCTAAAGCATTTTCAGTATTAGTTCCATCAGTTATTACTATCTTAACAATATCAGCATTTGGTATGGTATTTGAAATGATATTTAATATTCCAATCTATCAAGCTATAGATTTGCTAATTCAAACACCACTAAAAGGTATAATGACTGGATTACCAGGATATTTAGTAACCGTAATTTTCACCCAATTACTATGGAGTTTTGGGATTCATGGAGGAAATGTCATGAAGCCTATAACTGCAGCACCATTTATGACTGCTTTAGCTGAAAATGAGGCGGCTGTTTTAGCAGGAGAAGTTCCTAAAAACATTATTAACCATGCATTTAATGGAACTTTCATAGCAGTTACAGGAGCAGGTGTCACCGGTGCATTATTAATAGCAGTATTTATATTTTCTAAGAGAAAAGATGAGCGAAAGATTGCAGGTTTATCCGTTGCGCCTGCATTATTCAATATTAATGAGCCTGTGATCTTTGGAATGCCAATTGTGTTAAACCCAATTTATATGATTCCATTTATCTTAGCGCCTGTTGCCTCCGCAATATTTGCTTACTATATGACAAAAGTTGGATTTGCATATCCAATGTACATTACAGTTCCTTGGACAACTCCACCACTATTAAGGTCATTTATTGCCACAGGTGGTCATATCGGAACAGTGATTACAGAAGCAATGTCTATATTATTATGTACAGTAATTTATACTCCTTTTGTATTAATCTCTAACAAGCAAAATAACAATCAAGAAATGTTATAATAAGAGAAAATAGAAAGTATTACTTAAGGAGATAATAATGATCACTCATAAAATTAAACGGTTAGAAAAAGATAATATTTTAAGCCCGCAGGAAAGTGAAATTGCTAAATATATTGAAAGTAATCCAGAAAGCATTTTAAATCTTTCCACCTATGAACTTGCTGATGCGAGTTATGTGAGTGTTTCAACTATTATAAGATTTTGTCAAAAAATTGGATTCAAAGGGTATCGTGAATTTAAAACACAATACAGCCTGGAATACAAAGAATATATGAAGGTTAGAAACAAATTAAATGATTTACCTTTCAATCAAAATTCAACATTAAAAGATGTGATGAACACCGTTCCTTTGATCTATTACAAAACCGTGGAAGATACTCAAACATATCTTAATTACTCAATGGTAGAGTGGTGTGTGAATGAAATTAAGAAAAGTGATATCGTCATTCTATATGGTGATGGAATAAATTACCACATAGCAAAATCTGCAGCACATAGAATGAACTCTTTAGGCGGAAATGCAGTAGCATACAATTCATTTCATGGACAACAGGTAAGATTCCGTTTGGAAATGGGTCAAAGAGTATTTTCCATAGTTGTTTCACATCATGGTGATAATGTAAATATGGTAAATATTGTAAATAGATTAAATACATTAGATATGAAGTATGTGCTTGTTACAAGAATGGGCAACAACGCACTTTCACGTTTATCATCAAAAAGACTAGAAGTTATGATTACACAAAAATCATTAGAACTGTCTGACTTGGTGTTTTCGTTATCATCAGGATATATTTTAGAAATTTTGGTTGTTATGACATTGATACAAAATTATGAAGTATTAGATAAAATTCAGAAACAGAGAGATAATGAAAGAGAGATTAGAAAGCAGTATGAAAAAGATCAAGATAGTTACGATTGGCGGAGGGAGTAGTTACACACCAGAATTGATAGAAGGATTTATTAAGAGAAGAGATCGTCTAAATATTGGTGAAATATGGTTGGTAGATATTGAATCTGGTCGAGAAAAATTGGAAATTGTCGGCGCGATGGCAAAACGTATGATTCAGGCTGCAGGACTTGACTGGGATGTTAAATTGACACTTGATAGAGTTGAAGCACTTGAAAATGCAGATTTTGTAACTACTCAATTTAGAGTAGGTCGACTGGATGCAAGGATAAAAGATGAAAGAATTCCTGCGAAATATGGAATGCTTGGTCAAGAAACAAACGGTGCTGGTGGAATTTTTAAGGCATTTAGAACTATCCCTGTAATTCTTGATATTATTAGTGACATGAAAGAGTTATGTCCCAATGCTTGGCTAGTAAATTTTACGAACCCTGCAGGTATGGTTACCGAAGCAGCAATAAATGTTGGTGGATGGAAACGTACAGTTGGTCTTTGTAACGTTCCAGTTGGTTCATTTAAGAAAAATCATGAAGCAATGGGATATAAAGAAGATGATAATGAACTATTTATGAAGTTTGCTGGCTTAAATCACTTCCATTGGCATCGAGTATGGGATAAAGAAGGAAACGAAATAACAGATATACTTATTGAGAGGATGCATAATCCCAATGCATTATCTAAAACAGCAGAGAACGAATTGAAAAACATTAAAAAAATTCCATTTATTTATGAGCAAATCAAGAGTCTTAATATGCTACCATGTGGATACCACAGATATTACTATATGTCTGATGAAATGCTAGGTAACTCATTAGTTGAATTCGAGAAGAATGAGACACGAGCAGAGGTAGTTAAGAAAACAGAAGCGGAATTATTTGAGTTGTATAAAGACCCAGAATTGGACTATAAGCCAGAGCAACTCACTAAGCGTGGTGGAAGTTATTATTCAGACTCAGCATGTGAACTTGTTGCTTCTATTGTAAATAATTCTAAAGAAATAATGGTTGTAAGCACCGCTAATAAAGGGTCGATTTCGGACCTACCATACAATAGTGTGGTAGAAGTTAGTTCTGTCATTACTTCAGAAGGTCCAGAGCCGATAACATGGGGATCATTCCCTTCGACTATTAGAGGCCAGTTACAGCTGATGAAATCAATGGAAGAAACAGTGATTGAAGCTGCAATTAAAGGTGACTACTCACTTGCACTTCAAGCGTTTACAATTAATCCTCTAATTGTTAGTGGAAACAAGTGTAAAGCAATGTTGAATGAAATGCTTGTTGCGAATAAAGATGACCTTCCAAACTTTAAGCAAGAAATTAATAAAGTTGAATCTGGATTATATGATTAAGTTTGGAACTGGTGGATTTCGAGCTATTATTGGTGATGAATTTACTAAAAATAATATTACTAAAATTGCCAATGGACTTGTTAAAATAATACAAGAAGATGATCTTAAGAAAGATGTAATAATAGGGTATGATCGTCGATTTCTCTCGAAAGAAGCAGCATTATGGGTGTCTAAAGTCTTGACAGATGCTAAGATAAAAGTAAAATTTATTAATAAATCAACACCAACACCTATGATTATGTATGGTGTAGCTACTGAAAATATAGACTTAGGAGTAGCCATTACAGCGAGTCATAATCCAGCACTATATAATGGTATTAAACTTTTCAAGACCGGTGGAGTAGATGCAGATGTTAAATTCACAGATCGTGTTGAAAAGTTAGCAAATAAAGCAATAGAAACTAAGTTTGATGCAGATGATTTTCACAGTATTGTTTCAAGTGAATATTTCAAGTATTACGACATCTCAGATGATTATGTTGATGCGATTGCTTCACAAATCCAAACTAACCAAATTGCAAATTCTAATATAAGAGTTGGTCTTGATCCTATCTATGGAGTATCAGAGAAGTCGTTAAGAAAGCTCTTTAAGATGGCAAGTTGTGAAGTACTAGTTATTAATGAAATTCATGATACTTTGTTCGGAGGAAAAATTCCAACGCCTACACTTGCAAACTTAGAGCAATTAAAAGAATTTGTCTGTAAAAATAGTCTTGATATTGGAATTGCAACGGATGGTGATGCTGATCGTATTGGTGTTATTGATGATAAAGGAAACATGCTCCATCCTAACGAAATACTAATGTTAATATACTATTACTTACTCGAATACAGAAAAGAGACTGGCCCAATTGTAAGAAATATATCAACAACTCATATATTAGACAAAATTGCTCATGATTTTGAACAAGAAGTTTATGAGGTTCCAGTTGGATTTAAAAATATATCGCAAAAAATGGTTGAAGTCGATGCACTGATAGGCGGAGAGTCCAGTGGAGGACTAACAATTAGAGGACATATTAATGGTAAAGATGGAATCTATGCAGCTATGGTACTTGTTGAAATGATTGCGGTCACTGGTAAATCTATTTCCACGCTTTATAGGGAAGTGGTGGATCGTTATGGAAGCACAAAAATAATTGAAAAAGAGTATAGATTTAGCTTCGAACAAAAAAGACTTTTTTTAGAAAAAACAAAGCAAAATATGATTAGCTTACAAGGGTTTGAGACTATAATCCTACATGACGGTATTAAATTAATTGATAAAAATAATTGGATACTAGTTCGTTTATCAGGGACAGAGCCTCTTTTGCGCATTGTTGCAGAGATACCTGAAAAAGGCGACATAGATGAGAAGTTAATAGTACTTCTTGATCAATTAGATTTAAGAGAAGGAGAAGGTAATGAAATTAATAGTTAAAGCAGATGATTGGGGCTCTACACCTGGAGTAACTGATGGAATTGCGAAAGCAATAACAGAAGGGGTAGTACGCGATACGTCATTTCTTGCAAACTCAGTGCATTTTGATTATGCGGTATCTAAAGCAAATGAAATTGGATTAAATGATTTGGGCTTGCATCTAACATTAACCTATGGGAAATCAATACTTGGGCACGAAGAAGTTCCGAGCATAACGGACAAAGAAGGATACTTTTATAGAAGTCCGGAGAAAATTCCGAAGGAATTTAGTGTTGGTGAAGTCGAGAGGGAGTTTCGAGCACAACTTAAGAGATTTAAAGAGTCTGGTAAAAAGTTGACTCATATTGACTCACATCATCATATACATACTCTGTTAGGTCCAGAAGTATTTGAAGTGGTTATGAAAATTGCTAGTGAGGAAAATGTCCCAGTTAGAAGACCACTTTCAGATATGATAGAAATTACTAAACGATACAATATTCGTCTAACAGATAAACTTGATTTAAATTTTGGTGGAGGCAAAAATGAAAAGAAATCTACAATATCACATTTCTTAGGAATACTTGAAAAGTATATTAATACCGATGAGATTGTAGAAGTAATGTGTCACCCTGGAATTGTTGATCAAAATTTACGTGAAATATCAAGCTTTACTACTTTAAGAGAAATAGAGCTGAATACACTAACAAGTCACGAAGTATTAGAATATGTAAAAAGACATAACATAGAGCTGGTTAACTTTTCATCTGTGAAATGATAATCACTGTTAAAAAAGGTTATAATATCGCCATCAATATATGATGGCGATTATTATTTATGATGCAAAATATATTTTTGAATTAATTAGATAGATATAGAACAGCGATAGATTGAGTGGAGAATATCTCAAACACTCGTATAAATGATATGATAACTTAAATTTGTGTGCTTACGAATAAATATTGTTTTGATTATTTCCAGTTGCATTACGAAATGGTATTGGGTTAAAAAAATTGCAATAGCTCTTATGCTTGTCTTTGAAGATGCTTAGAAGACAAATGTAGCTAATGAAGATGTAGAAATTTTCGAAATAAGAAATAATGGAGATGACCTTAAAATTGCCTTTACTCATGTGACTAAAGTCCATGACTTTTTTCTATATTGGAAAGACTGGTATCTTCGCTGGAAAAATTGCGAGTATAGAAAACGATATTCAAGTGTAATGGAGAAGAAAGATCATAAGGCATTAATATACCCCATCACTATGTCATAAAATATGCATAATATGGTACTTGGAAAGAGCACCGTATGATTATTATAGACAAATAGTAAAGTTTAATAAGGCAGTACTAACGATTGATGCATTACTGTAATAATGAGGTTACCTATCTTAAGAGGACAAGTATAGGAGAACTTAAACTCAATGAGAGTTTAGATCTTGGAGAGTATAGAATGCTCACGCAGGAAGAAATAGCTTTGTTTTAATTGAATGTTAAAAAAAAGGCGACCAGTGGTCGCTTTTATTGTGCAATTATTATGTCATTGGAGAAGCCATCTGCATCAATAATCAGTGAAGGAAGTTGTGAGTTTGATGAAGCATGGTTAATGTTACCTATTTGAGATTCGGAGTATCCTGACTTTCTATTATTGAGTGAGTTTGAGAAGCCACTTAGTTTAAAGTGATGTGCAAAAGAATTGTCACCTTCATGGATTGTAAGTTTATTTGAAAAGCCCTCCAACTTAAGTTTAAGTCCAAGATTTATGTTTTCAAGTTCTATTTCACTAGAAAATGTATTTGAAGAAATTACCCCGGAAATATTGTCAGTCTTCATTTCAACAATCATTGCCTTAATATCAAATAATGAATCGATATTACGAATAAACATCGATGTATTTAATGAGTTTATCTCAAAATATTCTAAGTTTCGAGACACTTCTGAATCCATATTAAGATTATGAACCAAACCATTTATTTCAATACTTCCAGAGAAAGATTCTGGCAAGTATATATCAACATTTTTAAATTTTGGTGTCACACAGATGCCAATTGTAAGCGACTGAGCACAGAAATCTGTAGCTCCATTAATTACAAGTTTATTATTGATCATGGATGTTGAGTAGTCTTGATGATCTCCAAAAGACTCAACCTTTACTTGATCATCCTGTGTAAAATAGATGTTTAGTGATTCGAATAAAGACGCATTCACAACTAATGTTTCAATCGAATTATTAAACAGCTCTTCTCTTTGTTCAAAGGAGCTGGATACTGTAACGGTATCAAGAGTATTCGTTCTTAAGTTTTGTAGTGGTCTTACAAGTGCGAGTGAGCATAAAACAATGCCAACTATAATAAGTACAATAGGAATCCAGACTTTATCTAGGAATCTTCTCATAGACTTGCTCCATTTAAAGAGCGGCTTAGGGCATTCATCGTATTCTTAACGAAACGATTTAATACTTTCAGTCCAAGTATCGATAACCATGCTGTACCAAGCCCTAATGATAGGAGACCAAGTGTCAATAACACTGTTTCTAAGATTCCTACTGTAGAGATAATACCAGCAGGAAGCATGACGCTAAGAGCCGGAGAAATGATCACAAGTACGGACGATAAACAGAAAACCACGCCTGTAAAGATAAAGGCAAATAAGACGATATATGCAGAGAAAACGAGTGGCACTACAAACATTGCTGCGAATAAATATCCAATGATTCTCACAATTTTTAAGAGTGTATCACTTGATTGATTGTGTCTTGTTTGGGCTTTGTTACTATTCTGCTGCTCAGAACGATTGGTAAATTGATGTGCCATATCAACTGGATCACCAAGTTCAATGCAAATTTCATCCTCGGTTTTTCCTTCTTCAGTACCGAAGTCAAAGTGACTTGCTACATCAATAATAATGTCATCAACTTCATCAGGATTTAATCCTTGTAAATGTTTTCTTAGTATAAATAGATATTCGTTTCGTGTCATAATTCACTGTCTCCCTGTAGTAATTCGTTAACGTGTTGAGTAAAATCAAACCATTCTTCGATTTTATCAGATGTATATTCTCGACCAAGATCTGTTAAAGCATAATATTTACGCGAAGGACCTTGTGTTGATTCTACAAGTCGAGTAGAAACCAAACCTTCATCCTTAAGTCGTTTGAGTAGTGGGTACATTGTACCTTCAGAGATTTGAATTGTCTCTGAAATCAAACTTACAATTTCATACCCATAACGCTCTCTACGTGATAATAATGCTAGTACACAAAGTTCGAGAACACCTTTTTTAAATTGTGTGTTCATCGGTTCACCTCTACTAGATATTAACACAAGGTACTTTGTATTACAAGGTAGTGATAAAAATTTTAGAAAAGGAAGTGTTTATCGACATAATATTTTTTAAGTGAGATATCTTTGTTGTGAATAAAGTAGAATGATGAAGAACTGTGTTAGATTAAGTGAAAACTATCACAAATAAATCAAAGAGTGATAAGATAATACAAAAGGAGGGTGTTTATGAGTAAGTATGATGTTTTATTTGAATCCGTTACATTAAGAAATGGTGTTGAGTTAAAGAATCGATTTGCTTTAGCTCCTATGCTAGCTTTTGATGCTGATGAGAAGGCGAACGTGACAGATGAAGGTGTAGCTTATATTGAGCGAAGAAATAACGTAGGTGACCTTTTAATTGCAGGAGCTCATGCAATTTCTGTTCATGGCTTAGCAGGTAATGGTCAGATTGGTATCTTTGACGATAATCAAATTGAGGGATTAAAAAGATATGCAAGTGCTATGAAGAAGAAGGGTCATAAGGCTATTGCTCAACTTCATCACCCTGGTAGAGAGTCAACATATTCATACCAACTATTTGGTAAGGTATATGGTCCAAGTGCTATTGACTTCCCATTCTTAAACTATCCTATTACTGAGCTAAGTGAAGAGGAAGTATGGGATGTAGTTAAAGAATATGGTGAGGCAACACGTAGAGCTGTTGAAGCTGGTTATGATGGTGTAGAGATTCATGGTGCTAACCATTATCTGATCCAACAATTCTTTTCTGCATATTCAAATGTAAGAGAAGACTATTGGGGTGGAAGTTTTGAGAAACGCATGAACTTTGCGTTGGAAGTAGTTAAAGAAGTAAAACGAGTAGCTAGTGAATTGGCCAATGAATCCTTTATTGTTGGTTATCGTATTTCACCTGAAGAAGTTCATGGTGATACAGTTGGATACACAATTGACGATGCCTTAGAGTTAATTGATAAAGTCGTCGATGCAGGTGTTGATTATCTACATGTATCCTTATTTGGACCAGAGAGCTATAAACTTGTCGCAAGCAAAGGAAATCAAACAGAAGCTATGAATGCCTTAATTCATAAAAAGATTGCTGGAAGATGCCCACACATTGTTGTAGGGTCTATTAACACTCCTGAGATTGCACTTGATGCCTTGAACTATGGTGACGTACTTGCATTAGGAGTTGCTTCATTAGCTGATCCTGATTTTTCAGAAAAAATTAATACTGAAAGATTCGATGAAATTAATATGGATGTTACGGGAAGACAGGATGATTTACATATTCCTCATAAACTCGTGCTTGTCTATGGTATGGAAGGAAACCCATTGCCACCTGTTACAGGTATCGAAAGCTTTACTGTTAAGTAATAAACATACCGTTCATTAAACCGAATAAACACTATTGCGCACTTGTCAATGGAATGGTTGAAGAAGCGTTGTATTCATTAGTGGTTTGAGTATAATAATATTAAGGTGACAAGATTTTTACTATTCGTAAATGAGCCTGAGAAACCTTTGTGTAATTGTAGATTCGTCTTGTCACCCTATTTATGTAATGTACAGAACATTTCCTAGGAATTGTTCTTTTTTGTTGCAACTTAATATTTGAAACTATGGCATTTTTCTAACATGCATATTCTCGACATATCAAAAGTAGATGCAGTAACAAGCATAACACATAGCATTACAATAGTAATAAACGCAACTAAGCAGTAGGTTTTGAAAAAGTAGTGGGATACTAAATTCTAATTAGTAAGTACGGTGTTATTAGTAATATTAAGTGATTAAATTGTATCAAAAACTTAGTTAACAAAAATGTTCGGTATTTCACTGGAAAGCAGTTCACTTAAATTGACTCTAAAGTTTAAGTTAACGTATTATGGGGTTAGAACGAAGATAATACCGGTATGGAGGTGAATTCGAATGATATGTATTGTCTAATATCGTGACTGACTTGTAAAAGTGATTCCAGTGATTAGGAATCATACTCATTACTTACTGAATAATAATCCACAAATTAATTCTCAGGCTCATTTACGATAGTAAGAGAAACACTCTTCGTAAATGAACATACTTAATAATTTCAATTTAGGAAGAGTAAATTATGAACAAACATTTTATACGACTGGGTCGTGTATTTTTAGTTATGCTTTTATTACTAGTAAACGTAAACTTGGATCAAAAAAGTTCTATTTCCGCACTTGAAGGAATACCAGCAGGAACTATCTACGAATCGGATGAGAATTCTACGTCGTTAACCTTAGTTGGGGAGTCCACAAACTCTCATACGCATCCTTTCATGCTTTGGGTACAAAATGACCTTGTACTCATTGCGGTACGATCGACTCATGATTTAAAGAGCATGGATGTAATTGGTACAAGTACAATTCATAACATTGATATGAAGGTCCATGCGGATCTAGAGAAAATCACAGTCGATGACAAAGCGAATCTAAACCCTGCTAACGATTTATCAGGAGATCTAAAAGATGCACACTGGACGATCTTCTCATTTCCAAAGAGTATTATTTCTACAAATGGTACCTATCATTTCTTTATTGAGGGGATTGGTAATGGACATGATGTTGAGGAGGATTATCAAGTTATTATTCCACCAGTGAAAGCAATGATAGAGAAAACTTGGATTAATGGTCCAATGCCAGAAATAGAACTGACATTACAACGTCGTGTTTTAGGAAGTGAATACGAACTTGCGACCGGATTACCAAACAAAGTCATCAATAATCCAATTACTCTGACACCTCATGAAAGTGGTGAAGCAAGCTTTGTATGGGATGAACTTCCTTATACGAATACGATTGGTCAAATTTATGACTATAACGTCAAAGAAACAAATCCAGGTTCAGGGTATACGCTAAATACTACAAGTAGTTATGATGAACACACGCTAACTTACTACTTCTCACTTACTAACACCTACACACAACCACTTGGTGATGTGAGTGCTAAAAAAACTTGGGTAGGTGGATCGGTAAGAACTGCTGTATACTTCGAATTTTACCGCAGTACCGATGGCATGAACGCTGAACTTTTAGATACTGTAATGCTTGATGGAGAAGTAGACGAAATCAATAGCCAGGCTAGAGAAACATCTCCTTGGGTTTACACCTGGTCGTCTTTACCACATAAAACAATTGATGGTATCGCCTACAACTATTATGTTGTGGAAGTGAATGCTTTACCTAACTATATCTCAAGTGGTAGTGGAGGTCTTGAGGTAACAAATACTTACGTTATTCCTCTTAATGATGTAACGGTATCGAAGGATTGGGTTGATGGTCCATTAGAAAGACCGATAGTTCAGCTTCAATTGTATCGTAATGGCGTGGCGTACCTTGAACCTGTAAGCTTAGAAAATGGTATCTCAGAATATACTTGGTATGACTTGGAAGCAACAGATATCGATGGTAATCCATATGTTTATACGGTTGATGAAGTGGATGTACCGATGAACTATGAAAAATCGTTAAGTGAAGATGGACTTACCGTTACAAATACTTACGTGATTCCAGTGAAGGATGTTACTGGATATAAGGAATGGATTGATGGACCCGTTGAAAAACCTACTGTTGAGCTGCAATTATTCCGTAACGGAAAAACATACCTGACACCGGTAAAATTAGAAAGTGGTACTAACGACTTTACATGGTATAGCTTAGATGGTACGGATATATACGGAAATCCATATGTTTATACAGTTGATGAGGTTAATGTACCAATGAACTATGAGAAATCATTAAGTGAAGATAGACTAACCGTCACCAATACCTATGTTATTCCTTTAATTTCAATTACAGGAACAAAAGTATGGATAAATGGACCGAAAGATAAACCAATGATTGAGTTGCAACTCTATCAAGATGGGGATCAATACGGTGATGAAATTTATCTATTGAATGGTGATTTAAGCCACACATGGTTCAATGTTGAACAAACAGATAGAATGGGTAATCCATATACATATACAATTGATGAACCAACGATCCCTGCTAACTATACTAAATCAATAAGTGAGGACGGTTTAACAATCACCAATACGTTCCATGAACCAGTCAAAGATGTGGAGGTAATTCCTTTACCATCTACAGGAATTGATGATGATAGTGTCGCAACACTTGTGATTGTTTTAATCGTAGGTGGTATCGGTGTATTGCTGTATCAACGAAGAAATCGAAATAAAGATAGAAAATAATAGAAGTAACGGAGGTGTGGTAGTTATCATTTAGGAGTAACCATATACCGGGACTCTAGCAAACGAAAGAAAAGCATCTCATATTTGTACGATTGTTGATAGACAGATATATGTACAAATGATGATGCTTTTTTTTGTTAGGGATCATTAATTGGTGTGAGTTTGTTCCCAAACTTTCTTTCATTTAAGAACACTTTGATTTCGTAGATAGTTTTTTGATAGAATATTATGTATATACGATTATCATATGTATAATAATTATATGAGAGGGATAGTGGTGATCATGAAACTAATTGGAATAGATTTAGATGGGACATTGCTGAATTCAAATCAAGAAATTAGTAGAAATAATGTGGAAGCGTTAAAGAAGGTTCCAGAGGACTCCATGGTCTTTATTTGCTCTGGCCGTGAGACTACTGATATTATGAATATTTTGTCAGAGTATAAATTAAAGATTCCATCGATTGGATTGAATGGTGCCTTGGGCTATGATGGTAAAAGAAAATTGTTCGATTTCTTCTTCGATAATGAGACTGTTGTATCTGTAGCTAAAGTGTTATCTGGTATGCCAATAAAAGTGTACACTGATAAAGAAAGTTACGAAACGGATGGTTATTATCAACACTTGATTGATCTCTTTGATGAGGTAGGTAGTGAATATGGAGTTGAAGAGTTAAACTATGAACTAAATTACGAAAAAACAATTAATTCAATTTCATTTAAAAACATTGATGAACTAATAAATATAGGACTAAAAGTCTATAAATTCTTTGTGTTTATTCCCAATGCAGAAATAAAAGCAAATCTTGTTGAACTCTTGAATGAAGTTGAAGGCGTTTCTGTTACTGAATCATCTGCAGTAAATATTGAGATAGTACCCGAAAATGTATCTAAAGGCGAAGTTTTTGGCTTGTTAGAATCAATCTATAATTTAGAAAATGTAACCCGCATTGCGATAGGTGATAGTTTGAATGATGTTACTTTGTTTGAAGAATCTGACTATAGTTTTGCAATGGCAAACAGTCATGAAGAAATCAAAAAAATAGCAACACACCATACTGCATCTAATGATGAAGATGGGGTTGCCACTGTGCTTGAAGAAATTATCCATTTATAAAAGATTATTTGCTGAATAAAAGATTTCTTAATATGTGTAACCGATACTTAGTCGAGAGCGATAAGCTAAAGAGAGGGACGATTATGAAAATACGGAGCAATAGAATCTATACAGAAAAAGGCATAAAAAATGGAAGTTTAATTATTTCTGAAGGGGTAATACATAATATTGTAAATGAAAGTGAAGAAGGGGAAGATTATCAAGATTACATTATCCTTCCTGGAATCATAGACACTCATAATCATGGTGCTATGGGATATACGCTTGTTGAAAAGTGTGATAATAAACGTGACGAAATTTTAGGGTTTCTTAATGGAGTTGCAGCTCAAGGAGTGACGTCTGTGTTTCCGACTCCAAGTCTTGATTATTTTGAGGATATTGTAAAAATATCAACCGAAAAACATGATGGAGCAGACATAGTCGGTATTCATTCAGAAGGTCCTTACCTTAGTAGGGTTGGAGAAAATGGGGTGGCTGAAGAGCCTGAAGTTGTTGATACTAAAGTCATTCAAAAAATGATTGATGATGGACAAGGCTTATTAAAATTGGTTGCAATTGCTCCTGAACTTCCAAATGCTCAAGAGGCAATCGATTTATTGGTTAAGAATGGCATACGAGTTGCCTACGCCCACAGTGATATGAACTATAAAGAAGCCTATCATGCTTTTAATCATGGAGTAACAGTTGCTACTCATACAGCCAATGTTATGTCAGGAATTCACCATCGCGAGATGGGAGGACTGGGAGCTTGTTTGCTTCATCCTGGAGTTGAATGTGAACTTATTCCAGATGGACTTCATGTTAGTACAGAAATGATGGAACTTATGTTCAAAGTTAAACCTTATGATCGATGGATTCTTGTCTCTGATACTACATCTACATCAGGTGCTCCTAAAGGCCGTTATCGTTTCGGTAAACATATCGTTCTTGTTGATGATAATGGTTTTGCGAAAACAGAAACTGGAAGACTGATGGGAAGCACACAACCTGTTCTTTATGGTATGAAAGTTCTACATAATGAGTTAGGGATTCCTTTAGAAATTATCAGTCAAATGGCGTCGAGTAATCCTGCAAAGGTATATGGTATTGATGATCGCAAAGGAGTTCTTGCGACTGGTAAAGATGCCGACTTTATTGTAATTGATGATGACTTTAACTTGATTGCGACTTACGTTAAAGGACAAAAGGTCTACGACTCAAAAGAAGGTAAGGATTATTTTAATCCGAACTTTGAAAAGCTAAAATAATACTCTACAAGATATATAAAAAATTGATTGCACCTTATTTGTTGATACGTCAAAATAATGGTGTGTTTTATGTATTGATAAATATTACTCTGATAGTGAATGATTTTAGGGGAAACAATGATAAGATGATTATATGAGGTGATGCCTATGGCAAATGGTTATAAGGATTACTTGAATGAGAACTCAGTGTTGCTAGTAGGGAATGGCGTGAATTTACGAGAAGTAAACACGTCTAAAGTTAGTTGGTATGATATTCTACAATCGATTAATAAAGAAGATATTATACCCAAAGGTTATCCACTAACAGAATACTTTGAGCTTCTAAAAAATAATAATAAGACCGCAAGTGAGCTCAAGGATAATTTCATAGAGAGTATTAAGGGGCTTAGTTACAATAATGCCCATAAGGATATAATAGAAGCATGTGTTGAAGCGGGAACAGTTCTCATGACTACTAACTTTGATCATGCATTTCAGAGTACAGGGCTCTTTAAAACAGGCCAGACACGAGATCTATCGAAAGGTTTTACAAATTATTATCCGTGGCAACGTTTTTATGAGCATGAATCGGGAATGAGGCTATGGCATGTCAATGGAGATATGAGGTATAAGAACTCCGTTAAACTATCGGTCATGGACTATGCAGGAAACTTAAACTACTTTAGGAAATTCGACCCACAAGAAAGAAACAGTCGTTACAGAATAGATGAGACATGGATAAATGAGATATTCGAAAAAGACCTAATCATAATGGGATTATCGTTATCAGAAGCTGAGATATTTATTCGTCATATTCTTATAAGAAGGAACGCATGGGCTAGAAGTAAAAATCTTAAATTACAAGGGAAATACTTAATGGTCAATGAATCCGCAAGTGCTGAAGAAAAACGTCTTGAGTTTTTCTTAAAACATGTAGGAATAGAGATGGTAAGATTTGAAACATATAATCACTTATATGGAGATTAACGTGTATTATAATGATAATTAACAGAAAAATACACTATTTACTTTTGATAATAACCCTTTAGAATTAAAGGTGAAAGGGGACGTATAGTAATATACACGTACAAACTATGAAAAATATCGGAGTAATTATTGGGAGCTTAAGAAAAGCATCCTTTAACAGACAAGTCGCTCAACATCTAGTAGCTGAGTTTGGAGACAAAGCAAATTTTGAGATTGTTGAAATATCTCAACTTCCTCTCTATAACCAAGATCTTGATGATGAGGGATTGGATGTTTATACAGAATTTAGAAACAAAATTAGAAGTTTAGATGCAGTAGTGTTTGTGACACCAGAATATAATCGTTCCGTTCCAGCAGCATTGAAGAATGCTTTAGATATTGCCTCACGTCCGAAAGTGGAAAACGCATGGGATAACATTCCTTGTGGGATAATTTCCTGTTCACCAGGTAGATTAGGAGCATTTGGAGCAAATCACCATTTAAGACAATCACTATCGTTTCTAAATATGCCAACATTACTACAACCTGAGATGTATTTTTCAGAAGTAAAGGCCTTACTAGAGAATGAAGAAAAGCTTAATCGTTACTTAGGTGGATTTGTAGAGGCATTATTAAAATTTGTTGATGCTTAGTAACGTTGAAATGCTATTTTTATAGAATGAATGAGTTTATTCTATGTGGAATGTTCCTTCGTGAAGATGGGATAAAGACCATTTTATTTAACAAGAGATAATGACCTGATACCATCGGGTCATTTTCATTATAAAAGTTTATAAACTTAATAAAAATATCTTGATTTTCCAATGAGTAAATGTATAATAAAGTGGGATTAAGCAATGCTAATCTTTAAGTTTAGTAATACTAAACAATATAAATGTAAGGAGACATGTTTATGAAAAAAATTGTAGCTGTTATTATGACTCTACTAGTGTTGGTAGGATGTAGTTCTGCTAATAATACTGATGGATTACAAAAGACACTTAAAGTGTTTAACTGGGGATCATATATTGAACCTTCTTTAGTTAAAGAATTTGAAGATAAATTCAATGCTAAAGTAGTTTATGAAATGTTTGACTCAAACGAGTCTATGTATATTAAAGTAGAAAGTGACCCTACATACGATGTACTCTTTCCAACTGATTATATGATTGAACGTCTTCGTCTTGAAGATAAACTTGAAAAACTCGATTATTCTAAAATACCTAATTACAAAGAGACACTAGATACTGTTAAGGGACGTGCAATGGATCCTAATGAAGAGTATACTGCTCCATATTTCTGGGGAAGTGTCGGTATTGTATACGATAAAACAAAGGTCACATTAGAAGAACTAGAGAGCCAAGGGTGGTTAATATTCAAGAATCCAAAATATGCACATCAAATTTTCTTCTTGGATTCAGAACGTGATGCATTTATGGTTGCAACTAAATCACTTGGTTATTCAATGAATACAACAAATGAAGCTGAACTTAAAGAGGCTTATGAATGGTTGGTTGATATGGATAAAATAACCCACCCAATCTATAACCGTGATGAAATTATTGATAACATGGTTGCTGGAGTAAAACCACTCGCAACAATGTATTCAGGAGATGCTACGTATGTATTAGCAGAAAATCCTAATCTAGCATTCTATCTTCCTAAAGAAGGTACCAATCAATGGATGGATGCAATGGTTATTCCTAAAGGTGCTAAAAACATCGATCTTGCTCATGAATGGATTAACTTTGTTCTAGATAAAGATAATCAAAAACGAATCACAGAAGAAATTGGTTACACAAGTTCACGTCAAGATGTTATTGATGAAGTGACTGCAGTTGGTGGTAAGTTTGAAGGGATTGAATCCTATTCAACTCGTACAAATTATGAAAAAGATGAGAACTATCGCTTTGATGAAAAAACACGTGTTATATTAGCCGACTTATGGCAACGTGCAAAGAATCATGATTAAGGATTTTACATTCAAATCAATTCTTTCAGATGAGTTAATTAGAACGTATGTTAATAACATTGATGTATCGTATGCTTACAATCTTGCAGTTGAGCTTACAAAATTTCGAAGTAATGAAGTCCTTGGATTTCGAACAGTGGGTTCAGATGCGGAACATGATACCTGTGACTATTTAGAAAATGAAATGAAGAGTTTAGGATTAGAGAATATTGAAACGTATGATTATCCTATTCCTTCATGGACCTTTAAACATGCGAAAATGAGAGTTTCAGGTTTAGAATCTCATATTGAGTTAAGTGCTTATCCATGTCACTACGATTCTGAAGGATACGAACCTGCTGTTCTAATTGATCTTGGAAAAAGTGATAAACAAGCATTTCTCAATAATGATATTACTGGAAAATGGATACTGTTGGATGTTAACCAAAGAGATGATTGGTGGATAAACTTCCCAGCAACGGAAGCCTATTTTAGAGGTGCTAAGGGGATACTGTTGGTTCAAGATGGAGGCTATGCTGGAATCAGTGATGAGGCATTAAATGTTCAAAACACCTCAATACCAGATGGTGCTGTTGCTTTATCAATTTCAAGAAAAGATGCTCAGTTAATTCGCTCAATGATGCGTGAAAAGTCATCAAGTGAATTAAAGGTGGAACTCGATGTATGCTCTCTTTTCGAAGCATCGTATGCACGTAATTTATTTGGCTCTATAATTGGTGAGAGTGATGAAGTAATACTAATGACGGCTCATTATGATGCATACTTTGAAGGTTTCCAAGATAACAGTGTTGCAGTTGGGCTTATGATGGGTATTGCAAAAGCAATAAAAAAGCTTGGAATTACTCCCAAGAGAACACTCAAGTTTGGTGCCTTAAGTGCTGAAGAATGGGCAAAGACAGACAGTCGCTATGATTGGCTAGTAGGATCACACACTCAAATGAGTGAACTTACGCCTGAATGGAAAGATACAGTCTTTGCGAATATTAACTTTGAACTTCCAGCAATGTTGGAAGATGGATGTGATTGGATTCGTTCTTCTTATGAACTTAAAAAGTTCTTAGAAGACTTCGTCCAATGTGTGCCTAATGATAGGAAAGTTTATCCAGAAGGAATTAAAGTATTGACCCCAATCGAAACATGGTCTGATGACTTTGCCTTTGAGATAGCTGGAATACCATCAGTTGTTTCTGCACTTAAACCTGAATTTTCCAAGTCCCACTATCATTCTCAACTCGATGATATCAGTACATACCATGAAGGTGCATTCCACTTTCATCATGTACTTTACGGACTCCTTATGCTTGGATATGATGCATTATCGATACAAGCCTACGACTATTCTGAGAGAATTTGCGAGATGGATAGAAAACTTGATAGAAATCTTGCAGGTAACTTCATTGATATGAAGCGTTATGATTGTTTGATTGATAACATACAAGAGAATTCTAAGGTTTATTGGGATAAGATGTTAAGCTATCAAATCAATGAAGCAAGCAATGAGTTTGTCACACTACAAAAGAAACTCTTTAAACTCATGGTAGATACATTAATATCCTTATCGTGGGATGATGAGATTCTTTTCCCGTTTGAAGGAAACCAGAATAACATTAGAGCACTTAAAGAAATGCTACAGAATCCCTTAGCGGATAACTCTAAACTAATATCAAGAATTGACAACAATCATATAGCTCTTCACTGGAGTAAAGATACCTTTAACTTTCATACGAATGATGTCATGGGACAAGAAATTAACCGTCGTTGGGGAGAAGGGCGAATCCGTTCTCACTGTAGCCTGTTGAGCTATATAGATGAGCGTTCTGAGCTTACTTTAAATAAAGCACTAATCAAAGAATACTGTCATTACGAAAAGGAACTCGTCAGTTTATTAAAAACTTTACGAGCAATAAATAATCTTTTATTAGAAATTAATTCGCAGTAACAATACTCGTGAATAATGGAGTGATAATCACTATTACTCCATTTTTCTATGTTCTTTCCAGTTTTCTCTGTGAGTAATACATGAAAAGTATAATATTTCCAAATACTTATAGTTTTGAGTGCGTTATGATAAAAATAGAATAGAAAAGAGGAGGCAATATATGAGTAAAGTAGTATTAGTAGGAGCAAACCATGCAGGTATTGCAGCAGCAAACACAATTCTGGATCACTATCCTGATAACGAATTGATGATCTTGGATCGAAATACCAATCTTAGTTACTTGGGATGTGGAACTGCATTATGGGTCGGTCACCAAATTGATTCTTCAGACCAGTTATTCTATACGAATAAAGAAGACTTTGTAGCGAAGGGCGCAGACATTCATATGCAAACTAACGTTACAAGAATAGATTATGAAAGCAAGACTGTATTCTATGAGGAAGATGGCGTAGCAAAAGAAACAAGCTATGACAAACTTATTCTTGCAACGGGTTCTACACCGATTGCGCCTCGTTTACCAGGCATGGATTTGGAAGGAGTACACTTTGTGAAACTATTCCAAGATTCACAAAAAGTAGATGCTCTATTGGCACAAGAACATGTAAAAAATGTCGTAGTTGTTGGAGCAGGATACATTGGTGTTGAAATGGCTGAAGCAGCACGTCGTCGCGGAAAAAACGTACGTATTGTTGAAGCAGCAGATACATGCTTAAGTGGTTATTATGACCCTTGGTTCTCTCATGATATGGACAAAGTTATGAGTGATCAAGGAATTGAATTAAACTATGGTGAAATGGTTACGTCCCTTGAAGGTGATGGTACAGTTTCCCAAGTTGTAACTAATAAAGGAACTTATGATGCTGAGTTAGTTATTCTAGCAATTGGATTTAAACCAAACAATGACTTAGGTAAAGACCATTTAACACTATTTGATAATGGTGCATATCTTGTTGATCTACATCAAAAAACAAGTGATGATAGTGTCTATGCTGTGGGAGACTGTGCAACGATTTACTCCAATGCACTCCACCAAACAACATATATTGCATTAGCAACCAATGCTGTACGCTCAGGGATTGTAGCGGGACATAATATTGGTGGAACACCTATCAAGTCATTAGGTGTTCAGGGTTCAAATGGTATTTCCATTTATGGATACAACATGGTCTCTACCGGACTTAACTTAGCAGCAGCTGAGAAAGCTGGTCTAGATGTCGCTTATACAGAATTTGAAGATCTACAAAAACCAGGATTTATGGATGAAAATAATAATGTTAAGATTAGAATCATCTATGAAAAAGAATCACGTAGAGTTGTCGGTGCACAGATTGCATCATATACAGACATATCAATGGGAATTCACATGTTCTCCCTAGCAATCATGAAGGATGTAACCTTAGAAGAAATTCAACTCTTGGATATCTTCTTCTTACCACACTTCAATCAACCTTATAACTACATCACAATGGCTGCATTATCAGCAACAGAGTAAGTTATGGAATTGAGAGATATAATCGTAGGGTTATATCTCTTTTTTTATCCACGTCGAAATAAGATATAATAGAAACAGAAGAATGCGACGAGGTTATTATGTTAAAACACATTAAGAAAAATACTAATGATTTCGATTATCCTGATAAAGTGCTTGATTTCGACATGCTGGATTTAGATTCTCCTGTCATCTTCTTTACTGGTGAAAACGGATCAGGAAAATCAACACTCTTAAAAGTACTAGCAGACTTATCGGGAAGTATCGATCTGGGTAAATCACTAGATTCTATGATGTATGAGTTTTCAAGTGACAGCTTCTCGCTTGCTTGGTCGCGGGTATTGAGAAAAGGGTACTACTTTCAAAGTGAAGATTTCTACTTGTATCTAAAGGATTCTTTTAAAGAGAGAGAAGATAATAAAGCGATGTTGAAGGAAGCTGAAGAACGTTACGGAGATCGACGATCATTAGGATATTACTTAGAAACTGGAATGCATCGAGGCAATACAGAAGCAATGGATGGGATTGTACAAGAATATCTCTATGCATCTCATGGAGAAGGATACATTCGCTTCTTCCAGTCTAAATTGAGGGAAGCAACACTTTATCTTCTGGATGAACCAGAAACGCCTCTCTCATTTCAAAATCAACTAACACTCATTAAACTAATTGATGAAACCGTTAAAAAAGGAAGTCAGTTTATTATCTGTACTCACTCCCCAATTTTATTATCGTATCCAGGTGCAAAAATAATACATTTTGATGAAGGTATCCAAGAAATACAGTATAAGGACCATCCATTAGTCCATGATTATAAAAGATTTCTTGAGAACCCTGAACGCTATTACCATTATCTCTTATCTGATGAGGAATGATTTATTTTCCATAAATAGATACTCGCGATAGTTTTATAAGGCACAAACGTTTCTAAATAAGAATCAAACATCTCTTTATCAATTTCAGGAATTGAGAGGTGTTTTTTTAATCCGTTTCGTAGTCCAATATCTTCATAAGAACTAATATCTAGTCGATTAAAACTATGGATCAAGAGTATCTTAGCACTCCATACTCCAAACCCTTTTATCTGTGTAAGGGTGTGGATAGCTTCGTCATCGTTCATGTCATAGATTTGCTGAAAGTCAATGAACTGATTCTTGATAGATTGAGCTAAATCAAAGATATATTGTGATTTAGTACGAGGTAAACCTACTTTCTTAATGTCATCAGCGGTTGAATTTTGTACTGATTCAAGGCTTGGAAAAGTTTCTTGAAATCTTTTGTAGATTGTTCGTGCTGCAGCGGCACTAATGAGTTGTCCTATTATTGTATGTACTGATCCCCAAAAAGGATCGGGATAACTGGCTCTTTCCACAAAACCATAATTCGCAATCCAGAATCGTATTGTTTCTTGATTAGGAATTGCAGCCAAGTCTTTTAAAGTGTACTCTACATTATCTTCGAAAGTGTTTAAGGGGTCGTCCTCATAGTGTACTGGAGATTTAGGCAAGTATTTCTTTCCATACTCTACAATTAGGGCGTGATATTCCTGAAATAAGGGAACATCGTGTGGAAGTGTATCCATCATCAATTTTTGAATAGATGAATAAGATTTTAGTTTAGGATATGACAGCTTATCTAAGAGTCTTCTTAGGTACACATCAACTACAAATACAGGACGATTAAACGCGTAGAGTAGAATGCAATCACAAGTTTCTTCTCCAATACCATGAATATTTAGCAAGCTTTTTCTAAGAGTGAGAGTATCGATGTTTGAAAGATTATCAGGATTAAAGTCATACTCTTGATACCAATTCATGAGTTCCAATATAGATTGGGTTTTTCGTTTATAGGAACCACTTGCTTGAATAAGCTTTGCAAGAGTATCAAAGGGCATCTCACAAAGAGTTTGCCCATCAAAGTGTTCAAACTGAGACAAAACATTTTCTACATTTTTCCACGAGGTGTTCTGAACCAATATAGCTCCTAGCATCATTTCTATATCACTTTGCGCAGGCCACCAGTTCTGTGGACCAAAATGGTTGTAGAGTTTGTAAAAGGTACGATCGATTTGTGTCATAACAATATAATAACACAGTAATTGAAGATGATGAGGTATAAATAACACTATATTTATTCTTGTTTTGTATCTTTATGATTTAAACAAGCATAACAAATTTTCTATGATTCAAAAAAAGACAAACTACATAATTATGAAATTAATCGTGTGGATTTGTCTTGGAATATATATTAAATATGTAATTCTATTTTTTATAATTTGCTACTTTTTTTGCTAATTTCTCAATTAAAAAAATAGCCGGAACTTGCGAGGTAATATCGGAAGTTTTAATTTTCTCATCTTTAATATAATAAGGTACATTAATCGTAGATATATTAGCTAATCGACATTTGCTACTATTCGTAATAGATACCACATCAACACCGTTTTTTACAAAATGACTAATTGTACCAAGAACTCGATTACTCTCTCCAGATACCGATAATGCAATTACACACATCTTTTCTGCAGATTCTTTGCTTATCTTATGAACCGGATGCTCAATTAAAAAATCCAAGTTAATTGCAAAACTATAAAGCTTGGAAAAATAAATTGCTCCATAACTAGCAACGACGTTAGAGGTTCCGTACCCTACAAAATAGATGGAGTCTTTGTTAATCAGCAACTCTGCTACCTCATCAAGTTTTTTCTCGAAACTTGAACTGCTTGATTTTAGAATGAAATTTACTAATGAACTTTCGTCGATGCTATGTGGTAATAACTCTTGATTTTTATTCTTTGAATGGTATTTCAAACGAGACTTAAAATCACTATACCCGCTGGTTTCGAATTTGGCACAGAACCTCAATATAGTGGTTGTACTAACATGAGTCAGTGCAGCTAATTCACGAATTGATAAATCTTCAATTTTATTAATGTTAGATTCAATAAACTTATATATTTCAATTTCAATATCAGTTAAATCTGGGACATAATCTAAGAATAACATTTTCATCCTCCTACAGATATCTTCAAAACAAAGGAACAAAAATAAAACAAGTTACCATTATGTTACAATGTTACCGTTTACATTCTAGCAAACATATTAACATTATAATGTTGTACAATCTAATTGTAAAGTCAAGAAAGGACATATCAATAAATTGAATTCATGCTAGCTAATAATCAATTTCTATTGATATAAGGGTTTACTCAATGAAAAAATTAATTATTAATGCGGATGATTACGGTTATACGCCAGGCGTCACACATGGTATTCTATCTGCACATCTAAATGGTGTTGTAACTTCAACGACTGCATTAACAGTATCTGAATACTTTGAGCAAGCGATGAAGTTAGCACGTTATTTTCCTACATTAAAAATAGGGGTACATTTAACTCTTACTCTTAATGGGGGACGTCCATTATTAGGGGATAGAGTTCCAAGCTTAACAAATAGTGATGGGACATTTTGGAATCAAAGAGAATTTGAAGATAAAGTAGATCTTAAAGAGGTTGAGGATGAATGGTTCGAACAGGTGAATAGATTTTATTGCTCAGGTATGGTTCCCACACATATTGATTCTCACCATGGTGTTCACTGTAAAAATGAAGAACTGTTAAAAATAGCAGTTAAAATAGCAAAACATTTTGGTCTTCCACTAAGGAACTGTGCTCGATATGAAGAGCGAATTCCAATGCTAAAAAATTACGGTGATGTAAAAACTACCGATAGAATAATTTCAACTTTCTATGGTGATCTGGTTACAATAAAACACTTTGAAGAATTAGCTGATGAGATAAAACACTCTGATTCAGAAACTTTTGAAGTGAATTGTCATCCTGCGTTTATCGATAATGTATTAATGAATTCATCGGTGTACATTTACGAGCGTCTCGAGGAATATAATTTATTGACTTCAGATGCAATAAAAGAAATACTAAAAAAGAGAAATATCGAACTTACTTCATTTGAAACATTAAAATAGAGGAGATAAAATATGCAGAAACTTTCAAACTATATTGAAACTCATTTTGCGCCGATTTTTGCAAAACTAGGTTCAAATCCATATGTAAATGGTGTAAAGAACGGTATGATAGCAACTTCTCCATTTACAATTATTGGTAGTATATTTATTATTATCCAACAATTTCCAGTAAAAGCTTGGACAGAATTTATGGCTCCATATGCATCAATGTTTAATGTACCAAATATGATGACAATTGGTATTATAGCCCTATACGTTGTTTTTGGAGTTGGTTATAATCTAGGGAAGTCACTTGATTTAGAGCCACTTTCAATTGGTTTATTATCACTGATGGCGTTTATGATTCTACAGATTGATCGAACGGATTTTACTATGTCAAGTGCATACTTTGGGTCTAAAGGGATTTTCCCTGCGTTAGTTGTTTCGATTTTCGTTGCGAAGACAGTTTTAGTATTCGAAAAGCATGGATTAATTATTAAATTTCCTCCCGGAGTTCCAGATGCAGTGTCAAAAGCATTTGCTTCACTTTATCCTGCAATGTTTGTCGCATTTGTAATGTTTACAATCAGTGTATTGTTGAAAATTGATATCCAAGAAATTATTATCACTATGTTTTCTCCACTTGTATTTGCTTTGAATACACTTCCTGGAATACTGATTTTCCAATTGATGATACATCTACTATGGTCAGCAGGGATTCATGGTGCTTCAATAATGAATACAGTTGGTAGACCTATTTTCCTCTCATATCTGGCAGCAAATACGGAAGCAGCTCTAGCAGGAAACTCTATCCCATATATTACAGCACAAGGCTTTACACAAATGTTTATTAGTATTGGTGGAGCCGGAGCAACCTTGGGGTTAATTCTTGTAATGCTTCGATCTAAAGATGAGGGCTTTAGACAACTTGCAAAATTATCACTTCCAGCTGGAATATTTAATATTAACGAGCCTATTATTTTCGGTTTCCCAATAGTAATGAACCCGACGATGATGATTCCATTTATATTAACTATAACTGTTAATACTATATTATCGTATGGTATGATGTATTTTAATATTATTGGTAGACCTATAATCGATGTTCCGTGGATTATGCCAGCTCCAATTGCAGCTTACTTAATGACCGGTGGTGATGTCCTTGCGGCAGTCTGGTCTGTGGCAATAATTGCTTTATCAGCAGCGATTTATTATCCGTTTTTACGCATAGCTGAAAAAGAGAGAAAGGCAGAAATAAATCAACGTGTTGAATGATTTATTAAAAAGGGGTTCATTAACCCCTTTTTTTAAAAGAACAAAGGATCAGTCAAAGGAGAAAATAAAAAATCCAGGTCTAGTAACGTTAGTTCCTTTGAGTTTAGGCTTGATAATTAATACCTTTTTTCCTAGTGTTTTATCAATTGGAGGCCCCACCTCCGCATTATTTAATTCTGGAAGTGGTGTTCTTATGGGTATGTTTCTTATTATTTGCGGAGCGCAAATCGATATTAGAAAACTGTTTACATCAATTTACAATGGTTTAGTATTACTGTTTTTGAAATTGGGTTTTGCATATATCTGTGCTGAATCAGTTTTTATGTTATTCGGAGTAGCTGGAATTTGGGGAATCACACCTTTTTCAATTTATTGCTCAATACCAAGTAATAACAATTCGGCATACGTTTCTCTTAGTTCTTTTTATGGTGACGAATCTGATATAGGAGCAGTTTCTATTCTTTCTCTAAAAAACGGACCTGTAGGTACTATGCTAGTAATGGGAGTGTCTGGTAAATTGAGTATATCGATGAGTATGATAATGGGTGTGTTAATACCTTTACTGATTGGTTTGCTAGTAGGAAATCTATCAAAAGCAGTTAGACAGAAGTGTGCTGATGCCCAAGATTTTGTGATTTTTCTGATGATGTTCTCTACTGGATGTAGTTCGAACTTATATACTGTTATTCAATCAGGTTTTTCAGGAATACTATTGGGTATATTAGGCATTGTTGTAGGCGTTTGCATTAACTATGTATATACAATATTTACAAGAAGGAGAACAAGAATGGGACTTGCTGTTGGTATTAGTGCAGCTAATTCAACATTAACTCCAGGATTAATTGCATCTGTTGATACATCTTACTCCAGTCAAGTTTCGACAGTCTCGGCACAGTGTATGACTGCATCTCTAGTGACAATAAGTGTTATTCCACTAATATATTCGAATCTAAATAGAAAAAAGCGAATTACGAATATATAGTAACTCCATTATATTATTAATTAAGTAGAACAATTAAGTTAGAAATTTCATTTTCTAATTGATGAGTAATAATACCATACATTGATTTTATGCGACTTTGAAAAATCTCAAATTCATTGAGATTAAATGGTTGCGTAGTATATAAGAGCAACGTCTGATTTGTGTCATAACAATAAAATAACACAGTAATGATGAACGGTTATTGTTTGAATGGTTTGTGACTGTGTCGTTATTAGTGAAATAACGTGAAAACTTATACAAAAATGAACTAAAAACCGTGATAAATAACTTTGACTATCGTGATGTACTTTGTTAAACTTATATACATAAAGGGAGTAGAATGCTGATTCAACCCAGCTCACGTTTTCGTCATTACGATCTCTAAAGATCCGGAACGTGTTTGATTCGAGACTTTATCCGTGTTTGGATAAAGTTTTTGTTTATCTAGCACACAAACGATGCGTGAGAAGAGGTGACTGCAGCAGTAAAAATCTGATTTTATTGGTATTAATTTCAAAACTAATATAAAGGAAGGTTATATATTGATGAAACAATATTTTAATAAGAGTGTTGAGGAAAGCACTCAAGATTTAGATGTAAACATTACTCAAGGTCTATCCACTAAGGACGTTGAGGCTCGTAAAGCGAAATTCGGTGAGAATGCTTTACAGGGTGGAAAAGAAAAAAGTATGCTTGAAATGGCATTGGAACAACTTAAAGATTTTCTCGTTATTATCTTAGTTGTTGCTGCTGTTGTTTCAATTGCATTAGGTGAGGCTCTTGAAGGGGTTGTTATTCTAGCGATTGTTGTCTTGAATACAATTCTTGGAGTGTATCAAGAAAATAAAGCAAGTAATGCATTGAAGGCACTGAAAGAAATGGCAAGTCCTCATGCAAAAGTACTTCGTAATGGAAAAATCGAAGAAATTGCATCTAAGGATGTTGTTCCTGGTGATGTGGTAATTCTTGATGCAGGAGATTATATTCCAGCTGACTTACGTCTTATTGAGTCTGTAAACTTAAAAATAGATGAAGCTGCATTAACTGGTGAATCTGTTCCAGTTGAAAAAGATTCAAGTGTTATTTTAGATGATGAAGCAAGTCTTGGTGATCGTATTAACTCTGCATACATGGGAACAGTTATTACTTACGGTCGTGGTCGTGGATTAATCACTAATATTGGTATGGAAACACAAATGGGTAACATCGCAAACATGTTAAACACAAGTACTGATGAAGCGACTCCATTACAACGTAAACTTGACTCCTTAGGTAAAACATTAGGAATTATCTGTATTGCAATCTGTATTATCATCTTTGGTATTGGTTGGATGCGTGGCGACAACATGTTTGATTCATTCATGAATGCTGTTGCATTAGCTGTTGCTGCTATTCCTGAAGGACTTACAGTTGTTGTTACTGTTGTTCTTGCAATGGGTATGCAAAAGATGGTTAAAGTAAATGCTATTATCAAGCGTTTAAGTGCTGTTGAGACTTTAGGTAGTACAACAGTAATCTGTTCAGACAAAACTGGTACTCTTACACAAAATAAGATGACCATTCAAAAAATGTACAATGGTAGTGAAATCTTTGATGTTACAGGTACTGGATATAGCCCAGAAGGTAATATCGTCGATGAAGAAGGTACTATTAGAAATGAAGATGTAGCACGTACTTTAGATATTATAGTTCTATGTAATGATGCTAAGTTCAATTCAAGTGAAGAGTCAATCATTGGGGATCCAACTGAAGGAGCAATGGTTGTTGCGGCATTTAAAGCTGGAATTGATAAAGATGCTATTGATGCTAAGTACCCACGTGTACAAGAAATTCCATTCGATTCAACTCGTAAATTAATGTCTACTGTTCATGATGTCGATGGAAAAACCTTAATGTATACAAAAGGTGCACCTGATGAATTACTACGACGTTGTGACTTTGTAGAAATCAGTGGTGAAGTTATTGAATTAAGCGATGAAAAACGTGAAGAAATCTTAAGTGTTAACCAACAATTTGCTGAAAATGCACTCCGTGTTATTGGAGCTGCATACCGTGAAGTTGATGATATTCATGTATCCTTTGATGATGAGAAACACTTAGTATTCACTGGTTTAGTAGGAATGATTGACCCACCACGTGAAGAAGCAAAAGATGCTATTGATGTATGTAAACATGCTGGTATCCAAGTTAAGATGATTACAGGAGACCACAAAATCACTGCTACAGCTATTGGACGTCAACTCGGTATTGTTGGTGATAATGCAGTTGCTGTTGAAGGTCGTGAAATTGATGAAATGGATGATGCACAATTACGTGAAGTAGTTAAAACAGTTAACGTTTTCGCTCGTGTTTCTCCAGAACACAAAGTTCGTTTAGTTGATGCTGTTCGTGATAATGGAAACATTGTTGCGATGACAGGAGATGGTGTTAACGATGCTCCTTCCTTAAAACATGCTGATATTGGAGTTGCGATGGGAATCACAGGTACTGATGTTTCTAAAGAAGCAGCAGATATGATTCTTACAGATGACAACTTTGCAAGTATCGTTAATGCAGTATCTGAAGGACGTACAATCTATAGTAATATTCGTAAAGTTGTTGGATTCCTATTATCATGTAACATTGGGGAAATCTTAGTTATCTTCCTTGCTATGATCTTTGGATTACCAGCACCGCTTGTACCTATTCAACTCTTAGCCATTAACTTAATTACCGATGCATTCCCAGCGTTTGCACTTGGAATGGAAAAAGCTGAAGAAGGGGTTATGGATCAACAACCACGTGATCCTAATGAATCCATTGTTGACCCTGTAATGCGTAATTCAGTAATCGTTCAAAGTATCTTCCTAGCATTAGGAACACTTACATCATTCCTATATGGTCTCTATGTTCACGATAGTATTGAAGTAGCACAAACATCTGCTTTCCTTACAATCGTATTAGGAGAACTTCTACGTGCATACTCTGCTCGTTCAGAACATGTTTCAATCTTCAAGATGAATATCTTTGAAAATAGTTACTTAAATAAATCGGTATTAGTGTCAGTAATCTTTGTGTTTGCTGCAGTATTTATCCCATTTATGCAACCAATCTTTAGCACTACAACTCTTCAATTTGATGAGTTAGCAGTAGCTGTTGTATTCGCAATTATTCCATTAATTGGTGGAGAATTCGCAAAACGATTTGCTAAATAATGTAAAGAGCATCCATTAACTTGGATGCTCTTTTTTCTAGAGTGTAAAAAAAGTTCGCAGTTAGCGAACTTTTAGTCTAGTAATTTTGGACACCATTGAACAGCAATTGTACCAAGACCTGCATGTGTTGCTACAGCAGCTGGTAAATTGATGACATAGTAATGGAACTCTCCAAGTTTTTCGAATAGGAAATCTCTAAATGCTATAAGGGTTTCCATTCCTTCACTCTCTAAGAGGTAAAGGTCATGAGTTGAAGGCTTGACGTTATATTTGTTAAAGTCATCAACGAGTAATTGGAATATTTTCTTGTCAGTTCGTCCAAGTCCTAGTTTTTCAATAGACTCACCTTTATTCTCTAATACAAGAATTGGTTTGACACGTAGTAAAGAAGCTACTTTTTGTGCACTACGAGACATTCTACCACTCATTACAACTTGATCTAGAGTATGAGGATAGACGTAGTTAACTTGATTACTGAAGAGATAGTCAAGGTACTCTTCAATCTCTTTAATTGATTTACCTTTTTGATTCATATCTCGAATTGCACGTACTCCTTGTTGTACAGGACCCGTGATAGAGTAAGTATTTATGACAGTTATGTTATCAATTCCGACATCATTGACAGCGTGTAAGAAAGCGGCATAAGAACCAGATAATGCTGTACCGATTGATAGAATAAATGTATGATCATAATTTTTTTCTTTTACTTCAGTTAGGATATCAATCATTGTTCCTAAGTTTGGTTGAGACGTAGTGACGATTTGCTTATTGCGTAAAAGTTCGTTCACTTCACTTTGAGTGATTGTTACTTGGTCGATATAAGCAACATTATTATGAGTGATTGTTAGTGGTGCGATGTAGACATCAAATTCTTTAACCTGTTCAGGTGTGAAAGAAACTGAGGAATCGCAGATAATAGCTATGTTTTGCATAGTGCTCCCTCTTGTCACTAAGTGACTTATCAAAATATCGTAGAATGCTATTGCATTATAATATATATACAGCCTCATTACAAATCAATTATAGCATGCTTTATTGCTTGTAAACGTTATCTTAATATTTACATGATATAGATTATACCATTTTCTATTATAAAGCTAGTTAATTTATACGAAATGGACAAATAGTTATTTTCTGATGAAAAAAAGGACGGTGAGTCATAAGCTCAATCGTCCTTTGCGATAATGCAAAATAGTATTTCTAACAACCAATGACTCGACAAGCGTCGATTTTCCTACCGTTTTCATAAATTTCCAAGTGAACGTGTGGGGCAGTAGTTCGACCTGTCATACCGACTTGACCGATATTTGCACCACGGGAAACAGTTGATCCAACACTGTAATAACCAGGGCTAGCCATGTGTGCATAGAGTGAACGGTAACCATTACCATGATCAATAACAATGTAATAACCCCAACCACCATGGTTATAAGCATTCTTAACAACAACACCACGGTCAACAGCACCGATTGGTCCATAACCACCATTACTACGTGAAGCAAAGTCAACACCTTGGTGACCACGATAACAACCATAACGACAAATAATCTTAGCATTAGACATTGGCCATCCAAAGCGACCACTACCTACACTAGGTTCTACGTATGTTCCGACACGTTTAACGGATTGTACAGGTTCTTCAATGACTTTAGTTGATTGTAGGACTGAGTCTGTAGGAGTACCGTTAACGTAAGTATCAAGATACGTGCTATCACGATATCCATCTTGTTCAACGACTTCTACAACAGTTCTACCTTCAGGTAGGCTGTCATCCTTGATAATTTTTGGTTCAGGTGGAGCAATAACTTCTTTAGTCAGACGTTCTTTCTCAACTGAAACTGTAAATGGTGAGTTGAATGTAGAAATATTAAGTTCTGTTCCTGGTACAAGAATTTGTGTTTCATCTTTTAACTTACCAGGGTTGATAATGACTAACTGTCTTGGTGTCATGTTGTTGAACATGGCGACAGAATCAACAGAGTCAAATTCTACTGTTGTATAAGTGTTGATTTCTGGTTCGTATCCATAACTCAGGAATTGAGAAATCTTATCTTCAGTAAGCATGATGTTATCGATAGATGTCGTACCTTTCTCAAAGGTAATGGTTTCTTTAACATTTAAATCGACAATTTGCTCTCCATATGACTGAAGACTTGCGACTTTCTTATCAGGATCTGTTATAACGTTGTAGGAAGCTTCATCCACAAAGTTTAATAGAAAGGCTTTACGAGCTTTTTCAAAATCAGAACGGTTCTTAACGTAAATCACCGCGTTATTGGAGAATGTAACTTTATCTACCTGTACTGCATATAATTGATTTTCTTCCATGTAAGCAAGAATTTGATCATCAATATTTTCATAAAGGTTATAACTTAATGCTTCTGTATAATAGATGTCTTGAGAAATATCGAGCTTCGCATCTGGAAACTCTTCTTTATAATCACGTTCATAGATACCATCAATGACATTCATAATATGAGATTGAGAACTAACGATACCGACAAGTTTATCTTTATGATACATTTTTAAAACCTTGACAGGTTCTTCAAGTTTCGTTGTAGATTTTTGTTCAAGTATAGGATTTTCGCTTAATGAGTCCATAATCTGGAGTTCTACATTTGAATCGTAGCTAGCATAAGCGAGTACGACACTTAAAACAAGCATGCCTAGAATTGATCCGATTACTAATAGAGTTTTATTTTGTTTCATTTAATGTATCACCTATATATTAATATACCTTTTTTCTGAGGTATATTCAATTTAGTTTACATAATTAGAAGCATTCTTAATCAATTCTGGTTTGAATAAAAAAATGCTATCCTATTCGGATAGCATACAAGTTACTATGTTTAATGAAGATATAATTTCATCAAAATCGTATTCGACTTGATCAGAACCATTAAATGTTTGATTTAATGCTACGTTTTGACAGAAGTCTGGTTCATAACTTGGATTAATGTTTAAGTTAATCTTGCGGCGGTCAATCCCGTCAGCTGTACGGATAATAATATCCTTTTCAACGAGTTTTTGGACAGTCTTAGATGCAGCACTACGTTTCATCCCTAAACGATCGCACAATGCATTCAGATCTGAGTTAGGATGTGTCATCACATCAAGAAGAATTACATACTCTGATGTAGAATGGCCAAACGAACGTGCTTGTTCTGCCAAGTTCGTATTCATCAATTGATGAATTTGCAATAATTTTGTGTAGATTAAATCTAATTGTTCTGTTGTCATTTTATATCCCCCTAATTGATATTTTTTCTAACGAACGGTTTTCAATGCTTTTGACCAAGAGATAAGTTGTTCAAACATTTGGTTTGCATTAGCTAAGTGATAGTCAGCTGGTTTGAATACAGACATATTCTCGAAGTCAGTCATAATTGAGAATGTGACCATTGTACGAACACTTGCAAGTTCTTGTTCAGCGTTAATCAAACGTAGATTTTGAATAGCTGATAATCCGCCTAGCCCTCCATATGCTACGTATCCAACAGCTTTGTTATGAACTTCTGGTTGTAAGTAGTCTAGTGCATTTTTGAATGCTCCTGGTACACCTCTATTATACTCTGGAGTTATCATAACATATCCGTCGAAAGATTCCATCTTTTCAGACCATAATTTGATAGTTTTTCCTTGAATTTCGCTTGGTTCATTGCCTAAAAGGGGTAAGTCATAGTCTTTCAAGTCTACTAATTCGTATTCAATACCTTCGTCTTTTCTATTTAATGCATAATCGTGAACCCATTTTCCTACTGCTTCACCATTACGTCCTGCACGGATACTTCCGATAATAATTCCAATTTTCATAGTTACATCCTCCTAAAATTTGTGTCATTTAAATATGAACTATGATTGTATTTTATTATTACATTGTTGAACATTCAACGAATATGCTCATAAAACTGAAAATTTATTTTTTGCTTCTTGATTAGTTTTTGATAATCTGTTAATCTAGTATTAGAAACTAGGTGAGAGCATGACGCAATTTAATGATTGGATTTCAGCTGTACAAACAATGAAACTTCCAAGGTATCACGATTTACCACGTATACAATATTATTCAGATCAGGTTGTAGATTTTGTGAACGATGCACTATCTCCACTTTTCGGTGCTGGTCAAAAACCATTGACAGCATCTATGATCAATAATTACGTAAAACAGAAAATGATGCCTCCTCCAGTTAAGAAACGTTATTCCAATGATCATGTAGCCTTTGTGATCACAATTACAATTCTTAAACAAGTTGTAAGTATTCCAAGTATTGTTGAAGGAATTCGACTTGTTCGTGAAGAGTTCGGAAAAGAGAAAGCATACGATGTCTTTATTGATTTCATAGAAGAGGGTGTCAACAATGTAATTGCCCAAACTCATGAGATTAATTTTGTTCCAATTGATAATAAGCCGATTGTAAGTACACTTATACCTATGAAAGCTTCAAGTATGGCTTTTGCTGCCAAGTTAGTGGCTGAAAAATCACTAATAGATATCTTAAATAATGAAGAAGAAGGAAAAATATGAAAGAAAAAATTACTATAGTAGTAGATTCAGGAACAGATATTACTCCTGAACTAATTGGAGATCTTGACATTGTAAGTCTTCCACTACGTATCACAATTGATAATAAAAGCTATATCGACCGAGTTGATATTACTTCTAAAGAGGTATTTGCTGCACTTGACACATCAAAGGTTATGTCATCACTTCCTAGTGGTGAAGATATTATTGGTGAGTTTGAGAAACTTAAAGCAAGTGGTACAACTCACATTGTCGCCATTACGATTTCATCAGGATTAAGTGGAACCAACAATGTAATTCGTACATTAAGTGAACAAATTGAAGGTCTTACAGTTCATGTAGTTGATACGCTTAACATTAGTTTAGGAGCAGGACTTTTAGCTCTAGAAGCTGGTAAATGGATTAAAGAGGGTTTAAGCTTTGATGAAGTGGTACGTAAAGTTGAAGCAAATCGCTTAAATTCTACCGTATTCTTTACAGTTGGTTCATTAGAGTACCTTCAAAAAGGTGGACGTATTGGTCTTGTTGCTGGAACAGTTGCTAATGTGCTCAATATTAAGCCAGTCATCTCATGCAACGAAGAAGGCATATACTACACTGTTACCAAGATTCGTGGATACGGCCGAGCTATTCATCGCATGATTGATACAGCAGCTGAGTTTGCGAAAACAAGTGATTCATACCGTGTTGTTATTATGAACGCTGATACTAAAGAAGACTTAAATGCAATTAAAGAGTATGCTCATTCAGTATTACCCAATGCTACAAGTATTGAGATTCAACCCATTTCTCCAGCATTAGGTATTCATACAGGACCTGAAGCACTTGGTATTGCTATCTATCGTTATTAAACTGCATATCTTGCAGTTTTTCTTTTGTCACAAGCTTGTCACACTGGTATGATGTAATTAACTAAAGAATGTAGGTGAGATACATGAAGAAAATGTTAGTAGTTGATGATGAAGCTTCAATTCGCCAACTAATTAAGAAATATGCAAGTCGCGATAATTTCACAGTAGTGGAAGCAAGTAATGGTATTGAAGCTATAGAAGCTGTCTTAGAGAATGATTTTGAGATCATAATATTAGATCTTATGATGCCTGAAATGAATGGTTTTGATGCATGTAAACAGATACGTGAGGAAACAAAGGCTCCAATTATTATGCTTACTGCTCGAGATGGAGAGTTTGATAAGTACCAAGGGTTTGAACTCGGGATTGATGACTATGTAGTCAAACCGTTTTCTCCACGTGAGTTAATGTATCGCGTTGAAGCGATTCTAAAGCGTACAAATAGTAGCATTCAAAATGATAGTTATACATTGGATGATCTTGTTGTGAACTTTGCAGGAAGAAGCGTACGTATTGGTAATGAGCGTATTGATGTCTCACCAAAGGAATACGAATTGCTTGTATATCTGATTAAAAACAAAGGTTTAGCACTTGAACGTGACCAAATTATTTCAAAAGTATGGGGTTATGATTTTGAAGGTGATGACCGTACTCTTGATACTCATATCAAAAGACTTCGAAGAAAACTTGGAGACTATCAAGGACACATTGTTACATTAAGAGGAATAGGATACCGATTTGATGAAAAATAAAACAAGTATTCGTTGGAAAATTCAAAATTATCTCATACTATTTATTATCAGTACTTTAGTTATTCTATGGGTGTTTCAAGTTGTCTTTCTTGATGATTTCTATCGAGAAATTAAAACTCGTGAAGTAAAGTCTTTTGCAGCGTCTATTCAACGTGAATATGAGAGAGGCTCACTAAATAATATAACTGTTGATGCTGAAATGTATGCCTATATTATTAACTCACAAGGCAGTATTATAGCCCGTCCAGAGCGTCCATTCTATTCGCCAACTCAGGAGATAAGTTCTCCAGTTTATCGCGCAATATTTAATAGTGTTTCCAATAAGTCGGGTTTAATCATTAATATGGATGACTTTGGTATCCCTAAAGAAGGTTTATCAATTAGTACCTTAACCTATGCTTATCGCATGGATGATTCTGCAATGGTTGTGATTCAAGCTCAAATTGTGCCTGTTAGTGCAACAGTACGAACAATTCAAGTTCAATTAATGATTGTGTCCTTAATGCTAATTGCAATCGCAAGTATTCTTGCTCGAATAATGTATAAACGAATATCTGAACCGATGATAGAAATAAATGAGAGTGCTAAAATATTAGCTACTGGTAACTATAACGAGCCTTTTAAGGGCCAAGGTTACAAAGAAATTGAAGAGCTAGCTAATACCCTCAATGCAACACGTCATGAACTGGCAAAGGTTGAAACCATGCGTAATGAGCTAATCGCTAATGTTAGTCATGACTTAAGAACTCCATTAACGATGATAACGGGATATGCTGAACTAATGAAAGATATTCCAGAAGAAATTAGTGAAGAAAACTTAGATGTAATTTTAAATGAAGCGAAATATCTCAATAACTTAGTACAAGAATTACTAGATTTATCCAAACTCCAAAGTAAATCACAGCAACTAGTAAAAGAAGAGTTTGACCTAGTTGAAGAAGTTGATCTGCTTATTAATAGATTAGAGAATCTTTACCCTGATCGAGAAATTGAATATCATGGTCCAAAATCTCTATTAATTAAGGAAGATAAATCACAAATTAATCAAGTTCTCTATAATTTATTAAATAATGCACTAAACTATTCAGAAGATAAGGTAGGAATTTCAATAGATATTAGGACAAATAATGCAAGGATATCTGTATGGGACAAGGGTCAAGGTTTAGCTGAAGAAGAACTCTCTAAAATATGGACACGTTATTACCGAAGTGATAATGATCATAAGCGTATGGTTCATGGAACAGGTATTGGATTATCTATTGTTAAGAATATTTTTGAAAATAATTCGATAGATTTTGGAGTTAAGAACAGAGAATCTCAAGGCCTTGAATTCTGGTTTGATATCAATTGTGTAAACCCAAAAAGCAAATAGAGTAATTTAGTTGAAAAATAAACAAAGTGCACTTATAATCAAGTGTGGAAGGGGAAATATTATGACAATAAAAGTAAAAGGTATACATCACGTTTCATCCGTATCACATCACCCTCAAGAAACAATGGATTTCTATACAGGGTTCTTAGGTTTAAGACTTGTTAAAAACACATTAAATTATGACGACGAGCAAACATTCCATTTCTATTATGGAAATCAAAATGCAAGTAACAACCTCATCACTTTATTTCCTATCGTCGATTCAGATGAAGGTAAAATAGGTATGGGACAAGTTGGATTCGTCTCCTATTTGGTTAAACCAAATTCATTAGCGTTTTGGGAAGAACGTTTAAAAGCTTTTAATCTTCCTCACTATTATGTAACAAGATTTAATGAAAAACGCTTAGCGTTCCAAGATCGTAATGGTTTAGACTATGAACTTGTAGAAGGTGAAGCAACAATTGAAAACACATGGGAATTCAACGGAGTAACAAAAGATGTAGCAATTCAAGGAATTCAAAGCGCTCAATTATACTCCAGTGATGTTGAATCAACCTCACAATTATTAACAGAAATCTTAGGTTATGAATTATTACACGATGAAGATGAGTTCGCTCAGTTCAAGATAAATGATGAAATGGGTGGTCTTCTAGAGGTCCGTAAGAAATTTGGCCAAATAGGTACAAGAGGTTACGGAACGGTTCATCATATTGCGCTAAAGATTAATGATGAAGATGTTGAACTATGGCATCAAAAAATTACAGATGCAGGTTACAACCCAACAGAAATTAAAGATAGAAAATACTTTAAAGCAATTTATTTCAGAGATAGAGGTGGCATTCTTTTTGAACTATCGACACTGAAACCAGGTATGACGGTTGATGAAGATGTTGATGCACTTGGAAGTGAGTTACTCATACCAAAACATTACGAAGAGCATAAAGATATTATTGAAGATCGTATGATGCCTGTATTTGTAAGACCTGTGGATCATTTAGAATCATACAGTTATCGTAATCGAAAAGAGTTTGAAGTCATTCAAAAAAGACAAGAAATTCTTGCTGAAATCAATGAGTTGAAAGCAAAAGAAAACTTAACACAAGAAGAAGAAAATAAACTACAAAACTTAAGACGTGAGTTTATTAAAGCAAAGGAGCATCTCCAATGATACATATTTTACATAAAGGAACAAACAATCGACTTATCGTAATGTTACATGGTACAGGTGGTAATGAGCGAGATTTAATTCCAATTGCGAATCATCTTGACCCTGAAGCAAGTTACTTGGGAATTCGTGGAAATGTTGAAGAACAAGGAATGTTGCGTTATTTTGAACGCTATCGCGATGGTACATTTAATACACGTAGCCTTATGAAAGAAACCGCAAATCTCTATGATACAATGACTTCTCTTATTCGAGGAAATGGAATGGAAAACTTTGAAATAGTAGTAATCGGATTCTCTAATGGAGCAAATATCGGAATCAATATTTTTAAAGAGTACAATACAGGGTTCAAAGCTATTATTGCACTTCATCCATCAGCAGTTCGACCAGAAGTACCAGTACTTGAACAAGATATGAAAGTATTTATGAGTTATGGTGACAATGATCCATTTGTCACAAAAGAAGCTTATGATGATTTAAAAGTTTCGTTTGAAAAAGCAGTTACTGCAACAGAGAGTTATGAACATAAGTTCGGACATCAATTAACGCAAGATGAACTTGCGGCAGCAGTAAAATTTTATAGTACATTATAAGAGCACCTTCGGGTGCTTTTCTCTTGTAAATGAAGGGTCGAACAGAATGAAAATACGTATCAAAATGTAATAGTTTATGATATTATAGGTCTTACACAAGCACCCGTGGCGCAACGGATAGCGCATTTGATTCCGGTTCAAAAGGTTGCAGGTTCGATTCCTGTCGGGTGTACCATGACAATTAACTACCTATGGGTAGTTTTTTTCTTGTTAGTAAATAGTAAGTGATAAATTTAACAGATCAAAATGATTCACATCTTTACAAAAATTTGAATCCATAGCGATATTCACTTTTTATGCATATTAATTGAACGACTATTATTACAATGAATTTATAATAAAACCAAGTAAACAATATGAATAAAACGCAATAATATTCAAAAAGCAAATAATTGTTAAGTCGTTACATATTTGAGTGCATTCATAACATTTTGACCTAACGGTAAGAGATTGAAAATATACTTTAAGTAATGAAGTAATAATTGCATGATAAATTTCTACATAATACCAATAAGGAAAAGGGAGAAAAATAATATGAAGAAAAGAATCCGATTATTAGTAATTATATTTGGGGTATTTCTGACAACAATACCAATCTTTGCAAACGAAGGATTTCTTTCGAGGTTTGAAATCTATGATAATAATTCCGAATCAAACTATACGTATCTTAGTGGAGCGAAAGTTACGTTATACACCGGGTTTTCAATCTCGCAAGCCATAGACAGACCAATTACACCTGTTCTAGAGATCATGATTCCAAAAGAATATATAGAAATAAATGGTGTTGAATCAGGAGATATCGAACATCAGAAAACAAAGAAAATATTTGAAACTGATACTGATATAGTTATTCAATACCATCTGGAAACTCTACAAGGTGGTGCGGCAATTGATGTTGCTGTTGTGTTTAATTCTCAAAATGGCTATACTCCCAAAGATTTCTTAAAAACAATTAGTGCGACAATTAAAGATGCCAATGATCCTTCACTCACAGGAAGTACTTCTAAAGAAATAAAGTTTACTCATCTAAAAGACTATTTTTATAAGTCGGTATATAAAGAATCCACTTCAGGCAACTATTGGTCAACTAACCTTGCTAAAATAGATGCTGGACTAGAGGATAAACAAAATCCGGGTTATTTTTCGAAAAACATAGATGATTTAAAATCAGTTGAATATTCTTTCCAATTCTATGAATTTGTAAACGGTTCATCAAAAAAAGAAGGTGAACGATATTATGAAAAAATAATCATTGATGACACATTGCCACCTGAAGCTGTGTTTATTCAAGAGGATAACCCAGGCTGGATTTATGATGAACCAACACATAGTGCTAGATTTGAATATATATTTGGTAAGCCAATACAATTGAATAATAAGTCATTAGAAAATAGAATCCGTTTGAAACTAAAATACCCAGGTGCAAGTGTTGCAGCAAGACCCAATAATAGTTCTAAGATTATTGCAACCCAATGGAATCAATCTAATGGAGAGCAAGATGTTATCTTGACAGATGATTTGGAGATAACTTTGGGCGTGGTTTCTGATAATGCATATCCAGGAGAGGTAGATTTTAAGAAAACTTCGACTAAATACACAAATGTAGACGTTCAATCAGAACGCGATCAAATTTTATCATGGAAATTAACGCTAAAAAATGTTGCGAAAATTAGTGAATTTCCAGATGCTAGACTTGAAAACGCTGTTTTTGTTGATAAGGATTTGGATCCGCTACTTCAATATGATAGTGTTACCTTGCCAAGAATTCCAAGCACTTCTTTTGTGGGTGCGGTTGATATTCTTGCGAGATATAATGATGGACGCGAAATATTGGTAGCTGAAAATCAAAACATGTCAGAAGTTAAGACATTTGAATTAGAAGACAAAGAAAATGTGGTCGCTATAGAAATTAAGTTTACTGAAGGAAGCTACTTGATCCATGAAAAGATATTTGACGTATTTATTGGTACGAAATTAAGAAATCCCAATATTAATGTAGTTGAGGCTTCGAATACCTCAAGTAAATTAAGTAATACTACGGAATATTTTGTTAATTATACTGGCTCACCACAGTTTAGCAAAAGTGTAACTGCATACTTAGAGTTCTATGCATATAATCCTAAAATTAGTATAATGAAAGATAAAAACACACCTGAAACTCATTTTTTTGCTGATAGTATCATTGAATATAAAATAGACTTGTTTGTTACAGAGATGCTCAAAGGTGAAATAATTGAAACAAATACTATCCTGGATATTCTCCCTATAGGAATGGAATATGTCCAAGGTAGTACTTATGATAGATATGACGGTGTTATTAGTCACCTAGAAGACCCAGAGATCATACATAACTATAAAAACACAGGACAAACTGCATTAAAGTGGAATATTGATTCTATTAAGAACACAAGTGTTTATCAAATTCCTGCAATCGTTAATATTTACACTTTAAGATACAAAACCCGTATTACAAAGTCAATGACCCCAGGCAGTAACATTAATACAGCTTATTTATCCTGGAAAAACATAGATTTAATTGGACCAATAAGTGAGAAAAATGCAACTGAGGATATCTATGATCTTAATGAAAACGGTAGTACAGAAGACTTTGTTCTTACTTCGAACAAGACCATCCAGTACTTGCCAACGAAAGAACTGTATGGCAAGAAAGAAGTAATGGGTAATCTGGATAATGGTTACATAATGGCTCCTGGAAATGGGCTTTCAGAGATAGGAACGAATGTTCGATATAAGCTAACTATTTCAAACTACTTAGATGCTTCCCAAAAGACATTAAAAATCATTGATTTACTACCGTCTATTGGTGATAAAACAGCGAGCTTTGTTGTCGAAAATGAAGTACTTCAAAGAGTGAATAGAGGAACTACATTTAGAGTGTCCTTGGCCAAGGAAGTAGAAGCACCAGAAGGATATCAAGTGCAGTACACGAAAGATACTATTGGTGAAGATATTCCTGATTTTATGGCTAATGCAAACTGGGAAAATACTCTTGATGACTATTCTTTAGCTACCGCAATTAAAATAGTTTTACTTGATGGTTACGAACTAAAATCAAATGAGAGTGTTTCGTTTTACATGGAGTTTGATATTCCAAAAGAGTCATCGCTCCATGAGTTAGATAGAGCAGTTAACTCATTTGGATTTTCAACACTACTCAATGGCTATCAGTTTACTGAATCAAACCTATCGACTCTAGATCTAATTAAATATTACGTTGAAGGAAATGTATTTGATGATGTAAATAGAAATGGTTTGTTTGATGAAAATGTTGATGAAATATTTGAACAACACATTGTCAAATTGGTAGACGAAGAGGGTAATACAGTCAAAGATCTAGAAGGGAATGACTATAGTACTACCACAGATAGTCTGGGATATTACCGTTTTGAAGTATACCGACACGGTAACTATAAGGTTCAAATTCTCGCGCCAGATGAATATCAGCTTATCGAGCCAACTTCGAATGAATTAGGGTCGGGTATTGTTGATGTAACAAACGGGTACTCAGATACATTTACCTTGGATTATGAAAAAACTAGTCAAAGAATAAATGCTGGATACATACCCCAACAAGTTAGTCTGAAGATAGAGAAAATATTGAAAGATTCGTCTGGAAATATTAAGACGGATGACACAAAATTTAATTTCATTTTTAAAGTAAACAATGAAATGTATAATGGAAAAGCAAAAATTGATGGTGTTATTATCAATGTCGCTAATGGAGCATTCGTGTTAAAGGGTGGAGAGTCAATAATAATTGAATCGTTGGATATTCATTCAATTTATAGTGTTGAGGAAGAGGAAAATTCAAATTACTATGTAACTCCTCAGTTGGGTAAGCTTGAAGGTGAACTTGATCAACTAAACACTGAACTAACATTTATTAATACGGAAAGGAAATTAATTGATGTTAGTGTAACGAAAGAATGGGTTGGTGGACCAAGTCCAAGACCTACAATTGAAGTTCAACTCTATCGTGATGGTGAAGCATTCGGAGCAGCTGTTGCCTTAGAAAACGGAACAACGAGTTATACTTGGACTGGACTTCATGAAACTGATGCGAGTGGCAAGGCATACGTTTATACTGTTGATGAAGTTCAAGTACCAAAGAATTACACAAAGGAAGTAAATGGATTCGTAATCACGAATACCTATGTTAGTCCATTGATTGATATTAGTGTAACGAAAGAATGGGTTGGTGGACCAAGTCCAAGACCTACAATTGAAGTTCAACTCTATCGTGATGGTGAAGTTTTTGGAACAGCTGTTGCCTTAGAAAACGGAATAACGAGTTATACTTGGACTGGACTTGATGAAACTGATGTGAGTGGTAAAGCATATGTGTATACTGTTGATGAAGTTCAAGTACCAGAGAATTACACCAAGGAAGTAAATGGATTTGTAATCACGAATACCTATGTTAGTCCATTGATTGATATTAGTGTAACGAAAGAATGGGTTGGTGGACCAAGTCCAAGACCTACAATTGAAGTTCAACTCTATCGTGATGGTGAAGTTTTTGGAACAGCTGTTGCCTTAGAAAACGGAATAACGAGTTATACTTGGACTGGACTTGATGAAACTGATGTGAGTGGTAAAGCATATGTTTATACTGTTGATGAAGTTCAAGTACCAGAGAATTACACCAAGGAAGTAAATGGATTTGTAATAAGAAATGTATATTCTAAACCTGTTGATCCAACCGATCCAGTAGATCCAACGGAACCAACAGATCCAACAGATCCTGAGAAGCCAATAGTACCAGAAAAACCTATTGCACCACCTATTCCATCCTTACCAGAAACAGGTGTAAGCAATCAGATAGCGTACACCTCAGCGATTCTTTCTGCTTTAGGTGCTGTATTGATTCTTGCGAGAAAAAGAAGAAAAAATAGATAATACTAAAACCACATACTCAAATTTGAGGTGTGGTTTTTATTCAACCTAAAGAGTTGGTGTATAATGAAATTGAAGATGTTGATTCACTACCAAAATAGGTTAATGAAAGGAGGGTGCGATATTAATATGGCAGGAAACGCAATACAAATGAGTAAACAATAATAATTCATAAGACGAGAGTCTAAGGAGAATTGCAATGAAAATACTAGTAGCTGGTGCAGGAGCAATGGGCTCTAGGTTTGCATATATGTTGGTGAAGTCCGGAAATGATGTTGTAATAACGGATAGTTGGAAACAGCACATTGATGTCATAAATAATAAAGGACTCAAAGTGTTAATTGATGGTTATAACATGGGAACATACCGTCTTCCTGCATTTCTTCCTAACGAAGTACACGGGGAGTTTGACCTAATTATTTTGTTAACTAAGGCAATGCAATTAGAAAGTATGCTTCAAGATATTAAGCATGTATTTTCAGATAATACACTAGTCATAAACTTAGTAAGTGGTTTAGGTAATGCTGAGCAAATTCTTGAGTATGTAACAATGGATCGATTATATGTTGCATCAAACTACTGGACTGCTGGACTTGGGGGACCAGGGGTTGTTGATGCTGTAGGTGAAGGTACCATAAAACTTCAAATATATAAAAATGACTCATCACAATATGATGAGCAAGTAATAGATGTATTAAATTCTGCAGGATTTAGAGCGAAATTAAGTCATGATGTCTTTTTAGATATTTGGAAAGAACTTGCTGTAAGCTCTGTAATTAATCCGATGTGCGCAATATTGGATTGCACGATAGCTCAGTTTGGTGCATACAAAGGTAATGTTGAGATAAGTCGTCTTATTTTGGATGAAATAGTTGAAGTAGCGAAACATGAAAATGTTGTTTTAAATATTGAGGATATATTGGATAAAATATCAAGCCTTTTTCCTGATACTGTTGCTGGACGTCATTATCCATCAATGCATCAAGATTTAATGACCAAGAGAAATACTGAAATAGACTATCTTAATGGATATATAGTTCAATTAGGGTTGAAGTATGATGTATTAACGCCTATCAATTCCATAATAAGACATCAAATCAAATTAAAAGAACAATTGAATGAAGGAAGTAAAAAACGCTGAGAGATCAGCGTTTTAATATACCATTAAAAAAGATTGAAACAAAGTTTGGAATCCGTAGTTTTTCAGAATGGCTACTTGAAATATAGGCAGATAAAGTAAGTAAGTAATGATGGGTGATATCTTTAATATTTAAGCTGTTATCAATTTTGTCATACAGAGGGGATAATGCTTCCTTAAATGGATGAACATAACAATCACAATAAATATCGTCAAGTGTCTGATAGGCATCTTCTGGTAAATGGTGCTTTAAGTCATTTCGAAATAGGACAAGGTTGATATGATGTGTTTCTTCTAAGTATTCGCTCATTGTTACGAGTAAGTCAAACGAATCAAGATTATTATTCAGTATATCAATAAGTCCATCTCGATTAGATTCAGATATCATTCGAAATACATGAATATATAATGTCTCTTTGTTTGGAAAGTAGTGGTAAAGCGCAGGTTGTGTTATAGAAAGTTTCTTGGCTATCTGATGTGTTGATGTCGCATAATAACCTTGTTCCATAAAAAGTTGTGTTGCTTCATGAATAATTTCTTCTTTTAAGTTTCGTACCATACAGTCACCTCTTAGTAATATTCTACCAATCTGAAATAAATATGGAAGAAATATACCCAAAAAGAAGAAGTGTCATGACATCCTCATGAATATTAGTAAAATTTTGTTCAGTAAAACAAAATATTAACTTTGATTACATTAACTTGGCGTTTAATGACATCAAGCCGATTATTGAATGTTTTTGCGATATAATTCATTCATCAAACAACCCCCCTAAATTGTTTGATACACTTCAGTATGAAGTACATCCCTGAGCATGGCAAAACGTCATGCTTCTTTTTTTATATTTTACGTAAGAAGAGCTACCAATTTTGGTAGCTCTTCTTTGGTTTATTGAAGATAAGCAATTGTTAAGTTAATTGTATTAAAGATTGCTTCCTTATGTGTTCGTTCATAACTATGAGATGAATCAACTCCTGGTCCAATTAAAGCAACTCTGACATCGTGTCCTGCTCTAAGTGCCGCCGATCCATCAGATCCATAATATGGATAGATATCTAGCTTGTAGTTAATCTTGTTTGCTTCTGCTAGTTCGATGAGTCGTTTCTTCATTCCATAGTCATATGGACCAGAACTATCCTTTGTACAAATTGTAACAGAGTATTCATCACTAGTTTGACCAGTTCCAGGTGCTGCCATATCTAATGCGATCATTTCTACCGTATCACTTGGAATTGATGATGCTGCACCATGGCCTACTTCTTCATAATTTGAAATAAAGAAGTGAGTTGTATAACGTGGTTTAGTCTTAGTGTTCACAAAATGTTCGGCAACTGCGTATAAAGCAGCAACACATGCTTTATCATCGAGGTGTCGTGATTTAATAAAGCCAGTGTCTGTAACTGTTGTACGAGGGTCTAAGTGTACAAAGTCACCGACTTGAATACCAAGTTTAAGGACATCATCCTTTGTAAATACTTTCTCGTCAATTCTAACTTGAAGTGTATGTTCGTTTCGTTCCGTAGCATTTGTCTTAGCACCATGTACATGGGATGAAGCTACATTTGTAAGTACTGTTCCAGTATAGTAAGTACCATTGATTGTTTCGATTGAAACGTGTTCTCCTTCAATAGTTGTCCAAGCATATCCACCGATTTGTGATAATTTAAGATAACCATCACCAGTAATTTCCTTTACAACAGCTCCTAATGTGTCTACGTGAGCAGAAAGCGTAATAGCTTGACTTGAGTCCTGACCCTCAAGAGTTGCGATTAATGCACCCTTATTTGTTCGATAACTGAGGAGTCCCAGATCGTTGAATCGTTTTTCTACTAAAGTAATCGCTTCTTCCGTATGGCCTGTTGGGCTTTTGGTTTGAAGCAGTGTCACTAAATCATTAATTATATGTTCCATTTAAAAAACCTCCATATCTTATTATAACGCGTTTTCTAGATTTAGGAGGTATCTTTTTAAAGGAATTCCTCCACCAAATCCATGCATTTTTCCATCTTTGCCGATAACACGGTGACAGGGGACTACAATCATGATTGGATTCTTTCCAATGGCATTGGCAACAGCACGTACTTTCTTCACATCCCCAACGAGTTCAGCAACGTAACTATATGATACAGTAGTGCCAAAAGGGATGGAAAGAAGTGCTTTCCAAACTGATATTTGAAATTCGGTCCCTAGAGGATTAATTGGAAGATTGAAGATTTCTCTCTTTCCATCAAGATACTCTAGAACTTGTGTTGTATAGAGTATTCCTTTCTCGTTGTTTTCAATAGCGTTAGGATATCTTTCAAGTACTCGATCTGTAATATTATCTAAAGCAAGTAGGCTTTTATCATCAAAAATAAGCGTGTAGGTAACGCCATCCTTTTCTAGAGTGGTTTTGTATATCATTGATTTTCTCCTTTTGAAAATTATATCATAATATTAGAGTTCATTAGCTTTGAAGTCACTTATGAAAAAGCGTATAGTATAAGTATAAGGAGGATATTTTATGAACAATCTATATGAAGCAATTAATCAGTTCTTAGCAGATCAAACGGTGGCAGCAATGAAAATTCATAATGTTCACTGGTTTATGGTAGGAGAAGGTTTCTTCCCAATGCATGGACTTATGGATGACTTTTATGATGATGCACAAGAACGTATCGATGAAGTTGCAGAACGTCTCTTAATGATTGGTGCTAAACCAATCGGTAACCTTGCTGAAATGTTAGAAGTTTCATCAATTAAGGAACTTGATGATGAGTACAAGACAGCTAAAGCAGGAATGGAACATCTTCTTGTTGATTTTGATATTCTCGCAAATCAAGCTCGTTATACCATTAAACTTGCTGAAGAAGAAAGTGATTATGGAACAGCTGATTTGTTTACTTCAATGCTAAGAGACATTGAGAAGACAATTTGGACATTAAAAGCATATATTCATTAAATTGATGTCTAAAAACACCATGTTCGTTGGAACATGGTGTTTTCTTTTACCATTTAATTAATAATTCTTCAACCCAATCACAAAGCTTTACACTTGCTTGGTTTGCGATTTCCACAACTTCAGCATGAGAATGCTTTCCGTCTCGTAAACCGGTTGCCATATTGGTAATGCATGAGATACCAAGTACTTTCATACCGAGGTAATTCGCAACAATGGTTTCTGGAACTGTCGACATTCCAATTGCGTCACTTCCCATTTTCCCATACATGCGTATTTCAGCACGGGTTTCATAGTAAGGACCTTGGAAGAATGTGTACACGCCTTCTTTATAATCAATCTTCAGTGAATGTGCAATGTCTTTAGCTTTATTACGTAATTTGGTATTGAAAGGATCTGACATATCAGGGAAACGTGGACCGAGACGGTCATCGTTAGCTCCGATTAAGGGATTATTCGAAACGCTATTGATAAAGTCTTCAATAATCATTAAATCACCAGGTTTAAACTCAGGGTTAATACCACCACATGCGTTAGTTACGATCATTGATTCAACACCAAGTTGTTTCATGAGATATACAGGATATGTTACTTCTTTCATATGGAATCCTTCATAGTAATGGAAACGACCTTGCATAATCATGAGATTTTGATTGCCAATCGTTCCGAATACCAAGTTTCCTGCATGACCCTCTAAAGAGGATTTAGGGAAGTGAGGGATATCGTTATATGAAATAGTATGCTGGATGGTAACACGATCAACAAGGCTACCTAAGCCGCTACCAAGAATAATTCCTATTGTTGGTTTCGTATCAATAATGGATTCAATATATTGTTTTGATTCTGTAAGTTTATCTAATAACATAAGAATTCTCCTTAAATTGATTTAATTTGTTGGTCTGTGATTTTTGTAAGACGAACAAATTTAGGTGGAATCGGTGCAATAAATGTTTGAACTTTCTTAGTCTTTGGATTTCTTAATTGGATTCGATAAGCATGAAGACCCAAGCGTTTAATTGGACTGGATGTAGCATTATATTTACGATCACCTATAATAGGGTGCTTAATATCATGCATGTGAACACGAATCTGATTCTTACGTCCTGTGTCTAAGTTTATCTTGAGTACTGAAAATTCCTTGGCGCGACGAATCACTTCATAATGTGTGATTGCTTCAAGACCTGTAGTCGTTGAGTACATATGTGTTGTTTTATTTTCACGAAGGAAAGAATGAATGGTATCTTTGTCTTTCTCAACGACGCCTTCAACGATTGCGACATAGGTTCTATCAAGTACTGTTTCATTCCAATTATCTTGGTATAGCTTTTGAACAGCTTCGCTTTTCGCAAACATCAAGACTCCCGATGTATCTTGGTCCAGACGGTGAACTACAAAAATACGGTTCTTTGAATCTTGTTTCTTAACATAATCACTTGCTAAACGGTAAGCTGTCATTTCTTGTTCCTTACGGTTTGCAACTGTAAGTAGTTTGTAAGGCTTATCGATAACTAAGATATCTTTATCTTCATAAATGATTGTTAGTGGGGTATCTCTTTGTTGGTTGTGTTTCACGATTGTAATGACTTGCCCTGGTTTAATAGGGTCGTCAAATTGTGTTGTAACCTCGTTATCAATAGAGATACATTCGTGCGCTAAAAGTGATTTGATTTTTGATCTACTGAATGGTAAATCTTGGCTTAATAAATAGTTTAATAAGGTGTCATGACTCTGTACAATTAATGTGTGTTTCATAGTATTTCTCGCTTTCGTTCATATTATTGCATAAAATAAGGCTTAATGATAGTCTTACGATATAATGTAAACGCTTAATATTTTGGGCTAAAAAGGTTTGACACTCCTGTTTTTAGGTGGTAATATCGTATTGTAATAAGAATGTTTATGATTGTAATAGGGTATAATCGTAGTTACTCAAGGTAATGGTAATGAAGTACGATTTTGTTGGAGAGTACGAATTGCGTTAACGTTTGGGTACATCTTATTCCTGGTAGGAGGTACATACATGAGTACAGGTAAAGTGAAATTCTTTAACGCTGAAAAGGGTTACGGATTCATCACCGTTGAAGGTGGACAAGACATCTTTGTTCATTTCTCAGCAATCCAAGCTGATGGCTACAAGACACTTGAAGAAGGTCAAGAAGTTAGCTTTGAAGTTGTTGAGGGTCCACGCGGCGAACAAGCAGCTAACGTTAGAGCAATCTAAGTTTAGTTAACAACAAAACAGTGTTTATCACTGTTTTTTTATGCACTTATGGATGGTTATGTGGTACTATATCTAGGTAATCTTTAGGAGGGTATTATGGTATCAACAATGAAACAAGTTACGATTGCAGGAGCAATCGCATTACTTGTGATATTTTTATTTGCTTACGTCATTCGTTATCGCAAAGATAAAGCATTATTAAAAGGAATTTTATTTGGATTTTTACTTTTTATGGCGACAAATCTTTTATTAACAATATCTGAAGCAGTTTTCCCAAATCTTGGGATTCAAAAGAATGGTATAACTGGTGGTATTTTTATGGCTACTGCGTTAACAGCAGCATCATTATTAATTCTTCCAGCAATCTCTAAAAAAGTCGAATATTCAAGCTATTTAGGACAACATATGGGTTATGGTTTTGTGTTATTAACAGTGATTACTAACATCTTAGTTCTCGCAAACCTCTTTATGTTCTCATTCGCATTAAATGAAGGTCCAGGTAGTGAAATGCTTCAAACTCTTGATGTAAAAGTTATTGAATCATGGACAGAAGCACTATCAACTAACGGTCCTGCTTATTTCTTAAGTGTAGGATTAAGTGCAATCTTTGTATATTTAGTTTACTCATTTGCATTAAGCATGATTACATTATATGTATACGGAAAACGTCCAATTAAAGATGTATTAGTTGCATTTGTTTCTGTTCTTGCATTGTTTGTCATTCCAAACTTATTATTAATCGCAATGCCATCAAGTATTGTATTAATGCTATCTCAATTTGCAGTAGCTGCAGCATCACTTTATTATCTCTATAAAGTTAATCTTGAGCTCAAAGCATGATTGTAGAACTTGTTGATATCACGAATCAGTACGATCACGAAGGTATTGATACACTATTATATGATATCTTTGCACCAAGTTTGAACCGTTTTGTTGGGCGTGTTGAATTTCGTGATGAGTCGGGAAGAGACCTACTTTTCTATGGCAACATCGGATACGTCATTTATCCACCGTATCGTGGACACTCATTCGCTTACTATGCTTGTCTTGAAATCTTTAAGAAGATTGCTGAGAAGCGTCCTTATGTACATGAAGTCTTAATTACTTGTAACCCTGACAATATCCCTTCTCAAAAGACAATTCAACGTCTTGGGGCTGTTTATGAGAAGACAGTTGCTGTTGATAAGGATCATGAGATATACAAACAGGGAGAGCCTTATAAAGAGGTTTACCGATTAAATTTAAGCAGTAATTCATGATAGAGCACCAAGTTGGTGCTTTATTTTTTGGTAATAAGACATTAAATCTCAATTGATGTAAATGTCTGTGGCTTTGAATCCATCTTTTAGATTAACTCTTGGTAAAGTATTATAATATTGGAGTGCTTGCAAAGATGTCGTCATATCAAGTATAATTTTTCAAAGGGATGGTGAGTTACATGAAAACACTACTTCGAGTTTTAACGAATAAAATAGTGGTAGTCGGTATTATTGTGTTATTACAACTTATTTTCATGGTAACTGTACTATGGAACTTAAGTTTAAACTATCAATTTATCTATGCATTCTTTACTGTCATATCTATTTTAGTCGTAATTTATGTCTTAAATCGTAACGATAATTCAGTATATCGCTTAGCGTGGACAATTGTGATTCTAGCAGTTCCACCAATAGGAGCGATTATTTATTTGCTTTTTGGTGGAAAAAAGGTACCTAAGAAACTACGCGAACGAATTACCGATGCGTATGCCAACGATGCTTTTGTACCAACAGATTCAGAACATATTATTCAAACGATTGACGAAACGAAGCCGCAATGGACACGTCTTGTAAAATACGTTATTGATGCATCGCATTTTCCAATCTATGAGAATACACGTTCCGTCTATATTCCTTCAGGTGAAGAAAAATTCGAGTTAATGAAAGAAGCTCTAAGAGAAGCAAAATCTTTTATTTTCCTAGAATATTTTATTATCAAAGAAGGTAAGATTTGGACAGAGATTCGCGATATCTTAGCTCAAAAAGTTAAGGAAGGTGTGGATGTTCGACTTCTTTATGATGATTGGGGTTGTGCCCTATTTAGAGAGCTTCAAGATGAGTGTGATGCTATAGGAATACAAGCAATAGCATTTAATCCAATGATAGCTCGTTTAGCAGTTCAAATGAACAACCGTAATCACCGTAAAATTTGTGTTGTTGATGGCCGTTATGGTTTTGTAGGTGGTATGAATCTAGCTGATGAGTATGCGAATATCAATAGTAAATTTGGTCACTGGAAAGATACTGCCGTCATGATTGAAGGGGAAGCTGTGCACTCATTAACCTTAATGTTTATGCAGTTCTGGCGATACTATACTGATCGCATTGAAGATCCTTCGGATTATAAATATCATTTTGATTTTGAACCGCACCAATATAGCGGATATGTCTTACCGTTCTCAGATGCACCAACTGATTCTTTTGATTTAGGTTTGGATGTTCATATGTATTTGATTACCAATGCTCGACGTTATATTTACATTCAGACACCGTATTTAATTATTGGTGATGAATTAATTGGAGCTCTTAAGATGGCTGCACGTTCGGGTGTTGATGTGCGTATCATCGTCCCACATGTACCCGATAAGAAAATAGTAAATCAAGTTACCAAATCAAATTATCTTGAGCTCTTAGAAAATGGAGTGCGCATCTTTGAATATGAACCAGGATTTGTTCATTCAAAGACTGTGATTGTTGATGATGAAATCGCAATGGTAGGAACAACCAATATGGACTTTAGAAGTTACTTCTTACACTATGAGTGTAGTCTTCTGTTCTTCCAAGAGTCTGTGATTGAAGCATGTTATAAAGACTCAATTGAAACAATTGAGAACAAGAGTATTGAAATTACTTTAGAGGATGCACGTGCTGTTCCTTTTGTAATTCAAGTATTTAGGTCGATTGCTCGTGTATTTAGTGGGCTGATGTAAGGAGATTGTTATGGAAAAAATAGGTTTAGTATTAGAGGGTGGAGGAATGCGTGGTGCATACTCTGCTGGAGTACTCTACTGGCTTTTAGAAAATGAAATGTACTTTGATTATGTTGTGGGGATTTCATCTGGTGCACTTTATGCCGGGATGTATGTTCTTGACAAAAAAGATGCGTTAAAAGGTGCGGCAATTGATGTTGCAGCAGATAGTCGTAATGTTGGTCTTAAACCTATCCTGCATGAGCGTACTGTTGTAGGTTATGAATTCTTATATAAAGAAGTTACCGAGAATCTTGACTATCCACTAGAATTAATTGATCAAATTCCTGGTGAGATTGAAATCGGTGTTTACGATATTGAAGGTGAAGAAACTGTTTGGAAAAACAAGCATGATATTGCTCGTTGTCCTAAATACATTCAAGCTGCTTGTACGCTTCCAGTTGCTGGTCGTCGTGTTCACTTAGAAGGTAAAGATTATATGGATGGTGGTATTACAACCATGATTCCTGTAAGTAGAAGTATTGAGTATGGTTGTACAAAACATATGATTATTACAACTAAATCAAAAGATTACGTAAGAAAACCGCAAGGGTTCTTCATGCGGTTATTGTTAAATACAGTATATCGTAAGTATCCAAAGTTGATTCAAGACTTTGAAAATCGAGTTAATGTTTATTATGATGAGCGAAAACAAATTGATGAACTTGTTGCTGCAGGTGATGCAGTTTATATGTACCCATCTAAAGAACTTGGAGTAAGTCGTTACAGTGGTACTAAAGAACAGTTCACTGAGTTATTTGAAATTGCCCAAGCAGATTGTGAAGCACGTCGTGATGAGATTGAAAAGCTCTATCACAGTGTAAAAGGATAAGAAGATGGTAGATGACTTGTAAAGGTCATCTTTTCTTTTGTAGTAGGGTGATAAAAGCTAAGTTCTGTTGCCCATAAAGCAATTTGTTGACCACTTTGCGAGTTCTTATTGTAACGAGCATCACCCCATAAGGCGTGCTTGCGGGAAGCAAACTGCACACGAATTTGGTGGGAACGTCCAGTCTTCAAAGAAATTGTTACTTTAGAGAGATCTTTCTTTGGGAAATACTGGGAGCTTAATACGCTAAGTTCTGCATGTTTTCCTTCAGGATCATTTTTCCCTGTTACATAACTTGTGTTTGTTTTCTTGTTCTTTTTAAGAGTATCAATGTAAGTTCCTGTTTCTACTTGCCCTTCAACGACAGCAGTATAGATTTTATCGAGTTTACGAGTACGGACTTGGTCACTTAATCTGCTTGCTGCTTTCGAAGTTTTCGCAAAGACCATAACACCACCTACAGGACGATCTAAACGATGTACAAGTCCTAGAAAGACATTACCCGGCTTTTTATATTCTTCTTTAATGTAATCCTTAATCATTGTGAGAAGATCTAGGTCACCACTTGAATCTTCTTGAGTTGGAACATTCACTGGTTTCTCAACCACAATAATATGATTATCTTCATAATAAATTTTCATCAAATGACCACCTTGTAGTTTGACCGCATCGTAAGATTTTATCTTGGTAAGTTATTGGAAGTCCAATAGCTTGGGTATCAATATTTCGTGGGAAGTTAAACTCCTTAAGTACTTTACTAAAAGTTGTGTTAACACTTTGTGCACTTAGATTGGTAGAGTAAGTGTTAAGTACTAAAAAGATTGCATCCTTATCAAGAATCTCTAAAGCAAGTCTTAAAAGAGGTTCCAGTTGCTTAACAATATCCCAACGTTGACCTTTAGGACCTCTACCAAAGCTTGGCGGATCCATTATGATTCCATGGTACGTTCGTCCACGTCTTTTCTCTCGTGCTAAAAACTTCATGACATCTTCTGTAATCGTACGTATTGTTTTGTCCTTAAGTTGATTTAAACCTACATTCTCTTGAGTCCACTCATTAAGAGATTTCAAAGCATCAATATGAACGACTTCTGCTACTTTTTTCTCTTTAGCACAAGCAATAGTTGCACCACCAGTATAACCAAACAAATTAAGAATTCGTAAATTGTCATGGGGACTCTTTTGAATAACAGAACGCATCCAATCCCAGTTTACAGCTTGTTCTGGGAATAGACCAGTATGTTTAAAAGCAGTACCTCGAATCAAGAACTTTAAATCCTTGTAAGCTATCTGCGTATTTAAGTCTTTGGTATGGATGTTCCACGCTTTATCAAAGCTAGCATCAATGTCGATATGCTTTGTACTTAAGTTCCATGTTGCTGTAGGTTCTGGACGTTTAACAATGGTTGAAGCATAACGCTCAACCTTCATCTCATTCCCTGCATCAAGGACTTCAAAATCTTTCCAATCATTTGTGATTCTCATGTTTTACCCCGGTTCTATTCAATGCTTTGAACTCTTTGCGACTCTATTATAACGAATGCGTAAGAACTGCGCAATTTTATCTTAATTCTCACATATTAGAGTGGCTTGTCTATGGTATAATAATTTAGGTGATATTATGGATTTTATGCAAGGTTTAAATAAAGAACAGAAAGCAGCAGTGCTTACGGATAAACAATATGTGCGAGTCATTGCTGGGGCAGGTAGTGGAAAGACTCGTGTTTTAACAACACGAATTATTCACTTAATTAAAGACCTTGGTTATTATCCTTCGTCTATCTGCGCGATTACTTTTACGAATAAAGCAGCAAATGAAATGAAGGAACGTATGGAGCGAATGTTGCCAGAGGCAATTCGTGTTCATACTTCAACAATCCATGCTTTATGTGTTCGTATTATTCGAGAAGAATATGAGGCAGTTGGATTAATAAGAAACTTTACGATTATTGATACTGCAGATCAACAATCTGTTTTAAGAGAGGCGTATCGTACTTTAGAGTATGATCGCAAATCCTTGCCGTATCGTGAAGTATTAAATTACATATCAAATAATAAAATTGCGAGTGTAAGTGTTGAACAAGCTCGTAAGCTTGCAGGTTCAAACTACTATGAACAACAGAAAGCATCCGTTTATAAATTCTATGTGGATCGTTTGCGTGACTTGTACGCTCTCGACTTTGATGATTTATTAATTAAAGTTAATGATTTACTAAGAACTCATGAAGTCGTCCGTCAAAAATGGCAACGACGTTTTCGTGTTGTCTTGGTTGATGAGTTCCAAGACGTTGACCACATTCAATATGGCATCGTGACATCCTTGGTAGGGGAAGATAATGAGTTGTATGTCGTTGGAGACCCTGACCAAACAATCTATACATGGCGTGGTGCGAATGTTGATTTTATTGTAGATTTCGAGAAGAAGTTTCCAGAAAGTGAAACAATCGTCTTAAATCAAAACTATCGTTCAACACAACATATCCTCGATCGTGCTAACCGCTTAATCTCATGCAATCAAAACAGACCCCATAAAGACCTTCATGCCAATAAGCAAAGTGATTTTGATGTTGTCTATGAAAGCTTTGATGATGTTGAAGCGGAGTCGTATTGGATTGTACGTAAGATTGAAGAACTTAAAGAAGAAACAGGATCGTATTTAAATACAGCGGTACTGTACCGTTCCAATTACTTATCCCGTTCAATTGAAAAAGTGTTAATGGCACGTCATATTCCATATGTGATTTATGGTGGCTTACGTTTCTACGATCATGCTGAAGTTAAAGATATGATGAGTTATTTGCGAATGATTACGCATGGTGATGATTTAGCACTTCGTCGAAGTGTTGCTTCGCCACGTCGTGGTATTGGTGAAAAGACATTAGATAACTTTGCGGACCGCGCTGCCCTTAAGGGAGCAAGCATTTTTGAAATAATGGAAGATGATGTTGCTCTTGGAACAGCAAGTCCTAAGGTAAAAGCCTATGTTAATTTAATTCATCGTTTCCGTAGTGTTGCTTCTACAAGTACCCTTGAAGAGATCATGAATGATGTCTTGAAGCATAGTAGTTTGGTACAACATTTTGAAAAACAAGAAGAATTTGAACGTATTGAAAACCTAAAAGAATTAGTAAGTGATGCGCATCACTTTGAACAAAATTACGATGAACCAGATCTTGAATCGTACATTCAAATGGTAAGCCTTTATGGCGATAAAAATGAAGTGGTTGAAGGGGACTATGTTCGCTTAATGACAGTTCATGCTGCTAAAGGATTGGAATTTGAAAATGTAATTATCATGGGAGTGAGTGACAATGTTTTCCCTAATAAGAATGCTGTCATTGATGGAATTGGTGGAATTCAGGAAGAACGTCGCTTAATGTATGTAGCGATTACTCGTGCTAAGAACAGATTGTATGTAACCAACAATACTGGCTTTAGCTTTGTATCCGGTATGTATAGTAAGCCATCACGATTTATACAAGAGATGGGCGTAAATGAAGTTAAAGAAAATCAAGGGCTTAACTTATCCAGTCTTGCCAAAGAAACCTTCTCACAATTTGAGACAAGCCATGGTGTTGGTGTTAAGGCTAAGAAACTAAAGAAAGCAGACCTTGTAATCCATGATGATTTTGGGGAAGGCATTGTGATTAGTGTCGATGAGGATGCTGACACAATGAGAATTGCGTTCAACTTCCCACATGGTACAAAAACAATTTCCCGAAAATTTACAGGACTACGAAAGAAAGAGAGCATGTCATGATTAAAGAAAAAATTGAAGCATTACGAAAAGAAATAGAAAAACATAACTATGCTTATCATGTTCTTGATGCTCCTGTGATTTCAGATATAGAATACGACGCTATTTTTAATGAGCTCGTCCAATTAGAACATGAGAATCCGGAGTATGCTGATGCAAACTCACCAACACAAAAAGTTGGTGGTAAATTAGCAGATGGATTCCAAAAGATTACCCACCGTTATCCAATGTATTCACTTGGTAATGCCTTCTCAGAGGAAGATCTCTATGATTTTGATAAGAGAATCCGATCTTCCTATCCAGATATTCACTATACTGTTGAATTGAAAATTGATGGTTTAGCAATGTCCATGGATTATGAAGCGGGACGTTTTGCCGTTGGTGTTACTCGAGGTGATGGTACCGTTGGAGAAGATGTGAGTGAGAATCTTAAAGTCATTGATTCAATTCCACTTCGTCTTAATCAAGAAGACAGTGTCGTTGTTCGTGGTGAAGTGTTTATGCCACAAGCATCCTTACTTAAAGTGAATGCTCGTCGACAAGAAAACGGTGAAGCACTCTTTGCGAACTGCCGTAATGCTGCAGCAGGAACAATGAGACAGTTAGATTCTAAAGTAGTCCGCACACGTGGATTGGATGGCTTCTGGTATACCGTTGTGAATGCTCGTGAACTTGGTCTAAGAAAACAATCAGAAGCACTCGCTTACTTAAAGAAAATAGGATTAAAAACAAACCCTGAATTCCGTACTGTTACAACGATGGCAGAAGTTATTCAGCGAATTGAAGAAATTGAAGCAATGCGTGAGTTACTTCCTTATGATATTGATGGAGTTGTTATTAAGGTTGATGAATTTGATGTGCAAGATGCATTAGGATTTACAGTAAGAACGCCACGATTTGCGATTGCTTATAAATTTAAAGCGGAAGAAGTTGAGAGTGTCGTTGAAGATATCTTTGTAACGGTAGGTCGTACAGGGAAGATCACTCCCAACGCTAAACTTACACCAGTCTTAATATCAGGAAGTACAGTAAGTTATGCGACACTGCACAACCGTGACTATATTGAAATGAAAGACATTCGTGTTGGCGATAGTGTTTCCGTTAGAAAAGCAGGAGAAATTATTCCTGAGATTGTTCGTGTTAATCTTGAAAAAAGAGATGGAAGTCAAACCGTTTACGAATTCCCAACTCAGTGTCCAGTGTGTCATGAGACACTGGAACGTGTAGATGATGAAGCAGATACTTACTGTATTAATGCTGATTGCCCTGCAAAGGTAGCAGAAGCTTTAGTACACTTTGCTTCTCGAGAAGCAATGAATATTGATACACTTGGAGAAAGACGTGTCTATCAATTACACGATGCGAAATTATTAACGACAATTACGGATATTTATACTTTACATGAACATGTTGATGTACTAGAAACTCTTGAAAAAATGGGAGAGAAAAGTGTTACAAAACTATTAAAAGCAATTGAAGATAGTAAAGAGAACTCTCTTGAAAAATGGTTGTTTGGCTTAGGTATTCGTCATGTTGGATCCAAGACCTCAACAGTTCTAGCCTCTTACTTTGGTAATGTTCAAGAACTCATGGATACTAATGAAGACGTCTTAACTCAAATTCCAGAAATTGGATCTGTGATTGCGAAGTCAGTTGTGAACTTCTTTAGTATTGAAGAGAACCGTCAACTTGTAAATCGATTAGTAGAACTTGGGCTCAACCCAAACTATAAGAATATATCGGTATCAAGTAAGTTTGCGGACATGAAGTTTGTATTAACTGGGACACTTCAGACAATGGGGCGAAGTGATGCGAAAAAGCTCATTGAGTCACTGGGTGGAAGTGTTATCGGAAGTGTTAGTTCCAAGACAGATGTTGTTGTTTATGGCGAGAGTGCTGGATCTAAACTTACAAAAGCACAAGAATTAAATATTAAAACATGGACTGAAGAAGAATTCTTGAAGGAGGTAGGTGACCAATGAAAAAATTCTTAATCTTATTAGTAGTGGCACTTAGCTTAACAGGGTGTTTCAAAAGCACCGAAAATAATGATGAAGAAGAAATAAATAAAGTGGTGGGTGGTAAGAAAGGGGATTACTCAATCATTACCCCATTCACTACCTCTGCAATTCGTCAAACATATGTTCACGGTTACCGTGAGATAGATACTTTAGAAATTGGTAAAAGACTGCAAGAAAAATCAAAAGAATATTTCTCACCAAGTTCATACTTTATTAGTGAAGGATCAATTATTAATGAAGACCATTACAAGCAACTTGTAAATGCTAAGAGTGAGAACTATAAATATGGTCTGAATGCGGAACGTGGCACAGAATTTAATGAAACAGTAAAATCTGGTAACACCACGAAAACAGTTACTATTAAGAACCCGAGATTTGTTCATTCTCTCTATGAAGTAAATTTCTATAAAGATAAGAATCGTGAAAAAATCGATGGAATGAGTGTTACTGTCGTATTAGATAGAAAGCAATTTGTGGATCGTGATGTTAATGATGAGATTATTTCAGTAAGTGATGAATCACTCTTTAAAATTGCGAACGATATGATATCAGTACAACTTAATGCGTATTTAAGAAGTATTGAAGAAGTGAAGAACATACCTGTTATGATTGCATTCTATGTAACAGACAGTGTAGATGATAATATTGCTGGAAACTACTTACCAGGATATTATATTGGACATGGTTATTATGAATCGGGTCGTGAAACATCAAGCCTTGTTCGAGATACCGAAAGACACTATCTTTTAAACACAACACTTGCTTCAAAAGATATCCCACAAGCTCACGGAAACTTCTCAGTATTTAATCGAAAAATCATGGATTTTATTGAAGATGAGACCGTCGGAGTTATCGGAACAGCATTTACAATCAACAAAGAAGTACAAAATTACAAGATCCAAGTAACGACAGCTTCAAAAACAGAGCTTGAATTATACGGGATTACACAGTATATTATGTCTCAGATACAAACACTTGATAACAATCGTGTTCCAATCGTTGTAGATATCAAAGTATACGAAGATACTAAAGCGATGATTAGCGTAAATAACAATGGTGATGTATCTGTAACATATTCTTACTAGGAGGCAAAATGGAAAAAATTGAAATTGAACTCGTAAAAAAACTATCAAAAGATCTGATGCTCGAACTGAATGATCAAGAAGTCCGAGAAGTTATTGAAGAAGGACATTTACTAATGAAAAGTGTTGCAGAATTACAGGCGATTGATTGTCAAGGAATTGAACCAATGTCCTATCCGTTTGAGGAAGAGACTCAATGGCTTCGTGATGATGTAGAAAATCATCGTATTGATCGTGAACAAGCATTTATTAATGCACCGCGTCACGATGATGAGTATTTTGAAATTGTAAAGGTGGTACAAAAATAATGAGTTCGTCTAAATTAAAAGAAATTAACGAGTCTTTGAATGCTGTTGTATCGTTTGTAGATTTAAAAACAACTTCAGAAGGAATTCTTGATGGTTGGGATATCGCATTAAAAGATAACTTCAATCTTGTAGGGACACTAACTACAGCCAGTTCAAAGATTTTAGAAAATCACCAATCAATCTATACTGCAACAGCTGCACAAAAACTTTTAGATGCTGGTGCTCATATTGTTGCGAAAGCATCTATGGATGAGCTTGGAATGGGTGGTACAAATCTTAGTGCTGCAACAGGTCCAGTTTCAAATCCTTATGATCTAAGTTGCGTTTCTGGAGGTTCTTCAGGAGGTAGTGCTGCACTTGTTGCAAGTGGCGCAGTACGTGCTGCTACAGGGACTGACACAGGCGATAGTATCCGTAAACCTGCTTCATACTGTGGTGTGGTTGGTTTAAAACCAACATACGGTCGTATATCAAGATACGGGGTCATTCCTTATGCATCATCATTAGACCATGTTGGAATGTTTACTCGTAATGTAGAAGATGCTGCTGTCTTATTGGAAGTTATGGCAGGTCGAGATGATCTTGATATGACAAGTTCATTTAAAGATGTTCCTGAGTATTCAAAACTCTTAACAACAGATTTAAATGGAAAAAAAGTTGGGGTCTTTAAATCAATCCATGATTATATTGATGATTCACGTTTTACTGATGCATTCAATGGATTCACAAAACAACTCGAAGACAAAGGTGCTGAAGTAGTACTCTTGGAAATGGATGAGAAGTTACTAAACGCACTTCTTCCAATCTACAATATTATTTCAAATTCTGAAGCAGTCGCAAATCATGCAAACCTTGATGGTGTTCGTTATGGTGTATCTCATGACGGTGATTCATTAGAATCAATCATGACCCAAACTCGTACAGAAGGATTTAACTCCCAAGTGAAGAAACGCTTTATTTATGGTGCATTTGCATTAGATGATGAAAACCAAGAACTCATCTTTAATCAAGCAAAACGTGTTCGTCGTTTGATTGTTGATACATACAAGAAATTCTTTGATGATGTAGATGTTGTGATGTCTTTAGCAACATCACAAATTGCACCAAAAATTGAAGGACCATTTATGGATCAAACATCCAAAAAATATGCAATTGTTGAAAATCACATGGTAATTAATAACTTCTCGGGATTCCCAAGTATTACAATTCCTCTCACAACAATTGATGAAATGCCAATTGGAATAAACATTAGTGCTCCTGCATTTGAAGAAGCAGCACTTCTTGCATTCGCAAATGAGTGTGAAGCATTAATTGGCTGGAAAGGAATTAACTTATGATAAACTACGAAGCAGTTATTGGGATTGAAATCCACTGTGAACTTAAAACAGAAACAAAAATGTTTTCAGGAGCTCCTTTAGGATACGGTCAACCTGCAAACACTGCAATTAATGAAATTGATATTAGTATGCCAGGAACTCTACCACAAGTTAACAAGACTGCAGTTGAGTACGGTGTTAAATTGTCACAAGCTCTAGGATGCGACATCGATACATTAATGCGCTTTGATCGTAAGAACTATTTCTATTCTGATTTACCCAAAGGTTACCAAATAACTCAACAATTCTATCCTTTAGGATCCCATGGTTCTTTTGAATTCTTCGTAGGTGAAGAACTAAAGAGTGTTCGTATTAACCGTCTTCATATGGAAGAAGATACCGCAAAACAATTCCACGAAGGTGATATTACTCGTATCGACTTTAACCGTGCAGGTACACCACTTTTGGAAATTGTTACAGAAGCAGATTTCAGAACCGGTGAAGAAGCAGCTGCTTATGTAGATGCACTACGTCTACTTGTAATTTACTTAGGTATTTCTGATGGTCGAATGGATGAAGGGTCACTACGTTGTGATGTAAACATCTCAATACGTCCAGAAGGACAAGAAGCATTCGGTACAAAAGTAGAAGTTAAGAACTTAAACTCAATCAGTAATATTCAAAAAGCAATTGAGTTTGAGAAAGAACGTCATATCGAAGTCGTAACTTCAGGTGGAGCAATCGTTACTGAAACACGCCGTTTCGATGAGAAAACACAAGAAACAGTATCAATGCGTACCAAAGAATCAGCTGTGGACTATCGATATTTTGTGGAACCAAACATTCCACCAATCCGTATTCCAGAAAGTTTACTTCAACCACTTACGCAAGAACTACCTGTCGCAAAAGTACAACGATATCATGAAGAATATGATTTGAGTTATTATGATGCAAATGTCTTAGTTAAGAACATTGAGCTATCTGAATATTTCGAGAAGCTAGTTGCTTCTTCAAAACATTACAAATTAATTGTAAACTGGTTAACTCAAGATATTATGGCAGTACTTGATAAAAAAGAAGATAAATCAATGGAAGAATGGATTAAACCTGAATTCTTTATTGATTTTATCGATGCTATTGAATCCAATACAATTTCTTCGAAACAAGCTAAACAGGTGTTTGCGAAGTTAATTGAAGGTGAGTCTCCTAAAAAAGTAATTAAAGACTCAGGAATGGTTCAAATCAGCGATGAAGCAACTCTTATGGCATGGATTAATGGTGTCTTAGATGCTAATCCACAAATCATTGATGACTATCGTAACGGGCTTGATAAGTCGATTAAATTCGTTGTTGGTCAAGTTATGAAACTATCAAAAGGACAAGCTAATCCACGTCTTACAAATGAATTTGTGATTCGTGAGCTTGATAACAGAAAATAAATACATTACAATTTAGTAGAATCATAAAGGAGGATCTCCAATGTCATTAAAACAAGATCCAAACCAAAAAACAGTAAATCAAAAAGTTAAGAAAAAGAAGAAATCTATTAACAGAACGAAAGATTGGTCATTCTATGCCATCATCATTTCGTTAATTATTCTTGCTATTCCAACTACCTATATTGGGTATCATATTATCAGTGCTAAATTAGCTACGGGTTCAGTACTAACTGGAAGTCGCTTTGAGGGCGATTTAGACCCAGCGATTACCAAAGAAAATATTGAGACCATGAAGTCCAGTATCCAAGGGATAGAAGGTGTTGAATCTGTTTCTATTAACCTTGAGACTGCAACACTGCGAGTTAATATTAAAGTTTCTGAATCGTTTGCGAAAGATAGCTATCCAACACTTGCAGATTCTGCATATGAACGTGTCACTGAAGTTACACCTATTGATACTTACTTTACTTCAAATGATTTACATAAAATGTATGATTTAGAAGTAGGGGTATATAACTATTTAAAACCTACTGAAGAACAAAAGGAATCTTTTGAATACTATATGAAATCAAAAACTTCATCTTCAGAAGAAACCTTCTCTTCATTCTTATCGGATACTAAATCACCAGAATTTATCCAAGAATTGGTTGAGAAACAAACAGCACCATCGGAATCTGAAAAAGAAAAAGAATCAACCGATGCTTAGCCGTTAATCCGAGTGGCAGCTTATGGTTGCCACTTTTAACTAGGAAAAGACTATGAACGATACTTTAACAATTTTAGGACGCATAAAATATAATTTTCAAGAGAATGTATTGTTTCTCTTGATTTTGATGCTGTTTTTGCCTAATTACTTAATGTATCCCATGATGATTGTGATGGGGGTCTTCATACTCTATGAGTTAATCCGATATCGCGACATCAATGTCATAACTATTTCTGTATTTATTCTCTATACAAGCCTAGTTGCGGCGAGTGTAAAGAACTGGTTGGGATTAGGGGTATCTTTAGCCATTATCTATGTAATTGCTTATGTAGCGGCTATAAAACGCCGTACATCGCCTCGTAATTATATGAAGATGCAATATTATATCGTGTGGTCATCATTACTTAATTTCTTATTTAACTTTATTCACTATGAACCTAAGTGGTTTAGTCAGGTAATGAATCAAGTAATGGCTTTATTTAATGTCTCACATTTACCAGCATGGAAACTACCAGAATATGGTGTAGGTTACTTTAGGGCTTACTCTACTTTTGACAACCCTAACTTTTATGCTTTTATCTTAATGATCGTTATCCTAGTCTGTTTTAACCAAATTCAATTTCAACTAACATTTAAGAATTATCGCCTACTCTCCTTTTACCTAGGTGCGTTTGTTATTAATGGCTATGCGCTATTCTTAACAGGGACACGTTCTATTTGGGCAGGGGTAGTAATTGGATTGTTCCTCATTCTTTTTGTTCAAAGAAAGTGGACCCAGTTGAAATTATCAATTTTCCTTGGGGCCATTGCTGGTATTTTTGTTTTAAATCATCCAGCCTTATTCCCGCGCTTTATGCAGATTGCAGACCATACATCAATTCGTACAAGTATGTGGGATATTGCCTTACAAGCTGTAAAACTAGAACCTTGGTTTGGTAAAGGTCTCATGACGTATGCTTTCTTATTTGATAACACTCATGCGCATAACCTTTATATTGAAATCTTATTAAGTTTGGGAATCGTAGGGGCTCTGATTATTGTAGGATTCATGAGTCAATTATTATGGACTATTTATAAACACGCTCACTATCTTGATTATCCTTTAGCCTTATCACTTCTTGTAGCTTTTTTGATTTATGGAATTTTTGATTTTCCACTCTATTATCCACAAACTATTTTATTGTTTAGTGCGATATTCTGTTTGCCAAAGCGAGATTAGTGGTATCTATCTCGCTAAAATATCAAGTAATATAAAATATATAAAAAGGTAGAATATCAACATTCTACCTTTTTATATATTATTCAATAGTACTGAAATCATGGTTAATTATTTCTTGGAGTACAAAGTTATTGTTAGAAAATGAATATTTCAAAATTGAACAATTTTGTATTCGACCGTTTCTTTTTACTTCGCTGTTGTTTTCCCAAACTCTATAGAATTGTGCAATTGCAGCACCATGAGAAACTATCAATATATTGTCGCCTTTTGAGGTGTTCATTATCTTAAGTATTGCTTCGCTAATTCTCGTGCGAAAATCAAATTCATCTTCTCCCCCAAATTGAACAAAAAAATCACGATAGGGTAATGGAGGGTTTAAATGTTCGCCTTCCGCTTCTAAACTCCCAAAATTCCACTCTCTTAGATTTTTTTCTCTCGTATATGGAATATCAGTTATCAATTCTAAAGTGTCTACTGCTCGTTCAGAAGTTGAACAATATGCTTCATTAAATGTGATGTTCAGACTTGAAATATTATCTTTAGCTATTAGTGCTTGTTTTTTCCCAAGTTCTGTAAGAGGGGAGTCACAAAAACCCTGAATCTTTTTCTGTTGATTAAATAATGTTTGTCCATGTCTAATTAAGTATAGTGTTTTCATTAATTATTTCCCTTACACATTTCTAACGAGTGAAACTAGGCGTTCAACTGCTTCCGGTGTCTGATGATTGAAAAATGAACTTGTCTCTGTATCTAGAGATTGAATCAGTTCCATGTCGCTGTCAGAAAGTTCAAAGTCAAAGATATTAATGTTTTCTTTCATTCTTTCTTTGTTAATTGTTTTTGATAATGGCACAATGTTTCTTTGGTGTAACCATCTTAGTATTACTTGTGCAACAGTCTTATCATATTTGCTGCCGATCTTTTTCAATACTTGGTTATTGAATATATCATGTTGTCCTTCTGCAAAAGGGGCCCATGCTTGAACTTGTACGTTATACTTATTGTTAAAAGGAACTGCTGCTATCTGTTGATGAAATGGATTTACTTCAATTTGATTCACTGAGGGAATAATTTCTTGGTTTAAACTCAAATCTACGAGTCTATCAGGATAAAAGTTGCTAACGCCAATTGCTTTGATTAATCCTTCTTTTTGACAATCTGACATGGCTCTATAAGTTCCGTAGTAGTCACCAATAGGCTGATGAATTAATACAAGATCAAGATAATCTAAACTCATTAGTTCTAAAGATTTTAGGATTGATTCTTTAGCTTTTTCATACCCTGAATTACTAATCCACACTTTTGTTGTAATAAAAAGGTCTTCTCTTGGTATCCCTGATTTAGCAATTGCGTCACCTACTGCTTTTTCGTTTCCATAGGATTGTGCAGTATCAATGAGTCGATACCCAACGCCTAGTGCATCGATCACAGCATTTACACATTGGTCATAGTCAGTAATCTGAAATACACCAAATCCAACTGAAGGCATTTCTATACCGTTATTTAACACAATATTTTTCATTCTTCCTCCTTGATGATTAGTTACTAAGCATCTATAATACAACTATACAGTACGGGAGTTACTATCGGTCAAGAGAAAGCAGGTAAATAATGAGTGAGATATATACAATGAAACAAGTTTGTGGAATTACTGGACTAACTTATGATACTTTGAAATATTATTGTATTGAAGGACTGGTTCCAAATCATAAAAGAAATCAAAGTAATCATCGAGTGTTTGATGACAAAGATGTAAACTGGATAAAAGGTTTGATTTGTTTAAGGAATTGTGGGATGAGTATAAAGTCAATGAAAGACTATATGAATTTATGTATGGGTGGAATTGAAACAATAGACAATCGGAAGAAAATGTTAGAAGAAACTGAAACTCAACTGAATAAAGAATTACAAAGAATAATAGAAGCCAAAAAATATATTGAAAACAAATTTTCGTACTATCAATCTATTGTAGATGGAGAAATAGAATATTCGAGTAACCTTGATTAATACTAAAAAACCCACTGAAAGTAAGGTCTTGAGGTAACTTCTGCTTTGATATTAGAAGTGGAAGTTACTGTTTCAATTAATACCCTACAATAAATGTTAAAAAGTACTTGCTTAAGCGTTTGTTGTATGGTATATTTTATAAGCACTTGGCCATGCTTGTTTAGCTCAGTAGGTAGAGCAACTGGCTGTTAACCAGTGGGTCGTAGGTTCGAGTCCTACAACAAGCGCCATTAATTTGGCCCGTTGGAGAAACGGTTAACTCACATGCCTTTCACGCATGCATTCACGGGTTCGAATCCCGTACGGGTCACCAATGTGTAAATCAACTCTTACTTTATGTAAGAGTTTTTTATTGTTTTGTGTTAGGATAAATCTAGAGGTGATTTCAATGGAAATACAAGTTAATGGCGTAACACTCTATTATGAAGTTCTAGGTAATGGACCGAAACCATTTATTTTTCTTCACGGAAATGGCGAAGACCATAACACATTTACAGGTATTGAAAAGTATTTAGGTGATAGCTATACGCTTTATTTAGTTGATAGCCGTGGTCATGGTCAAAGTAGCAATCTTGAAAAGATTACCTATGGTGATATTGCTGAGGATCTAATATCCTTTATTAAGTCTTTAAATCTCAAGAAACCACATGTCTTTGGTTATTCAGATGGAGGTAATGTAGCTTTGATTGCAGCGATTGCTCAAACTGATCTTTTAGCTGACATAATGATTGCGGGAGCTAATGCTACACCAGAAGGCCTAGGAACAGCTTTGAGAGCTATGAAAGAAGAATATAAGTACAAACCTAATAAATATCTTAAGATGATGCTAGACGAGCCTAATTTGAGCTCTGATGATTTATCTAGAATTAATAATAAAGTCTATGTTGTTCGAGGAGAACATGATGTCATTACGAGAGACCATACACAGTGGATTGCTCAATCCATCCCTAATTCAGAATACATAGAAGTAGAAAATCAGGATCATGGATCGTACGTATCGGATTCTTTAATGCTATCAACAATCATAAAAAAATATATGACTGAAGATACTAGAGAATAAGCACAATAATTTATGGAAAATGCGCTTTTCATATTGCCAATACTTTGGTTATATGATATATTTTATAGGCGTTCAAAATGCTTGTTTAGCTCAGTAGGTAGAGCAACTGGCTGTTAACCAGTGGGTCGTAGGTTCGAGTCCTACAACAAGCGCCATAAAGATATTTAACTCTTACTATCCAGTAAGAGTTTTTATTTACGCCAAGAAAAAAGCATCTAAATTTACTTAGATGCTTATTATTACCAAGTCTTTGTAAGACTTTCTAGAGTAGATTTAAATTTATAGAGAAGATTGTTTTCTCCGACAGTATTTATCTTGAAGAATACTGCCTCACTACCACCAGCAGTAATTGCTGCAACTTCTATGTCTTCACCGTTTCCAACGATTGTGACAGTTAAGGATAATCGGTTCTTTCCAAAATAACTATAACGTTCATAAACACGTGTAGACACATTGACTGTACCATCATGATAATTATAGCTATCTTCAAAACTCATTGAAATACTCATTGAACGAATGCTATTATCTAAAACATTGAGGAATGATTGATAATCACCTGTAGTTTTGTATATATATTTTGCCATGATTGTCCTCCTTATAAGTACATTATACCCATTATAGAGTGTTTTAAACAAACTTTTCTTAAAAAAGTTAATTTATATGTATTTTCTCTTTACACGATGAATATATATTGCTATAATACAAAGGCATTAATAAATGGCCCGTTGGAGAAACGGTTAACTCACATGCCTTTCACGCATGCATTCACGGGTTCGAATCCCGTACGGGTCACCATATCGAAATCAAAACTCTTACATTTAGTAAGAGTTTTTTTATATCAAATTATTTTACTTAGTATCATATAACCGATAATACATAATTGGATATTTTTAGCGAGCTGTCATGATAACTTCATAAAACTTTTCAAAAATTATTGAGTGAATATGATAGAATAGTTTAAATGGGTTTTACCCTAATGAAAGTAAGAGGATATGCAATGTCAAATAAATATGAATTACCACAACGTTCAGAAGTAGCAATACAAGATACTTGGGATTTGACACCAATCTTCGCAAGTGATGAAGCTTGGTATCAAGAGTTTGAAAAACTTAGTAAAGATCTTGGTGATGTAAGTGGGTTTATCGGAAAACTTACAGATTCTGCAGATGCATTACTATCAGGTTTAAAATATCGTGATGATATGAGCTATCGCCTTGAAATGCTATATGTTTATGCACATCTAATGTTTGATGTCGATACAACTGACAGTAAGTATCAAGCAATGAATGCAAAGATTCAGTCACTTGTTGCTGATTTTGGTGCAAGTTTTGCATTTTATAGCACTGAATTATTAGCAGGCGATGAGAAACAAATTCGAGGATTTCTTGAGTCAAATGAAGCATTAGGATTATATACTCATGAATTTGATCGACTCTTTAAATCACGTGCTCACATTTTAAGTGATAAAGAAGAAAAACTCTTAGCATCAGCAGGAGAAATCTTTAGCATTCCTTCAACAACTTTCGGTATGATCAACAATGCCGATATTAAGTTCCCAACAATCAAAGATGAAAATGGCGTTGATGTTCAGTTATCGCATGGTATTTATTCATTAATGATGGAAAATCCTAATCGTGATTTACGTGAACGCGCATTTAAAGCAATGCAAAACACTTATGGTGACCTAAAAAACACCTTAGCAAGTACATTGTCCGGAAATGTGAAGATTCATAACTACAGTGCTAGAATCCGTCACTATGAGTCGGCACGTCATCAAGCTTTATTTGGAAATGATATTGATGAAGCCGTTCACCAAAACTTAATCGATGGAATTCACAAGAATATTCATTTACTTCATGATTATGTAGCATTACGTCAAGATGCACTTGGTTTAGAAGACATTCAAATGTATGACCTGTATACTCCAATGGTTGATGATGTAGACTTAAGCTTTACTTATGAAGAAGCAAAAGCAATCATTCTCGAAGCATTAAGCGTTATGGGTGAAGAATACTCAGCAGTCCTAAAACGTGCGTTTAACGAACGTTGGATTGACGTTAAAGAGAATAAAGGTAAACGTTCAGGTGCTTATTCCTCAGGTGTTTATGGTACAGCTCCATACATCCTTATGAACTGGCGTGATACAATTGATAACATGTTCACCTTAGCTCATGAGTTAGGACACTCTGTTCACTCATACTTTACTCGTAAGTATCAACCTTATATTTATGGAGATTATTCAATCTTTGTAGCAGAAGTTGCTTCAACTACAAACGAGAACCTATTACTTAACTACTTGTTAGATCAGTATGAAGATCCAAAAATTCGTGCATACTTACTTAACCATTATCTTGATACAGTTAAAGGAACTGTATTCCGTCAAACTCAATTTGCAGAGTTTGAACATAATATCCATGTTGCTGATCAAGAAGGTACAGCATTAACTGCAGACTACCTCATTGATTCATACTATGCTCTAAATCAATACTACTATGGCGAGAAAGTATCAACAAAAGAAATAGGATACGAATGGGCACGTATTCCACACTTCTACTACAACTATTATGTTTACCAATATGCAACTGGATTCAGTGCAGCAACACTCTTCTCGGAGACAATCTATAACGGTGGAGATGCAACTCCTTATCTTGAATTCTTGAAATCAGGAAGTAAAGATTACCCAATTAATGTCTTGAAAAAAGCAGGTGTAGATATGCATGATACCCTCGCAATTGATACTACATTGAATAAGTTTGATGAATGCCTAAAAGAATTACGTACATTAATTGTTAAATAGTTAAATGACTCAGGAAGTACAAAGCTTCCTGAGTTTTTTTTATTACATACCATGCATTGAATACTCTTTGATTGTACAATAAGAAAAAGAGGGTGTAGGTATGAAGTGTTGTTCAATTAACAGAGATAATGTAATGAATTCTAATGAAAATGTTGCGAACATATTGAGAGAATTTTCAAAAACTGATGTATTAATGGTTCAGATTCCGCAAGGAAGCTACAGTATTGGTGACAACTCTGATATCGGTTTTGATACGGACCATGAGTTTCTTCAACAAGACGTCCATCTCGATTCATTCAAGATTGATATTACAAGTGTTACAAATTTACAATTTAGAAAATTTGTAGAAGAGACTGGATACATTACAGATGCTGAGCTTGTTGGTTCATCGTTTGTCTTTAAGTCATTATTGGAAAATGAAAAGTATCGAGACGTCCCAGGTTTAGACTGGTGGAAAGATGTTGAAGGAGCTAACTGGAAATATCCTTTTGGAGATAAACGCTCATATGAGCAACTTCTTAATCATCCAGTGGTTCATGTAAGTGCTCGTGATGCTCTTTCCTGCTGTAAATGGGCAGGAAAACGGCTGCCTCATGAAATCGAATGAGAAGCTGCGGCAAGAGGCGGGAAGTCTGGTTCATTGTATCCATGGGGTAATGAGCTTGAGCTTGATGGTATTCATCGATGCAATGTCTTGCATGGGGACTTTCCAAGTGAGAATACACTGGAAGATGGATACCATGAAACTGCTCCTGTCGATGCTTTTTATACCAATGATTACGGGATTCAAAAGATGATTGGGAATGTATGGGAATTATGTTCCAATAAAGCCCGAATTGATAGAGAAGAGATACAAGTAGAATCGATTGATGAGCAGATTGAAATTTATCAACAAGGGTCTATTGATTACTACGCGGCTAAGGGTGGATCATTTCTTTGCCATGAATCGTATTGTAATCGATACCGATTAAAAGCCAGAAACGGGGTAGACCGTCTTACTTCTGCAAGTAATATCGGTTTCCGTTGTGTACAAGAGTAAAAGAAAAGTTTGGCAATTGGCCAAACTTTTTTAGTTTTCGTTTCGATTGTAGGTTGCGATGACACAATCTTTAATAATATTTAGATTGAGTGACTCAGCTTTCTTAACAAGTTCTTCGCTAAGAGTTCCTGGCTGTAACCAAATCGTTTGTATTCCTTTTTCAACAACATCATCCAATGCATTAATTCCAATAGATGCATTCACAAAGAACACAGCTACATCAACATTTTGTGGAATGTCGCTAACCTTTTTATAAACAGGGTCATTGTCCAATGTTTCAAGTGTTGGATGAACTGGATATACATGTTTACCTTTTGATTTTAAGAGTTTGTAGGCATAATTCGACATACGTGTCTCGTCATTACTGGCACCAATAATCGCAAAGGCTTTGTTACTTAAAAGTACTTCATAAGGATTCATAGGAGAATCTCCTTTCGTAAGGATACTTTATCATATAATTGTGTTGATTTGATGATTATTTTCTGTAGTTAATTCGTGTTGTATCGAAAGGACGGATTGTTCTTTCAATTTCTTCACGATTGCCTTCTAAGAATGGTGGTAAGCTTAAGCTTTCACCAAGTGTTGCGAGAGGCTCATCAACTGTAAATCCTGGTACATCAGTCGCAAATTCATAAAGAATGCTATCAACACGTGTATAGAGTGATTCAAAATAGAATCGTGTTACAAATCCTGAGTTAGGATAGTATAGACTGTTCACATGTTCAATACGTTTCATAAGTTCTGCATGGTCTGGAATTCGTAAAGCAATATGGTGAACTGAACCATACCCTTGGTATTCGTTTTGTGATTTTTGATCAACGCGTACATGAATACTTGAGCTGTTTCCGCCATCACCTGTTTCGTAGCGGATAGCACCTTCTTCTTCACCAATACGTCTAAAGCCTAATGTATCAATTAACCATGATTCTTGGCCTTCTAAATGACGTACAGTGATTTCAATGGTACCGATACCAATAATCGCGAACTCATCAGGAACATCACTCCACTGGTTTGGAGTTCCTGGAGCTGTACCCCCAGCACCGTTTTCATCAGATACTAAACGATAACGTAGACCATCATGGTCTTCGAAACGTAAACCTTTAACCCCGAAAAGTTCATCAATGTCATGATGTTTGACTTTGAATTCTTCCAAACGTTTGAACCAGTAATCTAACGCTGCATCACTTGGAACACGAAGTCCAATTGAAGTGATAGCGTTTGTACCACGAACCGCTTTAGGAATACCCGGGAAGTCGAAGTATGTTAAGTCGTTACCTGCTGATGCATTCTCATCTCCGAAGAACGTATGATAGGCAGTAACGTCATCTTGATTAACTGTCTTCTTTAAGAGACGAAGACCTAAAACTTGAGTCATAAATTCATAATTCTTTTGTGCATCACTTGCGATTGAAGTAATGTGATGCCAACCTGTAATTTTTTTCATATGGGTAATACTCCTTTTCTACTTCTATCCTATTTGATTTTATTCTCTACTGCAAGATTGTTGACTAATGGACTGTTATTCACAAGCCTGTTATTCTCTTCACGACCTTTACCATAACGATAAACGATAAAAAGTTAATGTTTCAGATTTACATTTTTGAATTTCAGTGTTTTCCGGTGCTTTTCTTCAACATTGAACACATGTCTATGCTTTAATATATTTAGCTTTAAGGGGAGGTAGTAAAAATGAAAATCGTATATGACAGTTTAACAGGACAGTGTGAGAGATTTGCTCTTAAAGTGTCCGAAGACGCAGAGAGTATTCTAGATTATGATGGCGATGATTCAGAACTCTTTTTAATTACTCGATCATGGGATTTTGGTAAAGTTACAGATGAAACATTTGAATTTTTAGATACCTATGCCCCAAAAGTCGTAGGTTTAGCAGTAGGTGGCAATCGAAACTGGGGAACTAATTTCGGTGCAGCAGGTGATAAGATTAATGCTCAATTTGGAATTGAATTGGTATTAAAGTTTGAAGGTTCAGGATTTTCCAATGATGTCACTATTGTTAAAGAATGGATTGAATCATATAAGGAGGATGCAGCATGAGTGTTAAAGTAAATCAAATCCCTGAGTGGGTCATATTAAACAATCAGATCTTAGATGCTGATGGTAATGTTAAAGATTTAAATAAAGATAAAGAAGCGGTACGTTCTTATTTCCTAAACTATGTAAATAAACATACGCAGTTTTTTCATTCATTAAAAGAAAAATTAGATTATATGGTAGAGAATGAATACTATGAGAAAGAATTCTTAGATAAGTATTCATTTGAACAAATTCAAGCAATTTATGATATTGCTTATGATGCGAAATTTAGATTCCCAACATACATGGGTGCTTTCAAGTTCTACAATGATTATGCAATGAAGTCAAATGATGAACGTCGTGTATTCTTAGAACGATATGAAGATCGTTTATCAGTGATTGCTTTATATCATGCTGATGGTGATTTTGAATTAGCGAAACGTTTAATTAAGTCATTAATTGCACAAGATTTTACACCAGCTACACCGACCTTACTTAATACTGGTAAGAAAAAACGTGGAGAATTCGTATCTTGTTTCTTACTTGAAGTAGATGACTCACTAAATGATATTGCTCGTGTTCAAGAGTTCGCAATGCAACTTTCAAAACTAGGTGGTGGTGTATCCATCAACCTAACAAACTTACGTGCTAAAGGAGAGTCGATTAAAGACATTCCTGGGGTTGCTAAAGGGGTTGTAGGGGTTGCTAAGCTTCTTGATAATGCCTTCCGTTATGCGGACCAAATGGGTCAACGTCAAGGTGCTGGAGCGGTTTACCTCAACGTATTCCACAGTGACATCGAAGATTTTCTATCAACTAAGAAATTAAACGCTGATGATGATGTCCGTGTAAAAACTTTATCAATGGGTGTAGTAATGCCAGATAAGATGATTGAACTTGCACGTGAAGATAAAGATATGTATGTCTTCTATCCTCATACAGTATTTAAAGAATATGGTATCCCATTCTCAGATATCGCAATTGATATGGAGAAATGGTATGACGCGTTAGTAGAAAACCCAAATGTTCGTAAACGTAAAATTAATCCACGTAAACTCTTTGATATGATTGCGCAATTACAAGGTGAGTCAGGGTATCCTTACATCATGTATGCCGATAATGTTAATAAAGAGAACCCACTCGCAGATCCAATTAAATTCTCTAACCTCTGTACAGAGATCCTACAACCTTCTGTAGTATCATCCTATGCAGACTATCAAAATAGAGAGGATGACAAGATTGGTCTTGATATCTCATGTAACCTTGCAAGTGGTCACATGGGTAATATGATTAAAAATAATACAATTGAAGAAACTGTTATTGCAGCGATGGAAATCATGAACTCTGTATCAGAAAAAACAAACATTGCTCATGTTCCGGCAGTTGCACGTGCTAATAATCTCATGCGTTCCGTTGGATTTGGAATTATGGGTCACCATGGTTTTATCGCAGAGAACTATATTGCTTATGGAAGTCCAGAAGATATTGATTTAATTGATGTATTCTTTAGTTTAATTAACTTCTATAGTCTAAAATTCTCCATGCAAAAAGCTCGCGATACAGGATTACGTTTCTATGGCTTTGAGCGTTCAGATTATGCTGATGGATCATACTTTAATGATCGCGGACCTGTTCATCCAAAATATGATGTCGTTAAAGATATTCTTAAAGATGTCGTGATTCCTACAGAAGAAGAATGGACACAGTTAAAAGATGATGTTATGACCTTTGGTTTATACAACTCCAATAGATTAGCTGTTGCACCTAACGGTTCAATTGCTTATGTCATGAGTGCAACACCATCCCTAACACCAATCAAACAACTTGTTGAAGAACGTACTTATGGTAACTCAAAAACATACTTCCCTATGCCTGCTGCAGACGTTGCTGGATTTATGTATGAGTCAGCCTATTCCATGGATAAATACCGTGTTATTGACGTCATTGCGACAGCACAGAAACACGTTGACCAAGGGATTTCATTTGAACTCTGTATAACGTCAGATGAAACAACACGAAGTCTACAAAAATATTATCTCTATGCTCATTACCAAGGAATTAAAACACTGTACTATACTCGTACACAAAAGCTGCGTATTGATGAATGCGTTAGCTGTGCAGTTTAAGAGGAGGCTAGCATGTTAAAAGAAATAATGAACAAAAGTGCAACTCGTGCTTATGATGGTGCTAACTGGAATGAACATGAAGATAACTTTACACAAACTTTTTATGAACAAAACTTAAGTCAATTCTGGCGTCCAGAAGATATTAGTTTGCAACCAGACTTGAATTTATGGGCAACACTTTCACCAGAGATTCGTACAGCTTATTCGCAAAACTTAGCCGTACTTACTTTCCTTGATACGTATCAAGGGGATATCGGAATGCCTGTTGTATCACGATCACTAGATGATGGCTTCCACCAACGTAAAGCGGTATTAAACTTTATGGCTGCTATGGAGAATGCTGTTCATGCGAAGTCTTATTCAAATATCTTTATGACTTATCTTCAAAATGATGAGATTGATGAGATGTTTGCTTGGACTGAAACAAATAAGAACATGCAACGTATCCTTGCGCTCATTGTGGGCTATTACGAAGACTTAGACCGTATGACATACCGTAAACGTTATGATGGTCTAGGAGAACCTGTTGATGAGTTAGAGTTTAAAGTAGCTCAATGGAAAGCAATGGTTGCTTCAGTCTTCTTAGAATCCTGTTTATTCTACAGTGGTTTCTACTACCCATTATATTTCTATGGACAAGGAAAACTCATGCAAGCAGGGGAAATCATTAACTTGATTCTTCGTGATGAAAGTATTCACGGATTGTATGTAGGAAACTTAGCAATGGAAATCTACCAATCATTCAGTAAAGACCTTCAAGAAGAGTTATACAATTGGTTGGTAACATATCTTGATGAAATCTATCAAGAAGAAGTAGAACTCATTGAATCAATTTACGATCCTGTAGATTTATCCCATGACGTTAAGATATTTGTACGTTATAATGCTAACAAAGCAATGATGAACTTAGGATTTGAAGCTTACTATGAATATGAGGAAGTAAACCCTGTTGTATTAAATGGATTAAACACTGAGACAAAAACAATGGATAACTTCTCAATGAAAGGAAATGGGTATCAAAAGATGAAATCTGAATCATTGTCAGATGATGACTTCATATTTGATGCACCAAAGATTACACGATGACAAAAATTAAAATGTTGACACAAGATAACTGTCCAAAATGTATTGCATTAAAAAGTTTCTTAGAACTTGGATTACGTAATAAATATCAAGATGATATTGAAGTTGTAAAACGAGAAGAACAAGCAGATGCATTCATGGATTTAGTTCAAAAACACAAGATTATGGCAACACCAGTACTAATTGCTGGAGATGCAGTATTAGCTGATACAAGTCCATCTAAAGTTGCTGAGTTCTTAAAAGAACACATCTAAAAGCAAAGACATCACAAGAGTGATGTCTTTTTTGGTGGGAAAAATATCGGTGTGAAACAAGAATATGGTATGATAGGAATACATATTGAATGGGCGTGATGACTTTGAAAGAAAAACTAATACAGATTTACAAAATGATGACAGCAGGGGATGCTACGCTATTCATCTATGCCTTTGCATATTCTTTAATTGTTGGGATCGCACCATTCTTAATTATTGCGGTAGTATTCTTAGGAAGTCGTTTCACCAATGTTGACGTGTTGATAGACTTCTTATCTCGTTATGTACCTGCTGATTTAATCAACCCTTTTATTGGTTATATTAGTAATTTTGATATCGAAGGACAACTGTACTTATTCATATCAATTTTATCTGTGAGTTTGTGGGTAGGTTCTAAGTCAATTTACTCGTTTATTCTTCTAAGTAGTGAATATGATGATGTAAAAGTTAGTCATATTATTCTTAGAATTTTATCCTTGTTCTACTTTATTCTGCTTATTATCACAATCATGGGTGTAGGTTTTATTGCTACCTTATCGGGCATTGCGCTACGATTATGGATCTTACCAACAATGATTGTATTCTTTTGCATTTTCTATTTGATGACATCCTTGCGAGTTCGCTCTTTTTTAAGGGTTCTTCCTGGAGCTGTCATTGCAAGTGGATTACTTAATGTCCTTGGTATGGTTTTCTTTAATTATGTAAATCAATTTAGTAATTACCAAAATATTTATGGACCTTTAGCATCGGTTATGATTCTTATGATTTCATGTTGGATTATTTCCTGGATTGTATTCCTTGGATACACCGTTAATTTTGTATTGTATCCTACTGAGAGTGAAGCAACAATGTATGGGATACGTTTCCGTGCACCAAAAAAAGACTAAACTTCTAATACATCATGGAATGACGCATTAACACTGTTTGCTAAATCTTGTGGATTAACGATAATATGACATCCTCGACGTCCACCAGACACGAGGATTTTTTCATAATTTAAAGCTGACGTATCGAGGATGGTAGGGAATAGTTTCTTCATTCCGATTGGAGAACATCCACCTCGTACATATCCAGTTAAGTTTAAAAGTTCTTTTAAATGAAGCAGGGCAACTTTTTTCACACCAAAGGCTTGTGCTGCTTTCTTCATCGAAATGTGAGCATCTAATGGAATGACAACCACAAAATGATCAGTCCCTTGTTCAAGAACGATAGTCTTAAAGATTGGAATGGTTTTATCGTCGAGGTATTGGTATGCCTTGTTTGCATCAAATTCCTCCTCAGGGTCATAATTTATGGATTCATAATCGATTTTAAGCTGTTCTAATTTTCGCATTGCGTTAGTTTTTTTAAATTTCATTTTTATCACCAATATTAGTTTACCACATTTGTCCTTTTAGCTTGCATTGTTAAGACCAGATTGTTATCCTTATTCTGTCAAGCAAAGTAAATAACATGTGTTAAGTGCTAGTGGACGCGAAGGTGCTACTAGACGAAACGAAAGTGCAGTGTGTTATTGCCTTCGGTTGCAAAACCTCTTCTTTATGATGCTTGATAAGGAAAAGAGGGTTCTATATATGAGAACAAAAGATTTGGTGTTTATGGCACTATTTATTGTATTGGAAGTTATTAGTACTCGTTTTCTAAGCCTTGAATTTGCAACGCTTAGAATCGGATTTACTTTCATTGCATATGCGCTTGCAGGACTGTTCTATGGTCCATTACGCGGTGGTCTAATGGCTGCTGCAGCTGATATTATTGGTATCGTTCTTTGGCCAAAAGGTGGCGTTTACTTTGTGGGATTTACAATTTCTGCATTTCTACAAGGTGCTAGTTTTGGATTCTTGAAGAGTGATGGTTCTATAGATAAACGTTTAATAGCAATACTATTGTTTGAAACAATTGGTGTTAGCTTAATACTTAATACATATTGGCTTCATATTATGTATGATAAAGCATGGATACTGTTTATTGGTCCACGTATTGTCAAAGAAGCTGTATTAATAGTTATCCGTTTCACTGTGATTCGATCTGTTGTTATTCCGTTATACAATCGTATTAAAGAAGAAAGGCTCCTAGTATGAACTCATTAAAACACTTATTAGATGCATTAAACTTAGAAGATACAGAGGTCATGATGTATGGTCATGACAAAGCAAAGATTAGCTTAGAAGTCCTTAACCGTGAGGATAAAGGAAAAGTTATTCTTATGACAGCAATCAATCCAACACCTTTTGGTGAAGGAAAAACAACGATGAACATTGGTTTGTCGATGGCTTTAAACGCTCTAGAATACTCTGCAATTAGTGCCTTACGTGAACCTTCAATGGGTCCTGTATTTGGTATGAAAGGTGGAGCAACAGGTGGAGGGAAAGCGCAAGTTATTCCTAAAGCTGACATTGATTTACACTTTACAGGAGATATGCATGCAATTACAGCATGTCATAACTTATTAACTGCATTATTAGAAAATCATATCTATCATGGAAACGAACTTGGTATTGATCCAGATCGTATTCTATGGAATCGTGTACTTGATGTTAATGATCGCTCCCTACGTCGTATTGAAGTAGCGGGTCATAAATCATCATTTGATATTACAGCTGCATCTGAAATTATGGCGATTCTATGTCTTGCCAATGATTTGGAAGATTTAAGAAATCGACTCAGTAATATCTTAGTAGCATATACCGTAGATGGTAAAGAAGTAAGTGCGAAAGATTTAAATGCAGTAGGTTCAATGATGTTGGTGCTTAAAGATGCCATCAAACCAAATCTTGTATCAACTTTAGAAGCAACACCAGCTATCTTACATGGTGGTCCATTTGCGAATATTGCACATGGTTGTAATTCTATTATCGCAACTAAAATGGCAGCTAAGTTAAGTGACTATGTCGTAACTGAAGCTGGATTCGGTGCTGATTTAGGTGCAGAAAAATTCTTTGATATCAAGTGTCGTCTTGGAGAAATTAATCCATCAGCTACAGTTATTGTAGCGACAGTTCGTGCGTTAAAATATAACGGTGGTGTTGGTGTTAAAGAGATTGCTAATGAAAACTTAGAAGCATTAAAACTTGGTTCACAAAACCTTGTGCAACACGTGGAAAACATGAAGAAATTCAAGGTTCCTGTAGTAGTGGCGATTAATCGCTTTGATACAGATACTGATGCTGAAATTGCATACTTAGAAAGTCTTAGTGAAATACTTGGAGTTGATGTTATTCCTTGTGAGGTATTTGCTAAGGGTGGTCAAGGTGCCATTGAACTTGCACACAAGGTTGTTGAAATCTGTAATACACCAAGCAAACTTGAATACTTATATCAAGATACAACAATTGAAGCAGCAATTAAAACTGTTGCTACAGAAATTTATCGAGCAGACAATGTAGTTTACTCAGATGAAGCAAAAGAACAATTAAAAGAGCTTGAAGCTCGTTTCCCTGAAGGTCTTCCAGTATGTATTGCGAAAACACAATACTCATTTAGTGATGATGCTAAGAAACTCAATGCACCTCGTGACTTTGAAGTAACAGTTCGTCAACTAAAATTAGCTGCTGGTGCTGGATTTGTAGTAGCATTACTAGGAAATGTTATGAGAATGCCGGGATTACCAAAAGTTCCTAACGCAAACCATTTGGATTATGACGGTCAAGTTATAGGAATGTAAGAACATCACTTCGATGTTCTTTTTTTATACACTTTAATAAGTTGAACTGTGTTAAAATGATTGGGCAAGGAGTGACACTATGGAAAGAAATGTACACGATTTATTAAAACAATCGCTAACAGCTTATAAAGGACAGCAAATCGATGCAGTATTAAAACTTGTTGAAGATGGGAATACGGTACCTTTTATTGCTCGTTATCGTAAGGAAATGACAGGAAGTCTCGATGAAGTTCAAATTCGAGAAATAATTGATCGTTTCGAATACTTAAGTAACTTAGAGAAGCGTAAAGAAGAAGTACTACGCTTAATTGATGAACAAGGGAAACTTACAGATGAACTAACTGTTGCAATTGAGAAGGCTGATAAGCTTCAACAATTGGAAGATATCTATCGACCATACAAACAAAAACGTAGAACGAAGGCAACCATCGCTAAAGAACGAGGACTCGAACCGATTGCATTGCGTGTTCTATCGTTACCAATGGATTTTAATGTTAAAGAATTTGAAGCATATATTAGTGAAGAGAATGAACTCTTAACTGTAGAAGACGTTATTGCAGGGGTCCATGAGATTCTTGCAGAGAGCATTGGGGATGAAGCACGTTATCGCGCTTGGATCCGTGATATGACCTTTAATACTGGAATTGTTGCGACCAGTCTGAAAAATGCTGATAATGATGAGCGTAAAGTTTACGAAATGTATTATGAGTTTAGCCAAGCTATCTCTAAGATTGCATCTCATCGTGTTCTTGCGATTAATCGTGCAGAGAAAGAAGATGTGCTCAAAGTTAGCTTGAATGTTGAAGAAGAAACAGCGTTAAACTATATGCGCCGTTTTCAAATCGGTAATAAACAAAGTTCGACAGCTCATGACTATGTTGATGCAGCAATTGTTGACAGTTATAAACGTTTTATTGCACCAGCAATTGAAAGAGAAATCCGTAACCAACTTACAGAAATGGCAGATGCTCAAGCAATCCATATCTTTGGTGAGAACTTACGAAATCTCTTAATGCAAGCGCCACTTAAAGGACATATTGTCATGGGATTTGACCCAGCATACCGTACAGGATGTAAACTAGGAATAGTTGATGAGACAGGGAAAGTATTAGCTGTAGATGTAATCTATCCACACAAACCAGCACCTGAAGCTAAACAACGCCAAGCAGGACCACGATTCTTAGAACTTGTTAAGAAATATAACGTTGATACTGTTGCGATTGGTAATGGTACTGCAAGTCGTGAATCGGAACAATTTGTATCAACACAATTGAAGAATCAAGAAGATAAAGTAAGTTATGTTATTGTAAATGAAGCAGGAGCTTCAGTCTACTCCGCATCTGAAGGAGCTCGTAAAGAATTTCCTGATTTACAAGTAGAAGAACGTTCAGCTATTAGTATTGCTCGTCGTATACAAGATCCACTTGCTGAACTTGTCAAGATTGATCCGAAGTCTGTTGGGGTTGGACAATATCAACATGATGTATCACAAAAAGAATTAACTTCTGCTTTGGATTTCGTTGTTGAGACAACGGTTAACAGAGTTGGAGTTGATGTTAATACAGCATCGCCTGAACTCTTAGTTCATATCTCAGGGCTAACCAAAACAACAGCTCAAAACCTGGTGAATTATCGAATTGAAAACGGAGCTTATTCAAGCCGTACAGAAATCAAATCTGTGCCACGCCTAGGACCTAAATCCTATGAACAAGCTATTGGTTTCTTAAGAATTCCTCAAGGTAAAAATATTCTTGATAACACGGGTATTCACCCAGAAAGTTATGCTGTGGTACGCCAATTACTAAAAAATCTAGGACTTAAAGAAACGGATTTAGGCAGCGAAAAAGCTATTGAAGCTTTAAATGCTGGAAATCTGTACAGTGATGAATATGGAGTCGGTAAAGAAACATTTTACGATATCGTAAGCGCACTAAAACAACCAGGACGAGATATGCGTGACAGTATGTCGGGACCTTTATTACGTCAAGATGTATTAAGTCTAGAAGATCTTAAAGTTGGTTTAGAACTTCAAGGTACAGTTCGTAACGTTGTTGATTTCGGTGCCTTTGTAGATATTGGAGTTAAGCAAGATGGGCTTGTACACATTTCAAAACTAAGTAAAAACTTCGTAAAGCATCCAACAGATGTAGTGTCGGTAGGAGATATTGTTAAAGTATGGGTTGTTGATGTTGATGTTCAAAAGGAAAGAATTCAACTATCAATGATTCCTATGAACTAGCGTTTGGGCATATTCATTGCTCAAGTGGTGGAAGTAGATATAATAACAGTGTAAGAGGAGGTAGCATAAAATGGTAAAACATATAACAGATACAGATTTTGATACACAAATTGCTGAAGGACTTACATTTGTTGATTTTTGGGCACCATGGTGCGGTCCATGTAAAATGTTAGGACCTGTTATTGACGAGTTATCAACAGAATTTGAAGGTAAGATAAAAATTGCTAAATTGAATGTTGATGAAAATCAAATCACAGCACAAAAATATGGCATTATGTCTATTCCAACAATGATCTTATTTGAAAATGGAAAACCTGTAGAAAAAGTACAAGGATTCCATCCTAAACAAGCGCTACACGAATATTTAAGTAGCAAAATTTAAATAATAAAAGAGAGTAACCCAGATAATGTTCTAAGTGGTTACTTTTTTTTATGCGTTCATAACATGAATTTGACGTTCATTACAATAAGTTTTCATTTAATAGTTTAATTGTGCTAGAATATAATGGAATGGTGAGAAAGAGGTGCTTATGATGAATGAAGAGTTAAAAGAAGATATTATTCAAGAAGAAAACGATGAGAAATCATCACGTCAAGAATACTCACGACACGATTTTGGTTGGGAAAGTTTTGCTTCTGTTGAAGAGTCAAGACAGAATCAACTTATTTCTGAAATCTACAGCATTATGAATACTGGGGATGACGATAAACTTGAGTTTATCAAGAAAGAGTGGCAATCTTTATCAGAAGAAGGAATTGACGAAGCGTTGGAAGAACGATTTAATCAAGCAGTGCATCGTTACGAAACACGTCAAGAACGTTTAACTGAAGCTCAAACAACGAAAAAGCGTTTGATCCAAGAAGCAGAAGCAGTAAAACAATCTACAGATTGGAATAAGACTGCTACTTACTTACAGAAACTACAACAAGATTGGAAAGAAGCAGGATTTGCAGGTCAAGATATTGATCAAGACTTGTGGGAAAAATTCCGTGCTGTTAATGATGTATTCTTTGATCGTCGTAGCGAACATTATGCTAATTTAGCTGATGAACGTGAAGACACACGTAAAGTGAAAGAAGAACTCATTGAACGTGCCAATGCAATTAAAGAATCAGAAGAATGGAAAAAAACTTCTGTAGCAATGCGTGATCTCATGACTGAGTGGAAACAAGCTGGTTTTGCTGGTCGTGAGTTTGAAGATGACCTTTGGGAAAAATTCAATGCTGCACGTCAATACTTCTATCAAAAACAACGTGAGTTCTTTGATGCAATGCGTGAAGAACAAAATAAAGCACGTATCGGTAAAGAAGAAATTATTGTTAAAGCAGAAGAAGTTGTCAAAGGATTTAATCTTGAAACTAAACGTGAAGAGATGGAAACACTCTTTGAAACATGGAAACAATTAGGACATAGTGGACGTGATTTTGAAGAAAAACTATGGAATGAATTCCGTGCAATTCAAGATGACTTCTATTCGGCATTAAAAACACGTGATGCATCAATTCGTGAAGACCAAATCGTTGATATTGAAAGTGAACTTGAAACACTTGAAGTTCGTATCGATACATTAGAAGGTTTGAATGATAAAATTGAAGCTAAACTTTCAAGTTTAGAAGGACAACTCCAAACAAATGAATCTGAAGAACTCCAAGAAGAGTATGAATCTCTTAAAGTTACTTTAGATGATAATCGTAAAAAAATTGATGAATACAATGAAACCTATAATAAATTGTCTTCACAAGCTGATCGATATAAATAATTAAAGGTACCCGAAAGGGTACTTTTTTTGTTATAATGATGCAGAATCGGAGAGTGAATTCATGAGAAAAATAATCGTAGTAGGTGCAGGACCTTCAGGAATGATGGCAGCAATATCAGCTAAAAGACATTATCCCAATGATGCCGTAATCTTAGTTTAAAGAAATAAACGTTTAGGGACTAAATTACGTTTAACAGGTGGTGGACGTTGTAATGTAACTGCTAATGTTGATATTGATACCGTCGTAAGAAGTATCCCTAAAAATGGGAAGTTTTTATATAGTAGTTTAAGCAGCTTTGGACCTCAAGAAATACAAAGTTTTTTTCATGATGCAAACTGTCCATTAAAAGAAGAAGATCATGGACGTATGTTTCCAGCTAGTAATAAATCACAATCAATCATCGATGCGCTTCATCAAGAACTTAAAAATAGTGGTGTGCAAATTATGTATGAGTCCTATGTTGAAGGTTTGGATGCTCAAGATAAAATGATACGTATTAATGGTAAAGTGTATTCCTATGATCATCTTATCCTAGCCACAGGTAGTAGAACTCTTCCTGGGAGTGGCTCGGATGGAAATGGATATGAATTAGCGAAATCGGGAGGACATTCTATTACGAATTTACTTCCTGCTGAAGTGCCACTCGTAAGTAATGATGCTTTTATCCAAGAGAAAGTCTTGCAAGGATTATCTTTTCAAGATGTTAGTGTAACAGTCTACCAAAAGGGTAAGAAAAAACAAACAATTACTCACGATTTACTGTTTGCTCATTTTGGTATATCGGGACCGAGTGCATTAAGAGCAAGTTTCTACGTTCAACAGGTATTTGAAAAAGAAAGACCAGTAAATTTATCAATAGATTTCTTACCAGCACATTCATATGAAGTCTTACAGAAGTCAGAGGATATCCATGAAACACTACAGAATTTAGGACTTCCAAAGCGATTGATTAACTACTTAGATTCCATAAGTAAGAATAAACAAGAAGTAATTGAACATGTAAAGAACTTTAAAATGACTGTGTATGAGACACGAGGATTTAGTCATGCATTTGTTACCAATGGTGGCGTTAGTCTCAAAGAAATTGATCCCAAAACTATGAAGTCAAAGATAGAACCATCGATATCATTCTGTGGAGAACTTTTGGATACCAATGCATTTACAGGTGGATTTAATATTACCTCTGCATTTTCTACAGGTTATACTGCAGGAAAATACTGCTTTGAAGGAAATGTTGATTAATGTTTGCAAGACATCGAGGAATTGGATGGCTTCAAACAGGGATTCCATTATTAATAATAATTTTCCTTGTTGCATACTTTCTCTATCTTAAAAACATGAGTAGAAAGCAAAGAATGCTGAAGACGGGTCTTTTACTCAGTATATGGTGTATAATAGAAATAACACAGTTTCCAATGGCGATTAATAATACTGCTTGGGAACACATACGTACCGCTCATAATTTCAAGTATAATCTTGAAGCATTTGATGCAATAATCATTGCATTTAAAGGTGGCTATCGCTTAAGTATTGCGGAGATACTTGTAAATGTTTTGATGTTTATTCCATTTGGAATAAGTGTTACACTCTTAAGTTATAAAGGTAAGTATGCGTTTCTAAAAGTTTTTTCTTATTCATTGTTATTGAGTGTCTGTGTCGAATTAATCCAATTAGTAACACTTTACTATTCTCTTAATGTAAGAATATTTGATATCAACGATATTTTTCTTAACACCTTAGGAGGTGTATTAGGGTACATAGTAGTGAAACTAATATTGAGGGTGAGAAAGGAATTTAATCGATGAAGAAAATTTTGAGTGTCCTTTTAGTGACACTTTTACTCCTTACTGCTTGTTCAACCAAGCAAGAGGTACCAAGAGAAGATGTTGAAGTTAGTTCTGAGTTTTCAGAATATCTTGACACTTTGTTGGTTGACTTTGTAAGTCCTACTGATTTTGGGATAAACTTTATTCTTAATAAACCAGAAGACTACAAATTTGAACCGGAGCTTTACGAAATAGGTTTTACAACAGAAGAAGATCTCAAGGAGTCTGTTAGTGAAGCCAAGGAAATGATAAAAGAATTAAAGAAATTCAGTGAATCATCATTATCAAACCAACAACTTCTGGATCGTGATGTCGTCATAGAATATCTGGAAGATTTAATTGAAATGGAACCGTACTACGATTATGAATACGGATCATCAATGATAGGATACCAGAGAAATACAATGTCTAACTTTACGTCTACCTTGGAGTCGTATCAATTTAGAACGAAATTTGACGTTGATGCCTATCTGAATTTATTAGAAACATTCCCTGATGCAGTACAAAAATATCTTGATTTAGAGTTAGTCCGTCAGAAGAATGGAACAGGCTTTGGAAAAGAAGAGATTGTTGAAATTATAAAAGTAAATACTGACACAGCGCAACAAGCGAAGAACAGTGATTACTTCTTAATAGCGCACTTCAATGATGCTATATCGAAACTCGATTTTCTAACAAGTGAAGAAAAGAATGCTGCAATCGCTAAGCATAAAACTTTAATCTCAGAAAATCTTGCAGGTGCTTATCAAAATGTTGTAGACACACTATCTCAAGTCGATGCTTCTACTAGTACAGGTCTTGCTAATAAACCTGATGGTAAGAAATACTATGAACTGCTCTTACAACAAGAAACAGGTCTAAAAGCTTCCATTAAAGATATAGAAAAAGTATTAAACGAAGAAGAAGCAAAAGTTAGAAAATATATGATGTTCTTATCAGAAAAAGATTATGAGAACATGTACTCACGTTACCAAGAGCGTAGTTTTGGAAACTTTACATCAGGAAAGGAACTTCTAAGTGCAATTCAAAATTCCTATACTGAAGAGTTTCCAAAGATTGATGAACCATATTATGAACTTCGCAAAGTTGATGAATCAATAGCGGCAGCCTCAAGTCCTGCATTCTATTACACACCTGCGATAGACTATAATGGTTCTGAACCACAAATTATCTATATTAATGGTGACTTTGATAATTCATTGTATACCACATATGCTCACGAAGGATTGCCAGGACATATGTACCAGTTTAGCTACTTTATGACACTGAAAGACATGCACCCAATCCGATCCCTTGTCTCACATACAAGCAATGCTGAAGGCTGGGCAAACTATACCGAAAGACTAGCGGTAAAATATGTGTCAGATCAAGCGTATGCTGATTTCTATGACATGATGGAGACGTTCACAGAGTTGTTCCATATCAAAGCAGATATTGGGATTCACTACTATGGATGGAATCTAACGGAGTTTAGAGAGCTTCTTGATACTTATTTTGTTGGTATTGATGAAGAGACAGCACAAAGTATTTATACAATGATTGTCCATAATCCAGCTACTTATCCTACATATTATCTCAGCACTATTTATATCAAAAACTTAAAAGAAAAAGCTCAAAAAGAACTTGATGAGAAGTATTCTGATGTGGAATTCCATGAAGCATTCTTATCGTCGGGTTCCGCTTCATTCAATGTGATTGAGAAAGAAATTGAAAAATATATTAACAGTAAAAAATGACATTCTTACGAGTGTCATTTTTTTGGATATAATGTGATATTTACTAATTCAATCAGTGTTTCTACATTCTGGTTCTCGAATCGAATTGAATCAAGGAGTGAATGAATTACAAACTGGTTGAACGCTTCTGGTGTAAGTTTCTCAGTCCATATTGAGTTATCAACATGGGGATCATGCTTAAGAGCATCTAAGAAAATTTCTGAAAGAACTTTAAAGTCGCGTCGTTTATGAGCACGTGCTTGTTCTTTCACTTGCGGTGTGAAAGATCGATAGTAGCTCGCAAAGATTGCATGATATTCATTAGCGTTTGTTTTGACTAACTCAAAGACATCATGAATCAATTGTGTATAGTTGTCAGAATCTTTATATTCAAGAAGAGGTTTCTGAAAGTACTCTAACCACGTGAAATGTACAAAAGCCATAATCATTGCTTCTTTTGATTCAAAATAATTGTATACAGATCCCACCGAAACATTAGCTTCTTCTGCAAGTCTTCGGATACTTATCGCATCCAAACCATCTTTCATAACAATTTGTTGGATGATGGTAATTAGGTAATCTTTGCTTATAGCTTGCTTCTTCATAGTATCACCTCTGAACACCGTTCATTATAGTCAAGCTTTCTCCCCTTGTCAAATAGTTTACATAGGGTATACTTAATAAGAAAGAGGTGATAGTATGCTTCCAGCATGTCCACAATGTAATTCAGAGTACACATATGAAGATGGAGCAATGTATGTTTGCCCAATGTGTAACTATGAGTGGAATGAAACAACAATAGAAAACGAACAAGTTCGTGATGCGAATGGTGTCGTTTTACAAGATGGTGATGACATTATCGTAATTAAAGATTTAAAAGTAAAAGGTGCATCACAAGCATTAAAACAAGGTACCAAAGTAAAGAATATTCGTTTGGTAGAAGGCGATCATAATATTGATTGTAAGATCGATGGCTTTGGTGCTATGAGTCTGAAATCTGAATTTGTTAAGAAAGCATAAAAAAACTGGGTTTTGAAGTGAAACCAATTATTGGGTTCACTTCATTTCCCAGTTTTTATTTTGTAAGTTTTGAAGCAGCGGCTTCGTCTACGATTACGATAACGTCTTGATGATTTTGAAGAGCACTTGCAGGTAAGTCAGTTGTAGGTGTATCTTCAATCATGCCTTTAATTGCATCGGCTTTCTTTTCGCCGTATGCAAAAAGAATAATTTTCTTAGCTGACATAATGGATTTAATACCCATTGAGTAAGCGAAACGAGGTACGTCATCGATTGAATCGAAATTACGTGAGTTTGCTTGGATTGTGCTTTCAGTTAATGATACTTTCTCAGTTGTTGAATCAAAGCTTGCACCAGGTTCGTTAAAACCGATATGTCCATTTTCTCCAATTCCTAAGATTTGAATATCAATAGGATTTGAAGCGATAATTGCATCGTAACGATCGCATTCTTTTTGTGCATCTGTTTCTAAACCATTTGGTAAGTGGTTTACTTTAAATGGTTTCTTTGCAAAGAGATGTTCGTTCATAAAATAATGGTAACTTTGATCATGATCGGCACCAATACCAATATATTCATCAAGGTTAACAGATACTACATCAGTGAAATCTAAGTCACTTGCTGTTAAACGGTCATAAAATGAAATTGGTGTACTACCAGTTGCTAGACCAAAAACATTCAATGATTTATTTTCTAAAGCTTCTTTAATAATTGAATAGCCTAATTCTGCTCCTTCAATATTATCTTTTACTATATGTATTTTCATACTATCCCTCATCTTCCTTCTCTTACTATTATAGTCAATTCTTAGGTAAAATCAATGGAATGTTCATTTAATTAGTGATACAATGTATATACATTATTAAGGAGGAAATATAATGTTAATTATAAATGGTCGAATATATTTAGAAGACAGAATTATTGAAAATGGTTTCGTATCTTTGAAAGATGGAATTATTGAAGGTGTAGGAATGATGGAAAATGCACCTGAAGATAGTGAAATCATTGATGCTAAAGGACAGAACGTATTACCTGGTTTTATTGACCAACATATTCATGGAGCTAATGGTGCTGACCATATGGATGCTACTCAAGAAGCTCTTCGAGACATCGCAACATTCATTCCTAAAGAAGGTACTACTTCATACTTACCAACTACAATGACACAATCAATTCCAGCAGTTAGCGAAGCTTTGGAAGAAATCGTAAAATATAAAGAAACATCCAATGGACCTGGACAAGCTGAAATGTTAGGTGTTCACTTAGAAGGACCATTTATTTCCGCAAAACACGTAGGAGCACAAAACCCAGAATTTGTATTGAAACCTACAAAACATGATTTTGATATTTTCTGGGAAAAATCAAAACATACAATTAAGTTAATCACTTATGCTCCTGAAGAAGCAGAAGAAGGCTTTACAGATTATTTAAGAACAAAAGGTGTTATTCCTTCAGCTGGTCATACGGATGCAGGTTACCAACAAATTGTTGATGAAATCGCTCATGGATTGAGTAACTTAACTCACTTCCATAATGCTATGAAACCTCACCATCACCGTGAACCAGGTGCAGTAACTGCAGGTTTCTTATATCCACAACTTAAAGCTGAATTAATTGTTGATGGTATCCATCTACACCCAGCAGTAGTCAAAGCAACATATCAAATTAAAGGTGTTGATAATGTTATTGTGATTACAGATGCTATGCGTGCTAAAGGATTACCTGATGGAAAATATGACTTAGGTGGTCAAGAAGTAGAAAAAATTGGTAAAGAATGCCGTATCTCTAATGGTGCATTAGCTGGATCAGTTGCTGAAATGGACTTTGTTGTTAGAAACTTCAAAGATTTCACAGGAGCACCAATGGAAGATCTTGTTAAAGTATCATCAGAAAACGTTGCAAAACATCTTAACGTATTCGGTAGAAAAGGAAGTATTGCTGTAGGTAAAGATGCTGATATCGTTATTGTTACAGATAATATTGATGTACAAACCACAATCTGTCGTGGAGTTGTAGCTTACCAAATTTAGATTTAAGCACCTTCGGGTGCTTTTTTTATGAGGAGATACTATGAAAAAAGTTGGAATTATTGGAGCAGGAATCGTAGGGGCTAGTGCAGCATTTTATCTTACTAGAATGGGGTATGAGGTAAAGATTTATGACGCTGGTTATGCTCAAGGGACAAGAGCGGCTGTTGGGATTATTTGTCCATGGGTTAGCCAAAGACGTAATAAGTCTTGGTATGATTTAGCGAATCGAGGAGCACATCATTATTTGTCTCTTATTAAGGACGTAAGCGATGACCGCTTCTTTAAACAAAACGGGACCTTAATTACCCATGATACGAAATTAGATAAACAGTATAATATTGCCCTTAAAAATAAAGAAAATGCCCCAATGATGGGTGAGGTTTATTTACTTACAAAGGAAGAAGTACAAGAAAAAATTCCTGAAGGGTTCGAGCTTGATGAAGCAATTTTCGTTGCTGGTGGAGCTCAAGTAGATGGAGCATTGCTAATTGATATTCTTTTGAAGGATTCACAAATAAAAGTAATTCCAAAAAGAGTTTACTTAGAGGATATGACGATAGATGGTGAGATGTTTGATACTGTTATTGTTGCTGCGGGTCCGTGGCTTAATGAGGCACAGTCAAATGAATATGACATTAAGATACAAAGAGGACAGTTGATTGCTTTGGAAGCACCTGAGGTGATTGATTCATATCCAGTAATTATGCCTCAAGGAGAAGCTGATATATTGTTTCAAGAGAATCGAATCATTATAGGTGCTACTCATATTGATTTGGATACGGAAAAAGCGTATCGATCTGAAGAAGCTATGTACTTGAAACACAATGTCGAAGCTATTATTCCAAATATCTATGATATGAAAGAAATAGATTACAGAGTAGGCTTTCGTTCGGTAAGTAGGAACCATCAAGCATTCTTTGGACCAACAGATCATAATATGACGCAATATGTAGTAAGTGGTCTTGGTTCTTCGGGATTGACTGTGGGTCCTTATATTGCTTATTTAATAGCGCAAAGCATTAATGGCAAAGATATTGATTTTTCACAATATAGTCCACATTTGTACAAAGGCGAATAGTAAGCTGTGATTCAATTGTTAATATTAACGAAATATAAACTTTGTCTAGATTGTTTTCTTTGTATTCATATATTATTAGTGTATAATTTATTTAGATAGGAGAAAATCCATGATAAATATTTATCTTTGCGATGATGAACCTCAGGTTGTTTCAAAGTACAAATATTTGATTAAGAGATATGCACTATCGCGTTCTCTTGATATAAATATTGAGACCTTTGAGCGGGGGGAGGAATTGTTGTTTCATCTTGAAGATCATGTCAGTACACCTGATATAATCTTTATGGATATTTTTATGGACGAATTAAATGGAATCGAAACATCAAAACGAATTCGTGAGTTAGGAATTAATGCTTTTATTATTTTTCTAACGACTACTTCTGATTTCGTTTTTGAGGCGTTTGATGTTCGTTCTTTTAACTATCTTGTTAAACAAGATACAGATGAAGCCCGTTTTAGAGAAGTTTTAGGCAATGTTATCAACCAAGTTGAGAAACATGCACCAGATTTTTTTGATTGCTCATTCGGATCAGAATCCCGAAGGATACCCTTTAAGAATATTACACACTTTGAAATTTATCGAAGAGTTATGCGCGTACATTATAATAATGACGAGTATTTTGATTTTTACGAAACAATGGATAATTTAGCTGAACAATTAGAAGAAAAAGCGTTTGTACGTGTACACCGTTCTTTCTTAGTAAATTTGCGTCACATCGTTCTTTTTAAGAACCAGTTGATACGTTTGAGTAGTGGTGTAGAACTGCCATTAGGAAAAGCATATCAGGTACAAGTTAAAGAGAGCTTTAATGAATTTGTTTCAAACGACTGGAGCGAATAGGAGTGTTGAGCTATTGGGGTATCTCGTTTCAGTTATTAGTGTTTTATCTTTATATACCTTTGTGTCATTATATTCTTTGCGTGATTTAGCTAAATACCGCAAGAATAAAAATGTCACTTTTGTTGTGGGAATTTGTATATTAACATTTATTTTTGTAGTTAATGAGCAACGCGTTATGGCAGGAACCATTTTCTATGAATTTATTGTTTTTGTGATTATGTACATCTTTTATCGCTTATATTATCGATCACAGTCACTTTTAGCGGTGTTTGGTGCTTCACGATACGTGTTGTACTTATTTACGAGTAAAGTTCTTACGCAGTCTTTGATATCCCTTGTAAGTGGGTATTCAATCTTAGAACTGTATGAACTCGGTTATTCACGTTGGATTTTAGTAGTATCAATATTGGTTGCAGCCATTTGCATTCAACTCTTATATATGACCGTAGTAAAAAATAGAGGCTTTGTAAGGCTTGTAAGTCATCCAAGTCAACTTTGGTTTGTAACGGGGATAAAGTTTCTTCTTAGTGCCTTTATTCTCTTTGCATTTCAAATGAGTATAAGAATTGATAATTTGGTTGTCGCAGCTCTAATCAATATTGTAGGGGTGTTGATGGTAGTTGTGTTTGATGTTGTCGTTGTATCAAATGGAATACGTTTCGTTACCCTTCTTCAACATGAACAAGAAAATCTCATCTTACAAAAATTATATGAAACCCAAGTATCAAATTATAAGTCTTATGAATTATTTACTCAGCAGTTTCAAACATTTAGAAAAGAATTGAACACAAATTTTCCTGCGATAATTGGTATGATACGTCGCCAGGAAGGTGAACAAGCTATTCGTTTATTAGATGATATTGCAGTTCAAATGGGAGATAACAGTGTTGTTAAACGTAACTACACAAACTTTCCTTTCTTAGATGCTGTACTTTTATCGTTCTCGAATATATGTCATGAAAAAGACATAGACTTTGATGTTTTAGTCTATTGGGAAAAAGGTATTTATATTGATGATTTAAAGATAGTTCGTGTGTTTACCGATATCTTTGACATGGTTATTGATAAAGTTGAAAGTCAAGCAAAAGAAAAGCGCCTCATATTTATGCGCTCGAATCCTCATAAGCATTGGCTTGAGGTAATTATTAAATTTCCTATTATTGATCTAGAGGAAGAAGAAACACTGGATGTACTTATGAACATGATGGAAAGCTTCGGAGGATTAATGGACTATCGTATTCACCAACGTCATTCTGTCATTGCCTTACATTTCCCTAAAATAGATTCTATGGATGATAACTTTCAATAAACCACCGTGTTCTTTCAAAGAATAACTTTCTAACCTGATTTTGAATTCGACATTCATATAAGATACCAGCGCCGCCTACTTGAGAAGCGGCGTTTCTTATTTGTAATACTTTGTCGATTGGATACTTTACATTATCAAATACGATAAATAGTGGCATCATATCTCCAAATTGATTGACATGGACAACCACATCTATATATTTCTTATAATATTTCTGCATAGGATCACCTTCGAGTAAATTATATCAAATAAGTTGCGTAAATCAATATATTTACGCAACTAATAATAGAAAGTTGCACTTGTGTTACGTATTCTGTAATATTAAAGAGAGGTGCTCTATGACATTACAAGAAATAATTACAATTTATAGGGAACGATTGGGTTTGTCGCTAGAAGATATCAGTGATGCTGTTGCTGTTAGTAAATCGACAGTTTCACGTTGGGAAAATGGAATCATTAAGAAGATATCTGAAGACAACAAGCTCAAACTATCCAAGCTTTTTAATATCGATATTGATGATTATCTACAACATCGCTTTTTTAAGCCTGTTTTAGGAACCGTTAGAGCTGGGTACAATTTGTTAGCCGATGAACATGTCATTGGCTATGAAGAAGTCAGTAAGTCTGATTATGATCGTGGTGATTATTTCCTAAAAGTTGTAGGTGATTCCATGACAGGATCCCGTATTTATGATGGCGACATTGTCTATATTCAAAAAGTTAGTGCTGTAGATAGTGGTAGTATTGCCGTGATTCTTATTGAAGAGGACGAAGTAACCATTAAACGTGTTATCTATAAAGATAAGTTAATGATTTTAGAAGCAAGTAATCCAGAATATGAGACACGTTACTATAATGAAGAAGATGTATTAAACCATAAAATCCAAATTCTTGGTAAAGTACTCAAAGTAAAAGTAGATTTTTAGGAGGATAGAGTATGTACACAATAATGATTGTAGAAGATGACACAACGATTCGTGAAGAGCTTACTCTCTTCTTAGAAAATAATGGGTATGGCGTTATTGCTTTAACTGACTTTCAAAATGTTGTTGGTGAACTGGAGAAATCAACGGTTCATTGTGTTTTCCTAGATTTGAGTTTACCAAATATTGATGGCTATTTCATTGCGAAAGAGATACGCAAGATAAGTGATGTGCCTATTATTGTAGTTACAAGCCGTGATAATACTCTCGATGAGTTGATGTCAATGAACTATGGAGCAGATGACTTTGTAACAAAACCATATAACCTTCATGTCCTACTTGCTCGACTTCAATCAATATTACGAAGAACCTATGAAAAGAATGACACTAAAGAAATAACGGTTCGAGGGGTTTCCGTTGATTTACCAAGGGGTATCGTTAAGTTTGAAGGAGAGACTCAAGAACTTACTAAAAATGAGATGGGAATAATTTCGTATCTAATTCAGAATAAGAATTCAATTGTATCTCGTTCTGATTTGATGGAATATCTTTGGAATACTGATTGGTATGTTGATGATAATACTTTAACTGTTAATATTAATAGATTAAGAAAAAAACTGGAAGAAATCGGAGTCGTTGATTTTATCGAAACAAAACGTGGGATTGGGTACAGTATCAATGACAATTAAAAAGTATTTAAAAGATAAGTTATATTTTATTTCAATTACTGGATTAGTGATTGTTTTCTTAATGCTTTTATTTGGAGTGACAGATACCACACTTGCGGTAAGTGTTACAACTATTTTATGCGTTCTTGTAGTAGCAGGCTCCGTATTAATTGTTGAGTGGAAACGTCGCTACTTATTTTATAAAGAAATAGACTTAGCGCTTGATAATCTAGAAAAGAAGTATTTCATTCATGAGATGTTACCGAAGAGTGGTTTTCTAGATGGTGATATTCTTCTAGAAATAATGAATGAACTCTCGAAATCGATTGCTAATGAAGTATCCAATATCAATAACGCACACAAAGAATACTTAGACTTTGTGGAAATGTGGATCCATGAAGTTAAGACGCCTTTGGCAGCAATTTCATTAATTACTTCAAATAATAAAAGTGTTGAGATGGTCCGAGTTAAAGAAGAGGTAAAAAAGGTTGAAAAGCAATTAGAACAGATTCTCTTTCATGCTCGTTCGTCTTCTCTTGAAAAGGATTATATTATACAAAGTATTGACCTAGAAAAAGTCGTCAGAACCAGTGTTAAAGATCTATCGACACAATTTATTAGTAAGAATATTATCTTGAATTTAGATCTTGAAAATACCATCGTCTACTCGGATCCAAAGTGGTTAGAGTATATCTTTAAACAGATTCTTGAAAACGCTCTAAAATATAGCGATGATGGAAAGACCATTATAATTCGTTCAGCAATTCATAATCAAAGTGTACAGGTTGATATTATAGATGAGGGAATTGGGATTTCTGAGTCTGATATTAAACGTGTCTTTGATCGTGGATTCACGGGTCAGATTGGACGTAACTCACGCCAGGCAACAGGATTTGGTCTATACTTGGTTAAGACCCTTAGTGAGCGTCTTGGTATCGGACTATCAATTGTTTCTGATAAAGGTACGACTGTAAGTCTTGTGTTTCCTAAATCAGATATGAATTTCAGGTGAATCTGATATTACAATAATGTAAGTTAAATGGCATTAAATTCGATGGTAGGTATAGTTGTGAATTATTATACTTACGGTATTGGAGGGTATCACATGAAAACAATTTTAGATGTAAGAAACATTGAGAAAATTTATGGGAAACGCGGTAACGTAACGCACGCTCTTAACGGAGTCTCGTTCAGAATTGATGAAGGTGAGTTTGTGGGGGTTATGGGACCGAGTGGTTCTGGTAAGACGACATTGTTAAACTGTATTGCGACAATCGATACAGTAACAAGTGGTAGTATTTTTGTAGATGGTAAGGATACTACAAAATTAAAGAGTGACCAACTGCAAGAATTTAGAAGGGATGAACTAGGATTTATATTCCAAGACTTTAATCTTCTAGATACACTGACTGCCTACGAAAACATTTCCTTAGCTTTATCCATTCAAGGAAGTCGTCACGCAGATATTGATAAAAGGATTAAAGAAGTTGCAAAGCTATTGGATATTGAAGAACATCTTCAAAAGTTTCCTTATCAGCTTTCTGGTGGGCAACAACAACGTGTTGCGAGTGCTCGAGCAATAATCACGAATCCAAGTCTAATTCTGGCTGATGAGCCTACTGGAGCTTTAGATTCAAAATCGAGCCGTATGCTTCTAGAAAAGCTGCAAGATTTAAATACAGATACAAATGCTACTATTATGATGGTAACGCACGATGCATTCAGTGCAAGTTATGCGAAAAGAATTCTGTTTATTAAAGATGGTAAAGTGTTTAATGAATTGGTTCGTGGTAATAAGTCACGTAAGGAGTTCTTCGATGAGATTATCGATGTAGTAACACTTCTTGGAGGTGACGTTTCTAATGTACTTTAAACTTGCATTAAAGAACGTAAAGAAAAGTTATCGAGACTTTTCTGTATACTTTATTACCTTAACCTTTGCGGTTGCTTTCTTCTATGTGTTTAATTCGTTCGAACAACAACGAGTTATTTTACAATTAAATGAAGTTCAAGGATTTATGTTTGAATCGCTGTCTATCATTATGGATGTCATCTCTGTAATCGTTGCGCTTGTCTTTGCATATTTAATTATTTATGCAAATAACTTCTTGATTAGACGTCGTAAGAAAGAACTAGCGACTTATACTCTACTTGGTATGAAGAAATCAACAATTTCAAAAATATTGATATACGAGTCATCGGTCATTGCTTTTGTATCCTTGATTGTTGGTGTTGCCTTAGGTACAGGCTTATCCCATATATTTGTGCTATTAACGGCCAAAATATTAAGTGTCACTGTTAATTATGGATTTATCTTTTCGATCACTGCACTCATTAAGACAGTAGGTATCTTCGCACTATTATTTGGTGTAGTTATGATCTTTAACAGTCGTGTCCTTAATAAATATAAGCTTATTGACTTACTTCAAGCAGATCGTAAGAATGATGAAACTGTTGTTAAGCAAACGAAACTCTCTGTCTTTGTCTTTATATTAGGAGCAGTGCTCTTAGGAATTGCATATAAATGGGTTCTTATTCCTGGAGAAATAGTCTTTTCACTCTTTCCGATTATTGCATTAGGCATCATCGGTACAGTTCTTGTTTTCAAAGGGCTGGCTGGCTTCATGTTGAAGTTTATTCAAAGTAACAAGAGTGTTTACTATCATGGTCTTAATACATTCGTTTTCAGACAACTAAGTTCAAAAATCAACGTTACCTATAAAACGATGGCCACAATAAGCATTCTTATACTGTTTGGAGTGGGTACGTTGGTAACAGGATTTAATATTAATAATGTATTAGCTTCACAAATTAATCAAAGTATTGCTTCTGACCTCAATGTAGTATTAAAGGATGATTCTAGAAAATTTAAGTATGACCCATCCAGTGTGAAAGAAGAGATTATTACAACTACATATATTGAATCAAATCCTGAAATTGTATCACAATTAGAAACGCTGTCAGGAGGCTCTGAGGTTGTGAAAGTCGCAACTCTACAATATATGAGTGTGAGTGATTTTAATAAACACTTAAAGGAACATGGAGAGAAAGGGATAGACTTAAAAGAAGGTGAATTCTCACTTTCCACAATTCCATACAATATGAATCGCACTACAAAATTCTTACCTGAAATGATTTCGGATGGTAGTGAATTAAAGGTATCAAATGCAAAGCTTAAATATAAAAAAATTGGTGAAGTAAGCAGTTTAATTACCATCAACAATGATTTAAGAAATGTATATTTGATTGTGAACGATTCAGAGTTAAAGACTCTTCTAAATAACCAAAGTATTCAAGTAAGTTCCGTTATGACACGTCATAGTTTTGAACTAAATAAAGATGTAGATTCTTATGCATTCAAAGATAAGTTGGTACATGATAACAATTTGGATGAGAACTCAGACTTAGTACTTTCTGCACAGGAAATGTTGGATCAAATGTCTGGTGTTGAATTAACACTTGCTTATATTTCGATTTACTTAGGTCCTGTATTTCTAATAACCTGTGCTGTCATTCTTGCCTTACAACAACTCTCAGAGGCTACTGACAATAAGAAACGATACAAAGTATTATCGGACCTTGGAGTTGACTCAAAACTTATCAAGTCATCGGTATTAAAACAAATTAGCGTGTATTTCTTAATTCCGCTAAGTATTGGGCTCCTTCATTCTTACGTCGGAGTTAAGGCAGTTGCAGGAAGCTTTACTGCAGCATATAAGGAATCAATCATCTCGTTTGCTCCTACTGTTACAATCTTAGTGTTTGTATTAGGAATATACATGGTCTATTTTTGGATTACTTACAAAGGGAGCCTAGCAATTATTCTAGAAGACTAAAAAAGAGCTGAAATTTAATTCAGCTCTTTCTCTGTATTGATTTCTTTAAATTGATTAAAGTGTTCTAGGTGTAAGATATCGATAAAAATATCGACTCCCTTACCAAAGAATTCGTTGAGTTCTTTGATGTTGTTATTGTATTTTACGGACAGTAATTCTTTAGGATTGATAATTTCCTTACTGATATCATAGCGTAATTGAGCGATTAATAATGCCGCGAGTGCATTCACTTCGTATTTTAGCCAATCAACATCAAGGTCGATTGATCCTTGTAGTGATGAATGATGTTCTTTTAATAAGTTGCTCTCAAAAATTGCTTTTTGTAGATAGATTACACATTGTACCGATGACTCGTGTCCATAAGCTGTTACGAAAGACATAACATCGTTAAAAATTTCATGACCGTCAGGTGTATTAAAATAGGTCGAATATTGTTGTTCATCGTAATCAAGATTATAGAATGCATAGGTTAACTTTTGCAATACTGCTCTTAGAGCTTTATCCTTTTCAAGTTTATTTTGCTGTTCTATTTGTTTCTTCTGATTTTCTCGTATCTTACGGAGTTCGTTTTTCTGTGATTGTTGGTTTCCTATATATGAACTAATGTATCCGAAAAGTGAACTCATTAATACACCGAATAAACTGATAATTGCAGCAACTACTGCTGGTTGATTTTTAAGTTCTTCCCATATTGACATAATGTCACCTCTCTTATCTAGTATACATCATTGAAAGAAATAAAAAACTCACTTTCGTGAGCTTATTTAATATTGGAGCAGGTGAGGGGAATTGAACCCCCGCCTCAACCTTGGCAAGGTCGTGTTCTACCATTGAACTACACCTGCATAAAATGGCGGTCCAGACGGGACTCGAACCCGCGATCTCCTGCGTGACAGGCAGGCATGTTAACCACTACACCACTGGACCATTTCATGCATTTTCCAACGCCTATTAAGAATACCATACGACTTAAGATAGTGCAATACCAAAACAGCAAAAAGTGACGATAAATTTCAAATAAAAATTCCTTTTGATAGAATACAAAGGATATTTCATAAATTACAATATTCTTTTGCATCAAACTAGATTGAGTAATGAATTTTCCTATCATAAGGCAATTAACAGGATTTTTAGAATGCATTAGTTCTATTGTTAGAAAACACAGCCTATATTATTTTGCGTTTCGCATATATTTTGTAGTTTGAATCGAACCTTTTCATATAAAATTCACAAAAGGGAAGACTAAAGCAAAATGATAATGTATACTATTAACATAGTTTATGGAGGAAAAATATGAAGAAACTATTACTTTTAGTATTTGCAGCGTTGCTTTTAGTGGGCTGTGGATCCGATAAGCAGAAGACTACAACAACTGTATGTACAATTGATAAACCATACATAGCATATACATCTGCTAAACAAACAATCATTTCTGAGGGAGATATTGCAAAAAAAGTTAGCTTTGAAGGCATTATCGTTGCTCCCAGCAAAGAAGAATTAGATGAAGCAATCCCGTTATTTGATGCAGGACTTAAATCCATTAATTCTTTGGACGGAGTTACAGCAAAATATGAACGTATAGATGAAGTGACTATTAAAGATATTGCAGAATATGATTTAGAAAAAACAAGCATTGACACATTGAGTCAAATTGGTTTAATGCAAACAACAACAGATTCTAAAGTTAAAGTAATTTCTGTAGAACAAACAACCAACCTTCTTACATCTAATGGGTTTACTTGTAAAGCTGAATAGACTTTTATTAGCTTGATTATATTTGGACGCACAAAGCGTCTTTTTTAATGCATATACGAATAATAGAAACTCTATACTCTACAAATTAATTATATTGAGACTTATTTAACAAAGAACTATTTTGGAGTTTAACTATGATTGGGCTAAGTTTTTTTAGGATACGTGGCAGATTGGTTAATTACGAACTATGATTTCATTCAGTCAGGTTTGGAAAAAGGCATCGATTGTTTATTTAGAATGTGCATTTATCTTTTTTAGTGGTGATAAATAAGATAGAATATAATCTTTATGCTAATTAGTTACGATAAATTTCAAATATAGATTCCTTTTGATAGAATACCGCGAATATCCATTGAAACTAAGGTTTTAATAAATGATGAACTGAAGTATTTTGGTATCAATCACTAATAAAGCATACATTAAGTTCTTTGGGAAACTATCAAATAGTTAAGCTGTGTTACAATATTACTATATAGTATAAAGTGAGGATTCAATATGAAATACAAAGCGGTAATCTATGATATCGACGGAACAATTCTCAACACTTTAAATATGAATATGATTCCCTTAATACAAATAATAAAAGAAGAAACTGGGGAAGAGTGGTCTTTTGAACGTGTGTTAAAGTATGCTAGTTATCCTGGCCTTAAAGTAATTGAAGAATTGGGTGTGGAAAATCCAGAGCTTACCTATCAACGATGGGTACAATACGTCAATGAGTTTGAAGGTGGAGCGAGTCTTTATGGTGGGTTTCTAGAAGTATTTGATGCCTTCGAGAAGCGTGGCATCACCCAAGCGGTAGTATCGGCAAAGACAAGAACTCAATATGCTATTGATATGGAATCAAAAGGATACAATCGATATATGAAGGTAGAAGTACTTGCGGATGATATTAATCAAGCTAAACCAAGCCCAGAATCATTATATAGATGTCTGGAACTGTTAGATATGCAAGCTCATGAGGTTATCTATATTGGTGATGCTGTGAGTGATTATGAAGCTGCAAGTAGTGCAGGTATTGATTTTGGATATGCTCGATGGGGTAGTACTTCTTCAGAAGGAATTGTAAATCCTGATTATGTATTTGAAAAACCTATTGATATCTTGAAATTGCTTACTGAAGCATAAAAAAACAACTCATAGGAGTTGTTAGTTGTAATTTCGTCTTTGGAGCAGGTGAGGGGAATTGAACCCCCGCCTCAACCTTGGCAAGGTCGTGTTCTACCATTGAACTACACCTGCAAAGAATGGCGGTCCAGACGGGACTCGAACCCGCGATCTCCTGCGTGACAGGCAGGCATGTTAACCACTACACCACTGGACCATTGAATGGCGGAGATGGAGAGATTTGAACTCTCGCGCCGGTTACCCGACCTATACCCTTAGCAGGGGCACCTCTTCAGCCTCTTGAGTACATCTCCACATGTGCTTAATTCTTTGCTGAATGCTTATACATACTATCATAAGAAAAAGTTCATGGCAATACTAATCTATTAAAAAACTATAATTTTCATATCTATTTTATCTAAGAGTGATATCTGATTAATATATAGATAATATTTAGTAATATTTATGGTAGCTTAGCCTTAAGCGAATGAATATATTAAAGGAAAAGAAAACTTTCTACTATTTCCCTTTTTATTAAAGAGCTTGTCATGTATAATTTAAGAAATAACTATTTATGGAGGAATCTAATGCCAATAGAGAAAAAAAGAGAGTTTATAATTAATTTTGTATATTACGCCATAACGTTTGGGTTAGCGTTTTTTGTCTTTAGATTCTCTGTGAAGTATCTAATGCCATTTATTTTCGGATTTTTCATTGCTTTTGCATTGAAACCAATCGTTAATCGTTTAATTAAAATGTTTGGCGAGAATAGTTTTGTTCGCATTGCAGTCATATTGATTTTCTATATAATAGTAGGACTAGCAATTTTCGGAATATTCTTTGGTGTTGTTACTGTTGTTGAAAGAGTATCAAGCACATTACCAAGAGTATTTAACGAATCCGTTATGCCTCTACTTAATAACCTTATTGATTATACTGAAGATCTCTTGAATTCTCTAAGCCCAGAAATGCTTGTTGAATTGGAATCTGTATTCGATTCAATTATCGCAAGTCTCAAGGGTTGGATTGGTAATTTCTCTAAAACTGGCCTTGATTGGTTAACTGGATTTGTTGGATCAGTTCCAAGTATGTTAATTAGTATCTTAATTTCAATCATCTCATCATTCTTCTTTACTTTAGATTATCAACCAATCGTAAATAAAGTCTTATCCATGTTACCAAAACATTGGGCAGAACTCGTGTTTGATGTGAAATCTAGTTTTAAAAACACAATTGGAAAATATCTTATTGCTTATGGAAAACTAATTACGCTAACATTTATCGAATTATCAATCGGCTTCCTTATAGTAGGTATCGACAATGCTATTCCCTTAGCGGCAATGATTGCGGTAATAGATATACTACCTGTTCTTGGAACGGGTACAGTTATGATACCTTGGTTTATTATCGAGTTTATCAGGGGTAATATTAGTTTAGGTATCGCACTCTTTGTAATCTATATAATAATTACAGTCATTCGTAATATTCTTGAACCTAAACTAGTGGGTGATCAAATTGGACTTCATCCTTTAGTTACACTAGTTTGTATCTTTGTAGGATTAAGACTAGCTGGATTTGCAGGGATGTTTGGCTTACCAATTGCAGTGACAATTATTAAGTCGCTTCATGATCAAGGAAAAATCTTATTCTTTAAACGATTAAAAGCAGAAGAAGAATCAATGTCATAAGACACTGATTCTTTTTTTATCGTTTAGCTATTTATCTATAGAGCAGTATGCTAAAATAGTCCTTGTAAAGCAAGTGCGTGTGCACTATTTAAATTTACATGCTTTTTTTATCATTTCTGAGTGAAAAAATGTTGACATTTAGTCTTAGTATGATAAGATGGTTAAGCTTATACATTAATACTGGGTTTCCTGTGTGGAGACCTCAATAATGTAAAGAGCTCGGCACACTTGGAACTGTGTGCATATAGAAGGAAGGAGACAATTAATGCCTACAATTAATCAATTGATTACACATGGTCGTACCCGTCGTGTTTATAAATCAAAATCACCGGCACTAGGTCGTAGTTTGAATACGATTAAACGTCAAACAACTCAAGTTAATAGCCCACAAAAACGTGGAGTATGTACACGTGTTGGTACAATGACACCTAAGAAACCTAACTCAGCTTTACGTAAATATGCGCGTGTTCGTTTGAGTAATGGTATGGAAGTTACGGCTTACATTCCTGGAATTGGACATAACCTACAGGAACACAGTGTCGTGTTAATTCGTGGTGGTCGTGTTAAAGACTTACCAGGGGTTCGTTATCACATCGTTCGTGGTACACTGGACTGCGCTGGAGTTAATGACCGTCGCCAAGGCCGTTCATTATACGGTACAAAAAAACCTAAAGCAGAATAATTACATCAATAGTGAGAGGAGTGAATTAAATGCCTAGAAAAGGACAAGTCCCAAAACGAGACGTCGTTGCTGACCCAATATACAATTCAAAATTAGTAACGCGTTTAATTAACAGAATCATGGTTGATGGTAAAAAAGGTTTAGCACAATCAATTCTGTACAATGCATTTGCAATTATCGAAGAAAAAACAGGACGCCAACCAATGGAAGTCTTTGAACAAGCTCTAGACAACGTGTTACCAGTTCTTGAACTGAAAGCTCGTCGTGTTGGGGGTTCAAATATTCAAGTTCCAATCGAAGTTACTCAAGAACGTCGATTAACACTTGGACTACGTTGGATCGTTCAATATTCACGCACACGTGGCGAGAAGACAATGGAACAACGCTTAGCAGCTGAAATCATTGATGCTTCAAACGGCACAGGTGCTTCAGTTAAGAAACGTGATGACATTCACAAAATGGCAGAAGCTAACCGAGCATTTGCACATTATCGTTTTTAATTTAGTTAACGGGAAAGGAGAATTAATAGCCTTATGGCACGTGAGTTTACATTAGACAATATGCGTAATATCGGGATTATGGCCCATATTGACGCTGGTAAAACAACAACCACAGAACGTATCCTTTACTATACAGGCCGTACACACAAGATTGGGGAAACTCATGACGGTGCTGCTACAATGGACTGGATGGCACAAGAACAAGAACGTGGTATTACCATTACTTCCGCGGCTACAACAGCTGCATGGAAAGGTCATCGTATTAACATCATCGATACTCCAGGTCACGTTGACTTTACAGTTGAGGTAGAACGTTCATTACGAGTACTTGACGGAGCAGTAACAGTTCTTGATGCTAAATCAGGAGTTGAGCCACAAACTGAAACAGTTTGGCGCCAAGCTACAAAATACAACGTTCCACGTATCGTGTTTGTTAATAAGATGGATGCTACTGGAGCCGATTTCTACATGGCTGCTGGTACAATCGTTAATCGATTAGGTGCTAAATCAGCACCAATTCAACTACCAATCGGAGTTGAAGACAACTTTGTTGGATTAATTGATATTGTTCAACAAGAAGCACATATGTTTGCTGATGTTTCACAAAAAGAAGATGACATTGTTGAGATTCCTGAGGAATTCAAAGCACAAGTCGCTGAAGCTCGTGAAGCATTATTCGAACAAATTTCAGATTTTGATGAAGAGTTTATGATGATGATCCTTGAAGGTGAAGAACCAACAGTTCCTCAAATCAAGGAAGCAATTCGTAAAGCTGTTATCAGTGGTGAATTCTTCCCAGTACTTTGTGGTGCTGCTTATAAGAATAAAGGTGTTATCGCAATGCTTGATGCAGTTATCGATTACTTACCTTCACCAATTGATATTCCACCAGTTAAAGGTACATTACCAAACGGTGAAGAAGCAGTTCGTGAATCAAGTGATGATGCACCATTCTCAGCTTTAGCATTTAAAGTTGCAACTGACCCATTCGTAGGTCGATTGACATACTTCCGTGCTTACTCAGGAGTTGCAGAATCAGGTTCAGCAGTTTACAACTCATCAAAACAAAAAAGAGAACGTTTCGGCCGTATTATGCAAATGCATGCTAACCACCGTGAAGAAATTCAAAATGTTTACGCTGGTGAAATTGCAGCTGCAATCGGTTTAAAAGTTACAGGTACAGGGGATACACTTTGTGATGAAAAACACGAAATTATCCTTGAATCAATGATCTTCCCAGAACCAGTTATCAACGTCGCTGTTGAACCAAAAACAAAAGCTGACCAAGATAAGATGGGTCTAGCTCTTGCAAAACTTGCTGAAGAAGATCCAACATTTAAAACATATACTGATGAAGAAACAGGACAAACAATCATCGCTGGTATGGGTGAGCTTCACCTTGACATCATCGTTGACCGTATGAAACGTGAATTCAAAGTTGAAGCTAATGTTGGTGCTCCACAAGTTGCTTATCGTGAAACAATCCGTAAAGCAGCAGAGTGTGAAGGTAAATTCGTACGTCAATCTGGTGGTCGTGGACAATACGGTCACGTATGGATTAAGTTCGAACCAAACCCAGGAAAAGGTTTCGAATGGGTTGATGCAGTTGTTGGTGGTACAGTTCCTCGTGAATATATCAAACCAGCACAAGAAGGTTTAGTATCAGCACTTGAAGGTGGTTTAATCGCTGGATATCCTGCAATTGATATTAAAGCTACATTATTTGATGGATCAAGTCACGATGTTGACTCCTCAGAAATGGCATATAAGATTGCTGCAAGTTTAGCACTTCGTGAAGCTGCTAAGAAATGTGATCCTGTACTTCTAGAACCAATCATGGATGTAGAAATTACAGCTCCTGCAGAATACTTAGGTGCAGTAATGGGTGATATCTCTTCACGTCGTGGACAAATCCGTGACCAAGAAGAACGTAACAATGCAGTTACTGTTAAAGCGTTCATCCCATTGTCAGAAATGACAGGTTATACAACTGACCTTCGTTCCTTTACACAAGGACGTGGTAGTTCATCAATGCAATTTGATCACTATGATCAAGTACCTAAGAGCATTGCTGAAACAGTTGCAAAGAAGAAAAATAACTAGTTATATATATTCTTAATACGTATTGATTTTATCAGTCGTTTATCTTAATATATAGTTGATAGGCAATGAATTTAAAATATAGGAGGAAATTGCAATGTCAAAACAAAAATTTGATCGTTCTAAACCACACGTAAACGTTGGTACATTAGGACACGTTGACCACGGTAAAACAACACTTACTGCTGCTATTACTACAGTATTAGCTAAGAAGAATGGTAGTGAAGCATTTGCTTACGACCAAATCGATAAAGCACCAGAAGAAAAAGAACGTGGAATTACAATCTCAACATCACACGTTGAGTACGAAACAGAAGCACGTCACTACGCACACGTTGACTGCCCAGGCCATGCTGACTATGTTAAAAACATGATCACAGGTGCTGCACAAATGGACGGTGCTATCTTAGTTGTTTCAGCAACAGACGGACCAATGCCACAAACACGTGAGCACATCCTTTTAGCTAAACAATTAGGTGTTCCTTACTTCGTAGTATTCTTAAACAAATGCGACATGGTTGATGACGAAGAGTTAATCGACTTAGTTGAAATGGAAGTTCGTGAAGCATTATCAGAGCAAGGTTACGATGGAGATAACGCACCAGTTATCCGTGGTTCCGCTCTTAAAGCTCTTGAAGGACAACCAGAATGGGAAGAAAAAATTGTTGAATTAATGAATGCTGTTGACGAATTCGTTCCAGAACCAGTTCGTGATACAGACAAACCATTCTTAATGTCAGTAGAAGACGTATTCACAATCTCAGGTCGTGGTACAGTTGCTACAGGACGTGTAGAACGTGGAGTTATCAAATTAAACGAAGAAGTTGAAATCGTTGGTATCCGCCCTACATCAAAAACTGTTGTTACAGGTATCGAAATGTTCCACAAAATGTTAGACTCAGCTATGGCTGGTGATAACGTTGGAGCACTTCTACGTGGTGTTAACCGTGAAGAAATCGAACGTGGACAAGTTCTTGCAAAACCAGGAACAGTACACCCACACATGAAATTTAAAGCTCAAGTATATATCTTGAGTAAAGAAGAAGGTGGACGTCATACACCATTCGTTAACAAATACCGTCCACAATTCTATTTCCGTACAACAGACGTAACAGGTACAATCTTATTACCAGAAGGTACAGATATGGTTATGCCTGGTGACAACATCGAAATGGAAGTTGAATTAATCGCTCCAATCGCTGTTGAACAAGGTACAACATTCTCAATCCGTGAGGGTGGCCGTACAGTTGGTGCTGGAAACGTTACAGAAATTATTAAATAATTTTTGTTAAACTAGATAAAATTAAAGAAGAAACTCAATGTTTCTTCTTTTTTTATAATTTCGTTCAATTTTGATTTTTATGACTTCTAAGTGAACAAAAAATAGATACAATTGCACATATATATGATATACTTCACTGAGTGGAGGCGCTTATGAAAAAATTGTATATGGTTTTAGTTGTTATAGCTATAGCGCTAGTCTTTGTGCTTAGACAACAAGAAAGTGACACAATTATTATATACTCAAGTGCGGAGCAGTTTCGTAACGATGAGTTACAAAGTCAATTAAATAAAAAATTCCCAGAGTTAAATGTTCGTGTAATGTATACACCTACAGCTAAAGCAGCTGCAAAGCTCTATGTTGAAGGGAAAGATTCTGATGCTGATATCGTATTAGCATTAGAGACAAGTTATATGAACAAAATTATAGATTCACTTGCAGATATTGAAGGATATAGTAAAGCTGATTATCTCCCTGGTTTCGGACCAGAAACACATAACAATAAATTTGTTACATGGGAACGTCAAGCAGCATCGATTGCAATTAATCCTGATGTGCTAGCTAAGTATAATTTACCCGCTCCAACTAGTTATGAGGATTTACTTGATCCAATGTATAAAAACTTGGTAGCAATGCCTGATCCTAAATCTAGTGGTACAGGATATATGTTCTATAAGAATGTAGTAAATATGCTCGGTGATGAAGCAGCTTTAGAATATTTTGATAAACTAGCGAAGAACGTTAAACAATTTACAGAATCTGGATCAGGTCCAGTGAAGCTTCTTAACCAAGGTGAAGTAGCAGTAGGGATTGCTTTAACATTTCAAACAGTTAAAGAAATTAATAAAGGAATGCATCTTGAAGTTATATTCTCAGAGTGGGGCTCACCTTACTCATTAACAGGTACAGGTATTGTGAGTGGCCATGAGTCTAACCCAGATGTTATCCGTGTCTACGATTTCTTAGTGAATGATTTTATTTATTACGATAAAGAAAATTTTTCTCCAGAAAGAATTATGAAAAATCAGAAGAATCTTATTGATAATTATCCTACTGATTTTGATTATGCTGATATGACAGGTATTGATAGCATTCAAGAAAAGGAACGACTACTAAGTATGTGGAAGTTCTAATCTAAGTATTATTGAGGGTATTATGAAAAAATTATATATAGCATTAACCGCAATTGCGATTCTTTTGTTATTTGTAGTTAATAAACAAGAGAGTGATACTATTATTATATATTCTAGTGCTGAACAGTTTAGAAATGATGAACTCCAATTGCAAGTCAACAAGAAATTTCCAGATTTAAAAGTGAGAGTCATGTATACGCCGACTGCTAAAGCTGCTGCTAAAGTAATGATAGAGGGCGAGAATACTGATGCTGATATCATTCATGCACTAGAAATTGGGTATATCAATAACCTAAAACATTTATTAGGTGATGTTTCCGAGCTTACAAGAATCGATTACTTAAAAGAGTTTAATCCAAAAAACTTTGACAACAATTTTGTAATTTGGGAACGTTATGCGGGTTCGTTTACAGTGAACCGCGATATTTTGGATAAACACAATCTTCCTGTTCCTACTTCTTATGAAGATTTACTTGATCCTATGTATAAGAACTTAATTGCAATGCCTGATCCTAAATCTAGTGGTACCGGCTTCTTCTATTATAAGAACCTAGTAAACGTTATGGGAGAACAGGCAGCCCTAGAATACTTCGATAAACTGTCTGTAAATATCAAACAGTTTACAGAGTCAGGTTCGGGTCCGGTTAAACTACTGAACCAGGGTGAAGTTGCAGTTGGACTGGCGATGACATTTCAGTCGGTTGGGGAAATCAATAAAGGAATGCCTTTAGAGATATACTTTCCTCAAGAAGGGTCACCTTACTCGATGTCAGGTACAGGGATTGTTAAGAAATCTGAACACAAAAAAGATGTAAGACGTGTATTTGACTTCTTAGTGAATGATTTTATTAATTATGACAAAGAACATTTCTCACCAGAAATGATAATGAAAAACCAAATAATAACAATGGATAATTATCCAACTGATGTTGAATACGCGGATATGACGGGTATCGAAGACATGGCAGAAAAAGAGAGGTTGCTAAGTTTATGGAAGTTCTAAATCAAAAATCAAAATTAATTGTAGATGGATTATTTAAAGAGTATGACGGAAAGACAGTCTTGGATCATATTTCTTTTGACGTAAAAGAGGGAGAATTCCTTAGTGTCCTAGGACCATCAGGTTGTGGTAAAACAACCTTACTGAGAATCTTAATTGGCCTTGAAAGCCAAAACTCTGGAACAATTGTGATGGAAGACAAAGATATTAGTAATCTAGCGCCTCATGATCGTGGGATGGGTATTGTATTTCAAAACTATGCATTGTTCCCTAATATGACGGTATTGGAGAACGTTACCTATGCTTTAAAGATTCGTCCAGATATGAAGGGTCAAGCAGATGAGATTGCACGTAGAACATTAGATCTCATTGGTATGACTGATCAACTCAATAAGAAACCAAGTCAGCTATCAGGTGGACAACAACAACGTGTTGCGATTGCTCGTACACTTGCGCTCAATCCTAACGTGATTCTCTTGGATGAGCCTATTTCTGCACTTGATGTTACAAACCGTGAAATTATGAAGCGTGAGTTGAAGTCTATTCAAAAGAAATTTAATGCTACGATGATATTCATTACTCACGAACAAGAAGAAGCGTTCTATCTATCAGATCGTATTATGGTTATGAGTAATGGTAAAATCGAACAACTTGATACACCACAAAATATTTATCAAAACCCAGCAAGTGATTATATTAAAGAATTCGTTATTGACCATCTAGATCAAAAATATGAGTCATTAGTAAAGAGTACAGGTAGAAACCATGAATAATCGCTCAATAAAAGCCGCTAAGGTTCTTGTTGGGGTATTCCTCTTAGTTTCTGTAATCTTTCCGTTGATTACTGTTTTCTTAAATATCAACGGTGCAGATATCGCTGAAATATTTAGAACCGATCAATTTAGAACATATTTATGGAACTCACTTACAACTACAATAGCAGCAACACTACTATCGGTTGGGTTGGCGTTCACCTTAGCATGGCTAATAAATCGTACAAAAATTCGTTATAAATCATTATTCTCAGTTTTATTTACATTACCAATGTTAATACCTTCTATCTCACACGGGATGGGACTTGTATTATTATTTGGTGATAATGGACTGATTACAAATATGTTGGGAATCAATATTGGACTCTATGGACCAACAGGTATCATCATTGGATCCATATTATACTCTTTCCCAGTTGCATTCCTAATGCTTACAGATATCTTCCGTTATGAAGATTACACAACTTATGAATCGGCAGAGGTATTAGGTGTTTCAAAATTAAAGCAATTTTGGGTTATCACACTACCTAACATGAAGATGCCATTAATCTCTTCACTCTTTGCAGTATTTACCATGATCTTCACAGACTACGGGGTTCCTCTTAGTGTAGGTGGGAAAACAATGACTCTATCGGTATACATGTACCGTGAAGTTATTGGTTTACTTAACTTTTCTAAAGGAGCAATTATAGGGGCTATTCTTTTAATCCCAGCAGTTATTGCATTTATTATAGATTTAAAGAATGAAGGCGAGCATAGTGAGTCAACAGTTGCCAAGCCATTCGATATCAAAGTAAATAAAAAACGAGATATCATCGCTTATGTATTCTGTATTGTTACATTAGTGCTGACTATCTTACCACTCATTGCATTTATTATCTTATCCTTTGTGAAGAAGTATCCAATTGATATGTCATTCTCATTGGTGAATGTTCAAAATGCATTTGGCTTAGGTGTTGGTTCATATTTACTTAACTCAATCACAATAGCCTTACTAACAGCTCTTGTAGGAATAGCAGTTAGTTTCTTTACAGCCTTCCTTACAGCTAGAAGTAAAAAGACATTCTCAAACTTAGCACTGCACTTAATCGCAATGCTATCACTAGCAATCCCAGGTATCGTACTTGGTCTTGGTTATGTACTATTCTTCAACGGTACAGCGATCTACGGTACAATCACAATCTTGGTACTTGTAAACATTGTTCACTTCTTTGCATCACCATATCTCCTAGCTTATAACTCATTGACACAATTCAATGAATCATTAGAAGATGTATCGATGACACTTGGAATTAGTGGATGGCATATGTTAAAGGATGTCTACATTCCATGTACACAAGATACTATTATTGAGATGTTCTCGTATATGTTTGTTAATGCGATGGTTACAATTTCCGCTGTATCCTTCCTCGCTAACTTACGAAACATGCCAATATCTTTATTAATACCTCAGTTTGATTCTCAATCATTGATTGAAGCAACAGCCTTTATTTCGGTATTAATATTAGTAAGTAATATTGTAGTAAAAGGACTTGTTTATTTAACAAAACGATATTTTGTGAAAAGAGAGGTAGCTTAGATGATTACAAAAAATCAATTTGAAGTATTAGTAACACTTGATCAAGAGAAAGATTCTCCAGTTACACAACGTCGCCTGGGAGAACTCTTAGAGTTGTCCGTAGGTACAGTTAATAAAACATTAGCGGAATTGGAAGAACTTGGACTTATTGATAATAAGTATGTTGTTAGTGAAGAAGGCTATGCAGCACTTGAACCATACCGTGTTAAGAAAGCAGTTATTCTTGCAGCTGGATTTGGATCGCGATTAGTTCCAGTTACACTTAATACACCAAAACCTTTAGTACGCGTAAAAGGTAAACGTATTATAGATGGACTTCTCGATGCATTGCTTGCAGTTGGTATCGATGACATTACATTAGTACGTGGTTATCTAAAAGAAGAGTTTGATGTTCTACTTAATAAATATCCAATGATTAAGTTCATTGATAATGATATCTATAATGAAGCAAACAATATCTCTTCTGCAGTTCTTGTACGTGATAAGATTGCGAATGCATATGTAGCGGAGTCTGATTTATTAGTTTACAATCCAAAGATTATCCGTAAGTATGAATACGAAACAAACTATCTATCGAAGAAAGTTGACGTTACAGATGACTGGTGCTTCAAAACGAAGAGTGGTTATATTACTGAAGTTCTTATTGGCGGACGTGATGTACATCAAATGTATGGAATCTCATATTGGTCGAAAGAAGATGCTGATAAATTTGAGAAGCATTCATTAGAAGTCTTTGAAAGCCCAGGAGGGAAAGAAAAGTTCTGGGATGAAGTTGCACTTACAAACTTTAAGAAAGACTATAAAATAGCAATCCGACCATGCCAAGAGGGCGATATTATAGAGATTGATACTTTCAATGAATTAAAACAAATAGATGAAACATATAATGTGTAAACTGCCTAAGGGCAGTTTTTCATGTTTTTAGAATAATAGAGGATAAAAACAACCTAAAAACATTCAAAAAGCCTTGTATTAAGTGCGAAATAAGCTTTTTTGGATAAAATGAAAAAAACTGAGCAAAAACCCTTGAAATCAATACTATTTAGTGTATAATAATCAAGCAACTGCGTAGAAGTGCGAGGTTGCCGGCACACCGAAGAGCGTTGTCATGGTCGGTGAGAAGTCGGGGAATTTGCACAGAGCAGGCCCATAAATGGGCGGAAGAAGGAGGATTTCCATGGCAAAGAATTTTATTCGTATTCGTTTAAAAGCATATGAACACCGCACAATTGACAGTGCAGCTCAAAAGATTGTTCAAGCAGCTAACGATCACGGAGCTAAGAAAGTTGTTGGCCCAGTACCATTGCCAACTGAAAAACAAATCGTAACAGTATTACGATCGGTACACGTTAATAAGGATTCTCGTGAACAATTTGAATCAAGAACACACAAACGTTTGATTGAAATTGTAGGACCTACAGCGGAGACAATCGATGCATTAAGCCGATTAGATCTACCAAGTGGTGTCGATATCGAGATCAAACTTTAGTAGAAGGGAGAAATCATGAAAGGATTATTAGGACGTAAATTAGGAATGACTCAAGTCTTTACAGCTGACGGAACTTTAATTCCTGTATCAGTAGTTGAAGTATTACCAAACGTTGTCTTACAAAAGAAAACAATGGAATCAGATAACTACGAAGCAGTTCAATTAGGTGTTGTCGATGTTAAAGCACAACGTGCAAACAAATCTGAGATTGCTCACGCTGCTAAAGCAAATTCTGCGGCAAAGAAATTTGTTCGTGAAATTGCTGGTTCAGAAATGTTAAGTTACGAAATTGGTGATGAAATTAAAGCTGGTTTATTCGCAGCTGGTGAATTTGTTGATGTATCAGGTACATCACGTGGTAAAGGATACCAAGGTGCAATCGTACGTGGTAACCAAAAACTAGGACCTAAAGCTCACGGTTCAGGATACCACCGTGGTATTGGATCATTAGCTTCAGCTGGTATTATTCCAACAATCAAAAAAGGTGGCGTCATGCCAGGTCAACATGGTGGATTCACTACAACAAATCAAAATCTTGAAATTGTTAAAGTTGACGAAGAAAACAACTATTTATTAATTAAAGGTAATATTCCTGGACCACGTCGTGGATTTGTAACAATCAAATCAACAGTTAAACGTGTTAAATCAAAAGATCCAGTTGAATTAGTAGACTACGCTAAGGAGGAATCAAACAATGCCTAAGCTAGATGTTCTTAACTTAGAAGGAAAAAGTGTTGGTTCACTTGACCTTAACGAGGCAGTGTTTGGTATTGAGCCAAATACACAAACTGTGTTCGAAGCAGTAATTATGCAACGTGCATCATTACGTCAAGGAACACATTCAACAAAAACTCGTACTGAAGTTCGCGGTGGTGGTAAAAAACCATGGCGTCAAAAAGGTACAGGTCGTGCACGTACAGGATCAATCCGTTCACCACAATGGCGTGGTGGTGGAATTGTATTCGGACCTAAACCACGTGATTACAAATACAAATTAAACCGTAAGGTTCGTCGTTTAGCTTTACGTTCAGCATTATCACAACACGTTCTTGATTCAACATTAAAAGTTGTTCAAAACCTTGAGATGGCAAACGTAAAAACTAAAGAATTTGCAAACGTTATGAATGCATTAGGTTTAGAACGTAAAACATTATTTGTAGTTTCAAATGAAGATGAAGTAAACAATGCTTACTTATCAATGAGAAACTTAAACAATACAATGTTATTTACAGTTCAAGACTTAAATACATACGACATTGTAAATGCTGATGTTCTTGTATTTACAGAAAAAGCAGCTGTTGAAGCTGGGGAGGTGTTCGCATAATGAAACGTAACCCTAGAGACATTATCGGTCGCCCAATCATTACTGAAAAAACAGTAATGATGCAACAAAATGATAACCGAGTTACATTTGAAGTTGCTAAAGGTGCTAATAAAATTGAAGTTCGTCAAGCAATTGAAGAAATCTTCAATGTAAAAGTAGTAAGTGTTAACATGGTTAACGTAAAACCACGCAAGAAACGCGTTGGTAAATACGAAGGAACCACAAAGTCAGTTCGCAAAGCTATTGTGAAACTTGCTGAAGGTTCAAACATTGACATTATCTAGTCAATAACATCTATCGGAAGAAGTACGCTATTTCCGGATAATTCGCGTAGGAGGAAAATTAAGTAATGGCAATTAAAAAGTATAAGCCAACTACTCCTGGACGTCGCGGGATGACAACTTTAGCTAATGAAACATTAACTAAAGGCGCAAAACCAGAACGTTCATTAGTAGCTCCACTCAATAAGACAGGTGGTCGTAACAATAACGGTCGCATTACAACACGTCACATTGGTGGTGGGCACAAACGTCAATATCGTATTATTGACTTCAAACGAAATAAAGATGATATTCCTGCAAAAGTTGCAACAATTGAATACGATCCAAACCGTTCAGCAAACATTGCTTTATTAAATTATGTTGATGGTGAAAAACGTTATATCTTAGCTCCTAAAGGTTTAGTAGTTGGAGATACAGTTGTTAGTGGTAAAGAAGCAGATATTAAAGTTGGAAATGCTAAAGAACTTGGACTTATGCCAGAAGGTACAATCGTCCATAACATTGAGTTGAAACCAGGCCGTGGTGCACAATTAGTGCGTTCAGCAGGTACATCAGCACAAGTTCTTGGTATTGAAGAAAAATATGTAACAGTGCAATTAGCATCAGGTGAAGTTCGTAAGATTCTAGCAACATGCCGTGCAACAATCGGAGAAGTTGGAAACTCAGAACACTCACTTGTAAATATTGGTAAAGCTGGACGTAGCCGTAACATGGGTATCCGTCCAACAGTTCGTGGTTCTGTAATGAACCCAGTTGATCACCCTCACGGTGGTGGTGAAGGACGTACACCTATTGGACGTAAATCACCAATGACTCCATGGGGCAAAAAAGCTATGGGTGTTAAAACTCGTCGTACTAAGAAATCTTCGGCTAAATTAATTGTTCGCCGTCGTAACGAGAAATAAGCGAAAGGAAGGAAAACAACATGAGTCGTAGTTTAAAAAAGGGTCCATTTTGTGACTTGCACTTGATGAATAAAGTTGACAAACTTAATGAATCAGGCAAAAAAGAAGTTATCAAAACTTGGTCACGTCGTTCAACTATTTTCCCTCAATTCGTAGAACATACGTTTGCGGTGCACAATGGTAAAGAACACGTTCCAGTATTTGTTACTGAAGATATGGTTGGACACAAATTAGGTGAATTTGTTCCTACACGTAAATATTCAGGACATGCAGCTGATAAGAAGGCAGGACGTAAGTAATGGAAGTTAGAGCAGTAGCTAAAACAGTACGTGTAACATCACGTAAAGCAAGACTTGTTCTTGATGAAATCCGTGGTCTTGATGTAGATCACGCAGCAGCAATTCTTAAATATTCACCTAACAATGCTTCTAAGATTATTGAAAAAGTGTTGAAGTCAGCAGTAGCTAACGCAACAAACAATCATCAATTAGAAGAAGAAAAATTATTCATCTCAGCATGCTATGCTGATGAAAGTATCACAATGAAGCGTTTCAGACCTCGTGCTAAAGGTTCTGCAGCGCCTATCATGAAGCGTACAAGCCACATCACTGTTGTGGTTTCGGAACGCGTGTAAGGGAGGAAAAACAATGGGACAAAAAGTAAATCCGATCGGTATGCGCGTTGGTGTTATTCGTGATTGGGAATCACGTTGGTATGCAGAGAATGACTTTGCTGACCTTCTTCACGAAGACGCATTAATCCGTGATTACATCTTCAAAAACTTGAAAGATGCATACGTTTCACGCGTAGAAATTGAACGATCAAAAAATCGTGTTGACGTTATTATCCGTACAGCTCGCCCAGGTGTTGTAATTGGAGTTAACGGAGCAAACATTGAAAAAACAAAAGCAGCTATCGCAAAAATTGCTGATGGCAAAACTGTAAACATTAAAGTATTAGAAGTTGCAAACCCAGATTTGGATGCACATCTAGTAGCACGTAACATTGCTGAGCAATTAGAACAACGTGCATCATTCCGTACAGCTCAAAAACGTACAATTCAAAGAACTATGCGTTCAGGTGCTAAAGGAATTAAAACAGCTGTTTCAGGTCGTTTAGGCGGTGCTGATATGGCTCGTACAGAAGGTTATGCAGAAGGAGTTGTTCCTCTCCATACACTTCGTTCAGATATTGATTATGCTCACTATGAAGCAAATACACAGTTTGGTATCTTAGGTGTTAAAGTTTGGATCTGTCGTGGAGAAGTATTACCAGGACAATTAGTTCAAGAACCAGAAGCTCCTAAAGGTGGCAAGTTCGATCGTCCACGTCGTCGTCGTAATGACCGTCGTCAAGGACAAGGTAACCGTCCACAACAAAATGCTAAACCAGTTGCTGCTGCACAGGATGAGCAAGGAGGTAACTAATTATGTTAATGCCAAAACGTACAAAATATAGAAAACCACATCGTCTTTCATACGAAGGTCGTTCCAAAGCTGGTCGTACAGTTGCATTTGGTGAATATGGTTTAGTTGCTGAATCAGGTAACTACGTAAGTAACCGCCAAATTGAAGCAGCACGTATCGCTATGACTCGTTATATGAAACGTGGTGGTAAAGTTTGGATCAAAATCTTCCCACACTTAGCAATTACAAGAAAACCTCTTGAAGTTCGTATGGGATCTGGTAAAGGTGCACCTGAAGGTTGGGTAGCAGTTGTAAAACCAGGACGTGTTATGTTTGAAATTGCAGGTGTTCCTGAAGATGTAGCTCGTGAAGCATTCCGTCTTGCATCACACAAACTTGCAGTTAAAACCCGATTTGTTCGTAAAGGAGAGGAGGAACAAGTATGACAACAATCAAAGAAATTCGTGAAATAAGCAATGCAGATTTACTTGTTGAAATTGACACATTAAAAGAAGAACTCTTTGATCTTCGTTTCCAACAAGCAATAGGTCAACTTGAAAATCCTGCTCGTCTAAGAGAAATCCGTAAAACGATTGCTCGCATCAAAACAGTTATCACTGAGCGTGAGCTTAGTGACGAGAAGTAGGAGGTCATTAGGCGATGGAAAGAAATAAACGCAAAGTCTACCGTGGTACTGTTGTGTCAGATGCAATGGATAAAACAGTGGTAGTTGAAGTAAAAACATCAAAACGTCATCCACTCTATGGAAAACGTGTAAACTATTCAAAGAAATTTAAAGCTCATGACGAAAACAATGAATTCAGCACAGGTGATTTAGTAGAAATTATGGAAACACGTCCATTATCAGCTACAAAACACTTCCGTGTAATTCGTTTAATCGAAAAAGCTGTTGTATTGTAGGAGGTTGTCGAGATGATACAAAACGAATCGAGATGTAAAGTCGCCGACAACACAGGCGCAAAAGAAATCTTAGTTATCCGTTCATTAGGCGGTAGCGTACGTAAAACATCTAACATCGGTGATATCGTTGTTGGAACAGTTAAAGTTGCTATTCCTGGTGGAACAGTTAAAAAAGGTGATGTTGTTAAAGCGGTAGTTGTCCGCTCAAAATACGGTGTACGTCGTGGAAATGGTTCATACATTAAATTCGATGACAACGCAGTTGTTATCCTAAAAGATGATATGACACCACGTGGAACACGTATCTTTGGACCAGTAGCTCGTGAGCTTCGTGAGAAAAACTTCATGAAGATCGTCTCATTAGCTCCAGAAGTGTTATAGGAGGCTTTTATGAAAATCAAACGTAACGATAAAGTTCAAGTAATCACTGGGTCATATAAAGGCACAATTGGTGAAGTCATCGAAGTCAATCCTAAAGAAGATAAAGTAAAGGTTGAAGGTGTTAACTTAGTTAAGAAACACATGAAACCTTCACAAATCAACCCAGATGGTGGAATCTTTGAACAAGAAGCATGGATTCATGTTTCAAACGTAATGCTATACGATTCAAAAGCAAAAGCTCCAAGTCGTGTAGGATTCAAAGAAGAAAAAGGTCAAAAAGTACGTTTCTATAAAAAATCCGGAAACGTCGTTAAATAAGGAGGTATAGCTAAATGAACCTTAAAGAACAATATAAAACAGAAGTTGTTGAAAGTTTAGTAAAGAAATTTAACTATACTTCAGTAATGCAAGCTCCAAGACTTGAAAAAATTGTAGTTAACATGGGTGTTGGGGAAGCAATCAACAATACAAAAATCTTAGAAGATGCAGTTGAAGACTTAACAATCATTACAGGTCAAAAACCAGTAATTACAAAAGCTAAGAAATCAATCGCTAACTTCAAACTTCGTGATGGCATGCCAATCGGTACAAAGGTAACTCTTCGTGGCGAAAAAATGTATGACTTCCTCGAAAAGTTAATTAAAGTTGCACTTCCACGTGTACGTGACTTCCGTGGTATTAACGGTGGATCATTCGATGGTCGTGGAAACTTCACAATGGGAGTTAAAGAACAATTAATCTTCCCAGAAATCGATTATGATAAAATCAATAAAGTTCGCGGTATGGACATTACAATTGTTACTACAGCGCAAACTGATGAAGAAGGATATGCTTTATTACAAGAATTAGGCATGCCTTTCAAAAAGGAGGGTAACTAATGGCTAAGAAATCAAAAATTGCTCGTGAATTACAACGTCAAGCAGTAGTTGAACGTTACGCTGAAAAACGTGCGAAGTTAAAAGCTGAAGGTGATTACATCGGGTTACAAAAATTACCACGCGATGCATCCCCTGTACGTTTACACAACCGTGATAAAGTTGATGGTCGTCCTCGTGGTTATTTACGTAAATATGGTATGTCACGTATTCGCTTCCGTGAATTAGCTCATAAAGGGCAAATTCCAGGCGTACGTAAGGCAAGCTGGTAGTTAGGAGGAACATTTCAATATGTATGTAACAGATCCAATTGCAGATTTATTAACACGCGTTCGTAATGCTATTCAAGCAAAACACGATGTTGTTGAGGTTCCTGCAAGTAAAGAAAAAATCGAAATTACACGAATCTTGAAAGAAGAAGGTTTCATCCGTGACTACATGGTTAGCGGTGAAGGCTATAAGAAGAGCATTACTGTTGTTCTTAAATACGGTCCAAACGGCGAACGAGTAATCAGCGGTCTAAAACGTATCTCAAAACCAGGAAAACGTGTTTATGCAAAAGTTGATGAAGTACCACGCGTTCTTAACGGACTTGGTATTGCCATCATGACAACATCCGAAGGTTTGCTAACAGACAAACAAGCTCGACAAAAACATGTCGGCGGTGAAGTCTTAGCTTACGTTTGGTAAGAGAAGGAGAGACACTATGTCACGTATCGGAAATAAAACGATTACCATTCCGGCAGGCGTTGAAGTCGATGTAAAGGCTGGTAATGAGGTGACAGTTAAAGGTCCTAAGGGAACATTAACACGTCAGTTCAATAGTCTATATACAATCGATATCAATGAGGGCATTATTACAGTTACACGCCCTAATGATACAAAATTAGTAAAACAAATTCATGGAACAACACGTTCATTAATCAATAACATGATTGAAGGTGTTAATGAAGGATTCAAGAAAGAACTAGACCTAGTTGGGATCGGGTATCGTGCATCTAAGTCAGGTAACACATTGGTCTTGAATGTTGGATACTCACATCCAATCGAATTCGAAATTAATGAAGGTCTTGAAGTCGAAGTACCATCAGCTACATCAATCGTAGTTACAGGTATCGACAAACAAATGGTTGGAGAATTTGCAGCAAACGTGCGTGCAACTCGTAAACCAGAACCATACCTTGGTAAAGGTATTAAATACAAAAATGAAGTTATCCGTCGTAAAGAAGGAAAAACCGCAGCTAAGAAATAGTGGGAAAGGAGAAATTGAATTATGGCAAAAAAACTATCTAGAAATCAAGAACGTATGCGTAGACACGCTCGCGTTCGTCGTAAAGTCAGTGGAACGCAAGAACGCCCACGTCTTAGCGTATATCGCTCCAATGGAAACATTGCAGCACAAATTATTGACGATGTAGCACAAGTTACACTTGTTGCAACTGGCTCAGTAGCGTTAAAACTGGAAAACGGTGGGAACGTGGAGGCAGCAACTAAAGTTGGTGCTGAAATCGCAAAACTTGCAAAAGATAAAGGTATTGATACTGTTGTATTTGACCGTGGTGGATACATCTACCATGGCCGTGTAAAAGCACTCGCTGAGGCAGCTCGTGAAGCTGGGCTCGAGTTCTAATAAAGGAGGCGCATGATGAATCGTAAACCTAGAAGAGAAGCACGCGAACAAGAATTCGAAGAACGTGTTGTTGTCATCAATCGTGTTACAAAGGTTGTTAAAGGTGGTCGTCGTTTCCGCTTTGCAGCTCTCGTAGTCGTAGGTGACAAAAAAGGTCGTGTTGGATTTGGAACAGGTAAAGCAAACGAAGTTCCAGATGCAATTCGCAAAGGTGTAGAAGCAGCTAAGAAAAATCTTATTAACGTTAAATTAGTAAATGGTAGTTTACCACATACAGCAACAGGTACATTTGGTGCAGGAGAAGTATTCGTACGTCCAGCAATCGAAGGTACAGGAGTTATCGCTGGTGGAGCTATCCGTGACGTTATGGAATTAGCTGGTGTTACAGACGTATTAACAAAATGTATCGGATCACGCACACCAATTAATATGGTACGTGCAACATTTGATGCATTACAATCAATGAATACAGTTAATGAAGTAGCAGCTTTACGTGAAATTAAAGTTGAACAAGTTCGATAGGAGGAACCTTTATGAAATTACATGAACTAAAATATAATGAAGGTGCACGCCAAGATCGTAAACGTATCGGACGTGGTCAAGGATCAGGTACTGGTAAAACTTCAGGTAAAGGTCACAAAGGGCAAAATGCTCGTAGTGGCGGTGGAGTTGCACTAGGATTTGAAGGGGGACAAACACCTCTTTACAAACGTATTCCAAAACGTGGTTTCCAAAATGTTAACCGTGTAGAATACGCAGTTGTAAACCTATCTTCATTAAATGCATTTGAAGATGGTGCAGAAGTAACAATCGAAATGTTACTTGAAAAACGCATCATTAATAAAACACTTGACGGAGTTAAAATCTTAGGTCAAGGTGAATTAGAGAAAAAATTAACTGTTAAAGCTAACGCATTCTCTAAATCAGCAATTGAAAGTATTGAAAAATTAGGTGGAAAAGCTGAGGTTATCTAATGAAACTATTTACTGATTTATTTAAAAATAAGGAAATCAGAATAAGAATCATTTTTACACTCGCTATGCTATTGTTATATCGCTTAGGAACAGTTGTACCTGTTCCTAACGTGGATAGCACGAAGTTATCTGCGATGATGACTTCACTTGAGTCCGACTCACTAGTCGGAATGATGAATATTCTTGGTGGTGGTTTCTTACAATCGCTATCTGTATTCTCATTAGGCGTAGGTCCATATATCACCGCTTCCATTATTATTCAATTATTATCAATGGATGTTATTCCATATTTAACGGAACTAACAAAGTCAGGCCAAAAAGGTAAACAACAAATAGATCGTATTACACGTTATCTTGCAGTTGTTCTTGGTTATGTACAATCTATTGTTATTATTGCTGTGTTTAACACACAGTACGGTATATTGCTAGGAACAGCACCTACGGATTATCTATTCATGGGTACAGTAATTACAGCAGGTACAATGTTCTGTCTTTGGTTAGGTGATCAAATCACTGCTAAAGGTGTTGGAAATGGTATTTCATTACTTATTTTCTCCGGAATTGTGTCCCAAATGCCTCGTACATTTACAAGCGCATTTAACAGTATTGTTACACCAGAAAGTACATTAGGTTGGTTATGGTTTGGATTATATGTTGTTGCATACTTTGCAATCATTATCCTTGTCGTATTTATGAGCAAAGCTGTTCGTAAGATCTCAATCCAATATACATCAAGTACAGGTGGATCAATGCGTGGTAAGGGAATGAACCACTTACCATTGATGATTAACTCAGCATCAGTTGTCCCAGTTATTTTTGCTGGAGCAATTATGCAAGCACCAATCATCGTCTTAAGCTGGTTAAACCAAGGTACTGTTTACAAATTCTTAAGTACATATTTTGTAACCAGTCATCCTGTTGGATTATTAATCTATGCAGTACTCGTAATTCTCTTTACTTTCTTCTATACCAACTTACAAGTTGATCCAGAGAAGATTGCTGAAGACTTTAGTAAAAACAATTCCTATATTCCAGGTGTTCGTCCTGGTAAGGATACTCAAAAGTACATTAGTACAATTCTGAACAGAATCACAGTTCTTGGTGCAGCGTTCTTAACATTTATCGCTGTAATACCACACATCTTACCACTTGTTACTAACGGATTGATTCCATCATCCACAGCACTTGGTGGGACAGGTATTATCATCGTTGTTGGGGTTGCTTTAGAAACTGTGAAAGAACTTGAAGGACGTTTAGCTCAACGTTCCTACAAGGGACTCTTTAATCGCTAGGAGGTATCATATGAATATATTAATTATGGGACCTGCAGGTAGCGGAAAAGGCACAATGTCGACACAGATCGTTAAAGAGTTTGGTGTTGCTCATATTTCAACAGGAGATATGTTCCGTGCAGCTATTTCAAACGGAACACCTGTTGGCTTAGAAGCAAAATCATACATGGATGCTGGTAAACTTGTACCTGATGAAGTTACAGACCGAATGGTCAAAGAGCGTATCTCGCAAGATGATACAAAAGATGGCTATCTACTAGATGGTTATCCAAGAAATTTAAGCCAAGCTCATGCAATTGAAAGTATGGCAAAAGAAATAGGGAAACCTGTTGAAGTTGTTATTAACTTAGAGATTCCATATGAAGCATTGGTAAAACGTATTACAGGACGTCGTCTCTGTAAAACATGCGGTGCAATCTATAACATTTATTCAAACCCTTCAAAAACAGAAGGTGTCTGTGATTTAGATGGTGGAGAATTGTACCAACGTAGTGATGACACTGAAGAGAAACTCGCAGTACGTTACAACGAATACATCGAACAAACACAAGCTTCAATTGAATATTTCAATGAAAAAGGCTTAGTACATAACGTCAATGCAGACAGACCTGCAGAAGAAGTTATGGAGCAGATTCGAAAAATTTTGGAGGCGGTTAAATGATTTCAACCAAGTCTGAACGAGAATTAGATTTAATGCGTGAAGCAGGTCGTATTGCTTTTGAAGCTCAAGAAGTAGTGAAAGAAGCAATCAAGCCAGGTGTCTCTACAAAACACCTCGACGACTTGGCTCACCGTTATATTCTAAGTCAAGGTGCAACACCAGCGTTTCTTGGTTATAATGATTTTAGCGGTTCCATATGTGCTTCGGTTAACGAAGTATTAGTCCATGGGATTCCAAGTTCTGATGAAATCCTGAAATCGGGTGATATTATCACAATCGACGTAGGAGCAATTTATAAAGGCTACTACAGTGACCATGCATGGACTTATCCAGTTGGAGAAATAAGTGATGAAGCTAAGAAACTCTTAGAAGTTTCAGAAGAATCACTCTTTGCTGGAATTGAAGCAGCTGTTGCTGGTAATCGCGTTGGCGATATTGGTCATGCTATTATGCAAGTGGTATTACCACATGGCTATGGTTTACCTGTAGAATATACAGGACATGGTTTGGGTACATCAATGCATGAAGCACCCTATGTTCCTAATGTTGGAGTACCAGGTAAAGGTGTTTTATTAAGAAAAAACATGGTTATTGCAATTGAACCAATGGTTCAAATTGGTACAAACAAAACTAAAGTTCTTGATGATGATTGGAGTGTTACATCAAAAGATGGATCACTGACAGCTCATTTCGAACATACAGTTGTTGTTAACGAAAACGGATATGAAATATTAACTCGAAGTAAGGAGGCAATTAGACACTCATGAGTAAAGAAAATGTTATCGAAGTTGATGGCGTAGTGCTTGATACATTGCCTGGTGCAATGTTTAAGGTAGAACTAAGTAATGGTCACGAAATATTAGCTCACGTATCTGGTAAAATCCGTATGCATTACATTCGCATTTTACCGGGAGACCGCGTGACTGTAGAAATCTCACCTTATGATTTATCACGTGGGCGCATTACATTTAGACATAAATAGAAGGTTTAGGAGGAAATACTATGAAAGTTAGACCATCTGTAAAACCAATGTGTGAAAAATGTAGAGTTATTCGACGCAATGGTAGAGTAATGATTATTTGTGAAAATCCAAAACACAAACAAAGACAAGGATAGGAGGACGTCATTTTATGGCTCGTATAGCAGGAATTGACATTCCACGTAACAAACGTGTAGTTATTTCATTAACATATATTTACGGTATCGGATTGCCAACATCACAACAAGTATTGGCAACAACAGGTATCGATGAAAACATTCGTGTTAAAGATCTTACTGAAGATCAAGTTAACGCAATTCGTCGAGAAATCGAAAAAGTTAAAGTTGAAGGGGATCTTCGTCGTGAAGTGAACTTAAACATTAAACGTTTAATGGAAATCGGTAGCTACCGAGGTATTCGTCACCGCCGTGGCTTACCTGTTCGTGGTCAACGTACAAAGACTAACGCACGTACACGTAAAGGACCACGTCGTACAGTTGCGAACAAGAAGAAATAGTAAGTAGGAGGAAAACGTAATGGCAAAGCAAAAAGTAGCACGTAAACGTCGTGTTAAGAAAAATATAGCTCGTGGAATTGCGCACATTCACTCAACATTCAATAATACGATTGTGACAATCTCAGACGAGCAAGGAAACGTTCTCGCTTGGTCAAGTGCTGGAGCATTAGGCTTTAAGGGTTCACGTAAGTCAACACCTTATGCAGCTCAAATGGCTTCTGAAGCAGCAGCTAAAGCAGCTGTTGATCACGGAATGAAATCAGTAGAAGTAAGCGTAAAAGGACCTGGTCCTGGACGAGAATCAGCAGTGCGTGCATTACAAGTTGCAGGACTAGATATTAGCGTAATTAACGACGTAACTCCAGTTCCTCATAATGGATGCCGTCCACCAAAACGTCCACGTGGATAATATCTTAAATCTAAACAAACCAGGAGGTATTCATAGATGAACAAGTTTGAACGTGCTAAATTTGAAGTTAAAGAGTTTGATGAAACAGCAAATTACGGAAAGTTTGTAATTGAACCCCTTGAAAGAGGATTTGGGAATACTATTGGTAATGCCTTAAGACGAGTATTACTGTCATCACTACCAGGTGCGGCAGTATACTCCATTAAAATCGAAGGTGTTTACCACGAGTTTACATCAATCGCTGGAGTTGGTGAAGATGTAACTGGTATCGTCCTAAATGTTAAAGATCTTGTTATCAATATTGCTGATGATGAAATCTACACCTTACGAATCTTACAAAAAGGTCCTAAAGTAGTAACTGCTGCAGATATTGAGTGTCCAGCTAATGTTGAAATTTTAAACAAAGATCACATTATAGCTACACTTGCAGAGGGTGCTGTTTTAGAAATGGAACTTAAAGCTCGTAATGGTCGTGGATATGTTAGTTCAGATGAAAATAAACTGATCTATCAAAATGCATCACAAGGTATTGGCACGATTTTTACAGACTCTATTTATACTCCAATTGAACGAGTGAAATACCTCGTTGAGCCAACTCGTGTTGGTCAAGACTCAAAATATGATCGCTTAATTATGGAAATTTGGACAAATGGAGCAATCCAACCTCAAGTTTCTCTATCATTAGGATCAAAAATCTTAATGGATCATTTAGAGCAAATTGTAGCAATTAAAGACTCAGTATACGAAAGCGAATCAGTAATTCGTCCTGATGTATCAGGTGTTGAAAATCCAATGTCGACAATGATGATTGAAGACTTAGATCTTTCAGTACGTTCATATAACTGCTTGAAACGCGCAGGCATTCAAACAGTTGAAGAACTAACCTTAAAATCAGAAGATGAAATGATGCGTATTCGTAATTTAGGTAAGAAATCACTTAAAGAAGTTAAAGACAAGCTCTTTGATCTTGGATTAGGCTTCAAGTCATTTGAATAGGAGGATAAACCATGAGAAACCGTAAATTAGGTCGTGATGCAGCTCACCGTAAAGCGTTACTACGTAACCTTTCAACAAGCTTGATTGTTCACGGACAAATCGAAACTACAGAAATGAAAGCTAAAGAATTACGTTCTGTTGCAGATAAACTCGTTACACTTGCAAAACGTGGTGATTTACACGCACGTCGTCAAGCAGCACGTATTGTCTTCAATGTTGTTGCTGATGAGAAAACAGGACAAACAGCTTTACAAAAATTATTTGACGAAATTGGACCAAAATATGCAGACCGCAATGGTGGTTACACACGTGTTATCAAAACTGAAATGCGTCGTGGAGATGCAGCTCCAATGGCAATCATTGAATTTGTTTAATCATTAATCTAAGTGACTTCGGTCACTTTTTTTATAAAGAAGCCATCACGTTTGTGATGGCTTTACTGTGTTTAGGAACTCTCGTGCAACGCGATTGATAATCTCCAAAGCGAGCTTAAGTTCATTGGGTGTTACACGTGATAAGCTGATTCTAAAAGAATTATTATAGTTATCCGTGTTGTAGTAACTTGACTCATTAGACTTCACGTAGACGCCATTATCATTGAGTTTCTTTATATACTGACTCATGTCTATACTTTTATTCAGAATTATTGTTCCATAAATTCCGGATTGAATCTCTTGGGCATCGACGAGCTCGCGATTCCAATGGGATGTAACACGATGATAGACGGAAGCTTTCTGCTTTAAGTCTTCTCCAAAGCTGTCGGCAATGCTGGAGATGATATTTGTCCGTAAAGACGATTCTAAGGTCGCCTGTGAGACGAGATCAGGCATATAGTATGAAGTGTAGTAGGCACTCTCCATGCCCTTGTAATAGGCCTCTGTGAGCTCATCGGGTATTAATGCGAATCCTATACGAATATAAGGGAAGAGCTTTGTATAGCTTTTTAAATAGATACAGTTTTTAAACTCAGAAAGATAATAGAGAGTGGTATATTTAGGTATAACGAAAGATTCACTTAAATAGTCGTTTTCAACAATATAGACATCATACTTATGAGCTAATTCAACAATTCTTTTCCGTTGTTCATGACTTAAATAGGTTCCTAAAGGATTATGATTTCGTGGAATAGTATAGAAGAACTTAATGGGATATGTTTTGAAAATATGTTCTAATTCATCCATATCGATACCATCTTTATCACGTTTTATTGTCATTACTGGAGTATGAAAAGCTTTCAGTTGATCCACAGTAAAACTAAAACTGGGTTCCTCAATAAGTACAATAGACTTGTCGTTGGGAAAAGGAATGCTGAGTAAAATTGATAATACTTGTGTTACACCTTGGGACAGGAAGACATTTTTTCGTCGTGTATAGAGTCCTTGTGTCTCTAAATATTTGATAAGTTCAAGAGATAAAGTAGGGGTTCCTCTTAATTCAAGACTGAGTGAATACTGACCATACATCTCAATTGCAATGTTCATTGAATGCTTAATATCAATGATTGGGAAGGCATCAACTTGTAAGTTACCGGTACTTAAATCATAGGTTCGTGTGGTAATTTCATGCCGCAAAAAGTCATCTCCGACATAGTAACCACTTTGGGGTTTAGAGTAGATAATATGCTTAGATACTAAGACATCATAAGCTTTAATGATTGTTCCTTTACTACAGTTAAACTGCTTGGAAAGACTTGCAATTGATGGAAGTTTACTACCAGCAGGATAGTGGTGTTGGTAGATTTTCTTTTGGATAAAGTTGGATATTTTAAGATATTTAACCATGTTTTACCTCGCTAGGATAGTATAGCACAGATAAACTGTATTAGTACAGTTGCGACTTGCTTTTATTGTGCTTTAAAAGATGTTTGTTATTATGGATGTGTAAGGGGTACCACCCCTATATAGGAGGAGTTTTAATGGGCAATTTAATGAGTAAAGTCACTGGCGCACTCGAGAAGCATATGTTACCATTTGCATCAAAACTGAGTAACCAAAGACATCTCTTAGCATTACGTGATGGTTTTATTGCAACTATGCCAATCAGTATGTTTGGTGCAATCAACGTCATGATCAAGGAAGTAGTATTAGTAGAAACATCCATTGTTGGGGAAGCGATGAATAAATTTGGTTTCTACCAAAACACAATTCAACCATTCTTTACAGATATGGTTCTCCCTGTCTCAAACCAAATCTGGTGGGGAACTTTAGCTTTAGGTATTATCTTTACTGTTTTATCAGTAGCTTACAAGCTTGCAGAGCAATATGAAGGCGATGCACTTGCAGCTGGTATCTTAGCAGTTGTATCATACTTTATCTTCTTACCACAGTCAGCAAACGATATGTGGGGAATGGTATCATGGACATCATTTAACTCAACAGCAATCTTCGCTGGATTAATCATTGCGATGGTATCAACTGAACTCTTTATGTTTATTACACGTAAAGGTTGGGTAATTAAAATGCCTGAACAAGTACCAAGTGCTGTATCACGAGCATTTAGTGCAATTATTCCATCAGGTGTTGTCATGATTCTTATGGGAATCACATCCGTTTTCTTCTTGAATGTTATCGGTATGCCATTCAAAGACTGGATTAACATTATGTTGCAAGAACCACTATCAAACTTAGGTCAATCACCATTTACCTATATCTTCTTGATTTTCTTTGCACAAATTCTTTGGTTCTTTGGATTACACGGTAGCTTAATTATTGGTCCTGTGCTTGATACTATGTATGCTTCAGCAACATCACAAAACTCAGAAGCTATCTTAGTTCATGGATTACAAGCACCAAACTCAATTACACGTAACTTTGCAGATATGTATGGAATGCATGGTGGTTCAGGGTCAACACTGGCACTGATCATTGCAATACTTCTTGTATCGAAACTTGTTCAACACAGAAGTCTTGCGAAGATGGCACTAGCTCCAGGAGTGTTCCAAATCAATGAACCAATTATTTATGGATTACCAATTGTATTAAATCCAATCATGGCAATTCCATTTATCTTAATTCCACCATTGATGATTACCTTTGCATGGTTCTTTACAGAAATTATTCCATTTGCAGGTCGTATCTATTTAGGTCCTCCATGGGTAATGCCACCAGTTATTAACGCATTCTTAGCAACAGGTGGAAACATACCAGCAACAATCTTATCAATCGTTACATTACTCTTATCGGTGCTTCTTTACATACCATTTGTAATCTTAGCGAATAAGGCACCAGAAGCATTCGAATAGATATTAGTGAGGGATAGTATGAAAAGTATTAAAGTAGTTACAATTGGTGGGGGAAGTAGTTATACACCTGAATTAGTTGAAGGATTCATTAAGCGTTATGAATCCTTCCCCCTATCTGAATTATGGTTAGTTGATATTGAAGAAGGACGCGAGAAGTTAGAAATAGTAGGTGCTCTTGCCAAGCGTATGGTTGAAGAAGCTAAACTACCAATTAAAGTAGTACTAACTACCGATCGTCGTGAAGCTTTAGTAGATGCTGACTACGTTACAACTCAAATGCGAGTAGGTCAATTGGATGCTCGTATTAAAGACGAACGTATTCCAATTAAACATGGAATCATTGGTCAAGAGACAAATGGAGCTGGAGGAATGTTTAAAGCATTTCGTACAATTCCAGTTATCCTTGATATCGTTAAAGATATTCAAGAGCTTTGTCCTAAAGCATGGTTGATTAACTTTACCAACCCAGCAGGAATGGTTACAGAGGCTGTCTTACGTTATACAGACTTTAAACGTGTTATTGGCTTATGTAATGTCCCTTATGGGTTAAAGAACAGTATTGCCCATGCATTAGACGTTCCAATCAATGATGTAAGTTTAGAGATTAGTGGTGTTAACCACCATATCTTCGTAACTGACGCTTTTGTAAAAGGTGAATCAGTCCTTGAACGAGTGATTGAACATCAGATGGAAAAAAGTGAAGAAGCTCTTCAAATGAATAACTTTAGTGCTGAAACATATTCTCCACACTTTATCAAAGGTTTAGGATATCTACCATGTCCATACCATAACTATTATTACTTCACTCAAGAACAACTTGATTCTGAACTCGAAGAGTACAAAGAAGGACGTGTTCGTGGTGAGGTAGTTAAAAAGTTAGAAGATGAACTCTTTGAACTCTATAAAGATGTGGAGTTGAAAGTTAAACCTAAACAATTAGAAAAACGTGGTGGTGCTTATTATTCAGATGCTGCGTGTGATCTTATCGATTCAATCCACAATAATAAACAAGACATTCAATACGTTAATGTAAGAAATAATGGAGCAATCCGTAATATCTCAGATAACAGTGCTGTTGAAATTGCTTGTGTTATTACCAATGATGGTCCAAAACCAATTACTGTTGGTGAACTTGACCCACGTATTAATGGAACAATTCAAACTATTAAGTCATTTGAACAAATGGTGTGTGAAGCTGCAATGACAGGTAATCGTGAACTTGCAATTTATGCATTAAGCATTAATCCACTATGTTCAAGTGCACGAGTAGCAGAATTAGTAGTTGATGAAATGTTGGAAGCACATAAAGAATACCTTCCACAGTTTAATTAGTAGGAGAACGTATGAAAATTATAGTGAACGCCGATGATTTCGGTTTAAGCGAAGGTGTCAATTATGGCATTATCGACACATATAAGTACGGTATCTTAACGTCAACCACTGCTCTAGTGAATGGTTATGCAATAGGTCATGCAGTAAAGTTAGCACACGAGAACACAGGATTAGGTATTGGGATTCACTTCACACTAACATTCAGAAAACCTGTATCAAGAAATTTTCCTTATGTTGATAAAGAAGGAAACTTCTTAAAGTATCAGGAACTGGATGCTATAAACTCTACACTTGATGCTTCAATCATCTATGAAGAGTTTCAATGTCAACTGGAGAAATTTGTAGAACTCTTTGGTTTCTTTCCAGATCATATTGACTCACATCATCACGTACATATGTTTCCAGTCGTAAAGGAAGTTGTAACGAAGATTGCTGAAAGTATTGGCGTATCTGTAAGGGGTGTGGATGTACCAGTAGAACTCGATTTCTATGATGATAAGGTTACAGAGTCATACTTTATTGAATCCTTAAATAAATTTGACGATATAGTAGAAATCATGACGCATCCTGCATATGTGGATAACACACTCTTTCAAACCAGCAGTTATAGTATGCCAAGAATTCGTGAGACAGAAGTATTAAAAAGTAATAAACTTAAACGTCACTTAGAAAAACTTGGGCATAAGCTGGTTACATTTGAAGAATAATGCTGAGAACTCCAACGGAGTTCTTTTCTCTTTTATTTCATTGTGAATTGCGTAACGAACTTAGAGAAATAATATTTCAACAATATGTTATAAAATGTGAAATTAAATTGACAATGGATGTGAAATAGCTTACATTATATATACAGACGACTTTCGTCTAGGAGGGGAAATTTATTTATGGACACATTAGTTCGAATTATGGACGAAAAATTAGCTGGTCCAATGAATAAGCTAGCGAACCAACGTCACTTACGTGCAGTTCGTGATGGTATTGTTGCAACATTACCACTTATCATTGTCGGCTCATTCTTCTTAATCTTAGGTAACCCACCATTACCAAAAGATTGGGGCGTATACAAATTCTTAGTAGAAAACGCACCTAAGATTGTATTACCATTCCGTATGACAATGGCAATTATGACATTATATGCTACATTCGGTATTGGTTATAGCTTAGCTGAATCTTATGACCTTGATGGATTATCAGGTGGGATCTTAGCAACAGCAGCCTTCTTATTAACATTCACACCTGTGAACGTTCCAGCAGTTGCAGCATTAGTTAAAGATGGTGTATTAACAGCTGAAGCAGCAGCAAACTTAACATTACCGGTAGCAGGCTTTGTATTGCCAATTGCTAACCTTGGTGGTGGGGGAATGTTTGTTGGTATCGTTACAGCAATTATCGCAATTGAAATCTTCCGTTTTACAGACCGTTCAGGTTTCAAGATTTCAATGCCACCACAAGTTCCTGCATCAGTATCACGTTCATTTGAAGTATTAGTACCAACAGCTATCGTTGTTACTTTAATCGGTGGAATCACATACTGGTTAGGATTTGACTGGCACGGCTTCATCGCTACTCTTGTAAAACCATTACTAAGTGCAACAGACTCATTACCATCAGTAATTATCCAAGTATTACTTGTTACTGTATTCTGGTCATTTGGTATCCATGGTGTTTCAATTGTAGGTAGTGTTGCTCGTCCAATCTGGTTACAATTACTAGACGCTAACCAAGCAGCATTAGATGCAGGTAAAGCATTACCACACATCTCACCAGAACCTTTCTTCCAATGGTTTATTTGGATCGGTGGTTCAGGTGCTACAATCGGTCTTGCAATCGCTATGGCATTCTTTGCTAAATCAGCATATGCAAAATCACTAGGTAAAACAGCATTCGTACCTGCAGTATTTAACATTAACGAGCCAGTTATCTTTGGTGCTCCAATCGTGTTAAACCCAATTCTTATGATTCCATTTATCCTTACACCAGTTGTACTTGCAATCATTGCATGGTTTGCAACTAGCTTAGGATTCGTTGCTCGCGTGTATACCGTTGCTCCTTGGACACTTCCTGGACCAATTGGTGCATATATCGCAACAGGTGGAGACATTGGAGCAGTAATCTTAAACATTGTATTGATTATTGTTTCATTCTTAATCTACTTCCCATTCTTCAAAATCTATGACAATAAGTTATATATTGAAGAACAAGAAAATTAAGCTTATTATTAAAGTAAGGTCTTGTCATAGACAAGACCTTCATTTTGTTTTATAAGGGAAAGGAAACTTATTATGATGAAAATGCAAGCAGAAAAACGAAGTGGTCTTCCACGCTTTACGTTCAAGGGCTCTTTATTCTTGTTGACTGCAATGTTACTTGCCACTTTAGTGTTCCCAGTAATTTTAGATTCTTTAGGATTGAAGTTGTACACTCTGAGAGTTGTTGTAATTGCGTTAACGAGTGGATTAGCTACTGCCTTTACTTTGTTCTTCATTGATTCCAAACGAGGAGCAACACGCAAGTTTTGGATTACTGCAGGATTTATTTCAATCTTAGCGGGAATCATCGCTTATTTTTGGATTTATCAAAGTTTATTTATTTAATAACATTAAAAAGGAGATCGTATGAGAAAATTAGGTATATCAATTTATCCAGACAAATCATCAGTTGAAGAAATGAAAGCATATATTGTGAAAGCACATGATGCAGGATTCTCAAGGATCTTTTCTTGCTTATTGTCTGTTGATAAGCCAAAAGAAATTATTAAACAAGAATTCACAGAAATTAATACCTTTGCACATGAACATGGATTTGAAATCATTGTTGACGTAAGTCCTAAGGTGTTTGGTGAATTAGAGATTGGATACGACGACTTATCGTTTTTCCATGAAATTGGTGCTGATGGAATTCGTCTTGATGCAGGTTTTGGTGGACAAACAGAAGCAATGCTCACATTCAATGAGTATGATTTAAAGATAGAAATCAATATGAGTAACGATACAAATTATATTGATACGATTATGGATTTCCAACCAAATCAATACAATCTTATTGCATGTCATAACTTCTATCCACATCCATATTCTGGACTTAATGAAGAGCATTTCCTAAACTGTACACGTCGTTTTACAAAGTATGGATTACGCTCAGCTGCATTTGTGGCAAGTAAGAACCCAGAAGCATATGGACCATGGCCAGTTGATTATGGATTGGTAACTTTAGAATCACACCGTGATTTACCACTTCATGTACAAATTAAAGATTATGTAGCTCGTAATGTTATTGATGATATTATTATTTCAAACTTTGTACCAAGCGATGAAGAACTTGCTGAAGTTAAGAAAATTAATCTAACTAAAGTAAACTTAGAAGTTGAACTTGTTGAAGGATTACCAGAGCTCTTTAAGAAAATTGTTTTAGAAGAACCACACTTTAACCGTGGTGATATTAATGACTACTTACTACGTTCGACAATGTCACGTGTGAAATATAAAGGGGAAGCATTCCCAGTTATCAATGCACCAGAAATGATTCGTCGTGGTGATATCGTTATTGAAAGTGATCAGTTTGGTCATTATGCAGGCGAATTAAACATCGCTAAGAAAGATATGAAAAACACAGGAAAATCAAATGTTGTGGGTCGTGTCGTAGAACAAGAAGTCTTCTTGTTAGACCACATCAAGCCATGGCAAAAGTTTGAGTTTACTTTATGAAATATTATTTAGGAGTTGATGCGGGAGGGACGCACACTCGTTATACTATTTTTGATACTGAAGGAAACCAAATTGAGAGTTTAGAAAGACAAAGCATTCACTTTATGAATGTTAGTTATGAAAAGATGTTACTTGAGCTTCAAGAAGTAAGGGATGTTCTTGAAACTCGGGATTACAGTATTGATGATATGGGGGTTGTTTTTGGTCTTGCAGGCTATGGCGCAAATGCTGAAGTTCGTAAGAACATTGAAAATCAAATCTATGCTGTATTTCCACACGCAATACTTATGAATGATGCCATGCTCGCAATGACTGCTGCTCTTGGAAAAGAAGATGGCGTCTTTGTGATTGCAGGAACAGGTTCAATAGCGTTTCGTCGTTTAGGATGTGCTGAAGATCGACGTGGTGGCTTTGGCTACCTTGTTGGTGATGAGGGAAGTGCATTCTGGATAGGACGCAAACTTCTAGCTTTATTTACTAAAGAAGCAGATGGACGTCTTCCTAAAACATCGTTATATACAACGATAATGGAACGTTTTAATCTAAAGACGGCCTATGATATTATTGCAGTTGTTAATGAAAATAATAGTCGCTACCGTAACTGGGTAGCAGAGTTAAGTGGACTTTGTGCACAATGTGATGCAGAACATGTCCAAAATGTCTACCGTGAAGCAGGTCTTGAACTTGCTGAACTTGCAAATAGTTTTGAACTTAATGGAGCGACAAATATCGCCTTTGGCGGTAGTGTGTTATTGAAGAATGAACTTGTTCGAAACACACTTGTACAAAATTTAAATAAACATTATAATATTGTTAATAACAACAAACCTGCAGAGTATGCAGCTGTTGTTACCTTTGAATAACTTGTCCTAGACAAGTTATTTCTCTATCATCGTGGGGGTGATTTGATGAAGAAGCTGTTAGCATTTGATATTGATGGAACAAGTATTAATCCTTTTCGTTATGTCACAAAAAAAACTCAAGAAACACTTCTTAAACTTCATGAAGAAGGATACATCTTAGTGCCTACCACCGGACGATGTCTTGATGGGATTCCCCGTCGTATTTTAGATCTTGGTGTTTGTGAGTATGCTATTACATCGAATGGTTCGCGTATCACCAATCTGAAGACAAACGAGGATATCTATACAGAATTAATTCCAGATGATAAAGCAATTGAAGTCTTAAATCTTGAGAAACATTTTAAAACCTTTGTATCACTTCATGTTAATAGAACTAGTTATGACAACCATTGGACGCAATACTTAGCTCGAAGAATTCTATTTCTCGACGACTTTAAGAGAAATCCTGTTGTACGAGACCTCTACAAGTTTATTGAAGAAGAACATTTCGATGTAGAGAAGATTCAAATTTTTTCCTTCTCACAAGGAAAACTGAATCGTATGACCCAGTCACTCTCGAAGATTGATTGTATCAATATCCCAATGTCTTCAAAAAACTACTATGAAATCACTGCTGCTAATGCTGATAAAGGTACGGCTTTGAAGTGGCTTCTTGATCGCCTTGAGATTGATGTTGAGAATACGATCACAATCGGTGATGACATGAATGATGTGTCAATGCTAAAGGTCAGTGGGACATCCATAGCGATGGGCAATGCTCAGTATGATGTTAAGAAACATGCAAATTATATTGCTCCAAAAAACTCACAGAATGGTTTTGCGAAAATATTAAGCAAACTCCTGCTCCAAAATACTAAATAAGACGTAGATTTTTCACTGTTTTCACTTAATTTATGATAAAATGGAAATAAGGATGGTGAACGTATGAAAAAATTGATACCTGTTGCAATTATTGGTGCCGCTATTGGAGCAGCAAGCTATTACTTCAATGCTAATAATAAGAAGCATATCGCAAAGACTATCGATGCTCTTGATGAAATTAGTCGTACTGCTGAAGAAACTGTTGCTGAATTCGCAAGCGAAGTAGCAGAAGATAGTGATCACCACGAATCATAACTTGCTGAAAAGCAAGTTTTCTTTTTGTGTCTTTAACACGATGTGTTTTCTTTTTCAATCATAAATATGGTAGAATGATTACAGATAAAAGAAGGATAATTATGAAACAAAAACTTATTGAACGTTTAGTACGTTATACAAAGATTAATACGCGATCGGATGCTTCCTCAACAACAATCCCATCGACACAAATCCAATTCGATTTAGCGAACATTCTTGTAGAAGAATGTAAAGAAATTGGATTAAGTGATGTCTCCATGGATTCTTATGGGATCGTAACTGCAACACTTCCAAGTAACACAGATAAAGACTGTCGTACTATTGGATTTATTGCTCATATGGATACAGCTGATTTTAATTCAGAAAATGTAAATCCTCGTATTATTGAGAACTATGATGGTAAAGACATTGTTCTTAATGAAACATTGAATATTTTATCGACTGTAGAGATGTTCCCAAATCTTGAAAAGTATCAAGGACAGACTCTAATCGTTACTGATGGCACTACTTTATTAGGAGCTGACAATAAAGCTGGTATTGCAGAGATTATGACAGCAATGGAGTACTTATTGAATCATCCAGAAATCGAACATGGGAAAGTGCGTATTGCTTTCACTATTGATGAAGAAATAGGGACAGGTGCAGGATCCTTTGATGTTGAAGGATTTGGTGCTGACTTTGCTTACACGATTGATGGTGGAGCTCTTGGAGAAATGGAATATGAGACCTTTAATGCAGCAGAATCCCTTGTCACTGTTAAAGGAGTTAGTGTTCACCCAGGAAGTGCTAAGGATACTATGATTAATGCTGTGACTGTTGCTAGTGAGTTTGTTCAAATGCTTCCACAAGCAGAACGTCCTGAACATACAAGTGGCTATGAAGGTTTCTTTATGGTAGATGACTTCCATGGAAACATTGAAGATGCATCCTTCACAATGATTATTCGCGATCACAGTAAAGAAAAATTCGAATCTCGTAAAGAGCTGGTTTCCTCAATTGGAAACTACCTTAACGAAAAATACGGACAAGGCGTTGTGAGTGTAAAAACAGACGATACATATTATAATATGCGTTCAGTGATCGAGAAAGATATGAGTATTGTAACTCTTGCAGAAGATGCTATGAAATCTGTGAATGTTGAAGCTCATATTTCACCAGTACGTGGTGGTACTGATGGATCACGATTATCGTATATGGGATTACCAACACCCAACTTGTTTACAGGGGGAGAGAACTTCCATGGTAAACATGAGTTTGCGGTTGTTGAGACAATGGAAAAATCAGTCGAAGTCATTGTCGCAATTGCAGAATTAAATACAAAGAACACAACGAGGTGATGACATTGAATCAACTGAGTATAAAAAACTTAAGCTTTTCCTATGACAATAAAGTATTTGCTGTCGAAGACGTTAATATTGAAGTGAAGCGTGGTAAATACGTTACGATAATTGGTCACAACGGAAGTGGTAAATCTACTGTTGCGAAATTGATTATCGGTCTAATGGAAGCTCAACAAGGAGAGATAATCGTTGATGGTGAACGATTAACACCAGAAAACGTTTATGAAATAAGAGAAAAAATTGCGATTGTATTCCAAAATCCTGATAACCAATTTATTGGTTCAACAGTAAGGGATGATATCGCTTTTGGTCTTGAAAATGCGATGGTTAATCCTGAAGATATGAATGCAATTATTGAAAAATATGCAGGACGTGTAGGAATGCTTGATTATCTCGAACATGAGCCTACAAAGCTTTCTGGTGGTCAAAAACAACGTGTAGCGATTGCGGGAGCATTAGCACTTCATCCAGAAATACTAGTGCTTGATGAGGCTACAAGTATGCTTGACCCTAAAGGTCGTGATGAGGTTAATAACTTAGTACATGAACTTCATCATAAAAATGATATGACAATTATCTCAATTACCCATGATATTGAAGAAGTAACAATGAGTGATTATGTTTTTGTAATGAGCGATGGAAAAGTTGTAATGGAAGGAACGCCTCAAGAAGTACTTGAGAAATCAGACATCCTTGTTGATTTACAACTGGATATTCCTTTCTCTGTAAAATTCTATGAAGCTTTAAGAAAACAAGGAATCCATGTTAGTTCGAAGTTTGAACTTGAAAGGATGGTTGATGAATTGTGTCAATAAAATTTGAAAATGTTGCCTATGAGTATGCACCCAATTCACCTTTTGCTCATCATGCATTAAAATCAATCACTGCAGCTATTGAACCGAATTCTATGACTGCAATTATCGGTGCAACAGGAAGTGGTAAATCTACTTTAGTACAACACCTGAATGGGCTCTTACAACCTACAGAAGGGCGTGTACTGGTCCTAGATACGGTCATTGAACCTAATAAGAAGAGTAAACACCTAAAACAACTTAGAGCTCGTGTAGGGCTTGTATTCCAGTTTCCTGAAATGCAGTTGTTTGAAGAGACTATTTATAAAGATGTAAGCTTTGGACCTAAGAACTTTGGCTTTAGTGAAGAAGAGGTTAAATCCAATGTAGAACAATCCTTACGATTAGTAGGTATTGATGAATCTATTTGGGAACGTTCTCCATTAAACTTATCTGGCGGTCAAAAACGCCGTGTTGCGATAGCAGGTGTTCTAGCAACCAATCCTGATGTATTGGTCTTAGATGAGCCTACTGCAGGTTTAGACCCTCAAGGTAGTAAAGATATGATGGAACTCTTTGTGAAACTTAATAAAGAACACGGAAAAACAATTATCATGGTTACTCATGATATGGATCATGTGCTTCATTATGCTGAGAATGTTCTTGTGTTAGAACAAGGTAATGTGAAATATGATGGTACATCCGAAGACTTCTTTAATCACTCTGAGCTTCTTAAAGAACTTGGATTTGTAGCACCAAAGATTATTCTATTAAAAGATATGTTGAAAGCTAAAGGGATTGAAACAGATTCCTTATATGACCTTGATGCCATTGCATCGGTTATAAAGGAGGGACGTCATGAATAATATAGCATTAGGACGTTATATCCCACTTAACTCACCGATTCATAAGATGGATCCTCGTATGAAGATTATGGCTACGATATTCTTAATGGTCAGTGTCTTTATGATTAAAGGGTTGTATGGCAATCTATTTATGTTTGCGGTATTAATTATTTCGATATTAGCTGCAAAACTAACCTTTAAATTTATTCTAAAATCCATGAAGCCAATGATGTTTATGTTAATTTTCTTATTTATCTTAAACCTCTTTGCGATTCGTGAAGGGTATGTAGTACTGAATGTCTTTGGATTTAAAATCTATAGCGGTGCCTTAACACAAACACTATTCATTGTAAGTCGTTTAGTTCTGATGATTATGGTAACGACATTACTTACAGCAACAACAGCTCCTTTAGATTTAACCTTAGGAATTGAAGATTTACTCAGTCCCTTTCGAAAGATTGGAGTTCCAGCTCATGAGATTGCAATGATGATTTCAATCGCCTTACGTTTTATTCCGACTTTAATTGAAGATACACAACGTATTATGAATGCCCAAGCAAGTCGTGGTGTTGATTTAGAAGAAGGGTCATTAAAAGAAAAAATTAGTGGTGTTGTATCAATGATTGTTCCTCTCTTTGTTTCAAGTTACCACCGTGCTGAAGATTTAGCGTATGCAATGGAAGCTCGTGGTTACTTTCCAGGGAAGACACGGACACGATACAAACAACTTGTTATTCGTTTTAGTGACTGGTTCTTGTTTGGATTATCATGTGCAGTATTAGTGGGAGTCATTATAATCGGAAGAGTCTTATGAGATACAAAGTAACTTTAATGTATGATGGATCAGCGTTTCATGGTTGGCAAATACAGCCAAAACATAAAACCGTCCAAGAAGATATTGAAGCAATATTAAGTCGGATGCATAAAAGGAAAATCACAATTTATGGATCAGGTAGAACCGATGCTGGTGTGCATGCACTCGCTCAAGTGTTTCATTTTGATTCTGAATTAAAGATATTACCTGAAGACTGGATGCATGCCCTCAACAATCAATGTGATAAAGCAGTCCGTATTCTATCTGTTGAGATTGTTGATGATAGTTTTCACTCGAGATTTAGTGCAACGAGTAAAACGTATCTTTATCGGATTAATTACAAAGAGTATGATCCGTTTATGAGAAATCAAGTGTTGCAGTATTGTAAGCCACTGGATGTGGAACAAATTCGTAAAACACTTGAAGTATTTATTGGAACACATGACTTTACGACATACAACAGTAGAGCCAATGATGAAATTGTTGATCAAGTTCGAACAATACATCGTTTTGAACTCATTGATACAGGTTCAGAGTATCAATTTATTGTGAATGGTAGTGGATTTTTACGCTATATGGTACGAATGATGGTTGGAAGTTTAATCGCTGTCGGAGAAGGAAAACTGACTCCAGAACAGGTTAAAAGCCATCTTGAAGCCAAAAGTAAAACAATCTCAAAATATAATGCTGATCCTTGTGGATTATATCTCATAAATGTGAGCTATAATTCTTGACTTAATGGACAAGGTATCATATAATTTATATCGGCACTTTATGCCAATTGTAGCCCCGGAAACTACTATTGGTCTAGGAGGAAATTTTTATGCGTCAAACAACTATGACGAAACCAGCAGACGTTGTACGTCAATGGTATGTTGTTGATGGAGCTGGGATGACATTAGGTCGTCTTGCTAGCGAAGTTGCAACAGTATTACGTGGGAAACACAAACCTACATACACACCTAACGTAGATGGTGGCGATTTTGTAATCGTTATTAATGCTGATAAGATTGAAGTAACAGGTGATCAAGAATTCAAGAAATTCTATTACAATCACTCAAACCATCCAGGTGGAATGCGTAAACGTTCAACACGTACAATGCGCGAATCTTTCACAGTGGAATGGGTAGAACGTGCAATTCATGGTATGCTACCTCACACAAAACTTGGTGACAAACAACGTACACACTTGTTTGTATACAAAGGTGAGAATCATCCACATGCTGCACAAAAACCAGTGGAAATGGTAATAAAGGGATAGGAGAAGAGTATGACAACAAAAAATAAAGTAACTTACTTAGGTACAGGTCGTCGTAAGACATCCGTTGCTCGTGTCTATTTGACTCCAGGAACAGGTGTTATTACAATTAACCACAAACCAATTGAAGTGCACTTGCCTTCAGAATTATTACAAATGACAGTTCGTTCACCATTTGAAATTACAGGAACAGTTGATCAATTCGACGTTAATGTAAACGTTAATGGTGGTGGATTAACAGGACAAGCTGGAGCGATTCGTCATGGAATCTCACGTGCTTTATTAGAAGCATCAGTAGACTACCGTGCATCACTTAAAGCTGCAGGATTCTTAACACGTGACTCACGTGCTAAAGAACGTAAGAAACCAGGATTGAAAGCTGCACGTCGTGCACCACAATTCTCAAAACGTTAATCAAATTTGGTTATCATATTTGGAAACTCTCACTTTTGTGGGAGTTTTTTTGTTCTTAAGACGAATTCAATAGAAATATACGAATTTTATGATATACTAACTAAAATTGGAAATAGGAGATAAGCTATGGAACAAAATTTTACAAGCGAAGTGGTTATTTTTAATGATGATAATCTATCTTTAGAAGTTAATATAACACCTGATTCTGATACTGTATGGCTAACACAGGATCAAATTTCTGATCTTTTTGAAACTGCGAGATCCTCTGTTTCTTATCATATATCAAATATTTTTTAAGAAGGAGAATTAAATAAAGATACTTCTGTCGAAATTTTCGACAGAAGTAAAAGAAAAGCATCACGACCACCAATGTATTATAACCTTGATGTAATAATATCAGTTGGTTATCGTGTTAAATCAAAACGTGGAATCCAATTTAGAAAGTGGGCAACATCTGTCTTAAAAGATTATGCGATCAAAGGATACGCGATTAATAAAAATAAGATTGACTATAATACACAACTGAAATTGATTAAACTACTCGAAAGAACAACAAATCAATTAGAATCGTCAGAGATTTTGGCTGTGTTAGAAAACTATACCCTAGCCCTTCAACTTCTTGATGACTACGATCATCAGAGAATAAATAAGCCTAAAGGGAGCGAGTCAACGTATCGTTTAACTTATGATGAATGTATGATACTTATTGATGAAATGAGAAGAGGTCACGATTCCGATGTTTTTGGAATTGAACGAGAAGGAGCATTTAAATCAAGCATTGGCGCAATCTATCAAACGTTTGCTGGTAATGAAGTGTATACGACTTTAGAAGAAAAAGCAGCACACCTTCTATATTTTCTTGTAAAGAACCATGGGTTTATTGATGGCAATAAGCGAATTGCGGCAGCATTATTTGTATACTTCTTAGATAGAAATGATTCGCTAATTGCAGATGGAGTGCAAGTGATAAATAATAAAACACTTGTTGCATTAACGATTATGCTTGCAGAATCCAATCCAAACGAAAAAGAATTGCTCATAAACCTTATTATGAATTTATTAAATGCGTAGCTAACTTACAATTAAGTAGTAATAAACTTATACTCTATAAGGTAATACAAAGTAGCAAACCTTTCTTAAAAGTCTCTGTTTATCATACTTAGGTATTAACGAAATGTTAGTATCAAGATTTTCTTTTTTCAATGGGCTCTCAGAGAATATCTGAGTGCTCTTTTTTAGAGATGACTATAACTATGGATGAAAATTCAATAAAGTGATTTGTTGAATACTTGAAAGCATTTAACACTCTAATCAATGTGATTGTCATTTTACATATATATTCACTTCACTTTTGATTGGTTTTTGTTTCGTCTGAATTAAGACAGTTCGAGTGTTTCCATATTTGAGGAATATTTATTGTCCTATTTCATTCAAGCAGTTAATGATATTTACCACATTACATAATAATTTTACGTTAAGGAGAGCCAAGCCATAGTGATTTCAAAAAAGTTATGAAAAGTTATAAAAAGTAGCATATAATTGTAGTGTAAACTCAAAGTTTACAGAAAGATAGCCAAAGATTGTTGTTAAAATTGATAAACTTGGGTAAGTTTAATATAGAGGTGAACCAATTATGACATTAGGACAAAGAATATCGCAGAATCGAAAGAAATTAGGTTTATCACAGGAAGCATTGGGAGAAAAACTAAATGTTTCTAGACAAGCAGTATATAAATGGGAATCAGATATTAGCCTTCCAGATACTAATAATCTTATTGAGCTTAGTAAGATATTTTCTGTAAGCATTAATGAATTGATTGGAAATGAAGATGTCACAATAACTTCTTCTCATGATAACCACGATCAACAGAAAGGCAAACAAGCAAAGCCAAATCGAGCATTGATTCTTGTTTTATGTTTAGTAATAGTTGGTCTTGTTTGGTCGCTGAATGATATGAAGAATAATATTAGTAATCTTAACTTCGAGATTGCCAATTTGAGCAGAAGAATTGATAGTATTCAAGGGTATCAGAAACAACCACAATTTGATGAGTCTAAATTCAATGAAAGTTCATTGACAATAGAAGATATAGATTTATTAAAGAAAGAAATGACAATGTTACTTAGAGTCGCACCAAAAATTGAAACGAAAGACTCGAAAATAGTGTTTTATGTTAACGATAGCACTTTTGATGTTGAAAAGAATTCTGAGCAAGTCTATGAACTGCGTCAAGTTATCCCAATTGTCGATAAAGTTAATGCGGGGATCATAATAAAGGGTAACGAAACTATTGAGACTATTCCGATGTTCACTGAGGATAATGTTATTTATAACCGACTCTTTAGTGTAAATGTAAACTATGTCGAAATGCCAAAAGATTCTCTTATCCTAAGAGTAGATATTAATCCTCCGATAAATTTTAAAGGAGAAGCTAGATCAGTCGGTTCGGATAATATTACAAAAACAATAAATATTGATGACGAGTATCAAATTAATAAAATATTTGTTCAAATCATTGATGAGGATGATAATATCTTGACTAGCATTGATTTCTTATCCGAAAACAACGGTCATATTTCTTTCTATAATAAGCAACTAGTTATTGATGATGTTAGAAGCTTAATGAAAAAGAATGCATACTTTAAAGTTAAAGTGAGAATTGAGGATAGCTTGGGTAGGAAATACTCCTATATTGAAGGTGAGTTTAAGTATGTTGCTGAATATGCTGATCACTGGTATATTGATTACCGACATGCTGATTCAAAACCTATTCACATAGATAATTAAGAGTTAGATAAGAGAATGCTATTGATAAATGGTGTTCTCTTAATTATTGCTTATAGATAGTATAAACAATTCTAATGTGATAAATCCTAGGATGTGGCGTATAATGTAGTGAGAGATAGGAGTGTATTATGAAGAAATTATGGACTTTATTTTCTTCTTCGTTCTATTTGAGTACTTTTACATTCGGTGGGGGATATGTCATTGTTCCATTACTACGTAAGAAATTCGTAGAAGATTTGAATTGGATTGAGGAAAACGAGATGATGGATTTGGTGGCGATTGCACAGTCATCACCAGGATCTTTAGCGGTTAATGCAACAATTCTAATAGGATACAAAATTGATGGAGTTAGAGGCGCTTTAATTACCACATTAGGTACTGTGCTTCCACCTCTTATTTTATTGTCTATTATTTCGTATTTTTATGTTGCTTTCAAACAAAATATTTATATTAATGCTGCCTTAGGTGCTATGGCTGCAGGTGTAGCGGCTGTTGTTATTGATGTCGTAATAAAAATGTATAAAAATGTCATGCAAGATAAAAGAAATGATTCATTGATTATTATGGTTCTTGTATTTATCGCAGGCTATTTCTTGAATATTAATATTATTCTTATTATCCTTACAGTTATTGCGTATGGGGTCTTTATAACGCTGAAGGAGAGAAGGAAATGATTTATTTACAATTACTATGGGCTTTCTTTCAAGTGGGTTTAGTGAGCTTTGGTGGTGGTTATGCATCAATGACTCCTATATTCAATCAGGTCGTTACACAAAATTCCTGGATTACACCGGAACAGTTTGCTGACCTAATTACAATCTCACAGATGACTCCAGGACCTATTGCACTTAACTCAGCAACATTCGTAGGATTACAGATTGCGGGGTTACCAGGAGCGATTGTTGCAACGATTGGTAATATTCTACCATCAATGATTATCGTTGGTACTTTAGCGTATGTTTACTTTAAATTCAGCAGTCTAAAGATGATTCAAAACGTACTAAACAGTCTGAGACCTGCTGTAGTATCATTAATCCTTATTGCAGGGGTATCCCTTGTGTCAAATGCTTTCTTTACTCCAGATACTAATATCTTTAACATTGTCCTATTCTTTGGAGCTCTAATTGTTCTTAATCGAACGAAGATTGATCCAATTGTTGTGATGATTATTACTGGATGCATTGGTGTTGTTTCGATAATGATTTAATAATATATTGAAGTTGAATATGGATATATTTGATCTGTGTTCAACTTTTCTATTGTCTAAAAATTGCAGTAAAAAAAATAGTAAGTTTTTTAGCTTAAAAAGGTGAAATATCATTGACAGTTAGTACTGCAAATGTTATATTATTAAGGCAGTTAAGATGGGCCTGTAGCTCAGTTGGTTAGAGCGCACCCCTGATAAGGGTGAGGTCGCTGGTTCGAATCCATTCAGGCCCACCATTAGTATTATTCTGCATTTACAATTTGGGGTTTTAGCTCAGCTGGGAGAGCGCCTGCCTTGCACGCAGGAGGTCATCGGTTCGATCCCGATAAGCTCCACCAAATTTTAATTAATAAGTCACTTCGGTGGCTTTTTTTATTTCTGTTTGTGGTTACTTAAACAAGTTATGTTTAAGTAACTTTTTAAAGATTAGTATGAAAAATTCTTTTATTGAAAGATAAATGACTTAAATCATAAATTAATGAAACAATCATAAAACAAGACAGTAATTTACTTAGTACTTTGTGGATTGGGTCTGTTAGTAGTGTTTCATATATGTTATGTAATATGTGATAAGTCTGCGGATCTTTTTAATGTATGTTAATTAGTTTTTATCCACTCAATCAACAAAGTAATACTTTGTCACTTTTGATTGATAAAGTATCTTAAAATTTGAAATGATTTTAAAGATGTAGTGATAAAAAGAAGAAAAAGTATGCACAAGAAATAATAAGATAAACTATAAATTGAAGATAATATATTCAGATCATAAATAATATGGACGTAAATTAAAGAATTAGTGTTCTAAATTTGATAAAGATATTGGGAATTCCCAACTTTCTCTAACCTATTTATATAATTTTTTGTTTTTGAATAAAGATATGGTGAGGAGTCAAAATTTATTTAATAAGTGAGAGGATATGATTAGTCGCTGCAGGCTAAATTCCACTTTACAAATTATTAAGCTTATGTTATTATTCTAAAGCTATATTATATAAATGTGTATTGTTTGGTATATTAATAAATTTGAGTAATGTTAATATTGTTGCAATTTCCATAATATATTGGGATGTTAAGACATTTTCAATGAGTAGATACCTTTTCATTTCATATAGTTAAAAATATTGTGGAGGGATAATTATGAAAAAAAGTAAAATCTTATCGAGAATTATGAGAATAATGATAGTTGGGTTGATAGCAATCTCACCGTTTATTGGTAATATCGATTCAGTAAGCGCGCGTACACGTGAATTAACAAAGTTTATTATCAATGGTGAAATTGGTAGGGATTATTATGTAGCAGACTATTTTGAATTTGAGTATTCAGGTAGTGATTACGGAAGAAATCACAGATGGACACATCCGATAACAGGGGAAGTTGAATACTCAACTATTATGGATTTGCGAGATCTTCCTGAAGGAGAGTATGTTCAATTTATTGAAGCTCAACATCATAAATTTCCAGCATGGGATAATGGTTTTTTTTACACATTAACAATTAGGTCAAATCCAGTTGTTTCAGTCAATAAACCGGTTAATCCTGGTTCATCTGATTTCTTAGTGGGAAGAGACATCAATGATACGTTCGGAGAAGTGAATATCGAACTGAGTAAATGGGAGATAAGAGACGACAATAATAATGTATTGTTAAGTGGTCAATATAATGTTCCACCTACTCAAGATCAAATAGATTCTTTACCAGCTGGTAACTATACAATCAGTAATACTATCCATGAAAATGTAATTGCAGAATACGGTGATGGTACAGTTTTCAACACGGTAGAGGCTGAATTTAGTATTATTGAAGGTTCATTATCTGTTTCGTACATTGAAATTGATACGGAAGATAATATTGTAGAGGATGGTTTAAGTATTATAGACCCACTTTTAACAGAGAGAACAGGGAAGGAATATGTAACAGTTCCAAAAGATATTCCAGGCTATACTCTTGTCAAAGATTCAGGAAATACATCTGGTGTTTACACTGAGGGACAAACAGATGTAGTATATTATTATATTAAGAATGAAATTCCTAAAAGCAGTACAACTATAACGGTTCATCATGTAGATGATAATGGTAATATCCTATCAACTAAAGAAGTGTTAGAAGGGTATGAGGGAGATCCTTATACAACGAATCCGCAGCAAATTCCAGGATATGAAATTAAAACAATTCCTGTAAATAATAATGGAGTACACAGTGAGGAGCCTGCAGAAGTAGTGTATGTCTACAGCTTGATACCACCAATTATTGATAACGTTATTGAAAAGGATAAAGTCATTACTGGTTCTGGAACTCCTGGTATGCAAGTAGAAGTGACATTACCTAATGGTGAGATTATTGTAGCTGATATTGATGAACAAGGGAAATGGGAAGTAGATGTTCCTGAATATATAATTATTAACAGAGAAGACATTGTAACGGCTGTAACTGTTGATCCGAAATTTGGAACTAATTCGACGAAATCAACGAATGATACAGTGATTGTTGCAGGGTCAGAAGAGTCCACTGAACCAGAGAATAAGCCAAACCCTGAACCAGAGGATAAGCCGAATCTTGAACCTGAGAGTAAGCCGAATCCTGAACCAGAGAATAAACCAAATTCTGATTTAGGGAGCAATTCAAATACCTTACCAAATACCGGTGCAAATACTCTACCTAACACAGGGCTTACAGACAATCTAATTATATATGCGGCTGCCTTGATTATATCAGGTATGGTAGTGCGACTAATGAATAATAAGAAACGATTATAAGATAAGTGCTTTAAGTAGTATGAATTAATGTGTCAATTTTCATTTTATGATTAATGCAAAAAGGTGCTGTTGAGAACTAGTCTCAGCGGCACCTTTTAGTGTATTCTTTTTTTACTTTATTTTCTGTAGTTAATACGTGTTGTATCGAAAGGACGGATTGTTCTTTCAATTTCTTCACGATTGCCTTCTAAGAATGGTGGTAAACTTAAGCTTTCACCAAGTGTTGCTAGAGGCTCATCAACAGTAAATCCTGGTACATCAGTTGCAAATTCATAAAGAATGCTATCAACACGTGTATAGAGTGATTCAAAATAGAATCGTGTTACAAATCCTGAGTTAGGATAGTATAGACTGTTCACATGTTCAATACGTTTCATAAGTTCTGCATGATCTGGAATTCTTAGAGCAATATGGTGAACTGAACCATAACCTTGGTATTCATTTTGTGATTTTTGATCAACGCGTACATGAATACTTGAGCTGTTTCCACCATCGCCTGTTTCGTAGCGAATAGCACCTTCTTCTTCACCAATACGTCTAAAGCCTAATGTATCAATTAACCATGATTCTTGACCTTCTAAATGGCGGACAGTGATTTCAATGGTACCGATACCAATAATCGCAAACTCATCAGGAACATCACTCCACTGGTTAGGAGTTCCAGGAGCTGTACCACCAGCACCGTTTTCATCAGATACTAAACGATAACGTAAACCATCGTGGTCTTCAAAACGTAAGCCTTTAACACCAAAGAGTTCATCAATGCCATGATGTTTGACTTTGAATTCTTCCAAACGTTTGAACCAGTAATCTAACGCTGCATCACTTGGAACACGAAGTCCAATTGAAGTAATAGCGTTTGTACCACGAACTGCTTTAGGAATACCTGGGAAATCGAAGTATGTTAGGTCGTTACCAGCTGATGCGTTCTCATCTCCGAAAAACGTATGATATGCAGTAACATCATCTTGATTCACTGTCTTCTTTAAGAGGCGAAGACCTAAAACTTGAGTCATAAATTCGTAATTCTTTTGCGCATCACTTGCGATTGAAGTAATGTGATGCCAACCTGTGATTTTTTTCATATGGGTAAAGCTCCTTTTCGTTTAGTTTAGTGAATCAAGAATTTCTGATAATGAAGGTTGATTGTAGAAATTATATCGTTTTTGATATGCTTCAATGTCTTCTTGTGTAAAGTGATTTGGATCAAGAGCAACGATACTTGTGTCGAGTGGATCGGAATAATAGGTACGAGCATCAATAACAATAGGTTTTTTATTACCTTCTTTTTGTAATGCCATAATTTCTTCCATACAATCCTCGAGTTCCTTAAGAGTTCTAATTGTATAAGAAATTGCTCCCATACCCCGTGTGGTCATTGCCCAGTCCACATCGGTAATATCAACACCATATAAGAACTCACTATTAATTTGTGCATGTTGAATAAAGCCATACGATTGATTACTTAAGATAATATTAATAATTGGTAATTGATAACGAACTTGTGTAATTATTTCTTGGATATTCATTGCAACACCACCATCTCCAGAGATGCTCCAAACTTGACGTTCAGGTTGTGTCAGTTGAGCGGCAATACTGTATGGTAAAGCAACTCCAAGAGTAGCGAAGATTCCACTAACTGAATATTGTCTACCTTGATTTAGTGGTAACATACGAACTGAATACATTGTGTTATTTCCTACATCTAAACCATAATAAGCATCAGGTGTTGAATACTTTCCAACAGCCTTAATTACTGCTTCTGCTGAAAGACCATGAGATTCGTCTTCAGCAACTTCTTCTAAATATCGTTTCCAATTGGCTTTTGATATTCTCGCAGCTTTTAGGAAATCTGTTTCTTCTTGAGGGTTTATTTTTTCCATAAGAGCTCGCAAGAATGTTTCACCATCGGCTAGAATTCCCATTTCAACAGGAGCTTGTTTTGCGATATCTTCAATTCTATTATTAATTTGAATTATCTTGGCATCTGTTGGCCAAACTCTTACAAATGGGTGGTTACTTCCAACAAATAGTACTAAGTCTGCATCTTGCAAGACATCATATGCTGGTTTTGTACCTAAACGTCCAAATGGACCCATATAATTAGGATGGTCACGTGAAGCAGCAACTCCTATTGAAATGGCACTACTTACTATAGGCATAGAGAATTGTGTTGCAAATGCTTCAACAACATCACGAGCGCCTTTTAGTCCAAGACCACCGTAGAAAACGGGTTTCTTAGCTTGCTTAATTAAATCGAGAACAGCATCAACCTCATCGATATTTATATCAAATTGAGGTTTTGCAGGTGGAGTTTTGACCTCTTTACCGATCACGAAGTCTATTGTTTTTTCAACTAGGTTATTCGGTAATATAACAACCGCGACGCCACTTCGAGCATAAGCAGTTCGAATTGCCTCATCAACAACATGAGGTATTTGGTCTGGTGTAGTGACCATCTTATTAAAGACACTTACATCCGTATAGATTGGAATTTCATCCATCTCTTGGAAGTAATTAGTATTGAGATTTTCAGTAGCAGATTGACCAATAAGTGCCAACATAGGTACACGATCCATCTTTGCATCGTATAAACCATTAAAGAGGTTGGTTCCGCCCGGTGCCGCTGATCCAAAACAAACTCCAATTTGTCCAGTGGTTTTTGCATGTCCAGAAGCAGCCATAGCTCCAGCAGATTCATGTCTAACTTGGATATAGCTAATGCTATCTTTTTCTTGATATAGAGCAGCCATTAATCCATTTACAGAACTTCCGACAATGCCATAAATATGTTTTACATCCCATGATTTCAAAACTTCAACCAGTGCATTTCCAGCAGTCATTTTCATAAATCTATAAACCTCTCTTTCATAATTTAACTATATCATATTAAACATGTTAAATTTATACTATAAAAAGTTTATTAATAAATTATATATATTATTGACAATATTCTATTATCGCGTCACAATATTGATATACGATATCGCTAGGCGATAATGAGGAGGTGTGCTGCTTGATATCAACTCTACAACCACTTACGGAATCAATGTTTTATACATTGATGGCACTTTATAATCATGATACTTTTGGCACCGAAATCGCTGAGTTTGCACTGAATATAACTGGGGGAAGGATACAACTCGGGCCAGGGACACTCTATACAATTATTTCTAAATTTGTAAATGAAGAGTTAATAGTAGAAATATCTGTTGAAGGACGAAAACGAACGTATTCAATTACAAATAAAGGAAGATTGCTTTTCGAATCAGAACTTGAAAGACTGAAGTCAATGGTAAGAGAAGCGGAATCAATCATTGGAGGAACCAAAGATGAATAGATACAAGATATTGTCAGTAGAACACACGGAAATAGATTATTTTGAAGAGTTTCTTAATAAAATGGCTGCTGAAGGATGGCATCCCGTAAAAAGTTTCACTCGCTATATACGCATATTAAAATTTGAATATAAACCTGAGTTAAAAGGAGAGTATTCAGTTGTCTACAATCAATACCAAACCCAAGTTCAATATTCACGACGAGATACCTTATCAAATCTACAGAGTGATCAGGAATTCAAAGATATGTTATCTGATTTTGATGTAGAAACAGTTATGACCTATGGTTTGTTTGATATCTTATACAGTGAAAATAATATATCTGTTTTTAATGAAGTGGAACAAGGTGTAGATATTAAAATACGCGTTACAAACAAACAGATGAAACAGTATGTATTGATTTGCCTATCATTATTAGTGATCTCTGTTATTAACATTAACTCTAACGTAGTTCCTATCGTGAATTATCTAAGAACTATTAATCTATTTATCTCACTTAATACATTGGTGTATGTAGTTGCTACAATAAGGTTGGTTATTCGAAGTCAGAAGTTCATTAAGGGTGAGAATCCCAAGAAAAAAACAAAATGGGATGGTTTAAGTAACATAAATCTGACTTCACTAGGATATATTGCTGTTTTTCTATTTATTATTGTATTATTAAATTCTATGATGCAATTGATGTTTTCGAACAATTTAGTATTTAAGATAATAGTGCCTTATATCATGTTAATTGCCGTAGTTGTCGTCATTTGGCGATTGATCGACAGGAGAAAAATGGGTAGAAATATTAGACTTGTTCTAAAGAGTGTGACAGTAATAATTTTGTTTTGGTTTTTTATGATTAACATATTGTTGTCACTAACAAGTGGATTTTCTACTTTAAATGATAATACAATACCATCAACCACTAAAGTTGAAAGCTTACTCTGTGAAAATGTTTCAGGGAGACATTCATTTCATTCGTTTTTCCTTCAAGAAACTGATATATATTGCAGAAGTACGGAAGATTCTAGGAATTATACTATCTATCAGATTAAGTCTCCGATCGCTAAGGATGCATTAAGGGAACGATTAATCAATGATTTAGGAATTAATACTTTTGAGTATAATAAAGTATTTACATATGATAGGGAAAATTATGGTTATACAAGCAATTATAGGGTACTTATCACAAGGGAATACATTATTGAAACCGACAGTGATAATGAAATATCTGAATCCTTAGTTTCTTATCTAACAAGCTTAGAAGATTAGAACCGAAGAGCCACTCGATGTGGCTTTTTCTATATACTTAAACTTTTGGTGAAATCGTCAATTTGAACAGTATTTTCAATCATATCTATGATATATTGAGATTAGAAGAATTGAATCGTTCTATTACTTTGCTGATCTAGTCTGACTATCTTTTTCTCTTACATAATAAAGGAGCGACATATGAAAAGATTTTTAGTTGCGATACTAATAATAGGTAGTTTAATATGGGTGTATCAAGATCAAATCGTCAATGCAAATGAAATTAGTGAAGAACAGAGAAATACAGTAAAATACGGCACAGACGATCAGGGTGAAGAGTATAGTTATGTAGAAGTGGTAGGACTTGAAGCAAAGCTTCGAAAGACGTTTAAAGATCCTGATAAAGAGCTTGATAAGATATATCAAGAGTATCCTGATTTTTTTGATTTTATAGAGAAACAATATAGTAAGAATGCCTTGAATCCTTCAAATCATAAAGAGTACAACTATGCTATGATTTCTTTTATGAGCGACTGGTATGGCGGGGTTTTTAGTCAAACGATTCCAGAAGATGAAGGGTATCTTAATCTGAAATTAAATGGTGAACGCGTTGATAAGTTTTTAGATGACTTTTGGAAATTTTTTGGGATATATTCAAATAACGATACCAACGACGAAATAATAAAGAAAGCATCGAAGATTAATAGTATTCAGAAAAAGAATTGTTCATCATTAGAGATTGAGAAGACTTTGGGGGCGCAATCGATTAAAAATTCCTGCACCAATCCAGGAAGAATCCTTGATTTGATTGATTCCCTTATGATGATTGTTCCTGGTGATAGTGAACTAAATATTATAATGGAAGGACAATAAAACCGGAAAATACTAGAATACAGAACAGGCATTGATTCTGTATTCTTTTTATTGTTAAACTTGTTAATATCTTGACATCATTATCTTTGAACCATACAATGGTACTGCCAAGGAGGTTATTATGGAAAATAAAACGTATCGCATTAAAAAAATCTTAAATAATAACGTCGTTGGGGCAGTTTATGGTTTCCAAGAAGTGATTATCGTGGGGATGGGTATTGGATTCAATGTGCGTGTCAACGATAAAGTGGATAACCGTAAGATAGAAAAAGTTTTTGAATTGAAGCGTGAGGACTTTTATAAAACATCGCAACTTGTCCAAGAAATTCCTGAACATATGTTCTTTGAAGTCTATCGAATGATTGAAAAAGTAACGCAGCTATACAATGTAAATCTAGATGCACATTCGTATGTAACTATTATCGATCACGTTCATTTTGCAATTGAACGTTATTTATCTGGACAAGATATCAATAACTTCATGGTTTTTGATTTAAGGATTATGTATGATCAGGAGTTTAGGATTTCTGAATCGCTACTGAATGAAGTTAATGAATTCTATAATCTTAAAATGCCAATCGATGAAGCAGGCTTTCTCACCATGCATATCGTAAATGGAATGAACTCAGATATCAACAATCAGTCATCAGTTTTAACCGATATAGTATTAAGTTGTTTAAACATTATTCGTGATAATTATTTAATTTCTTTGAAGCTTGATGATCCTGCAACACAGCGTATCATGGTGCATATCAAGATGCTTGTTCAACGAATTATGATTGATAAACAAATTGACTTTAAAGAAAAGGTGCTCTATAATGTAATTGAAGAATTTGAAAGTGCATACAATTGTGCCTTGAAAATTCGAGAATACATTGAATATCGAATGAATACAAATATTAATCCGCAAGAGCTTGTCTACCTAACGATTCACTTGAATCGATTAGAGATGTTATACCTGGACAAGTGAGGCTTTGTAACCTGAATTGGGCAAGGACCTCTCGAGCAGTCATTTTAAATGACGCTTGGGAGGTCTTTTTTATTGGTATTCTTCGATTCCCAGATTACAAAAAAGAGGAGGTAAATCATGGGAAAATATACTAACGATGCGAAACAACTGTTAGAGCATCTTGGGGTAAAGATAACGTTGGTGGTGTTACACACTGCGTTACCCGTATGCGTTTTGTATTGAAACATCCAGAGCAAGCAGATGTTGAAAAGATTGAATCACTGGATAGTGTTAAGGGGACATTTACACAAGCAGGACAGTTCCAAGTGATTATTGGTAACGACGTTGACTTGTTTTACAATGATTTTGCGGATGTGTCGGGGATAGAAGGCACAAGTAAAGAGACTGTAAAAGATCTCGCTAAATCGAATCAAAATGCTTTACAACGACTTATGAGTAATTTAGCAGAAATATTCTCACCACTTATTCCTGCGCTTATTACCGGAGGACTTATCCTAGGATTTAGAAACATCTTAGAAGGTGTTCAAATCCAAATGTTAGGACAAAAGATAGTTGACGGTGCACTTGCATTTACACAAAACGGTGCTCCTATCTACAATACGATTGTTGATGTTAGTCAATTCTGGAGTGGTGTTAACCATTTCTTATGGCTCATTGGTGAAGCTATTTTCCACTTCTTACCAGTTGGTATTACATGGTCAATTACTCGTAAAATGGGTACAACCCAAATTCTTGGTATTGTCTTAGGGATTACCTTAGTATCACCACAACTTATGAATGCTTATGGAGTAGCTGGTGCTGAATCCATTAATACTTGGAACTTTGGCTTTGCTGAAGTACAAATGATTGGATATCAAGCTCAAGTCCTTCCTGCAATGATGGCTGGGTTTGTTCTTGTATATTTAGAGCGATTCTTTAAGAAGGTTATTCCAAATGCCGTATCAATGGTCTTTGTACCACTTCTATCAATTATTCCTGCAGTTCTTGTAGCTCATGTAATCTTAGGACCTATTGGTTGGACAATTGGTGCATGGATCTCGGATGTTGTCTATGCAGGACTTACATCTCAATTAAGAGTTCTCTTTGCAGCTATCTTTGGATTCTTCTACTCACCACTTGTTATTACAGGTTTACACCACATGACCAATGCAATTGATTTACAACTTACAGCAGACTTTGGCGGAACATTACTCTGGCCAATGATTGCATTTAGTAATATTGCTCAAGGTAGTGCAGTACTTGGTATCTATCTCTTACATAGAGGCGATAAGAAAGAAGAACAAGTATCCATTCCTGCTATCATCTCAGCATACTTAGGTGTTACAGAACCTGCAATGTTTGGTATTAACATGAAGTATCGTTACCCATTTATTGCTGCTATGATTGGTTCATCCATTGCTGCAGTTGTATCTGTTGGATTAGGACTCATGGCTAACTCAATTGGTGTTGGTGGATTACCAGGATTCTTATCATTCAATGCAGATCGTTGGCTACTCTTTGGATTGATAGCATTAATTGCAATGGTAGTTCCTGCAACACTAACATATATGTATGGAAAACGAGTTGAAGGGAATGAATAGATTACCAATCGTATATCAAATCTATCCACGTTCATTCATGGATTCAAATGGTGACGGTATCGGTGATGTTAATGGAATTCGTAGTAAACTTGATTACTTAAAAGATTTAGGAATTGATATGATTTGGTTAACACCAATCTTTATCTCACCACAAAAAGATAATGGATACGATGTTGCGGATTACCGTAACATCGATCCACTCTTTGGAACGATGGAAGATGTTGAGAGTTTAATTCAAGAAGCCAAAGAACGTGGTATTGGTATTATGTTTGATATGGTATTAAATCACAGTTCTACGGAACATGAATGGTTTAAGAAAGCTCTAACTGATCAAAAGTATCGTGATTACTATATCTTTAAAGATAAACCAACAAACTGGGTTTCTAAATTTGGTGGGAATGCATGGGAGTATGTAGAAGACTTGGATGCATACTACTTACACCTTTTTGATAAGACACAGGCTGATCTTAATTGGGAAAACGAAGAAGTTTTTGAAGAAATAGCAGGTATCGTTAACTTCTGGCTTGATAAAGGGATTACTGGTTTACGTTTCGATGTCATTAACTTAATCTCGAAACCGGATGTCTATGAAGATGATTATGAAGGTGATGGACGTCGTTTTTATACGGATGGTCCTCGTGTTCATGAATACTTAAGAAAGCTCAATAGAGCTACCTATGGTCGTCGTGAAGGTATTGTTACTGTAGGTGAGATGTCATCGACCAGTGTCGAGCAAGGTGTTCGTTATGCCATGAAATCTTCAGAAGAATTATCGACTATTTTTAACTTCCACCATCTTAAAGTAGATTACAAAAACAATAAGAAATGGGAAGTACAAGATGTTGATTTCCAAATGTTTAAAGATCTCATGAAAGAGTGGCAAGACTCAATGCAAGAGCATGATGCACATATGTCACTATTCTTAAACAATCACGATCAACCACGCGCTGTATCACGATTTGCAGATGATAAAAATTATCCTTATGAATCCGCAACAATGTTAGCGGGAATGATGCAACTGATGCGTGGAATGCCTTATATATATCAAGGTGAAGAAATTGGCTTACCTAATGCCTATTTCAATGATATGAAAGATTATCGTGATGTTGAATCGTTGAATTACTATGATATTTTAAGAGAAACAAAGAGTCATGAAGAAGCGATAGAAATCGTTATGGATCGCTCACGTGATAACTCACGAACACCAATACCTTGGAATCATGACGTGAATTATGGATTTACTGAAGGAACTCCTTGGATTGGATTCTCAAAATATCCAAACTTACAAACTGTTGAGGATAATCTTAACAATGAGAAAACTGTGCTTAAGTTCTATAAAGCACTCATTAAACTTCGTAAAGAAAGCGAAACAATTGATAAGGGTTCTGTTGAATTTATTCTTCATGAACACCCTGAAATTATTGCTTACCATCGTGAATACAATGGTGAACAGATTAGTGTATTCTGTAATTTTTACGGGAGAGAAGTATCACTAGATTTAAAAGAATTCAAAGAAGCATCTGTTATTTTAAGTAATTATGACGTAAAATATATAGATGAAAAGGATTCATTAAGTCCATTTGAAATACTATGTTTGAGGAGGGTATAACAATGTTTTTTAAGAAGAAGTCAAAGAGTGTTGATAATAATATTTACCGTTTTGTAAAAGGCGAACGTGTTCCTTTAGAATCAGTGAGTGATCAAGTGTTTGCTCAAAAGACGATGGGGGATGGCATTGCTATTCAACCAGAAGATGCAAATATCTATGCACCATGTTCTGGAACTGTCAGTGTTGTGTTTCCTACAGGACATGCTTATGGAATAACACGCGATGATGGAGTAGAAATTCTTATTCATTTAGGGATTAATACAGTAGAGTTAAATGGAGAAGGATTTGAAACAAAAGTTTCTCAAGGAGATACTGTGAAGCGTGGCGATCTACTAGGTACTGCAGATTGGGATCTCATTGCTTCAAAAGAGAGAGAAACAGTAAGTATGAGTATTGTGACTTCCGGTGAAAGTATTGTTATAAAGGATGATAGTGATATCTTATTTGAGGTTAATAAATAAAATATTGAGAAGGGATTGCCAGAAGTTGGTAATCTTTTTTTTTGTTGAAAAAGTATCCTATCTCACATACTTTGTGAAACTATACTCATATATTTACAATGTAGTCACTCATAGTAACTAAATGAATTGATTTGTTAATAATATCTCAAACTTTTAACGAATCGTGCTAGAAACATTTGATTCAAATTGTATATAGTAGTTACAGAAGGTGACGAATATCATTTGTTACTGAAAGGAGTTTTGCATGGAGAATCTGATTACAGTCTTGAATTCCCTTGGTTTCACAGAAAACGAAGCTAAAGTCTATATTGCTTTACTACAAACTGGTCCACAGAATGGCTATGAAGTAAGTAAGTCAAGTGGTGTACCACGTAGTAAGGTGTATGTGCTTTTAGAACGACTTGTAAATAAGGGTGTACTTTCAAATTCACACAACGGAAGAAACGTAATTTATAAAGCAGAACCAGTTTCAAGGATTGAAAAAATGGCTGTTTTTGAACTGCAAAAATCTCTGGATGTGTTACGAAGTGAGTCAAGCAAAATAAATGAAATCGGGGACGACGATCAGATTTGGCATTTATCAGGTTATGACAAGGTGCTTCTACGAGTTGCAGAAATGATCGAAGAAGCACAAGAAGAAATACTTATTCAAATATGGAAACCTGAATTAATTAAAGCAATAGAGTCACGAATCCGTGATAAAGAAACGACTGCAAAAGTAGCAGTAATTCTTTATGATGAATCTCAACATTACGAACATTCTCTACAAAATGTGTTTACTCATGGATTTGAGAAACGCTTACTTGAAGAAAATGAAGCACGTTGGTTGACCGTTGTGATAGATTCAAAAGAAGTAATATATGCAACGATTCCTAATACTCAACAGACAAGCGCAATTCATACAAAGAATAAAAGCATGGTTTGGTTCTCTCAAGAATACGTCAGACATGATGCATTCTGTTTAAAAATGTTAAGAGATTTCCCAGAAGAAACACGACAACAATACGGGGACGATATGCGTAGTCTTAGAGATATTTTCACACTTCAATAGGAGGGTAAGATGAATATCTTAACGATAATTTTAGTGTTAATCGTATTAGTGAATGGTGTCTTTGCAATTAGATTTGTTAAAGATTTACTGAAAAACAAAGGGGAGGTAATGAAAGAACCTGGAAATCCAATTATGATGGCTTTTGTGGAGTTCTTTATCTTTCTTTTATCAACATTTGGAATTTCGGATTTTGCTATTGGGGCAGCAGTTTATCCAAAGTTAAAATGGACTACTGATGAAAAATTACCGGGGACACTTAACACGCAATGTGTTATTCCGGTAGCGGTAATGGCTTTATCCTATATTTCTTCCATTGATGTAGACCTCACAACATTATTAGTGGCTATTATTGCTCAAGTTGTTGGTGCATATATTTCACCACGTTATGTTGTAAAACTACCTGTACGAATTATTAAACGTTTTGTAGCAACAGGTCTTATAATTGCTGCTGGATTAATTGTTGCTGGTAAAGTTGGAATTTATCCAACAGGTGGTACTGCAACAGGTTTAACAGGATTTAAACTTGTCTTACTTGGTGTCTTATCATTTGTATATGGTGCTGTTAATAACATTGGTATTGGCTCATATGCCTTAACCTCTGCAACTGTTTATGCTTTAGGTCTTAGTCCTTTAGTAGCATTCCCTATTATGATGGGTGCATGTACATTCTCAGTTCCAGTAGGTTCAATGCAATTTATTAAATTAGACAGTTATTCACGCAAGATTACACTCTTTGCAGCTATTTTTGGTTCATTAGGTGTTCTTGTTGCTGTCTTTGTAGTTAAGAGTCTTGATGTAGCATTATTACAATGGGTTGTTGTTGCTGTTGTATTGTTTAGTGCAGCTCAAATGATTGCTTCATCATCAAAGAAAGAGGCATAATATGAAAATTAAAGTATTAGATAAAGAAAGTATTGATAAAGTTTACACAATTTCTGACGCAATCCAAGCAAATAAGGATGCATTCGCAATTTATTCAAAGGGAGCTTCAGATATCCCATTACGTACCAACATTGATGTAAAAGAATACAATGGTCAAAGCTTGTACATGCCAGGTTACGCAAAAGATGCTCATGCATTAGGTGTAAAGATTGTTTCTGTTTATCCAGATAACATTAATAAAGGAATCCCAAGTGTTCCGTCAACAATGGTTCTTATTGATGATGAGACAGGTCAAGTTATTGCACTACTTGATGGTACATACTTAACACAAGTACGTACTGGTGCAGTTGCAGGGGCTGCTACTGATGTACTAGCTCGTAAAGATTCCAAAGTATTTACAATCTTTGGTGCTGGTGGTCAAGCAGAAGGTCAAGTTGCTGCAGTATTGGATGTAAGAGATATTGAGAAAGTGTATGTTTGTGACCTAGATAAAGTAAGATCACAAGAGTTTGCAGACAGTATGAGTAAGAAACACGGTATACCATTTATCGTTGCAGAAGACAGTGCTAAGGCTGTTAGAGAGTCCGATATCATTACCTGTGTTACAACGACACGCCGACCACTCTTTAATCCAGAAGATGTAAAAGCAGGAACCCATATCAACGGTATTGGTTCGTACACTCCTGAGATGCAAGAGATTAATTCTGAAACCATTAAGAATGCTGATGGTGTCTATGTAGATACACGTGATGGTGTTCTTAATGAAGCTGGAGACTTTATTATTCCAATTGAAAAGGGTATTTTTGATGAAAATATCATTACCGGAGAACTTGGAGAAGTCATAAATAAAACAGCTCCAGGAAGATTTAGTGACGATCAAATTACCGTCTTTAAATCAACAGGATCTGCTGTGTTAGATGTTGTGAACGCTCGTAGAATTTATGATAAAGCAGTGTCTTTAGGCGAAGGTCCAGAAATTTCCTTATAAGTAATGAAGTGTGATGTTAAGTCACACTTTTTTATTGCAACAATTCTAAGAAATAGACTCCAGATCCTAAAGAAGCGACGATGAGAAGCACAAGAACAGTATTAGTTTTATATTTAAAACGTAAGAGTACGGTTACTAAAATCGCTAGGATAGATGTTAGTAAGGAAGTGTCGTCCTTAAGAGTATTTACCACTAAACTCAGTGCAACTGCAGATATCATTGCGATGGCAGCTACTTTAATATAAGAGAGAAATTTTGAAATGATTTTGTTTTCTTGAAATGTCTTTTCAAATTTAAGTAAGAGACTTGAGAAGACAAGGGAAGAAGAACATACAGCTATGGTTGCTAGAATAGCTCCCATTAGTCCAAAAGTAATGTATCCAACATAAGTAGCTGAATTAACTGCAATGGGTCCTGGTGCCAGTAAATCAAGGGCATTAAGGTCGTAGAACTGTTGGGAAGTGATCCCTAACTTAGCAGATTCCTCGAAAATTAAGGAAAGCATTGCATAGCCTCCACCAAAACCTAAGAAACTTATTTTTAGAAATGTAGTAATAAGATTAATCATGGTGACCTCCATGTGCTAGAAATCCATAGACTGAATAAACAAGACACAGCATGATAACGTAAACAGTTGATCCAGGTAGTAAATATAAAAAGAGTGTAAGTACTACTGTAATGAGCAGTTTAATATGGTCGTTCCTTATAATTACAGGAGCCATATCCAATACTGCTTCAAAGATAAACACTCCTGCTGTTGCGCGTACTGCTGCCATGATATAAGAGATTACACCGGTTTGTGGGATAAGTGTGTACAGCATGGTAAGAAGACTCATAATAACTAGTACTGGCAATATGGCACCAAAACATGCGAAAAATTGACCTTTCCTGTTGTTGATTTTATAGCCAAGTAAGCTTGCCGTGGTGACAGCAGTAACTCCTGGAATAGATTGTCCAAGACTTACATAATGATAGAAGTCTTCTGTTGATAGATACTGATGTTTTATTACAAATGTTTCGTGAAGCATGGGTACAGAAGCAAGACCACCTGAGAACGTTACAGTACTCGTTAACGCAAAAGTTTTAAATAATTGATTGTTTCGATTCATAGTATTCCTCCGCTGTTATTATAAGCAAAATATCATTTAATTAAAAATTATAAAATGTTATAATGTTGATAAGAGGTACTTATATGACAATAGAGAAAATTAAAATGTTTCTAGCGGTCTATACAGAAGGATCTGTATCCAATGCCGCCAAGTTTTTACATGTTACCCAACCTGCCATTTCTCAAGGGATACAAGCACTTGAGGAATGTCTGAATTGCAAACTGTTTAATCGCGAAGGACGAAAACTCGAACTTACGGCTGATGGTCATAAGTTTCTAATTCATGCACGACAAATTGTTAAAGCGTACGACGGAGCATTCCGTGACTTTACAGAAAAACAGGCGCATTTAAAAATAGGAAGTTCTCTCACCATTGCATCGTACTTGTTGTCGGAATTTGTACAGTCTTACGAAGAAAATACAGGCAGTTATCTAAACGTTTCTTGTTGTAATATGCAAGCTATCAAAGAGATGATTGATAGTAATGAAATAGATATTGCCTTTATTCAAGGAGTTATCAATACCCAAGAATATGCATACTATCCTTTAGGAGAGTTCCAGTTACTCTTTGTTGCAAGTCCTGAGTACACAGAACGTAGAAGCAAAGAAGGCTTTGTTGATGATTTTATTATTCGTGAAACAGGAAGTACGTACCGAACAATGTTTGAAACGGTTTGTGATGAACTGAACATGGTTCCCAATGTTAAGTGGGAAAGTACGAGTAATGGAGTTATTAAACAGGCGGTAATGAATAATCAAGGAATAGCATTATTATCACGAGAAGCAGTCGATGAGGAAATCGAAAGTGGTGAGCTCGTAGTCTTAAATATATACAATCAAACCTTGAGTGAACCGTATGGGCTTTTACTCAAACGTGCTAAGGCAGATAATCCTGATATCAAAGACTTTGTCGCTTACGGTCAAAAGTATTTTAATTCACTAAACAGTAGCCATAGCTTACTCAATGAGTAGGCTTTTATTTTGCATACAATAAAACTGACTATCGGTCAAAAATATATTGACTGCTGGTCAGTTTTGCGATATACTGACAAAGTATTAGGAGATGATTATGGTAAAACACAAAGATTCTGCATTAAGAAAACAAGAAATCGTAGATGGCGCTTTACGTCTATTTGTAGATCAGGGGTATGAACAAACATCGGTATCTCAGATTGCTAAAAAGATAGGTGTTGCCAAAGGTCTTGTCTATTATTATTTCGAATCGAAAGATGAAATTTTAGAACATGTTGTTGAGTACTTATGTGATCGACATGTTGAACGATTGGAAATAAAAATGGACACGGCTGATTACGATTTTTTAGATAGAATGCTGCTATTTATGGATGCATATTATGAAATCCATCCCTATACTGAATCACCAGCAACCTTATCATGGAGTCATAATTCTGTATTTGCTGAACTATTCCACAATATCTATTTAAAAAGAATTGATGGTATTTTGGAAGAAATTGTAGCAGAAGGTCAAGCACAAGGGTACTTTGAATTGAAACACCCTAAAGGCATGATCATTATGACACTTGAAGGAATATTCGGATTAACACGCTATGGTGATGTAAGTCGAACAGCAGTAGTTGAAATGATTGAGCAATCTCTAAACTTACCAGAGCAATCACTTAAGGAAAAAGGAACGATATTGTTACAGCATTTTAAAGATTAAGGAGGGGAAGTATTTGAGCGACAAGTTATTAAGAATTGTAGAGTTCGAACAAGAACTACGGCAAGAAGAAGAATCAATGCCTGCTACTCTTGAGTCTGTAGTAGGAGATTATCGGACAAAAGCTCATCATCGTATCGCTAAAATGATGCGGGAGAATGAAGAGCAACATGAAGAGAATTTGAAACAAGCACGACACCGTGCAGAAGAAAAAGGCAATGAAATATATAAGAGTCGAGATAAGACTTTAGAAAGCGTAAAAAAAGACTACACGAACAATAAAACTAGTGCAATAGACATAATAATGGAAGAGGTGATGAAACATGGCAATCGTTAAAATGAGTGAGTTTGATTTACTTGTGCGTAACGATCATGTGGAATCACTTCTTTTTGGTCTTCAACGCTATAAAAATGTGATGTTTGCGGATAAACTTGAACAGGTTGATGGTTTTAATCCCTTAAATCGTAATTTTAATTTTAAAGATAATCAGGAGAAGCAAGATCACATTCAATCAATACTAAAGAAACTGGCTTTGATTAAGAAAAAAGAAAGTAAAAAGAAGGGACAAGTCTTTGACAGTCTTAACTTGAAAACCATGAGTTTTGATGCCCTTCAACAGATTGTAACAGATACAGATCTTGATAGTATTCTTGATATGTATGCTGAGTACTATGAAAGTGCAAGTCACTCCATTGAGTCCTATACTATTCACACTCCTTGGGATGACAAGAATTATTCTAGTGAGAAACTTATGAAACTTGAGAATGTGAAACCTATTATTGGAACCGTAAGCGAAGATAATATTGATGGTTTCTGTAGTGAACTCGCACTTGTTGAGGACATCTACTACATGTATCAAGCGAAGAATGAGCTTCATGATTCAGTCATAGTGATTATGCCAGAACCACTTTATCGCGATAAAGTCAAAGTCCTTGCGGAGAAATATGAAATGCAGGCTCGTTCCGCTGTATCTTTACATATCGAAGAACAAGTTAATACGATGAAGTTCTTTGTGAGTCAGATGATTGATAAACGATTAAATATTGATGACCGTCTTTCTCGAATTGGTTTGTATCAAGAAATCCTACAAGCTCATTATGAAGCCTTACGAAATGAAGCTTTACGTGAGAAGATGGCTTTAAACTTCATTGCATCTAACCATGTAACTTTAATCAAAGGATGGATTTATACAGGTGAAGAAGAGGCATTTGAAAAGTGTGTCGCGATGGCCACTTCAGAGGTATATGACTTGGAAATTAAAGCAGCACCACTTCATTCACCAGATGTACCTATCAAACTAAAAAATAATAAGTTTGCGAAAGCATTTGAACCGATTACAAATATGTATTCTCAACCGCGTTATGATGAGATCGATCCAACCCCAATCTTTGCGCCGTTCTATGCATTCTTCTTTGGAATGATGCTTGCTGATGTGGGTTATGGGCTTGTAATGGGAACTGTTATGTTCCTAGCATTAAAACTCTTGAATTTAAAGCAAGGCACAAAAGATATGATTCGTTTACTTATGTATGTAAGTGTCCCAACAATGTTCTGGGGTATTATCTACGGATCTTTCTTTGGAGGGATGATACCTATACCTGCCATCATCGATATCAACAGTCAATTTAATATGGTCTTAGTGATGGCTCTTAGTTTTGGTATTATTCATCTTTTTATGGGTATTGGAGTAAAAGGATATATTTATTATCGTGACTATAAGAAACGATATATTTTATACGATGTAGTCTTTTGGTATATGACCTTAATTGGCTTAATTGTCCTTGTGAGCATGATGTTTACAGATTTCCTTGCACCTTACAGTCAAGTTGCAACGATTGTAATGGTACTGGGAATGGTTGGAATTGTTCTGACCAATGGTCGTGATGCAAAGACTCCCTTTGGAAAGCTTGCATCGGGTCTATACAGTCTATATGGAATTACTAACTATATTGGAGATGTTGTTTCCTACTCTCGTTTAATGGCTCTAGGGCTTGCGGGAGCGTCCATCGGTGTTGCATTCAACATGATGGTAGAAATGGTCTCTGGTGCAGGTATCCTTGGTGTTATCTTTGGTGCAGGTATCTTCATATTTGGACATACCTTTAACTTATTGATTAGTGGATTGAGCTCCTATGTTCACTCCGCACGTCTAACCTATGTTGAATTCTTTGGAAAATTCTTCATTGGTGGAGGAAAAGCTTTTAAAGAATTTATAGAACAACCAACATATATTGAATTGGAGGAGGAATAAGACATGGGATTTTTTGAATTTATATATCAAAATGGTGGATTAGTAATGGCTGTGTTCGGAATGGCACTGGTGGTTATTATTCCTGGTATGAGTAGTGGTAAAGGTGTTGGGATGGTTGGTGAAGCAACTACAGGATTGATGATGGATGAACCTGAGAAATTTGGTAAGAGTTTACTTCTACAGATGATGCCTGCTTCCCAAGGTTTATATGGTTTCGTTATTGCGATTATGACATTAAGCCGTTTAACACCAAACATGCCTTTACAAGAAGGTTTATATATCTTTGTATCATGTTTGCCAATGGCAATTGTTGGTGGACCTACTGCTTTAGCTCAAGCTCGTGTTGCGGTAAGTGGTGTGCAACTCTTAGCCCGCAATGAAAATGAAATGACGAAGAATATAATTTATGCAGTTATGGTTGAAACCTATGCCTTACTTGCCTTTGTATCGTCAATTATCTTACTAAGTACGGTGAGCTTCTAATGACCCCAAAAGGTATTGAGTCAATCATTTCATCACTTCAACATGATGCTCAAACCGAATTTAATGCTCAAATTGAAACTGCACACCAAAAAGGTGAAGAGCGTTATCATGAAATGATTGCAGAAACACAAAATAGAATTAAGAATATTGAGAAGAATCAAAAAGAAGAATGCCGACATGTGTATCAACGAAATGTGAAACGATACCAAAACGAAGCACAGAAAAGTATTGATGATTTGAAACATAGCTTTGTGAGTGAAGTCTTAAGTGAAGCTTTAAATAATCTTCAAACAATGGATGATGCAATGTTTGTGGAGCTTTTGAAGAATGTTTTGAAACGAGAAAATGGATCACAGAAACCACGAATTATTGTGGATAAATCGCGTTATGAAGCTGCTTTGGCTGCACTAGGAACAGAATATCAAGTCATTCAAGATGAAGAAATGTCATCAGGGTTTATTCTAAACTTTAAAGATTATGATATAGATTATGAGTTTTCGCACCTATTTCAATATAATAAAGAATCCTTTACAAAGCTTGCTTTACTTCATTTATTTGAGGAATCATTATGACACAAGACTATCTTGATCTCAATGTTCGTTTAATGAAGCAAATCGATCGTTTAGCTGACGATGTACCTGAGAAAGGTATTGATGCCTGGGTACGAACGAAACGTCAAGAACTGCGTGCTACACTGAGCTCTGAAGGCATATCTACAGATATCTTGGAGAGTTTATTTCATCAAGAAAGTATGATAGAAAAAGGGTATCAAGATGAGGACATCTTAGCACTCTTTTCAAGTGACCAAGATATTGAAGCAATGCATATCTATAATGCAATGAATATTGATTTTTATTGTATAGAATACATGCTTCGCCGTCACGAAAAACCACATTTAGTAAACTATGGAACGATACAAAAAAAAGATATTGATAGTGCAAAGGATCTAGAGAATCTTATCTATAAGTCAAACTATTTTCGTGAACTCAGTCCGATTCAACATAAAAATTATCGTAAGAAAATGGATGAGATAATGTATCGTACGTTTAAACCACGAGCGTATCAAGGGATTGGTGTTGATGGAGTTGTTTCAAAAGTTATTCTCTATAACTTACTACTAGATAGTACAAGGGTTGACGTTAAGTCGAAGAAGTTTGGGATTCAGTCCCCAGAGATTGTGAGGAATTTCCATGTCTAATGTGATTTTTATTACCTATGAAACACGTCATCCAATGATGGCAAGTTTTGGTATGACAGTTGAAACGATTGATAAGAAGAAAAACTTTGAATCATACATTAAATCATTGGAAGAAAGACATGTTGAGATTGCTTATTTGAGTTATGAAGTTTATCGTAAACACTCAGATTATCTTGATACTTACTCGGGAAATATTGCATTTATTTTATTTGATGGAAAAGAAAGTACAAATAATACAGCTAAAAAAAGGATGAAGGACCTATTGGCTTCATCAATTGGAATTCAATCACGTTAGGAGGAATGTTATGAATCAAGGAATAATTACAAAAATATCTGGACCCTTAGTAGTTGCAGAGAATATCCCTTCTGCGAGATTGTATGACACTGTGTATGTCTCTGATAAGAAACTACTGGGAGAAATCATTGAAATACGTGGTAATAAATCATCAATTCAGGTGTATGAAGAAACATCTGGTATCAAAGTTGGAGAACAAGTAGAATCCTTATATCGTCCACTTAGTATCATGTTAGGACCTGGAATTCTGTCGAAAATTATTGATGGTGTTGGTCGTGATTTAAGTCAATATGCAGAAGCTTCTGGTGATTACTTACACCATGGTTTCCATTTTGAATCACTGGATACAGAAGTACTCTGGGAGTTTTTCCCACTTAAAAAGACAGGGGATAGCGTCAGCCCTGGTGACTTTTTAGGTTATGTAAATGAACACCACTTAAAACACTACATCATGGTTCCGAATGGAATTGAAGGTGTTGTAGAGAGTATTGTGAGTGGGGAGCATACCGTTCTTGATACAGTAGCAAGTATCCAAACAAAAGATGGTACTCATGAAGTAAGTATGATGACACGCTGGCCAATTCGTAAGTCACGTCCATACTTAAAGAAACATCTACCTGATGAACCATTAATTACAGGACAACGTGTTATTGATACCTTTTTCCCTGTCGCCAAAGGTGGTACAGCCTGTGTACCGGGCCCATTTGGATCGGGTAAGACTGTAGTTCAACATCAGATTGCGAAATGGTCAGATGCTGATATTGTGATTTATGTAGGTTGTGGAGAACGGGGTAACGAGATAACGGATGTGTTGAATGAGTTCCCAGAAATTCATGATCCCCGTAACAATGCGCCACTTATGAATAAAACAGTATTAATTGCGAATACATCAAACATGCCTGTAGCTGCACGTGAAGCATCAATCTACACAGGAATTACAATTGCTGAGTATTTTAGAGATATGGGCTATCAGAGTGCAATGATGGCTGATTCTACGTCACGCTGGGCCGAAGCGTTACGTGAGATGAGTGGTCGTTTACAAGAGATGCCTGGAGATGAGGGTTATCCTGCATACCTTAGTTCAAGACTTGCTGAAGTGTATGAACGTGCAGGTGTTGTGACACCATTAGGGGAAGAGCGTCCTCGTGGTTCAGTAACCATGATTGGTGCTGTATCACCAGCAGGTGGGGATTTATCAGAACCTGTTACCCAAGCTACTTTAAGAATTGTTAAAGTATTCTGGGCACTGGATGCGCAATTAGCGTATGCACGACATTTCCCAGCAATTCACTGGTTAGAAAGTTACTCTCTATACCAAAACTCACTTGAACGTTATACCAAGAAGCAAGGGGGACGAAACCTCTCTAGAAACCGTCAACAAGCAATGCTTGTCTTAAAAGAAGAAAGTCGTTTGGAAGAGATTGTGCAACTTGTAGGTAAGGATACCTTATCGGATCACGATATCTTGAAGTTAGAGATTGCACGTATGATTCGTGAAGATTTCTTACAGCAAAATGCTTTCCAAGATGAAGACACTTATACTTCTTATAAGAAACAATCAGTAATGTTAAACAATATTATGGAGTTTTATAGTGATGCGAAGCGTTACTTAACCCATGATCATATCTATATTGCAGACATTATGAATATGAAATCTGTATACCTTATCTCGAGAATGAAATATGTAGCGGATGATAAAATAGAAGAATTAGAAGGAATGATTCCTCAATTTAAAGAAGAATTTGAATCGCTAGTAGAAGGTGGTGAAGACTAATGCGTAGTTATAAAAGTATCAAAGAAGTAGTTGGTCCACTCTTAGTAGTTGAGAATGTTGAAAACGTTGCTTTTGATGAGCTCGTGGAAATATATATTGAGAATGATGACCGTCGCATTGGTCGTGTCTTAGAAGTTGATGGAACATCTGCTATTATCCAACTGTTTGAATCAAGTATGGGAATTAGACCGGATGAAACTCGTGTACGTTTTATGGGTAAACCGATGAGCTTGCAAGTTTCTGAAGGAATGATTGGTAGAGTATTTGATGGTAAGGGACAGCTTATTGATGGTGGTTCCACACTCATATCTTTTGAAGAAAGAGATATTAACGGAGCTGTTATGAACCCAATGCTGAGAAATTACCCTGATCAGTTTATACAAACAGGTATCTCTTCAATTGATGTATTAAATACACTTGTAGTAGGTCAAAAGTTACCGATCTTCTCAGGTTCAGGATTACCTCATAATGAGCTAGCTGCTCAGATTGCCCGACAAGCAAAAGTTCTAAATGATGATATTGAGTTTGCGGTAGTATTCTGTGCAATGGGTATATCTTTTGAGGAAGCACGATTCTTTGAAGATGAGTTTAATCGAACAGGAGCAATTGATCGTACTGTAATGTTTATGAACTTAGCGAATGACCCAGCTATAGAACGTATTATTGCACCACGAATGGCAATTACAGCCGCCGAGTATCTTGCGTTTGAGAAAGACATGCATGTTATCTTGATTATGAGTGATATGAGCTACTATGCAGAATCCTTACGAGAAATCTCAGCATCACGTAAAGAAATCCCAGGACGTCGTGGATATCCTGGATATATGTATACTGACCTCGCAACGCTTTATGAGCGCGCTGGACGATTAAAAGGGAAACCAGGTTCACTTACCATGCTTCCTATCTTATCGATGCCAGAGGATGATAAAACGCATCCTATCCCTGATTTAACAGGATATATTACGGAAGGACAAATTATCTTAGATAGAGATTTAAACCGTTCGGAAATAGTACCACCTGTCGATGTATTACCAAGTTTAAGTCGATTGAAAGACAAAGGGATTGGTGAAGGAAAAACACGAGAAGATCATGCAGACTTAATGAACCAATTGTTTGCATCGTATGCACATGGAAAGAAAACGACAGAAATGGCAAGTATCTTAGGAGAGAGTTCTTTATCAAAGCTTGATCGTCAGTACGTTAAGTTTTCAGAAGCATTTGAACAAGAGTTTATACGTCAAGGATTCTATACTAATCGTGATATTGAAACATCTTTAGATTTAGGGTGGAAATTATTATCAATGTTACCTAAGACTGAACTAAAACGTGTTCGCGATGTTTATATTGATAAATATTATCAAGAGGATCCATCATGGCACGCTTAAATGTAAATCCAACGCGTATGGTGTTAAATGATTTACAGAAACGATTGGGTATTGCTTCTCAAGGTCATAAGCTTTTGAAAGAAAAGCAAGATTCTTTAATTCGTCAGTTCATGGTGTACTTTGAACAAGCACAAGTATTAAGAAAACAAATTGATACTGATTTTGCACTGATGAATCGAAACTATCAATACGCAAGTTTAGAGATGGATGAAAGTATTCTTGATGAAAGTCTTCAACAGACACAAACTAAGATGCATGTTGAACGTAAACAAGAGAATGTCTTCGGTATGAGTGTACCTCACTATACGATTCGAGAAGAACAAATTGAAGAGTCTAGCGAATCTTTGTACTGGTCACATTATCGAATTGATGATATTAAGAAGACACATCCTGAGATGAAACAACACTTGATTGAGCTTGCTCAACTTGAGAAAACATGTTTTATATTGGCTAAGGAAATTAAATCAACACGTAGGCGCGTAAATGCCTTAGAGTATAAGACAATTCCACAGTTAGAAGAGACCATTACATACATAAAATTACGAATTGATGACCAAGTTCGTAGCCAACAAGCACGTGTTATGAAGGTAACTGAAAGAAGTGAGTAAAAAATCACTTCTTTTTTGTTTTTTGCGTTGACACAGTAATAAGTAAATGGTATATTATTAAAGCAGTCGAGAGACGGGCCTGTAGCTCAGTTGGTTAGAGCGCACCCCTGATAAGGGTGAGGTCGCTGGTTCGAATCCATTCAGGCCCACCATTTTATCAGTCTGCACAAAATTTGGGGTTTTAGCTCAGCTGGGAGAGCGCCTGCCTTGCACGCAGGAGGTCATCGGTTCGATCCCGATAAGCTCCACCAAATTTAAATTCAAACGTATTTCTTAGTGAGATGCGTTTTTCTTTTATCATTGATACATATTAAAGAACACGATTGAAAACGCTTGCAATATATAGGTGGAATGATATTATGAAAATGAATACATACACTGTATTCAAAAACAAAGATTCTTCATATATAGAGAGGTGATCGAGATGGAGAAAAAAATTAAACGCAAGAAAAATATTGGTAAGACAATCTTAACCGTAGTGGTATTGTTGTTGTCTACTTTTTTGTTCACTGTAATTAGCGATGCTAATAGTTTGAAAAATGATAAGGCTCCTAAATTCGCATTCCTCGTCTCAGAAAAAGGTGGAGTTAAGGAATACATAGGTTTTGGATATAGAGTATACTACCAAAAGAGTAGCTATTATGGAGTAACGTTTATGTGGGCAGATGAGAAAGATGTGGAGCTCGGAAATCCTTATGTAAATAGATTGAAAGTGATTACTCTAGGTAACCTAACTTAACTTAGATAGAACTTTTAGTTTTATTTATCTTAGGAACACTATAGTATATTATGAGTAGTTATGAATTGAAAAATATTTTATCTGCAAACGCATTTCTAATGAGATGCGTTTTTTCTATTTATATGTATCTTTTTCTGTAAAATCTGTACATTTTATCAATATGTTCACAAGCAAAGTTGATAATTATTGAATCCCTCGTTAAAACAATAACATATAAATATATTAATCTGTGAATTCATTGACATACTTTTGCGACAGGTATAGCATTTAATTATGATGTATGTTGTCAGACAAGGAGGAAAGAATATGAATGACAGTACGATTTTATTGATGATGTTAGTTGCAATTGTTTTAGTGAACATGGTGTTTATTGTAAGGTTTGCTTTAGACTTTTGGCAACATCGTGAAGAAACTTTCCAGGAGAAGGGAAGTAATGTATTTTATAGTGTATTAGGTTTTTTAACCATGATATGTGCAACCTTTGGTGTATCCGATTATGCAATTAATACAGTAGTTTACACGAAGACTAAATATGTTGAGGATCGCTTAATACCACCAACATTAAATACGGAATGTACCATTCCATTAATGTTTATGGCACTGATTTACATAAATTCCATTGAATGCGATATTACAACGCTCTTGGTACTAATTGTAGCTCAAACTATTGGATCAATATTAAGTCCAAGAATTGTAGCTAAATTACCAGCTAAGACAATTCGTTGGTCAATGGGTATTGGTTTACTTATTGCAGGCATCCTTGTTTTTTTAGGCCAAATTAATTTTATCTCAACAGACGGTACACTTACCGGACTTACAGGTATGAAACTTGTTATTGCTGCTGTTGCTATGTTTGTGTTTGGGGCAATCAACAATATTGGTATTGGATCCTATGCTCCAACAATGGCTACAATTTATGCACTTGGAATGAGTCCACTTGTAGCATTTCCAATTATGATGGGTGCATGTACATTCTCAATTGCACTTGGATCCGCTGAATTTGTACGTTTAAAAAATTATGCAAGAAAACCTACATTCTGGTTTGCTATCTTTGGTTCACTAGGAGTGTTCTGTGCTGCATATCTAATTAAGGACTTAGATGTTTATATCTTAAAATGGATTGTTCTAGGAGTTATACTCTTTGCGTCATACAGTCTAATATCAAATGAGATTAAATCATTAAAAAGTGAAAAAGTATCAATTTAAGGAGTAAATTATGAAAAATAACAAAATAGTTTTTATCGGTGCTGGTAATATGGCCGAAGGTATCATTAGAGGTCAATTAAATACTGGTGCTTTCGAATCATCTCATATTTCTATTTATGAAATACTGGAGTCTCGTGCAAAATATATGGTCGATACTTATGGTGTATCTAGTGTTGGCACTATTTCTGAAGGGGTTAAGAATGCAGATATCGTGTTTATTGCAGTACGTCCACAAGACGCTATTGGTGTTCTTGATGAAATCTCTAAAGCAAACAACAAGCAAGCACTTATCTTATCAATCTGTGCTGGTATTACATTGGATACAATGAATACTCATCTATCTGATGATTATCGTATTGCACGAATTATGCCAAATGTTCTCATTGAAGCTCAAAACGGCTACAGTGGTGTTTGTGTAAATGCGAATGTTACGAAGGAAGATAAAAAAGTTATCGAGTACATTCTCAAAGCTTTAGGTCAAACGATGTTTATCCCCGAAACACTCTTTGATGAATTTACTGCATTTAGTTGTGCTGGTCCTGCGTATGTTCTCTATTTCGCAAACGCACTTATCGACGCTGGAGTTCAATCAGGATTTTCGCGCGAAGATTCAAGAAGTATAGTACTCGCAAACTTGCTTGGAACATCACAAATGCTAAGTATTACTGGTTCTCATCCATATCAAATAGTAGATACGATGACCTCTCCTGCAGGAGTAACAATTGAAGGCTTGAAGTCTTTAAATGAAGATGGGTTTACAGGTAGTGTTATGCGTTGTGTGGAAACAGCTGTGAAGAAAGCTAAGAGTTTTTAAATATGACTTATGAGCATTCTATTCACGTAATAGATACACATACAGTAGGTCAGAACACAAGGATTGTAATCGGGGGTTACCTTTACTACGTGGCGATACCATGATGGAGAAGAAAGAATATTTCATGAGGCATTATGATAATATTCGTAGGTTCTTAATGCATGAACCACGTGGTCACGCAGATATGTTTGGTGCAATTTTAACGGAGCCAACATTACCAACAGCGGATTATGGCGTATTATTTTTAGATGGTCAGGGATCATTAAATATGTGTGGTCATGGAACAATTGGTGTTGCGACTGTTCTAGTGGAGCAAGGAATGGTAGAGGTAAAAGAACCTTATACCCATCTTGTGCTAGAAATGCCTGCAGGACTAATAGAAGTTAATGTAAAAGTAGAATCAGGTAGGGCACTCGAAGTTTCCTTCCAAAATGTTCCTTCTTTTCTCTATAAGAAAGATGTGAAAGTTAGTGTCGATGGATTCGATGAGATAGTCTTAGATATTGCTTTTGGAGGTAGCTTCTTTGGTATTGTGCATAAGGATCAACTGGATATTGATGAAATTAACCCAAAGAATATTTCATCAATTATAAGTAAAGCCTTGTTGCTTATGAAAGCTATCAACGAGCAAATTCCGATTCAACATCCTACACTGAATATTAATAAAGTTGAACTAATTGAAATTTACGGACCCTCTCAAACAGTAGGGGTAGATGCACAGAATGTAGTAATTCTTGGTCATGGTGAGGTAGATCGATCCCCATGTGGTACAGGAACCTGTGCTAAAGTAGCGAGCTTGGTCGCTCGTGGAGAATTATCTTTGGGTGAAACGTTTGTATACGAAAGTATATTGAAGACTCAGTTTAAAGCCAAGGCTGTAAGAAATGTTCAAATCGGTGAGTTTACTGGAATAATTCCAGAAATTACTGGACATGCGAATATTACAGGTTTTAACCATTTAATAGCAACACAAGATGATGAGTTAAAGCATGGTTTTATTCTTTAGTTTAACTGTGATTGATTGTATTTCATGTCAGTGATATTATTATTACAGTAACTATCCTTTGAAAGGAATGGTATCATGACAAAAAATCAATTGGATTATATTGCAGAAATTGCGAGTGCATCTTCGATTGGCTATGCAAATATGCTTGCTGATAAATTAGCAAAATTAATATTAGAAGGAAAGCTAGAAGCTAATTCAATGCTTCCTAATGAAAATGAAATGTGTAAATTACTATCTGTGGGTAGAAGTACAATACGTGAAGCTTATAAGGTTCTTGATACGATGGGATATATCACTAGAACTAAAACAGGTACCAATATTAATGATGTACACTCATTGGCAATCAAGGGGTCATTTCAAACGTCTTTAAAGCTTACTGATCTGGAAGAGTTAGTTGAGTTCATTCTTCTATTAGAACCTAAAGCAGCTTACTATGCTGCCTTAAGAGCTACCGATGAAGAACTTGTAGAAATTAAAAAATACTTGGATGAATGTGCGAATTATAATGGAGATATCAAAGTCTTAGAGAAGGCTAATCGATTATTTCATGAAAAGATTCGTCATGCATCACACAACAAAGTATTAGTAAGTGCTATTGCAGCTAGTTTCGGCGCCTTTGAAGAGTTTATTGTGAAACCTGTATACAAGGAAGATAAGGAATCTATTGATTTCCTTAATCAATGTATCGTAGAACATCAAGAATTATTTGATGCCATTTTAGAGAAGGATGCCTCACGTGCACAAGAAATATCTGAACTTCACCTGCGTGCAGATGTTCGTTTTAGTTCATAGAGATAAGAGGTAAGAATGCAAGGTTTTGAAAATTATGATTTACGTGTTGGAACAGTAGTGGAAGTAAGCATCAATAAACGAGCTCGTAAACCATCATACGGTATAAGTATTGATTTCGGAGATGATATAGGAATAAAAATGACATCTTCTCCTATCGTTGATACTTACACACCTGAATCTATTATAGGAATGCAGGTAATCGCTGTGATGAATGTAGGTGTTATGTATATTGGTGATGTAAAGAGTGAAGTTAAACTCTTGGGTGTTGAGACTGAGACAGGAGCAGTTCTTATTACTCCACATGAATCCGTAGTAAACGGAAGTCGTATATATTAGATATAGTGTAAAACTGTTATAACTAAATATAAATTTATGAATTTAGTAATATCTTTTGGAATTATTTAAAATTAAAGAAAAGCAGACAATGTTGTTAGAAGTATATTTCCATATATTTGCAATGCCAAATTATGAGTTTACTTCAATGCTAGTCTGCTTTTTCATAATGAATAGATAAATTTCTTAAAATTATGTCTGAAAAACTTTGGATAGGTACCTCTTCTATTACAAGATTTGATCTATTAGAACTTTATATAGCCTTTTTTAAAAAAATATAAGTAAAAGAAACGTATTTTTTTAATAAAAAGTTATTGTAGGAGAAGAAAAAATTCTGACATTACTATTTCTAAAATTTAAATTAGCAATGCTACGTGATTTGTTATATGTAACTTTTTTAGAGTTAAGTCCTTGATTCCATAGTGTCAATGAAATTGACTTTCTAACCAAAAATGACAAATCAATTATAGTGATAATATATAAGTATTGTTATTATGTTGGAATATTTTTAAATTATTTGTTAATCCCAAATATTGTAAAACCAATTGGTTTCGCGATAATGTTTAGGCGTTTTCCCTACAATTTTTCTAAAGCATTTTATAAAATAGCTTTGACTAATAAAATTTAGACGTTCTGCAATCTCTTGAGATGAAAAATTGGTAAATAGTAGCATCTCTTTTGCTTCATCAATTCTTCTTGTTAACAAATAATCAGATATTGTCTCTCCAACTTCAATTTTAAATTTGTTCGATATATAAGTTGTGACTTTCCTATAAATTTACCAATTTCATCTAGAGATATTTTTTCTGTTAGATGCATATCTATATAGTTGTATACTTTTTTAGTATCTGATGAAACATTTTTGAAACGATGGTTGCTGTAAAGATTCATGAACTGAATCGATGTATATGAAAAATATTCAATTATCTGGCGAGTTGTTGTCATAGAATCCATTGCTTCTATGAGACTATCTGAAAGGCTAAATGCAGTTTCTAAGGGAATTCCATCTTGAATTGCTGTTCGAGTTATTATTGTAACAAACCCTACAAATTTTAAACGTATACTTTGTAATGCATCTGATGATAATAGATTGCTCGAATGAGAAGATAATGATCGTATTATCCACTCAATTTTGTCTATTTTTTGTGTTCTAATATAGTGAATTAATCGCAACTCCATTTGATATGAATCCTTAGTGAATCCTTCAGATCTTCTGTTATCTAGAATATTTGTAAACCGCTTCTTTGTAGATATTCGATTGTCTTGTACATCAATATATGATATTTTTAGTTTTTTATTCTCAATCGTTTCGTGTTTTAATGCGAAATAAATAAATTTGACATGATTTAAAAAACCTGTTTCTGACTCTTTTTGAAGTTCGAAACTAAAATTACTAAAAGGATGATTAGCTATAAAAGGCGAGGTTGTACCACTTATAACTGTTGGCCCGATTATTATCTTATAGTCTTTGTTTTCAAGTTTACATCTAAACTGTGCAAACATAAAATATCCATCGGATAGTGAACAAAATGATTCTGTGGAATTTATTACATGTTCTATTATTGGAAACTGATTGATTAGTTCATTAACTTTATCAGGACTAAAATCCAATTTTGGAAAAATCAAAGTTGTGCCTGAGGCTACCAATATCGGAATGTGTGTATATGCATAAAACTGATCAGAAAATTCTTCTAACGTGCTTAATTTCATAAGTCCACCTTTATATTCTTATATAATTCTGTATTTTATTATAAAACTATAATTAATCATACTATACAATGTATTCATAGAAAAAGAAAGCGCTTAATTTTCTAATAAAAAGGAGAAAATATACTAATATGAAAAACTTAGAGCGGTTTTTAAGTGATCGAGTTGAACCGCTAGCGTCAAAATTACAAGAAATAAATGTTCTAGGAGCTCTTATGGAAGGGTTCATTAGAACTTCACCTGTAACTTTAGGCTATGCTTTATTGTCAATAATAACTTCTTTTATGGGGATGATTGAGATTGCAAATCCTTTATTCATAGAAGGAAGCGATCTAGCTTCAAAAATTTCAATTACTCAACGTTTTGGTCTTGAACCTCATTTTACTGCACTTGGTAATGCTGCCTCTGCAATGCTCGCAATATATGCAGTCTATAGTATTGCTACAGCTTACGCTAAAAGAATTAATACTCTTCAGATGAATGCCGCACTGGTTTCAGTTGCTTCATTCTTTATATTAATTCCTTTTGATGCGCATGATAGTGTTAGCGCTATTACCGGAATGCCTGAAACTTCTTACTCAATTAACCTAAATTACTTGGGAGCTAAAGGGATGTTAGTAGCGATTCTTGTAGCGTTATTCATTCCTCAACTAGTTAAGCTTTTTTCTAATTCGAAGTTGCAAATTAAATTGCCAGACAGTGTTCCTACTATGATTCAGGAATCTTTAGAACCAATGATTACAACTGGAATTATATTTATTATTGTCTTATTAATCAGAATTGGTTTTGCTTCTTCAGCATTCGGTAATGTATTTGATTTTGTTGACAAGGTATTAAGCAAGCCGGTTACAGGAATGATTGGAAGTCCGATAGCTATGATTGTTGTATTAACCTTAATTAACTTCTTATGGTTCTTTGGAATTCACAATGCAGTATTACAAGGACCACTTTCAATTCTATCTATAACACTTGTTTTATCAAATATTCAAGCTGCCATGCAAGGGCAACCGATGCCATATGTAGCAACTGCTATTGTATCAGGAGCTGTATTAAATTCTGGTGCTCAAACAGGATTAATTCTTATATTACTCTTTGCTAAATCGCAAAGGTATAAGTCGATTACTAGACTATCAATAGTTCCTGCTGTGTTTAATATTACAGAACCTTTAATGTTTGGACTACCTATAGTAATGAATCCAATCTTTTTCTTTCCACAAGTATTTGCTCCACTCTTTGCGGGTATTGTAGCGTGGGTTTCTTGGGCTACTTTCCTTGGTCAGTATACATTCAATCCTGCAATGTCATTATTGCCGTTTGTAATTCCTAAACCAATTTCGGGATTTTTATCCGCCGGATTAAAGGGGTTAATAATGTGGATAATAGTTACTGCAATAACTGCAGTAATTTGGTATCCGTTTGTTAAAGTAGCTGATAAGAAAGCATTTGAAGAAGAACTTAATATATAGGAGCCATTATGATAAAAATATGTAATGAATTAGTAAAAATAGATAGTTTTACCCGATTAGATTCAATTTCATCATTAAATAAAATGACAGTATCTAAGAATCAAATTGCTTCATTTCAAATAGTACTTGAACCCAAAACATTCAGTATCGTTAATGTATCGGATAATCCTGCACTAACAGATAAAATTGGTGCATCACGTTATCGTATTGAAGTTATCTCTGAATATGATGCTGACTTATATAATGTCTTAACTCTAGAAGATGAAAATGGTATTGAATATTGCGATATTCTCACACATCAACCTTTTGTGGAACATAAAGGAAACATGCCATGCTCCGTTTGGGTTGATCTCAAAATAAATAAAAAAGAAAGTTCCGATGTTGTTGTAAATGTATATCATACAGTTTCAACAAATGATGAAAATCTAGTTTATTCAGATACTATCAACGTTGAAGTTTTGAATGTTGAAATTCCATGTCCGAAAGATTATTCAATCTATGTTGATTTATGGCAACATAATTCTAATATAGCTCGCTACTACGAAGTACCTTTGTGGGGTGACAGTCATTTTGAAATCCTTGAAAAAGTTGTTCAAACATTATCAGATATTGGACAGAAATCTGTAATGATTATTGCAAGTGAGTGCCCTTGGAATGGGTGGGGGACTCATATCTTTTCTAAAGATGGAAGTGTATTATATGAGCACTCTATTATCTCGTTAAAAAAATCAAAGGATGGCAAGCTTTACGCTGATTTTTCTTACATGCAACGTTATATTGACTTGTGTAATAGGTATGGTATTAATGGAGATATTTCTGTCTATGGACTCCTAGGTGTTTGGAATCTACCATTATTTCCTTCAAGAACTACTGAAAACTACCCAGAGACTATTATGGTTCGCTATTATGATGAAAGAGATGGTTCATATAAATATCTTAATCAAAGTGAGGAAATAAAAGAGTATCTAAGATTGATAATAGATTATTTTAAAAAAACTGGACAGTTTAGTCGTGTTAGAATTGCGGCAGATGAACCAAAAAACGATGAAAAATCAATAAAAAATTATGATTCTACAATAACAATATTACGCGAGATTGATAGTGAGATTCAATTTAAATTGGCTGTTGATAAGGATTCTGTGATAGATAAATATGAAGACATAATAAGTGACATTTCAACTTCCTTTCCCTGTACTACTCGATATTATGATAAATTAGATTCAAGTAAACATAGGTTATGGTATGTCTGTAATATTCCAGACAAACCTAATACGTTCTTAAAGTCTCCTCTTTTCGAATCACGTGTGATTGGAATTCTAAACTCAGTATTTGGATATGACGGTTTTTTAAGATGGGCATATACATGCTGGACGAAAAACCCGAGAGAAGATATACGTTATGCAACTCAAGGTCTTCCAGTAGGTGATATTTGTTTAGTATATCCTGAAAAAAACGGGGAAATTGCTCTATCGTTGCGATACAAAGCTTTACAGCGCGGGATTGAAGATTTTGAGATAATGAATGTACTTAAACAAAAAGGGAAGCTTGATGTAATTAGAAAAGCTAATCAAATTATTAAGCTAAACACAAATCCTAAAGAATTTATGAATAAGAAAAAAATTACACATGACAATCTATTTAGTAAAGATATTGCAGATTACGAGTCGATGAGAACATATCTATTAAATGAACTTCTTAAGACAGTTTAACACTGTCTTTTTAAAGAAAGGAGACTTTCGGTGATAATAATTTTATCAATCTTAGCTTTATGTATATATCTAATTTTTATGACACCATATCCGTTTGTTTGCTTTTTGAGACGACAGATCGGAAGTGGTAGGTCTAAATCGCCTAACAACATATCAGAATATTTGGAAAAAGTTTCAAGAGAGTATGCAGTTGAATTTCCATCGAAGTATAACAATAATAACTACGACATTGCAACTCCTTTAAATGGTGAAATTAAAGGAGTAATCTTATGGATTCATGGTGGATCTTTTATAGGGGGAAGTAGTGAGGGAACAAGAAACTTTGGACCAATGATTGCAAGTCAAGGCTACATCTTTCTGGCTATGAATTATGCATACTCACCTGAATATAGTTTTCCTACTCAACTTCATCAAGTGGGAGAAATGTTGAACTATATATCGAATGATAATAGATTTAATAATAAACCAATAATACTGGGTGGTGATTCTGCAGGTGCTAATATTGCAGCAAATTATATTACTATCACAAGCAACGAAAAACTATCAAAAAAGTACAATCTTTTTAGTAACGATAACCAACAGATAGAGGCATGTCTATTATTTTGTGGTCCTTTTGATTTTACCGAAAATATAAAAAAAGACGATTTTAAGAAATATAATACCTTTATGAAATATATAGGATGGTCATATTTTGGAAAAAGAAAGTGGAAAAAGTATGACAAGCATCGTGATGCTTCGCCACTTATCAATATTAATGATAGATTTCCCAAGACTTACGTGTGTGATGGTAAAATTGCTTCATTTCTTTGGCAAGGAAAACGACTAGTAGAGGTATTAGAAAAAAAGGGTATTGAAGTTCAAGGGAGGTTTTATGAGTATTTACCTCATGAATTTCAATTTGATTACGAGAAATATCCGGAAGAAGCAATTCAAGTTTTTAATGACGTAGTAACATTTTTAGGAGGTAATAAAGATGATTAATGATAAATTTTTGTGGGGGGGAGCTATAGCAGCAAATCAAGCAGAAGGTGCTTACAATGTTGACGGAAAAGGTCTCTCAATAATGGATACAGTAACAAGTGGGAATAAAGATACACCACGTAGGTTTACCTTAGAATTTGAAAAAAATAGTTACTATCCAAATCATTTAGGTATAGATTTTTACAATAATTATGAAACTGATACTGATTTGTTTAGGGAAATGGGTTTTCAATGTTTTAGAACATCAATAGCATGGAGTCGAATTTTCCCGAATGGAGATGATGAAGAACCAAATGAACAAGGACTTGTATACTACGATAATTTGTTTAAAACATTAAAAGAAAAAGGTATGGAACCTATTGTTACAATATCTCATTTTGAAATGCCTTTAGCACTTGTAAAGAAGTATGGTGGTTGGAGAAATCGAAAATTAATTGATTTATATGCAAGGTTTGCTGAAGTGGTATTTAGAAGATATAAAGGAATAGTAAAGTATTGGATGACATTTAATGAAATAAATAGCACAATCATGGTTCCTGCAATAGCTGGTATTATAGTAGGAAATGATGATGATGTAAAAAAAATATCATATCAGGCACTACATCACCAATTTGTAGCGAGTGCTAAGGCAGTAATTATAGGACACGATATAGATCCAGAGAACAAAATAGGTTGTATGGTTATGACGACGGTTGGTTACCCTAAAACGAGTCACCCTCTTGATGTTTTAGCAAGTCAAGAATATTTAAGAGATGGTACATTATTTTACTGCGATGTTCAAATGAGAGGTGAATATCCAAATTACTTTAAATCATACGGTGTAGATTTAGAAGTACTAGAAGGTGACCTTGAACTGCTAAAAAGAGGAGTCACAGACTATGTGGGATTTTCATATTATGCTTCACAAGTTGTATCATACAATGGAGAAGGTGATCAAATACAAGGGAATATGACCACAGGTCTGAAAAATCCATATTTAGATGCAAGTCCTTGGGGTTGGCAAATTGATCCGGATGGTCTTATCTACTTAATGAGAGAACTATACGAAAGATATAACAAACCGCTTTTTATTGTAGAAAACGGATTTGGTCATAACGATGTCGTTGAAAAAGATGGCAGTATAGTAGATGATTATAGAATTGATTATTTGTCGAAGCATATTAAAGCTATGCTAAGTGTAATGAACACGGAGAACATAGAAGTAATTGGTTATACAGCTTGGGGACCTATAGATATCGTTTCAGCGGGAACAGGCGAGATGGATAAACGTTATGGATTCATTTATGTAGATTTGAATAATGAAGGTAAAGGGACATTAAAAAGGATTCGCAAAAAGTCATTTCAATGGTACAAAGAGGTAATTGCAAGCAATGGTGAATGTTTATGAAACGTTTATGTATCGATGCTGGAGGTACCTTTATCAAATATGCTTGGTTCGAGAATAAAATAATAGTAGACCAAAATAAAATTGAAACACCCTACAAATCTAAAGAAGCTTTCTATGAGTGTATACGACAAATTTGGGATGCTGAAGTAGGTCCAAAAGAAGGGATTAGTATTTCTTTACCTGGAACAATAAATCCAGTAACTGGTTATGTAGTTCAGGGAGGATCATTGCAATATCATAATAATTTTGAAATGAGAGCGTGGTATGAATCAAGGTTTAACACACCAATTTTTGTGGAAAATGATGCACGGTGTGCTGCGTTGGCTGAAATGACAGCTGGAAATATGAGAGATATCGAAAATGGAATTGTGTTAACGTTTGGTACGGGTGTTGGTGGTTGCTTTATTATTAACAAAGAAATATATAGAGGGTCCCATCTATTTTCAGGTGAGGTATCTGTCCTAATCTGTGATAGTTTAGAAGAAAAGGGGCGAGAAGCTTTTTTAGGTAACAAGCTAGGTATTGGGCATCTAATCAATTCAATTTGTAAATCTAAAGGAGTTGAGATTGCAGAAGGACGCAAAGTTTTTGAATGGATTCAAGAAGGTGATATAATTGCGAATCAATTATTTTCTGACTATTGCAAAGTATTTGCTGAACAAATATTTAATATGCAAATTATGTTAGATCCACAAAGAGTGTGTATTGGTGGTGGAGTTAGCGAAAATCCTGTATTCATGAATGGGATTAGTAATGCACTCACATCTTTTTATGATAACTTACCTGTAGATATGATTCGAGTAGACATGAAATCATGTAAATTTCATAATGACTCAAATTTATGGGGGGCATACTACAACTACGAGATAAGACAAAGTAAAGAATAAACCTTTGTTGTATATATAATGATTGACTCTTTAATGTCTGATCGCAGTGAGTTTTTTTATCTCACATGATTGACTTTAAGGAGTCTTCTTCATTTTAAGTGTTATGCCTAAGTGTTCATCTCATTGCAAAGCTTTTTTTGAAATGTAGTATAATAATATTGAATAAAGCTTGACCTTATAGTCACTATATAGTGTTGAATGGGTTTAGGTGGTGAAATTATGAAGACAAATGAAGTAGAAAAATTATTGGGTATTTCAAAACAAACATTATTTTACTATGAAAAAGAAGGTTTACTTGAAGTGCCAAGAGATGTAAATGGATACCGCAACTATTCAGACACAAATATATCTGTACTCCAAAGCATTAAGTATCTAAGAAACCTTGATATTGCAATCGATGACGTAGGACTCATTCTTAATGGAGATATATCATTTCAAGATATCTTAAGCATAAAGACAGATGAAATTGAAGATAATATTGAAAAAAGTAAAAGTCTTTTAAGTGATGTTGAAACATTACGAGAAAAGCAGTCTCCTTATCTCACAAACATTCAAAACTTAGAATCAGACACCAAACGCTATCCATTTAGTTATTGGAAAACAACAGATACTGCGACTATTGGACGAAGAGTAACACGAGGAATCATTTTTAGATGGATGATTAGCTTCTTTTTCATTTCTATTACACTTACAGTGTCAGCCTCAATAGGCTTAGCAAGGGTAGCGAATTACAGCTTAACCGGAACTCAATTTGTATTAATCACAATAACGGTTATTGTCTGTTTATACATAGCTTTAATTATGGATGTCATACCACTAGGAACACCTGTTGGTTCGTATCGTCTAAGGTTTGTTGAGTTTACTGAAACAGGAGTTAACTACTATCAAGGGAAAGGGTTTAAAAGTAATTTAGAGTACATCATCTCTGTAATAAGGGGAATGGATAAAGTTACTAGTAAACAGTTCAGCGATATACAATCAGTTAAGATAAATACAGTCACTCGTTATTATCGCCCTTACGCATATCGTTCGTATATCCCTGCAATGCAAGTTAAAGTTCCTGATTTTTTGTTTACGTTTAAAGATGGAACGAGTTTTTACCTTTATGCTCCGATGATCCTAAATAATGATTTGGAGTGGCTAGTTGCTTTACTAAAAGAAAAAGTTGAGAACCTTGTGAATCTAGATGATTTTATAGAGAAGGGCAAGAATTAAATAAATGTTATGAACTATAATAGTAATTAAGAGAAAGTGTGTGGGATAATATGGAAGATATCATAGAAATAGTTAGTTCTTTGTATACTAACGAATACGGATTAGACTTGATATCTGTACTTCCGTTTGCGTTTTTTATTGTGGTTGTATCTGATGGTGAAAAACAGGAAGCAAGAGATTCTATACAAATTACTGCTAACACTCATAACAATATATATATATATAGCTAAAGTAATTGATTATACTATTCTTCCATTACCGCTAAACTCACAGTCGCTTCATGAGTATCAAAGAATATTTTCGTTTGATTTGAGTACGAACATCAATCTAATCCCTTTTATTTTGGAGATTGGCGACCCTTTTGCGAGTTCAATTTTTCGTTTGCACTTCCTAAATATTTTATTGTTTGTACCTATGGGAATGATTGCTGGTTTTTATAACAACAAACTGAATCTAAAGCAAGTCTTGCTTAAGGTGTTTTACATATCACTACTTATAGAGACTGTTCAGCTTTCCTTAGCAATGTTCTTAAACTTCAGTGTAAGAACTTTTGATATTTATGATTTGATTATGAACACACTTGGAGGGCTTGTTGGAATATTGATCTTTAGAATCCTTGTTGTAAAAGGATTTAGATTTATCTTTAAAGGTAAATCAATTTATGACATTAAATCATGAGTTCTATTTTTATAGCTTTGCCTGTGTTAGAAAATCTAGTACATACTACTACTTAAGAATTATTAGACTTCAAAATAGTGACACACAATAGAAAACTCTACGGTATTATGGTACTATTATTAAAGAAAATGCGTAATCAAATTATTAGAAAAGAAGGCTTTATATGAAAAAACCAATTAAGTTTTATATCGCAACGTGTGTCGCTCGATTATCACGTATTGCACTCAGAACTTTAGGGCGAAATGCTTCTCATCTACCAGGTGTTTTAGCAGTTCGTATATTACCAAATTACTTATCTTATTTAGAGATGCCAAATCGTGTTGTTGTTGTTACAGGTACAAATGGTAAAACAACAACTGTAAACATGATCCTTTCTTTCTTGAAAGAACAAAACCAAGAAGTAGTTACCAATCAATTAGGTAGTAATATTCTTGGTGGGATTATTAGTTCACTACTAACATCAACTTCTTTCTTTGGAAAAAATAGAAAAGATTTAGGTGTGTTTGAGGTTGATGAGAGAGCGTCTAATTTAATCTTGCCTTACCTTAAACCAGATATTGTTGTTGTTACTAATTTATTCCGTGATTCATACCGTCGAAATGCTCATGTTGGGTTTATTGTAGATATTCTTGAAACAAGTATTCCAAAAGAGTCTACATTAATTCTTAATGCAGACGACTTGCTAGTTCAAAACCTTCGTACAGAAAACAATCGAAAACTGTTCTCAGTAGCTCCACAAGAAGGGGAAGAACAAGTTCTCGATAGTATTATTCAAGATGTTGTGTATTGTCCACGATGTAATCATGAATTAACCTTTGATTTTAAACGCTACCATCACATTGGTTTTGCCCATTGTGAGAATTGTGGATATAAGAATGCAGAGGCTGATTGTGTTGTTACTTCTACGGGAGATATCGTTAGAATTGAAGAAAACGGTGAATCCTATGATTATAGTGCTGTGGGTGCCAATATTACCGATACCTACAACATGGTTGCAGCGATTACTGCATTGCGTGAAATGGGCTATTCACAAGATACAATTCGTTCAGGATTTAATGAAATGCATATTGTAGGTTCGCGTTTCCATGAGAGAATGGTTGGCAATCATCGCCTGCTTACAATTCTATCCAAGGACCAAAACCCAGTAGCTAACTCACGAGTCTTTGATTTTATTAGAAAACAAAAGTCATGGAATTCAGTTTCTGTAGTTATGATGACTGAAGTATCTGATTATTCGGGGATGCCAGATGTCGTTGAAAATGTTGCATGGTTGTATGATGCGAACTTTGAATATTTAAATCAGGACTTTATTAACCAAATAATCATTGTAGGTTATCGAAATGAGGACTTTAGAGCAAGACTGCTTCTCGCGGGCTTCCCTGATGATAAGATTGTATGTCTTACAAAAGTAGATGATCTATTATCACATGTGAATTATGATTCTGAAACGTATGTCTTACTCCATGGTACAAAGAATATTGATTCAACTGCTAAGATAAGCAACGAGCTGGCAAGTAAATTGATGGAGGAGAGTGTCTAATGAAAATAGAATTCATGTTTCCTGAGGTATGTGCTTTATATGGAGATTACGGCAATATCACTCTAGTTAAACAAATGTTTAAAGAAGCAACAATCTATGAAACTAAAATAATCGATACTCCTCGTTGGGTTAGTGAAAATGTAGATTATATCTACATGGGTGCAATGTCTGAAAAAATACAATTAGATGTTATCAAGATTCTATTAAGTCATAAAGAACGATTTATTGAACTTATTGAAGCTGGAACTCATATTATCTTTACTGGAAATGCAATGGATGTTTTAGGTAAGACCATTACTGATGAACATGGTCAGGTCTTTGATGCCTTTGGTATCTTTGATTTTACAACCATTATTAATAAGAAAACGAGATTTAATTGCCTCATGCTTGGAGAGTATGAAGGTGCCAGAATTACAGGATTTAAGACACAGTTCACTATGTCATATGGTGATAATAGTAATAACTACTTTATGAAAGTAGAAAAAGGAATTGGATTAAATAGAGAATCAAATCTTGAAGGTTTTAAGAAGAATAATTTGATTGCGACAAATATTACAGGACCATTATTAGTCTTGAATCCGGATTTCACATTGAATTATTTTAAAGAAATTGATGAAAATGTAACAGTTCCTTATTTTGATGTCATGAAGCATGCACAAGATAAAAGGGTAGTAGACATGTTACAAATGAAAACAGCAATTTATTAGAGGTGGACAAATGACTAAATTTCAATATTATGTACAACGACTTAAGCGAATGAAGTTTAAGAAATATTACAGTGCAGCACAAGAAGCTCATCGTGCCAGTGGAAAAAACACAATCCTATTGATGATTGATATGATGATGTGTTCTTTTCAATATTCTATTGGATATACAGAATATAATGAATTTGAATTCTATTCTATTGGTAAAGAGAAGCGTCAAACATTTCTTAATATTTCCAACTCTATCTTGATATCAAAAACTTACAATGATCAAGACTTACTTTATAAAGTTGAAGATAAAGGTGAGTTTACAAAGAATTTCAAAGATTTCATAGGTCGTGATGTCCTCTATTTGGATGCTTCAAGTTTTGAGGATTTCGAAGCGTTTATGAATAAACATCGCAAGGTTATGGCGAAAGTTGTGAACTCAGAAGCGGGTAGAGGTGTAGAAATGATCGACATGGATCAAGAAACACGTTCTCTATCAGAAATCTATCAAGCTTGTAAAGATAAGAATCAAAGCCTTGTTGAGTCCTATTTTATTCAACATGAAGATTTATCAGCTTTATCACCAACTTCTGTTAATACTATGCGAGTGATTACCTTCCTTGGTGATGATGGTGATGTTCATTTCTTAGCATTTGTCTTAAAGCTCGGTAATGGTGGTACCATGGATAACTTTGATCAAGGCGGTATGTATAGTGTGTTATCTGATGATGGAGTGGTCTTGTATCCGTTCATGGATAAGTTCCGTAACCGATTTACAGTTCATCCACTCACAAAACAAGAACTCATTGGCTTCAAGATACCATTATTTGAAGAAGTTAAAGAGATGCTTCGTAAAGCGGCTCATGTTGTTCCTGAAGTGCGATACATTGGATGGGATGTGGCGATTGGTCAAAATGGACCAGCTATTATTGAAGCAAATCCTCATACAGGGGTATTCCAAGCTCCACCAAGTATGACTGAAAATCAAGAAGGATTACTTCCAAAGTACAAAAAATATATTAAATTCTAAAAAAGAAGCCTAAGTTCATAATTGAAACTTAGGCTTTAACTTTAGTTCATTCAATTGTCTTCAAAGCGAGGATTAGATCTGTAACATCTCTTTTGTAACAGGTTTTGATCATTGTATCAAAGTCATCTCCAACGGCATTCCATAACGGTGTGTTCGTTGTATAATAATCATTAACACTTGCTATTGTTTTTGATTTTACAAGATACTTCTTCGTGCTTCCATCTGCTAATTGGTACGTAATAATATCACCGACCTGAGCATCGTATACTATTTTACCAGCACCATAATCATGACCAAAGTAAATATCCATTCGATGTCCTGCATAAACAACATTTCTCCATAATCCAAGAGAGTTTGGATTATGGTCAATATATGACTGGGCAAGCTGTGTTTTTAACTCTAACTGCTTGAAGTGATATTCTCTTCCGTGGAGAATTAATGCTTGTTGTGGTTTTGGAACTTCAGCTTTTGGTGTTTCTACCGGTTCGTTATTTACAACAGGTTTTTGTTCAGGAGCAGTTTGTGGTTTTGGTTTAACACTTGGCTCTTGCTTCACAAACTCTTTTGGAGCTTCTTCTTGTACTGGTTTCTCTTCTTGAACAGGTTTTATCACTTCTTTTGGCTTCTCTTCGCTAGGAGCATTCTTTTCAGTTGTAGAGTCGTTTAATTGATTTTCTTTAACGGCTTTGTCCTCCTCGATTCGATCCTGTTCTATAGCGATACGATCATCTTCAAAAAAGTGATTAACAGTGTTTTTATACTCAGTTGTGTGAGTGAAATCTTGAGAGATTTCATTCGAATTAATGAAATTGCGTACATCAAAACCAATCATTGCGCTAAATGCGATGATTAGCACAATTAACTTCTTCATATGGCCCCCCTGATGAAGTAAGCCATCCCTAACTTACTTCATATTATAAGTAAGGTTATTGTATCGATATTAAAGACAATATTCAATTTATATAATCTAAACGGTTAGAATATTATTAAAAAAAGAAGATTCTTAACAAATGTGGAAAAGGTGACGATTAATTTGGTAAAGATAGTAGGATTTAAATCAAGAAAGCGAATATTTCACATTGTTTCAATTGTGTAATTTCTGTGTTAATTTTATTTCACATTACTAATAATATTTAGTGTTAGAATGTAACTAGTATTTTACTGTAATGGAGGAAAAATATGGTGAATATTGCTACGGCTCAAGTAACCTTAGGAGATATCCGATTCAATGTTATTCTCGGTGGATTCGGTATGTTCTTATTAGGTATTAAGTTCTTGGGTGACGGATTCAAGGATGCAGCTGGTCCGAAAATTAGGGATTATATCGAAAAATATACTGGAAACATCTTCTCAGCTATTATTGTGGGGACAATTATCACTGCGTTAATGCAATCTAGTACTGCAGCTACTGTTATTTCTATTAGTTTAGTTCGTGCTGGTCTTATGAAGCTTGAACAAGCTATTGGTATTTCTGTAGGTGCTAACTTAGGTACTACAGTTACTGCTTTAATGACAGGACTTGATATTGAAGAGCTAGGTTTCTATTTTGCTTTCGCTGGAGCAATGTTGCTCATGTTCGCAAAACGAAGTATCTGGCAAGATATTGGTAAGATAGTCTTTGGTTTTGGTATTGTCTTTGTGGGTCTACAGCTCATGAGTGATCAATTAATTCTCTTATCTGATTTACCTGAATTTGAACAATTCATGGTGTATATGTCACAAAACCCTTGGTTAGCACTCTTGGCTGGTACACTTGCCACGGCAGTCATCAACTCGTCAATGGCCGTTATTGTTCTGGTACAAACGATTTATGGTGCAGGTGGTATGTCAATGATTGCTGCTTCTGCATTCGTCTTTGGATCAAACGTAGGTACAACACTTACAGCGGTTCTTGCTTCTGTGGGTGGATCTGTATCAACACGTCGTGCTGGTTGGTTCCATGCTTTATATAACGTCTTAGGTGCTGTAGTTATGATGCCATTCATAACTCAATACTCAAACTTTATTATTTGGTTGAATGATATATTCCAAGGAACGCCAGAGATGGCAGTTGGTATTAACCACTTTGTATTTAACTTTGTATGGGTTGTAGGAATTATTCCATTCATTCCATTATGTATTCGTATTCTTAAAATTATCATTCCTGGTGAAGATCGTATTAAAGAGCGTGAGAAAATTGAACCTCTTGATTACAATCTTATTGAAAGCTATCCAGAAGGGGCATTGGCGCTTGCTAAACGTGCAATCGACAATATGTCAGACTTAGTTCTTGAATCATTACAAACCTCAAGAAACTACCTGCAATCACGTGATGAAGAAGATTATGATGTGATAATGCAATTGGAAGAAATGATAAATGACATTGATTTCCAAACTACTAAGTATTTACTTGCGATTGCTAATTCCAACAACAATTCCATGAGTCTTGCAGAAGATTTCTCAATTGGACTTGAAACAGTAAAGAACTTGGAACGTATTGCTGACCTTACTACAAATACAGCTGAGTACTTCCAAACTATCTTCGATAATAGAGAATCATTCTCTCAAGAAGCTCTTGATGATTTGGATACAATGTATGCACTTGTTATTGATATGTTAGAACGTTCAATTTATATGTTTGTTAAAGAAGATGTATCAGGATATGAGAAATTAGCTCAAGACGAAGAATATCTAGATCTAATTGATCATAAATACCGTGAGAAACACTTCCGTAGAATGGCAGACGGTATCTGTGATACTAAGTATGCAAGTTCACTCTATGTTGACTTATTAAGTATTTTAGAACGTATAGGAGATCATGCTGCAAACATCGCTGATTATGCACACGGGGGTTTGCTACGCGTTGGTACCCAAGTAAAAGAAAGTTAAAACATCGAGTCTCTCGCTTCTGATAAAGAAGGAGTGACTCTTTTTTATTCGTGACTTTTTACCGTAAATTAGCTAATATAGATACTAGGAGGTTTATTATGAAAATATATTTTGCAAGTCCGCTTTTCTCAAATATGGAACGAATTTATAATGCTGATGTCGTATCACGCATTCGTAATCAATACCCAGATATCGAGGTGTACTTACCTCAGGAACAGGGAGATATTAATGACAAATCATCTTATGCAGATTCAGTAATGATTGCAAAGCTTGATACGCAGGAATTATTATCTTCAGACTTACTGATTGCAGTACTTGATGGTATTACTGTTGATGCTGGTGTAGCTTCTGAGATTGGAGTCGCTTATCAAGCAGGTATTCCTGTGCTAGGTTTATATACTGACTCACGTCAAGAAGGTTATGATAATAAAGAGAAAATTGAAGCACTAAGTGAATTAGCTGAGTCTCAATTTTCATATGTGAACCTTTATACTGTTGGGTTGATTAAACTAAATGGTTACCTCACGAATTCTGAAGAAGACTTGATTAATCGCATTGTTGATTATAAATAGGGTGTACTATGAAAGAACATGTTCTTAAGTTAATGCCTGGAGATGATTTCATTCTTCAACTTGATCATTACTGTAAAAAGTATGAAATTGAAGCTGCTTATATCGGCACTGTTGTTGGTAGTTTGCAGAAAGTAAGTTTTAGAAAAGGATACAATCAAGTTCTCTCTGTTATGGATGGGCCTTTTGAAGTAGTATCATGTGTTGGAACGCTTTCTCGAAATGGAATGCATATTCATCTTTCAGTGAGTGATAATGAGTTTAAAGTCCACGGTGGTCATGTCTTAAAAGGATGTACTGTTCAATCGACATTAGAAGTCGTAATCATTGAATTAGAGAATCATCAGCTGTCTCGTACTAAAGGAGAATTTACTGATTTTAAGGAACTTATTATTTCAGAAATCGGCAACTAAAAAGCTGTCAAAATTATCTTGATTCCAAAGTACAGGTATAATACAATATACCTGTGTCTTGCCGGTTTAACTCAGTTGGTAGAGTAACTCATTCGTAATGAGTAAGCCGTAGGTTCGACTCCTATAACCGGCACCATATGTAAAATCAGACCTCACCATGTGTGAGGTTTTTTATTATGTAATGGAGTGTAATAATTAGAACCTTGAAGATTAATTTGCTTAGACAACTAAAATAGCAGTAAGACTTTGTGAATGTTTTCTTTACTATTGTATATACATATGGTAATATTTGTGATGTGACATATTTATCACATGTGAGAGGTGTGTTTATGAATAATAATATTAAAAAGTTAAGAGAGGAGTTGAACCTGAGCCAAAAAACATTAGCTGACACAGTGGGTGTGTGTAGAGAAACAATCTGTAAATTAGAAGCAGGTAAGTACAATCCATCCTTACGCTTAGCACATAACATTTCAAGAGCTTTGGGAGTTTGTATCGAAACAGTGTTTGAATTCGAAGATTAAATTTTAGGAGACGTCATATGAGGGATAGAGCGGTTAAGAAATTTACTTTGTATTATTTTTTGAGTCAGTTTATGTTTGCGATTGCGTTGGTACAGCGTATACCATATCTAAGCAGTCTTGGTTATGATCCTAATGAGCGGGCAATTATGTTGTCATCACTTGCTTTACTTAGCATTGTTGGGCAAATAACTTTTGGATATATTAGTGATAAACATCGTAAGATAAAACGATACATCTTATTTGCACTTACTAGTTTTGCAGTCTTATCATTTTTTGTGTTTAGCGTTGATGACAAGATATTTATATATCATTTTATCTTTGTAGTGCTTTCTGGGTCAATGCAGACGGTGATTAGTGATTTGAATGATAGTTGGGCGATGCAAAGCGAGGATGTTGTTAAAGAGAACTTTAGTTTTATTAAAGGCTTTCAATCCTTTGGTTATGCTTTTGGTGCTCTTGTTGGTTCTGCGATAATTAGTTCCTTTGGTTATCGATCCTTTGCGAGTGTTATTTTAGTACTTGGTATTGTGATATTCTATTTAGCATCGCGGATTCCAGATAAAGTACAATCTACAAGTACCACTACTTTAACTGTTAGAGATATCACGCAACTACTAAAGTCGAAACAATATCTCATCGCAATCGTGTTGTTTATTTCGTATTATACAATTACTCAGATACATGCAATATCAATAGCTGAGAAGATTCTGTTTCTTGGCGGTAATGAGCGTCATATTGCTTATAGAGTTATTATTGCCGTTGGATTGGAAGGGTTTGGATATGTAATCTGTAATAAGTTGTATAGTCGCTTAGGTCCCTTTAAAATGCTTACAATCGCATCAATAGGATACATAAGTATGTATGTATTGTTTATCATTGCCAAGACGCCAACACAGATGATAATCTTTGCTTCGCTTCAAATAGCAAGTGTGCCGTTTTATATCGTATCCATGAGAAACCTAATGTTTGAGATTTCTCCGGATAACTTAAAGGCATCTGGACAATTGTTTATGACAGCAATCTTTACAGGAGTATCGGGTACGTTAACGCCATTGATTGTAGGTGGCTTAGTAACGCAGTTTAGTTATGATGCACCGCTCTATCTGGCAGTAGTTCTTGCAATCTTTACGATTGTTATGACGTATGTTATGAAGTTAACGATGAATGATAAGCAATTAGATTAGGAGTAAGTGATGTCAGAACATTTTAAACTAAAAGCAGCTGTAATGGCTATGGTATTTAGAGAAGAATTAGATAGTAAAGAGATTCTTTTACAAAAAAGACAGAACACAGGATTTAGGGATGGGTACTGGGATTTTGCATCATCAGGTCATCTTGAAGAAGGTGAGTCCTTAACACAAGCGATGACACGAGAAATAAAGGAAGAGATTGGTATTGGTGTTAAAGAAGATAAGCTTGGGTTTTGTCATCTAACCCATCTTACAGAAACAGAAATAGATATAAATTATATAAATTGTTATTTCATTGTTAATGAATATCAAGGAGTGCCACAAATTATGGAACCACATAAATGTAGTGATTTAGAGTGGTTCAATCTTGACTCACTACCGGATACAATGATTCCAAGTAGAAGGCGTGTCTTAGAACAAGTTCTAAATAAATCGTATTATAGTGAAGACGGATTTAAGTGAAATTGGTTTTTAGCTTTGATTATACAATTTTCTTTGATATAATATACTAGAAATTAAAAGGAGATTAACATGGAAGGTCTAGAACTATTAAGTTTTCAAATGATTTCGTTTAACGGATCAGCACGTTCATGCTTCGTAGAAGCAATTACTGCTGCTAAAGAAGGAGACTTCGAACGCGCAGAAGAATTGATGAAAGAGGGAGAGGAACAATTTGTAGAGGGACATAAAGTTCATGCTCAATTGATCCAAGAAGAAGCTCAAACAGGCGGTACAGCTGTTAACTTATTGTTAATTCATGCTGAAGACCAAATGATGAGTGCTGAAGTCTTAAAAATCATTGCTGCAGAGCTTATTGATATTCACAAACGAATTCAATAAGAGCTACAGCTCTTTTTTTATCATAGAAAGGATAAATGTTTATGCAAAGTTTTAATGCTGCAATAATTTGGATAGCACGTTTTGCAATCATCGCTTTGTTTATGTTCATGGGATTGAAATATAATCGTGCTAAGAAGTTAGATAATACGATTAAGTTTCATTTTAACCTACGTTCATGGGTAGAAATCATAATCGTAGTCGGCTTGGACTTATTCTTCATTGCATATCCAGTCACTGCATCGTCAGAACCAATCTTATTGATTGCTGGTATAGTTGGATTAACTTTGACTTATATGCATACACGTCGCTACATCGCTATTGGGAAGAAAGTTATCTTTATTATGGAAGCTTCATTTCATATTCGTGATATAAGTAGAGTCAAATATGAAAAAGGTAAAATGACATTTCTTATCAAGAATGTACCATTTCACCTGCGTTTTCCACTAATAGATATGGACTATCTTGAAGAACGTGTTTCAGGTAAACGCAAAATCAAGAATTAGTGTCTAAATGTTAACGCTTTCTTCTAGACACTGAAATCTTTTGTGTTATAATATTCATGTATCTAGGAGGGTATTATGAGAAAAATTATTTTATTATGTTCAGCAGGTATGTCAACAAGTATTCTTGTTAACAAGATGAAAGATGCAGCTGCTGCTCAAAACTACGAAGTAGAAATTTCAGCTCACTCAGTAAGTGAAGCTTCACGTGTGGCAGCAGATGCTGACATCGTATTATTAGGACCACAAGTTCGTTTTAACTTAGGAACTGTACAAAAACAACTTCCTAACAAACCAATCGAAGTTATCGATATGCGTGCATACGGTACAATGAATGGTGAAGCAGTTATTGCTGAAGTTAAAAAAGTATTAGGTGACGAATAATAAACAAATGTTAGGAAACTAACATTTTTTATTTCAAAGGAGAACATTATGAAACCAACAATCGTATATTGGACAGGATCAGGAAATACTCAAATGATAGCAGATGCAATCTTAGAGGCAGTAGAATCTCTTGGATATCAAGCTGAAAATCACTATGTAAGTGATATTACAGCCGATGATGTAAAGGATGCTGACTTTTTCTATTTAGGTTGCCCTGCAATGTCAGGTGAAGATGTCGAAGAATATGAATTCAGACCATTTTTAGATGATCTAAAACCATCACTTGTAGATAAAAAAGTAGTGCTCTTTGGGTCGTATGACTGGGGAGATGGAGAATGGATGGATAACTGGACAAAGGAAATGACTGAAGCTGGAGCGAATGTAGTAGGGAAGTTTCAAATCCAATGGGAACCTAGTGACGAACAACTAGAAACAGTGAAATCAGAAGTATTAAAACAACTTTCATGAAAAGTTTTCAGAAAATATATTAATTTATGAAAATAATTGCAGAATTTCTGAAAAAGTATTGACTTGTTTCTTTTGCTGCGTATAATATAAGTATAGATCGAACATCTATATATAATACTTGTCCTCATTATGATTTGTAACTCACTCCTTACTAATATATATTTCCTCCAGAGTTACAAATTCATTCTCCTTAAAAACACACTTCCTCGTGTGTTTTTTCTTTTTCTAACGTATAATAGATATGTTAATTGAATGTAAGTGAGGGAAAACAATGAAAGTAATGTATCCTGGGTCCTTTGATCCAATAACTAACGGACATATAGATCTTATCGAACGTTGCTCCTCAACTTTTGATGAAGTTGTGGTAGCAATCATGGTTAATGAAAGTAAAAGTGGAACATTTACAAAAGAAGAACGAAAAGTAATGATTGAAGAATCAATCAAGCATCTACCAAATGTAAGTGTAAATATTGGTTCAGGTCTAACAGCGATGTATGCTAAAGAGATTGATAGTAATGTGTTAGTGCGTGGTATCCGTGCTGTCATGGACTATGAATACGAACTCCAACAAGCAACAGCTAATCGAATCTTAAACACTGACTTAGAAACATTGTTCCTTGTAGCAGATCCTAAGTATTCTCATGTATCGTCATCCGTAGCACGTGAGATTGCGAAGTATGGTGGTAGCTTAGAAGGTTTTGTACCTAGCTTTGTTGCAGAAAAACTTTATAAATACTATCAAAAAGACAAAGAAAAAAGTGTATAATATGAGAGTATGATTTTCATACTCTTTACTTTGTCCCCTTAGTAAAGTGGATATTACAAGACCCTCCTAAGGTTTAGTCACAGGTTCGATCCCTGTAGGGGACGCCAGAGCATAATATTGCCCACCTTTTGTGTGGGTTTTTCTTTTGTCCTCCAACATTTATTTTGTAAAAAAGTTAAATAATATCTAATAACATCCTTTACTAATGAATTTAAAAGCCTATATACCAAATAGTAAAAAAGTACTATTCACATTCCTTGGTTAAGTTATTTGTTTTCATAGAAGTTTGTTACCAGTTAAACTAAGATATTCTATCAATGTCTTTTATTAAACTAAAATATCTGGTATAGCAATGTCTTTCTAAGTTGATATAATAGAAACAGGAGCTGATAAAATGATAGAGTGGATAAGCAAGGATAGTTTACTTGATTTAAATGTTATTGATAATAATAAAGATTATGATGTAAATACTTCGACAATTTTTGGAAAGATAATACCTGGATCAAAAATTGGGGACATTGTGTACTCGCTAGTGCCGTCAGTCAATCAAGAAATAGGTCGATTTGTTGTGGAATCTTTAGAAGACAATAAAGCTATTTATCGTCTGCTTGAAACGGTTGAATTAAGTGAAAACATTAATGATTTACTAGGAATAAAAGGCGAAACTCAGTATACTAAACTGAATCCTGTTCAATGCCAAATCATTAGAAGGAAGTCTTTTCAAGCAAATAAGTCGTTTAGTGTAGTTCAAGCAGTGTGGATTGCTGGCGCATTACATGCGTACAATATTTTCTATTCCAAGATAAACCCCATATATAATGACTTTTTCCTAAATAGTTCAGAGATAATAAATCTTTCACAAGAATATACTGAAAACGAAGTTCATCCACCAAGGATTGGACAATGGCTCAATGGTGATCATTCTAAATCCAATCATAATATATTGCGTGCAAGACGCAGTGGAACTAAAGTAACTTATCGACTTTCGAGTGTTGGTGAATTCGTAGATAAAACGAAACCTTATGGATTAGATCTATACAAGATAGTTTCTTACAATCGTGAGTTTTTCCTTGTTAAAGAATTGATTGAATTTGTTGATAATGAATATGAAGATTTTATTATGAGGTCTAAAGAAGATGAAGGGGAACTCATCAAAGGAGAAAAAATGTTAAACAATAGTACCATTTTATATGGGCCTCCAGGAACTGGAAAAACATATAGCTCAATTCTATATGCTGTATCAGTTATCGAAAATGTGGAAATATCGAAGCTTAAATTGGAACCTTATGCTGAAGTTAAATTCAGGTATGAACAATATAAGATTAGTGAGCAAATACAATTTATTACTTTTCATCAGTCATATGGCTATGAAGAGTTTATTGAAGGTATTAGAGCTGTAGTAGATGAAACTGGAAATAATATTTCTTACATATATGAAGATGGAATATTCAAATCCTTCTGTAATAAGGCAAAAGAAAGTGATAAACCATTTGTGTTTATCATTGATGAAATTAACCGTGGTAATATTTCAAAGATATTTGGTGAGTTGATTACTCTTGTAGAGTCTACCAAACGACTTGGGCAAAAAGAAGAAATGGAAGTTATTCTACCATACACAAAAGAGAGTTTTGGTGTACCATCAAATGTTTACATAATAGGGACCATGAATACTGCAGATAGATCTATTGCTTTACTCGATACCGCTCTCCGTAGGAGGTTTGACTTTATTGAAATGCTACCTGATGAAAAAATATTTGCTGAATTGGGGATTAATATTATTGAGGTTGACGAGAAAATTCTGAAGCTTGATGAGATGTTAAAATCAATAAATCAAAGAATAGAATTGCTATTTGATCGGGAGCATACAATTGGTCATTCGTTTTTTACTAAAGTAAGGCAACAACATGCAATTGATGATTTGAGTAACATATTTAAACAGTCAATTATTCCACTTCTTCAAGAGTATTTTTATGACGATTACAGTAAAATAAGGTATATATTAGGAGATCATAGTGTGAACGATAAGAATTTACAGTTTATTGTCGAAGATGTGGTTGATGTTTCAAGAGTATTTAATCAATATATAGATTTAGATATACCGAATATTCGCTATTTAATCAATGATCAAGCTTTTGGTAATATTGACTCCTATATAAAAATTTCGAAAGGTAATTATGAACAAAACTATTGAGCTTCTCGAATATGAATATTTAACGGATAATGATTTATGCAATGAGCCAGGTTACTATGTTGTTGATTCGTCTTCTTTTAAACAATTGGAAGAATTACTAATTTCGGCGGAAGAGAGTGACTTTTCATTATTCTTTCAATTAGTCTCAAAAAGGTACGTTGGTAAAGTTATTCAGGCAAAGAACTATGTAGGTATGATTGAATTATCAAACGGTTTAAAGCTTCAGATTCTTCCTAAGCTACCTCTTGATTTCGAAGAAGAATCAAATAAACTAACGAAACAGATTTTTATGAAAATGATAAGAAGTCTAATGTCAAATACTGGAAGAGTTTCCAATATAACAAACCTTCAATCGCATAGAATGAATATCTATGAAATATACATTTTTTATTATCTGGAAGAACTTTCTGAATTAGTAAGAAGAGGACTAAGGTCTTCCTATATTAAAGAAGAAGGAAACTTAATGTACTTGAAAGGAAAACTTGACTTAGCTAGGAACATAAAAGTGAATCAATTTAGAAAGAACCAGTTTTATGTTCACTATAGTGAGTTTAATATAGATAGAGCTGAAAATAAGATAATAAAAACAGCTTTAATAAAGCTTTCAAGAATATCAAAAAACAATGAAAACCAGAAGAAAATAAAACAATTACTGATACATTTTGATGAAGTGAATATTTCTGTAAATGTTGATAATGATTTGAAGAAAATTTCGTTGGATCGAAACATTGAACACTATAGATCTGTTTTGGAATGGTCAGTAATAATTTTAAAAAACAAAAGTTTTTCAAGTTTTAGTGGAGAAGTATCAACAAGAGCGATGATGTTCCCGATGGAGATGCTGTTTGAGTCTTATGTTGCAAAACAAGTAAAACATATTTTTTCTCCAAAAGGTTATTTAGTAAAACAACAAGTGAGAGGGAATTTTCTATTTGAGTTTCCAAGAAGATTTCAGCTGAGGCCTGACATACTCATTCAAAAAAATAATCGTATAATTATTATGGATACAAAATGGAAAGCACTTAATAACGTTTCTAGTTCAAATTTTGGAGTATCTCAGGCAGATATGTATCAAATGTTTGCATATGCAAATATATTTAACTCGTCAGATGTTTTCCTTTTGTATCCCAAGACTAAAGAAATTAATAAGGAATCAATACAATATGAAACGACGGTTGATAAAAAGGTAATTTCTGTTCATATCTATTTTGTTGATGTTTCAGAAATTGTGGATAGTATTACAAACCTATACAAATATATTGAGAGGAGAATGAATAATGAGTTATCTTACGATAGAACAGTTGGCTGATAAACTAAATATGGACGAAATTGATGCGTTTAATTGGATTATTGAAAAAGAAATTGAGTACCTTGATTTAACCACTCATTTTAGAGTTCTAAATAAAAACGTTGATGATGTTTTAATGTTAGAGAATCGTTATTTAGATTATTTTTCATTACCTGTATATGAATACGAAGATGAAGAATATGGTCAAATTCATTCTATCGATTATGGCGCAGCTGGATTATCTCGTGAGAAGATAGTTGAGGGCTTGAGAAAAATAGATTTTAACGAGAAACAGATAACACTTTTAAAAAGAATGATGGAGATATATCCAGAGTTTGTTACCGATGAGGAAATAGTTGAGAGAAGTAAAACTAGTTACTCGGAGTATAAACCAAAATCTTATAGAAGTATAATAAAGAGTGTTTCAGTACAATTGATGAAACACTTCGAGATAAAAAGGATTCCCAAAGGGAGAGAAAGTGACAAGCCGTTTTATGCAGGAGTATTCTTAGAAAATAGCGAGATAGATAATTCTTTCAAGCAAAGGCTTGTACCTATAATTTATGAGTCTTTAACTATTCTGTTTCAAACGTGATTGGTTAACTTCTTACACAATTTGAAAAAAATACTAAAGCAACAAAGCGATAGCTCGATGAATTATTTATCAATGTAATTGTATAGATTAATAGTAAACTGCTTTGTAAAGGTTCCTGTCCTACACGGTGGTATTTTCTCAATACCATTGGTAAATAAACAGTTGCTATTTGTGGCTGATCTATTTATTGGTGCGTTTTTTACTGCGGTAGTTTTTCTGTACTTAAACCAAAAGAACCAGTAGATAAGGAAATTATTGAAGAAATTACAGATTTAGATATCGAATTCTCATTTAGTGAATAGTAATAACTAAGGTGGTTTGAAAAAAATAGGGATTTTTGGCGATATTTAATCGTCACTAAGTTTCCTGTTTTTTTCAAATAAATGTTGAAAATTGAAATGAAATAAACACTGCAAGTACAAGTTTCCACTATGGCTGCATATGTTTATTTGATATTATATTTATAAGATGGTCGTTGATATGAATGATGATAAGAAGAAAAAAGAAAGACGTATTTTTACTTCTCTAGAAGATGATATTGCTATCTATTTCAAAGGAGTTGCAGTAGGTGCTGTTGTTGGAATCGTTACCGGTATTCCCATCTTAGGTGTAATTTCTTTCGTTTTTACTTTTGCTGGCTTACCATTTAGCAAAAAATAAAAAAACATAAACACAACGAAGCCGAGCGTATCTTAGGAGAAAATGCTCGGCTTTAGGAATGTTTGTGATTAGTTGCAATATGTTTGTATCAATTCTAATGGTTCGTAAAAGGCAATATTTACATCTAACAAGTTACTTTTGAATTGAGTCCACAGAGCTAAAGCGATTTGCTCTGCATCTACTATACGGTTTATCGAATTGTTTATTGTACTTGTAATATACATGCTTCCTTTAGAAATTCTATCCTTCGGTAAGTGATATACTGGAAGAATTATACTTTCAAAACATGATGTAACAAAGTTGCTTAATTTCTGATCGTTACTATACTCGATAGATTTGCTGGAATAATACACTTGGTAAGCAGAATCACTGAGTGTTCTTATTACCTTAGTTATTCCTGGAACAATCTCGAGTTGATTAGTAAAGGATAAGAATATAAGAGACCACTCAGAACGCATTTGTGAAGTTATGTTGAACTCATATAGAGTACCAATCTCATCAAAGTTTAAACTAGAAATATATTTTAATTCTGAATAACTAGGTGTAATTCCCAACTGAGTCAAATATATTCTCCATGTCTCAATTACAATTTCATCAATGTTCATAAATAATGCATCAATATCAAAAATAAATGTATGAATATCTTTACAACTCTGCTTCAGTCTCTCTTGATAAAAAGATTGCGCAATTTGTATATATTGTTTACGGTCAGATGGAATATTTGACTCTTGGGCCAGTAAAAGAAGATTACTAATCTGATTTAATAGATTTTGAATTAGTATAGCTTCCAAGTCACTCACCCTTTCTAAAACGACTTTCAAGTGAATTCCATCTACAATATAATTATAACGCACATTTTTGTGATAAACTGTTACTATAACGCATAATACTATAATAAATGCGAATAAATGATTGAGCGGAGGGAATATGCACAAGAACTTAATAGTAACACCACTTGGTAAAAATCGCGAAGAGTTAATGGAAAGAGGGACACCGATTTTTCCCTGTGCGGTTTACCAAAGGAATACGAATGACTTTATAGCTGGCATCATTCCAGCTCATTGGCATCATGAATTGGAGTTTTTCTTTGTAGTGGAAGGAACTGCTATAGTTTCAATTATTGATAAGACCTTTGAACTCAAAGAGGGTGAAGGTTATTTTGTGAATGCTGATGTTATGCATGCGATAACAAGTCCTGATGTTCAAGGGTGCTTATATCAATCAACAGTTTTTAATTCTAATGTGGTATCAGGTGCACCTGGAAGTGTCTATGATGTAATGTATATTAAGCCGTTTATGAAGAGGGGACTTCCATACTACATTTTCAATCTCGGTGATCCGCTTCGTGATCTCGTATTTAAACAATTCACAACATTTTTCGAAGCAGATCGAAATAAGATTCTAAACTATGAGTTCGTAATGAGAGAGGCACTTACACAAATGATACTTACGTTAAATGTTCATAGTCATGAAGAGATTTCAAATGTGTCAACCATACAGCAACAACGTATGAAAACTATGTTGTCTTGGATTGATGAGAATTATCCACATCCTGTTACTATTCAAGATGTGGCAGATAGTGCAGGGATTAGTGTTAGAGAAAGTCAAAAGATATTCTCAAACTTAGTTCATCTTACGCCAATTCAATACATTACGCGTCGTCGAATCTCAGCGGCAGTTTATCTACTAGAGAACACAGATAATACAATTAGTGAAATATGTATTACTTGTGGCTTTGAATCCTCAAGTTATTTTACTAAGAGGTTTAAAGAAATAATCGGAGAAACACCTAAAATGTATCGTCAACAATTTCATGAAAAAAGGCTTGGATAACAAGCCTTTAATATTCTTCAATCTCCTGAACAGCAAAGTAGTTGCCTTCAGGATCGCTGAAATTGAATGTTTTTATATCATCAGTTTCTAATAAATCACCAACGACAATACCTTCTTTCATAAGCCGGTCTCTCAATCGTATAAGGTTATGACTTGAGAATAATATCGATGGTGTTCCTAAATTAAGCTCAGGAGACATTTCAGAGACGACCTTCTTATCAAAAAGCACAAGATGGGTTGTTGCATCAACTGTAACAGAAAGTTCGACAGAGAGGCTGCGTTCTTCGTTGAAGTCTTCTTTAACTTCAGTCATTCCAAAATGTTTAATCCAAAAATCAGCAACCGTTCTTGGTTCATCCACGTAAATCATAATACTGGTTTGTTTTGTTAGCATCGTAAGTCCTCCCTTATGTAATACCTTTATAGTATATCTCGAGAAAACACACAAGAAATATGCAAGTTAATTTGTTAAGAAAGCAATAAAAAACCTGTAAGCTACGTTACAGGATTAAAGCAATATGGTGCACCAGATAAGATTTGAACTTACACGTCTTGCGACACACGCCCTCAAGCGTGCGCGTCTACCGATTCCGCCACTGGTGCGACTGCCTTAGTATTATAACATTGTCATGTATTAATGACAATATCGAAATGATATTTTTAATCCTAAATACAAAACACTCAATTTAGGTATTAAGTTCAATAAATAATAATATGTGTTCTTGTCGAAAACGTGATAAAGAATGCGTAAAATATATAGTTTTAGTGCTAGCTATGTTAAACTTATTGCAAGAGGTGGATTATGAAAACATTATATTTAGTAGTTGATATGCAAAATGATTTTGTTGATGGTGCTTTAGGTTTTGATAAAGCGTCAACAGTTGTTGATAACATACATACGTACTTAAGAGAGAATCTAAAAGAACAAGATTCTATTATATTCACAAGAGATACTCACTTTAGTAATTACCTTGATACCCAAGAGGGTAAAAAATTACCAATCATCCATTGTGTAAAGGACACAGAAGGATGGCAAATCGTGCCTAAACTTCAAGAGTTTATTCAAGAAGATACTCCTATTTTTGATAAACCAACGTTTGGTTCTTTAGAACTTGGTGTTTATCTTCAAGATAAGGACTTTGATACGATAGAGATAATGGGACTTGTTTCGAATATTTGTGTCATTTCTAATGCAGTAATTGCGAAGTCGGCTTTACCTGAGGCGCGTATTGAAGTGCGTCGCGCACTCACATCCTCATTTGATGAAACGCTTGATGCAAAATCAATGGATGTTATGGCAGGCTTCCAAATAGAAATTATTTAAAAGCCCTTTAGCCCTCAAGACAAATAGGCTTTGAGCATGTTATAATAATCAGAGTGAGGATTTTTATGAAGAAAATATTATTGCTTATTACAGCACTCGTTGTAGCGCTGGATTTATGGTTTAAATCATTCATTGAAAACATGATACCACTTGGGAAATCAATAACGATGATTCCAGATTTTTTTGATTTAATGAATGTTAGAAATACAGGAGCAGCCTGGAGTATGCTATCAGGAGCTCGTGTCTTGTTTTTAGTCCTTACACCGATTGTATGTGCTGGTTTAATTTATTACTTTATTAAAAAACAAGATGTTTACCAATTGACCGCAATATCATTGATATTAGCAGGGGCATTAGGTAATTATTATGATCGCGTAGTATTTGGTTATGTAAGAGATATGTTTGCATTTAATATCTTTGGCTACAATTTCCCAGTATTCAATATTGCGGATAGTGCTGTAAGTATTGGTGTAGGTATTTTAATTGTATTAGTTATTTTAGAAGAAATGGGGTTGTATCATGAACAGACAAATAATTGATGAAAATGATGGCGGAACACGTATTGACCAATACATGGCTTCGTTACTTCCAGAGTATTCTCGCAGTGTCATTCAAGGATGGATTGCTGATGAGAAGATTTTGGTGAATGGTAAAAAAGTAAAACAGAATTACCGATTAAAAGAAGAGGATCTTGTTGAGTATTCAATAACTGAAGCAGATATTCACTTAACACCGATTCCGATGGATTTAGATATCGTCTATGAAGATGATGCGATTTTGGTTGTCAACAAACCTAAAGGCTTGATTGTTCACCCATCACCTTCAACATTGAATCAACCCACACTTGTTCATGGTTTATTAGCTCATACTACTAACTTGAGTGATTGTAATGGTGACCTACGTCCAGGTATTGTTCACCGTATTGATAAAGATACATCAGGACTTCTTGTTGTTGCGAAAACAAACGAGGCTCATGAGATCTTAGTTCAAGACTTAAAAGAGCGTAAGATATCACGTGAGTACTATGCATTAGTACATCACCAATTTAAACACCAAAGTGCATTGGTTGATGCACCTATTGGACGCGATCCACGTAATCGTCAACGTATGACTGTTACCGATCAAAACAGTAAAGAAGCTCGTACACATCTCTATCTAATTGAGAACTTCAAAGATCATAGCTTGTTACGATGTGAATTAGAAACAGGTAGAACACACCAAATTCGTGTTCATTGTAGTTATATAGATCATCCAATTGTTGGTGATCAAACTTACAGTTATAAAAACACCTTGAGTACTCAAGGACAATGTTTACATGCCTTTAAATTGAAACTCATCCATCCTATTACTCATGAAGCAATGGAATTCCATTGTGACATGCCGCAAGTAATGCTTGATGCGATAGAAGAAGTGAGGGGGATGATTTAATGGATTTGAAAATGATGAGTGCATGGATGCTGCAATTATCAAATTACTTTATTAAACAATATAAGTATCAAATCGTATCCATGACTAAATCGAATACTGAAACATGGTTGGTGAATCCTAAGAACAAGGAGACACCAATCATTATGGTATCTATAGAGCCTTCTCAAGATTTTAAGGAAGAAGCTATTGGACAACATCGAGAAATGATTTCTCTTGCATTTAATATTCAAGCAAAAGGAATTAGTATATCCGTTAATCCAAATAGTCTTAAGCATGATGATAATACCATCATTATGACACCACAAAAAATGACAGAATCATTTTATATGAGTCAATTTACTGATATAGAAAAAGTGTTAAGTGAATCAAATAATGCAGAATATTCGTTTACGAAGGCTGTTGGAGATTTACGTAAAACATTAGTGAAGTCTAATCAAGGGATTCGACCTAAAGCAGTACGTGTCACAACGGCATTAGTCATGATTTCTATTATGGTATATTTCATCTCAATGTTTGTTTTAGTTAATCTAACCAGTTTTGATGCAATGGCAATTATCATGGGTGGTATGTATAAACCGTTGATAACTCATGGTTTTGAGTTCTTTAGATTCATTACATCTGCTTTTGTGAACTTGAATATATTCCAGTTGATGTTAAGTATTATGGTCTTAAACCAATTTGGACAATTCTTTGAACGATACTTAGGAAGCAAACGTTATCTATTAATGTTTGTAAGTGGCTTATTAATGGGAAACCTTGGAGCATTTATTGCGGAAGATGTTACTGTATCTATTGGAGTAGCTCCAGCACTATCTGTATTCTTAGGTTACCTCGTCGTGAATATGGCTGAGACTAAGCTCTACAAGAACTCACGAATGATGAGTCAAACCTTCTCATTAACATTAAGTTGTGTACTTCTAATGTTCTTACCGAATGTTAGTTTTATGGCTGTTGTCGCATCCTTTATGTTAGGAATCTTATTTGGGTTTATCTTCTCCCATCGTCGTGATTGGGTAGAACTAAGAAAAGGTGCACAAGTATTGGCAATTATATTTAGTGTTGGGTTGATAGGTATTGGCCTTATGAAACGTGAACCTATAGAAACACCAATAGTTAATGAAGCACTTATATCTTCATGGGAAGAGATTGGATTTATTCCATATCTTGAACATTTAAAAAATATTTTAAACTAGGAGGAACGTAAGATGAAACGTTTGGATGCAATTTCTTGGGATGACTATTTTATGGGATTAGCTCACTTGTCAGCAATGAGATCAAAAGATCCATCAACACAAGTAGGGGCAGCAATTATTGACAGAAATCATAAAATCGTAGGAATCGGTTATAACGGATTTCCAATAGGGGTTAGTGATGATGATTTCTCATGGGATCGTGAAGGGGAGTTTCTTGAAACTAAGTACCCATATGTTGTCCATGCAGAACTCAATGCAATACTAAATGCAACTACCCGTTTGGATAATTGCATCATTTATGTATCGTTATTTCCTTGTAATGAATGTGCGAAAGCAATCATTCAAAGTGGTATTCGTGAGATTGTTTATGAAAGTGATAAATATGCTGACAGTGAATCTGTCATAGCATCGAAACGTATGTTAAGAGAAGCAGGTGTTACATTACGCTGTCTTGAACAACCTGTTAAGATTACTCTAACTCACGGCCAGTAATCTTAGTAGTATTCGCAAAGTGAACTTTAGCTACTTTGTAAAGTTCCTCTTCACCAAATCTTTGAACAAATTCTGCACCAAAAATATCGACATGAGTTCCAGCACCTTTTGGAAATACCATTTCATATTTGGCTGATAGCTTATCAAAGTAGTCGAGGAAAGCATCACGTGCAATGATTGCACCACATGCAACTGCAAGAAATTTGTTCTCTGCTTTTGTCTCAAAGTGTATGTTTTGGATTACTTGAGGTTCATCCTTTAGAATTTGATAGTAGCGTTTCTCACTAACAAATTGGTCAATGATGATTGTCTTTGGTAATTCACCTTGTTTCTTCAAGTTAACATATGCTTGATTGTGTAACATTGCTTTAATTTCATTCATATTCTTTTGGCGATGAACGCGATTGTATTTTGGATTATCCAAGATTAGTAGGCTATATTTAAGCGTATTTCTTAAAATAGGAGCAAGTTCTCGGACGACATCATCTTGAAGTTGTTTGGAGTCGACAATGCGCTCAACGGGAATATTCTTAAGATCTTCCTCACTTACAATCGTTGCACAAACAACAACAGGTCCAAAGTAGTCACCTGTGCCTACTTCATCCGACCCAGCCATTGGAAATACTTGTTGTGGCTTAGAGGTAGAAGGTTTATCTCGATGTGTTGCAACTGTTGCTGTATCATTAAGATAAGGTTTCGCATGGAATTCAGCACCTTCGCCTTGAAAAACAACTTTACCACTGGTATAAGCTGTAATCGTTACATCAGTCCCTTTAATTTGAAATTCAGTATATTGAATATCATAACGAATGGGAAAGTGTGAATACTTTTGTTTAAGTGTTTGCATCTCACTTTTTGTGAGTTTAATGGATAGTGTTTTCATAGCCTTATGATAAGCTATTTATTATTGAATAACAATGCTTTTTGCATTATGATATTGAAAAAGGAGTGGTTATTATGTTTTCAATCCCTGTTGATTGGATGGTATATATTAACGGTTTATTAATCATTTGGATTCTCTTTGATTTATACCGTGGTTATAAAAGAGGATTGATTCTTCAAGTAGTCGATTTAGTAGGTACCTTTGTATCGTTACTAACTGCTTGGCTCCTTGCGCCGGTATTTATGAACTTGTTTACATTCTTTAAAACAAGCGGTAACGGAGTCTTATTAATCAATCAATTTATGTCAAAACAAATCAATCAGTTAATCTGGTTTGTAATCTTATTTGTGGTAATTCGTATCTTATTATTAGTTGTAACACCACTAGCATCATTTATTTCCAAAATGCCTTTAATTAAGCAAGTAAACTCTGCTGTTGGAGGAGTATTTTCAATTGTATTCTTTGGTGTTAAGTTAATTATTGTGTTATTCCTCTTAACAACTCCATTTGTTACAAATGGTAATGAAGTTATTGAAAATACATGGTTTAAATATGTAGCGAAGGCGAGCGAACCAGTTATGAAGTTTGCTGATGAGCTAGTAGATCGCAACAGTGGAATTCAATCCATTATTAATAAACAACGCCTACCAGAAGACCAAATTAAAGCCATGACAGACTGGTTTAAAGAGAATGGTTTTACTGAAGGTGAAATTAGGGAGTTTTTAAAGAATTATGAATAATGTAGGAACACGTCTTGAATTTGATAAGGTTCTTTCTAACATTGCATTTTATGCAGCTTTTTCATTAGGTAAGAAGAGGGTACTAGAAACAGAACCTTCTTTTTCTGCTTTAATCGTGAGACGTGATTTAGCACGTGCGAGTGATGCCTTACGACTGGTGGTAAGCCATGGTGGTTTATCATTTGGTGGTATTGTGGATGTTGAGAAAGCAGTAGAGTTTGCAGGTAAAGGTGGAGTGCTTCATATTGATGATATCGTTGATATTGGGCGTTTCTTACACGGTACTCAAAGACTTCAACTCGAATTTCAAAAGCTAGAAGGATCCTATCCTGCTTTGGAAGACTTGTTTGAAAGCTTGGTCGTTAATGAAGCATTAATTCGACATATTGATCATGCCTTTAGCGAACAAGGAGAAGTTCTTGACCGTGCAAGTACTCATCTTGCAGCACTGAGACAATCAATTAATTCCATAGAATCTGGAATTGATAAACAAATTCAAAGCTTTATGAATAAGAATCGTGCGATGTTGAGTGAAGCGGTTGTTTCTTTACAACATGGCCGTAAAACATTTCTAATTAAACCTGGAGACAAAAATAAGCTTCCAGGAACAATCTATGGAGAATCTGCTTCAGGTCAATCAGTTTATTTTGAACCTGAATTTTTAACGAGAATGCAAAACGAACTTCAAGGCTTAAAGAGTCAAGAAGCTGATGAAATTGAACGTATCTGCCGTGAGACCTCGCAATTAATAGGGTCTGAAAGCTCACAAATACGTGCTGATTTGGATACTGTTGCTGATTTAGATGCAATCTTCGCAAGAGCAACATGGGGTGCCAAAAACGATGGTGTCGTTGCTAGCTTGACAGAAGATAGACTTCGTTTAGTTCAAGCAAGACATCCACTCATCGATAAGAAATCTGTTGTCGCTAATACCTATCAATTATTACCACCTTACAAGACAATTCTTATTAGTGGTCCTAATACCGGTGGTAAATCCGTATCTCTTAAAACAATGGGACTAGCAATTATGCTAACTCTATCAGGCTGTCCTGTCCTTGCAGAAGCGGCAGAAGTTATGCTTGTCGATAAGATCTTCGTAGATATTGGAGACCAACAATCCATTGAGAAATCACTGTCATCATTCTCAGCACATATGGAAACGATGACGACAGTAAGTCGTGAGGCTACTTCGAAATCAATCGTTTTACTGGATGAGTTGGGATCGCAAACAGATCCTCTTGAAGGTGAAAGTCTCTCGATGGCAATTCTTGACCATTTTAGAGAAGTTGGGTGCTGGGTTATCGCAACAACTCACTTCTCACGCTTAAAACAATACGGAACCCAACATGATGATATACTTATTGCTAGTGTTGAGTTTGATCTGCAAGAGCTTAAGCCAACTTACCATTATCGTGAAAACATCATGGGAGAGTCGAATGCCTTTGCGATTGCGAAACGTTTAGGGTTAGATACGGATATCATTGATCGTGCCCAATCTTATAAGGAAGAGAGTCAATATGAGACAGACCATCTTTTAGAAATTCTGGAAGCGAAAATTGTTGAACAAGAAGAACTTCAAAAAGAATTGAAAAAAGAACACGATAATTTAGAAGCGTTAAAACAAAGCATTGAAGATGAAGAACAAAGGCGACAAGCAGACTTTGAAAAAGAACGTATCAAACTTCATGAAGAAAATGAACAAAAACTTGAAGAAATGCTTGAACTTGCTCAAGAAGAATTAGAACGAATTAATACTGAAAGTCGTCCTGATTTCCGTAAGCAAGCAGTAAAAAATATTGAAAAACTGAAGAAAAAAGAACCTATTGAAGTCATTGAAGTAGGGGACAGAGTACAACTTAAATCAACCAATCAAGTGGGTGTCGTTGAGAGTATTGAAAAGCAAAATGCTTATGTAAGTATTGGTACATTAAGTATGAGTGTTCCACTGAACAAACTAACTAAGGTTGCAGGGAAAGCACCTAAACAAAAGAAACGAGTGATAAGAACGCACTCTGTAGCATCTCGTTCTACTTTTAGTACAGAACTTAACCTTATTGGTAAACGTGTTGCTGAAGCGATGCCGCTACTTGATAAGTTTGTTGATGATGCAATCATCAATAAGGTGTATCAGTTTAGAGTGGTACATGGACATGGAACCGGTCAATTACGCAACGCTGTTCACGATCGCTTACGTAAAAACAAGAATGTAGCAAGCTTTGAACTTGGAGGCATGGGTGAAGGTGGAATGGGTGTAACCATCGTTAAACTCAAACAATAAATGAAAAAGACGATTGAGGAAAAACTAGAGCTCTTACCAGCGGAACCGGGTTGTTATTTGATGAAAGACAAGAACGGTACCATCATTTATGTTGGTAAGGCAAAGAAGTTGAAGAACAGAGTTAGTTCTTATTTTCATGGTGCCCATGACTATAAGACGACTAAAATGATTAGTCATATTGATGATTTTGATACAATTATTACTTCAACAGAAAAGGAATCCTTAATCCTAGAAATCAACTTAATAAAAGAACATCGACCTCGATTTAATATTTTATTTATGGATGACAAGTCGTATCCATATTTGAAAGTGGCTAAAAAGGGGAAACCAGAAGTAATTGTATCCCGTGACCGTAAACCGAATCCTAACTATAGTTATTTCGGCCCGTATCCTGATGCAACTGCTGCTAGGTCGGTAGCGAGTGTTTTGAACGATTCTGTTCCAAATGATGAAGGAGTGCTCTTACCTAACACACAAGCCATTTACGGTGCCTTTAATCGCACCGCAAAGCGTTATTCCGAGGAAGAGTATTCCCAGTGGCGAACTCAGGTAGTATCGATATTAAATGGCCAATCTGGTGATTTTTATGCAGCACTGGAATCAAAAATGATTGAGGCAAGTTCAGCCTTGAACTTTGAGTTAGCTCAGTTATATAAAGAAAAACTTGATGGTATTGAATACATTAGTGACCGTCAACAAGTTCAGTTCAATCGAAGTGAACAATTTGACATGTTTCACTATGCTCACTACCAAGGTTATATTGCGATTGTCGGTTTATTTGTAAGAAGCGGTCGTTTATTAGAGCGTAGCATGGCAGTCGAAGCAAGCCTTGAAGAACCACATGATGCTCTAGTATCCTTTATAGCTCAGTATTACCAAAACCAACCCAAACCTAAGCATATTTATGTTCCTGATAATATTGATAAAGATGCAGTATCAGAAGTTATCAATGCTCCTGTTAATCATGCATTAAGAGGTAAGAAACGTGCTTTACTTGAGATTGCCCAAAAGAATGCTCAGCAACAACTGGATGATCAGTTCCAGTTGCTGAGAAAACGTCAGACATTCAAAGATGATGCTTTAAGTGAACTTGAAACACTCTTTAATCTTAAAACACCTTTACATCGTATTGAAGTCTTTGATAACTCTCATATATCAGGAGACTATGCAGTATCAGCCTGTGTTGTCTTTGATGATGGGGAACCTAATAAGTCTCAGTATCGTCGATACCGACTCCATCAAGGTAATGATGATGTTGCATCAATGAAGGAAGTACTTTATCGTCGTTACTTTAGAATATTAAAAGAAGAAGGTATTTTCCCAGACTTAATCTTAGTTGATGGTGGTAAAGGGCAATTAAATGCAGCGATAGAAATCCTTGAATCTTTAGATTTAAAGATTGCGGTAGGGGGTATGGTGAAAGATGATCGACATCGAACCCATGCACTGTTATTAAGTAATGGTGAAGAAGCACAAATTGATGTTCGTTCACCTTTGTTTGCATTTATTACTCATATGCAAGATGAAGTTCACCGCTATGTCATCACCTATCATAAGTTATTACGCAAAAAAGCAATGACAAAATCTATTCTTGATGAAGTTAGTGGTTTAGGGCCAAAACGTCAGAAATTATTATATAAAGAATATGGATCATTAAGAGGGATACGTGGTGCTAGTTTGGAATCATTAAAATCGATGCTTCCTGAAGACGTAGCGCAAGAACTCTATGATATAATACACATAGATTGGAATGAAGACGATGAAAAATAAAAAACAAATAGGTCTCTTTGATTCAGGTCTAGGAGGCTATAGTATCTATAGAGATTTAAGACAAAACTTTCCTGAAACAGGTTTTGTATTATTAGCAGATCAAAAGAATGCGCCATACGGAAATAAAACGAACCAAGAAATTATTGACACAAGTCTTAGCGCTTTTAAATGGTTTGAGAGTCGTGATATCGACACAGTAATCATTGCTTGTAATACAGCAACTGCGATTGCTCTAGAGGCTTGCCGTGAGGCATTCCCTCACATGAATATCGTAGGTATCATTGATATGACTGTTGACCAGTTGAAAGAGTATCCTAAGGGAGAAATTGCTGTAGTATCAACAATGGCTACCTATTTATCACATGCTTACCATGACTCAATGGACCGTTATGGTTTCCGTTATACCGCAAAACCATTAAAGAAACTCGTAGACTACATTGAGAATCTTGAACCTTACGATGAATATCTTCACGATGAACTGGAAGAAGTGAAGTTTGCGGATTACTTAATTCTCGGATGTACTCACTTCCCATTGGTTTATGATGACTTTAAAAAGAATTATGATCATCAAATACTTGATTCTCGTAAGCCTATTAGAGACTATGTCGCAAGTCATAATCATCTTGAGTGTACAGGTGAATCTGAAGTTTATACAACAGGAGATCCTGAATTAATGGAGATACAGATTAAGAGTCTTGTAGGAGACGATGTGAAAGTGGGGAAAGCACAATGGAAATAGTAATTGTTAGTGATAACCACGGACGTAAAGAAATTCTTGAGAAAATACGGCATGCTTATTCCAATGCAGATGCTTATGTACACTGTGGTGATAGTGAAATGGATGAGTATGATTTAAAACCATACTTAAGTGTCATGGGAAATAACGATTGGAACTACTTCCCAGAATATCGTGTTGTGGGAGTTGGGGATAAAAGAGTTCTTGTTATCCACAGTCATACATTGCCATATGGCAATACTGTAAAGAATCTCGTGAAACTTGCGAAAAAGGAATCCTGTGACATTGCCTGTTATGGACATACGCATCGTTATGATGACCAAATCTATGAAGGAATCCAGGTAGTTAATCCAGGATCGCTATTCTATAACCGTGATGGAAGTAAACCAAGTTATGCAATCTTACGTGAAGTTGATGGAATTATTACAGTAAAACGTAAATTTGCAGAAGATTTGTAGAAAACGATTGTATTTGAACCGGCTATTTGTTAATATAATAGTCGTCACGTCTACGTAGCTCAGGGGATAGAGCACGCGCCTTCTAAGCGTGTGGTCGGGGGTTCGAATCCCTCCGTGGACGCCATGATAAATATTAACCCACTCTCGAGTGGGTTTTCTTTTGCACTGAAATAAATCTAGAAGATAAACTAAGTGATACAAAGCAAATCGACTAATAAGCAAATCTCTATGTGTAATTTTTGTGTGATTACTGTATAATAAACATACTGTTTAATTAGTGGAGCTATTACTGTGGAAATTGTTAAAGATATTTCTATAAAAATTTATGAGGCTATTAAGAAGATATTTTCTTTTGTTTTTTCAGGAGATATAGGAGTTCACTTTGTAATTCATTTCTTGTTAGGAATTGGAATTATGTTTGTAGCAAACTACTTATTGAATTATGGTGGTAGGGGCGAAAGTAACCAAAAGTTCGCAGAAGCTATTGGTCAAGGAGAATTATATAAGGTGATGCCTTACATAATGACATTTTGCTATCCCTTTGCCGCACTAGTATGGAGACAAACAATTGGAAGAATAATACCAGCAGGTATTTCTGTATCTGGATATGGTGATACATTTATCATGGTTTCGATTTTCTTGTTAATAATAAAAATTCTTTATTGGATATTTTATACTCTATTGTTATGGGCGATATCTCCATTTATTTTCCCATTTGGTCTATTGCTATTAATTATTATGAGATGGAGAGACTTTGATTTAGCTTAATTTTAGAGATAAACATATGTCTGATTTAACTAGAAATTCAACATATTAAAATCACTGAAAATAATATGGAATATTTCCGGAATAAACAATGCGATGAAAAAATTACCAAATAATGGAAAGGTGTTGATTGTTGTACTGTTGTTATAGTACAATAAGCCCGGTGGTACAATTGTCGCTCTATTAGTATGAATATTAATGGTTAAGTATCACTTTAAAAATGAACCACTAACTATACCCTCAAAACGTTAGTGGTTTCTCCTTTTTATGATACCAAGTCCTGCATACAGATTCATGATACTCTCATATTATGTAGATACCTGTGTGTAGGAGACCTTGGTTATTTTATTAAACAGACTATCAATGTTATTCATTAATAATTAACGAGAATCAGTTAAGAGCTGATTTTTTATTTGCGCTGGTTAGTTATTACGGTGTTGATTACTAGTAATAGAGTAACTATATTGAAATCATGGCGTCTATGGAGGGATTCAAGCCCCTAAGTACACACTTAGATTGTGTTTCTATGAATTTATTATGAGTATTTTTGCAGGATTGCCACTTTATGGGTGATAAAGCTTTAATTCAAGATGAAATATGTTAAAATATTACGGTATGAAAGGATACGTATGAATAATTATTATGAAACATGTCTGAAGACAATTCAGTCGTTGATTAGCGATGGAAATCGTAGTGAAGCACTACAAATGATCGATGAAGAATTATCAATGCCGTATGTTCCTCAAGACTACTTGAACCAATTTGAGTCGTTGCGAGATTCATTAAGGATTGATAAGAAACCACATCAAAAGTACTTTGAATCAATGGATGAAATTGTTGAGGGATTGCGTGGTAATGATTTACTCCAACAAAAATCATTAATGTCATTAGAGCGTATGAATTTACGAGCTGAACTTGATGATTTAAAAGAAATACTATTGGATGAAAAATTACCTGATTGGATAAAGAAACAAATCTTATTCTTTCTAATGGGACAGAATATTAATCAATCGGTTGAGGTCTATGTCAATGGATCAAAGCATACTATTAATATAGCTACATTAGAAAATCCTATCGAAAGCCAAGCATATCAAAAATGTATTCTAGAATTAAGAGATGCTCTTGAGTCTTGGAATCCAAGTTTGCTTATTCTGTGTGTGGCTGAACTGGATCAAAGAGTTATGGATTCATTTCCATTAAGTCTTACGACTCTCGATGCTCAAGACATCATTGATACCGTTAATGGGTATCTAAACACAATTTAGCACTCATATATTGACAGTGCTAAATCTTATGTTATAATAGATTCATACTAGGAGGACAAAATGAAATCTACATGGGTATTAAATGAAAAATCAACAGGTGTATTAACCGTAGAAGTTGATGAAAAAGCTTGGAAAAAAGCACAAGATAAAGCAGTTGACAAATTAGTTGCTGACGTGGAAATCCAAGGGTTCCGTAAGGGACAAGCTCCTAAAGAATTAGCTCGTAAACAATTAGGCGATAGCAAAATTCTCATGGAAGCAATGAATGCTATTGCTAACGAAGCATTTGCAGCAGGTATTGTTGAAACAAAAATTGAACCAGTTGCAACACCAGAATTAGATATTAAAGAAATGACAACAGATGCACTTACATTACTATTTAATGTAACAATCAAACCAGAAGTTGAATTAGGCGAATACAAAGGTCTTACAGTAGAACCTGAAGACATCACTGTTACAGATGATGACATCAACGAAGAACTTGCTAAACTTCAAGAAGAACAAGCAGAGCTTGTTGTTAAAGAAGAAGGCGAAGCAGTTAATGGCGATACAGTAGTTATCGACTTTGAAGGCTTTAAAGATGATGTTGCATTCGAAGGTGGAAAAGGTGAGAACTATACATTAGAACTTGGTTCAAACTCATTCATCCCAGGATTTGAAGAAGCAGTAGTTGGTATGAAATCTGGAGAAGAAAAAGACTTAGACATCACATTCCCAGAAAACTACCATGTTGAAGAATTAAAAGGTCAACCAGTTGTATTTAAAGTTAAATTACACGAAGTTAAAGAACGTGTATTACCTGAATTAAATGATGACTTTGTTGAACTATTAGATGACGAAAAAATCACAACACTTGATGAATTGAAAGATTCAATCAAACACAATTTAGAGCACAAACGCGAACACCAAGAAGAAGATCGTGTAACAGATATCTTGATCACAACAGTTTCTGACAATGCTAAAATTGATGTACCAGAAGTTATGATCCAAGAAGAGCTAAACCAAATGTTCAATGAATTCACACAACGTTTAGCACAACAAGGTATGAACTTTGAAATGTACTCACAAATTTTAGGTCAAACAGAAGAAAATGTTAAAGAACAAATGCAAGAAGACGCTGTTAAACGTGTTCGTACACGCCTAACATTAGAAAAAATTGCAGAAGTTGAAGGCTTAAAAGTCGAAGAAGAAGAAATTGAAAAAGAATTTGCAAATATCTCAGAAATTTACGGTATTGAATTAGACCAAGTTAAACAACTTGTATCCATCGATGCTGTAGGCTATGATGTATTACTTCGCAAAGCTATCGAGTTAGTACAAAATACTCGTGCTTAGATAAAAGACGCTGCGCGTCTTTTTTATCCTAGAAGGAGGGACCCGTAATGAGCGAAAATTTAAATATGAATGTGCCAGTAGTGGCAACTCGAGGAGTTATTGTATTCCCCGAACAAGAAATCATGATCGAAGTAGGTCGTGGAAAAAGTATCCATGCTATTGATGAAGCAGAACAATACTTCAATGGACATGTAGTTTTGGTAAGCCAAAAAGACATCTTAATCGATGATCCACACAAGGATGAACTCTACACTGTTGGTACACTTGTTCACATTAAATCTGTGAAACGTAAACAAGGTTTCTTACGCGTTACATTCTCAGGTTTACAACGTGTGCGTATTGAACAACTTGTTGATGATGGAAAAATGCTCTTTGGTACTATTACACTTCTTGAAGATGTAATTGGTACAGAAGATGAAGAACTTGCACTAATTCGTCGTATTTCTTCAGAATTTGAAAAGATTGCGTCAACGAATATCGCAATTCCTCAAGAAATCATTAATCAACTGACACAAGGTATTTCTGCGCCACAATTGAGTGATCAATTTGCTCAGTACTTCCCACTTCAATTAGAACGAAAACAATCACTCTTAGAAGAGTTAAATGTTAATGAACGTCTTCTAATGATTATCGAAGAGATTCAACGTGAACAAACTCTTGCAATGATTGAAAATACAATCAATGAAAAAGTTAAAGACCGTGTTGAAGAAAACCAACGTGAGTATTACTTACGTGAAAAGATGCGTGCAATTCGTGAAGAACTTGGTGATGTACAAGACATCGGTGAAGATACTGATGAGTTTAGAAAACTCTTAAGTGAAAACCCTTATCCTGATCATGTACGTGAGAAAGCAGAAGAAGAACTTCGTCGTTATGAAATGCTTCCTCAAGCATCAGGAGAATCTGGAGTTGTTCGTACCTATCTTGATTGGTTATTAAAAACTCCTTGGTACCAACAAACAGAAGATATCGAAGATCTCAATGCTGTTCGTCAAAAACTTGATGAAGATCACTTTGGACTTGATAAAGTTAAAGACCGTATTATGGAGTACTTAGCAGTTAAACAAATGACTGGAAACTTAGATGCGCCTATCTTGGCTCTTGTAGGTCCTCCAGGAGTTGGTAAGACTTCTTTAGCTACTTCTATTGCTAGTGCACTTAATCGTAAATTTGTGAAGGCTTCTTTGGGTGGTGTACGTGATGAAGCGGAAATCCGTGGTCACCGTCGTACATACTTAGGATCTATGCCAGGTCGTATCATCCAAGGCATGAAGAAAGCTGGTGTTGTTAACCCAGTGTTCTTACTTGATGAAATTGATAAAATGGCATCCGATTACAAAGGAGATCCAACCAGTGCAATGTTAGAAGTACTGGATCCAGAACAAAACAAACTCTTCTCAGATAACTATCTCGAAGAACCTTATGATTTATCACAAGTAATGTTTGTGGCGACTGGTAACTATCTAGGTGATATCCCAGAAGCTTTACGTGACCGTTTAGAAATTATTAACTTGAGTTCATATACTGAAGAAGAAAAGCTAAACATCGCAAAACGTCACTTAATTCCAAAGCAAATTAAAGCTAATGGTCTTAAGAAGAGTCAGTTTAAGATTAGTGATGCAAATTTAAGATACTTAATCCGTCACTATACTCGTGAAGCAGGAGTTCGTCAATTAGAACGTACAATCTCTTCATTAGCACGTAAAACAGTTCTTGCTGTTCTTAAAGATGGTAAAGAATCTGTCACAATTAATAAAGAAATTATTACTGAATGGTTAGGACAAGTTATCTTTGAATATGGTCAAAAAGAAAAACGTGATCAAGTTGGTGTTGTAACAGGTCTAGCCTTTACACAATTTGGTGGCGATGTTCTCCCTATCGAAGTTACAACTTTTGAAGGTAAAGGACGTTTAATCGTTACTGGACAACTTGGTGATGTAATGAAGGAATCGGCAGAGATTGCATTTGGTTATGTGAAGAGTCATGCAAAAGAATTCAAGATTACTCCTGATTTCTTTGAAAAACATGATGTTCAAGTTCACGTTCCTGAAGGAGCAGTTCCTAAAGATGGACCTTCAGCAGGGGTTACGTTCACTACAGCTCTAATTTCAGCACTTACAAACCGTAAGGTTGCAGCTGATATTGCGATGACTGGTGAAATCACACTTCGTGGTAATGTATTACCAATTGGTGGATTGAAAGAGAAATCTCTTGCTGCTCACCGAGTAGGTATTAAACGTATCGTTATTCCTAAGATGAATGAAAAAGACTTGGTTGATGTACCAGAAGTAGTTCGTGAGAGCGTAAACTTTATTCCGGTTGAGACAATCGATCAAGTATTGAAAGAAGCATTAGTACAATGAATTGGATAACACAAGATGCACACCTAATTATTTCGTGTGCATCTGCAAAACAATTCCCAGAAACACCAGGACAAAAAGAAATTGTTATGGTAGGTAAATCAAACGTAGGTAAGTCATCGCTTATCAATGCAATTACCAATCGTAAAAAACTTGCTTATGTAGGTCAAAGACCTGGTAAGACACGTCTGATTAATTACTTCCATATTAATGATGAAGTAATATTAACCGACGTACCTGGTTATGGATTTGCAAACCGTTCTAAACAGGAGCAAATTCAATATGGGAAACTAATGGATGATTACTTTAAGTTTAGACATCCTGATTTAATGCTTATTTTGATTGATGTTAGACGTGGAATTAGTAAAGATGATTTAATTATGATTGAGTTTGCACTCCATTATGGTATTCAATACGCTGTCGTCTTAACGAAAACAGATAAATTATCAAAGAACAAAGTATCCAATGAAAAGATGAAACTAAAAAAAGAATATCCAACAATAGATATTCTTCAATTCTCAAGTCTCAATCACGATACTCGTGAACCGATTATTGAATATATACAAAAGACAATCTAGTGCAGATTGTCTTATTTTTTTAGTCTAATTTCTTTGTATAGTAGTCAATGACTGCTTGAGTACCATAATCTTCATAGCCGTTCTTCACAAGAATATCGTAGATAGAAGCGACTTTTTCAACGATTGGTAGATAGAGTTCGTGTTTCTCTTCAATCACTAAGTTTAAATCTTTTAAGAAGTGTTTGATAAAGAATCCTGGTGCATAGTCTTTATTGATCATTTTCGGTCCATTATTGACTGCTTGCCATGATGAAGCTGAGCCTCCAGAAATTACTGCTAACATAGTTTCTAAATCAAGCCCATGCTTATCAGCATACGCTAAGCTTTCAGCTGCACCTGCAATAGCACCTGCGATTGCAGTTTGGTTAGCAAGCTTTGCATGTTGACCATTACCTGCTTTACCCATGTAATTAATGGTTTTACCCATTTTCTCAAAAAGTGGTAAGACTTCTTCGTAGACTTCTTTGTCACCACCAACCATAATTGATAATGTTGCATTAATTGCTCCAAGGTCTCCACCAGTAACAGGAGCATCCATGACTCGATACCCTTTATCAGAACCAATAGTATATAGTTTTGCTGCTAGAGAAGGTGATGACGTTGTCATATCAACAATTATTGCACCCTTCTTAGCATGTTCCATGATTTCCAAGCTTACTTCTTCAACATCTTTAGGATATCCGACGATGGTGAAGATAATATCGGCTCCTTCAACAACTTCTCGAATTGTTTCATATGCTTTAACTTTTGGCTCAAGTGCTTTCGCTTTAGCATGAGTACGATTGTATGCTGATACATCATATCCTGCATCTGCTAAGTGAGTTGCCATTGGTGAACCCATAACACCTGTTCCAATCCACGCAATTTTTTTCATTTGTTACCCTCCATTTCTTTTATTATACATGAGTAAATATCTGATTACAGTGATATACCAAGAAACTTTGCCTTTTAAGACAGATTTATGATATTTTATTAGTGTAAAGGTAATGTGTAATAGTCTATGTATGTCTCAAATAATACCGTGTAACTATGAAAGTGGGGAAGCTACTATGAGAAAGGAAATCTACCTTACTCAAGATATGCAAGCATATCAGCGATTAAAGAATTTACTCGTTGCAAACGGAATCGAAACAACAAGCAAAATTACAGATTCATCAAATCCTAATTCTGGTTTTTGGAGCATTCTTGGAGCAAGTAGACGCTCTTCAAGAGGTCTAGCCTTCGAAAATAAGAACTACCAAAAATTCTACTATATCTATGTAAAGAAGAAAGATTATGAACGTGCATTAGAAATTGTTCATAGATTTCAGAGATGATTTTCGATAATACAATACGAAAGTAGGAGTTTATATAAAACGATTAAGACTTCTTGTTTTTACAACGATGTGTTTATTTGTGCTGGTTTCTTGTTCAAAGAAGCCAGAAATACTGAATCCTTATACTCAGGAGTATATTGCGGGTCAGAGAAACATTAAAAGGCAAGTTAATGTAGAACGCCATCTTCATAGAAGCGAATACTTTGATATAGGAGCAACAAAAGACGGTTGGGCAGTTTTCAAGGATCCTGAGAAGGCATTTACAACGTTTAAAGAGTTCTATAGTGATGAACTGGAACATATGAAATATGAGTTTGACTTGATGGAAATTTCAGAGAAGCACTATGAGCCTTATTTACTGTATTCATCGTATAGCAACACCTGTATATCAGGTGACTACTGTGAAGATGCATACTATATCGGAAGCTTCCTTGATATCTACGAAAACAGCTATAAGCCGGAATATTCAAATTAAGTCTATCTATCATAAATAGTGAGTAATATACAGGGGTAAAGTATTGTATATCGTTAATGGCTATGGTATTATATATAAGCTTTATTACTGGGATATGCGTCTTCCTCGACGATAATCTCGGTTATAAGGGACTTTGATACAAGGAGGAAAAGACATGTTATCAAAAGACAAGAAACAAGAAATCATCAAAGCATTTGCTCGTGATGAAAAAGATACAGGATCAGTAGAAGTACAAGTTGCTGTATTAACAGAAGAAATTAATGTGTTAACAGACCATATGAAAACACATAAGAAAGATTTCCACTCAAACCGTGGACTTCTTAAAAAAGTTGGGCGTCGTCGTAACTTATTAACATACTTACGTAACGAAGACATCAACCGTTACCGTGAATTAATTACACGTCTAGGACTACGTAAATAATTTTATAAGAGTATCAGAAACCAGACATTGTCTGGTTTTTCTTATGTTTGATGCTATATTGATGGCTTTTTGAAAGATAATACCAACTATTGGTAACATCTACTGTCAATACTGCTTATTAATGATATGAAAATATATTGAAATGTGTTAAAATTGTAACAGACTATATGAGGTGAACATATGAATAAGAGAGTGTTTGAGCTAGATTTTGATGGAAAAAGTCTTATTGTTGAGACAGGAGAACTAGCTAAACAAGCCGGAGGGTCCGTGCTTGTACGTTATGGTGATACTGTAGTTTTATCTGCAGCTACCGCAAGTAAGAAAGCGAAAGATATTGATTTCTTTCCACTTACAGTTACATTTGAAGAAAAATTATACTCCGTGGGTAAAATACCTGGAGGATTCTTACGTCGTGAAGGAAGACCAAGTGAACATGCTACACTTACATCACGTTTAATTGATAGAACAATTCGTCCTTTATTTGCTGAAGGTTTTAGAAACGAAGTTCAAGTCGTTAATACAGTGTTATCTGTAGAGCAAGATTTTGCTCCAGATGTTGCAGCAATGTTTGGTGCTTCATTATCATTATGTGTATCAGATATTCCTTTTGAAGGACCAATTGCTGGTGTTATTGTGGGACTTGTTGATGGAGAATTTATAGTTAACCCTACAATTGAACAACAAGAAAAATCACGCATGCATTTAGCTGTTGCTGGTACTAAAGATGCTATCAACATGGTTGAAGCTGGTGCAGAAGAAGTTAGTGAAGAAGAGTTCTTAGAAGCTATGATGTTTGGTCATGAGTGGATTAAGAAACTTTGTGATTTCCAAATTGAAATTGCTAAAGAAGTTGGCAAAGATAAAATGGAAATTGATCTCTATGAAATTCCACAAGAAATCATTGATGAAGTGGAAGCACTTGTTGGAGAACCATTACGTAAAGCAGTATCAATTGAGGGTAAACTAGAACGTTACAACGCAATTGATGAGCAAGAAGATAAAGCTGCTGAACATTTTGAAAACAAAGAATATGAAGATGAAAAAACAAAGAATAAAATCGTTAAATACGTTAAAGAGTATACTCACAGTATTGTAGCGGGAGAAGTTCGTCGTTTAATCTCAGTTGAAAAAATCCGTCCTGATGGTCGTGCTATTGATGAAGTTCGTCCTTTAGACGTACAAATGGATATCTTACCTCGTGTACACGGAAGTGGTTTATTTACACGTGGTGAAACTCAAGTATTATCAGTATGTACTTTAGGTGCAATGGGTGATACCCAAATTATTGATGACTTATCCGATGTTGAAACAAAACGCTTCATGCATCACTATAACTTCCCACCTTACTCAGTAGGGGAAACAGGAAGAATGGGTGCTCCTGGACGTCGTGAAATTGGTCACGGTGCTTTAGGTGAACGTGCATTGTCTTATGTAATTCCTTCAGAAGAAGAATTCCCATATGCAATTCGTTTAGTTGCTGAGGTTCTTGAATCAAACGGTTCATCATCACAAGCAAGTATTTGTGCAGGGTCAGTTGCATTAATGGCTGCTGGTGTTCCAATCAAGGCTGCAGTTAGTGGTATCGCAATGGGTCTTGTTCAATTAGATGACAACTATACAATCCTTACAGATATTCAAGGTATGGAAGACCACTTTGGAGATATGGACTTTAAGGTTGCTGGTACTAAGAAAGGAATCACAGCTTTACAAATGGATATCAAAGTTAAAGGTCTAAGCCGTGAAATCCTTAAAGAAGCTTTAGAACAAGCTAAAAAAGGTCGTGAAGAAATGATGACAGCTATGGATGCTGTAATCTCAGAACCACGTCCAACAGTAGGAACATATGCTCCTAAGATTGCTAAAATGCAAATCGATCCAGATAAGATTCGTGCAGTTATCGGTGCTGGTGGAAAAATTATTAACCAAATCATCGAAGATGCTGACAATGTTAAGATTGACATTGAAGATGATGGTCGTGTCGTTATCTATCACAATGATTTAGCAGCAATCAACAAAGCAAAACAAATCATTGAAAATATTGTTAAAGAAGCTAAAGTAGGCGAAATCTACGACGCTAAAGTTGTTCGTATTGAGAAGTTTGGTGCATTCGTTAATTTATTCGAAGGTACAGACGGACTCCTTCATGTTTCAAAGATTGCTCATGAACGTGTAGAAAACGTATCAGACGTCTTAAAACTTGGCGATATCGTTAAAGTTAAGGTTACTGAAGTTGATGATAAAGGACGTGTGAATGTTTCACGCAAAGCTTTATTACCAAAACCAGAAGCTAAAAAAGAAGAAGTGAAAGAAGAAGTAAAAGAAGCATCAAAAGAAGCATAAGAAAGACCTCGTAATTAAATTTACGAGGTCTTTTTCTTTGGTTTAGAATACTTCTTTGATTGTTTCGTAGACTTCATCTATTGTACTTGAGTGTTCTTTGATATCAAGTTTTAGTTCATCTTCTTCGTATCGAGGGATAATATGAACGTGGTAGTGAAAGACTGTTTGTCCAGCTACTTCACCAGCATTGGACAACAGGTTGGCACCACTTGCTCCTAGCGCGTCTATTAAACTTTTAGCGATTTTTGCTGCTTGTATGTTTACAACTGCAATTGTCTCTTCAGGGGCTGTTAAAACAGATGCTGTAGCTTTCTTTGGAATAACCAAAGTATGTCCAGGTGTTTGTTGAGAGATATCTAAGAAAGCTAGCACATCATCATCTTCATAGACGATCTTAGCAGGGATTTCTCGGTCGATTATTTTTTGAAATAGGGTCATAATGTCCTCCTTAATATAAAATAGTATACCATAATAAAAACACTCCGAAGAGTGTTTCTTAATTCAAAGCAGTTATAAATAAAACTATTATAAGGTTGAAACCAAACGTTGAAGAAAATAAGAAAAAAGAGATGGTAAAAAAGTATATCCAATCGCAACTAAAAATCTTCCTAATAAATCTGATGAATCGCTAAAAATCATAAAGAAACAAACTAATGAACTAACAAATGATGTTAGCAATGCAAAACGAAGCGAAGCATCTATTTTTTTAAGTGAAAAATAATCTATAATATAGAACCCTACAAATACAAGAAGAACCCCATATGGCAAACATAGCATTAAAATAATTGCTAAATCACTAGTAGAGTTCATAATCATTGTATATGAATATACAAGTAAAAACATAAATAATAATCTAAGGAATAAATTTATATATATTTTTTTTTCATTTTTTTACCTACTCTGTTTTTTTCATTGTATCACAGAAAGCTAGCACATCATCATCTTCATAGACGATCCTAGCAGGAATTTCTCGGTCGATTATTTTTTGAAATAGGGTCATAATGTCCTCCTTAATATAAAATAGTATACCATAATAAAAACACTCCAAAGAGTGTTTATTGTGATATGTATTCAGCAGTTGTTGTATCTGCTTTTAGGTTGTTTAGGATATCAATATCATAAACTTTAAATCCAGCATTCTTATAAAGGTTTGCTCGATATTGTTTTGTAAGTGCTTGATCTGAACTCCATAATTCTAAGATTTCATCTTTAAGGCGATCAGCTTGTGTTTCAACCATTTCGATTACATAAGCAACACCTGTTGATTCATTCTTTAATACTTCACTTAATCCAGGACCAGCTTGGTTAGTAATGAAGCCTGAGATTTCTGTTGGGAACTCAGTATCTTTAACATTGTAAATCTTTAAGTCACCAACATAAGTTGTATCTTTAGCTTTCAAATCTTTTGCAACATCAGCGAATGATTCACCGTTTTTAATACGTTCAAGACCTGCTGTTGCATTGTCTGCTGTATCAAATTGTAAGATTCTCATTTGTTTTGGTGCATAAGTTGTTGCAAGCTTATCGAAGTCTTTTGTAATTTCTTCTTTAATAAGATAAGTCATGCGATATTCTGGATAAATAATTTCGTTCAAGTAATCTTCTTCTGAATCAAAACCAATTGATTTTAAATACTCACCAAAGTCTTGACCCATTTCTGTAAGGTATTCTTTAGCTTTTTCCAATTGTTCTTTAGCTTCGTTGTCAACTTCTTCGTTTTCAACTGCGCTTGTAAGTACACGCTGTGCTTCGATAATAGTAAGTTTACCTGCATCGCGTTGTTTCATCATCTCGTAGTGTTGTCTTTCATCAACAGAAACACCATTAACTGTAAAGAGTACTGAGTTCTCTTTAGGTGCTGCTGTTGCATTTGTACATCCTACAAGTACTAGTGCTACAAGAAGAGTAGTAAATAGTTTCTTCATAATTATTCACCCTCCTTAATGTTCATAACTTCAAGAATTTGATTCTTAACATCATCATCTTTGAATTCAATCTTCAAATCTTTAGCTTTATTCCAAATTGCATGGGATGCTAAATCTTTATGATGAGCAGTAATTCCAGCAATATAGTTTGCAAGGTATTGATCACTTGTGAATGTTTCTAGGTCAATGCTATCAACTTTAATTAAGTGACGACCTGCTTCTTTAGTGTTAATCCATTCGGATACTTCACCTTGTTCTAATTTTAATGCTGCTTCCACAAATTGTGCGTACATTTGTGCGTTCTTGTCCATGAAACCTACAAGACCGTCTTGTTTTGCTGAAGCTGTATCATCTGATAATGCTTTTGCTACATCAGTGAATGAAACACCATCTGCTAGACGTTTATTGATTTCATCAATTTTTTCTTGTTGTGTTGCTGTTGGATTTTCTGGATCATCCATTTTTACTAAGATGTGACTAACGATTCGAGGTTTTGCATCTGCAAAGTATGTATCAACATATTTTTCTTTGTTATCATTTGCGTAGTCGCGAATAATAATATCGCGTTTTGCAGAATCCTCATAGAGGACGTTTAACTCATCGATACCTTTATATCCTAATCCTACAAGAGCTTTGTCATATTTATCCAAACCACTTTGACCTTCTTGAGCTGCAACGTTTTGTTTAAACGTTTCTGCATCCTTTTTAGCTTGTGTAGCTATTTCCTCACTTGTTTCAATTGCAGATAGAACACTGCGTTCGAATAGTGTGTAAAGGTCAACCTTACCATATGTTTCTTTCAAATCTTCATAATAATCATTAACTAAATAGTTCGTATCATTAATTTGTGAAACGACATCTTGGCCATCAGCAGTTTTCCCACGTAATACAGAATCCATCTCTTTTTTCGCAAAGACACCGATGAAGACGACAAATATTAAACAGATAACGACGACAAACCAATATTTTTTTAAATTGTCAATCATTATATTCCTCCTTCATTTACCTACCAATTATAGGTTATTTGATTACTCAATGCAATATTTACAAAGCTTGAACAGTATCCCATATAAAAGTGACAAGTATGTGACAAAATAATACAAAAGTAATAATGTATTAATTCTAGTAATTCAAATGTGATTCAATAGTTAATCTTTCACTAATGAAATGCAGTTTAACCGTATTAAAGAAGAAAGCTATGTTATAATAATCTAAGATTTAGAAAGAGGAGAACTGTATGTCACAATTAGTAATCGATAACTTACATGTATCAATAGACGATAAAGAAATATTAAAAGGTGTTAGCCTAACCGTAAATGAGGGAGAAATCCATGCAATTATGGGTCCTAACGGTAATGGGAAATCAACATTATTATCTGCGATTATGGGTCATCCTCGTTATGAAGTAACTAAAGGATCCATAACATTTGATGGTAAAGATGTTTTGGAACTTGAAGTAGATGAGAGAAGTAAACTAGGTCTTTTCTTAGGGATGCAATATCCTCAAGAAGTTCCTGGAGTTACTAACTCAGATTTCTTAAAGTCAGCAATCAATGCTCGCCGTGAGACACCTATTGGATTGTTTGAGTTTGTTAAGTCAATGGAATCCAATATTGAAAAACTTCGTATGAAGGAAGATTTAGCGCATCGCTTCTTAAACGAAGGTTTTTCTGGTGGTGAAAAGAAACGTAATGAGATACTTCAAATGATGATGTTGAAACCTACCTTTACAATGTTAGATGAAATTGATTCTGGGCTTGATATTGATGCTTTAGGCTTAGTTGCTGAAGTATTAAAGGAAGAACAAGAAAAACGTCAAATGGGACTTATTATTGTCAGTCACTATGAACGCTTCTTTGAACTGATTAAACCAACACATACACATATAATGATTGATGGACAGATTGTTCTTACATCAGATGAAACACTTGTTACGAAGATTGACCGTGAGGGTTATGACTGGTTGGATATTAAACCTAGAGAAACTCAAGATGAACACCGTAAACGTATTGTTCTTGAAAGTTGTGTTATTAAAGAATTAGGCGGTAAAAAGTAATGACTGTTCATGTTAAAACTGATGGAGTGATCGCTATTCCTGAAGGATTTAGTCATGTTCATATTGAGGTTGTTGAATCCTTAGAAGTAACACTTGAACTAAAAAGTAATGTTACAGGAAGTCTCTATGTTACTGTTGAAGGAACTGGTGACTTAAACCTTACTGTTCAAACAAATGAGAACTCCCATTACAAATACTTATGGATTAATCAAAGCAATGATAAACTCCATGTAGAAGAAACCTTAGTTCTTGAAAAGAATGCAGAGTTAATCGCAAACTATGGAGAAATGACTCAAGGTCACCATGTTAAGAATACTGTTGTAAAATATGTTGGTGAAGGAAGTCGTGTAGATTTTAGAGGTGCTATCATAAGCTTCAACAATCTTAAGTGGACGATCAAAGCACACCATCTTGCAAAGAAAACGTATGCCATGGTTACATGTAATGCGATAGTCTTGGATAATGCTCGATTACATTTAGAAGTTATTGGTAAGATTGATAAAGGTTTTGGTGGATCAGAGACCCATCAAATGAGTCGTATCTTAAATCTTGGTGAGAATGTTCATGGTGTTGTTTATCCTATGTTATTAATTGATGAGAATGATGTTGCAGCGTCTCATGCAGCTTCTGTAGGGCAACCTAATGAAGAACATATATTCTATCTGCAATCACGTGGATTAACACGTCTAGAGAGCTTAAAATTGATTATTACTGGATATCTCATGCCAATTGTCGAAGGTATTGATGATGAAACTATTAAAGAACAATTACGACAAGAAATTATGGAGAAGGTGAACCAACAATGGGACTAAGAGATGATTTTCCGTTTTTCAAACATCATCCGGATTTAGCATATTTTGATAATGCAGCGACAACTCTAAAACCACAACCAGTTATTGATGCAGTTACCGATTACTACGAAAGATTAAGTTCTAATATTCATCGTGGTGATTACGAAACATCACGAGAAACAGAAATGAAATACGATGCAACTCGTGATAAGATTGCGAAGTTTATTGGTACTGAAGCTAAGAATATTGTCTTTACTTCGGGTGCTAGTGAGAGTTTGAATTTAGTAGCTCATGGTTATGGTCGTCACTTTCTTAAAAAAGATGATGTGGTACTCTTAAGTGCTGCTGAACATGCATCCAATACTTTGCCATGGTTTAACTTAGTGGAAGAACTAGGAATCAAGGTTGAATTTATACCTTTAGACGCAACAGGTCATATCACCATGGAAGCACTTAAAGAATCACTCCATGAACATGTTAAACTAGTATCTCTTGCACATATCTCGAATATCTTAGCTTATGTTAATGACATTCAGGAAATGGCGAAACTTGTTCATGCTAATGATGCTTTGTTCTGTGTTGATGGTGCTCAAGCTATCGGACATATTCCTGTGAATGTTGTGGAAAGTGATGTTGATTTCTATGCCTTTTCTGCTCATAAAATGCTAGGACCAAGTGGTGTTGGAGTTTTATTTGCAAAAGAAGAAATTTTAGAAATGATGAAACCTCTAAACACAGGTGGTGGTAACAATGTTCGTTACAACGCATGTGGTAGTGTTACCTTAAAGAAAGCACCTGCGAAATTTGAGTCAGGAACTCCTAATATTGAAGGGGTTATAGGCTTTGGTGCAGCAATTGATTACTTAAATGATTATGGCATGGAAAACATTCATACCTATCTTCAACCTCTTCATAAACGAGCAGTTGAAGGGTTAATGGCAATGAGCCATGTTACTGTATACAATCCAGAAGCTGATAATGCGATTATTGCTTTTTCAGTAGAAGGTATTTTTGCGCAAGATGTCGCTGCTTACCTTGATCGTCATAACATTGCTGTACGTTCTGGTGAACACTGTGCCAAGATGCTTAATGGTGTCTTGCATGCAGAAAAGAGTGTGCGTTTATCACTCTATATCTATAATACGATGGAAGAAGTCGAACATTTCTTAAATGTAATGTCCGATATCAGTTTAGAAAAAACAATTGATTTATACATTTAGGAGGTCATTATGAATTATTTCGACGATCCACTCTTTTTAAGACAATTAATCATGGATCATTACGAACATCCCCATAACAAAAGAGAAGAACCTGACTATCCCCACAAACAGGTAAGCACAGATTCTTGTATTGATGACCTCACAATTCAGGCACGCATTAAAGATGGTGTTGTTGAGGATGTTGCTTTTATAGGAACAGCATGTACAATTGCGACTGCTTCCACATCAATGATGACTGATTTACTAATCGGCAAGACAGTGACTGAAGCACAAGCAATTATTACAGAATACAATAAAATGATTCATTTAAAGGACTATGATGAAAGCCTTCTAGAGGGGCAGTTGCCTTTAAAAATGTTGGAAGACAAGCTAATCGAGTTCATTGTGCCACCTTAGGATGGCGTGGAATCGAAGTTTTAATTGAAGAAAGTGGTGAGATGAATGAGTGAAGAAAAAATTAGCGATCGCGAGCGATTACCTAGCGAAGAGTATCAATATGGTTTTCATGATGAGGTTACTTCAGTCGTTCAATTTGACAAAGGACTAAGCGAAGCTAAGGTTCGTGAAATCTCTCGAATTAAGAATGAACCTGAGTGGATGCTTGATTTACGATTGAAAGCATACAATCATTTTGTGAATGCTCCCATGCCTACATGGGGTGCTGACTTATCAGAAGTTAACTTTGATGAGTATATCTACTATTTACGTGCAAGCGATCGTGTAGAACAATCATGGGACGATGTACCTGAAGCAATCCGTAACACATTTGACCGATTAGGAATCCCAGAAGCAGAAGCTAAGTTTTTATCAGGAGTTGCTACTCAATATGACTCAGAAGTAGTATACGCATCCATGCTTCAAGAAGTTGAGGAGAAGGGTGTACTCTTCTTTGATATGGATACAGGTCTTAGAGACTATCCAGAAATCGTTAAGAAGTACTTTAATACTTTAGTTCCTTACAATGACAATAAGTTTGCTGCTCTAAATACGGCAGTGTGGTCGGGTGGCTCGTTTATCTACGTACCAAAGGGTGTCAAACTGGATAAGCCACTTCAGTCCTACTTTAGAATCAATGCAGAATCTATGGGACAATTTGAGAGAACTTTAATTATTGTTGATGAGGGTGCTGATGTTCATTATGTTGAAGGATGTACGGCTCCAATTTATATGCAAGATTCAATGCATGCTGCTGTTGTAGAAATATTCATCCATGAGAATGCGAAATGTCGTTATACAACCATTCAAAACTGGTCCAATAACGTCTATAACCTAGTCACTAAACGTGCGACAGTTGACGCCCATGGTATGATGGAATGGATTGATGGAAACATTGGTGCTTATAAGACAATGAAGTATCCAACCTGTATATTAAACGGAACAGCTGCAAAAGGTATGACCATATCAATTGCTGTAGCTGGTAAAGGACAATGGCAGGACGCTGGAGCTAAGATGATACATAAAGCACCACAAACACAAAGTACGATTATCTCGAAGTCAGTATCTCGTAATGGAGGTACCGTAAACTATCGAGGAATTGTCCATCATGATAAAAACTCAATCAATGCGAAGACTAAGATTGAATGTGATACTTTAATATTGGATGAATTTTCAATGAGTGATACAATGCCAGTAAACGTTGTTGAAACCAATGCATCAATCATTGAACACGAAGCACGTGTTTCGAAAATATCAGAAGATGAACTCTTCTACTTAATGAGTCGTGGTTTATCAGAAGAACAAGCATCAGAAACTATTATCTTAGGATTCTTAGAACCCTTTACTCGAGAACTACCTATGGAATATGCGGTAGAACTTAACCAACTCATGAAAATGGAGATGGAAGGTTCAGTAGGATAAAATGTTACCTTGGTGCCAAACACCAAGGTTTTTTATAGGAGAAATGGATGAAGAAAACAGATATCAAAAATGAAATGATAACTAAAAGATTAGACTATTCGGTGATTCAAAGAGCTTCATGGGATAAAGCTATCCATGATGCAGTAATAGATCGTGTTGATTCTCAGAAAATAATTGCACTTTATGCTGCTTTTAATCATGAAGTTGACACCTATGGAATTATGGAAACACTGTTTTGGTCCAAGGGTCATCGCATTGTTCTCCCGAGAATTGAAAATAAGACAATGAATTTTTATGAAATCAAAAGTTTTAATGATTTAAAGAAGAGTTCTTATGGTATATTAGAACCTAGAGGGACATCTGTTATTGACCCTAAAACAATTGATGTCATGATAGTGCCTATGGTAGCGTTCAATCGTCAGTGTTATCGTGTCGGTTATGGTGGTGGTTATTACGACCGATATACGAAAGATACTGAGTTTTTAAAGATTGGTGTTGCGTATGCATTTCAGGAAACTGAGGAACAGTTTCAGGAGAGTCATGACATTCCCGTTGATGTCGTCATAACAGATAAAGAGGTTATTTATGACAATACGAAATAAAGTAATTTATTTTTCAGTAGCAATCTTTACAAGCTTTGCGGCAGCTTCACTTTTATTTAATCAGTTTATTCCGTATCTAACGGAAATAGGATACAGTGTTACCGAACGTGGATATATTATGTCGTTACTTGCTTTGATTTCGATAGTAGGGCAGATTGCAGCAGGATACTTTAGCGATAAAGCTGGTACAATCAAGAGATTCTTTATCTATGTTGTGATCGTATATGGTATTTCAGGGATATTTGCATTTAGTCTTGATTCAAAGAACTTTGTGTTTCACTTAACACTTATTGGTTTTGTGGGTGGATTAACTCGAGTTATTAATAATCTATTTGAAACATGGGTCTTAGAGGTAGATGGACTCTTTAGTAAATTTGGTAATATCCGTACATTTGGCTCTTTAGGATGGGCAGTTGCTTCGCTACTAAGTGGAATCTTAGTAACACAATTTGGTTTTAAGTCACTGGGTTATGTGAACGCAATCTTATGTTTGGTAACGATATTTCTTACCTTTGTCTTAGAAGATGCCAACAAACAAACTGAAACAAACATTTCTATTCGTGAAATGGGTACTTTATTTAAAAATAAAAATTATGTTTTGCTCATTGTGATATATGCGATTGCGTACTTTGTCTATAGTGCAGAGAGTATTACTATTGTTGATTTAATTTATACTTTGGGAGGGAATGCCCAATCAGTAGGGAACAGAGGCTTTATCCATGCCTTGTCTGAAATGCCAATGTTGTTTATTGTAACTACTTTGGTAATTCGTTATGGTTCTAAGAAATTAATGATTATAGGCTCACTTATGATTGGGGTTAAATTTATATTGTTTGCATTTGCACCAAATGTAACTGCAATCTATTTTATTTCAACGATTCAAATGTTATCTTTCCCATTTATTTTAATGTCGCAGAAAGATTTGGTGAATCGTGAAGTTCCAACGCATTTACGTTCCAGTGGGCAACTGTTAAGTGTTTCCTTAACATCAGGATTAAGTGCAATCATTACACCAACTGTGGCAGCATATTTGGTAGAATGGACATCAATTAATACAACATTAATTGTATTAGGACTAACGATGTTGATCCCTGTAGCACTGATGCTAACGTATAAACCAAGCAAAACTTTGTGATTTTCTTAGGTTTTTTACGCATATTTAACTAGATTGAGCTTAAATATGTTAGAATATGAATGTTGAAAGAGGTATTGGTATGAATATTGTACAATTGTCATCCGAATCGATCCAAGAGCTGCGTGCTAAACGAAAGAGTATCGTTAAAAACATGATTGATGGTCAATCAGGTTCACTCTTAGTATTAGGTGGTTCGTATGCAGGCGAAGACCGCCAAAGAAATATCGTTTCTTATGCTGTTTTTACAATTTTCTTTGAGCTTTGGGAACGTTTTAATATGAGTTCATGGTCATATACTTTTGATCAAGAAGGACTCATCTTTTACATTCGCTTGGAAGACGATGCGAAGTCTGTAAAAGATATTATTACACATTATGAAGATAATCATCCTTTAGGGTTTGCGATTGAATGCGATGTATTTGATGCCAAACAAAAATGGACTCGAGAATCTTTAGGTATGCCGATTCGTCTTGATTCGTATTACAAAACATCACTTTCGGAATTAATGAATGATATTGTTGAGGATCCTAAGTATCTTGATAACTACGTAAAGCGTGTAGAAGGGTACATTGTCAAAGGTTCAAAACAAACAATACTATCAAATATCTTAGTATATGGATATGTAAGTGGATTTACTAAAGAATTAGGTTTTGGTATGTATGGTCCTAACTATAAGGGAAGCAATGAGCAAATGAACTTTGAGAAGTTTATTCACCTTGTACGTGCCTACAAATCAGAAGTTGGACGTGTTTTCTCTGTAAACAGCAGAAGTGCTCATGACATTATTAAGTATCAAAATGATGTTGAGGCAAAAATCCGTCGTTCTGTTCTTAACCAACAGTCATATCGATATACAGTATCGATGACAAGTATTGTATTATTCTCGTTTATTAATTCGAGAGGTTATGCCGATATAACCAAACAAGTAAAAGCGTTGAGTGAACTTCTTAACAACAATAATTACTTTGATGATGAGAAAGCTCGTTATGCAATTCTTGATAATGGTATGCGTGAAGTCTTTACGCATTTCGTGCCATTCTTACAAAAAAACAAATCAGTTATTTCGACCTTGTTATACATCATGAGTCGTTATGATGACAATGCAATTCTTGTTCATAATGGTGAGCAAGCCTTACAGAAAGTACAATTCTTATCGAAGAATCTTATTCATAAACCAGATAAATGGATAGAATTGGATCGTTTCTGTAGTTCAGGCTACATCTACCCACATGATGATACAACACTCTTGGTTGTGACATGTATGTTGGATATTATGCAACGTTATTATTTAAAGATAAAAATGTTATTTGATACACAGGATAAATAGGGAGGCTTTTATGAATTTCTTAGATGAGTTAGATTGGCGTGGATTAGTAAAGGACGTTACCAATCGTGAGGGTTTAACAAAACGTTTGGAGGAACCAATTGTTCTTTACTGTGGATTTGATCCAACTGCTACATCTCTTCATGTAGGACATCTACAACAATTAATTTTACTTAAACGTTACCAAGGTCAAGGTCACCATCCTTTAGCGCTTATTGGAGGTGCTACAGGGATGATAGGGGATCCTCGTCCTACTACAGAACGTTCATTACTTACAGATGAAGATTTACAAAAAAACATTGACGGTATTAGTGCACAAATTAAACGTATTCTTTTTGCAGACAATAATCCTGTCAAACTTGTTAATAACGCTGATTGGCTACAAGGTTTATCAGTGTTTGATTTCTTACGTGATTATGGAAAACACTTTAGTGTTGCAAATATGATTGCTAAAGATACTATTGCAAGTAGATTACAAACAGGGATTTCATATACAGAATTCTCATATACAATTCTTCAAGCAATTGACTTTTTAACACTTCATAAAAATGAAAATGTTCAACTCCAAATTGGTGGATCTGATCAGTGGGGTAATTTAGTCAGTGGTACTGAGTTAATCCGTAAAACACTAGGTCATGAAGTTGAAGTATACGGCGTTACATCACACTTAATTATGAAATCCGATGGCACTAAGTTTGGTAAGAGTGAAGGAGCTAATATTTGGTTAGATCCTGAAATGACAGATGCTTATACATTCTACCAATTCTGGATTAATACGAGTGATGAAGATATCGTTGATTTCTTAAAACGACTCTCGATGAAACCAGTTGAAGAAATTAAAGAACTTGAAAAAGCATTTGTTGAAAGACCTCATGAACGTTTAGCTCAAAAAGCACTAGCTGCTGAGTTAACAGAACTTGTTCATGGTAAAGAAGGACTTGAAGCAGCACAACGCATGACTGATGCATTGTTCTCAGGTGATATTCAAGCGTTAAGCGTATCCGAAATTAGAAGCGTCTTTGCAAACTCATTTACTCATGATGTTAATGAAGATAAAACACTTGTAGACCTCTTAGTCGATACTAAAATACTTCCAAGTAAACGTGAAGCACGCCAAATGATTCAAGACGGCGCAATTCGTGTCAATGGAGAAGTTGTTAAAGATCTTGAGTTTGTAGTTGCTAAAAAAGATGCACTCGATCAAGAACTAACAGTGATTCGTAGAGGTAAGAAACATTATCATCTAATCAATCACGGGAGTAAATTATGAAACGTATCTTAGTAGTATTGGTTATGCTAGTATTATTAACTGCTTGTTCATTTGATAATCGCAAGACCAAAGATGACAATATGAAACGTTATACTTCGTTAATTCAAACAACGCTTGATAATGATAAATTTGAGACGAAATCAAATTCATTCAATATTGAAGCAACAATTGAGAAAAAAGATGAAGCTTATAAATATACAGTAAATATCGATAAGCCTAACTATGCTTTGTATAACTTAGAAGTAATCGCCGTAGAGAATAATAGTGCTGCGAATTCTGAAAAGATTATGCCTGCTATCGGTGTGTTCGATGGCCCATTTACATTAATACCAAATCAAGAGCGTCCGAGCCAAGGATTTGTGAAAGGTGTTAGTGTTGCAGGGGATTCTTTAGAACCTACGATTAACCTAAAACTTGTTGTTTCTTGGAAAAGTGATAATGCATCGAAGGAACATAAAGAATTCTTTGAATACAATTTAGAATATACAGAACCTGTTGTTGAAGAATCAGAAAACAGTGAAAATGTTGAAGAAACACCAACAGAAGAAGCTACGGAATAAAAAAAGAACCAGACTCGCAAGAATCTGGTTTTATGCTTTTATGGCACATGTTTTATTAATTTCTCGATGGGTAAACCATATACCTAGTAATAAGAGTGCAATGGATAAGAATTTATAAGGTAGACCATCAAATGGTAAAGCATAGACTGAGAAAGAGACTCCAATCGCTGCGAAAAACGAGATTACACAAGGGGTACAACCATAAGTAAGGATTCCAAAGACTATTGAAATAAAGCTTAAGTTTCCACCTTTAGTTTCTTTACCGATTAAATCGTATTGCATGCTGCTAACCATAATTAAATAAGCGGATAGGGTAGCCATAATAACACTCATCGTGATACTAGCCACAGGTATCAATATATAATAACGATCAGCAAGCATAGAGTATGTAATGTTTAAGTTATCGACAATAATGTTTAAAGCTAAAAACATCATAAAATATAATACAGCTTTTTTCTTATTGTTAGTTATGTATGTTTGAATCATAAATTCACCTCATGGTAAAAATATATCAATACTTTACACCAAACTCAAGGAATATACCCGTGGGGGTATTTAAGGGGAATAAAAAAATTGCCCAGTAATTGAGCAATTTTCTTTAATGAAGATTAACGGTTGTAGAACTCAACAACTAATGCTTCGTTGATTTCTTGGTTTAATTCGCTACGTTCTGGTAAACGAACATATTCACCTTTCATCTTGTCAGCATCGAAAGTAACGTATGCTACTGTTCCTACTGATGCTCCCATAGCATCTTTAATTGATTCCATTGAGCGTGATGATTCTTTAACTTCAATTGTTTGTCCTGGTTTAACTTGGAATGAAGGAATATCAATTTTCTTTCCATCAACAAGGATATGACCGTGGTTAACGAGTTGACGTGCGCCACGACGTGTACGTGCAAGATTCATGCGGTATACAACGTTATCTAAACGTGATTCTAACATGAATAAGAAGTTATGACCTGCAACACCTTCTTGCTTAACAGCTTTTTGGAATGTGTTGAAGAATTGCTTCTCTGTTACACCGTATGTGAAACGAATACGTTGTTTCTCACGTTGTTGTAAACCGTAGTTTGATAATTTAGCACGACGTGCTTTTCCGTGTTGTCCTGGTGCATAATCACGACGTTGTAACTCTTTACCTGTTTCAAGGATTGAGAAACTTAAACGACGAGCTTTTTTCCATACTGGACCATTTACTGTTGCCATTTGCTGACCTCCTATATGTCGAGTCAACCACAAATTATCAAAAGCTGTGTTCATCTATAGCCGTTTCCCATTTTCAGCTTTGGTACTTTAGCTCCTGCCGCGGGATGAACGCAAATCCCTTAACTTTGTGTGCTGAGTTTAATGACTTATTTAATATACCTAATTAAGCATGAAAAGTCAATGAAAGACATACCAAACATTATCCTATTTATGTTACAATGAATGCAATGAGGTGACTTTATGACATTTGAATCTATCCTTAACATTTTAAAAGAAAATATCTATATAGTTGCGGGAGTAGCTATAGTCTTAATTGTACTAATATTTTTATATATTCGCTCGGCTCAAAAACGCCGATTAAGAAATCAATTTGATGCTTTAGAAGTGAAATATAATGAGCTTGTCAGTATTCCAATTCTATTCAAGATTAATAAAGCGACAAGTCTAGCAAAGATTAATCCTGATGAAGAAACTGAAGTCATGGAATGCAAGGCTCTTTTTGATGAGATTAATAAGAATCAAGAAACGATTACGCAAGTAATGGCTGATCTTGAAGATGCGATAGCTTATAACAAAGTAAAAGACTCACGTGGATATTTAGTGGAGTTGGATGAGCTTGTAAATAAGTCTTTATCAAATACTCATACATTAAATAAGCGTCTTGAGGTTCTTCTAGAACAAGAAACAAATCAACGTCTAGAAATCACAGAACTTAAAGAAACATTTAGAGAGTTAAAACAAGAAACCAATAGTAAGGCTTCTTTACTTCGTGATGCATACGATGCCTTGGATGAACAAATTCATAGTGTTGAACATCTCTTCTCAGTTTTTGAAGAATGGATGTATGCTTCTGACTTCATGAAAGCTCGTGAGGTTACTGAAGAAGTGAAGGGTGAACTCAGTCTTCTTAAATTAAGACTTGATGAAATTCCTAAACTTTATGAAATTGCAAAAGGTCACATTCCTTCTTTACTAGATGAAGTATCACGTTTATATCAAGGAGTTATTCAAGATGGAGTCTATGTAGAACATCTTGAAGTTCCTAAGAATATTGGTGTATTGTCTGATGTTCTTCGTGATGATTTAATTGTCTTGGCACAAGGTGATGTCGAGAAAGCTAAAAGTAGTTTACTAGAAATTCATAAACGCTTAGAAACAATCGCAACACAAATTCAAAAAGAAAATGCTTCACATCGTGAAGTTACGAGTCTTTCAGAAACTGTCTTTGCATCAATTAGTGAGTTGAAAGAAGCTTGTGTCAAAGTAGTGGAGCAAGCACCACGTGTTGAGCGTCGTTATGGTTTTGAAGGTTTTGTGGATCAAGCTCAGTCATTTGAAACATCAATTGCTGATTTTGATGAAGTAGCTCAAAAAATATCTCGTATGATTCATGAAGAAAAGATTCCGGCATCAACTGTAATCTTATCGCTTCAAGAATTAGGACAAGATGTTCAAATTCTAAAACAAGAATTCACAGAATTTGTTGAAAAAATGGACCAGGCGAATGCCGATGAGATTCGTGCAAACAATCAATTGATGAAGCTCTACTTAATTATCAATGATGTTCAAGTTCGTATTCATCGTCGTTTCTTACCAATTATTTCTGAGAAATATCACGATGATGTACTTACAGCAGTAGAATATACTCATCGTATCGCGACAATGCTTGAAGATGATGCAGTTGATGTCGCAATTCTTAATGCGACTGTTGATGAAGCCATTGACTTCACTTACAAACTTCATAACAATGTCAACAACCTTGTTGGTGCTGTTGATATGTGTGAAAATGCAATCGTCTACGCAAATAAATTTAGAGCTTTTGTACCTGATATTGATACTGAACTAACACGTGCTGAACTAGCTTTCCAAAGTGGTGAGTATACACAAGCACTAGCAACCGTAATTAATGCAGTAGATCGCTATCGTCCCGATAGTTCCTACGAGGAGATGATTCGTAATAATGCCAAAAGTGCACGATAAGTCAATCTACCTCGATTACGCAAGTACAACACCAACTGATTCAGAAATTCTAAGTGATGCAAATCGTATTATGAATGAATATTATCAAAACGCTGACTCATTACATTCTGGGGGTCAGCGTGTTTCTGAGCTTGTGACTCAGTCGCGAAATGCCCTTGCAAAGATGTTGGGAGTACTTCCTCAAGAGGTAATCTTTACATCAGGTGCGAGTGAATCAAACAGTGCTGCCATTAAAGGGATTGCGATTGCGAATATGTCAAAGGGAAAACATATTATCAGCAGTCCAATAGAACACAGCTCTGTCAATGGAGCATTAGAATGGTTAAGAGACCGTTTTGGCTTTAAAATAGACTATGTAAAAATCAATTCTGACGGTACAATCAATCTTGAGTCACTTAAAGAACTCTTGAGAAAAGACACAATCCTTGTTGCTTTAATTGCTATTAACAATGAAGTTGGAGCAATAAACAATGTCAGTGAGATTTCCAAGATTGTTAAAAAGAATTCTACGGCATCAATCCATATTGATGGAGTTCAAGCTTTAGCACACCATGAGTTCTCTTTGCAACAGATCGATTCGGTATCGTTCTCTGCTCATAAGATTCACGGACTCAAAGGGAGTGGCTTATGGATTAAGAAAGCTCATCTTGAATGTGATTCACTAATAAATGGTGGACAACAACAATTTGGACTTCGTGGTGGAACAATTGATAACGTCAGTGCAATTCTTTGGGCAAAGACCTTAAGACTTGCAAGAGAGAAATACAAAGCTAATGAAAGCAAAATAAAAAAATTATCTTATAAACTTTACACAACATTTGAGACAATGGATGGTGTACTAGTGAACTCTTCCCGTGAAGGATCACCTTACATCTTCAACATATCAATTCCAAGTGTGGGGTCAGAAATTATGATGAATGGACTCAATCGAAAAGGAATCTCAGTAAGCGCGCAAAGCACTTGTAATTCTAATTCCCTTGAGCCTTCTCATGTATTAAAGGCAATGGGACGCAGTGATGCTGAAAGTTTAAGTACAATTCGCATTAGTATGTCTTACGAAACAGAAGAACACGATATCGATCAAGCGATACAGGAAATAATGGAGATAAAAGAATATGTCAATCATGCACTATGAGTACATTGTGTGTCGATACGGTGAGTTGTCCACTAAAGGGAAAAACCGTCGTAACTTTACAGCACAATTAATTAGAAATATAAAAGAACAGTTAAAACCTTACCCAGAACTTACATACCAAGCGACTTATGATCGTCTTTACATTACATTGAATGGTGAAGATCCAGAAGCTATTAGTGATAAACTTAAAAACGTCTTTGGTTTAAGTTCCTTTTCTCTTGCAGTAAAAGTTGAAAGAGATTTGGATGTTATTGCAAATACTGTTTATGAGTTGATTCAAGATGAAGAAGGGGAAACATTTAAAGTCCTAGCACGTCGTCATGACAAGACCTTTGAGCACATCTCAGATGTGATTAACCGTCACGTAGCGACTAAGATTCTTCAAGAGACAGATTGGAAAGTTAATGTAAAACAACCTGACTTAGGAATTATCGTTGAAATACGTAGCGATGCTGCTTACATCATGATGAAAAAGATTCCTGGAGCAGGAGGCTACCCTGTTGGGATTCAAGGACGTGTCATGCTTATGTTATCTGGTGGAATTGATTCACCAGTAGCTGGATACTTAATGATGAAACGTGGTGTTACATTAGAAGCAATTCACTTCGCATCACCACCTTATACATCCGATCAAGCTCAGAAGAAAGTTATGGATTTAGCACGTAAGTTAACGCCATTCCAAGCTACGATTCGTGTTCATGTTGTGCCATTTACAGATATTCAATTAGAAATTTATAAGAAAGCATCAGAAAGCTATGCAATTACATTAATGCGTCGTTTTATGCTTCGTATTGGTCAAGAGTTTGCTGAACAACGTCACTGTTTAGCTATTGCTAACGGTGAAAGTTTGGGTCAAGTAGCATCACAAACACTTCATAGTATGAAAGAAATTACAACAATCTCAACGATGCCAATCTTGAGACCTTTATTAACCTATGATAAAATCGAGATAATCGACCTAGCTCGAAAAATTGATACATATGATATTTCAATTTTACCTTTTGAAGATTGTTGTACAATCTTTACACCTACAAAACCAACTACAAAACCAAATCCAAAGAAAATCGCATTCTATGAAGATAAACTGGATATTGACGATTTAGTTGCTAAAGCAATCGAAAATATTGAAACATTTGAGATTCGTGCTGAAGAAGTAAAAGAAGATCTATCATTCTTATAGGAGGACCATATGGCATTTGATAATTTAACCAATCGACTACAAGATACATTCCGCAATATGACAGGAAAAGGGAAGTTAAGCGAAAAGAACATCAGTGATGCTCTTGCAGAAATTCGTGTTGCTTTACTGGAAGCGGATGTTAGTTTAGAAGTTATAAATGATTTACTGGATCATATCCGTAAAGAAGCAATGGGAATGAAAGTTGTACGTGAAATCGACCCTTCCCAGATGTTTGTTAAAGTTGTTAATGACAAGTTAATTGAGATATTAGGTGAGGAATCGAGTTTAGAATTCTCGAAGAAACCTGGTGTATTAATGATGGTTGGTCTTCAAGGTTCTGGTAAGACAACAACGATCGCTAAAATTGCTCGTGAACTTAAAGTAAAAGAAGATAAAAAAGTATTACTTGTTGCAGCAGACCTTGCACGTCCCGCTGCTGTAGAACAATTAAAAATTCTAGGGGATCGTATTGATGTTGAAGTGTTTGCTGAACTCAATACAAAACCTACCGATGTAGTACGTCATGCTTTAGATTATGGTAAAGATTTCGATGTTATCTTAATCGATACTGCTGGTCGTTTACAAATTGATGAAGCATTAATGCAAGAACTCGTGGAAATCAACAATATAGCTCACGCAGAAGAGATTTTACTTAGTGTTGATGCGATGTCGGGGCAAGATGTAATTCATGTTGCACGTGGCTTTAAAGAGCTCTTGCCGCTTACTGGTCTTGTAGCAACTAAGTTTGATGGTGATTCACGTGGTGGGGCTATCTTATCAGTTCGTTACATGACTCAAGTTCCTGTGAAATATGTTGGGGTTGGTGAAGGTATTGAAGAAATTGAACGTTTCTATCCAGACCGTACTGCTTCCCGTATTTTAGGAATGGGAGATATCGTCTCACTTGTTGAAAAAGCACAAGAGAAGATGGATATTGAAGCAAGTGAAAAAGCTGCTGAACGTATGATGCGTGGAGAATTTACACTTGATGACATGTTAGTGCAGCTTCAACAGGTTTCTAAGATGGGTCCTATTTCAGGGTTATTAAAGATGATGCCTGGTGCTAACCAATTAGCAGGGCAAATTGATGATGCCGATGCTAAAACAGGAATGAGTAAAACAGAAGCAATTATACAAAGTATGACCAAAGAAGAACGTGATAATCCAAACATTATCCGAGCTTCCCGAAAAAACCGTATTGCTAAAGGAGCTGGTGTTTCAACAACTGAAGTAAACCGTCTCTTAAATCAATATGAAAAAATGAAAAAACAAATGCGTATGTTTACTCGCATGTTAGGACGTTAAGAACTCTTCGGAGTTCTTTTTTTAGGTTGCATTTTATTGTGTAAGGCTTGATAATGTATTTAATAAACAATAATGAGAGGATGAGTTATGATGACGGATCACAATGTAGTCCAAGAAATAATCAATGAAATAGGTAAAGTTATCGTCGGTAAACAGGATCAAATTCAATTAACAATTGCAGCTTTCTTAGCACAAGGACATGTTTTATTTGAGGATGTTCCAGGTATTGGTAAGACAATGTTAGTTAGGTCATTTTCACGAGTATTGAACCAAGAGTTTCGACGTGTTCAGTTTACTCCAGATTTACTTCCAAGTGACGTTATTGGGATATCTATTTACAGTCAAAAAGATCATGATTTTATCTTCAAAAAAGGACCGATTTTCACTGATTTACTTTTAGCGGATGAAATCAATCGTACTACTCCACGTACACAAGCAGCGCTACTTGAAGCGATGTCAGAGAGACAAGTTACAGTGGATGGTCAAACAATGCCGCTCGGAGAAAACTTCTTCGTTTTGGCTACTCAAAACCCCTTACAGTTTGAAGGGACTTACACGCTGCCAGAAGCACAATTAGACCGTTTTTTACTGCGTCTTTCAATGGGATATCCGAGTTTTGAAGAAGAGCTTCAGTTGATCAGTGGTATTGAACCTCATAATAAATTGAAAGACATTCGTCCAATTATGACCCCTGAAGTTATCAGTGAATTACGAACTAAAATTCAACACGTTCATATTTCTGATTCTTTATATAATTATGCATTAGAACTTGTTAGTGCAACTCGAAATCATCCATCCATTCAATTGGGGATAAGTCCACGAGGATCCATTAACTTTATTAAAGCAGCCAAGGCATATGCGGTGACAGAAAATCGAAATTATTGCTTGCCGGATGACTTTAAGAAACTCATGATTCCTGTCTTTTCACATCGTGTTCGTATGAAATCTTCTCAATATCAAGCGAGTACAGCACTACAAGATATCTTAGATACAGTGTCTGTACCTGTAGAATGAGATGATTAAGCGTTATGTATCCAATAGTTTAGCACTTTTATTTGTAGTGTTTATCGCTGTATATGCACTAGTTTTTAATAATGTTGTTGGGTGGACAGCATTCTTTTTTGTTGTTCCTTTGAGCATTGTATGCTTCTTTATGGTTAGTGTTCCTTATATTTTCACCCTCCAAGCAAAAGATATAAATATTAATCAAGGCGAAGCGTTTTCTCTTACATTTAATACAAAATCTAAATGGCGATGGTATCCGTTTATAACTACAAAATTAGTTGGAAAAGATATCCAACTACGATCGAAACCAACAAGTATCTTTTTCAGTGAACAATCAGATTTTGAGTACGATACACAAAACATGACAAGAGGTGTTTATGCGATCACTGAGATACAGGTGATCTTGAGTGATCCATTTAGTATATTGAGTCGCGAAATGAGCTATCCTGTTGATATTGAACTTGTAATTTATCCAGAAAAAAGGATGTTTGAAGCCGAATCACTTCACCAAAACCTTATGTATTATTTCTTAGGAGATCATCAGTTTGCACCCAACGAGACCTTTAATTTAAACCATATTCGTGATTATGTTCCTGGTGATTTACCAAATCGTATTGATTGGAAATTATCTTCAAAGAAACAGAACTTACAATATCGTGTCTATGATTTAGAAATGCCATTTCCACCTCGATTGGTATTATTGGCGCAAGAACATGAAACTTTTGAATATTTACTTTCGGTCTTTTATACTTTTGAAACTGAATTTAATCAGAACAATGCATTTGATACAAAGATAGTAGCCTCTGACATCTATGAATTGCCTTCAGCACGTACAATGGCGAAACTTAAGTCTGTGGCATCACTTCACTATGATTTTGAGGAGAGTGATGTGATCATGAGTCCGATTTCTGACGTACGTGGTGAGACAAAGAATAGCACTGTCTCAACTATTGATAATCACTTAGTAATCAAACATAAAGATCGTGTCGATGTCTTGCATAATTGGGAAGATGAGGTGGTACAATGATTAAAAGATTTATAAAATTCTTAATCATTAGTCTCATGTTTTTGAGTGTTACAAACCCATTTATTCACTCAACAACCTATCCTTCTTCAACAAATTTTGTTTTTGCGATAGTGCTTATTGTAGCGATTGCAAGTTTTATCGATAATCTTATTCTAAGTGTTGTTGTGCAAATCTTTATTTACCTCTATCTAATTCAAACATACTCAAATCCAGACCAATTATCGCTTCAACTTTGGTTTGAAAGTTATAAAGAATTTCTTATCACCACTGTTCAAGCAATCTTCTCAAACAGTACAAGTTATATTCATCAAGATCTTGGATTTACCCTTCTTGGTTTTGTGGTTATACCGTTTGTGAATATTACCGTACGTAAGAAAAATGGCTGGAAGTTGTCGGCATTCGCTATTTTTAGTTTCTTTATTTTACTCGCAACGTTTAATAAAGATATGATTCTCCAACCGATGGTTCAATTACTCTTAGGAGCACTCCTTATAGGCTTATGGAATACTTATGAGGATACAATTCAAATCTACTGGAAGACCGTTAGTGTTGGTGTTTTATGCCTGCTCTTAATTTCTGTGAGCACCTTGAATTATCGTAGTTTCTACCAACCTATTTACTTAAAACTTGTTACATCGACCTATGGCTTACGTAGTAATTTAAGTTCTAAAGGTTTCTATGAAACATTCAATCCTAGAAAAGCATTTGGTATCGCTGGTCGTTCGGGTTTTAGTACCGACGATTCTACACTAGGAGGACCTTTATACCTTAACTATGACCAGGTATTCACTGTTGAACAAACTGTTCCTACATATTGGAGACTTGATAACCGTTATACATACAATGGAAAAGGGTGGACAAACTCTTTACCTGGGATGACAGAACTTCTTAGTTCTGTTCCGGACATCAAAGACCACAATGCCAAATACAGTCCAAACAAGACAAACTATACGATTCTTAGTTCTTCTGAGAGTATAAATTACTTACCAATTCCATTTGGTTCCTCATCAGTGTCAGGAATTTCTTACCCAGTAGATGTAAATTCATCGCGATTAATTTCTATGGGTAGAGATGGTATTGAAACAATTGTATTTTATGATAGAGAAGAGGATCTCTTAAAAGGAGTTGAGTATCAGACGTATCCAACGATCACGGATGCAGAGGAACTTCGTAAGGTTACCAATAAGAATACCATATTTCGTGATAACCGAGTTTTTGACACTACGAAAATAAGTGGAAAACTCCGTATCTTGGCAGATGAATTAACACGTGATGAAACTAACATGTATGATAAAGTTAAACGTATAGAGAAGTATCTTAAAGAAGAAGCGGGATTAAGTTATGAGCTTATGAATGTTCCGTATACTCCAGATAATCAAGATTATGTTGAACACTTCTTATTTGAATCAAAACTAGGCTACTGTGAACAATTTTCGAGTGCTATGGTTCTTATGTTACGATCCCTAGAAATCCCATCACGTTGGGCGAAAGGGTATTCGAGTGGTTCGAGACTGAGTGCAAATGTTCAAGAAATCACCAATGCTGATGCACATACATGGCCTGAGGTATATTTTGAAGGCTATGGTTGGGTTCCTTTTGAACCAACACCATCATTCTCAATTGCTGAAATACAATCTGAAACACATCAAACATCAAATACAGAGACTCCTAATCAAGAGACGCCACAAACAACTCCGAATGAAAGTGATGCTCAAAACGAACTACCAAAACCAACAATTCCACAACTTCAGAAAGAAGAAGAGGAAGCAAGTCGTCGTATGAACTGGTTTGTATACTTTGGGGTTTTGCTTGTGTTAGTACTTGCGATATTGAGAAACACACTATACCGCTATATCCTCACATTTGTGATAAAGACAGGCTTACTTGGAGACTCTTATATGAAGAACTTCAATTTAATGATGCGTATTCTTACTTCAATTATTCCAAAGGAAAAGAGTGAAACATTATCTGAGTATATCAACTCTCACTACTTACTGAGAAGCGATGAAATGAAACACCTTGTCGATAAGTATCAAAGGGTAATATACGGTGAGGATGAGGGTCTTACAATGGAACAAATAGATAAAGAAAACATGCTTAAAGTACTATCGACAATACCATGGCGTAATAAGTCTTTAAGTAATGAAATGTCTGTGGTAGAATAGATATGCGAAGCTTTAAGAATTATTAAGTGTTCTTTACTAAATTGCTTGCTTTTTAGTGTGAATATGTTAAAATATTAAAGCTTATGGCACTTTGGTTCCGCTGGTAAGGAGATCATGAACCAATTTAATATAGATAAGGAGAATCGATATGGGATTAAATTTAGTAAATGAAATTACAAAATCTCAAATGCGTGATGATATTCCTGCATTCCGTTCAGGAACAACAGTTCGCGTTAATGTGCGTATCCAAGAAGGTGGAAAAACACGTATCCAAGCTTTCGAAGGCGTTGTAATCAAACGTACAGGAAGTGGCATTGCTGAAATGTTTACGGTTCGTAAAATTTCTTCAGGTGTTGGTGTTGAACGTACATTCCCTGTACACTCACCAATCATTGAAAGTGTTACAGTATTACGTCGCGGTAAAGTACGTCGTAGCAAACTCTACTACCTACGTGATCGCTCAGGTAAATCAGCACGTATTAAAGAAATTCGTTAATTTGAGCCGTATAAATACGGCTTTTTTCTTATCGTGAAATCGAGGTGTATGAGATGTACAATAAAAAAGACGACAAGTTTTTAATAGTTTTAAAAGATTTCATAAAGAGCTTAGCGATAAGTCTCGTGGTGGTTATTGTAATTACCCAATTCTTTGTACGTCCTGTACGAGTTGATGGCTTATCCATGTATCCAACACTCAACAATCAAGAGATTGGTTTTTCTAATATCTTTAAAGCTCGTACTGCGAAAGTAGAGCGTTTTGATATTGTAGTTGTATATATGGAAGGGCTCGATAAGAACATTGTAAAACGTGTTATTGGAATGCCAGGAGATACAGTGCTTTTCCGTGATGATATTCTATATATTAATGGTGAAGCAGTTGATGAACCTTATTTAGATAATGACTACGTTAAGCAATGGAAGAGTGAAAACAACGGACGTCATTTCACCTCAGATTATGGTCCAACGACTGTACCAGAGGGTGAATACTTTGTAGTGGGAGATAATCGCCAAAACTCTACCGATTCAAGACGTCATGGTTCAATGAACGGTAAAAATATAAAAAGTATGGATGTTTACGTATTATATCCATTTAATGTGATTAGAAGGGTGTCGAATTAGTATGGCACAAGTGCATTGGTTCCCAGGACATATGGCGAAAGCCTTAAGACTGATTGAGGAACAAATAAAGATTGTTGATTTTGTTATTGAGTGTCGCGATGCCCGTGCACCTTTTTCAACACGTAATCCTGCTTTATCCTATTACATTGGAGAAAAACGTCGTTTGATTGTACTGACTAAAAAAGACTTAGCTGATCCAAAAGAAACAGAAAAATGGGTAAGCGAGTTAGAGTCTGAAGGCCATGTTGTATTAGTGGTTGATGTTATTCATGATGCGATTAAGAAGTTAATGATTGAAAAAACAGATATTGTATTAAAAGACAAACGTGAACGTGACAAGCGTCGTGGTATTCGTCCGCGTCCAGCACGAGCACTGATTGTTGGAGTACCAAACGTAGGTAAATCAAGTATTATTAATAAAATTGCTTCGCGTAAAGCAGCTGGTGTAGAAAATAGACCGGGTGTCACGCAAGCCTTGAAATTAATTAAAGTAACTGATGAATTAGAACTTGTAGATACACCAGGAGTTCTTTGGCCAAAGTTTGAGACTGAAGAAATGGGACTACATTGTGCTCTTATTGGTTCTGTTAAAGAAACCGGATATTCTTTAGAATACGTTACAGATTATGCTCGGGACCTTTTAGTTGGTGAACGACCAGAAACACTCAAAGATTTTTATGCGATTCAAACCTGTGATAATCTTTATGAAGCAATTGGCCTACAACGTGGAATATTACTCGAAGGTGGTCATGTTGATGTTGAGAAAGTGCGTCAAACTTTCTTAAAAGATATTCAAAATGGTCGTTTAGGACGGATTACATGGGATCACTTGTAAAAGAGTTTGAAGAAAAATATTGGTCATTAGATAAAGTGGTTGTTGGAGTTGATGAAGCCGGACGTGGTCCAATGGCAGGACCGTGTGTAGTATGCGGAGTCATTTTACCAAAGTATTACGTTAATGATGACATCAACGATTCCAAAGCGCTTAGTCTAAAGAAACGTAACGAGTTAAGACATCTTATTGAGGAAGTTGCTGTTTGGTACAGTTATAAGATTGTTGATGTTGAGACCATTGATCGCGATAATATCTACAAAGCAACTCAGGATGCTATGCAAGATATTGTGAATAGTGCTCCTGCAGATGTTGCACTTACCGATGCGATGCCTTTACCTTCTTCATTGATTGAGTACGAATCAATAGTAAAAGGAGATGCTCGATCACAATCCATCGCGGCTGCTAGTATTCTAGCCAAGACTCTGCGTGATGAATTGATGATAGAGCTTGACGCAGTGTATCCAGAATATGGATTCGCAAAGCATAAAGGATATGGAACGAAAGCACATAAGGAAGCCATACTTAAATATGGTAGAACTAAAGCTCACCGTAAATCATTTAAATTTAAAGATGAGGAACAAATATCATTGGATATTTAGGGCTTATCTTTTTTTTCGCTGATTTAATAATGGTGGTGATAGTATGAGAACTTATTACAAAAATGTTGCAATTCATTACGCAGGGGATTATGCTAAAATGCGTGAGCATATAAATAAGAAGGCAGATGTCGCCGATTATGCTTACAGTGGTAAATACATTTCATATGGAGATAAGCAATACCCACACGTGTTCTATCAATTGGAAGAACCTCCTTATGTGATATTTTACGAAGGCAAGATTGAACTACTAGCTGGTCCTGTGATAGCTGTTGTGGGGAATCGTAAACCAAGTTCATACAGTCTAGAAATAACGCAAAAACTTGTAGAAATAATTAAAGCACGTTATAGTATTATTTCAGGACTTGCTTATGGTATTGATGTTTGTGCCCATCTAGAGGCTATTAATTCTGCTACAATTGCAGTTATTGCTTGTGGCTTAGATTGTTATTATCCAAAAGAACATGAAAACATTCAGAAGTATCTTATGAAACATCATTTAGTAATAAGTGAGTATCCTTTTGGCGTTAAACCACAACGTCACCACTTTCCATTTCGGAATCGCTTGATTGCTTGTTTGGGGGAGAAGGTGTATGTTATGAGTGCTACAGAACGCAGTGGTACAATGTGTACTGTGAATGAAGCGTTACGATTAAATCGCGAAGTTATTTGTCTTCCACACCCAATTAATGATATAACTGGGTATGGATGCAATTTGTTAATTGAACAAGGCGCGTCGTTGTTGACAAATTTACAAGATTTAGACAATATATAAATTAAGGAGTGAAACACATGAAAAAATTAGTCATTGTTGAGTCTCCTTCAAAATCAAAAACAATTGAGAAATATCTTGGTGAAGATTTTGAAGTAGTCTCCTCGAAAGGACATATACGAGACCTTGCTACTCGTGGTAAGGATGGTTTAGGGGTAGATTTTGAAAACGAGTTTGCACCTACCTATAAAATTAGTAAAGATAAAAAAGATGTTGTTAAAGAATTAAAACAAAAAGCTAAAAAAGCAGATGAAGTTTATCTTGCAACTGACCCTGACCGTGAAGGGGAAGCAATTTCATGGCATCTTGCTGATGAATTGGATCTCGATATTGATAAGGATAACCGAGTTGTTTTCAACGAAATCACAAAAGATGCTGTTTTAAATGCATTCAACAGTCCACGTAAAATTGATATGGACTTGGTAAAGTCACAAGAAACACGTCGTATCTTAGATAGAATTATTGGATTTAAACTATCCAAGCTTCTTCAATCGAAGATTAAGAGTAAAAGTGCAGGTCGTGTTCAATCTGTTGCTTTAAAATTAATTGTAGATCGTGAACGAGAAATTGATGCGTTTATTCCAGAAGAATACTGGAGTGTTAAAGCGAATTTCTATAACGATGGTAATGTTATTGAAACTCAAGCAGAAAAGTTTAAAGGTAAAAAGCTAGAAATGAAGAATGAAGAAGAAGCTCAAACAGTATATGATGCTGTACAAGGCGACTTCATTATCACAAAGCTTGATAAAAAAGCTCGTAAGAAAGATTCAAAACTACCTTTCATTACATCGACGCTACAACAAGAAGCGTCAACACGTTTAGGATTCGCAGCTAAGAAAACAATGCGAGTAGCGCAAAAACTTTATGAAGGTATTGAAATGGGTAAAGAGGCGGAAGGTCTTATTACTTATATGCGTACCGACTCGACACGTTTAAGTGATGTCTTTGTTGCTGATACTAAGAAATACATTACAGATACTTATGGTAAAGAATACCTAGGTAAGTATCGTCCAGGTAAAGTTACTGATAATACTCAAGATGCTCACGAGGCTATTCGTCCAACAAGTATTGAGAGAACTCCAGATTCAATTAAGAAATACTTAACACCTGATGAATATAAACTGTATCGATTCATTTACTTTAGAGCCCTTGCTTCACTAATGAGTGCTGCTAAGTATGATGCAGTAAGTGTTAGCTTTACTCAAAATGATTATGACTTCAATGGTAGTGGTTCAACACTTATCTTTGATGGTTACTTAAAAGTTTATGATTATGAAAAGAATGCTGATAAGATTCTTGGAGAACTTGAACTTAATAAAGCGTATAAAGCTGTTAATGTTGAAAAGAACCAACACTTTACACAACCACCAGCACGCTATACAGAAGCACGTTTAATTAAAGACTTAGAAGAATTAGGTATTGGTCGTCCAAGTACATACTCAATGATTCTTGATACAATTGTGTATCGTGCTTATGCAACATTTGGAGCGGTATCGGAAACATCCCGTACCAAAGTATTCAAACCAACAGATCAAGGAATTCTTACCAACGATCGTTTACAAGATCATTTCTCAAGCATCATTAACGTTAACTATACTGCTAATATGGAAGATGAACTTGATAGAATTGCTTCTGGAGACGAAAATAATGTGGAAGCATTACAACGCTTCGTTGATAAGTTCTATCCATTATTAGAAGAAGCAAATGAAAAGATGGAAGTTGTTGAAGTTGAGAAAGTAGGAGAGATTTGTCCAGAAGATGGTGGCGAACTTGTGTATCGTTACGGTCGCTTTGGTAAATTTATTGCCTGTTCTAACTTCCCAGAATGCCGATATAATCGCGCATTAGATACAGAGAAACGTCCAGAACCTGAGAAGACAGGTGAAAAATGTCCAGAATGTGGTAACGACTTAGTGAAACGTAAGAGTCGTTATGGAACATGGTTTGTAGGATGCTCAGCATTCCCTAAATGCCGTTACATTCAACCTAATGAAAATTCAAAGAAGAAAAAGAAAGAAACGAAGGAAGAAGAAAGTGAAGAAACAAGCGCAAGTTAGAGTAATAGGTGCTGGTTTAGCTGGTAGTGAGGCTGCTTACCAACTGGCAAAACGTGGTTACCAAGTAGAATTAGTGGAAATGCGCCCTGTAAAAATGACTCCTGCACATGTCAGTGAGAATTTTGCAGAGCTTGTTTGTTCTAACTCTTTTCGATCCGATGCCATTACCAATGCCGTCGGTCTATTAAAAGAAGAAATGCGTCTTCTTGATAGTTTAATACTACAAGAAGGTGACTTAAATCGATTACCAGCAGGAAGTGCACTAGCAGTAGATCGCGTGGCATTTAGCCAAGCAGTCACTGCTAAACTTCAAAGCATGGATTCTATTACTATTATAAATAAAGAAATTGAAACATTAGAAGATGATTTACCTACAATTATAGCTACAGGTCCTCTAACTTCAGATGCGTTTTCATCGTATCTTGGTGAGTTCTTAGGTCAATCTGAGTTGTATTTCTATGATGCGATTGCACCTATTGTATCTGTAGAAGGAATTAACTTTGATATTGCGTATCGTAAGTCACGCTACGACAAAGGTGATGGGCAAGACTATATTAACTGTCCAATGACCAAGGATGAGTTTACTGCCTTTTATCAAGCAATTGTTGCTGCGGAAGAAGCACCAATGCGAGAATTCGAAGATGTTAAAGTTTTTGAAGGCTGTATGCCTGTTGAAGAAATGGCACGTCGTGGTGTAAAAACCATGTTATTTGGACCATTAAAGCCAGTAGGTTTAGAGAAACCTGATGGCAGTCGTCCTTATGCAGTAGTTCAATTACGCCAAGATAATGCTGCAGGTTCACTGTATAATCTTGTAGGTTTTCAAACGCGCCTTAAATGGGGTGACCAAAAACGAATTATTCAAATGATTCCTGGTTTAGAGAATGTTGAAATTGTTCGTTATGGTGTCATGCACCGAAATACATTTTTGAAGTCACCTTTAGTAATAAACAAACATTTCCAAAGCAAACAACGTCCATCATTATTTTTTGCTGGACAGATAAGTGGTGTCGAAGGGTATGTTGAGTCTGCTGCAAGTGGATTATATGCAGCATTGAATATGATTCAATATCTTGAGAATAAACCATTGCTTGATTTATCAGCAGAAACAGTAATGGGATCTATGGCAAATTACATTGCTACAGCTAATCCTGCACACTTCCAACCGATGAACGCTAATTTTGGTCTAGTTATGAACCGAGACAAAGATCGTGAATTAATGGCAAATCGCAGTTTGGAACACATTAAAAATCTTCTTGAATCAATATCTTGATGAATTTTTGAGACATATTGCGACTACAAGTACAGCTTCAGAACATACTGAAGATGCTTACCGTCGTGATGTGTCTCAATTTTTAGATACCATCGGTTCACAGAACATCTTGTCACTGAAACAAGAGGACGCTTATAATTATTTGAATGTTTTATATGAGAATGGACTCAGTGGGGCATCAGTAGCTCGAAAGATATCCTCACTAAGATCTTTTATGAAGTTCATGCAGATGAATTATGGGGCGGCTACTAATCCATTTGTAAGTATTAAAATAAAACGTCAGTCAAGAAAACTTCCAAAATTTTTAATGTACGAAGAAATTGAAAAAATAATACTAAGTTGCGATACAGATGACCTAGGTATCAGAGATGCATTAATGATTGAACTGATGTATGCCTGTGGTCTACGTGTTAGTGAATTAGTTGCATTGCGATTGTCAGATATCAATTTTGAAGAACGCTCCCTTACAATCATTGGGAAAGGGAATAAGCAACGGTATCTTTTCTTCTATGAAAGCTTGCTTCCAAAATTTGAGCGATACCTAAAAGATACTCGTCCCAACTTTATTAAAGAAGAAACAGATATTGTTTTCTTAAATAGTAGGGGTAAGGCTTTAACGCCTCGTGGTGTACAATTCATTTTCGAGAAGATAGGTAAAAAAGCAGAACTTAGAATGAAACTCCATCCTCACATGCTGCGTCATAGCTTTGCTACCCACTTGCTTGATAACGGTGCCAGTTTGCGTGTTGTTCAGATGCTCTTGGGGCATGAGTCGCTAAGTACTACTCAGGTATATACACATGTTTCGCTGCAACGTTTGAAAGAATCGTATGATTATGCCATTGAAAAGATACCACTCACATAGAGTTCAAGAATCGGTCATATTCTTGTCACATTAAAAGTATAGAATAACAATGTAAGATAAATAATACATCTTACAAGTCGTTATATTTTAACGATCTTCTTCATTATTTTCCCTATTGTAAAAAGCCATCATTCGATGGTTTTTTATTGGAAAAAGTGGAATCACACAATCTAACATTCTTAGTGCGTAATTCTACGATAACTAAAGGTTAGAATAGCAGTGTAAGATAAATAAGTCTTACGCTTGATAATTGCTTCTCCTATTCATAATCCCCAAATGAATTTTTCAATTATCAAATCCATATTCTTTCCCCGAATAGAAAAAGAAGTGCTTATAATATCCTGCACTTCTTTTTTGTCTTAATTGCACATCACACAAAATCCCATTTGATTATTAAATTATGAACATATTGAATGATTATACTAAGTATGTAAGTTGAACTTACAGCATAATAAACATATCTTCTCCTAAGTTCGTTAAGAACTCTTAAAAATTATTATGCAAATTCTTTCCCCTATTAGTAAAAAATAGAAACCGCATCATGCGGTTTTTATTTTGTTTTCATTCTAATAAATCAGTTTGCGAATAATAGCCTTAATGATTGACAATAGAGTTAGATTTCTCTATAATTAAGTAGCGTTAAAAAGTAGGTGAAAAGAATGCAATTTCTAAGAAATGATTTGGATAAATTGACTTCATCCCGCATTGATATAGATGAGCCAATTGATATCGAAGTTACAAAATTAGTAAATCGCAATCGACTCATTGCTTTGCGTGATGTCTTCGTTGTTGGTCATATTTACTATGACAAGTATACATCTCATCTTATTACTGATTTGAGAATTGAAGGAATAATGACAGTGCCTTGTGCGATTACATTGAATCCTTTTGATATTGAATTCAGTGCTAAACTTGGAGAAATGTTTAGTTTTGATGAAGTTGAAGATGAACTAGCGGATACAGTTGAACTTATTGATGGTGAAACACTTGATTTAACACCTTATCTTGAAGAGGTTGTTAATGCAGCGGTTCCCTTAAAAGCAATTGATCCAGAACTCACAAGCTATCCTAAAGGAGAAGGTTGGGAAGTTTTAACTGAAGAAGACTATATCAAGGAAAAGAGTCAAGAAATTGATCCAAGGCTTGCTAAATTGAAAGATTTCAAATTTGAATAAACGGAGGTGAAAGCATGGCAGTACCAAAGAGACGAACATCGAAAGCACGTAAAAATAGCCGTCGTACACACTATAAATTACCACGTGTAACTATAGTTAAAGACAAAGAAACAGGTGAGTGGAAAGTTCCACATCGTGTTGACCGATCAGAAGCTAAATAATAAAAATGTCTTGGATATCCAAGATTTTTTTATGTGAATTTTGTGGGAGTAAATTGTGAAAATAACGAATAAGAAACTTAGTAAAAATTACTATATCAGTTCAGCATCACTCATAATATCGTTCTTAGTGTTATGTTATGCTCTTTTTGTTCTGACCTTTATTCCTTTGAAGTTTCGTTTGATACTATTTTTGATTGCAGTATCAGTTACGATGCTCGTGATGTTATTAACACAAAAAGCTTTATGGCGAGCAACGTTAGCTGCTTCAATCTTTATTATATCAGCAGGGCTAGTGATGTCACAGAAGATGATTAACCGTGTAGTAGAGACTAAAGACTATGAAATCGTTGAATATGTTTTAATTACAAACTCCAATTCAGAAAACAATCTTATTAAGGATGTTGGATTTTACGGAGTAAAGTTTAATGATACTAAAAAAGCACTATCCCTTTATTACCCAGAATTATCAGAGAAAAACATAGAACACATTGATGATCCTGAACAAATACTAAACTCTTTATATGACCAAAGTTTAGATGCTATTCTTGTTCAATCAAGTGTCTTATCTGATGTTGAGTTTTTCGATGATAATTTCTCAATGAAAACAAAAACAATTAATACCTTTACAATGAAAGAACCACGTCAAGTAATTACGAAACCAGTTGATGTATCAAAAGATTCGTTTATTGTTTACTTGAGTGGTATGGATGCGTATGGCGATGATGTTATGCGTTCTCGTTCAGATATGAACGTATTAGCTGTTGTGAATCCTAAAACTGAAAAGATATTACTTGTGTCCATTCCAAGAGACACCTATGTTCCGCTAGCCTGTGAAGGGGATGCGTATGATAAATTAACTCATACAGGAATATATGGTGTTGAGTGTTCAGTAAAGACACTAGAGAACTTTTTTAATATTGATATAAATTACTATATCCGATTAAATTTTACCGGATTTGTCGATATTGTTGATGAGTTAGGTGGCGTTGATGTAAACTCACTGTACGAATTTAAGACAGAGACCAACCACTCCTTTGTAAAAGGAATTAATCATGTTGATGGTGCTGCTGCATTAGCTTTTGCTCGTGAGCGTGTTAATATCGATTATGGGGATGTCTCTCGAGGAAGGCATCATCAAGAACTTGTAAAAGCAATAATGACTGAATTATTTACTTCCGAGAATATGAATCGTTTACCTCAGATATCAACATACCTTCAAAATGCAGTAGATACCAATATTCCTAGTGATGACATTATGAGCTATATTTCAACAGAAATTTCTAATGCAAGTTCATGGAAATTTGAAGAGTTAAACCTCGATGGATCTGGTGATATGAAAGTTGTTCATAGCCTCTCAGATAAGTATAAATACTATGTTTATATCGCAAATAATGATAGTATTAATACTATAAAAGATAGCATTAATGCCGTTATGCAAGAAGAGGTTAGCGATGAGTAATTCAAAACGGTTTTTGGATGATTTTGTTAAACTAGAAATGTATTTAAAAAAGTATTTAAATAATCCTAAGGTTGGATTTGTACAAATGGTTCATATGGCAGCAAAGACACAGGCAACAATTAAGCGCCATTCAAATGATTTGATTGAATTTGCACAACTGCGTAATGCAATTGTGCATAATCGTATTGGTGAAGATGAAGCAATTGCAGAGCCGCATGATCGTGTTGTTGAATTAATGGATCGTATTGTGGACCAAGTTACCGAGCCTAAAAGAGTGCGACATTTTTGCAAAGACAAACCAGTATACTATGCAGCGCCTCATGACAATTTAGCGACAGTTCTATTACACCAACAAAAACACAACTACTCCGTTGTTCCTATTTATGATGGTCAACAGTATGTAGGAATGTTGCACTATCGTTTATATCAACGGTTGTTGGAACGTTATGCTTATAAAAATCTTAAACTTGATGAAATGTTAGTGGAGGATGTGTTAGAGTTTTATGAAAAAGATGACCGAGTCATGTTCTTTTCTGAAAACACTGAGCTTGATATTATTGTTGATCGCATCATGCAATTGAGCGAAAAAGGGCGAACAGTCATTGCTATTGTTGTTTCACGCAGTGGTCATTTAAATGATGTGCCTGTTGGAATCATTACGATGGCTGACTTACCACGTATTATTCGTGAGCTTGAATAATAGACTGTAAAAGTGTAAACTTACAGTGGTTAATTATTAATTTATAAAGGAGTTCTTATGACTAACTATTTTGTTATGAAAAACGCGTCTTTAAAACGCTATAACACACTTCGTCTTGACGTTACAGCTGAAGACATCGTGATTGCTTATTCAATTAAGGGTATGGTTGAAGCACTACGCAACTATGCTGATCGTAAAATTGTAGTGATTGGTAATGGTTCAAACATGTTATTTACAAAAGAACATTATGGTTCAGATACTGTTTTCATTGTAACTTCATTGATTGGTGATATGGAAGTTATTGATGGTGAAATCGTAGCTGAAGCAGGAGCGCGATTAAATCGTCTTGCATGGTTTAGTTGTGAACAATCAATTGGCGGCTATGAGTTCTGTGAAGATATTCCTGGAACTATTGGTGGTGCTTTGATTATGAATGCTGGACAATGGCAATATTCAATCAGCCAGTATGTAAACTGGATTGAAGTTTATAACTATGAGACAGATACAATTGATAGAATTGTTCCTGATGAAGATTTCTTTGCCTATCGTTATTCACGAATTAATGAAATGCCTGTGTTCATCTTAAGAGCAGGATTAAAAGCAGAACCTGGAAACTATAATGATGCACTTGAAAAAATGCTTTACTATCGTCATGAACGTTATGTAAAACAACCACGTAATTATGCGAATGCTGGAAGTGTCTTTAAACGTCCAAAAGATAAAGAGGGTAACTCATTATTTGTTTGGAAACTCTTTGATGGAGTAAACCTTCGAGGTTACCGTCATGGTGGTGCGATGGTATCAGAGAAGCATCCTGGCTTTATTGTTAATACAGGGAATGCGACTGTTAAAGATATGATTGAAATCATTCAAGAGTGTATTTCTCGCGTTAAGAATGAGTATGATGTGGATTTAGAATTAGAATGGCGTGTTATTAAGTAGGTGAATCTATGAAAAAGATGACCATTGTTGTAATATTTATTACTGTCATTGCAAAGGTCTTTGGTTTTTTACGTGAGACAATCTTAGCATCGTTTTTTGGTGTGGGTGCAATTACCGATGCCTTTAACGTTGCAAGTACTATTCCAAGTAGTGTCTTATCAATTGTAGCGGCAGCGCTTGTAACGGGTATTATTCCGATGATTACTCGCATCAGTTCTGATGGGGAAGATCGGGTTAATTATTTTACAAGTAATGTATTAAATATTTTCTTACTATTTTGCGCAGCCTTAATGCTTGTGATCCTTGCAATACCAGAACTTGTTATTTCAGTCTTTGCAGCGAATCTGAATCAAGAAGCATTAGTATATGCTGTATCGTTTTTGAGAGTTATCTCGTTTGGTATCTTCTCAGTTGCGTTTGTACAATTAGGTTCAGGATATTTAAACGTTAAACGTAGTTTTATTGTTCCTGCTTCCATTACTATTGTTTCAAACCTGACAATTATTATCACAATTATTTTTGCTTCGTCGATTAATCAACCAATGCTTTTAGCATATGGTCAGCTCTTAGCAATGGTTATCCAGACCGTTGTCGTTATCGTCTTTATGTATCGTGCTGGCTTTAAGTACAAAGCAGTTATAGACTTCAATGACAAAGACTTAAGAGTCATGATTCGCCTAGCATTGCCACTGTTAATTTCAGCGGTTCTTGGGCAAGCAAACGATATTATCATGAAGAATGTCGCAACTGTAATTTATGATGGTGATGGTGCATTTACTTATATGAACCTTGCAACACGACTTACTTCGTTTGTATCAGGAATCTTTATCACTGCCATACTTAATGTTACCTATCCAACAATTGCTGAAAATGTAGTTGAAGGAAATATCAAGAAAATCAATAAATCAATTAACGAATCAATCTTAATGATTTCGGTGTTTGTAGTTCCTGCACTAGTAGGCTTTATTGCCTTGGCTCGTGGGATTGTAGAAATTGTATATCTAAGAGGTCTTGTGACTCCTGCGGATATTGATGTCATTGTACCAATCTTTATCTTTGATGCTTTAGTGCTCATTGCTTTATCTGTAAGGGAATTATTCTTTAGAATCCATTATGCTTACCATGATATGAAATCGCCTGTAAAGATCTCTGTATTGGTTACTGGGCTCTTTATTATTGGTTTACTGATCTTCCCAGCACTCTTTGGAAGATTTGGACATCCACTAGCAGGAATTGCCTTTGCATACTCTATAGCTGCAATTATTGGTTGTTACCCTAACTACCTAAGTGTTAAACGATTAGTAGGGAAATTAAATCTAAGACCTGTCGTAAAAGACCTATCTAAGATTATTATCTCTGCAGCTGCAATGGGTGTTGTTCTCTTACTCGTTAAAACTCCACTAGTAGGACTTGTAGGTGGGACATTAGGAACCATTGTTTCAATCGTTATTGGAGGCTTAGTTTACCTTGTTGCCATTATTGGTTTGAAAACAAACTTTGTCTTGCAATTAATATACCCAATAATCTTTAAAAAATAAGAATAAATAAGTCATAAATTAAGAATATATAGAGCGGATTTGATATAAATCTGCTCTTTTTTTTGTGTTCTCAAAAATATGCAAATAAATGCTTAGAAAAGCATAAAATGAGTACCAATATCAATATGATTATGGTAAGATAGTGGTAGAAAGTGGAACAAAGTGGTAGAAAGTGGGTGAAGTTAGTGTTTATCGGTGAACATCAACATACTATCGATACAAAAGGACGTGTAGTAGTTCCTGCACAATTTCGTGATGAATTAGGCGAAAAAATGATTGTAACTCGATGGTTAGATGGATGTTTGGCAATATACACACTTGACCAATGGCAAAAGGTATATGAAAACCTTAAGAAACTACCTTCCACTAAAAGAGAAGCTCGTATGTATACACACATGATTATGTCGAAAGCTGCAGAATGTGAAACTGATGCACAGGGACGTATTCGTATACCTCAACATCTTACAAAGGCTGCAAAACTTGAAAAGCATTGTGTGCTTGTCGGAGTTAGCGATCATGTTGAGATTTGGGATCGAGATCGTTGGGAAGAATACTATGCTCTTGCAAGTGAAAACTTTGAAGAGATTGCAGAAACATTAACGGAGTTCTTTGAATGAAACATATATCAGTCATGTTAGACGAAACCATTGAACTTCTAAATGTAAAGCCTGATGGCATTTACGTTGATGCAACTTTAGGAGCAGGTGGACATAGTCTCGAAATACTAAAAAAATTAAAAACAGGTCGACTCATTGGATTTGATAAAGATGCAGATGCAATTGAGAGAACAAGTAAAAGACTTGAAGCATACCAAGATAAAATAACCTTGGTTCATGGAAGCTACACACAGATAGCAGAAACACTTCAAGCATTAAACATTGATTCAGTTGATGGCGTACTCTTCGACTTAGGAGTATCATCTCCACAGTTTGATGATCCAACAAGAGGATTCAGTTATCGCTTCGATGCTCGCTTAGATATGAGAATGGATCAAAGCCAAGCATTGAGTGCATATGAAGTTGTTAACGAATACAGTGAAGAAGATTTAATTAGAATTCTTAAAGAACATGGTGAAGAACGATATGCGAAAGGGATTGTTAAAAAGATCATTGCTAATCGTCCAGTAACTACAACATTTGAACTTGTTGAGTGTATACGAAGCGCGTATCCAGCACAAGAACTTAAAAAGGGTCATCCAGCTAAGAAAACATTTCAAGCTCTTAGAATCGAAGTAAATGATGAATTCAAAGAAGCTCGAGAAGCAATTGAACAAGCTATTGATTCAATACATGTTGGTGGAAGAGTTGTAGTCATTACATTTCACTCATTAGAAGATCGTTATGTAAAAGAGATATTCAATAAATACGGCAAACCTGCAAAGGTTAATCCAAGAATTCCAGTAGTTATTGAAGAAACATTGAATTACAAGTTATTAAATAAAGGAATGAAGCCTTCTAAAAAAGAACTAGAAGATAATAATAGAGCTCATAGTGCAATACTAAGAGGAATTGAAAGGATAGGGTAGAAGAATGGCAAAGCATGTAATTGTTAAAAGAAGAAGAAAAATTCGTTGGTCAGGAGCACTAGGTACGTTATTTACCCTAGCAGTTGTGTTTGCATTTGTGTCACAAATTACTTTCAAAACTACAAACCAAAGTATTGCGAATGAGATTGAAAAAGTTAAACGTGAGACTGCAACTTTGAAATCCCAGAATGATGTGTTAAAATCAGATGTGAATGAACTTCGTAATCGTAATCGTATTGTGACTATAGCTGAACAAGCTGGATTAGAAAGTCGTAACAATACTGTAGTTATTAAGGGTGAATAATTTTGAAGTTAAAAACGAACATTAAAGTGTTGATTATGTCTGGCACAATGGCACTCATTCTATTGATAGTGAGTGCCAATATTTTTATTGTGTCAGTATTTGGTCTGCATTTAAACTCAGGAACAGACATCGTTAAGCAGGTTGATGGTATTCAACAAGTGAATCGCGTGATCCAAGCGAAAAGAGGGTCGATTCTTGATCGAGGTGGAAATGTATTAGCAGAGGACGTTATCGCGTATACGCTTACTGCAAACATTGACCCAGAACGTTATACAGCGAAGAAAGAACCAGCACACGTTGTGGATAAAGAAGACGCAGCTCTTACGATTTCAAGAGTTATTGGTAAAGACTATGATTCAGTACTAAGTATCCTGAATTCGAGTGCTAAACAAGTCGAATTTGGATATGAAGGAAAATATCTTACGGCAAATCAAAAAGCTGAACTTGAGGCAAGTGATATTAAAGGACTTGGCTTTATTCAGGTGCGTAATCGTATTTCACCAAGACATGATGGGCAATACTCTCATGTAATTGGCTTTGCACGTCTTGATGAGAATCAAGTGCTGCAAGGATCAATGGGTATTGAGAAATCGTATAATGATTTACTCTTAGGTGTTAATGGTGTAGAGAAGTATCAAGAAGATAAAGCTGGTAATAAACTCCAACATGCTGAACTTTATGAAGAGCCAGCAGTGAACGGAAAAAACATTAAACTAACATTAGATTCTACAATTCAAAATCAACTGGAACTATCACTAGAGGGTATTACAAAGGATCCAGGGGTTAATGCTGATTCAGCATGGGGAATTGTAATGGAAGCTAAAACTGGAAGGATTTTAGGATTGGGAGAATATCCAGGCTTTGATCCTAATAGTGAAGATGTTGATTATGTAAGTAAAACATTGAATTATAGTTATGAACCAGGATCGACAATGAAGACCTTTACAGTTGCTGCTGCAATAGAAGAGGGAGTCTGGGACGATAATGCAACCTATGATTCTGGAGAATTCTATGTAGGAAATAAAAATGGAATACCAGTGAGACTTTCATCGCCTTCAGGTTCAATCCATACAATTACGAACGCTAATAATATTGATTATGGTATTCAAAATTTCAGAGATGGTTATGCAGTATCATCTAACGTTATGATTTCTGAGTTATTAACAAAGTATATGACGTATGAAACATTTGATAAGTATATGCAGAAACTCGGGTTTTATGCGGGTGTAGAAGTGGATGAAGGTATAAAATCAATCGCTGGTTACCCTTCAACAACTTACGATACCTCAGCGTTACGATACCTAAACCCTGGATTTGGGCAAGGTGCTACTGTTTCTGTACTTGAGATGGCTCAAGCGTATACTGCAATTATGACAGATGGTAACCTTATTAAGCCTTATATTGTAGATTCAATTAGTGATCCTGATACAGGTGAAGTAACGTATCAAGGGAAGACTACAGTAGTACATCAAGTTTTTTCTCCATCTACTGCTGCTCATGCACGTGATTTAATGCGTGATGTTGTAGCTGGTAGAGTAGGTAGTGGACGTCGATTTAATATTGATGAGGTTGAAGTCATTGGTAAAACAGGTACGGCTCAGTTAGCGATTGAAGGTGGTGGGTATAGTCCTACTAAATACATCTTCTCGAGTGCTCTTGGTTTCCCTTACGATGATCCTGAGATTATTGTTTATACAGCGTATCAAGCTAATTACGGACACAATCTTAATGCATCAGCAGCTCATGTAAATGATGTTGTAAGAACAACTGTATCTGTAATGAACATCAGTAAATTCACAGGAGAAGTGGTTACTGAGATTAAAGCTGATACATTAAAAGATTACAAAAATATGAATGTTGAAAAAGCAAAACAAGATATCCTAAGTAAAGGATATGATCCAATTATTATTGGAGATGGAGATATTGTAGTAAATCAGTATCCACAAGCAGATAGTAAAATAATTAGTCATGAACGGGTCTATATTACTACAAATGGACCAAATATCACGATGCCTAATATGAAAGGGTGGTCACAAAAAGAAGTGGTTACCTATTGGAATCAAAGTGGTATTAGTATTGCACTGAATGGTAGTGGTTATGTTGTATCACAATCTATTGAAGCAGGAACTGCAATTAATAAAGATACAGAAATAAGTGTAACTTTAGAATAGATTTGATATAATGTTTTTCGAATTGAGGAGAGAATATTATGGTAATAGAAATACTGGGTCTAGTAGGTGCTTTTACACTTACATTTATAACTTATCCAAAGTTTATTAGATACTTGGAGTCACGTGATACACAACAACAAGTAAGTGAGTATGCTTTGGAGGCATTTAAAAATAAGAAGAAGACTCCTACATTTGGTGGTTTATTGTTTGTAGTAGTTCCTTCACTTGTAATGATTCTTTTAAATGGATTTAAAATAGATCGTTCTCTCTTTTTACTTGTGTTTGTATTTTGTATTTATGCACTCATTGGTTTTATTGATGATTATAAAATTGTTACTGAAGGTAAGAATGATGGATTAACACCTAAAACAAAAATGGGGTTCCAATTACTTTTTTCATTAGTATTCTATGGAATCTATATTTCAACAGGTGGAACAAACACGCTTAAAATCCCATTTATTACTCAAGCAATCGATTTAGGATACCTTTACATTCCATTTATTATGTTCCTATTTTCAGGAGCATCCAATGCGGTAAACTTAACAGATGGTATGGATGGCTTAGCAGGTGGAACAATGGTGATTGCCTTAATTCCATTTGCTTACTTAGCTTATGATCAAAATGAGTCAGGCGTCTTACTTTTTATTCTTGCACTCATTGGTGGACTTCTTGCATTCTTAATGTTCAACAAGAAACCTGCACAAATCTTTATGGGTGATGTAGGGTCCTTAGCTTTAGGAGCTGCATTAGCAGGAATATCCGTTTTACTTGATGCAGAAATGTTGCTTGTAGTTATTGGTGGTGTTTTTGTATTTGAAACACTGTGTGTTATTATTCAAAAAATATCGTGGAAAACACGACATAAACGTGTATTTAAATATACTCCAATTCACTATAGTTTTACTTTAAGTGGTTGGAAAGAAGCTGATGTAGTAAACCTCTTTTATGCAATCGGACTTATTTGTATGGTGTTAGGCTTTGTCTTGATTGCTTTATCATGAAGGCTCTAGTAATCGGTGGTGCGCGTTCTGGAATAGGCGTAGCACGACTCTTGAACTCAAAAGGATATCAAGTAACTCTTACTACGAATCAAGACTTTATAGAGCGTCATGAACTTGAGAATCTTGGTGTTAAAGTTTCGTTAAATGATAAAGATATGGGACTTGTAGATACTTATGACTTTGTGGTTAAGAATCCTGGAATTCCTAACGACCATCCGCTAGTTTCTCAATTTAACAACGTGGTTAATGAAATTGAAGTAGCTTCTTTATTCTCAAGCAACTACAACTATTATGCAATATCAGGAACTAATGGAAAAACCACAACCGCAACACTTTTGTGGGAGATGTTACAAAAGAAAAATGAGAATGCGTTATTAGCAGGAAATGTTGGTTATGCATTAAGTGAAGCAGTATATAAAGATGGTAATATTGCACGTGATGTTTCTTTAGAAATATCGGCGTTCCAAATGGAAGGGTCTCCTACATTTTCGCCAGATGTCTATGGTTTGATAAATTTAAGTCCGGATCACTTGGATCGTTATGATTCTGAGCAAGATTACTATGCAGCAAAATTAGAAATATTAAATCGTGTAAAAATATTTGTAAGAAATATTGAAGATAAAAACATTCATGCATTGACTCAGAACTATACAGGAAAAGTCATTGATGTATCACTTCATGATGTATCAAAAGATGTTTTTATTAAAGATGAAGCAGTGTATTTTAATATAGTGAAATTGTTCTCACTTGCTGAATTTAAGCTTGTTGGGGAACATAATATATTAAATGCAAGTATTGCTGCAGTAATGGCATTCCTTGCTGGTGTTGAGCTAGAAGACATTCAGACAACAATCCATAACTTTAAAGGTGTTGAACATCGTATCGAGTTTGTACGCGAGATTCAAGGGTACGTTATTACAACGACTCGAAAGCAACCAATCCTGAATCAACGGAGGTAGCACTCAAATCATTTGAGAAAGGTGTATACCTGATGCTTGGAGGTTATGATAAACATATATCATTTGATATACTCAAACCTTATATGGACCGTGTTGAACGATTGTATGTCTATGGGGATAGCGCAGAGCAACTTAAAGAATCATTTCCTCAAGCAATTGTCGTAGAAACAATGTTTGAAGCTTTAAATGATGCTCATCGTATCGCACAAGCAGGCGAAGTCATACTTCTATCACCAGCCTGTGCCAGTTATGATCAATTTAATAATTTTGAAGAACGTGGCGAGCTGTTCAAACAAGCAGTCATGAATTTATAAATCTTATGTTAAAACTCTAAATAGAGTTTTTTCTTTGTCAGTTTTAGTGTATTATATTACATGTGAATGGAGTGAACGTTGTGTATAACATTGGAAATGATCAACAATATCAATTATTGCTTACTTTAAAAGTGCGTCAACTCCATAGTAATGGGTTTACCGGTATATCGTATGATGATTTACATCATATATTAATAAATCATAAATGGAAAAGACGACAACCAACACGTCTTAGCGAGATTGCGGATGACATTCTGCATTTAAATGAAGATGAGATTGTAAGATGGTTAGCCGTAGATTCTAGAGTGAAGGGTTATTCAAGTTCTCTAGACGATTATAGACATTTGATTGAAAAAGAGGAATTATAATGAGACGTAAGGAACTACAACTGTTAATCATTAGTTTCATAGCTTTGATTATTGGAGTTCTTTTTACACTGAATGTATCGAATTCTATCAAAACGGGGATAGGATTTGGACGAGACTTGAAACTTGTTGTTACTACGGAAAATAAGGAACAACTTGTTTCTTTTTTAGATGAAATTAATACAAAGCATTTTGAGACAAAAATTCGCTCAGTTAATGATAATAAACATGTTATTACGATATCTTCAGCAGATACAGTTGAAGTTATTGATAAAACCATGAAGAGTACCATTGATGATCTTACAATTGATCATATTGGTACTTTTGGATCTGCAACCAAACTAGCAAATAACCAAAGTTTTATTTCTCTATATGTACTTGGTATAGTTGCAGTTATTTTTATTTATTTTATTATGCGTTTTAAACTTGTTGGAATTATTCCAGCCTATAAGATATCCATTAGTTTTGTTTTTAGTTTGTTCATGATGAATGTTTTTGGTTATCCATTTTCAGAATCAATGTGGTATATTCTAAATCTGCTATTAATTATTTCATGTGTTAATGTCCATCGAGGTTTAAACAGTAAACTAGGGCACTTGGTATTTGATGCATTTGACTCAAAAGAGTACTTAAGTAAGAGTGCTTCTCTATTAGTCTTACATACATTGATTGCTTTTTTTATTGTTTTTAGTGATATGTTTAGTAGTCCAGCTGAAGGTTTACTAATTATTGTCTTCTCGAGTTTTATATTAATTTTTAATGCTGTTTTTATGGTTGTATTAAACCAAATTAAAGCTTTTATTCATGAAGATCGTCATCATTGGTTTAGAATCGAAACATCTAATCCTATTGGACGTTTTGCTAATCCAAAGCGAGCTCTTGGAAACCTTGTGCTTATAGGTGTTAGTTTATTAATCGTGTTAGGAGTGTTTGTTCCTAAAACTTCCTATGAATTACCTTTAGGTCAAAGTTATACAAAAGAATCTGTTTTATTAATTCCAGGTAGAGAGTCGGATGCATATCTTGAAATTCAAGCAATTCTAAATTCCTTGGGACTTTATGAGAATCAAACGAGTTATTCAGTTAGTGATCAAGCGTATTTATGGATATACTTTGATAACAATGTGACGCAAAACGATTTAATGCTTTCTAAGAATGTTATTCAATCGAAGATGAATCTTACGAGTTCTTACTATATATCAAAAGCTAAGGACTTTCCGCTTCAATCGTTTGATTTCTACTTTAGATATATAGGACTTACAGTAATTGCGGCGATACTTCTAAAAATAACGTACAGCAAGCGAAGCATTGGTTCTTTTATTACACTATCGATACTAATACCAGTAATATTTACTCTATTATCAATAATTTATGATTTAAAATTTACTGAAGAGATGATCTTACTGATAATTATGGTGCCGACCGTGTTGTATCATTTGTTGGCAGAAGAAAACTCCAAAGCGTATTTAAAAAATCCAAAAGTGTTTTATGCTGATTTCATTGATGAGTTTATTACGAATTTTGTAATTGTAGGAGCGTTCTTAGCTGTTATACTTATTATTGTTCCGATTAATATGGGTATTACACTGTCCAAAATCACTTTCTACTACTTTGTAGCGATTGGACTTGGTTTTGTACTCTTTACATATGTATGTAGTAGGGTAAGTAGAAGAAGGGGTATTGAAGATTATGATGATGACATATCTGAAAACATTTGAGCCACTAGTACAACTGCTCTTTGAGGCTATCCACTTAAGTGATGAGCATGCTTATGAACTTATTAACCCACCACATCAGAGAGTTGAAAATGATGCAGTCGATTCGATTATTGATTTCTATCAACGAGCAGAACGATTAATTATTTGCGGTGATTATGACTGTGACGGTATAGCTTCGACAAGTATCGCGGTAATGCTTGCGAAAAAGTGTGGAATAGAGGTAGGCTACTACATCCCTAATCGATTTACAGAAGGATATGGTGTGTCGATACCTACAATCGATAGAGCTCATAGTAAAGGGTATACTGACGTTTTAATTATTGATAACGGAGTAAAGTCTCATGACGTTGTTGAGCATGCAAAGAACCTAGGAATGCGTGTTGCTATTGTGGATCACCATATTATAGAAGCACCAATAGAAGTAGATTCCTTTTTACATCCTGATGTTTGTGATGAATATGCTGATTCAATGTGTGCTAGTGGACTAATTTACTGTGTAGCTGAGACGATGGGGCTTCATGATGACTATCTTCTAGCTTTAGCTTGTTTAGGTACCATTGCGGATGTCATGCCACTGTGGGGCAAGAATCGCGAGATTGTTAGGGAGGGAATTGAAGCAATCAAACGCAATTCATTCCTTCAATTTGACGTGATAGTGAAACCTAATAAGTATACAAGTTACTCTGCAAAAACACTTGCTTTCAAAATGATTCCTAAAATTAATAGTATTGGTAGAATGGCTGATGTTGTGAATGTAAATACAGCAGTTAGCTACTTTACAACCCAAGATACGAAAGCTATTCGTTCGTATGCATCCCAGGTTGAGAAACTCAACAGTTTCCGCAAAGATAAAGGAAAAGAAATGCAAGTCATTGCTGAGAAGAAAATAACAGACGATTCGATTCAAATAATTACTGATACAGATTTTCATGAAGGACTTGTAGGTATTGTAGCTAATAAGATATCCGATACTACTCAGAAACCTACAATTATTCTAAGAGAATATGAAAATACTTATAAAGGAAGCGCACGAAGTAATACGCATTCGCTACAAAATATTTTCTCACAAGTTGATAGAAAGTATTTTGAGGCAATGGGAGGACATGACTTTGCTTTTGGTATGACCATAAAAAAAGAATACTATCAAGATTTTATTTCGGATATAAATAAGGTAGTTGATGCATTAGATCATGTTTCAAAAACAGATAATGTCTTAAAAGTTCCTTCTGACTTAATTACCAAAAACGCACTTCAAGAGTTAGCCTCATTTGAGCCATATGGTGAAGGATTTACATTGCCGCTTGTTGAAGTATTGCTTCCTCAAGGTTATAATATGGTTGATTTAAGAGGTTATGGTTATAAATTGGTTTTCCAAGATTTTCCGATCGATGAAGCTGTATTCTTTAATACAGTGTATAGTCGTAATGATTATCGAAATTTCACGAAAATGATTGGAAGATTTGATATTTCTAATACTTCAAAAATTTCATTTAACATCGAATCAATGCAATAAATCAGGAGGTAACTATGAAAAAAATATTACTTGTTTTATTACTTGTTATTTTAACAGCTAACCCAATTTATGCAGAGGAAACAAAAGAAAATCCCGACGATGGATTAGTAGCAAACACACCTACAGATGTAGTTACTGGAGAGAAGATAGAAAATCCTATAGTTATTAGTCAAACTAATTATGAGATACTTTTAAGTGAGTCATTACAGATTAACTATTCGTTGAATGTTGAAACAGAAGCAGCTGTGACATTTACTTCAAGTGATCCAAGTGTTGCAACTGTAACTGCTAAGGGTTATGTAAATACTCTATCTACAGGGAATACAGTTATCACAGTTTCAATTGAAATCGATGGTGTTACTCATCAAAAGAACTTAAATGTTCGTGTTTTTACGTATGAAGGAAAAGTTGAGTTTCAATTCAATGCGATACGTTTAAATCGTGATTCTTCATACAAATTGGAATACACACTCACTAATGATAAGATTTCAAATAGTGATATTATTTGGGCGTCTTCGAATCCAAAAGTAGCAACAGTTGAGAATGGTGTTGTCAAAGGATTAACATTAGGTAAGACAATTATTAATGCAACTGTTGGAAAGAATACATCATCAATAGAGGTGAATGTTATTGCTCCTCTTGTTGAGATTAAATTTAATCCCATCGAAGTCTCTGTAACGGTTGATTCATCAGTGGAAATTCCAAGTTTAATCTATGTACCTTTTGATAGTACTGGTATTGAAGAACCGGTCTATACGACAGAGAACACAGATATTATTAAGATAGAAGGCAATAAAGTTGTCGGATTGAAAACAGGGGTTGCGACTGTCACAGCAACAATAGATAAAATCACAACGACTTTAAAAGTAAATGTCGAAGCGCATACGGATGCAAATGGTGCTCAGATTGCAAGTGTTAATGGAGTTAAAGACAACAATTCAATGGTTTTCTCATTGAAGAACCTACTTTCAGGTAGTGCTTCAAAGTATGCTGTTGAGTTATCGGTTGATGACTTAAAAAAGGCGATTTCTGAAAACCTAGATATAGTTATAAAAATTCCGAACCTATCGTCAGATATGAGAAGAATTCAAGAAATTATTGTACCTATTGAAGAATTAGGTCAAGAATCTGTTCAATTTAAAACTATTAAGGTAATGAGTGATAATATAAATATGTCCTACACCTATGTGTTCTCAGAGAGCCTTGATAAGAACATCGACATTGCTTTGACAATGAATAAAGCAAATAGCAAGTCAAAGTTCTATAATCAAGTAGATGGATTAACATATGAGTTGGTTCTTAATGCTGATAGTATGCCAGAGAATACAAAGGTATCCATACCAACCAAAGAATTGGATATGCAGAATACACAGATTCAATTTATTTATTCAATTAATAACAACGTGGTTGATGCAAATCCGCAATCAGTTACAGTTGTAAATGATCACTTAGAATTTGATGTAACAGGTAATCAATATCTTATTGCTTCTAAGGCGTTATCAAACTCAAATGACAATACTGCAATCATAGTTTTAGCGGGTGTGTTGGGAGTTGTTCTTCTGGGAGCAGGAGTTGTTTATATTAAACGTATGAAAATAAAACAAGTGTGATATAATGGGAAGGTACTCGGAGGGAATTATGAATTTAAAAGATTACATTGCAACAATTAAAGACTTTCCAAAAGAAGGAATACTCTTTCGTGATATTACACCATTGATGGCTGATGGAGCTGCATACAAAGAGGCAACTGACCGATTTGTAGAGTTTGCTAAACAAGTTAATGCTGACGTTATTGTCGGGCCAGAATCAAGAGGATTTATCTTCGGGTGTCCTGTATCCTATGCTTTAGAAATTGGTTTTGTACCTGTTCGTAAGCCAGGGAAGCTGCCAAGAGAAACTGTAAGTTATGCATATGACTTAGAGTATGGATCAAATGAATTACATATTCATAAAGATGGCATTAAAGAAGGACAACGTGTTCTTATTATCGATGACTTGCTCGCAACAGGTGGTACAATTGAAGCGACTGTCTCATTAGTAAGAGAACTCGGAGGCGTCGTAGCTGGTTGTGGTTTCTTAATTGAACTTGAAGACCTAAACGGTCGAGACAAACTTAAGGACATTGAAATCTTAGCATTGATGAAGTATTAATAACGAAGTTTAGACTTCGTTTTTTAACAAATAAAAGGGGTGATTTATATGGCACAATTTCGTGATATTAGCTATGATAAGCTAATGGAAGAAGTAAAGAAATACATAACGCAAGAAGAAAACGTTGCGTTAATTGAACATGCTTATTCCTATGCGAAAGAACATCATGAGGGACAATATAGAAAAAGTGGTGAGCCATATCTAATACATCTTTTACATGTTGGATACATACTTGCTGATTTAGGAATGTCTCCAACGACAATTGCTGCTGGTATCCTTCATGATACGATTGAAGATACAGGAGTATCCAAAGAAGAGTTAGCGGAAGAATTTACTGAGGAAATTGCTACCTTAGTTGAAAGTGTTACTAAGATTGGTAACATTGAATTTAAAGATGAAAAAGAATATTTAGCTGCAAACCACCGTAAGATTTTTATTGCGATGGCGAAAGATGTTCGTGTAATTTTTATTAAATTGGTTGACCGTCTTCATAACATGAGAACGCTTCAATACCAAAGTCCTGAGAAACAACAAAAAATTGCTGCTGAAACATTAGATGTTTATGCACCGATTGCTCACAGACTCGGGCTTGGAGAAATTAAGAATGAACTTGAAGATTTAAGTTTTAGTTACCTCCATCGAGATAAATACTATGAGATTGCACGTCTTGTTGATTCACGTAAAGCAGAGCGTGATGCTTCTGTGACACGTATGATTACAGATATCGCAAATCTCTTATTAGAAAACAATATTCAATTCAATATATTTGGTCGCTCTAAGCACCTTTATAGTATCTACAAAAAAATGACTACAAAGCATAAACGCTTTGATGAAATACTTGACCTTCTTGCGATTCGTATTATTACAGAAACAGAGTTAAACTGTTATGAAATACTAGGACATATCCATGCGAATTATCGTCCAATCCCAGGAAGATTGAAAGATTATATTGCAATGCCAAAAATGAACATGTATCAGTCTTTACATACGACCATCGTCGGTGAGGAAGGAAACATATTTGAAGTGCAAATCCGTACGAAGCGAATGGATGAAGTTGCTGAACGAGGGGTTGCTGCTCACTGGAAGTATAAAGAAGGACGTACAGATGCAGCGGCTAATCAAAAAGAGATTGAGGACCGTTTATCCTGGTTCCGTGATTTCAATATGATTACCGAAGGTGTTGACCAAAACGCTGAAGATTATATGAATCTTCTACAAAAAGATATCTTTGAAGCGAACGTTTACGTTATGACACCTAAGGGAAGAGTTATTGATTTGCCTAACGGAGCTACTCCGATAGACTTTGCTTACCGTATTCATACAGAGGTTGGACACCAAACTGTTGGAGCTATTGTGAATGGTACACTTGTGCCACTTAACACTCCTTTAAAAACAGGGGATGTCGTTCAAGTACGTACTAATAAGCAATCTACACCTAGTGAAGACTGGTTGAAGGTTGTTAAAACAACACATGCACGTAATAAAATTAGAAACTTCTTATTGAAGAAAGAAAGTGAAAACAGAGAAGAATCAATCTCTAAAGGTGAGACTTTATTTAGAGATGAATGTCGTCGTCGTGGTGTTGATGATAAAGAAATTCGAAACTCTAAGAAGCTTGAAGCTGCATATAAAGAACTATCTGTTAACTCACTGGATGACTTATTCTTTGCGATTGCATCGAAATCACTATCAATGGCTGCCTTGTTTGAAAAGCTTGATATAAAGGGACAGTCGGAGAATACGAAATTAGATCGTGTTGTATCAAGGAATCCACTTCAATCCCAAACTCGTACTACTTCCAGTACAGGTGTTCGAGTTCCAGGTATTGACTCAATGATGATTCATCTTAGTCAGTGTTGTAACCCTGTTTATGGGGATGAAATTGTTGGCTATGTTACAAAAGGTAGTGGAGTCAAAGTTCACCGTAAGGATTGTCCCAATATTGCTAAAGAAACTTCACGTCTTATAGATGTTGAATGGGATGAGCAATCAGATGGAGGGACCTATGAAGCTGTTCTATCGCTCCTATCAACAGATCGTAGCTTCTTGCTTACTGACATTGTCACTATCGTTTCGCAGCACAAAGTAACGCTTAATGCAGTTAACTCAGCAGTGAATGACGATAAGATTCATGTAACAACTACAATGAGAGTTATTGTAAAGGATGCAGATCATTTACGAAACTTAATTGCGAACTTAAGAAAAGTTGATTCTGTTATTCGTGTAGACCGTATTATTCTATAAGTTACTATTTGATTAGAAAGCACTCTTGAATACCAATGTCGTATAAGAGTGCTTTTTTCACTTGTTTTGTTATTATTGATCTACAGTTGGGTTATCATAGTCTAAAGAGGTGAAATCATGTTAGTACTTACATCGAATGGGATATCAAATAATGATTTGCATTATACAATTCATCAATATATTAAGAAACAAGGATTCAAAAAAGCTGCACTTGTAGTGACTGCAGATGACGTCTATAAAGAAAATAACTGGAATGTTCCTAAACTAAAAAGTGAACTTGAGAGTTTAGGGCTAGAGGTTGTCTTATTTGATTTTGATACTGATTCAATTGATATGCTTGAAACGGTGGATGTCATTGAATTTAATGGAGGAAATCCATTTTATTTATTGGACCGTCTAAATAAGGCTGGAGTTAAAGAGTTTCTGCAAGATTTCTCAAAGAACAATATTATCATAGGGACGAGTGCAGGAAGTTTTGTTATGCAAAAATCGATTAATTTGGTTAATATGTTCTCTTCGAATATAAATACAGTTGGTCTAAAAGATTTAAGTGCAATGGATCTTACTGATGTAGAAATACTTCCTCACTTTAATAAGCTCCATGATAGGTTTCCTAATGTTGATGACCTAAGTTCTGAGTACAGTCGTAAAACCAATTCCGAAATTATTCCTTTAAAAGATGGCGAAGCACTTCTCGTTGATGAAGAAGGAGTAATACATCTGTTTAAGAACACTCAATGATGTATATACAATTTGTGCGTATCTTGAAATATTTCACAAAGTCATAGTTATTACTCATTAATGTCATAATTACATACCAAATATTCAAACTCTCTTCATCGATACTTACAAATCAATGCTAAAATAAAAGTAAGTTATAAGAGAGAGAAAAGGTAGCTTAATGTTTAAGAATAGAACGAAAGTGGACATGGTTAATGGTCCGTTACTGTCGGGTATCATTCGTTTTTCCATTCCGATCATGTTATCTGGAATGTTGCAGTTGATGTTTAGTACTGTGAATATTATAGTTGTTGGTCAGTTTAGTGGTGAGCAGGCACTTGCGGCTGTTGGATCCACAAACTCCTTGATTAATCTTATTGTCAATCTATTTATTGGTATCTCGGTAGGAACCAGTGTTGTCTTTGGTCGCTACTTGGGGGCTAATGATAAGAAAAGTGCTTCAGAAACAGTGAATTCAGCAATGTTTGTTTCTTGTTTTGGAGGAATTATTATCGTTGTGTTCGGACTTCTTTTTGCCGAACCTCTTTTACTGTTAACAGGAGTACCTGCTGATGTAATTGGTCTTGCAACACAATATATGAGAGCGTACTTCTTAGGAGTGCCAGGCTTAATGATCTATAACTATGGTGCTGCTTTATTTAGAGCAACAGGAGATACGAAGCGACCATTATATTTTTTAACTGTTTCTGGTGTAGTTAATGCGACACTGAACGTTATTTTCGTTACAGTATTTCACTTAGATGTTTTAGGAGTAGGTCTAGCTACTGCGATATCTCAGTATGTAGCGGCTACTTTTATTCTTCTAAGTATGAAGAAAACAGATTCAATACTTCATTGTGATGTTAGAAATATGAAATTCTATAAGGATAAATTCTATGAAATGTTGCGTTATGGATTACCTGCAGGTATTCAAAGCTCTGTATTTAATATTTCTAACGTTTTAATTCAATCCTCAGTCAATAGCTTTGGTTCTACCGTAGTAGCTGGTAACACTACTGCCAATAACATCGAGAGTTTTGTTTACAACGGAATGATTGCTTTCTACCACACGTCACTCAGCTTCACAAGTCAGAATGTTGGAGCCAAAAGATATGATCGAGTGGGTAAAATACTTCGCATATCACTAAGTTGTGTCGTTATAGTTGGATGTGTCATGGGAATGAGTGCCTATGCTTTCGGTGAATCCTTATTAGGGATCTATTCCTCGAATCAAGAAGTTATTTCTTATGGGATGATTCGTTTAGGTATTGTATGCTTCTATTATTTCCTCTGTGGCATCATGGATGTTCTAGTAGGAAGTATTCGTGGACTGGGTTATTCAATCACACCTATGATTGTTTCATTAACAGGAGCCTGTGCATTTAGAATCATTTGGATTCTTACGGTATTCAAAGCCCAAGGAACTCTTGAGTCATTATATATTTCTTATCCAATATCTTGGTTATTAACAGCATCAGTCCATGGTCTTTGTTATTTCTGGATTGTTTCTAAGAATAAAAAGCAAGAAGTGAGTTTAAAACTAAGTGCAGAATAGGATTATTACATTATAGAGTTTTGAACTATGTTGTGTAGAAGCTTTGGACTGATTATCAAGTTCCTAACTACACTTTGGTTTCCTAGATTGTAAAGGTATACTAGACTAGAGAATCAAAATCACTTGATTATTAAATTGTTCCGTGATTAAATTGTAGTTGATTAAACTTAAATGTTTGAAGACTCAAATGTAAATGCATTTGGGTGAGAAAGTTGGGGACCTAGTGAAAAAATTGATTCAGAATATAATAATTTACCTTGCAATGGTATTTATTATGATTTTTGTATTCACAATGATAGATGGGTTGTTTGGTACTGAGTTCATACCTGATGATGAAACATCTGATTTAGTAACTTCGTTAATTATTTTGATACCTGTAATTGTTTTAGCTATCTATAATATTTCGAAGTATATTATCAAAGTTAAAAACGGAGTTGTTGTCTTAGATAACTCGATTAATGAATCTATCAGTAATTATACGATTTTCGAAGAGACAAATGCTGAAATGATACTAACTATAAATGAAAAGATTGATTCCCTAATTAAACAGGAAAATCTATCGTTCAGTAGTAAAATGAATTATCCAACTGATAATTTAGTATATGTTAGTCATGCTCTTTCAAATTTTCCTGAGCTTAAGTCGGATAAGTCGATAGTTAAAGCAAGTGAAGAGATAACGCAGAGAATTGCTGATTTGAGAGATCAAAAGACATTCATCAATAGTAACATCAAGGAATTTAATGTATTAATTCGTAAGTTTCCTAATTCAATGTTTCTAAAAAAAATACAAGAGAAAGAATATATTTAATGCTATTTACTAAAACATGCTAGTCATTGCTAATTTAGTAAGTGTGCTTAATTCATAAAAATTGAGTATTAGCGCTTATTTGGGACAATCGTATTTCTAATATAAGTTGATAAGTGGTCCAAAGTATGATAGAATTCGACTATATTCGTTGATCATGAATAAGTTAAAGAGATAGTTTAGAGAAGCACTGGTTGGTGAAAAGTGTTACTATTGAATTAATGGGACACATGTGAGAAATAAACTGAAAAGGTTTATCGTATATCTGCGTTAAAGATTTAAGTGAAAAACAAAGGTGGTACCACGCTAATGCGTCCTTGGTAGCGCCTTTTTATATATTTTAAGAGAAGGAGAGAGCCCTATGAGCGAAAAATACATTGCACCTCGAGGTACACAAGACATCTTTGGTGAAGAAGTAAAGAAATGGCAATACATTGAAAAACTAGCGAGAGAAGTTTGTCATCGTTTCCACGCACAAGAAATAAGAACACCAATGTATGAACATACAGAAGTGTTTAGTAGAAAAAATGATGCAAGTGATGTTGTTAATAAAGAAATGTATACATTTGTCATTAAAAATCGTGATGGTGAAAGTCCTTCATTAACACTACGTCCAGAAGGTACAGCTGGTGTGGCTCGTGCCTTTGTTCAAAACAAATTATATGCAACAGGTGGAAGTTACCAAAAATACTTCTATATTGCACCTAACTTTAGATATGAACGTCCACAAAAAGGTCGTATGCGTATCCATACTCAGATTGCAACAGAATTTATTGGACCATCAAATCCATATGCTGATGTTGAATCACTTTTAGTAGGACTTACAATCCTAAAAGAGTTAAACATTACTAAATACAAAGTACTCATTAATACTTTAGGTGATGAAGAAAGCCAACAAGCTTATAAACTTGCTTTAAAGAACCACTTTAAACCTTATTTACCAACGATGTGTGGTGATTGTAACCGTCGATATGAACAAAACCCTTTACGTATCTTGGATTGTAAAGTGGATCATAATCATGAAGCAATGAAATCAGCACCATCAAACAAAGATTACTTAAATGAAGCTTCAAAAGAATACTTTAGCGATCTATTATCGATATTAGATACTCAAGGTATTGAATATGAACTTGATGATCGTTTAGTTCGTGGTTTGGATTACTATCACCACACAGTCTTTGAAGTAGTTTCAACTGACAAAGGTGCAGGAGCTCAATCGACAATCTTTGCAGGTGGACGATACAATCACTTGATTGATTATTTCGGAGGTCCTGAAACAGGAGCTGTTGGATTTGGTATGGGAGTTGAGAGACTTCTAATATTAGCTGAGGCTTCTAATGTGCAATTTGATGTAGAAGATAGAATTGATGTATTTGGAATGCCAATGAATCGCGAATGTAATAATTACGTCTTTAAATTGATTCAAGAATTGCGTGATGCAGGAATTGTTTGCGATATGGATATTGAAAACAAGTCGATGAAAGCTCAGTTTAAGATGGTTGATCGTTACCATGCAAAAATAGCACTGATTTGTGGTGATGATGAACGTGAAGCAGGATTAATCACAGTTAAAAACATAGCAACTCAAGAACAAGAAAAAGTGGCAGTAAATGAAGCGAAAGCATTGATACAGAAATGGATAGGAGAATAAATATGAAGAGAAGTCATCATAATGGAGAATTAAGAATTGAACATGTAGGACAAACAGTTGAGTTAGTAGGGTGGGTTGCGAAACGTCGTAACTTTGGATCGATTAACTTTATTGATCTTCGTGACCGTAGTGGTATTGTACAACTCGTAGTCAATCACGATGAATATCCAATCGTTGAAAGTTTAAAAAGTGAATATGTAATTTCAGTTAAGGGACTTGTAAGAGAACGCCAAGACAAGAACCCTAAACTAGCAACAGGTGATATTGAGATTGATTTACATGAAGTAACAATCATCAACGAAGCAGCTCAAACTCCACTTATTATTGCAGATGAAACAGATGCTCTAGAAGAAACACGCTTAAAGTATCGCTATTTGGACTTACGTCGTCCAGTAATGCAAAACCGTCTTATTACTCGTGCGCAAATCGTTAAAGAAATGCGTCATACTTTAGAAGAACAAGGCTTTATTGATGTTGAAACACCAATGCTTACAAAGTCCACACCAGAAGGAGCTCGTGAGTATCTTGTGCCTTCACGTGTCCACGTTGGTGAATTCTATGCACTTGCACAATCACCACAAATTTTTAAACAATTATTAATGATTGCTGGTATGGAGCGTTATTACCAAGTAGCACGTTGCTTTAGAGACGAAGACCTTCGTGCAGACCGTCAATTAGACTTTACACAAGTTGATATTGAGGCATCATTCTTAAGTGAAGAAGAGTTCCAAGACATTATCGAAGGTGTTGTAAACAATGTTATGGTAAATGTATTGGGTCATGAGAAACCAGCAATTCCAAAAATTAAGTTTATGGATGCTATGAATAAGTATGGTAGTGATAAACCAGATTTACGTTTTGAATTATTCTTAGAATCATTTGAAGATATTTTTGCGAAGTCTGAATTTAAAGTCTTTAGTGATAGTTTAGCACAAGGAGATTCTTTAAAAGGTTTAATCTTAAAAGGGCAGGCTGGAACAGTTACTCGTAAAGTTACTGACAAATACACAGATCTAGTAAAAAAATACGGACTTAAAGGCTTAGTTGTCTTAAAAGTTGAAGAAGAAGGACTAAGTGGTTCTGCTGCTAAATTTATCAGTGAAGAAGAATTTGCTGCTATGAAAGCTAAGTTTAACTTAACTGTTGGTGATGTCGTATTCATCGGTAGTGGTGAATGGGAAACATGTTGTACTGCAATCGGTGCACTACGTTCAGCACTTGGTAAAGACTATGAATTGATTGATGAAACACAATTTGCATACTGCTGGGTTGTTGATTTCCCAATGTTTGCAATGGAAGAGGGAGTACTAGTAGCTCGTCACCACCCATTTACAGCTCCTAAAGAGTTAGATATCCCATTACTTGATACTGATCCACTAAGTGTCATTGCACAAGCATATGACTTAGTACTTAATGGATTTGAAGTAGCTGGTGGTTCCATGCGTATCTATAAACAAGAACTCCAACAAAAACTCTTTGAAATGATTGGATTTACTCCAGCAGAAATTGAAAAACGTTTTGGATTCTTTGTGGATGCCTTTAAATATGGTACACCTCCACATGGTGGAATTGCATTTGGTCTTGATCGCTATGCAATGGCACTGACACACTCAGGAACAATCCGTGATGTTATTGCCTTTCCTAAGATTGCATCCGCACGATGCCCACTTACAAATGCACCAAGTCCTGCTGTTGAAAAACAATTGGATGAACTGCACTTAAAAATAGTTAAAGAATAAAGTAAAAGCTATAATGACAGTACCGTCGTTATAGCTTTTTTTTGCATACTAGAATAATGTATTTTTTAAGCAATGAGATACATTACTTTAGTTATCGATAAATCCATTTAATGTAAGAAAGTCGATCTTAAATGTGTCGAAATCAACGCTATCTTGAAAGTTCTCGACGTCGAGATGAGCAAGTAGCTCTTTCGTCTTCTCTTGCGTATCGCAATCCATTTCTAAATGATCCAAACGATAGATTCCATCCTCGTCAATGATTGCTTTATTTCCATAGATCATGTCTTTAAACAAGCGGTACTTATGCTGTACAATGCTTTCATGAGTTCCTTTTTCCTTCATAACTTTGAAAAGAGCACTTGCATACAATCCCATTGTTGGAATAAAAACAGAAGCTTTTGTAACGACTGCTTTTGAGGCACTGATAATAGCAGTTCCATTAAGGGGGCTCAGAATTTTATTTATTTCTTTATTTGTTTTTTCCAAATCTCGCTTTGCGTGGCCAATTGTTCCATCTTTATAAATCGGATACGTCAGCTCTGATCCAATATATGTGTAAGTTACAAATTTACAGTCTTGATTAAGAACATCAGCCTCTTGCAGAGCTTTTGCCCAGAGTAAATAATCTTCGCCACCCATAACCTTAACAGTATTTGCGATTTCTTCATCTGTTGCAGGTTCTAGTGTCGATAATTCAAGTTTCTCTTTTGCGATATCTACAAGATAACCACTAAATTCGTTACCAATTGGCTTAAGTGCTGATTGGTATTTTTCTTGTGTATCGGGATCAATTCGAATTCCACTAGCTACTGAATAAACTACAAGGTCTATTTTTTTGTTGTGTGTTTTAAAATCATTAATCACCTTGTCTTTTGTTTCGTGAGAAAAAGCATCGGCATTTAAATCGATTGCTTCGTTACCCATAGATTTCGCAATCTCTTGAAAATAAAGATTGTTGTAGTAACCAGCACTACCACTGCTCTTTCCCTTAGGTTCACGCTCATAGCTTACGTTATAAGTAAATGCATTGGCCTTTGTAGTTAGAGCAATTCTAGAAGCTAACCCATAGCCTGAACTACCTCCAATAATAAGTACTGTTAGTGGTGTTTCAGTAATTAGTTCAAGGTCTTTTAACTCTTCAATTTGATTAAGTATGTTTTGACGGCATCCTTCTGGATTTGCATTAAGAGCAATATTGTTTCGTATTAACGGTTTAATTGTCATCTGTGTTCCTCCTAGTTGACTTACCAAATTCATTATATTATTATTTAGTTTGAATATCAAACTATTTTTAGGAGGTAGTCATGAATACGAAAGATATTAAGCAATTAATTACGATATTAGAAACATCAAATTTAGAAGAACTGGGTTATAAAACAAAAGATTTTGAGATTCACCTCAAGAAAGCGAGTGCTAATAGAGCTGTTGAATTACTAAGTACACCAGCGGAAATACAAGCAGCAGTACCAACAGAATCAAAGGGTAACAGTATTAAGTCGCCATTAGTTGGGGTGTTCTACTCTAAGCCAGATCCAAGCGCTGACCCATATGTGGAAGTAGGGAAACGTGTTGAGAAAGGTGATGTACTTTGTGTTATTGAAGCAATGAAAGTTATGAATGAAATTAAAGCAAATCAATCAGGTGTGATTCAAGAAGTACTATTACAAGATGGAGATATTGTTGATTTTGATCAACAGTTATTTGTGATTGCATCATGATGATTCAGAAAATTCTTATCGCTAATCGTGGTGAGATTGCAGTACGAATTATACGGGCATGTCGTGAGCTCAACATTCAAACGGTTGCAGTGTATGCAACTGTAGATAAGGATTCATTGCATGTTGCACTTGCTGATGAGGCAGTTTGTATTGGGAATCATCAACTCGAGAACTCGTATTTGAACCAACAAGCAATCTTACAAGCAGCTATTAATACACAGGCTCAAGCTATTCATCCTGGATATGGATTTCTAAGTGAGAATGTACAGTTCGCACTTGCGTGTGAACGCTCTGGGATTGTTTTCATTGGTCCTAAAGCTGAAACAATGCAGATGATGGGAGATAAGCAGAGTGCTAGAGAAACTATGCAAGCAGCAGGGGTTCCTGTTGTCCCTGGCTCTAAAGGCTTAATCTCATCGTTAGAAGAAGCAAAAAAAATAGCACAAGAAATTACATATCCTGTGTTGATTAAAGCTACTGCCGGTGGCGGAGGTAAAGGAATGCGAGTATGTTATCACGAGGATAATCTTGCAGACGCCTTGAATCAAGCCCAACAAGAAGCTAAAAATGCCTTTGATAATGGGGATGTCTACATGGAAAAATTTGTAGAGAATCCGCGCCACATCGAAGTTCAAATTTTAGGAGACACTTTTGGAAATGTTGCTCATTTATTCGAAAGAGAGTGTTCGGTACAGAGAAATAACCAAAAAATGATTGAAGAAGCACCGGTACAAAACTTAAGTAAGAAAACTAAAGAAAGATTATACAAGGTTGCCTTACAAGCAGCAAAAAAAGTTAGCTATGTATCGGCAGGAACTCTAGAGTTCATCATGGACAATAAAGAAAACTTTTATTTTATTGAAATGAATACCCGAGTTCAAGTGGAACATCCAATATCTGAAATGATTACAGGTATTGATATTGTGAAAGAACAGATTCGTATTGCGGAAGGTAAAAAGCTTTCGTTTAATTCCAAGGACTTAGAAAGCAATGGACACGCAATTGAAATTAGAATCAATGCAGAAGATCCGTATGATAACTTCAAGCCAATGGTTGGAAAAGTTAACAGTCTTCATTTTCCTGGTGGCAATGGTGTACGTATTGATTCATTTCTCTATCAGGGTTATCAAATTCAACCTTACTATGACTCAATGATCGCTAAAGTTATTGTTCATGCACGAAACCGTGATGAAGCGATGGAAAAAGCGATTCGCTGTCTTGAAGAAATTGATGTGGATGGAATTACTACCAATGTAGAGTTCCAACTGGATATTCTCTTGAATGAATCATTTCAGGATAATAAATACGATACATCCTTAGTTTCGAAGATTTTGAAAGTAGGTTAGTATGTTTAGAAAACTAGAATCAAAAAAGAAAAAAGTAAATCAGATTAAAGGCATCGACTCTGTTTTATCCAAACCAGAGATTGCTGAAGGTGCTTATAGTAAATGTTTAAATTGTGATAAGATTCATGACCGCATCGACTTAGCGAAAAATCTATGGGTATGTGATGCCTGTGGTTATCATTACCGTATGCATGTAGTAGAACGAATCATTGCCACTTTTGATGAGTTTAAGGTTTTTAACCATATTGTTAAGTCAAAAGACCCACTAGCTTTTCCAGGATACCAAGAAAAATTAGACAGCTTAAGTGAGTCCTTAGGAGTTTATGATGCTGTTGTTTGTGGTGAAGCAAAAATAGGAGAACACTCAATTATTGCCGTTGTTATGGATCCAAACTTTATGATGGGATCAATGGGAAGTGTGGTCGGAGAAAAAGTAACACGATCCTTCGAGAGAGCGATGAAACAAAAGAAACCTTTGATTATTTTTAGTGCTTCTGGTGGAGCTCGTATGCAAGAAGGGCTTGTTAGTCTTATGCAGATGGCGAAAACAAGTGGTGCTGTTGGTAAGTTTCATGAACATGGTGGTTTATTTATCAATGTCTTAACTGATCCTACTACAGGAGGTGTCACTGCAAGCTTTGCCATGCTAGGAGACATTATCTTAGCGGAACCAGGTGCTTTAATTGGTTTTGCAGGCCCGCGAGTGATAGAACAAACAATGAAGAAAGCATTACCTGAAGGATTCCAAAGAGCAGAGTTTCTTCTTGAAAAAGGATTTGTGGATGCGATAGTAGAACGTAAGAATTTAAAGAACACACTATCGCAAATACTCAGGATTCACGAGGTGAAGTAATGAATGAAAGAATAAAAAGATTAGAACATGAGATTTTAGAACTCAAGAAACAGGATTTTAATACAGAACATTTAGAATTATCATTGAAAATGTTGAAAGATGAATATCAAAGTAAGTTAACAGCTTGGGATAAAGTTCAGGTAGCTCGTGATAAGAACAGATTGGGTGCCAAGTTCTATATTCAAGAAATGGTTGATGATTTTATTGAGTTTCATGGTGATCGTTATTATGGTGATGATGGAGCCATCATGGGTGGAATTGGAATGCTTGGAGGTATCCCTGTAACTGTCATTGGAGTTATTAAAGGTCAGAATACGGAAGATAGTATTAAGACGAATTTTGGTATGGTTCATCCTGAAGGTTACCGTAAGGCTTTACGACTTATGAAACAAGCAGAGAAGTTCAATCGACCTGTCATTACATTGATTGATACTCCGGGTGCTTATCCTGGAATCGGTGCCGAAGAACGGGGACAAGGTGAAGCGATAGCTCAGAATATACTAGCGATGATGGAACTAAAGGTTCCTACATTCGCGATTATTTTAGGAGAAGCGGGAAGTGGGGGAGCTCTTGCTCTTGCTGTTGCCGATCGTGTGTGGATGTTAGAACATTCTATCTACAGTATTTTATCTCCTGAGGGCTTTGCATCAATTCTCTATAAGGATGCTTCAAAAGCATCGGAAATCGTAGACAGTATGAAAATCACAAGTGATCAACTCTATGCGCTTGGAGTCATCGATGAAGTGATTCAGGAAAAAGAGGATGGACAAGAAATTGCATTCTACTTGAAAGAAAGACTTGTCCGCGAGATTCAAATTTTTAAGAAAATGAAAACGAAGCAGTACTTAAAACAACGATACATGAAGTTTCGAGAAATGGGTGATGTTATTCATGAGCACTAGAATCGTAAGCACGGGAAGTTATATCCCTGAGGTGAAAGTTAGTAATGCTGATTTAGAATCAATTATGGATACAAATGACGAATGGATACGCAAGCGAACAGGTATTGAGAGTCGTCGTTATGAAGATATCTCAACAGCTAGAATGGCTACAGAAGCAGCCAAAGATGCCTGTAGTACAGTTGATGTCGAAACACTTGATTGTATCGTAGTAGCGACGTATACACCTGATAGTTTTATTCCTACGGTTGCTAATCAAGTAAAAGCTAATCTAGGTATTACACGACCTATCCCATCCTTTGACCTTAATGCTGCATGTTCAGGGTTTATTTATGCATATCAAGTCGCACATGCCTATATTGTCTCTGGCATCTATAAAAAAGTATTAGTCATCGGAGTTGATTTTAATTCACGTTATATGAATTTTGAAGACCGATCCACTTCCATACTCTTTGGAGATGGTGCTGGAGCACTTGTCTTAGAAACCTCAGATAAAGGAACCATAGATACCATTATTGGTGGTGAAGATGATATCAATGAATCCATTACAATGAAAAATAGCACCGACTATTCCAATCCATTTGTAGAACGAGATACAAAGAAAGAGTCTTACTTTGAAATGAAAGGCTCGGATGTCTTCAAATATGCTGTTCGAATCATGGATAAAACAATAAAAGATTTGTTAGTGAAGAATAATTTAGAAACCAATGATATAGATTATGTAATATCACATCAAGCGAATCAGAGAATCCTTGATAGTGGAGCACGATCTTTGAAAATAGATACTAAAAGGATGTTATCAAATGTCAGTAAGTATGGAAATACATCGTCAGCAAGTGTTCCAATTTTACTGGACGAAGCCAATAAAAAAGGATTATTACAATCAGGAATGAAAGTAATTCTTGTTGCTTTTGGTGGAGGTTTAACCTACGGTGCTGTGTTATTAGAATGGATTTAAACTTGACATTAGAAATAGAAATATATATAGTTTGAATATCAAAGTAATTTGGAGGATAAAAATATGAACGAAAAAATTAAAGAAATAGTAGCAGAAATTTTAGATATTGAAGCAGCAGATATTAAGGAAGATGCATTAATCTTAGATGATTTAGGCGCTGATTCAATTGCAGTTATGGAAATCGTCATGGAGCTTGAAGGAGAGTATGACTTTGAAGTTCCTACTGAAGACATTGTAAGCCTTAAGACAGTGAATGACATTGTTGCCTACATTGAGTCAAAGAATTAAGTTATGAAGAAAATAGGATACTTATTTGCTGGCCAAGGCCAGCAATTTGTCCGTATGGGACATGATCTTGCGGAACATGATGATGCGAAGAAGATATATCAGACTGCAGAGAAAATATTAGGTTACAATATTTTAAATTTGACTGAAGAAGAATTGTCCATGACTTCCTATACGCAACCAGCACTCTATGTATTGGGACATGTGATTGATACACTCTTAAAGAAACAAGGGTATAAGCCAAGTATCGTAGCTGGATTATCACTGGGTGAATACAATGCTCTTACAAGTGCTTCTTCATTAAGTTTCGAAGATGGCTTAGCGCTAATAAACAAGAGGGCACATATTATGAATAATGCCTTAGAACCTTATACAAGTGGTATGGCAGCATGTTTAAAGACTGATGTTCATACTGTAAGCAATCTTCTAAAAGACACGGGTGTTGAAGTATGCAACATCAATACTCCCTCACAAATTGTGATTGGAGGAAGTAAAGCGAACTTAGATAAAGCTATTCCTCTCTTAAAAGAAGGTGGAGTGAAAATGGTAATACCATTAAAAATGTCAACCGTATCACATATGAGTCTTTTAGAGCCTGCTAGTGAACTTCTAAGACAAGAACTAAAGGGTGTAAACTTCAAGGCTCCTGAAGTTCCTTTTATCAACAATATCCAAGCAAGCTATCAAAAGGATGGATTTGTCGATACCTTAAGTCAACATATATCCAATCCCACAAGAATGGCAGATACGATTAAACGAATGAACGAAGACGGTGTTGAACTATTTATTGAAATTGGACCTAAAGGACAATTGAGTAAGTTCGTTAAAGAAATATGTGGAAAAGATACGGCAACATTGAATATCTATGATGCAGTATCGTTAGGAGATTTGTATGAGTAAGAATTTAGCACTCGTAACAGGAGCTACAAAAGGACTTGGATATCGAATTGCGAAGCAATTGGAAGCGGATGGATATTTTGTGATTGGTACGTATGTACGTGAGTATTCAAATGAACATATTAAAGAATTAGAAACAGATTCAATGAAACTCTTTCGAGTTGATGCAAGCGACTTTGAAGCTTGTGAAGCTTTCGCAAAGAAAGTAAATGAAGACTACGGAGCACTGCAAGTGCTTGTAAACAACGCTGGAGTAGTAAGGGATAATCTCATGTTAAGAATGTCTCATGATGATTTTAAACAGGTCATCGATGTGAACTTAACGGGTGTCTTTAATATGACGAAAGTATTCGCAAAAGCGATGCTACGTAAGAAGGCAGGATCAATAGTGAACATAACTTCAGTGATTGGAGAAATAGGAAACGTGGGTCAAGCTAATTATGCAGCGTCTAAAGCAGGACTCATTGGATTTTCTAAGAGTATTGCTAAGGAATTTGCTTCTCGTAATATCAGAGTGAATTGTGTTGCTCCTGGATTTATTGCGACAGATATGACAGCAAATCTTGAAGAGTCACTGCAAAAAGAAATTCTTAAAAATGTCGCTTTACAAACGTTTGGTGAAGCTCAAGATGTTGCTAATGCCGTAAGTTTTTTGGTAAGTGATAAAGCGAAATATATTACTGGTCAGACTTTGAATGTTTGTGGTGGCCTGGTAATTTAGGAGGACTTATGAAAAAAAGAGTAGTTATTACTGGAATGGGGATTGTCAGTCCTTTAGGAAATGATGTAGATACTGCATTTACAAATGCAATTAATGGAGTTAGTGGCATTGATACCATCACAAGTTTTGATACGAGTGATTTAAAAGTCAAAGTTGCTGCTCAAGTCAAAGACTTCGATTCACTAAAATATCTATCGAAAAGAGATGCAAGACGACAAGATTTATTCAGTCAGTACGCAGTCTATTCTGCAAGTGAAGCATACCATGATGCAGGACTTACAGAAGATAATCATGACGCTAAGCGATTTGGTGTACTAATGGGTACAGGAATGGGTGGTATGCAAACCTTTGCGCAAGACTTGAATAAGGCCTTTGTAGGTGGGTATGGAAAAATTCCACCCATGTTTATTCCAATGATTATTCCAAATATGGCAGCTGGAAATGTCGCAATCGCACTGCAAGCAAAAGCTCATGTGTCGTGTGTTACCACAGCGTGTGCTGCCGCAACACATGCAATAGGTGATGCGTTCCGTATGATTCGTGATGGATATGCTGACATTATGATTGCCGGTGGTACAGAAGCGGGTGTATCAGAATACACCTTAGCGGGTTTCAACGCACTGACAGCTTTAAGTACAAGTAATGATCCGAAAAGTGCATCTCGTCCCTTTGATAAAAATCGTGATGGCTTTGTGCTTGGTGAAGGTTCAGGCTCTCTTGTGTTGGAAGACTTAGATCACGCTTTAGCTCGTGGTGCTCGTATTCATGCGGAAATAATTGGCTATGGTTCAACATGTGATGCGTACCATATCACTGCTCCTAGTGGAGATGGTGCTGTGGATGCCATGAACAATGCCCTAGAAGATGCCCAAATTGAAGCAAGTCAGGTTTCGTATATTAATGCTCATGGAACCAGTACTCCTCTGAATGATAAATTTGAAACACAAGCAATTAAAGAAGTATTTAAAGAGTACGCAAAAGATGTATCCATCTCATCCACAAAATCAATGCACGGTCATGCTCTTGGGGGACAGGTGGTATTGAAGCAGTACTTTCTATTAAAGCAATTGAAACCAATACAATCCCGCCAACGATTAATTATGAAACTGTAGATGAAGAATGTGACCTCGATTACACACCCAATGTTGCTAAGAAACGAGACGTTGATATCGTTATGTCAAACTCATTAGGTTTTGGTGGACATAATGCAGTTATTATTTTTAGAAAGTATGGTGAATAAGATGTTATTAAACTCGAATCAAATTCAAGAGATAATACCTCACCGTTATCCGTTTCTATTGGTTGATGCAGTTCTAGAGATGAATGATACATACATTCAAGCAGTTAAAAATGTATCAGCGAATGAAGCACAGTTTCAAGGTCATTTCCCGCAAAAACATGTGATGCCAGGGGTATTGATAACGGAAGCCTTAGCACAAGCTGGTGCTATTGTACTTCTTTCTAAAGAAGCCTTTAAAGGTAAGTTGGTTTATTTTGTAGGTATCGATAATTTTAAATTTAAACGTCAAGTAATTCCAGGAGATCAAATCATTCTTGAAGTGGAGCTTGTAAAGTTTAAAGGGTTTATGGGTATAGCAGAAGCTAAAGCCAGTGTAAATGGGGAGGTATGTGCCCTTGGGACGATTAAATTCGCAATTGGCGATTAAAATAGGAACTGATATTGTTTTTATGAAACGCTATGTGGAGTTAGTGAATAACGATACGTTTATCGAGAAAATTCTCACGTCAAATGAAATGGAAATTCTATCAAATATTACTCATCCTCAAAAACGTTTGGAATTTGTCTGTGGTCGCTATGCAGCGAAAGAGGCATATTCTAAAGCACGTGGAACAGGAATCGGTGAAATCACATTTCATGACGTAGAGATATTAAGAAACAGCTTAGGTGCTCCTACATGTGATAAGGCTGAGGTATCAATCAGCCATGATGGTGATTATGCGATTGCAATGGTGCTTGTGTATGAATAGGTTAATGATGGCGATAACCTATATGGTATTACCGTATTATTGGATTCGTGCGCAATTAATCAGAATCTTTCATCGTGATTCAAGAATTTACAATGAATTGAAAATGTATCCGCGTCACTTCTTTGGAATCCGTGGTAAAAAAGTAAAAGGAATCGGAGATACTAGTCAGACACTAGATACATGTATCTATTTATCCAATCATCAATCAATGAATGATATCTTTATTGTGATTGATGCTATTTCTAAACCCTTTAGATTCATTGCGAAGAAAGAACTCTTCACGAATCCAATTACTGGTGCCTTTATGAAGATGTCAAAGTCTTATCCTTTAGATAGAGATGATCCTAGACAATCATTGTTGCTTTTTAAAGAAGCGATTAAAGATACAGAGAATGGACATTCACTCCTCGCATTTCCTGAAGGAACACGGTCACATCAAAAGGATATGCTTGATTTTAAAGATGGAATGTTTTCAATCCTAAGAAAAGCAAATGTACCCTTGGTGCCAATGTATATTAAAGATAGCTATGATTCAAAACAAATGTGCTATGAAGTATATTTTGGTGAACCCATACCTCAATCGATTTATAAATCAATGAAAGGTACAGAGTTAAGTGCATTTGTGCGTGATAAAATGGAAGCACTAAAGCTACAAGCTTATTCTAACTAAGAACTCATAAATCTTGAGTTCTTTTTTATTGGAGTGAGATTTGTTACAATTGATTTAGAAATTTGAGGTGCGTGTATGATGAAAAAATCAATAACAATGCTTGTAGCTCTTTGTGTAGTTGGGGTTATCGGACTTATCGTATACAGTCTGAATAGTCTTGAACCAACATTTCATGACGAACCAGTAGCAAAAAAGCAAACACATAATATCGTATTAAGTGACAGCATATATTTTGAACACAAAGTAGATTACAGTGGTGAAAATGAAACGAGAAGTGTCTTGCAGAGAGTGGTCGATGAAGAAAAGTCGTCAATCCCTAGCACGGCAGTATTTAGATTCAAAAGTTTAGATACAAATGATTTTTCTTTTCAATATCATGGGCGTGCAAAAGACTTGGGTTGGGAAGAAAAATTTGATGCAATTCCTTCGTTTTACTACACTGCAACCACAGGAGAAAACTTCCAGGAACTAATACATGGTAACGCTGATAAAAATGTTGCTCCAATAATTCCAAAAAAGGGGATTATTACAATGATAACGCCAAGTTATGAAGTAGATATTGACGTTGAATACGTCGTTATTGCTGTAAGGCCAAGTTAATATACGGAAAGAAATGGATAAAATTATGAGGCATATGTCAGATACAGAAACTATTATTATTTTAGAATCAACAATAAATAATTGCGAGAAGATGATTGTGAAATTTGATAGTGGCACATCACAGCACTCGTTATTAAAAAATCGTATTAAAGCACTATTGATATCAAAGTATGTAGTCACAAAAGATTCATTAATTTCTGACTACACTACTCAAGACATCCAATCTGCTCTTGTTCCACTGGATTCTATTCTTCACAAGACTACTAAAGCTATTGAGAAGCATGAAGAGGGTAGTAGAACGTATAAGCGATTAATACCAATGATTATGGCGATATCAGCCTCAAAACAAGCATTGCAAGACTATTTAGGTGAGAACAGGTAATATCTAATATATAGAAACGAGGAGAGTTTATCTATGAGAACTGAAGTTGTGACACTTACTAACATGTGCATGGTAGAAGATGGTGATAAAATGCTCGTGCTAAATAAAACAAGCGAAAACAATCCTGAGTATGTTGGACTCACGTTTCCTGGCGGTCATATTGAAAGAGAAGAATCATTGATTGATTCAGCCATTAGAGAAGTTAAAGAAGAAACTGGTTTAGATATTGATGATGTTGTTTTGTGTGGTGTTAAGCATTTTCCCACAGAGGAAGGTCGCTATATTGTGTTCTTTTTTAAGACAAGTACGTTCTCAGGAACCCTCAAATCTTCTAGAGAAGGCGAAGTCTTTTGGATCAATAAAGATGAGCTTACTAATTATAAATTATCTGTTGATTTTGAAGAAATGGTTAGTATATTCCTAGGGGAAAAATCAGAGTTCTATTACTATTTAGAAGATCAAGAGTGGAAATATAAGATTAAGTAACGATTCATATGTAGCGAGCAATACTTCGAAATGATATTAATAATTATCGAATTTAGTGATTAGAATCGTCTTGAAAATTATGATATAATCTAGAAGCGGTAATTATTAATAAATAGTAGTTCTAACCTTTGACATAGGGAGACTTGCTATGCTATAATAACCAAGCAATAAGAAAGTAGAAGCACTCTTCTCACCTGATAATTAATGATTATAGGTAAACGCTTAGATAACTTTATTAAGCCTTTGAGTGTGTTCAACGTAATTGTACACACTTTTTTATTGTAATTCACATGGGAGGTGAAGAATATTAGTCGAAGAATGGGTCCAGATAATCGAAAACAAAACGAGGATTTGGTAAACGAGGCAATTCGATTTAAAGAATTACTTGTTATCGGTCCTGAAGGAGAACAACTTGGAATCCTTACACGTAGAGATGCTTTAGAAAAAGCAAGTCAAGCAAATTTAGACTTAGTAGTCGTTGCTGCGAAGGGGAATCCACCAGTTGCAAAAATCCTAGATTATGGACGTTATCGTTATGAGCAACAAAAGAAAGCCAAAGAAGCAAAACGTAACCAACATGTAACTCAAGTTAAACCATTGCGTTTATCTCCAGTTATTGATCAACACGATTTTGAAACTAAACTTCGTCATGCACGTAAGTGGCTTGAAGAAGGTACAAAAGTTAAAGTCGATATGCGCTTCCGCGGTCGAATGATGACTCGTATTGATGTTGGTCGTAAAACAATGAATCGTTTTATTGAAGAATGTAGCGATCTCGGTTCGGTAGAAAAAGCACCGAAACTTGAGGGTAACACAATGTCCGTTGTTATTTCACCAAACAAAAATTAGTTAATTGAAGGAGGGCGCATCATGCCTAAAATGAAAACAAAACGTACGTTCGCAAAACGCGTTAAACGTACCGGCACAGGAAATTTAAAAAGACAACAAGCATACGTATCTCACATGAAACGTCGTAAGACTACAAAACAAAACCGTCAATTACGTAAAGCGGTTCTTGTTTCGAAGAGTGATTACAAACGCGTAAAACACTTGTTACAAGGTTTCTAAGGAGGAGTAAACTATGCCAAGATCAACAACAGCAGTGGCGTCACGTGCACGTCGCAAACGAGTATTAAAACTCGCAAAGGGCTATTATGGCTCAAAACATACACTATACCGTACAGCTAACGAACAAGTTATGCGTTCACAACGTTATGCATACCGTGACCGTAAACAACTTAAACGTGAAATGCGTAAATTATGGATTACACGTATTAATGCTGCAGCACGTCTTAATGACATTAGCTACAGCCAATTAATGTACGGATTACGTCTTGCAAACATTGAAATCAACCGTAAGATGTTATCAGAAATTGCAATTCATGATCCAAAAGGATTCGCAACATTAGTCACAAAAGCACAAAAAGCTTTAGAAAAGTAATTAGCTTATGACAGTGGATGCGCGTCAAGTTTTAAATGAACTGTTAGTGGATATTTTTAATCGTATTTTGATTATCGAAGAACGCTACCATCGAGTTCATGGAATTAAACTTTCAATGACCGAAGTTCACACACTTGAAGCCATTCAAAAGAGTGAATCTAAGATGATGAGTGATGTTGCGGCTCGATTAAGTATTACGCAAGGTACGCTTACAACAACCATTAATAGATTGACACACAAGGGGTATGTTTTTCGTGAAAAAGATCTAATAGATCGTCGTATCTTTAGACTGGGGCTCACGGAAAAAGGAGAAGCAGTCATGACTATTCACAACCAATTTCATGAAGAAATGGTTGATCGATTGTTATTACATATCGATGATAGTAGTGATTTGTTACAAGCTGTAAGTCAAATCAATACATTCTTTAAAGATTTGTATGATATATAAAATAATTCTAAAACCCACTCTATAGTGGGTTTTATTGTATATTGAGAAGATTATTATTGTGTGCAACATACGTAAAAGAAAACCATCCGTAGATGGTTTTGTGCTATTTCAGATATGAATATTTGATGTCAGCTATTTCTTTGTAGATGCTCTCTTCGTACTTACTATACATCATTTGTGCCCAGGCACACCATAGCACATTAAGACCATTTTCAAAGATATCGAGTTTCTTTAGAAGCTTACCTTCTGGTATAAAGCCGTAATAACTCTTATAGAAGCGATTTCGATTAGGGGTATCCATGATGTTGTTTTCTGTTAAAAACGACATAACGTCAAAGCAAGGGTCGTTATCGCATGCATATTCATAATCAATGAGATAGTTGCCTTCACTACCGAAGAGGAAATTACCTTCCACTAAATCGTTGTGACATAAACACCAATTGCTACTTACAGATACTACATCATCGATATAGTGTTCATAAGGTGATAGGTCATGGATGAACTTAGTGATATGTTCATGATACTGTTCGTATTGTTCTTTGATATTATAACGCTTCCCAGATTGAATAGTAGCGTGATGTAATCGTTTGATGAGATCTGCAGCATCTTCAATATAAGGCAGTTCAAATGTATGAACATCATGAATGTACTGTGTTACTTTAAGTCCCGTATTTTCATTATAGAAATAAACAGGAACGTCAAGTTTGTAGGGTTCTAGTAGTTGAATAACTTTAGCCTCGTGCTTGTAGTCGAAAAAGACCTGGTTTTCAGGTTTAGGACAACGAACTACGCATTCACCATCTGCAGTTTCTACGTAATAGTTATCATTCGTGAGACCAGTTTCTATTTTTCGATAGCAAATTATCTCTTTATTTAAAATTTGTTGGAGTCTTTCTTTTCTTTTCATAGTGAAATTATACCATAAGTGATATAATTTCTAATGATTAGGAGTGAATTTTATGAAATTACTTATCGCGAGTCATAATAAAAATAAAATTAAAGAATTTAAAGAAATATTAGAACCACTTGGCTACACTGTTTTAAGTGCGGGCGACTTTGATATTAATATTGATGATGTTGAAGAAACTGAGTCTACATTTGAAGGAAATGCGCTCTTAAAAGCACGGTATCTTTTTGAAAAGACAGGTTTAGCGAGTATCTCAGATGATTCCGGTCTTACGATTCCTGCACTTCCTGATATCTTGGGAGTGTACTCAGCTCGTTTTATGGGATCTGACACTGATTATACAGTTAAGAATCATGCAGTCATTGATTTACTGAAAGACAAAGAAGATAGAAGTGCATACTTTACAAGTGCGATAGCCCTAGTAGGTCCAACGGAAGAAAAAACGTTTGTGGGACGTATTGATGGTACGATTACTGATGAGATTCGTGGAGTTGGTGGATTTGGATACGATCCGATCTTCTTACCTGATGGGTATGAAGAAACGTTTGGTGAACTTGGACCAGAAATTAAAAACACCATATCACACAGATTTAGAGCTTTAGAAAAACTCATTCATTATCTTAGAGAGGTAGCTAATGCGTAAATTCTTATATTCTATTAGCGTTATGCTTTTCATTGTCAATTTGATGATTTCATCCATACTAGGGTTATCATTTAGACGACCATACTATGCACATATGTATCATCGTCTTGATACTGCACAAACTATAGGAATAACATCAGATGAGTTACATCAAGCGACAGATGTTCTTTTGGATTATATTAAGGGTGAAAGAGATACTCTCGATATGACTGTTGTGGTTAACGGAAGAACTGTTGAGATGTTTAATCAAAGAGAAAAAGACCACATGGTTGATGTGAAAAACTTATATCAAAATGTGTTAGTGTTTCAACGAGTATGTCTGATACTTATTAGTACGATGCTCTTGGTAAGTTTAGGTGTAGGGGATTATCTAAATCTTAAGCTTAATCGAGAATGTCTTAAAAATGCACTATCAATGATAGCTGTATTAGTTGTGGTGCTTGGTTTCTATGCTTTAATTGATTTCAATGGATTTTGGATTCAATTTCATGAGCTTGTTTTCACCAATGACTTATGGTTATTAGATCCAAGTCGTGACCGATTAATCATGATGGTACCAGAGCCATTCTTTAAGGGATTGGTCCATCGTATTATATTATCACTTGGTGGTATTCTTACTGTTTGTATTTCTATTTATTATTGGTTAGATCGGAGAGTTAAACGTTATGATTCACATCGTACTGTATGAACCAGAAATTCCTGAAAATACAGGAAATATTATGAGAACATGTGCTGCTAGTGGAGCAACATTACATTTAATTGAGCCACTAGGGTTTATCTGGGACGATAAGCGGGTTAAGCGTAGTGTCATGGATTATGACCAATATATGACTTTAGAGCGTCATATCGACTGGGAAAGCTTCCTTAAGACTGTGAAAGGTCCTATGTTCTTTTTAACTCGTTATGGAGAGTCGGTACATTCTGATTTTGATTACCAAAGTATTGATGAAGATATCTATCTAGTATTTGGTAAAGAAAGCACCGGTATACCAAAAGAAATATTAAAAGAACACTTTGACCATGCTTTCCGAATCCCAATGTCTGAAAATGCACGAAGCATGAATTTAGCCAATACTGTAGCGATTGTTGTCTTTGAAGTCTTAAGACAGAAAAACTACGAAGGCTTATCACGGTATGAAGTACAAAAAGGAAAACATTACTTAAAGGACTTATAATGAACGAGAACCGTATAAGAAAACTTATCTTTGCCACTTTTGTAGTTTTCATGGTGTTCAGTTTTATTGAACTCTTTCAGTTTCATCTTGTACTAGTGAATACTCATGACATTAGTAGTGCGATAAATATTCTTCACGACCAAGATGTGTGGATTGTTCATGTGTTTAGATTGTTTATGGGAAGTACATTCAGCTTTAAAACAATATTCCTTGGACTACTATCAACGGTCTCCGTATCGTCAATATTTCTAGTGATAGTCATCAATATTGCCACCTATAAATCAGAATACTTCAAAAAAATATGGTTATTTCTCTTATTCTGGATTGTAGTTAATCTCTTACTTCTAGTAGGAACGGCTTATGTTTTCCAAATGCAAATGGTTGATACAGGATTTGGAATCGTTCATGGAATAAGTTGGATCTGTCTTATTATCGATGGAATTGCTTCCATCCTTGGTGTTTATTACTTGCTGAGTGAAGTGGCTAAGTGATTGAAACTCTGTTTTTTATTCTTTATAATAGTTAAAGAGGTGATGTTATGATAGAAAGTTACAACGACCTTGTGAGTATTGGTGTACTAATACTTATTATTCTTAGTTCTTCAATTGGTTTTATTCGATTCAATTCTCGCACACGTAGACGTGAAGAAATGGACGAATACTATAGAGATTTACTATAGGAGGAAAATATGAAAAGAGAGCAAATTATCGTTGAGAATGGTCCTAAAGCAATTGGTCCATATTCTAGTGCTGTAAAAGTAGGGTCGATGGTGTTTGTTTCAGGTCAATTACCTGTTAAACAAGACGGAAGCCTTGTAAATGATGAAATTGGTATCCAAACGCGTCAAGTTATTGAAAATCTTGAATTAACATTAGAAGCAGCGGGATTAGGTTTAGAAAATGTCGTTAAAACGACAGTCTTTTTATCCGATTTTAATGATTTTGATAAAATGAATCAAATGTATGCATTGTATTTTATGCATCCATATCCAGCACGTGTTTGTGTTGAGGTAAGTAAGCTACCTAAGGGAAGTCGTGTAGAAATTGAAGCCATTGCTATGGAATATGATAGTGATGACCGTGAAGAACACGATGACTGTGGTGGATCAGGGTGCGATGAATAAAGTATTTTAAGAAGGAAATACAGATACTATGAAAGTTCTTAGAGAGATTACAATTAAGCAAATCCTAGGCGTAAGCTTAGGTGCTTTATTTTCAGCGATGGCGATACGATTCTTTGTAAGGCCTGCTGATTTAGTGCCTGCGGGAGCAGGAGGGGTATCGATACTCCTTATTAAAGAATCGGCAAGAATCTTTAATTTAACCCTGAGTTATGGGGTTGTCTATCTATTAATTAATGCTGCAATTTTACTGCTCGTATATAAAAAATTAGGCAAGAAGTTTATTACCTTGTCTTTTTTACATGTTGCATTAACCAGTTTATTAGTAGAAATTCTTCCTGGTTTTCAAATGACAAACGATAAAATTCTACTAGCAATTTTTGGTGGTGTTGTGAACGGTATTGGATCATCCCTTGCACTAAGAATGAATGGTTCGGCAGGTGGTACTGACTTTATTGCAATTTACTATTCAATGGTTAAAAACAAGCCAATGTGGGATAAAATCATGATGTTTAATATTGCCGTTCTAATGTACTCTGGATGGCGATATGATTGGAGTCTAGCACTCTATTCAATTATGTACCAAATGGCTTCAACAAAGATCATTGAAACATACCATAATAGATATAAGCTCTCAAGCTTAAGTATTATTACATCACATCCAGATGCGGTAACAGAAAAAGTGCTTCAAATAACGCGTCATGGAATTACCAAACTTGATGGTATTGGAGTCTTTAAAAATAAATATAAAGCGTTTCTTTATATGGTTGTTAATGAATTTGAAGTCGGTCAAATTATTGGGGCAATCAAAGAAGCAGATCCGAAAGCATTTATTGAGATATCCTCAGTTGAAAGAATTGAAGGTAACTATCGCCAAAAACCACTAGAGTAAAAGAAAATCACGTTATTAGCGTGATTTTTTACTGTAAAATGGAGCAACACTTTGAATAATCTGTTTACCGAATTTTTCGTTATTAGTAAAGATATCGTAAAGATCTAGATCAGGATTTGTACCGAGTAATTGATGGATCCATTCTTCTATCTCACTACTATCTTTTCCAAGTCCTTCAATAACTAGAACAGTCTTTTCAGATGTTTTAGTCTTAATAATTGCTAGATATGCTTTATCAACTGGATTTGTTTCAAAGTAGTCTCTAAGCTTCATCATCGTTCCAAGAGACCTAGTGTCAGCACCTACAATCTCAAAACTACCATCATCAAGCAAATCATAGTTAATCACAAAGTCTAAACTTTCTGGATTAAGTATAAAGTCTAAATGCTTAGGATTGGGAATATCTTCCAGTTTCTTTGCATAAATTTTGTTCTTAGAAGTTTCATATTTCTTAGCATCTATTTCGTCTAAAAAGACAGGAATAAAAGATGTATCTTCAACATCATAAACAATAGAGTTTAAATAAAAAAACTCATAATTCAAAGCAGCTTGTTCAAACTGTGCTTCATTTTCTTGTGTATACTGTGCATTTAAGTCAGTAATTAGCTCTAATATATTTTTCATAAATTAATTGTATCATGAATCTTGCATTTCGTTATCATTTGTTTTATGATATATCCACATTATCAAGAGTTGAGGTAGAGAGTTAGCTCGTAGACCTCACGCCAACCTACAGTGAAAGGTGGTTCAGCTAACAACGATAAGCTCAATAATATAAATTGATAAGTCTTAGCCGTTGTTTGTGCAAAGACTTTTTTTGTGAGATGGAGTAGAAAGAGGAAAATATGACTTATATATTATTTACATCTGAGAGTGTAACAGACGGACACCCAGATAAAATTTGTGACCAAATTGCTGATGCAATTTTAGATGAAGCGATGCGTGTTGATAAACAATCAAAAATGGCAGTAGAAGCTACCATTAAAGATGATTTTATCTTAGTTTATGGTGAAGCAAATACAAAGGCAGTAATAGATTATGCGGCTGTAGCTAAAGGTGTTTTAAAAGACATTGGTTACACTGAAGATTATGAAGTGCTTGTTCGTGTTAATAAGCAATCATCACAAATCAATAAGGCTGTTGTTGATACAGAAAATATGGGAGCAGGAGACCAAGGAATTATGTTTGGTTATGCAACCAATGAAACTGAAAACTACATGCCACTTTCCATTGATTTAGCACACAAACTTGCAAAACAATTAAGCGATATTAAGAAAGATATTACATGGCTATTACCTGATGGTAAAACTCAAGTAACAGTAGCATATGATGAAAATCACCAACCTGTTTATGTTCATACTATTTTAGTAAGTGCATCTCATCTTGCAGGAATCACACATGAAGAAATTGAAAAAGTAGTAATGAACAATGTCATTAAACCAGTGATTGATGAAAAATGGATGCGTGAAGATACACGTATTATTATCAATCCAAGTGGTGAGTTCAGTATTGCTGGATCATTCAGTGACTCAGGCACAACAGGACGTAAAATCGTTGTTGATACATACGGAGGAGTAGGTCGTATTGGTGGAGGTTGCTTTAGTTCTAAAGACCCTTCAAAAGTTGACCGTTCTGCAGCTTATTTCTGCCGTTATGTTGCGAAAGCAGTTGTTGCAGCTGACTTAGCAGATCGTGTAGAAATTCAATTAAGCTATGCTATTGGATTAACAGATCCATTATCAATTCATATTGATACATTTGGAACGAATAAACGTCCAGAAAGTGAAATCTTAGAAATTATTAAGAATAACTTTGATTTCCGTGTAGGAAGCATTATTCAAGAATTAGATTTATTACAACCAATTTACCGTAATACAGCAAACTTCGGACATTTTGGTCGTGACGGATTCTCTTGGGAAAAAGTAAAAGAACTCACTTTTTAATAATGAGTTCTTGGATTTCTTTCTGATTGAGCATATCTTGGTATGACTGATCTTTTACGAGAGCATAAATTTCAGTAGCTCTTATTTCTAAATCTTTATACATATAGTTCTTAAACGGTGTTACAGGGTATGTAGCACTGTTTTTTATTTGTTTTAGATATTGTTGTCCCTTTGCATTCATTCCCAGAACACGGACTTGTGTTGGCTGTATAACATCATCTTTCTTAATGTTTAGTAGCATTGTCATTAGAGTTCGTTGGATACGACTGCTTGTGTATCGCGAAGATGTGCTTTCGCTAATTAGACTCTTCAGTGGTAAGCGACGGTTCTTGATAAGCAAATTCTCAATACCTTCGTTTACAAGAAGAATTGATTCCCAATTGGTCGAAGGATTGATGAGTGTAAGGCGGATGAGCTCTTCATATTCCGATAATCTATGGGTTACTTGTTTCTCTAAATCCATGGGAGTACTAAGAGAAACATCTTTAGAGCCAAAATGTATTCGTATTGAACTTGCACTTGAAATGGTTTCTAAATCACTGCTGTGATAGTTATTAGTTCGTTGAATACTAATTGGTTTTATATTGAAACGCTTTGCATTTAATATATAGTGATATGCTAAGATATCGTTGGCATTTTTAGAATTACCCATTTGTTTGGCATAACTCTTCGTATTGTCGGCTTCGAAATTAAACTGATTCATAATTACATCAAGGTCATTAGTTTCTGAACCGAATACCACAGTATCGACATCTAAGAGCGCTAATATTTCTATTGCCGCTTTTGCGAAGTAGTCTGCACTTTGTAATGCAAAACATGTAGGAAGTTCTACTACCAAATCTACTCCATGATTGAGAGCAGCTTCAGTACGTTCCCATTTGTTTACAAATGCAGGTTCGCCACGTTGTACAAAATGAGGTGACATGACTGCAATTAAAACATCACATTGGCTAAATTCACGAGCTTTTTGAATGTGATAGTGATGACCGTTATGAAACGGATTATATTCGACAACGATGCCGCTAGCGATAAGTTTATTTTTCATGAATATAGTTTATCACATTATTATGAAAATAATGTAAAAAAAAGCCTATATAGACTGTAACCGTGGTACAATAGACTATGAATATGAGGTAAAAATATGCGATTAAGAAAAAAAACATGGAGTTCAGATATATTTGAACAACATGCTGATAGTTTAGTTAATGATTTTGAAAAAATTAAGGGTTCTTGGAAACAGGAATTAGATACGGAATTGCTTCACGTTGAAATTGGAGCAGGTAAGGGTGACTATTGGCATCAGCTTGCTGAACTCTATCCAGAACGTGGAATAGTGGCAATGGAACGTGACTTCACAGCTACATCTATTGCATTAAAAAAACTTGATGAACAACCTGGTTCTCGTAAACGAATGATTTATGGTGATGCAGAGGCATTACAAGAAATGTTTGCGGATGGAGAAGTAGATGTGATTCATTTAAACTTTAGTGATCCATGGAAGAAAAACCGTCATGAAAAACGACGATTAACTTATAAAACAAAATTGGATGATTATTATAAAGTATTAAGCGATCAAGGTGAGATTTGGATGAAGACAGATAATGTTGGACTCTTTAACTACTCCTTAGTAAGTGTTAGCAATCATAAATTTGAACTTGTAGAAGTGGATGTGGATTTCAGATCACATGAACATGAAGATCCATTTACTGAATATGAGCGCAAGTTTCATGAAAAAGGACAACCGATATTTAGAGCAATTTGGAGGAAAAAACATGATATCAAATAAACAATTAACATGGTTTAAAGACTTAACACAAATTGATGGCGTTAGTGGTCATGAATTCGCGGTAGCATCATACTTAGAAAAAGAGTACAAAAAGCTTGGTGTTGATGATATTGTTCGTGACAATCTTGGTAGCATTATGGCAGTTCGCTATAGTGGAAAAAAAGATGCTAAGAAAGTAATGTTATTAGCACACATGGATGAAATTGGATTCCTTGTAAAACAAGTTACTGAAACAGGTGTCTTGAAAATGCATCCAGTCGGTGGTTGGTTTAATCAAAACTTACTCTCTCAACGTGTTCGTGTAACGACTCGTAAGGGTGATGTCTATAACGGTACTATTGGAAGTATCCCACCACATATGCTTTCTGCAGAAGATCGTATGAAACCAATCGATATTCCAAATATGTTGGTCGATGTTGGTGCTCGAAATAAAGAAGAAGTAGAAGCAATGGGAATTCAAGCAGGTGACATGATTGTGGTTGATGGTCCATTTGAAACTCTTAACAATGGCAAGCGTCTTTTGGCGAAAGCTTTTGATAACCGTTATGGATGTGTCATGGGCTTAGATATTCTTGATGCCTTAAAAGATGAGAAACTTGATTTTGACTTATACGTAGGTGCCTCAGTACAAGAAGAAGTAGGTTTACGTGGCGCTCAGACAATCACACAGCTCATTAAACCTGATTTAGCAGTAGTCCTTGACTGTTCACCAGCAAATGATGCACTTGATCCTAAAGCAATAGGACAGCTTGGTGGTGGAGTTCTCGTTCGTATGATGGACGGAAATATGATTGCTACTAAAGATTTAATCTATAAGTTTGTTGATCTTTGCGAAGAGAATGATATCAAACATCAATTCTATTTCTCACCAGGAGGAACAGATGCAGGTGTTGTTCATAAATCCAATGAAGGGATAAAAACCTTAACATGTTGCTTATGTGCTCGTAACATTCATACAGCAAGTAGTATTCTCGATATTGAAGACTATTTAGCAGCTAAAGAAGCGCTAATCCACTTTATTGATATAAAAACTTGGGGTGATGTCTTGTGCGTAAACGACTAGTACTTAGTCTGATACTTGCATTGCTGATTTTAACCGGATGTGGTGCGAAAAACACTGATTATAAACAAATGGTCTCAAAATCATTAACAAGACCCTTAGTAAGTTCAACAAACAGAAACAAGAAATTATTTAAATACTATGTGTTACCTGATGTTGGAGTAAAAGAAACAACAGAGCTTTCTACATTGCTAGAAATTGGTTCAAGTAAAGTTCTATTAACTCTGAACGTATCAGATATCATTTCAAAAGAATACTACGATCAAAAAGAAGTTCGCACACAAATTGCTGAAGCTAATGTTGATTTCCAAGAAAAAGGAATTTACGTTGATGCAAGTGATGTTAAACGAACCTATGTAGTATCAATTAAAACAATTGGTGATAAGAAAGCAATTATGATTGAAAATGGATTGGTAACTCTAATAGGAGTTGCGCGACCTGCTTCACTTGAATATGTTTTTGATGCAATGATGGTTACTATGAGAAGTGTTGATGTAGATGAGAAACTTGTTGTTGCAAGCTATTCAAACAAAGAAGAAATTGATACACAAGCAATCACAGAGGAGTTCTTCAGACCTAATAACCCAGAATCTGGATCATTAGAAGATTTGTATTACCAAATGCATCCTAATGAGAAAAAAGAGGAAACAGGCGAACAGCCATATGAAGACTTAAATGAAACAGAAGAACAACCGATGGAGTCGGAAGAAGGAGTGGAATAATGTTTAGAAAACTTACGTCACTATTATTTAAAGAAGAGGAAGTTGTTTTTGAACAAGATTTAGGAAGTCAAGAACATGATGACCTTGATATCCCAGAATTAAAACCAATGACTGCTCCTAAGAGAACAGTTATTAGAGAAGAGATAATTGAAGAGCCAGTGGTTGAAACACCTCGAAATCAAGAAGTAGTCGTTGAAGAAACACGTCGCAAAACAGTACGTATTGACGCGGATGCTCCTTTAGAAGAAGTGAAAGAAATCAAGTTGAAGAAAGAAGTGACTGCACGAGTGCAGGCTGCTCAGTATCAACCAAAGGAAATCATTAGCCCGATGTTTGGTGGTTCAAATAAAGCGACTGCTGCACGAACAGAAGTTAAACAAGCAAGTGATGCTAAGAAACGAACAGCTAAAACTACGGTTATTAGTCCAATGTTTGGTGCTATCTCTGCGTATGATGAACCTAAAGAAGAAGCAATCGTGGATATGGATTTAGACATTACTGATATGTTAAGTCCAGATCGAGTTGAAGAAGATGTACAAGTTTCACTTTATGACTTTTTGGAGGACTTTAAAGATGAGTAAATCCCTACATTTTATTGGGATTAAAGGAACTGGAATGGCTTCACTAGCTAAGATAATGTTGAATCTTGGCTATAGCGTTCAAGGATCGGATATTCCTCGTCATTTCTTTACAGAAGACTCATTGAGAGAATTACAAGTGCCTATATTACCATTCGATGCTCATAACATAAAAGATAATATGACTGTGATTGTTGGTAATGCTTTTGGTGACGATCATGAAGAAGTCGTTGCAGCACGTCAAAATCCTAGTGTTAAAGTTTATCGATATCATGAGTTTTTAGGACATATTATGAAAGATTATCGTTCTATAAGTGTTAGTGGTTCTCATGGTAAAACAACAACAACAACACTTCTACGCGATATGCTAGAAGCAAGTCATAATACAGGTTATCTCATTGGTGATGGTCGTGGAGAGCTTCATACAAATGACTCATATTTTGCAGTTGAAGCCTGTGAATTCCGTCGTCACTTTTTAGCATATTATCCTAAAGTAGCAATCATGACAAACTTTGAAATTGATCACGTCGATTATTTCAAGTCCGTTGAAGATTATTTATCAGCATATGAAGAATTTGCGAATAATGTTGAAGAGCTACTTATTGTTTGGGGAGATGATCCTCACTATGGTGATCTTAAGTTTACCAAACCAGTTTGGACTTATGGATTAAGTGATCGTAACAAAGTTCAAGCTATGAACATTGAACGCACCAAAACTCACAGTATTTTTGATGTGAATGTTGATGGTAAGTTTATCAAGAGATTTAATTTACCTTTAGTTGGTGATCACATGATTCTAGATGCACTTGCGGTCATTGCTGTAGGTATCTACGAGGGAATCGCTTTGGATTCAATTGAAAGTGGTCTACAAAACTTTAAAGGTGCGAAACGTCGTTATGTCATCGAAGAAGGACAAGAAAATGTTTATATTGATGACTACGCTCACCATCCAACAGAAATTAAAGTAACGTTAGAAGCAACACGTGTACGTTATCCCGACAAGAAGATTGTTGCGATTTTTAAACCACATCGTGTTGGTAGAGTTTATTATTTTGTTGATGAATTTGCAAGTGCTTTATCCATTGCTGACAAAGTGTTCTTGTGTCCATTTACAAGTATCGATGATCAAGAAGAGGGTATAGATATTGATATCACTTATCTTCAAGATCGAATTCCTAACAGCGATATTATCGATAATATGGATAGTGATATTGATAAGCTAGAACAAGAAGGTCCTGCAGTATTTGTGTTTATGAGTAGTAAAGATATTTATGATTTAAAAGACGCATTGAAAACGCGTTACAATGATTGAAAACATTTTCAATTAAGAGTATAATGACAATAAAGAGGTGATTTTATGGTGGATGCAGTTTTAGTAAGCTTACATGATGTTGCGTTAATGTTAATTCCTACATTAGGAGCAATATGTTTAGTGTTATTAATCATGATTCTGTATAGAGTCTATAAGGTAGTGAAAGATTTACCAGCAACAATACACAAGGTTGATGATGTCATTGATTCAACAAAGAAATCCGTAGATCTACTTGATGCACCGCTCAACACCCTTGGCAATGTGTCAAAAACAGTAGATAAAGTGAATGATTCAGCTGTGTCTGCAGTAAACAAATCAATGAATTTTGCAGTTGATATGTTTAAAAACTATGCAGAAAAGAAAGCGAATAAAGAAGAAATTTACGAAACAGATGAGGAGGATTTTGGTGTTTATGAGTAAATATGATGAAATTCTTAATGAGTTAGTGTACCAAATTGATGATTTGGTTTATGACTTTTACAGTAAGAGTAATGAATTGATTGCAAATAAAAAAGATCAAGAAAGACTCTTAACATTTCGTGATAAGACTTTAAATACAATCAATGAGATGAATGTTCGCTCACTAGAGAAAATCTCCGAGTTTCGTTCCGACACATTAATTCGTGAACGTGCAGAACATTTAATTACAAAAAATGAAGAATTAATTCAATCTGCTCTTGAAGTAATCAATTCCTCAGCAGATAAAAGTGAAATTCTTGAAGATATTCAAACAATCGCAAGCGGTGTTTATGCATCTGCTAAAGATGTAAAACGTAAAATTGACGAGTCGGGAGTTATCGACAAAGCTATTGAAAAAGCAAATGTTGGTATTGATAAAGCAAAAGAAGGTCTTGAGGAAATAAGTAAAGATCCTCGTTTTATTCGTGGAACAGAGATTGTTAAAGAAAAATCAAAAGAAGTGTTTGATTATGGTAATAAAATCGTAAAAGAAGGCACAAAGAAAGTTGCTGACTATATCGAAAAGAAATCACCCAAAAATGAAGATAGTGAAATCATTGATATTTATGAAGACGTTAAAGAAGCTGCATCTGATGTAAAAGATGTTGCTGAAAATACCACTAAAGATGTTAAAGAAACAGTGGGTGATAGCTACGAGGCTGTTAAAGACTCAGTAGAAGAAGCTGTTGAAGAAACTAATGAAATAGTTGATGATTTTGTACAGGAAGAGAAGAGTGAAACAGAAATATGAAACGAGTAACAATATATGATGTTGCCAAAGAGGCAGGCGTATCCTTAGCAACAGTTTCCCGTGTTATTAATGGGCTTGAAATTGTACGTGAAGAAACACGTGTTAAAGTTGAAACAGCTATTGATAAACTAGGGTACAAACCAAACGCTATTGCACAAGGATTGGCACTACAAAAGACAACGACTATTGCGTTACTAGTACCAGAAGCAAGTTTTGCTTATACTGGCCAAATTATTAACGGACTTATTGATGTTGCGAAAATTTATAAATATAACATTATGCTTCATACTATGACAGAAGGTATTGTAGATATTAAAGACGTTATCGATGACGTTATTAAGTCTCGCGTTGATGGTGTCATTATTTATAACGATAAACTTATGGAAGATGAACTAGCAGAGTTAAGCAAGTATCATTTCCCAATCGTCATTATAGGAAATAAAATGTCAGATACACAAATTTCATCTGTGTATGTTGATATTGAAAAAGCAGTTTATGAATTAACACTTTCAAAACTCCATGAAGATAAAACTCGTAGTATTGGTGTAATTCAAGACCGTAAGAACGACTTCACTACAAAACAAATGATTAATGGTGTACGTCGTGCTTATGAGGAAATGGGAATTGATAAAGATGGTTATATCGAAATTCCTTCTGAATATCGTCGTTCTTATGATTATTTCTTAGATCATATTAAAGAGATTCCATACGATTTCATGATTGCTAACCGTGATTCACAAGCAATTTCCGCTATGAATGCTGCTCATGAAGTAGGCTTGGAAATTCCTAAGGACTTAGAATTGGTATGCTTAATTGATTCTAAATACAACTCAATGGTTCGACCACGTCTTTCAAGCTTTGCAATTCCAGCTTATGACTTAGGAGCTGTATCGATGCGTGTTCTTACAAAGATGTTGAATGAAGATGAAGTAGATGATAAAGAAATTGAATTAAGTTATCTTTATACTCCACGTCAATCAACTCGTAACTAAATTTCTTATAAACTTCGAAGGAAACTTTGAAGTTTTTTTTAGATTGATATAAAATAATACCAGTAAGAATTGAGGTAAACTATGTTACTACATGAATTTTATGATGATTTATATCCTAACACTGGATTTTATAAATCAAGAAAAACAGTTAGAGCTTTAGTGTTTAATGATAAAGGTGAGCTCGGAATGATGCATGTAAAGGCCACTGATATCTTTGGTGAACGTGATCACTTTGAAACTCCTGGCGGTGGTATTGAACATCATGAAGATCGTATGCTTGCACTACATCGTGAAATAGAAGAAGAATTGGGGTATACCTGTATTATCGATGAGTATCTTGGTTTAGTTATTAATCGTTATAATCTCATTGGTGTTATTACAGCTCATCATTTCTTTGTTTGTCATCTCGATAAAAAAAAATCAGCCAATTGGACTGATGAAGAGAAATTCTTCTTTGAAGGAGTTGTTTGGAAAACTCCTGAAGAATGGATTGATGTATTTACTGAAGAAGTTACGAAAGTTAATAAACTTGTTCACGAGCGTGAGCTATTTATGATTCAGTATTACTTAGATCAACAAGGAAAGTAACAGGACTTAGCTCTGTTTCATACTTCAAAGTCTGATACTTTACGTCTTTAGATTCAAGATAGGCTTTGACAGCCTCATACTCCTCGTACCCGCCATCATGTTTAAGATAACATGCAATGACTACAAAGTCGCTTAAATGCTCCCAAATGGCGTCTAAAGACTGTATGGTCGATGATACTTCAGTGATGACGTGCTTATCACTACGAGGTAAGTAACCTAAATTATAGATTGCTCCAGTAAAAGGAGCAATTTTTTTATAATCTAGAAGACTATGATCACTAAGATAGTAGGTGATATTTGAATACATTGAAGTTTTGTCATAAGTGCTAAGGATTGCTTGTTTTTGAATGTCTATGGCATATACGTGCTTTGTGTGTTCGGCAAGAAAGTATGTGTCGTATCCATTTCCGCATGTCATATCAAGAACAATGGAACGATTCTTATCTAAGTATTGCTTCATAAATTGATGTGCAAGTTCTTTATGATTCATTGTTAACCTCCATTTATAAAAGAAAGAATGCTACTGTGCATTCTTTAATGTAAGTATTAAGACATCAGGATTTGTGAATAAGCGAATATCAGGATCTGTAGTTGAAACACCCGATGTTAAGATTAATTCAGTATTACTCACAGTTTGACGTCGTTCTGCATATTTTGTCTCTTTTGCAAGTGGTCCAATGAAGGGGAGACGGATCTTTCCTAACATAGACTTACCAGCAACCATGAGATCAAAATTCTTGTCAGTATTTGCATCTATTTGATCAGGATTGTAACTTAATGCCAGTGTAAAGTAATTATTGTCTTCAACAATTACTTCGCCACTTGCAGCACCTAAACCAATAATCTTGATAGCTTCATGTTCTGGATTATAGAAGAGTAAGTCTTGGTTTTCTAGAATTAGAAATCCAGAAGCTTCAAGTATTTGTCTAGAAGTTTCGTTATCCTTCTCACTTAAGACGGCAATCTTACCACTGTTTGTTTTAATGTCTGATAAGAGCTCAATCATTAAGTTATTAGTATCTTCGCTGAACTCATCTACTTTTAGAAGTGAGCCCAGAAACACTACTGTATCGGGATTAAATGTTTTGATTTCTTTTACCGCTTTTCTTAGATTATTAACATCACCATCAACATCTGACATGAAAGCCATAGTTTGATTGTTGAAGGAGTTTGGAATCTTTTCAGATATTACTGTTTCAAAGTGTAGTTTAAGACGCTTTGTCGCAAGTTGTGTCATTTCAAAATAGATATACCCAACAAGTGCTAAGACAACAACAAGGCTTAGTATTCTACGTTTATACTTTCTCATTGCTCTTTGCTTGCTGTTGTTGTGTATTTCGTAAATTTAAGATTACTGGAATAACCAGCGGGTTTCGTTGGGTATGTTTGTAAAGGAAAGGTTCTAAAGAGCCACGGATTGTGTTCTTAATCTCTCCAAATGTTACTTTAGATTTCATACGTTTCTTTAATGCTTCATAAACTACTTGTTCAGCTTCTTTTAGCAGGGATTGATTCTCTTTAATAAGGACAAATCCACGACTAACAATACTTGGTTTTGTTAAGATTTTATTGTTTCTTGAATCGATTGTAACAACGACACTTACAAGACCACTATCAGAAAGAATCTTACGGTCTTTAATAACTGCAGTGGATAATCCACTGGAATCATTTCCATCAACATAAATATCATCAGCTTGGAAACGAACATTTGAAGCAAATGCTACCCCGTCACGAAGTCCAACTACATCTCCATTGGAACATATAAAGACGTTTTCTGCAGGAATCCCAGTTTGGATAGCAGTATCTTTATGGGTTTTAAGCATCTTATATTCACCGTGAACTGGCATAAAGTACTTAGGACGTAATAACTGTAACATCAGTGTTTGTTCTTCTTTAGAAGCATGTCCTGTAGTATGAAGTGAGTTTAATGGTGAGTTTGTAAGCACTGTAGCTCCAGAACGTGTCAATTGATTCACTACATGTGAAACACTTGGGCGTTTCCAGGAATTGGGCTGGAGGAGAAGACAACAGTGTCACCAGGAATAATACTAATTTGACGGTGAGTTCCGTTGGCGATACGGCTTAAAGCTGCAAGGGGTTCACCTTGAGACCCAGTACATAAGATAAGAGCTTTATTTGCTGGGAGCTTATTTAATTGATTTGCATTAACGAAATGTTTGTCTGCTGCTTTAATATGTCCTAATTTACGTGCAATGGTAATGACATTTTCCATTGAACGACCAAAGACAGCAATTTTTCTACCTTGTGAAATTGCAGCTTCTATAATTTGTTGGACACGGTAGACGTTTGAAGCAAAGGTAGCGATAATAATACGCCCATCTGCTTTCTTAAAGATTCTACCGATTTCTTTAGCAACGTCTCTCTCACTTATTGAGAATCCACTAACTTGGGCATTGGTTGAATCACTTAAAAGTAAGTCAACTCCAATTTGTCCCATATAAGCCATGATTTGGTAATCAGGATTGGTTCCTACAGGAGTTAAGTCAAACTTAAAGTCACCTGTTGTAACAACACGACCGTTTGGTGTATTGATTAGAACTCCCATTGCGTCTGGAATTGAGTGAACAACATTAAAGAATCCAATTACAAAGTGTTTTGTTTTTACTGTTGATTGAGAATTTATCTCAACAATCGGATGTTTTGTACGAATTTTTCGTTCTTCTAATTTTCGTTCAATTTGTGCCTTCGCAAAGCGAGGAGCATAAATCATTGGAATATTAACACGTTGTAGTAAGAATGGAATACCACCAATATGGTCTTCATGACCATGGGTAATTACAAGTGCTTTAATTTTCTTTTGATTTTTTATGAGATGTGTAAAATCAGGAATAACGTAATCGACTCCTAATAAATCTTCTTCAGGGAAAAGAACCCCTGCATCGATAATGATTATTTCGTCTTCATGTTCGACGACATACATGTTTTTACCGACTTCACCCAGTCCGCCTAATGCATAGATGAGTGTATCAGTATTTTTTAATTTCTTATTTTTAGCTGTCATACTATGACTCCTATTCTATTATTTTTAGTGAGTTATCATGTCCCCAAGGATCTACTTTATTAATATGATCGTAGAAAAGGATGCCATGTAAATGATCAATCTCATGCTGTAAAACAATTGCTAGTAAGTCTTTAGCAATAATTGTAACTTCTTTATCTTGAATTAAATCGTAAGCTTGTACTTTGATACGTTGAGCTCTTGGTACAAGACCTTCATGTACTTCACGTACAGATAAACAGCCTTCACCATAGCCTAAAGCTGCTTGCTTAACTGTATGAGATACTATTTTTGGATTAACAAGTGCAAACTCAACGGTAATATCTTGTCCATCTTTATTTACTAAATCAACAACGATTGCTGTCATTTGCTTTGCAACACCAATTTGTGGAGCAGCAATACCATTTGCGGGTTGTAAATTATATTTCTCTGCTAGTTCCTCATCACGAGAATCTCGCACATATTGCAACATATCTAAAAGAGTGCTTTTGTCCTCATCACTTAAGGGTAATTTGACACTTTCGCACTGCGCACGTAAAACAGGATTTGGATCAAGAATGATCGTATCCATATTAATTTTAACCATAGTTAAACCTCTTCTAATTAATATTAAAAATGTAATCTTTTCATTTGATAGAAAACTCTTTAGATACATATTACAATATTTATTGTGTTTTTGAAAGTCTTTGCACTATATTTATGATATTATAACTACATGAAAAAGAATAAATTAAAGAATATAATATCGTTAAGAATGCCTGCAGGCTATAGTAAACTCATTCATGGTACCGTAATTGTCTTGAGTCTTTTTGGTGTACTCATGGTTACATCTGCAACAATGGGTAAGGTTTCAGTAGGAAAAACACTGTTCGCAGGTGGGAAAGAATTGTTTTTTGTATGTGTTGGATACTTCATGATGGTTTTCTTTGCGCGTAGGTTTTCATTTAATTATTTTAAAAAATATTTAGTAGTTATCACACTTGCTGTTATTGGCTCATTGTTATTGACAATGTTTTTTAGTAGCGCTGGTGGGGCATCAGCCTGGATTCGTTTTGGTCAAGTGACGATTCAACCTTCAGAGTTTGCGAAAGTGTACATGGTCTTATTAATAGCCGTATCTTTAGGAGACAAACACAAAGTTCGTGTTGCCAGTGGTATAGATTTAGTGAAGCGTCCTGTACTAGTCTTGTTAACAATAATTTTAATTGTTACGGTTTTACAGCGTGACCTTGGTTCTGCTGCAGTAATCCTTGCGATTTCTTTACTTTGCTTTTTAATTCCATCACAACGGAAACTAAGTAAGTTGCAAAAGTGGGTCTTAATACTATTGGTGGTAGGGGTATTTACATTAATATTCTTAGATACACCAACTGGGCTTAAAATTGCAGAAACAATTTTTTCCAAGTTAGGAATTCCTGAGTATATGTTTAAACGATTTGAATCAGCAGCGAATCCTTTCCTTGATCGTTATAACGAAGGGTATCAACTGTTCATGGGTCTTGCTGCAATGGTACAGGGCTTACAAGCTGGTCCATTTGGTAAAGGCTTTACAAATAGTGATAATAAATTTGGTTACTTACCAGAAGCTCAAACTGACTTTATCATTGCAATCATTGTCGAAGAACTGGGTATCTTAGGAATATTAATTGTTGTAATAAGTTATGGCGTGATTCTTTTCAATCTCTATAAATATGCAATTCTAGCTCGATTTGAAGCTGAGAAAATAGTGCTAATTGGTGCTGCTTCATATTTTGCAATTCACTTTATCTTAAACATTGGTGGTGCTACAGGTTTAATTCCACTGACTGGGGTTCCTCTGATTTTAGTTTCAGCAGGGGGATCTAGTAGAATGGCTGCGATGATTATGATTGGACTTGCACAGAATATTATTAGTAGGACAAACAGTAGTCAGCGTCAAAAGGCGGTACAATCCACATGAGGATTGTAGCGGGAAAACACGGATCTCGTTCCTTAAAAACTTTAAGCGGTACAATTACTAGACCTACGTCAGATAAAATACGAGGTGGTATTTTTAGTAAAATAGGACCGTATTTCGAAGATGAGACTTTTCTCGATGTATTTGGTGGAAGTGGAGCAATGGCTTTGGAAGCTTTAAGTCGTGGCGCAAAATCAGTTACAGTATTTGAGAAAAATCCAAAAGCCTTTCAAGTTATCCGAGAAAACATTCAACAGCTAAAAGAAGAAGAAAATGTAACACTCTTAAGAGGTGATGCATTTCAACTGATTGATAGACTTAGCGGATCATTTGATATTGTATTTTTAGATCCACCATATGGTTATGAAAAACTAATAGACGTTGTAGAAAAGATTGTCGTAACAAAATCAGTTAAAGACGATGGTATCATAATCATTGAGACTGATGGGAAACAAGAAATACCTGACACAATATGTGAATGGTCTTGCTATGATGTGAAAGATTACAAAACAACGTGTGTATATTATTTTAAAATGTAGGGGTTGTACTATTTATCTAATACAACCCTTTAATTTACCCTGTGCTTTATGATAGAATTGAATTGTTGTAATTAAGTAAATTGTTTACAGAGGTGTAAAATGACAGTGTTAAAAACAAGGGACGACGGAAGTGAAATCACACTTCGCGATGTTCAACTAAAAACATTAGAGATATTATTAGAGTTTGACCGTATTTGTAAAAAACATGACATTGAGTATGCTTTATCATATGGAACAGCTTTAGGAGCAGTTCGTCATAGTGGTTTTATTCCATGGGATGATGATGTTGATGTCATGATGGATTACGATAATTATGATAAGTTACTATCAATTCTAGATCAAGAAATGTCAGAAGACTATTATTATCATTGTATAGAAAATTGTAAAAAATATAATATATTGATTCCAAACATGAAGTTCAGAATGAAAAATACTTTTGTTGAGGAACAAAATTACCTCCTTCGTAATAAATGTGAGGGGAATGGTCTTTTTATTGACGTATTTGTCTTTGACAGAGTATCGGAAAGTAAATTCAACTATTTTTCAACGCGAATTTTTACACTTTCGATGATGCCATTCTTAGTAATCATTGATAACTTAGGTTTTACTGCGTTTGGTTTAAAGAAAGCTTTTTCTAACTTTGCACGTCGTTATGCACGTAAACATAAAAATTCAAAATACAGTGCAGTGAATATGACATGGGTATTTGAGCCATTAAAAGATAGTAGAGTACCAAATGAAGTATTATTTCCTACTGTATTGATGGATTTCGAAGGTCATCAATTACCTATTCCAGCAAATTATAAAGATTATTTAATTTCTATTTATGGTCCAAGCTACATGCAAGCACCGCCTGAGCATAAGAGGGAACCAAAGCATATTAAAGATATAGAAATTTAGGAGAGGCTATGAAAACTGATGTTAAAGGACTAACAACAGCTCAAGTTCAAGAACAAGTTCAGATTGGTAATACGAACTATGTTCCTAAACCAAAGAGTAAGAGTAGTCTTCAAATTATACTAGGACATACATTTAATTTATTTAACTTATACAATGTCATCATTGCATTCTTTTTAATATACGTAAAAGAATATCTTAGTATCTTCTTCCTAAACGTCATTGTGATGAATATTGGTATCCGATCTTTCCAAGAAATTAGAGCTAAGAAGACTGTTGAGAATCTAACGATATTAATATCTCAGGATACAAAGGTATTAAGAAATGGTGAGTTCACAACTATCGCAAGTGAAGATATTGTTCTGGGTGATGTTGTTTTATATCAAACTGGCGATCAGATTTCAGCCGATTCACTTGTATTGACAGATGTTATTGAAGTCAATGAATCAAACTTAACCGGAGAGTCAGAACCTGTGATCAAATATCCAGGAGATTCTTTATTATCAGGAAGTTTTGTAACAAGTGGTTCTTGTCTCGCTCGAACAGAAAGAGTAGGAACACAAAGTTTTGCTCAAAAAATAACTGATGAGGCACGTAACTACGAACCTGTAGAATCAGAACTCATGAATATCTTCTTAAAAATAACGAGAATATGTACCACTGTTGTTTTACCTATTGGAATTATTCTTGTCTATCAATCCATGGGACTTAGAGGAAATACATTCCATGAAACTGTCTTAAAAACATCAACAGTTCTTTTATCGTTACTTCCAAAAGGACTTGTATTACTCACGAGTTTATCATTTGGAGTTTCGGTATATCGTTTAGCTAAGAAACGTACATTGGTTCAAGAAATATATAGTATCGAAGTGCTTTCGAAAGTTGATGTCATGTGTATTGATAAGACCGGCACTTTAACCCAAGGTGAGATGAAAGTTAAAGATGTTATCTATCTTGATGAAGAGAAAAATGCAAAAAAAGATATTGCAGCTTATTTAGGTAATTCTAAAGATGTAGATTCTACATCCCTTGCGATGAAAGCTTATTTTGATATTGATACGATTAAAACACCTCAGAACATTGTGCCATTCTCATCTGTAAGAAAATGGGGATCAATGAGTTTTGAAGGTTTAGGAACCATTTATATTGGTGCTCCTGAGTTCTTAATTCAAGGCTATGAGTTGCCAAGACAAGCTCGTCACTACCAAGATGAAGGTGCACGTTTACTCTTGGTTGCGAAAACTGATGATGCGGTATTTGAACCGATTGTACCCAATACAATTCGTGCATTAGCGATTATTGTGATTTCAGATACGATACGTCTGGATGTTATTCCAACTTTAAATTTCTTTAAAAATAACGAAGTTAATGTCAAAGTTATTTCAGGAGATAATATTAATACTTTAAGAGCTGTTGCCAGTCAAACTGGAGTTGTTAATGGTGATAAAGCAATTGATATTAGTGAAATGACAAGTGATGAAGATCTTGAGTACGCAGTGTTAAACTACAATGTTATTGGTCGAGCATCACCACATCAAAAACAACGTATGGTAAAACTACTTCAGAAAAATGGAGAAAGAGTTGCCATGGTTGGAGATGGGGTTAATGATGTTTTAGCCTTACGTTCTGCTGATTGCTCGATTGCTATGGGAGCAGGTTCAGGAGCAGCACGCCAGGCAGCACAGATTATTTTATTGGATAATGAGTTTAAAACAATGGTTGATGTTGTTATGGAAGGTCGCTTAGTTACCAACAACATTTCACGATCAGCATCGATGTACTATCTAGGAACATTATTAACCTTTATGTTATCGATCGTTTCTATAATCTTAAATACACCGTATCCCTTTGCACCGTTACAAGTATCCGTGATGAGTATGTTTGCCGAAGGTATGCCTTCATCATTTGTAACTTTTGAAAACGATTATTCAAAACCTAAGGATGATGTATTGCCGAATATACTTCGCAATATTCTTCCAAATGCTACAGCAATGGCAATTATGTTTGTTGGGATATTGAGTTTAAAAATGGATTTAAAAACAAGTTACACCATGATGTACTTTGTAACGACCTATCTATCATTTGCACTTGTTTACTTTGCATTTAAACCCATGAATTGGAAACGTATTGGCGTACTTCTTGCAGCTGCAAGTAGTTTTGTGACTGTGTGTTTTATCTTCTATGAGCAACTATATTTGGTCTTGTTAAATCCACGTGAGATTCAGATCACGGTTGTATTAATTGTAATTAGTACAGGAGTTCTTCTCTTGCTTAAGAAGTTCTATGCTTATGCAGTTACAGTGTTCTTTAACAGAAGAATGAGAAGAAAAAAGAAAAAACAATGAAATTGATGTTTATGTTTTGTTAAAATAAGTTGAGCTATGGTATTATGGTTTTAGAAAGTAGGTGCCATAATGACAAATAATAAAAAGATTTCTTTAGGTATTACTACATTAATTGGCGTCGGAGCTGCAATAGCTACTGTAGTTGTAGTTAAGAAAATAATGAATTCTGAAGCAATTACGAATCGACGTCGTGAGCGTGAAGCGGAAGCATTTTTACGCGAAAAATATGGAGATGATGTTTTAGTCGGAAAACGTATTGTCTTAGTAGATGAAAATGACACAATCACTAAAACAGATATTGCTAAAGATATCGTAAAGTATGAAATGCAATAAGTGATAGGCTAATTCGAGAGGATTAGCCTATTGTTCTATTTAATAAGAAAGTAGGGGAACAATGTTAGGAATATTAGCTGCAAGTGAGAAAGAACTACAGCCATTACTTGATGTAATGGAAGTGCAAGAAACAAGAAATAAATCAATGCTGACGTTTTATCGAGGGGAAGTGAACGATAGTGAGCTTGTTTGTGTGTTTAGCGGCGTGTGTAAGGTGAATGCAGCTCTTGCGTGTCAATTGATGCTCGACGAGTTTAAACCAACGTCAGTCATTGTTGTAGGCGTTGCAGGGGCTATCTCAGAATCATTAGATATACTCGATACAGTATTAGCGAGCCAATTATCATACCATGATGTCGATAAAACAATACTTACTGAATATCATCCGTGGATGGAAACTCATTTTTTTAATGTAAATGAAGAACTAAGCCAAGAAATTTATGAAGCGAGTGAGAGCAAATATCCTCTTTATAAAGGATTAATAGTAACAGGTGAGCAGTTTATTGATCATGAAGGTAGAGATCAAATCGTAGCAACATATCATCCTTTAGCAGTTGATATGGAAACTGCCGCAGTTGCTCATGTATGTTATGTAAATGATGTTCCTTTTGCAGCAATTCGTACAATAAGTGATACTCCATTTAAGAGTGGGAATAGGGTGTTTAACGATAACTTAATCACTGCTTCAGAAAGAGCTGTTGCTGTCTTACTTAATTACATAAAATCCTTAGCACAAAAATAATCCGTAGTTTTGTTAGTTCGTTTCAACAATAGTCGAAAACTAGCGGAATAAGTGCTTAGAATATGATATAATGATTAAGTTGGAATGAAATATCTATAGATTAACAACTAAATGACAACCTTTTAGCACTTTGACCTTGACAGTGCTAAAAGGTTGTTTTATAATATACTCAGGACATTAAAGAGGGTCTATTTGTTGGGAGGAAAAGCTTATGTTGACACCGCGTAAAATTGAAATATTTAAAGCAATTGTCACTGAATTTATTGAATCAGCGGAACCTGTTGGTTCTAACACTCTGATTGAAAAATTCAATTTGCCATACTCTTCAGCAACAATCCGAAATGAAATGTCAGATTTAGAAAAACTTGGACTGATTGAGAAGACACATACATCTTCAGGACGTGTTCCTTCTACCAAAGGGTATCACTTCTATGTGGAACATCTCATGGAAACAGAAGATAACCGTGCTGTTGAAAATGCAATTACACAAGTGTTCTCTGATCGTCGACTGGATATTGATGAAGCAATTCGTCAAAGTAGTGATATTATTTCTCACATGACGAATTTAACGACAGTAGTACTTGGACCTAGTGCAGGTGATCAAGTGTTACGGAGTGTCCAGCTTATTCCATTAAATGAGTTATCTGCTATGGCTGTCTTCGTTACTGAAGGTGGACATGCTGAGAATAGAATCTTTAATTTTGAAGAGAAAATTTCAGTAGAAGATATCGAGCAATGTACTACAATCCTAAACGAAAGATTAAAAGGAACGCAGTTAAAAGACATTGTAGAAAAAATGGAAAGCTTAAGACCAATCTTGTCTGTTAAACTCCATCAATATGAAGTGTTGTTTGAAGCTTTTGTAGGTGCATTTATTAGATTTGCCCAAAGTGAAGTTTACTTAAGTGGTGAACGTAATATGCTCTACCAACCAGAGTTTGCAAACATCGACAAACTTCGACAACTAACAGAGATGCTTGAAGATAGTCAAATGTGGCAAGAGTTATCGAAACGTCATGATAACTTACGCCTACAAAAATCAGCAAATAGTGAATTAATGTGGATTGACGATATGGCAGTAGTTTCTAGTACATTACGTCTAGAAGATGATTCAGAACATCAACTTATGGTTGTAGGTCCGAATCGTATGGAATACGGTCGTGTTGTATCCCTTATCAACTACGTTGCTACGATGGTTGAAAAAGTGTATGGGAAAGGTGGTCAGGATGAGCGAAACGAAGAAGAATGAAAATGTTGAAGAGATCCTTGAAGAAGTAGTAGAAGATACTGAAAATGTCTCAAGTGATCAAGAATCATCTGAAAAAGTGGTAGAACCAACTCAAGAAGATGAAGTTACTGCATTAAAAGCAGAAGTAGAAAAATTAAAAAACGAATACATTAAGGTGTTCGCAGACACCGAAAATTTAAAGAAACGTCTGCAACGTGAACATGAGCAAAGTACAAAATATCGCATTCAAAGTTTTGCGTTAAATATTTTGCCAACAATCGACAACTTAGAGCGAGCACTTCAACAAAAAACAGATGATGAAGCATATCGTGAAGGTGTTGTAATGATTTATGATCAATTGATGGCCTCGCTAAAAGCAGAAGGTGTTGAAGCAATTGAAGCATTAAATAAACCTTTTGATCCAAATATCCATCAAGCGATGATGATGGAATCTGTAGAAGGTGTTGAACCCAATACAGTAATCGAAGAGTATCAAAAAGGTTATATGTTAAAAGATCGTATATTACGAGCAAGCTTAGTAAAAGTAAGTGAATAAAAGGAGAGATAGATTATGAGTAAAGTTATAGGTATTGACTTAGGTACAACAAACTCAGCAGTTGCTGTTATGGATGGTGGCGAAGCAAAGGTTATTACTAACCCTGAAGGCAATCGTACAACACCATCAGTTGTAAGTTTTAAAAACGGAGAGCGTATTGTTGGGGATGCTGCTAAGCGTCAAGTAGTTACAAACCCAAATACAGCTACATCAGTAAAACGTTTAATTGGTACTAGCGAAAAAGTACATTTAGAAGGTAAAGATTACACACCTGAAGAAGTATCAGCAATGATTCTTTCATATATCAAATCATATGCAGAAGAATACTTAGGTGAAAAAGTTACAAAAGCAGTTATTACTGTTCCAGCATACTTTAATGATGCACAACGTCAAGCAACAAAAGACGCAGGACGTATTGCAGGTTTAGAAGTTGAACGTATTATTAACGAACCTACTGCAGCTGCATTAGCATTCGGTATTGATAAAACAGATATTGAACAAAAAGTTCTTGTGTTTGACCTTGGTGGTGGTACATTTGATGTTTCCATTCTTGAATTAGCAGATGGTACATTCGAAGTATTATCAACAGCAGGTGATAACAAATTAGGTGGAGATGACTTTGACCACATTGTTGTTGACTACTTAGTAGACATGTTTAAAAAAGAAAATGGTGTTGACTTAACAAAAGATAAGATGGCAATGCAACGTTTAAAAGAAGCTGCAGAAAAAGCTAAGAAAGACTTATCAGCAACAGTTAATGCTCAAATTTCATTGCCATTTATTTCAGCTGGAGAAGCTGGTCCATTACACTTAGAAACAACACTATCACGTGCTAAGTTTGATGAAATGACAAAACAACTTGTTGAACGTACAATGATTCCAGTTCGTCAAGCATTAAAAGATGCTGGATTAACTCGTAATGATATTCACCAAGTATTATTAGTTGGTGGATCAACACGTATTCCTGCAGTTGTTGATGCAGTTAAAAAAGAATTAGGTAAAGAACCTAACAAATCAGTTAACCCTGATGAAGTTGTCGCAATGGGAGCTGCAATTCAAGGTGGTGTTATTTCAGGAGATGTTAAAGACGTATTACTCTTAGACGTTACTCCATTGTCACTAGGTATTGAAACAGCTGGTGGTGTTATGACAGTTATGATTGAACGTAACACAACAATCCCTACATCGAAATCACAAGTGTTCTCAACATACGCAGATAACCAACCTGCAGTTGACATTAATGTGTTACAAGGTGAACGTCCAATGGCAAACGATAACAAGTCACTTGGTATCTTCAAATTAGACGGTATTGCACCAGCACGTCGTGGTGTTCCTCAAATCGAAGTTACATTCGATATTGACGTTAACGGTATTGTAAACGTATCAGCACTCGACAAAGGAACAAATAAAAAACAATCAATTACAATTACAAATAGCTCAGGATTAAGTGATGAAGAAATCGATCGTATGGTTCGTGAAGCTGAAGAAAATGCTGAAGCCGATTCAAAATTACGTGAAGAAGCAGAACTTAAGAACAGAGCAGAACAATTCATTAATCAAATTGATGAAACATTAAACAATCAAGATGCAAATATTGAAGAAGCTCAAAAAGAAGAAGTTAAGAAACTTCGTGATGAGTTACAAGCTGCATTAGATAGTGGTGACATGGACTCACTTCGTGAAAAACTTGATGCACTCGAACAAGCTGCTCAAGCAATGTCACAATCCATGTACCAAGGCGCTGATGGTGGTGTGAACCCTGAACCTATGTCAGATGATGATACAGTGGTTGACGCAGAATTTGAAGAAAAAGAATAATTTTAGTTCATCAGTGTGGAGGTAGATATGGCAAAAAAAGATTTTTATGAAGTTCTTGGAGTTAGCAAAAACGCAACTGACCAAGAAATAAAAAAAGCATATCGCCAACTCGCAAAGAAATATCACCCGGATGTTAATAAAGATCCGGGTTCTGATGCGAAGTTTAAGGAAGTACAAGAAGCTTACGATATCTTATCTGACAAACAGAAACGTTCAAATTATGACCAATATGGTCATGCTGCCTTTGATCAAAATGCAGGATTTGGCGGTGCTGGTGGATTTGATGATTTTGGAGATATCTTTAGTTCTTTCTTTGGTGGTGGCTTTGGGGACAAACCCGTAGAGCAAATCCTAACGCTCCACGTCAAGGACAAGATCGTTTTATGTCCATGAAGATTGATTTCATGGAAGCTGTCTTTGGTGCTGAGAAAACAGTTACTTTAAATGTCGATGAAGTATGTCATGTGTGTCATGGAACAGGTGCTTATAGCTCCAGTGATATTCATACATGTTCACGTTGTAATGGTACAGGTCAAACTGTTACTGAACAACGCACTCCATTTGGTACTTTCCAATCTGCAACTACATGTCCAGATTGTAAAGGTACAGGTAAGACAATTAGTCGTCACTGTGAAGAATGTCATGGTAAAGGATATACTACAAAACGTGTAAATGTTGACTTGAAAATACCTGCTGGTATTTCATCAGGACAACAACTACGTGTAAGTGGTAAAGGAGAACGTGGAAGTAATGGTGGTTCAAACGGAGATCTCTATGTTGAGATAAACGTGACACCTCATAAATACTTTACACGTGATGGCAACAACATTCATATACAAGTACCATTGTCGATTGTTGATGCTACACTTGGAGCGGATATAGAAGTTCCAACGGTTCATGGAGATGTTCTTCTGAACATTCCATCTGGAACACAACCGAATACAAAATTTAGAATGCGTGAAAAAGGTGTTAAAGATTTAAGAACGGGACGAATGGGTGACCAATATGTCGAGATTAAACTTGAAGTACCTAAGAAAATATCGCGTGAAGAACGTGAATTATTTGAAAAATTACGCGATAAGAAAGGTGAAGGAGTCTTTGAACGTTTTAAAAATGCGTTTAAGTGATGAGAGTCACTTTTCTTTCCAAAATCAATTAGCACTCTTGTTCATTAACTGCTAACGGAGGTGATAGAATGAATAACGAGAGAATGACAGAAAAAGCTCAAAATATTATTATGGAAGCTGTAAACTATGCGACAGCAATGTCTCATAGTCAAGTGACACCATATCACGTTTTGAAAGCGCTGATGGCAACTACTGACCTAGACATAGTTTTAAGCGATGTTTCTGTTTCCAAACAAGTTATCAATAACTTAGTGGATGGTGAATTAAATCGTCTGCCTAAGGTACAAGGAGCACAACTTGGTGCTTCAAATGAATTTGGGCAAATGATGAATGAAGCAAACCAATGGTCTGAAAAAAACGGAGATACCTATGTATCTGTTTATGCATTGTTCCTTTCAGCAATTAAAACAACAAAAAGTTTAGAAACACTTATTAACTACAAAGATACAGAAAAAAGTATTTTAAACCATCGAAATGGACGAGTTATGGACTCTCCAACTGCTGAGAATAATATTGATGCCCTATTAAAATATGGTCGTGATTTAGTAAAAGATGTACGTGATGGGAAAATTGATCCTATTATAGGACGTGATGATGAAATCCGTCGTGTCATCCAAATACTAAGCCGTAAAACAAAAAATAATCCTGTTCTCATCGGTGAACCTGGTGTTGGTAAAACTGCGATTGCTGAAGGATTAGCATGGCGTATTATGCGCGGTGATGTTCCTTTTAGCTTAAAGAATAAGCAACTTATTGAACTTGATATGGGCTCTTTAATTGCAGGTGCCAAATATAGAGGTGAGTTCGAAGAACGTTTAAAAGCAGTACTTGAAGAAGTAGAACAATCTGAAGGAAATATAATTCTCTTTATTGACGAGCTTCACAACCTAGTAGGTGCAGGGAAAACTGAAGGATCCATGGATGCTGCTAACCTGTTAAAACCAATGTTAGCACGTGGTGAACTTCACTTAATCGGTGCAACGACATACAATGAATACCGACAATATATTGAAAAAGACGCTGCATTAGAGAGACGTTTCCAAAGAGTAACGGTAAGCGAACCAACTGTAGATGATACAATTTCTATTTTAAGAGGTTTGAAAGATCGTTTTGAATCCCATCATGGTGTTAAGATCCTTGATGAAGCTATTGTAGCGGCAGCGAAGTTATCCAATCGTTATATCACGGACAGATTCTTGCCGGATAAAGCTATTGACTTAATTGATGAGTCTTGTGCTTCTATTCGTGTAGAAATGGAATCAATGCCAGCTGAACTTGACGAACTGAATCGTCGTATCCGTCAACTTGAAATCGAAGAGACTGCATTGAAGAAAGAAACTGATGAACGTACACTTGAACGACTTGACGAAATCTTAGAAGAACTTTCTAATTTGAAAGAACGTTATGACACAATGTATGCACGTTGGCAACATGAAAAAGAAGCGCTTGATGGTGTAAAAGATGCTAAAGAAGAGTTAGAAAAAGCAAGACTTGCATTTGAACGTGCTCAAAATGAAGCTCGATATGAAGAAGCTGCAAGATTACAATATGAAACAATTCCATCCTTGGAAGCGAGAATTAAAGAAGCTAATGATATGGAAAAACAAGGTGGTATGATTCAAGAAGTTGTAACCGAAGATTTAGTTGCTGAGATTATATCGAAGTGGACTGGAATTAAAATTACTAAATTAGTAGAATCTGAGAGAGAAAAACTCCTTTCACTCAAAGCAGAACTACAACGTTCAGTAAAAGGCCAAGATGAGGCATTACAAGTCGTTACAGACGCTATTCTACGTTCGAAAGCACAAATTCAAGATGAGAATCGACCTCTTGGTTCCTTTATGTTCCTAGGTCCAACTGGGGTAGGTAAGACAGAGGTAGCACGTGTCCTTGCAGAACAACTATTCGATGATAGAAATCAAATCGTTCGAATTGATATGAGTGAGTACATGGAGAAACACTCTGTATCGAGATTAATAGGAGCGCCTCCAGGATATGTTGGTTATGAACAAGGAGGTCAACTTACAGAACAAGTAAGACGACACCCATACTCAATTGTGTTACTAGATGAAATTGAAAAAGCCCATCCAGATGTCTTCAATGTTTTACTACAAATATTAGATGATGGTCGTATCACTGATAGTAAAGGAGTAACTGTTGACTTCAAGAATACAATTATTATCATGACCTCAAACTTAGGTAGTCAATTTGCCTTTGAAAGAGATCAATCAATTCGAAATGATCGTTATCTTCAAGCGGTTCAAGCTCACTTTAAACCAGAGTTTATTAACCGTATTGATGAGATTGTTGTCTTTAATGCATTAAGTGATAGTGTGTTAATTGACATTGCTCGTAAGTTTGTTGATGAGTTAGCTATAAGAGTTGCAAAACGTCAATTAAAACTAGAAGTAACCGATGCTGCATTACAATTGATTGTTGCTCAAGGTAGTGATGTAACCTATGGTGCACGTCCTATGAAACGTTATATTCAAAAAGAACTCGAAACACGTATTGCTTATCTTCTCATTGAACAAGATGTACATGAAAATGCTATCATTCACGTTGATGCCATAAATGGACAATTTACTTTAGAAATAATAGATGCTGTTGAGAAGATGAATTAGAACACTTTGAAAGGTGTTCTTTTTTTGTTAGAATAAGAGGTATATTGACAGTGCAATAGCATTGTGAATTGGTAGGCATTTTGTTGAAGTAGCGAGAGGATGGATCTACATGACAACACTTGCAAAACTATTACAGTTGTTTTTGAAAAATGAAATCATTTCATTAACAAAAATAATGAGCGAGATTAACCTCTCTAAACGACGCACACAAAGTGTAATGCAACGTTTGAATGAAGTAGGTAAGGGACATGGATTCAGAATTGATGTCGTTAAGAATCGCGGGTATACTCTGATTGTTACCGACTTTGATCAATATTCAAACTTTATTATCACAACAGAATTTAGTTCATTTGTACTAACGCAACAGAGTCGTGTGCTTTTCGAAATAATAATTCTTTTAAATGAAATTGCGGTTGCTATACCTTTAGATGTGTTTTCAGACATTATTGGAACTACTATTGCTGAATTAGTAGAAGATTTATCCCATGCAAGAAAATACCTTGAAGATTGTGAACTAAAACTAGAATTCAACGATGATGCAGTAATTATCGATGGATCAGAATATGATAAGAGAAACTTACTGGTAAATATAAAAGAAGAATTTGAAACGCTGTTATCTGTTCGTAGGATGCTTCCCGAATATCTTACACATACTGACAGACATGTCATTCATAAGATATTAGAAGATTCAGGGATATCGCTAAGTATTGATAAGAACAAAAGATTTATTAGTCATTTGGATGTATTAATATTAAGATTATTTCAAGGTAACAAATTGGAAGACTTCTATGTCAACATGCTTAGAATGGATTATCGATCTGAGGAAGCAGTGTTAAAGATTAGAAGTATTCTTGAAGGATTATATGATATTAAGCTTGATAAAAAAGATGTGGCAATGCTGACATATTTATTATCGGAAGATAAATTATAGAATAACAATTATAGAATTAAAAAAACAAACTTTTAAGAAGTTTGTTTTTATTTTCCTTGAAGTTTACGAATCTTCATTGTAATTTTTATTGAACGGTAAGCAAAGTAGATTACTGCAACAGCAGCTACTGCTAGATAGAAGTAGTAGAGTTGAATATCAATGCCTGTATAGCCTCCAATATCAGATGATCGAGCAACAAGCATACTCATAACAAGTAAAGGGAATAAAGTATTCATAAACTCATCGGAACGCTTGATTTTAAGTCCTTCTACACTACTAAATTTCGCAAGGTCTTCATCGATAACTTTAATCTTTTTAACATCACGTAACATAAAATACTTCTTGAATATAATGAATCCTACAAAAGTCAGGGCAGTTAATATGCTACATAACCAAATTGGTAGTTTAAAGATACCTAATCCAACAACAAATGACAAGGTAATCCAAATTATCTTTGTGCTTTCAATAGCCACATATTTCATATTGCGTTCTTGTATATTATATCCTTCATTAGTTCCCGGAATTACAAGTAAGTAACGTCTACGACGATCCTTAATAACTCCATAGCCTAATAATTGTTCTTCAGTATATTTCATAGTTCCTCCTCAATGACTCCAAATTTAACTAAAGCTTTATAGATTCCATCATCCCATGATGGATCTGTCTCATAATCACTAACTTTCTTAACACCTTCAGTGCCATTACCCATAGCAACTCCAAAAGTCACGCCTTCTAAGAATTCAACATCATTATCACCATCTCCAAAACCAGTTGAAATATTTGTGTTTAGATGATTGTTTAATGCTTGTACCCCTAAAAATTTATTGATGTTTTTAGGAGAGATTTCTCTATTCTTAATAATGTCATAAACAAAATCTGCATCTTCTAGTATCCAATCTACATCCTCTTGCCTTAGATCATTGAATCCGTAGGACAATACTTTATAGACGACTTGATTGGTATAATTTGTCTCAGGAAAGTTTGGGTCGATATTGAAATGTTTCATTGAAAGAAGGAATGTCTCATTAGGTTTGTTAACCATCATAATCTCATCGCCCTCTAATAATAATGTTCCTTTATGCAAACTGATGAGTTTACTTACCCATTCGGGACTTAGAGCTTTTCTAAAGATGACGTCAAGATTTCGATCAAGAACTAATGCCCCATTGGCAAGCACAAAACCATCCCACTCAATAAAGTCAGGAATGCCTATTGATTGTATAGCATCAAGTGTACGACCTGTACATAATGCAACACGATATCCTTTTTCTTTTAACTTTTTTAATGAATATATTGTTGAATCTAAAAAGGTATGACTTTTTGTATCCAACAAAGTACCATCAACATCAAAATAGAATATATCTGAGTTTTTCATCATATCACCAGCAACATTATATCATGAGTGTGGTATGATAACACCATGAAGTCAAAAATTATTCGTTCAAATAGAAAAACACTTTCCATTCAAATTCTTGGTGGAGAAATAGTAGTAAAAGTACCATATCAAGTTCATGATAGTGTGGTTGAAGCATTTATTAAGAAAAATGAAGCTTGGATACAAAAAAGACTAGAAGGGTATACACCAATGGGGTATCGACTTGAGCAAGCGATACTAATTTATGGCGAGCGTTTCGATACGGAACTAATCGAAGGTTCTTCGTTCAAAAAGAATCTGCATAATGGATTGCTTAGAATCACGGTTCCAAAAAACAAAGAAGTAGCTTGGATAGAACAAAAGGTTGATGATTCGTTTAAAGATTCATTAAGTCGCTACATTGAAGATCGATTACCATATTACTGTGAGCTTCTCAATATTCCAGTTCCGAAGTTTAAAGTAAGACGGTATAAAAGAATTCATGGTCGATGCAGTTCTAAAGGAGAATTGGCATTTAATTTGTACTTGTATCATGAAGATAAGCGCTTTATTGATTATGTCATTCTTCATGAATGTGCTCACTTACTAGAATTTAATCACAGTAAAAAGTTCTATGCACATATCGAGAAGATTATGCCTGATTACAAACAACGTATTAAAATGCAGAAAACCAGTAGATAAGTGTCTACTGGTTTTTACTTGTGTGTTCTTGAATGAAATCAAGAATTTGATTTTCATCGGGATCAATATAAATGCTTTTGTGAGTTGCGACACTTACCAAGCCTAAATGACCTCCAGGAATTTTCTTTATGTTTCGTGCCTCTGTATAATGGACTTCTACAGAACTTCCATAACGACTTTTTGAGAAATACGCTGCAAGATTAGCACACAATCGAATTTTAGCCTCATCCAAACTCGGAGTCTGAATTAAGACATGCGACCCAAAGTCATGAGCAACATGGAACCATGTATCATGTTTGCGCGCGATTTTGAATGTAATTCGGTCATTCTGCAAGTTGTTTTTACCTACAAAAATGGTGGTTTCCTCATCATAGTTTAATTTTAAGATATTTGGAAGTTTTTTCTTCTTGTTTGTTTTTGCTTTCTTAAGACGGTTCGGATGAATGATGTTTTGAGAAATCAACTCTTCGTAGATTTCCTGAGCATCATCAACATTTGCTTGCTCTGTTTGAGTTTGTAGAGAAGAAAAATATTGAATCCGTTCTTCAGTTTTAGTAATTTGTTCTTCTAAATAAGACAGCGAAGTCTTTGCTTTTTGATAACGTTTGAAATAACGTCGGGCATTGTCTTTCCCATTGAATCGTTCATCAAGAGGAATGCTTACTTCATTGCCTTCAAAATCAGTCACTGTTATTTCTTTGTGACCATTGGATAAATCATGAGCAAATGCAAAGAGTAGGTCACCGTAATTGCGAAGCTCTTCACTATCTTGAGCTTTTTCTAAATCATTATAGAGTTTCGGTAATTTTTGATTAAGTCGCTTAAGTTCACGACGAATTAGTTTTAAGAGATCACCAGTATGTGACTTAATGCGGTCTTGTTCTTGAATATCGTGAAAGAAATGATCTAAGCCTTCCATTATTGGGTAAACTTTTGGCTCTTTATTTAGATGTGTTAAAGGAATGATGTGGTAATCCGTTTCATAAATGTAAATTGAGTTTGAATCAAGCAATTCATCAATAATAGATTGAGCATCTTGAGTTTTCAAACGGAATAAAATTTCTTTTTCAAGAAGGGGAGATATCCCATTAAATTGACTTCTTAAGGATTCAGCAGGATTGAATGATGCAAGTTCAAAGAATGAGCGTTTATCAAATTGTGGTGGGTAGTCATAATTACTCCCTGCAACAATTGCTCGTTCTGTATTCTCGAAAGGTGAGATTCTTTTTAAGGCATCTACAATGGTATTATCTTCATTAACGATAATAACGTTAGCATACTTACCTAACAACTCAACGATACAACGATAGGGCCTAATAACTCCCATTTCGTCACGGTGTTCAATATGTATTTCAACAACCCTGTCAAAACCATACTGTGTAATTTGAGTAATGATACCACCTTCAAGGTGTTTTCTCATCAACGTTAATAAGTGAGTTTGATCCAAATTGCTGGATGGTTTACTGTGAGTCCATTGTATTCTACTAAATACAGGGTGAGTAGATATGTACAGATTCATTTTCTTTCCTGCAAAACATTGGAAAATAAACTCATGATTTGAAGGTTGAGTTATCCTATTTATTTTAAGTGGTGTTGATTCTTGTAAGATATTTACAAGACGGTGCATAAATACGCCATCGATTGCCATAGTACCAAATCCTTTCACAAACATAACTATTATACTAAATTTCAAGAAATATTATAGTATACAAGCATTAATTTCTTTCCTATGGTATAATTATAAAAATTATTAGAGGTGGGAGCGAATGAAAAGAGGATTATTAATCATATTTTCTGGACCTAGTGGTGTAGGTAAAGGAACAGTGCGTCGTTTGTTTTTTGATCGTGAAGAACTAAACTTAGCATTTTCAATTTCTATGACAACACGTGGACCAAGAAATGGTGAAGTAGATGGTGTTGATTATAAGTTTGTAAGTAAAGAACGATTCCTTGATGCTATTGATAACGATGAGATGTTAGAATATGCAGAATTTGTAGGAAATTACTATGGAACACCAATGGCTGAAGTTGAACGTTTACGTGATGAAGGAAAGAACGTTTTACTTGAAATTGAAGTACAAGGAGCGCTTCAAGTTATTGAACGTGTTCCCGATTCACTCAGTATATTCTTAGTTCCACCAAGTATGGAAGAACTTAGAAGACGAATAGAAGGACGTCAAACTGAATCACAGGAAATTATCCAAGAGCGATTGGATAAAGCTGCAAAAGAAATGGAACTGATGAATCATTACCGTTATGTAATTTGTAATGAAAATCCTCAGTTAGCAGCAGATACCTGTGCCTTAATTATAAAACGTAATATTGAAACAACTCTCTAGGAGTTGTTTTAAGATTGGAAGGGATCCTCAGTGTATTGTGAAGTATATATAGAGAATAGTTTTCTAGGGAATAAGACACTAACTTATGACGTTGGTGGTTTTTCTGTAGCTCGGGGCATGCGTGTAAGTGTTTCTTTGCGGAATAGAGAAATCATTGGGTTTGTAGCGAGTGTTCATAATAATAAACCAGAAGACTTCGAAGCTATGCCAATTCTTTCAGTTCTTGATGATACACCTATCTTAAATGAGGAATTATGGTTGTGTGCTGATTGGCTAGCATATCGAACAGTATCTCCAATAATACGATGCCTACAAACAATATTACCTAATAAACTTAAGCCTCAAACTTCAAGTAAGAAAGCTAAAAAAGAACGTATCATTGTGAGAACTGATTTAACCCTTCACCATCCTACTGCTCATCAAGAACGTTTCTTAGATCACTTTAAACAAGGTGATAGTATGACAGTAAAAGAAGCTGTGAAGTTGTATAGTGGGTTTAGAACACTGATTGATAAAGGACTTTTCGATTTGGAAGATCGTGAAGTTGTTTATAGTGAGCAAATGATTGAAAGTGTTAAAGCAAGTTATCAATTAACAGATAAGCAAGCTGAAGTAATTAAAAAAGTTAGTATGACGCATGCGCATACATACTTACTTCATGGAGTAACAGGGAGTGGTAAAACAGAAGTTTATTTACAGCTAGCAGAATCTGTTATTAAAGAAAATAAGCAGGTGTTAATTTTAGTTCCTGAAATATCACTGACACCTCAAATGATAGAACGGGTTTCTACTCGTTTTGGTCAAGATGTCGCAATTTATCACAGTGGACTCAATGATCAAGAAAAGTACGAACAGTATCAACGCGTTCGTAATCACGAAGTCAACATCTTAGTAGGTACACGATCTGCTGTTTTTATGCCGTTTAAGGAGCTTGGTTTAATTGTTATGGATGAAGAACATGACACAAGTTACAAGCAAGAAAATACTCCTTACTATCATACTCGTGATGTTGCTATATGGCGTTCTGAATACCATAACTGTCCACTTCTCTTAGGAAGTGCATCACCTTCACTAGAAACATATGCACGAAGTTTAAAGGGAGTCTATACATTACTTGAGTTAAATGAGCGTATTAATCATCAATTTCCTAAAGTAAGCATTATCGATACACGCAAAGCATTATTGAGTCGTCAGTCGGCATACCTAACGGATGAACTGTTAGAGGCAATACACGCTCGACTTGAGCGTAAAGAACAGATTGTGTTGCTCCTAAACAGACGTGGTTATATGACTCTTATTAAGAACTCTGAGGATGAAGTTCTACAATGTCCAAACTGTGATTTATCCTTAAGCTACCATAAGACTGATCGAAGTTTAAGATGTCATGTTTGTGGATATCAAACAGGGCTAAAGAATAATATGAAATTAGTTGGAAGTGGTGTAGGGACACAACGCTTGGAAGAAAATGTCCAAGCACTTTTTCCAAATGCTCGGATTGCGAGAATGGATGCAGACACTACCTCGAAAAAGAACGCCCATCAACGTATCCTTAAGAGCTTTATCGACCACGAATGTGATATATTAATAGGGACACAAATGATTGCCAAGGGTCTTGATATACCCAATGTTACCTTAGTTGGGATTATTAATGCCGATACTGCATTAGCTCATAGTGATTATCGTGCGGTAGAGACTACCTTTGCGATGTTACTTCAAGCAGCAGGACGATCAGGTAGAGGTGGATTAACGGGTGAAGTTATGCTTCAAACAGCGAATCCAGACCATTATGCTATTCAATGTGCACTTCATCAACAGTATAAGAAGTTCGTAAGTTATGAAATGCAGTATCGTAAGATAGCCGAGTATCCACCGTATAGTTATCTTATTAGTATCGTATTTAATGGTGATACTGAGGAAGAAACATTTGCGGCGTCATTAGAGTTTATGAAAATACTTAATGGAGCAAGCTATCAATTGATAGGACCCGTTATGTTAAGAAAACTTGTAAGAAAATATCGAAGTAGAATTATTATAAAAGGTAAAGATCTTGATGGTATGATTCAGTTGTGTCATCAAGCCATTGATCTTTTTAAGAAAACAAATAGAACAGGAGTCAATGTGGATGTCAATCCACTAACATTAGAATCATGAGACGATTAGAAGCCTATAATGTACTTAGTGATGTTGAGTTTCGCGACCGACATGCCCATTTAGTACTCAAAGAAAAAGAAATGGATCCTAAGTCACAAGCATTTGTAAGTGCCTTAGTGTATACAGTATTACAACATAGTTTATTTTTGGATTACCAATTTCAAGATTTAGTAGATGCAAAATTGCCTAAAGAGGTAGCACTTGTTATTAAAATGGCGTGTGCTCAATACTTTAAAATGGACGATGTACCAGACTATGCGCTTGTAAACGAATATGTTGAGTTAACTAAAACAATTGGAAAGAAACGTTACTCTGGAGTTGTGAATGCAGTTCTAAAAAAGGTTATTAAGCGAGGTCTACGACCAATTGAAGAAACAGGATTAAAACGAGCATCGATTGAGTATAGTATGCCCCTTTGGATACTTAACTTACTAAGTAAACAATATGATGAGAAGTTCGCAATTGACTATGCGATTTACTGCCAAGAAATTAAACCGAGTTATGTAAGAATTAATACTTTAAAAGATTATCCATTAGATATGTCATATTTTGACGAATACAATAATGCTCTCATTGCGAAATCAGAGTTATTTAGAAGTGATTACCTAGAAAATGGTGTGGTATTAATTCAAGACATTAATTCTCAAAAAGTTGTTCCTTTTATGAACTTAGAAGATAATTTAGAAGTGTTAGATTGTTGTTGTGGTCCTGGTACAAAAACAAGCCACATTGCCGCCCTAATGAATAATACAGGTCAGATTGATGGAGTTGAACTCCATCAATCTCGTGCAGATAAAACAAGTGAGCTAATGGAACGAGTTGGAGCTACAAATGCTACAATCATTACATCGGATGTCCTTGAATATCAAACTGATAAGAAATATGATCGTATTCTTCTTGATGCACCATGTTCTGGTTTGGGTGTGTTATCTCATAAACATGATTTACGTTATCATATTAAACCTGAAGATCTTGATGCTTTAGTACTGCTTCAAGCAGATATGCTTGATCATGTTGCGACATTGCTTGAGGTGGATGGAATTCTCGTTTATGCGACCTGTACATTAAATCGTAAAGAAAATGAAAAACAAGTCGAAGCGTTTTTAGCTCGCAATTCAAACTACGAGCTGCTCGAGTCTGAATTGTGCAACCCGATGGAAACCTTAGGTGATGGTTTCTATATCGCACAATGTCGACGAACATGCTAAAATATGATTGGAAAAGATGAGGTGTCTTGTGAAATATACTGGAATTAGTGAAATAGGCTTATATAGGGATGAAAACCAAGATAGCATCAGTGTTGTAGAAACTGAAACAGCACTTCTTGCCATACTCTGTGATGGAATAGGTGGCGGCAATGCTGGTTCTATTGCTAGTAAGATGGTTGTAACACTTTTAAAAGAATCATTTATACAAGTATCAAGCATCAGTGATAAAGAATCTGCTATTGCTTGGTTTTCTGGTACAATCGCAGAAATCAATCGAACCCTATATCACGAATCCTTAGTAGTTCCAGAGTATCGTGGTATGGGAACTACTTTAGTTGCTTGTGTCATTCTTGCAGATGATGCAATTGCATTTAATATAGGAGATAGTAGACTTTACACCTATACTGACAGCAAACTGAATCTATTAACAGAAGATCAAACATACGCTTATGAAATGTATTTAAGAAATGAGATCGAACTTGAGGAAATTCAAACACATCCAAAACGTCATGTACTAATGAACGCAGTAGGAATTGATGAACATATATCCTACGATACTATACATATTCCCGAAAAATGGGACTATATATTAATGTCTTCAGATGGACTTCATGGATATGTAAGTGATGAACTCATATTAAAAGCATTAGAGATTGAAGATATATTAAACAAAAGAAAAGCATTAATATCATTGGCTTATAAAGCTGGTGGTTATGATAATGTATCAGTAATTTTGATTGAGGGTGATGATTATGACAAAAACAATTAGTAACCGATACTTATTGGTAAAAAAGATAGGCAGCGGCGGGATGTCAGATGTCTACCTAGCAATGGATACAGTATTAAATAGAGAAGTAGCAATAAAACTACTACGAGGAGATTTATCTCATGATCCTGTAGCCTTATTGCGTTTTCAGCGTGAAGCCAGTGCAGTAAGTGGATTAAGTCATCCAAATATTGTTGAAGTATACGATGTTGGAGAAGATGATGGTGTTCATTATATTGTCATGGAAATGGTAAGAGGAACAACACTTAAAGAATTGATCTATCGACGTGAAGCAGTAGATCCAGTTGAAGCAGTATCGATTATGAAGCAGCTTACATCTGCTATGGAATTAGCACATCATGAACATGTGATTCACCGTGATATTAAGCCTCAGAACATTCTAATGAAAGATGATGGAACTGCAAAGATTACAGACTTTGGTATCGCTCTTGCAGGGGATGCTATTCAACTAACGAAGCATGATTCTGTCCTAGGTTCTGTTCACTACATGGCACCTGAATTATCACGTGGTGAAGGCGCAAGTTATCAATCGGACATTTATGCGCTTGGTGTGGTGTTCTACGAACTACTATCGGGTACAGTTCCTTATAAAGGAGATTCTCCGGTTGAAGTTGCCATGAAACACTTACGTGATCCATTTCCACGTATTCAAAAGTTTAATGGTTCCATACCAAACTCGATTGCTAATATAATTTCTAAATCTACAGAAAAGAACTTAGACTATCGTTATCAAACTATTGATGAGCTAATGGAAGATTTAAATCATTGTTTTGATGAAGATATCATCAACGAACCTCTATGGAAACCAGCAGTCAATCAAAGTCAAGATCTCACAATTGTTATGGATCGTGTACGTGAAGATGAACCTGTTAAGAAAAAAGACAATAAGAAAAAGATAATTGCTATTGCTAGTGTGGTTCTTGTGATTGCTGTTGCTATTGTCATGATGTTTGTTTTTAAACCAGAAAATAAGCAAATTATTGTTCCAAGCATGGTTGAAAAGAAAGTTGAAGTAGCAAGAACTGAGTTAACGGAATTAGGTTTAAATGTAGACCCTACAGTAAATTATGAATATTCAGATGATTATGAAGAAGATCTTGTGATTGTAACGGTACCAGCTGAAGGAGCGATCCTTCATAAAGGTGATAAAATTAAACTAGTTGTCTCACAAGGGAAGACTTTCGAAATTCAAGATTACGTAGGTAAGAAGATTGAAGATGTTCGCGAGTCTCTCAAAGGATTAAAACTTGATATTAAAGTTGTAAACGAACAAACAGCAGATAAAGCGCCAGGTATCATCTTGAAACAAGAAGGGCTCAATAAAGGTGATAAAGTAACACCTGAGTCAAAAGATACACTGACTCTAACTGTGAGTGCTCCAATGGAAATTAGTGGAGTTATTCCAAATGTGATTAATATGAGTGTTGCTGAAGCACAACAAAAATTCATTGATATGGGCATGCAAGTTCGTACTGAAGAACTAAGTCAAATTGGTATGTCTGATAGTCAAATTGCAGCATTAAAGTATGATGTAGTTGATAGAGTTAGTCCATCAGTTGGTAGTTACTATATACAAGAGAACTCCAATTACATTACACTTTATTACTATAAAAAGATTCCGGTAGTCGAGGAAGAAAAACCAACGAAACCAGATGAGAATAATGGCCAAAAACCAGATGAAAAGCCGCAGGACAATGTAAATACAAGCGTTAAACCTCAAACTGGGGAAACATCTAACAGAGAAACTAGAGATAATTTATGAAAAAAGCTTTAATTACAAGAGTTGTATCCAATCGATATACTGTGTTTATTGAAGGAGAGTTTGAAGTTGCTACCGCCATGGGTAAATTAAGACTTGGTCAAAAACCTATTGTTGGCGATTATGTAATGGTAGAAACTTTAGAAAATAGATTGGTAATTCAGGAAGTACTTGAGAGAAAAAATCAATTGATCAGACCTTTAATCGCAAATATCGATCAGGCTTTAATTGTAATGTCAGCAATGGAACCAGAGTTTTCCTATACTCTAGTTGATCGCTTAATATTCCTCATTTCTTATGAAAGTATTGAACCGGTTATTGTCATATCAAAAGCAGACTTAGTCAGTGATGAGGCGTTGCAAGAAATTGTTGATGAGTATGAGAAGTCAGGTTATCGAGTAGTTAAGACCGGCATAACTCTTCCAACTTCAGGATTAGAATCAATTCTGAAGGATAAAGTATCTGTTCTATCAGGGCAGAGTGGTGTAGGTAAGTCGAGTTTACTCAACCGTATTGATGCTAACTTAGAACTTAACACACAAGAGATATCTAAGGCGCTAGGTAGAGGTAAACATACTACAAGACATAACCAACTATATCGCATCGCTGATGGCTGGATTGCTGATACACCAGGGTTCTCTTCATTAAGTTTTGCTAATTTAGATCTCATTGATTTTTCTCAACGAATTCCTGATTTTGTTCCTTATGAAGGACAATGTAAGTATCGTGATTGCTTGCATATTCATGAACCAGGTTGTACAATTAAACAGAAAGTTGAAGAGAAAGCGATATCATTGAAACGCTATCAGCACTATGTTGATTGTGTATCTTTAATTAGGGAGGGATCGCGATGACTAAAATAGTTGCACCTTCAGTTCTGTCACTAGATTTTACAGATATGAAGAAAGAATTGAAGAAGGTTGAAGTAGCAGGGGCTACATGGCTTCATTATGATGTTATGGATGGAGTTTTTGTCCCAAACATTAGCTTTGGACCTTCAATAATGAATCAAGTAAAACGTGTTTCTGACTTGTTTATGGACGTTCATTTAATGATTGAACGCCCTGAGAAGTATTTTGATGTGTTTGTAAAGAATGGTGCTGAGGCAATTACATTCCATGTCGAATGTTTTAAAGATGCGACAGAAGGGCTTGCTGCAGTTAAAGAATTAAAAAAACTTGGAGTCAAAGCAGGAATTACTTTAAAACCTGGAACAGAGTTATCTCAAATTATTCCGTATCTTAAACATGTAGATATTGTATTAGTGATGAGTGTAGAACCTGGATTTGGAGGACAATCATTTATTCCTGAAATGCTTGAGCGTATTAAAGAAATTAATTCAATACGACAAAGTAATGGATATCATTACCTTATCTCAGTTGATGGGGGAATCAATGGTGAGACTGGACCCAAAGCACGACAAGCTGGTGCAGATATACTTGTTGCCGGTAGTTATGTGTTTGGTGATGAAATTGAAAAAGCAGTCCAATCTCTTCTATGAAAACTGTTAGTTTAGTACTCCATGAATTCGATGAATCACTAGAGGGTGATGTTATTGGTGTTGACTACGGTGCATATGTTTGTGCCAGTAGAGGAATACCAATGATGATTGCCTGTGGAGATTTCGACAGTGTTACTAGAGATGAATTCAAGTGTATCGAAAAACATGCAGAGAAAATAATCCGTTTGAAACCTGAAAAGGATGAAACGGATTTTACTTATGCATATTCCTTATGTGTTGATTATGACAGAATTAATGTTTTTGGCGGATTGGGTGGTCGTCGTGACCATGAATACATGCATGTGTTAACGGCATGTAGTGATCCAAGGCTCTATCTCTATGATAAGCAAAATAAAATCTACTCGCTTGGAGTCGGTAAGCATGTAATTAAAAAAGATACGTACCAATACGTATCTATGCATATTCTTGAAAAAGGTAATCTAAGTTTTGAAGGAGTGAAGTATCCATTAAACAATCAGGAAGTTAAAGTAGGGGATACCTACCTTACTTCAAATGAGATACTTGAAGAAGAGGCAACACTTACTATTCACTCTGGAAAGGTGTTGTTGTTACAAACGAATCCATAAAAAAAACGGTGAATTTCACCGTTGTTTTTTCTTATCGAGCTTGTTGAGCTTTCAATGTTTTTAATGCACGGGCGGAAATACGGACCTTAGTTGGCTTTCCATCCACCATAATTGTCGCTTTTTGCAGGTTAACATTCCATTTACGACGTGTTGCACGAAGTGAATGTGAGCGTTTGTTTCCAGACATGGTTTTCTTTCCAGTTACTGAACATACTCTAGGCATACCGTAACCCCCTTTCTTTTGTAAAGATTCAACGCTTAGATACTATACCATAGCATTTCTGATTTATCAATACTTTTAATGAAAAAATTACACGGTAATTTCAAATTCATTTTTATTACTATAACTCATATTATTAATAAATTAAACAAAAATAATTTAGAATTGTGGAATCAATATATTTTTTTTGAAAGTAAGTGAAAATCGTCTTATTTTATTGCTATTGGGGCTCACTTATGCTTTAATAATCAGTTTGCATGTGGTATTATGTTAATAGCACAAGGAGGTTCGCCAATGGACAAACAAATCATTGCTGCATTGGAAATCGCGGATCATGAAGTGCGTTTACTTATTGGACAATTTTTTAATGGACGTTTAAATATACTGAAAGTAGAACGTGTCGCTCATCAAGGAGTTGTTGGGTACACTATAGCAAGTGAAACTCACGTTGTTGACGCAATTAAAAAAGCTGTAGAAAATGCTTCTCGAAACCTTGGGGTTCTAATCGAAAGCGTTTTATTTATTTTGCCGGGTGTTCATTTAAAACGCATTCAACGACAAAGAAGGATACCAATAACAGGTCGTGTATCGTCAATTGATATTCGACGTATTTACAATGATATAAACGCAGCACCAAGTCCTGAGGGATTTGTATTAGTTAACACTCTAGTTACAAAGTTTTTTATAAATGGAAGTTCAACACGTAAAGTACCAATGAACGAAAAGTGTGACTCCTTAACCATTGAAGCAGAATGCTATTATGGAAAGGAATCAATAGTTTATCCTTACGTTGGTTTAGTTGAGAAGTCAGGATTAAGAATCATTGATCTAGTAGTTGATGATATTGGTTATGCAAAAGAGGCGTCTTTATTTGAGGCTTCCATTGATAAACCAATTGTTGCTATAACTTTAAATAATGACATGACGCGTCTTGCATTATTCCATCATGGAACGATGTTGTCAAACGATTATTTAGATAGAGGATTTGAAGAAATACACGAAGTAATAAAAGAAACATTTAATGTACCACAGGATGTTGTGAAACGCTTGTTGTATAATAATATCGATTTAAATAAAGAAGCTCATAATGACCCAATCTTTATGTGGTCAACGAAGTCACAAACACATACAATGACTCAACATGAATTGTTTGAAGTAGTTGAAGGTGAATTAAAAGAATTCATGAGTGGACTTATTGAAAGTAGTGAACCAATCTTCCAACTCGGAACACCACGTTTTATCCTTACTGGAGAAGCAAGTGTCATGGAAGGTCTCGATTCATGGCTAGTTGACAAATTTAATGTTGATGTAACACGTTATCGCTCGACTACCTTTGGGGTAAAAGATCCAAGCCTAACATCTATTGTAGGTTCGTTCTATTATTACAAAGATCAAGAAATCTATCGTGAGCAAACTTATTCAAGTGTGAATCTTTCGGAATTTGAATCGGTTGTGTTACAATCTAAACAAGAACATAATAAAGATGATTCAATTACACAAAAACTCAAAAACATGTTTTTTGAACGATAAACTAAATAAAAAAGTGGAGGGTTAGTATGAGTACTATACAAAATTCAGTTGCTAAAATTAAAGTAATAGGTGTGGGTGGAGCAGGTAATAATGCTGTTAACCGCATGGTTGATGAAGGGATGAAGGGTGTTGAGTTTTATGTTGCCAACACAGACTTACAAGTCTTAAAAACTTCTCCAGTTGTTAACAGAATTGAACTAGGAAAAGAGATTACAAAAGGCTTAGGAGCTGGAGCTAATCCTGAAGTGGGCCGTAAAGCAGCCGTAGAAAGCGAATCAGAGATTCGTGAAGCTGTTAAAGGTGCTGACATGGTATTCGTTACAGCAGGTCTTGGAGGCGGTACTGGTACAGGAGCATCACCTCTTGTAGCTAAAATTGCTCAAGAAGAAGGCGCACTTGTTGTTGGTATTGTTACAAAACCATTTACATTTGAAGGTCCACGTCGTGGAAGACAAGCTAGTGAAGGTCTAGAGGAATTAAAAGCTTATGTTGATTCATTAATCATTGTAAGTAATAATCAATTGCTTGAAGTAATTGGTAGAATACCATTCCAAGAGGCATTTAAAGAAGCTGATAACGTATTACGTCAAGGTGTTCAAACAATCACTGATCTTATTGCAGTACCTGCAATGATTAACTTGGACTTTGCTGATGTTCGTTCAGTTATGCAAGGACAAGGTAGTGCGTTAATTGGTATTGGTATGTCACAAGGTGAGAACAAATCAATAGAAGCTGCTCAAAAAGCAATTACATCACCATTATTAGAAGCACAAATTGCTGGTGCACGTAATGCGATTGTTAACGTTACTGGTGGAGATTCAATTTCTATTCATGATGCAAGTGAGGCTGTAGAATACATTCGTGAAGCAGCTGGAAGTGATATTGATATTATCTTCGGAGTTGCAATCAATGAAAATATCGGAGATGCAATTATAGTTACTGTTATTGCTACAGGATTTGATGAACGTCAAATTGAACAACCAACTGCAGCATATGAACGTCAACAAGAGGCTCCTCGTAAAACAGAATCAAACGATGATAATAACGATATTCCAACATTCTTTAAAACTCGTTAATTAATAATAAAACAAGCACATCGAAAGATGTGCTTTTTCATACACAAAACTTGCCGAATTAGCAAGCTTTGTTAATATATCTATTACTATTTTTTTATTTAAATCCACGTTCGTACTGATATGGTATGACATCCATCTTACGGCGTGATTGAGCACTTTGTAATAACCAGTTTGGATTGCTTAACAATGGTCGTGCTAAACCAATTAAATCAGCTTTACCTGATTCCAGGATAAATGAAACTAAATCTAAACTGCCCAATAGACCGCAAGCTATGACTGGTACATCAAGTTTCTCTCTAATACGTGTAGCAAAATCCACTTGATATCCAGGGTAAATTGATTGTGGAGGGTTTATTGTAATTCCACCCGAGGATACATTAACAATATCAATGAGATCAAGACTTGGTTCAAGCATTCTAATTGCATCATCGACACTTTGTCCGCCATCTTCATAGTCAGTAGCACTAACTCGAATAAGTAAAGGTTTCTCCATAGGCCATACATCTCGAATTGCTTCTGCAACTTCACGAATGAACACAGCACCATCTTTATATTTATCGCTTCGTTTATTTGTAATTGGGCTCATAAACTCAGAGATTAAGTATCCATGTGCACCATGAATTTCAATTGCATCAAAACCAATTTGTTTTGCACGGATAGCAGCATCTTGGAATGCCTTAATTACTGATTGGATATCTTCCTGAGTCATTTCTTTTGGAGTGCGATACGTATCAGAGTAAGCAATGGCACTTGGACCATATATCGTATCGACACCATCTACTGCTTTACATTTTCTTCCGGCATGATTAAGTTGAATAGCAATTTTACTGCCTTCAAGATGTACTGCTTCAACAATTTTCTTCAGTGGCTCAATTTGGCTATCATCATATAGTCCCAAGCAATCATCTGTAATTCGTCCTTCAGGAACCACTCCGGTAGCTTCAATAATAATAAGACCAACTTGACCAATTGCACGTGCTACATAATGAGCAAAGTGAAAATGTGTTGCGATGCCATCATGTTTAGTAGCAGAGTACATACACATTGGCTCCATTACAACTCTATTCTTAAGAGTCATATCTTTAATGCTAAACTTTTCTAATAATTTCATTTTCTATCACCTAAAAACATTATATCATGTTTATTTGAAAACAAAGCCTTAGGATTTGTGTTGATTGGTTTTAACTTATTAGTAGTGAGGGATGACTATGAAAATACAAGAAATGGCTAAATCGCTACGACCACGCGAGAAGGCGCAAGCACGTGGAATTGAGAGTTTAAGTGATGAAGAACTACTTGCTTTGTTTATTAGGACAGGAGTAAGCGGAGTATCTGCACTGGAGATTGCGGAAAACATCCTAAATAGTTGTACTACCTTTCAAAAATTTGCTTCACTTACTTATCATGACTTTAGAAGTATTAAAGGAATCGGTGATGCAAAGGCAATCGAGCTAACAGCAATTTGCGAGGTTGCAAGAAGAATATTAAGACCTCACTATGATGTTGAAAGTAGAGTAAGTTCAAATGATGAACTAATTGAATGGCTAACATTTGAGATTGGATATGAAATGCAAGAGCACTTTCTAGTAGTGTTTCTAAGCAATCAAAATGTAATTCTTGGATACAAGGTACTATTTAAAGGGACTATTGACAGAAGTGTTGTTCATCCCCGTGATATCATAAGAGAAGCATTATTTAAACATGCTTGTAGGATGATATTAGTACACAATCATCCTGGAGGTTCATTAAGGGCGAGTGAAGCAGATATTTATGTTACGGAAAAGATCGTTGAAGCTGCGAAAATGATGGGTATTGAGGTCTGTGATCATTTAATTATTGCGAACAGTCGATATTATTCACTGAAAGTTCACCATTCATATTTGTTTAGTGAATAAGCGATGAAACCATCGCTTTTATTTGTATTATGATGCGTTCTTAAGTATAATAAAATAGGTGATAAAATGAAACCAAAATCAAAATTTAGACAAACAATTCGTAATACATTTATCACGCTTATTGTCTTACTAATGAGCATGAATTTTATTAAACATACAGCTTTCTATGAAACCTTAGATCGTAACTTCTTTGGTTTTTTCTCAATGCTTCGCTATGGATTAATTGAATATCCTATTCAAACAGTAGGGAATGTAGCCAATGATATTGCAACGATGTGGGATGTGCGTTATGAAAACGATTCTTTAAGAGAAAAACTAGGGGATTTATACCGTTTAGAAGGTATCTCAAATGCTCAAAAAGAAGAAATTGATCGGCTTAAAGCGCTTTTAGATCTGAATAAATCTTTTACTGAACACAGCTTAATAAATGGTAGTGTTGTGACGCGTTCAATTGAACAATGGGATAATGCTGTAACATTAAATATCGGTAGTAATGATGGTGTAAATGTAGGTGATGGTGTTATTTCAGAGTATGGCATTGTAGGTAGGGTAATTGAAGTGACAGATAATACTTCTTCTGTTAATTTAATTTCTGCTAATAATGATAATTCAAAGGTTGCAGTACGTATGGAAATTTCTTCGGGAAACTTCGTTCAAGGTATATTAGACCATTACGACTCCAATACAAATGTATTTACTGTTAATCTATTAGAACAATCATCACAAATTGTCTCAGAAGTTCCAGTAACTACATCTGGAATCGGTGGAGTTTATTCTGCTGGTTTGCCAGTTGGATTTGTAGATCGAGTTGAGAATATTGCTGATGGGATGGGAATGGTAGTTTATGTAAAAAGCTATGTGAATTATTCTGATATTCGTTATGTGTCTGTGGTGAAATTACCATGAGAACGATCCGAATAATTCAAACACTCTATATTATTTCACTAGCAGTCTTAGATTTAGTACTAACTGCACTTTTTAAACAGGTTCCTATAGCTAACTCAATATTTATTAGTAATTTAGCTTTTATGGGTTTAATCCTTCTAACTCGAAATGATAACATTGAAGATTCAGTGCTAAGAGCTGCTGGTTTGGGGCTTTGGATGGATATGAACCATATTAATTCATTTCCAATGTACATTACAGTCTATGTCTTAACTGTATTGTTTGTAAGGACTTGGAGTAGCTATTTAGGGTATAATTTAGGTGAGTTCATCGTGATGATTATTATTTCTTTATTTTTCAAAGAAATATTACTGTATATTGGACTCGTGTTTACTCAAGGATATTCAATTAGATTTGAAAACTATGTATCAAATAGAATGTTTTGGGTAGTGTTAGGAAATCTCGTGTTTATTCCAATTGTAAGAAAAACATACGATATTGCTCACATGCAAATCGTTAAGCGCGCAAAAAATATGTATATCCGCTAGGAGGCAGAGTATGGGAATCAAATCAAGAATTAGTGAATACCTAAACCGTTACATCAGTATTAAACGACTGGTGATGGTTTTAATGACTTTAGGCATTGTTTATCTAATTATGTTAACGGACAATGTATGGCTTAGTGTTTATGCCAAAGGTCGAGCAATACTTATGCCTTTTATTATTGGATTTGCGATTGCTTTTGTCTTACGCCCAATCACAATATTTTTTGAAAGGTTCAACATCAAACGACAAATATCTGTACCTATTACGATGTTGTTATTTGTATTTGTAATGATTTTCTTATTCTCTTCAATTATTCCAAATCTCATCTCAGATTTAGTAACTTTTATTGGGTCAGGGGCTGAAGGAATACAAAAACTTGTATCTTATTATACTGAAGTAAGTGACTCGGTACCTAGTCCTTGGGTTAATGATATGGTAGCGGAGCTTACCGGAGTACTTAAATCACTAGTTAATCAATTGTCGAACATTCCGGTTCTTGCTTCTCAATTCATTTCTAGCTTCATCTCGTTTTTAACAACAGGAATCTTTTCATTAGTTATCAGTTTATACTTAATCTTTGATTATGAAAATGTAACATCACAGGTATTAAAGGTTGCGAATCGTGTTTCACCAAAACTTAGCAATTCTCTGATTGTTGTTAACCGTGCGGTTGTTAGTTATTTGAAAAGTTTAGTTGTATTAATGACAGTTTCAATGATTGAGTATGCATTATTCTATTCTTTGATTGGTCATGATTATGCATTAATTCTTGGAGTAATGGCTGCTTTTGGTATACTAATACCTTATATTGGAGCCGTATCGGTTCAAGTCTTAGCTTTCTTAACAGGACTCACACTACCGTTCCCAAGACCAATTATTTTAGCAATCGGTCTTGTTGTTTTATCAAATGTAGATAATTACCTAATTACTCCTTTAGTCTATTCAAAACGTGATAAAATTGATCCAGTATCATCACTCTTCGTATTTTTTACGGCAAGTACAATCTTTGGTTTCTTAGGAATCTTGCTGTCAATGCCAATTTACTTCTCAATTCGTGCTTTATTTAAATTATATGAAAATGATTGGGAACTTGAAGGTTTAGATGATGATAAAACTGAAGTCATTGAATCAAAAGAATAATTGAAAGAGGTACTTATGAAACGGAAAATTACGAAATTATTAATTATAGTATTAAGTCTTTTTACTCTTGCAGGATGTGTTCCAAAAGATAAAACTGTCTTAGTTACAAGTTATCCAATGGAATATCTCTTTAAGGTATTGGGTGGTAATCGCGTTAATGTAGAAAGACTTTATTCAGGTTCAACTGCGCAAACAGCTGTGATTCGTTCAGACTATGAAGAATTAATTAAGAAAGCTGACACAGTCTTCTATATTGATGAACTTCAACCTTATTGGGAAATCTATACAGATGTATTAGCACAAAATACAAAGATTGAGAAAATAAACTTAGCGGATAGATCTACACTTTACAACTTCAAACGTTTCTCTACCATCAATGTAGACGGTAAGCAACACATTGTAGATTCAGAGTATTATGAATCTTCAGTATTTGAACCCATTGATACATATGATAAAGATCCATTTTTATGGATGGATCCTCTTGCAATGACTTCAATGGCACGTACAATAAAAGATTGGTTAACCAGTAATTATCCTGATGAAAGCAATTTGTTTGAAGAACGTTTTAATGAATTAGAAGTTCAATTAATAAATCTTCAAGCTGATTATCAAAAACTAAGAACAAATCAAGGTTCTTACAAAGTTGTGACAGTACATCCTAGCTTTGGAAACTGGCAACGTAGTTTTGGTGTGTCGGTGTATCCACTCATCCTTTCGAAGTATGGTTCACTACCTACTGATAAGCAATTTGAAGCAATACGTGAGCGAATTCAAGCTGACGACGTTAGATATATCGCAATGGAAAAAGGATTAACTGAAGAAGAACTGATTATTTTTAATCAAATAAAAACAGAATTACAACTAACAGAAATTAATCTTAATAGTTTATTTGATTTAACAAGTGAGGATATTTCAAAAAATATGGATTATATTACTGAAATGTACAATAACCTTGAAGCCCTTGAATCGATGAATCGATAAACAAGGGTTTTTCTTGAGTTAGAAGGGACGGAAAAATATGAAAGACTTATTACTAATAGATGGAAACTCGATGTTATTTCGAGCGTATTATGGAACCTTATCGCGAGGTACAATGAAATCGTCAGAAGGTGTTGTTACAAACGCTGTTTATGGCTTTTCAACAATGCTTACTAAAGCTATTGAAAAATACAAACCTGACCATATTCTTGTAGCATTTGATACAGGTGTAAAAACATTTAGACATGACATGTTTGATAATTATAAAGGGACTCGTAAAGAAGTAGATCCAGAATTGGTTTCTCAATTTGCTCTAGTTCGAGAATTTCTAGATTCTTATCCAATTAAACGTTATGAGATTGATGGTTTTGAAGCAGATGATATTATCGGAACAATCGCTCATAAATTTGAAGATACAAAGACATACATACTAACAAGTGACCGTGATATGCTGCAGTTAATTGATAAGAATGTGGATGTTTTACTTATGCGTAAGGGTCTAACAGACATTAAGCATATGGATGTGGCAGCACTACAAGAAGATACTGGACTTACTCCTTCACAAATAGTGGATGTTAAAGCATTACAAGGTGATACAAGTGACAACATACCAGGAGTTCCTTCAATCGGTGAAAAAACAGCGATTAAGCTTATTAAAGAGTACGGAACATTTGAAAATCTTTATGAACATAAAGAAGATATTAAAGGTAAGATGGGTGAGAACTTAAGAAATTTCGAGGATCAAGCAAAAATGTCTTACGACCTTGCCTTAATCCATCGAGAAGTTCCTAATAATATTGATTTATCTGATATTGTTTACCAAGATCCAACACTTACGTTAAATGCGTTTTACCGTAAGTATGATATGAATTCATTGATTGTTAATGTAGGTATTGAAGATAATGAGGTAGTAGAAAAGAAACATACTTTTGAACTTGAGGAGTTTGGTTCATCATGGGTTCATAAAACTACGATGATGATGCTAGACTATGATAAGAAAGGTAATATTCAGGGTGTGTACTTAACAGACTCAGAAGCGTATGCTTACCTTACCTATCCTGAAATGACCCTGAATCCATTGTTTAAGCTTTGTTTAGAACGTGATAAACCCCATGTGTTCTTATCTTCAAAGGGAATATACCGTTTTGCATTAGAAAACAATATTAATATTAAACATACAATCGATGATATTTTACTATTGGCTTTTATCGTTGATCCATCAATCAATACAAGTGATATATTGCGTGATACTTACCAATTGTGGTATCCAGAGTATGAAGGACTAGAAAACGGTTGTGCAGTTCTAAAAGGTCTTGGTAAGTTGTATCCAAATCTTATCAAACAAGCAGAGAAAGATAATGTATACTCTGTTTATGAAACGATTGAGAAACCATTAGTACCAGTGTTAGCGAAATGTGAATATCTTGGGGTTACAGTAGATAGAAGTGTTCTTGATACTATTGCTGAAAAAACTCATAAGAAGCTTGAAGCATTAAGTAATCAAATTTATGGATTTGCTAATAAGGAATTTAATATCAATTCTCCGAAGCAATTGTCAGAAGTGTTGTTTGATGATTTAGGACTGAAAACTGGAAAAAAACGTTCCACAGCTGTATCTGTGTTGGAAGGTTTAATCGATAAACATCCAATTATTGAACCGATTTTGTCATATAGAAAATATCAAAAATTATACAGTACCTATGCAGTAGGACTTACAAAGCATATTAAAGAAGACGGGAAAATACATACCAACTTCAATCAACACGCAACACAAACTGGGCGTTTATCATCAAGTGATCCAAATATGCAAAATATCTCTGTAAGAGATGAGGAAACTCGAGAAGTAAGAGCAGCATTTGTTGCAAGTGCTGGACGTAAACTTGTAAGTATTGATTACTCTCAAATTGAACTTAGAGTCCTATCGTTCCTTGCAAACGAAGAAAAGATGATTGATGCATTCAAACATAATGAAGATATCCATACATCAACCGCAAAACAGATTTTTGGTGTTGATGCCATTAACAGTAATATGAGACGACAAGCTAAATCTGTAAACTTTGGTATTGTCTATGGAATATCTGCTTTTGGCTTAGCCAATCAAATTGATGTAGGAATTGATGAAGCTTCTCACTTTATTGATCGTTACAATGATGTCTATCCTAATATCTTAAAATATATGAAACATATTGTGGATGATGCACTTGAGAATGGCTATGTGACAACCTATTTTGGAAGAAGACGTTACATACCTGAACTGAATGATAAAAACCGTGCTGTTAAAGAGTTTGGGAAGCGTGCAGCGATGAATGCGCCAATTCAAGGGACGGCAGCTGATATTATTAAACTTGCCATGATAGCAGTTGATAAAGCATTAACTGAAAATAATTTTAAATCATCGATGATACTACAAGTTCATGATGAGCTCGTATTTGATGTATATGAAGATGAACTCGAAAATCTTGTTAAACTTGTGGAAGACATTATGAAGAACATTGTTGATTGGCCAGTACCACTTGATGTATCGACCTCAATTGGCGATAACTGGATGGAATAGAGATGCCAGAATTACCAGAGGTTGAGACAATTGTTCGCACTTTAGAGAAATCTCTATTAGGAGAAACTATAGTTGGAGCAGAATTATATTATGAGAGCCTACTAGAAACACAATCTGAATATACATTAAATGATTTAATTGGAGCTCGATTCGTCTCATTTCAACGAAGAGGGAAGTACTTGTGGTTTGGATTTAGCAATGATCTTCATTTATTTATTCATCTCAGAATGGAAGGGAAGTTTCATCTTTATTCCGAACCGATGCTACCAAGTAAACATACGCACATGCTAATAAGAACAATGAATCATGAGATTCATTATCTTGATACTCGTAAGTTCTCACGCTTTGCGATTGTAAAAGATCCGGAAGCGTATCTTCTAACGAAGAAACTTGGTTTAGAACCATGGGATCCGAAACTTACATCATCTTATTTATACAATGCTTACTCAAAAACTACGCGACCAATTAAATCGGTGTTATTAGATCAAAGTATTGTTGCTGGTATTGGTAACATCTATGCAGATGAGATTTTGTATGAAATGAAAGTGCATCCCTTAACACCAGCTAAGAACCTGAGTAAATATCAGTGTCAAAAAATTATCCCAATTATCAGACACATCCTTGAGAATGCTATTAAGGCAGGAGGAACAACTATCCGTTCCTATACATCGCAGTTAAATGTTACAGGTCTATTTCAAATCAATCTGAATGCATATGGTAGAAGTGGTAAACCATGTTACCGTTGTGGTTCAACTTTACAACATGTGAAAGTCTCAGGAAGGACAAGTGTCTTTTGTCCAAAATGTCAGAAGGTGAAAATATGAAAGTTGCAATTACAGGAACAATAGGTGGAGGAAAATCTCAAGCAAGTAAATACTTATTAGAGAAAGGCTATCCGGTTTTTGATAGCGATAAACTTGTGCATACTTATTATGAACAGGGTGGGCGTTTAGAAGACGCTGTTCGTAGACACTTCGGTAATCAAGTATTTAACGATGAGAATAGTATTGATCGGAAGAAACTTGCAGAGATTGTCTTTAATAATGAACAAGCTCTGACTGATTTGGAACAGATGGTATTTCCAGTTGTAAAGAATCATATGGAAGAGCTTTATAATGATAAACAAGGAATCGTCTTTTTTGAGGTGCCATTACTCTTTGAATCAGGACTGGAAACGTCATTTGATGCAGTTATTATGGTAACTGCAGATGAAATTATCCGTTTAAAACGATTAGAAAAACGTGGCATGAGTGAAGAAGAAGTACAAAAACGTTCGAAACGTCATTTGGACGAAAAGCGTAAACTTGAGAAGTCAGACTACATAATCTATAATAATGGTTCATTAGAAGATTTATATCAAAATATTGACGCTGTATTAGAGAAGTTAGAAAGAGAGGCGCTATGAGTTCAAAACTAATTTATTTATCTTTAGATTTTACTTTATCTGACGATAAAATTGATTCATTGATGCAATTGTATCAACCTTTGTTTAATCACCCAGCGGCTAGTCTTTATTTGACTCTTTATACACAGGCAAAATATGAACCTTCAATTAGCTCAAGAGAGTTGATTCATAAGCTGCATGTTCACATCGACGAATTAAGCTTATACCGTGAGGAACTCGAACGCTTTTCCTTATTGAGAACATTTGAGAACGGACAGAACTTATGTTGCGAACTTCTTGAACCCTTAAGTCCAGCTAAGTTTTTAGAACATGTAACTTTTGGAAGGCTATATGCAATTGTTCATGGCAATGATGCTTTTGTAAATGCATCAAACCGTTATTACAATGCCCAGATGAATATAGATAGATCCAATGAGATTAGTAAATCATTTGATTTATCACGTCTTGAAATGTGGTCAGAAGAACACGAAGAAATCTATAGTAACTATAAACCCAGTGAAACAAAGAATGCATTTGATGCAGAACAATTCTTTAACTCATGGAGTAATGCAATGTTCCCAAGTGATATGAGGACCAACGAAGTGAAACAGATTATTTCTGAAGTAGGTACAATCTATAACCTATCGTATCCAGAAATGAAGGCGAAGATTCTAGAAGCAAGTAATATCTCTACAAGAACATTTAATAGAACAAAGTTTATTACACTCATAGAACGTGAACTAGGACGTCAGTCGATTGAATCAGTAAACAATCCATACGAACTTGATCCTCTCAGTTTCTTAGCATACAAGCAATCTAATGACTATATTGTTGACGCTAATAAGAAGCTGATTCGTTCACTCCAACAAAACTTTAACTTCAGCGGTCAAATCATTAACGTACTTATTGAATATGTACTCAATACAAACAATCAAAATCTAACTCGAAATTATGTTGAGGCGATTGCAGCTACGTGGCAACGTTCTGGTGTAGATACTGTAGAAAAAGCAAAAGCAATGACTCAATTTAAAGAAAAGACAACTAAACCAACATATCAGAAATCAAATCGTCCGAAAGCTGAAGCAATTCAACCGAGTTACAATAACGAAGATGATTCAAATGAAAGTGGAGCGAAACTTTCTTCAGAAGAACCATTTGATTTAGAGAAGTGGTATGAAGCACAAAATAGGGAGGACCCATCATGAGCTTTAGGAAACTAGTTTTTGAACTCAATGAAGAGCAACTCAGTGCAAGAAATGAATTGGGAAAGAAACTTTTAGAGATGGAGGTTATTCGGAAGTTTCAAAAGACATATTCCTGTCCCGATGAAGTTATTGTAGAAAATGCGTCTCGCTTTAAACGATGGGTTCAAGAACTTGAGAAAATTAAAAAGATTAGTGAACAAGATATTGAAAAAGATGAAATGTTAGGTCAATATATTGATTTAGTATATGACAGCGATTCAAATATTTTGTCGGAAGTTGTTAAGAGATTACCATTGTTTGATGAAATCCAAAGAAGAAAACAATATCTAAACCAATATCGAATTGTACCTATTTCAGAAAATCTTGAGCAAGCAACATTTGAAAACTTACAAGTAAATCTCGATAAAGAGTCAAAAAAATATCAAGAGCTTGTAAAGAAACTGTTTGCATTTAGTCGGGAAAATGATGTTCTTGGGTACTATTTATTTGGTGATATCGGCGTAGGGAAAACGTTTTTAGGAGCGTGTGTAACCAATGAATTTGCCAAGAAAGGGAAGTCTGTCGCCTTGCTTCACGTACCTTCATTTATTAATTTATTGAAGGACCAATTCAACAACGGATCCGTAGAATCAATTCTTAGAACAGTCCGATATACCGAAGTTTTAGTCCTCGATGATTTAGGTGCAGAACCGATTACTCCATGGAGTAGAGATGAGATATTACTTACAATATTAAACGATAGACTTGAGAATAAACGTAAGACGATTATCACAAGTAATTACCCCCCAGAGCTACTTGTAGACCTCTATAAAGTAGATTCACGTGGAGTCTCTGATACTATTAGAGCACGTCGTTTAGTAGATAGAATTACAGCATTGACTCTACCTTGTGAAATTTCAGGCAAGAATCGCAGAATCCAGCAAAAAAGGTAGATAATATACGCGCATATCGATGTAAAAAATGTTATGATAGTACAAGAGGTGGATTATGAAGAAAATTGGTGTTTTGACATCTGGTGGTGACGCACCAGGCATGAATGCCGTAATCCGTGCAGTTGTGCGGTCCGGTATTAGTGCAGGCCTCGAAGTTTTTGGCATATTTGATGGCTACGAAGGTCTCGTCAATGATAAAATCCGACTTCTTAATAAAGGTGATGTTAGTGATATCATCATCAAGGGAGGAACGATTTTAGGCAGTGCTCGTCTTGAAGAATTTAAGCTAGTAGAAGTTAGAGAAAAAGCTGTCGAAAACTTGGCTCGTCATGGCATTGAAGGATTAGTAGTAATCGGTGGTGATGGATCATATCGTGGTGCATTGGCATTAACAGAAATGGGAATCAACTGTATTGGTATTCCTGGCACTATTGATAACGATATCGATTCAACAGATTACACTATTGGATTTGATACCGCATTAAATACAATTATCGAAAACGTTGACAAATTGCGTGATACCTCTAGTTCACATCATCGTTGTTCTGTAATTGAAGTAATGGGTAACCGTTGTGGTGATTTAGCAATCTATGCGGGAATTACAACCGGTGCTGAAATAATCATTACCAAAGAAACTGGTTATGATGAAGAAGAAGTGCTAGACCGTTTACGTTACTTTGAGGAAAAGAAACAAAAACGTCATTCTATTGTATTAGTCAGTGAAAAAATTACAGACGTACACTTATTAGCACGTAAGATTTCGTTGCATACTGGATTTTCTGGTAGAGCAACAATATTAGGTCATATTCAACGTGGTGGTTCTCCTACTGCAAGAGATCGAATTCTTGCAACACAATTCGGAGATAAAGCTGTAAGAGCCTTACTAAATGGAGAAGGTGGGCGTTGTGTCGGTATTGTTAATGAGGAAATTATTACAATCGATATTACCGAAGCATTACAGTTAACGAAGAAATCAAGAAAACCATTATTTGAATTACATGATCGTTTAGTTTAAGAGAGAGGAAATATATATATTCATGAAACAACTAAAGAAAACAAAAATTATTTGTACAATCGGACCAGCATCTGAGTCCCCAGAAATGATTGAGGCATTAGCAAAACAAGGAATGAACATTGTGCGTTTTAATTTCTCACATGACGTTCAAGAAAACCACTTACGTCGTATGACTACAGTACGTGAAGTTAGCGATCGTATTGGAATTCCACTTGCAATTCTTTTAGATACAAAAGGACCTGAAATTCGTTGTGGCGACATGGAAAATGGCGCTATCGAATTTAAAGAAGGCGATATCGTTCGTGTTGGATTTGATGAAGATTATATCGGAAACAAAGAACGTTTCACATTATTAGTTCCTGAAGTACACGAAGATGTTCAAATTGGTAACTACTTATTAATTGATGACGGTAAGATGAAACTTACTGTTGTAGATAAAGATGAAAAAGACTTAATCTGCCGTATCGAAAACCCAGGATTAATCAAAACACGTAAAGGTGTTAATATTCCTAACGTTGTTCTAAGTATGCCATTTATGTCAGAAAAAGACCGTAGCGATATTACATTTGGCGCAAAAAACAATGTAGACTTTATTGCTGCATCATTTGTTCGTCGTGCACAAGACGTTTTAGAAATCCGTGAAGTACTAAATGAAGCTGGACGTCCACAAACACAAATCATCGTTAAAATTGAAAACCAAGAAGGTTTCGATAACATCGAAAGCATTTTAGAAATCGCTGACGGAGTTATGGTTGCTCGTGGTGACTTAGGTGTTGAAGTAAGTACACACTTAGTTCCAATCTACCAAAAACGTATTATCAAAGTTGCTAACCGTATGGGTAAAGCAGTTGTTACAGCTACACATATGCTTGAATCAATGCAACAAAATCCACGTCCTACACGTGCTGAAGCAAGTGATGTTGCTAACGCTGTATTAGATGGAACTGATGCAATCATGCTTTCAGGTGAATCAGCAGTTGGAGCATATCCAATCGAAGCTGTTCGTGTAATGCATGAAATTTCATTAGCAATGGAAGAAATCTTACCATACCGTGAAAATCTTGAACGTGCTATCCGTACATCAAAACGTACAATTCAAGACTCCGTAGGTATGTCAGTAGCTGAAACAGCTCTAAACCTTGATGACGTTGCAGCAATCGTTGCCTTTACATCATCAGGATCAACAGCTCGTCGTATTTCAAAATACCGTCCAAATGTTCCAGTAATTGCTGTTACATTTAGTAGAGAAGTTCAATTAAGTCTTCAAGCAACATGGGGAGTAATTCCTGTTGTTTCAGATATCCGTAACGATATGACAAATGACGATGAAATTGCATCAGCATTCGCAAAATCATACGGTATTAAAGAAGGCGAAAAAGTTATTATTGCTGCTGGTTACCCAACAGGTACAGGTAACACTAACTTAATGAAAATCATTGAAGTTAAATAATTTTTAACATTAAAGGAGCCCCTATGAAAAAGTATATTGGTGTGGATTTAGGTGGAACTAATATCCGCGTAGCAGTAGTTACAGAATTAGGAGAACTTTTAGAAGAAATTAAGAAACCATCTCAGGCCCAAAGTGGACCTGAGGTTGTTCTTAATAACATGATTGAGATGATTAAGTCTCTTGAATTGTTTTCCGAATGTTCAGGAATTGGAATTGGAATTCCAGGACCTGTTGATACAGAAAAAGGTTGTGTTTCTTTATCAACAAACATTAAAGGCTTTACTGGTTTCCCAGTTATTGACTATTTGAAAAAATATATTGATTTACCAATTTATATGGATAATGATGCAAACGTTGCTGGACTTGCAGAAGCTCTTGTAGGTGCAGGAAGAGGAAATCGTATCGTTTACTATGTCACTCATTCTACCGGTATTGGTGGGGCAATGATTGTTAATGGTCGTGTCGTATCAGGTAATAAGGGATATGCAGGTGAGATTGGAAATATCGTTATCGATAGAAACCGTCCACGTTATAGTGATATCAACACACTCAATGCAGGTGCTGTTGAGAATGAAGCAAGTGGATCAGCAATGGTTCGTAAAGCTCAAGCAACTATTAGTCCTGATATTACTTCAGCATACGAAATCTTTAAGAGGTATGAGCAAAATGATCCTCGTGCAATTAAAATTATTGATGAAATGAGTTATGACTTCGGAATGGCAATGGCAACAATTGCACACGTAGTTGACCCACATGTTTTTGTAATCGGTGGGGGAGTTACAAGTTCCAAGAATTTATATTGGGACAAGATGATCGAAGCTTACCAATCTTTAGTTCACCCACAAATGCGTGATACAAAGTTTGTTGAAGCACAGTTAGACGAACCAGGAGTAATTGGAGCAGCAATGCTATGTTACTCACAGGAGGTATAATGAATCTTTTAGAAAAATATGCAGAATTAGCAATACGTACAGGTGTTAACGTACAAGCTGGTCAAACATTAAGAATTAATGTTAAAGCAGAACATTATGAATTTGCACGTCTTCTTGTAAAAGAAGCATATGCATGTGGTGCAAAGAAAGTTATCGTTGAATTCAATGATGACATTATCGGAAAAGAACATGCTGTACATCAAGATTTCGATACATATGTAGAAGTTCCGGAGTGGCTTAAAGTCAAAATCAATTCATTACTTGAAGAAGATTTATGTAATTTAAGCGTATATGCACCTTCACCAGGCTTGTTTGCTGATGTTGATGGTGAGAAACTTGCTACAGCATCTAAAAACCAATCTGAGGCTTTAAAAGCTTACTCAGATTATATGATGGCTAATAGAGGACAATGGAGCTTAGTATCTTTACCAACTAAAGCATGGGCAAAAACAGTATTCCCAGAACTTCCAGAAGATGAAGCTTATGAGAAACTATTTGATGCAATTCTCTATGCAACTCGCGTAACAGAAGAAAAAGATCCTGTTGAAGCATGGAAAGAACACAATGCTACATTACACCACCAAAACAAGGTATTAAATGACTATAACTTTAAATCATTACACTTTAAGAACTCTTTAGGTACTGATATTGTTGTTGGTCTCGTTAATGATCATATTTGGTCGGGTGGAGCTGAAGTTGCAGAAAATGGTGTTGTATTCAACCCAAATATGCCAACTGAAGAATCCTTTACAATGCCAGATCGTACAAACGTAAACGGACGTGTTTATAGTACAAAACCATTAAACTATCAAGGTAAACTTATCGATGAATTCTGGTTAGAATTTAAAGATGGTGTTGTAATCGACTTTGATGCAAAGAAAGAAAAAGAAACACTTCAAGCACTTCTTGATACAGATGAAGGAAGCCGTAGAATTGGTGAAATCGCACTAATTTCTCATAAATCACCAATCTCTGATTTGAATATCTTATTCTTAAATACACTATTTGATGAAAATGCTTCATGCCATATGGCTTTAGGACGTGCGTATCCTATGAACATTAAAGGTGGACTAGAAATGACTCAAGAAGAGTTATTAGCTCACAACTCAAATGATTCATTAAATCATGAAGACTTTATGTTTGGTAGTGAAGATATGTCAATTATCGGTTTAACTCAAGATGACAAAGAAGTTGTTGTCTTCGATAAAGGAAACTTTGTAATCTAAGCGTGGATATCCACGCTTTTCTATAAATAAAAGGGAGGAACTATGAAACAAATAGACAATAAATATGCAAAACTCTTAATTACAACAGGAGTTAATGTTCAAAAAGGACAAACTTTAGTTATTAATGCGGATCCAATCCACCATGAGTTTGTAAATATCTTAGTAGAAGAAGCTTACAAGACAGGTGCAAAAGAAGTTATCGTAGAATATGCTAGTGAGTCACTTGCAAGACTCCATTATCTCTACAAAGACATTGAAGACCTTACAAACGTCCCTCAATGGACAATTGATAAGTATGATGATTATCTTACAAAAGATCTCTGTAAACTAGCTCTAAGAAGTCCTAATCCAGGTGTCATGGATGATGTTGACTCTAAAAAAATCACAGCTGCAACTCAAGCAAGAGGAAAAGCATTGGAACGTTATTCACAATACTCAATGAACAGTCTTGGTCAATGGCTAGTTGCTGCTTATCCAACAATCGCATGGGCAAAGAAAGTCTTTCCTGAACTCGGTGAACAAGAAGCATATGATAAATTATATGAATACATTCTTTATGCTTGTCGTGTAAGTGAAGACAATGATCCAGAAGCACTTTGGGAAGCTCATAACATTCAATTAGCAAAACAAAATAAAGCTCTGAATGACTATGACTTCAAAGCAGTTCATTTCAAAAACTCTAAAGGGACTGATATTACTGTTGGACTTGTAGAAGGACACATTTGGTCTGGTGGAAATGAACCTGGAGAAAACGGTGTTAAATTCAACGCGAATATTCCAACAGAAGAAACATTCACAACACCTGATCGAATGAATGTAAATGGAATTGTATACAATACTTTACCATTAAATAATAATGGACGTTTAATTGATAAATTCTGGTTGAAGTTTAAAGATGGTGAAGTCGTTGAATTTGATGCTGAAGTAGGTAAAGAAGCATTAAGTGAACTGCTAAATACCGATGAAAACAGTAAGAGAATTGGAGAAATTGCTCTTATCTCTGATGATTCTCCAATTTCAAACTTAAATACACTCTTCTACAATACTTTATTTGATGAGAATGCTTCATGCCATATGGCACTTGGACGTGGCTATCCATTAATTCCAAATGGTGGTAAGATGACAAAAGAAGAACTACTAGAACGTAATGTAAACCAGTCACTAATTCATGTTGACTTTATGTTTGGTAGCAGTGATATGCATGCAGATGGCATTACTAAAGATGGTAAAAATGTTGCGATAATTCGCGATGGAAATATTATTCTTTGATAAATTATAGGGACACTTATACAAAGTGTCCTATTTTTTTAGTAAAATTAATGATGAGTAAGAGGAGTGACTAGTTATGTTAGAGTTGATTGCAGAGTTATCTTTACCACTAGTAACAGACATAACTGAGTATGGTTCAAGAAAGAAATATATAGTAATTGGAATAATTAGAACAATACTAGGAATTGTATTTGGACTCATTAGTATCCTGCTTGTTTTTATTTCTAATAGGGTTGGAATGTTATTCCTTTCAATTCCTCTTATTATATATTGTGTGTATTTAGTTTCTATTGTCAATTATAAATCGTATGTTACTTACAGAGACAATGCTGTTAATGGTGTAGTAATTAAACCTAAAACACAATATTATAGATTTGACTAATTAAAGGGTGGCTTAGCTCATGGAAACATATATTGCTTTACTTAGAGGGATTAATGTAGGTGGTAAAAACTTAATCAAAATGGCTGAACTAAAAGTAGGTTTTGAGGATCGAGGTTTCGATAGTGTGAAAACATATATTAATAGTGGTAATGTACTATTTAAGTCGTCAATCAGAAGTATTGATGATATTCAACGTGATATAGAAACTATGATCATTGAATTATTTGGCTTAAATATACCGATAGTAGTCTATTCTAAAGGTCAATTGGAGGCAGTAACTTCCCATGCTCCAAGCTGGTGGAATCAAGAGAATAACACTTTGAATTATGCAATCTTTGTACTTCCTAAACTTACTGTTTCTGATGTATTTGAAGCCATAGGTGCACCCAATGTCGAATATGAACTTGTAGCTAATCATGAAAGAGTAATCTATTGGACAGCAGGCAGGAATAACTATGCAAAGACAAAGTGGTATAAGATATCTAGTTCATCGGTTAATAGTGGTGTAACAATTAGGAATTCAAACACTGTAAATAAATTAGTATTACTTGCGAATGAACTATAGAAATATTGAAAAGTTAGAATAAAACTGTGTCTATTTTAATGTTGGTGTTGACAAATGATAATTATTCAATCATAATATGTAAAAGCGATGAAAAGGAAAGTAACTTTTTGAAAGTTTACAAGAGAGTCTACGTTGGTGGGAGTAGATAAACGGAAGATTAGTGAAAAATGGCCTTGGAGCAAATTAGCTGAGACAGTAGTTTAGGTTAATTCGGGTTTGCCCGTTATAGCAATAGAGAATGATTGTTCTCGAAGAGGTCTGTAATCGTGAGATACAGATAAATTAAGGTGGTAACATGGGCAGCGCTCATCCTTGGGGATGGGCGCTTTTTAATGTCATAAAATAGATAAAGGAGGATAGATTATGGCACATAGAATTGATGAATATGTCGATACACAACATGAGACATATAAAGATATAGCTTTAAAGATTCATGAAAAACCGGAAGTAAGTAATTATGAGTTTTTCGCTAGTGAGACGTTGTCAGAACAGTTACGAAACGAGGGATTCGAAGTCATGCTTGATGTTGCAGGTCATAGAACAGGCTTTGATGCTCGATACAAGTCACAAAAACCAGGTCCTGTTGTTGCGTTTCTTGCTGAATATGATGCGCTTGTTGGTATTGGCCATGCTTGTGGTCATAATCTATTCGGAGCAACCTCATCGCTTGCTGGAGCAGCATTAAAACAAGTAATTGATGAAGTTGGTGGTGAAATTAGAGTATATGGAACACCAGGAGAAGAAGGTGGAGAAAACGGCTCTGCAAAAGGAAGCTTTGTTCGAGAAGGATTTCTCGATGATGTTGACTTTGCATTATGCGTTCATCCCGGTCATCTCCATGGTTTAACAACCACATCATTAGCAAATGATCCAGTGGATGTCGAGTTCTTTGGAAAACCAAGTCATGCAGCTGCATCACCAGAAAAAGGAATCAATGCACTAGATGCAGTAATTCAGGTATTTAACTCAATTAATGCCTTACGAGAACATCTATCAAGTGATGTAAGAATTCATGGAATCATTACTCATGGTGGGGATGCTCCCAATGTAGTTCCAGAATATGCATCAGCAAGATTCTACTTACGAGCAGAGGCTAGACCAACACTTAACGATGTGTACGCTAAATTTGAAAACATTGTTAAAGCAGCAGCACTTGCAACAGGTTGTACTTATAAATTTGGTTTATTCCAGAACTCAGTAGATAATACAGTATTAACCCCATTGTTTGATGAAGTATACGAAAAGGTACTCAATCAATATGGTGAAGTCATAGGTAACCGAGATGTTAGAGGTGGAGGATCGACTGATGTTGGAAATATTAGTCAAGTAGTACCAACTATTCAGCCTCATATCAATATTATTAACGAGCCAACTTCAGTTCATACAGTTGAATTTAGAGAAGCAGCAAAGAGTGAATTAGGTTTAGATTCTATATCACTTGGAGCTAAAGTCTTAGCTAATACAGCCTTAGAACTGATCCAGAATTCAGAATTACTGGAAAGAATTAAACAAGAACACAAACTTAACTTAGAAAAACAAGCATAAAGAAATGAGAGAGGTAGAAGTATGATTGAGTTTAGAAATGTTTCGAAAACATTCGTGACAGAGTCAAATACTGTGCATGCAGTCCGTGATGTTTCATTTACAATTCAAGATAAAGAAATATTTGGAGTCATTGGATTTAGTGGAGCAGGAAAAAGTACACTTGTACGTTGCATCAATATGTTAGAACGTCCAACAAGTGGTGATGTACTCATTAAAGATGTCGTCATTAATGAATTAAGTCCAAAAGAACTTCGAAATCAACGCAAAAAGATAGGAATGATTTTCCAAGGATTTAATCTTCTTGAATCACGTACAATATTTGATAATGTTGCATTTCCTTTAAAAGATGAGAAATTACCGAAGAATAAATTGAAGGAAAAAGTAGGAGGGTTGCTGGAACTCGTTGGTATCAGTGATAAAGCAGATGCCTATCCATCACAGTTATCAGGTGGTCAAAAACAGCGTGTAGCAATCGCAAGGGCTTTAGCAAATGATCCTGATATTCTACTATGTGACGAAGCAACATCGGCACTTGATCCGCAAACTACCAAAACAATCCTAAAGCTTTTAAAAGAAGTTAATGTACGCTTAGGAGTTACAATCGTAATCATTACCCATGAAATGGCAGTAATTAAAGAAATTTGTGACCGTGTCGCGGTTATGGAAGATGGTTATGTTAAAGAGTTAAATACAGTCGTTAATATTTTCTCGAATCCAGAGGCTTCTATCACTAAAGATTTCGTTAATAACACAACGAATTTAGAATCATTAAATGAAATTGTAGAAAAGAAACCAGAAATATTACAGATTCAAGAGGATCAGCAATTAATTAAACTTAGCTTCCATGGCAGTAATACCAAAGAAGCGCAAATATCTGAAATTAGTTCCAAGTTTGATGTTAGTGCAAGTATAATCTTCGCAAACGTTGAAATAATACAAGATGAAATTATTGGAACATTAGTAGTTATTCTTACAGGAGATAGAAAAGTAGAAGCGATACAATACTTAGAAGCACAAGGAACGAATGTTGAGGTGATTGAAAATGTCAGATCTATTAACTAAATATTTGCCAAATGTCATTAAGATGCAAGACATGTATTTTAAAGCAATTCAGCAGACAGCTTATATGATGCTTTATAGTAGCATTTTCTCATTATCAATTGGCTTAGTTCTAGGAGTTGTATTGGTTGTTACACGTGAAGGTGGAATCTTAGAAAATAAGTATATCTATCACTCACTTGATAAGATAAGTAATGTGTTCAGATCAGTACCATTTATTATCTTAATTACAGGTATTCTACCATTAACTCGAATCTTAATAGGAGTCGGAATTGGTGCAAAAGCAACAATCTTCCCATTGACTCTAGGTTGCGTGCCATTCTTCATGAGACAGGTAGATATGGCATTATCAGATATTGATCCTGGTCTTATCGAAGCGGCAGAATCAATGGGATTGTCTCCGTTCAAAATTATTACACGCGTTTATATTAAAGAAAGTATTCCAGCGCTTGTACGTTCAGTAACGATTACACTGGTAAGTCTATTAGGACTTACAGCGATGGCAGGAACAGTTGGAGGCGGAGGATTGGGTGACTTTGCGGTAAACGTAGGACATGCTCGAAACTTTAACGACATCATTTATGTATCTGTTATTACAATTTTAGTAATAGTAACGCTTATTCAAGGAATTGGAAATTTAGTTATTAAGAAAGTTCAACATTAAGGAGAAAGAACATGAAAAAAATATTATTAGTTGCATTAAGTCTATTAGTTTTAGTAGGTTGTTCAAGTAAATCAAGTACTGAAAAAGAATTAACGACTGTTAAAGTAGGTATTGTAGGTACTGATTCAGTTGTATGGAATTACGTTAAAGAAGAAGCTGCAAAAGAAGGTATCACAGTTGAAGTTGTTGCATTTAGTGACTATAAAATGCCAAATGCTGCACTACACTCAAAAGAATTACAATTAAATGCTTTCCAACACCAAGTGTATTTAGAGAATGAAATTGAAAGTTTTGGATACAATATTTCAGAAATTGGAAAAACTTATATTGCTCCTTTAGGAATCTATTCAAAGAAACTTACAAGTTTAAAAGACCTTAACGATGGTGACAAAATTGCGATTCCTAACGATGTTACCAATGGTGGTCGTGCACTACAATTATTACAAGCAAACGGACTTATTAAATTAAATGATGCGAAATTCCCTACATTAAATGATATTGTTGAGAATCCTCGTAAATTTGAAATCATTGAATTAGCTGCAGCAATCATTCCAGGGGCTCTTCCAGATGTAGCTGTTGCTGCAATTAACTCAGGTATTGCAGTAGATTCAGGATTAAACCCATCTTCAGATGCTATCGCAATTGAGCAAGTAGATGTTTCAGCAGATAACCCATACGTAAACTTAATAGCTGTACATAATGATTACAAAAATGATCCAGCAATTAAGAAGATTTTAGAAATCTTCCATACTGACAAAGTAAAAGAATTGGTTATTGAAGATAGTAAAGGTGCTTATTTACCGGTCTGGTAATAAGCAATATCAAGTTTTACTTGGAAAATCAGTTCTCAGTTAGAAGATTCAGTCAGGGAGATGAAGAAACACTTGTTCAGGTTATTAGAGAAAACCTAACACAGATCAATCAACATGATTATGGTATTGAAAGCATGAACGAGCTTGCCGTAAGCTTCACACCACAGAAAATACTAAGGCAATCTTTGCTAGGTAATATGTATGTGGGTGTTGATGATGATACGAATGAAGTCATTGCTTGCGTAACAATTGCACCATTCTTCGAATCAAAGACAGAATCGATTCTCTTATCATTCTTTGTGGATGTGAGATACCATCGAAAAGGTATTGGTAGGTTGTTGTTTAATGCGATAAAAAATGATTCATATTATCTAAGAGCACGACGTATTGAAGTTCCTTCGTCACTCTATGCAGAAAAGTTTTATCTCAAACTAGGGTTTGAGTATAAAAATAAAATCAGAAGCTTAGATTCACAGAATTATGTTCGTATGGAAATTTTAAGGTAGAATTAAATTGCTTGATTATTTAGCATAAAAAGATATAATAGTATCATAAACATTGATAAGGACATGAGTATTAGATATCCGAACTAGAGAGTGAAGCGCTTGGTGAAAGCTTCTCGTAGGAATTAATGCTTACCACCTTGGAGTTGAATTTTCGAAAAAATTCCGTAGCTGGCGTTAACAGAAATGAAGTGCACTTATGTGAATAAAGGTGGTACCGCGATAGCTCGTCCTTTGGATTAGCTTTTGCGGTATTTTTATATTAGAAAGAAGGATTGACATGATTAATATTAAAGAAGACCCACAATTAAATGTATTGAATCACTCTTCAGCTCACTTATTAGCTCAAGCAGTTAAACGTCTTTACCCTCAAGCAAAATTCTGGGTAGGTCCTGTAATTGAAGATGGGTTCTATTATGATATGGATTTAGGGGATGTAAAACTTACAGAAGAAGACTTACCAAAAATTGAATCAATGATGCGTAAGATCTCTAAGGAAGATAAACGAATTTCAAGAATTGAACTTTCAAAAGCTGAAGCACTTGATATGTTCAAAGATGATGAATACAAGCTCGACATCATCAACAATCTTCCTGAAGAAGATGTAATTTCAGCATACCAACAAGCAGAATTTGTAGACTTATGTCGTGGTCCTCACGTTGAGTCCACAAAGAAAATGAAACATTTTAAATTGCTCAAAGTTTCTGGTGCTTACTGGAAAGGCGATGCTAAGAACAAAATGCTTCAACGTGTTTATGGTATTACTTTTGAAACAAAAGAAGAGTTGGATCAATATTTAGAATGGCTAGAAGCAGCTAAACTTAGAGATCATAAAAAGATTGGTCGAGAAATGGGACTATTCATGATGAGTGAGTACGGTCCTGGTTTCCCATTCTGGTTACCTAATGGAATGAAGTTAAGACAAGCACTTGAATCATGGTATCATGAAGTCCACATTCGTCGTGGCTATGATTTCCTACAAACACCAATTATGTTGAATAAAGAGTTGTGGGAAATTTCTGGACACTGGGGTAATTACAATGACAACATGTATACTTCAATCATTGATGATCGTGACTTTGCAATTAAACCAATGAACTGTCCTGGTGGAATCTTAGCGTATAAGAACGGTTTACACTCATACCGTGATCTACCAATTCGATTAGCAGAGATGGGACATGTTCACCGTCACGAAGCAAGTGGAGCATTAAATGGACTCTTTAGAGTTCGTGCGTTTACACAAGATGATGCTCATATTTTCTTAACAGAAGATCAATTGCAAAGCGAAATTATTGAAATCCTTGATTTCATTGATGAAATTTATTCAGTATTTGGATTAAGTTACACAATCGAATTATCAACACGTCCTGAAGATAAATACATTGGAGAAATTGAAGTGTGGGATCGTTCAGAACTTGCACTTGAAAATGCAATGAAAGCAGCTGGTCGTGATTACAAGATTAATGAGGGAGATGGTGCATTCTATGGACCAAAACTTGACTTTAAAGTTCGTGACTCATTAAACCGTGTATGGCAATGTGGAACTGTACAATTAGATATGAACTTACCAGAACGTTTCGACATCTCATATGTTGATGCGCAAGGTCAAAAACAACGTCCAATTATGTTACACCGTGCAATCTTTGGTTCGATTGAACGTTTTATTGGTATTCTTATTGAACACTTTGCAGGGGGCTTCCCAGTATGGATGGCACCACAACAAGTTGAGATTATTCCAGTTAATACAGAGTTCCATTTAGATTATGCATACGAAGTTGAAGGACTCTTAAAAGATATGGGCGTTAGAGCTCACGTTGATGCTCGTAATGAAAAACTTGGATATCGTTTAAGAGAAGCACAGACAAATAAGATTCCTCACCAAATCATTATCGGTGATAAGGAAATCGAAAGTCGTGGCATTAACTTACGTCGTTATGGCGAGCGTGCACAAAATCCATTTGCTTTAGATGCATATCTTGAACTATTAGCAAAAGAAATTGAAAACAAAGAAATTCATGAAATTAAAGAATAGACTCCACTTGGAGTCTTTTTTTATGAAGAGTTTGTGAACTCGATAATTTTATTAAAAAAATATTGACATGAAAAAGCAGATAAAATAAAATAATAAAGTGCTTTTTCTGGTTGAAAAGCTGAAGAAACCATTCAGGTTTTAAGCAAAGGGGTAACATGTTTACCCCTTTTTCTATTCTTAAGGAGGAATTGATGTCACGAAATATATACGATTCACCGTTGTCAAAACGGTATGCAGGTAGCGAAATGAAGTATATCTTCTCGGAAGATAAAAAGTTTAAGACATGGCGTCGTTTGTGGATAGCATTAGCAGAAGCTGAGAAATCATTAGGTTTGCCTATTACGCAAGAACAAATTGATGAACTCAAAGCGTATCAAGACGACATTAACTATGAGGTAGCTGAAGCTCGTGAGCGTGAGGTAAGACACGATGTAATGAGTCATGTTTATGCTTATGGTGTACAGTGTCCTAAAGCGGCTCCTATCATTCATTTGGGTGCTACATCTTGTTATGTAGGGGATAATACTGATCTCATATTAATGCATGAAGCATTAGTCTTAGTAAAGGAAGGAATTCTAGCGACAATTCAGGAACTTGCTATATTTGCAGAAAAATATTCAGAGCTACCTTGTCTTGGATTTACGCACTTCCAAGCGGCTCAACCAACGACGGTAGGAAAAAGAGCAACACTATGGATACAGGATTTGCTTTTTGACTTAGATGATGTAGAATATCAACTTTCAAAAACAAAACTATTAGGTTCAAAAGGAACAACCGGAACCCAAGCTAGTTTTATGGAGTTATTTGAAGGTGATTATGAAAAAGTAAAAGAGTGTGATGTTCTCATTGCTAAGAAGATGGGATATGACAATGTAATTTCCGTATCAGGGCAGACGTATACTCGAAAAATAGACAGTCAGGTCTTAAATGTCTTGAGTGGTATTGCGCAGAGTGCTGCAAAATTCTCTAATGATATTAGACTCCTACAACATTTGAAAGAAATCGAAGAACCTTTTGAGAAAAATCAAATTGGCTCTTCTGCAATGGCATACAAGCGCAACCCAATGCGAAGTGAACGAATTGCTGGCTTAGCTCGTTATGTAATAGCAGATAGTCTTAATCCTTCTATTACAGCAGCAACACAATGGTTTGAAAGAACTTTAGATGATTCAGCAAACAAGCGTATTAGTATACCTGAAGCATTTTTAGCAGTTGATGGTATTTTACGATTGTATGCAAATGTTGCCAGTGGATTAGTAGTTTACCCAAAAGTAATTCAAAAGAATTTAGAAAACGAGTTACCTTTTATGGCAACCGAGAATATTATTATGGATGCTGTAAAGAAAGGTGGAGATCGTCAAGAACTACATGAAAGAATCCGTGTTCACTCAATGGAAGCAGGGCGATTGGTTAAACAAGAGGGATTGAAGAACGACCTATTATCAAGAATTCTTAATGATCCTATTTTCGAAATCAATGAAGAAGAATTAGAAGAAATAATGAAACCAGAAAACTTTGTGGGCTGTGCTCCACAACAAACTCGTGATTTCTTGGAAAGAGAAGTTTTTCCAAGAATATCGACACTAAAAAACAAACAAGAAGACATCATAATATAGGGGGAAAACATATGGTAAAAGCAATAGTAGGTGCCTGTTGGGGCGATGAAGGTAAGGGTAAGATTACAGATATGCTTGCCGATACATCAGATATTGTCGTGAGATTTCAAGGAGGGGCAAATGCAGGTCATACAATAATAAATAAGTATGGAAAATTCGCCTTACATCAACTTCCTTCAGGAGTTTTCCATGAGAATATTATTAACGTTATTGGTAATGGAGTTGCATTAAGTGTCGAAAACTTGGTAAGTGAAATTGAAGAAATCGTGAGTCGAGGAGTTCCAATGCCTAAGATCGTTGTTTCTGATCGTTGCCAAATTGTTATGCCATATCACAAAGACTTAGATAGATTAGAAGAAGAGCGATTATCAGATCGTGCTTTTGGATCAACAAAGTCTGGAATTGCACCATTTTATTCTGATAAGTATGCGAAGTTAGGTTTTCAAGTCAGTGAATTATTCGATGACAAAGATTCGCTAATGAAAAAAATACATCACGTATTGGAAGTTAAAAATACGATGTTTACTTCTTTATACAATCAAAAACCTTTGATTGCTGAAGAGGTATTTGAAGTGTTAATGACATATAAAGAACAATTGACTCCCTATGTAGCTGATACATTTGAACTCCTTTATGAAGCGATTCAACAAAACAAAAGTATTCTTCTTGAAGGTCAATTGGGATCATTAAAAGATACGGATCACGGAATTTATCCTATGGTTACATCATCATCTACTTTAGCTGGTTTTGGTACAATTGGCGCAGGTATTGCACCCTATGAAATTACTGAAGTAATAACTGTTGTGAAGGCTTATTCTAGTGCTGTTGGAGCTGGAGAGTTTATCAGTGAGATTTTCGGAGAAGAAGCTGATTTACTACGTAAAAATGGTGGAGATGGTGGTGAGTACGGTGCAACTACAGGACGCCCACGAAGAATGGGGTGGCTCGATATTGTTGCTTCACGCTATGGCTGTCGTCTTCAAGGAGCAACATCGATTGCCTTTACCGTGCTTGATGCCTTAAGTTATCTTGATGAAATACCAGTCTGTGTTGCCTATGAACTCGATGGAGTTCGTATCGATTCATTCCCTGCAACATCTAAATTAAAACATTGTAAACCAATCTTTGAAATATTACCAGGTTGGAAAGAGGATATTCGTGGAATTACTGATTATAGTAAACTTCCTGACAATGCAAAAAAATATATTGAATTTGCTGAAAAACAAATTGGAGTGCCTATTACATTGATATCTAATGGACCAGCACGAGAAGATATAATTAAAAAATAATATATTCAGAGCACTTCATATGTATTGGAATGCTCTGTTTCCATCATAAACATTGTAAGCGTTTACTTTGTTTCGCATGAAAACATCTGTCATGACAGCACTTTCACACGATTTCATGTGAAAGAAGAGTTCATATGATTGATTTAATGTTGCTTATAAGGTAAACTTTAATCGTAAGAGAATAGGGAGGATACTATGAAAAAACTCTTCAAAAGTACTATATTAGCTTTATTAGTATTAACTTTGGTTGCATGTTCTAGTGGGGACAAAGGAACAGATAAGCCAGCAAACGACAAACTCGGTGAAAACAGTTTATACTTAATCACTGACGTTGGAACCATCGATGACCGTTCATTTAACCAAGGGTCATGGGAAGGTTTAAAACAATATGCTGACGAAATTGGTGTTAAACCAGTTTATCTTCAACCAAAAGAAGAATCAGACCAAGAATACTTAGCACAAATCTCAACAGCTGTTGAAGCAGGTGCTAAAGTTGTGGTAACACCTGGATTTATGTTTGAAAAAGCTGTTCATGAAGCACAAACACTTTATCCAGAAGTAAAATTCATCTTAGTTGATGGTGAGCCACGTGCTAACCAAGATGCAGAAGCTGAGTATCAAGAAAATACAGTGGGAATTCTTTACCAAGAAGAACAAGCTGGTTTCTTAGCTGGTTATGCAGCAGTTAAAGAAGGATTTACTAAATTAGGTTACATGGGTGGATATGCTGTTCCTGCAGTTGTTCGTTTCGGATACGGTTACGTTGATGGAGCAAACTATGCAGCTAAAGAAATGGACAAGCAAATCTCTGTTCGTTATACATACTTAAACTCATTCAACCCAGATCCACAATGGGAAGCACAAGCTAGTGCTTGGTACGTTGATGGTATCGAAGTAATTTTCTCAGCAGCAGGTGGAGCAGGTAACTCAGTAATGGCTTCTGCAGCAAAAGCAGACAACAAATGGGTTATCGGAGTTGACGTTGATCAAAAAGCAGAATCTGAAAAAGTATTAACATCTTCAATGAAGAACTTAAAAGGTTCTGTATATGAAGCAGTTAAATCAGTTGGAGAAGGTAAATTTGTTGGTGGTAAAACAACACGTCTATCAATTGACCAAGACATGGTTCAAATCTCTGATGACCTCTCACGTTTCAAAAACTTTACAAAAGCTGACTATGATGCAATTGTTAAAAAGTTAAAAGATGACGTTGATGGAGTCAAGAAAAATATTCCTGGCGTTGAATCAGCAGAAAAAATTACAGATTTAGAATTCTCAAACACAACAGTAGAATTACGCTAAAATCTGAATTAAACGAAGCTCTCATATAAAAAACCTATGAGAGCTTTTTTATTTCAATGAATAATTAATATTACATAATGAATTGTTGTATAATATAATGTGGTTAGTAAAAGGAGTTCATCATGAATACTGTTATAGAAATGAAAAACATTACAAAAGTTTTTCCCGGTATTGTGGCCAACGATGATGTTTCTTTAGAACTTCGTAAAGGAGAAATTCTCGCTTTACTTGGTGAAAATGGAGCTGGTAAGTCTACACTAATGTCCGTTCTTTTTGGTTTGTATGAGCCAGAAAATGGAGAAATCTTTGTGAACGGAGAAAAAGTAAATATCTCCAATCCAAACGATGCTACACGTTACGGCATTGGGATGGTTCACCAGCATTTTAAATTGGTCCAAAATTTTACTGTTTTAGAAAATATTGTGTTGGGAATAGAACCTACTTCAAAAGGTGTTCTCTCACTAAAGGAAGCACGTAAACGTGTCGTTGAATTATCAGAACAATATAGTTTTAATATTGATCCTGATGCGAAAATAGAAGATATTTCTGTAGGGATGCAACAACGTGTTGAAATTATCAAAATGTTATATCGTAATAATGATATATTAATTTTTGATGAGCCTACTGCTGTTTTAACTCCACAAGAAATTGATGAATTAATGGACATTATGGATAGTCTTATTAAAGAAGGAAAATCCATTATTTTCATTACTCATAAACTTGTAGAGATTAAACGAGTAGCGGATAGAGTTACAGTTCTTCGCAAGGGGAAGAGCGTAGGAACTGTAGATGTAAAGACTACTTCAGTAGAGGAAATGTCAGAGCTGATGGTTGGGCGTAAAGTCAATTTAACATTTGATATTCCTGAACCAACTATTGGTAATACTGTATTAAAAGTACGTGATTTGAATTATAATCCTCCGACTCATTCTTCTAAATCACTCCATAATGTAAGTTTTGATTTACGTGAAGGTGAAATATTAGGTATTGCAGGTATTGAAGGTAATGGACAGACAGAGTTAGTCTATGCACTAACTGGTTTATTACCAGGATATACCGGTTCTATCGTACTTAATAATAAAGATATCTCTAATTCTAATGTTAGAGTTAGAAACACTTCCGGCATTTCTCATATTCCTGAAGACCGTCAAAAACACGGACTCATTCTTGATTATTCATTAGAAGAAAATTTAGCTCTAAAAGAATACTTAGACAAGAGTTTACAGAAGAATGGTCTTATTAATTTTTCTAAACGTAAAGTTTATGCTGATTCGCTAATAGAACGCTTCGATATTCGTAGTGGAGAAGGTGTAAAAACACGTGTGCGAAGCATGTCAGGTGGTAACCAACAAAAAGCTATTGTTGCTCGTGAAATGAATCGTGATCATAATGTATTAGTTGCAGTTCAGCCAACTCGAGGACTTGATGTTGGTGCTATTGAATACATTCATAAGCAAATCCTTAAAGAGCGAAGTGAAGGAAAAGCTGTTCTTATGGTTTCCTTAGAGCTTAGTGAGGTTCTTGGTCTGTCTGATCGTATATTAGTTATGTATAAAGGTGAAATTGTTGCTGAGTTAGATCCAAAAACTGTAACTGAACAAGAGTTTGGATTATATATGGCAGGTGCGAAACGTGAGGAAGTAAGCTATGAAAAATAATAAATTTATAACCTTAATTAAACCAGCACTTCCATCACTTATTTCTATTGCTATTGGAATGGTTATCGCTGTCATCATCTTATTGTTTACCAATCCAAATAATGCTCTTGATGGATTGGTTAGAATGTTGAAAGGTCCGTTCAACTTTGGTTTACAACGTGGTTTAGGGAATATGTTGTACTTTGCAACACCAATACTCCTTACAGGACTTTCTGTTGCTTTTGCGTTTAAGACTGGTCTATTCAATATTGGAGCATCTGGTCAATTTATGGTTGGATCATTTACAGCTATCTATATTGCTGTTAAATGGACCTTCATTCCGCCAAGTGTATTGTGGATAGTATCTTTAATCGGAGCAGCACTCGCTGGAGCTCTATGGGCTTCTGTAGTCGGTATCCTTAAAGCATGGCGTAATGTTAATGAGGTTATTACCTCAATAATGATGAACTATATCGGTATGTATGTTGTACTGTTTCTGATTAAAGCTATGGGCATCTATAACAGTCTTAAAAACGAAACAATGCCTGTTAAAACTAATTTACCTAAAGCAGGTTTAGATATTATTTTTAAAGGATCGTTTGCTGATGTTGGTATTCTTATTGGTATCGCTGGGGCAATATTAATCTACTTTATCTTAGAGAAAACAACATTCGGGTTTGAATTAAAAGCAGTAGGATTAAATAAAGATGCATCAGAGTATGCAGGAATTAATCAAAAGAGAAATATCATTCTTTCGATGGTTATTGCTGGGGCTCTTGCAGGTTTAGCAGGTGGTGTAGCTTATCTTGCGAAGACAGGTAAAAGTATCAAGCTTGTTCAAGTGCTTGCACCGGAAGGATATAGCGGAATTGCTGTAGCCTTACTCGCTGCTAATAATCCTATTGGTGTAATTTTTTCATCATTCTTTATTTCTTACATGTCCTTAGGTGGTCAGTCAATGCAAACAATTGGCTATGTTCCTGAGATTATCGACATGATGATTGCTGTTATCTTATACATATCAGCACTATCTAGTTTATTTGCAATCTTATTGAATAAGTATCGTAAGAAAAAGAAACCACAAATAGCACAGGAGGAAGAATAATATGGAAGTAGTAGCATTCTTAGTCCAACAAACAATGTTATTTGCAATTCCTTTGCTTGTCGTTGCACTTGCAGGTATGTTCTCTGAACGTAGTGGTGTTGTGAATATTGCCTTAGAAGGTATTATGATTATTGGTGCATTTACTGGTACTTTATTTATTCACTTTATGCAAAAAAGTGAAGCTCTATTAGGTTATCCAATGCTAATCATTGCATTGCTAATTGCTGCTATATCAGGTATGATCTTCTCACTATTCCATGCTTATGCATCAATCAATATGTCGGCGGATCAAACAATTTCTGGTACAGCATTGAATCTATTTGCACCTGCATTCGCAGTGTTTACAGCTCGTTCAATTATTGGTATTCAACAAATTAACTTTAGTTACCCATTTAGAATTGAAAAAATTCCATTGTTGGGTGATATTCCAGTTATTGGTGAGTTATTCTTCCAAAAAGCTTACTTAACGACATACCTTGGTTTCTTAATCCTATTAGTCTCAAGTTTCGTACTATTTAAAACTCGATTTGGTTTAAGACTCCGTTCTGCTGGTGAAAACCCTCAAGCAACGGATGCTGCAGGTATTAGTGTTCAAAAGATTCGTTATTCAGGCGTTCTAATTTCTGGAGCTTTAGCAGGACTTGGAGGTCTAATCTACATCTTACCAATTACAGTTAACTTTAATGGGGATGTAGCTGGATACGGATTCTTGGCAATTGCAGTTCTTATATTTGGTCAATGGCGTCCTCGTAATATTTTCTTTGCTGCATTATTCTTTGGTTTACTCAAGACAGTCTCAGCAGCTTACACAGGTATTCCATTCCTATATAATTTAAATATTCCACAAATTGTTTATCAAGTAGTCCCATATCTTGCTACAATGCTTGCATTGGTATTTACTTCGAAGAAATCGGAAGGACCTAAGGCTTTAGGTGAACCGTTCGATAAAGGTAAACGATAAAATGAAAACAAGTCTCACATTGAGACTTGTTTTTTACTATACGAGTAGACTAACAATATAGTACTGAGCGATTAATGAAACAATCACTACAGAGGTATCTATTATCACACCTGCGAGCATTGGTTTATAACCCATGTTCTTAACTTCTTTAAGGCTTGTTTTCATTCCTATGGATGCAAGAGCCATTGCTAAACAGAATTTAGAGACGAAAGAAATTGAAGAAACTGCTTCTAGAGGTATGAGTCCTGTGCTTCGTATTCCTACGACGGCTACAAAGCCAAGAATAAACCATGGGAATATTTTGAAGAAGTTTATTTTTGGTCTATCTATACTTTGTCCTTCAGATACTTCGCTTGCTTCACGTTTTGCGTAGATGAATGAAAAGATAATCACAATAGGAATGATAAATAATGTCCGAGTAAGTTTTACGATAGTTGCTAATGAACCTGCTACGTCTGAGAAGGCGTATCCTGCAGCCACTACAGAGCTTGTATCGTTTACCGCAGTACCAATCCAAAGTCCATACCCCGTGTCTGTAAGGCCAAGTAAATGACCAATCCAAGGGAATAGTAGTACAGTAATCAAATCAAATACGAAGGTAGCAGATATAGCATACGCGATGTCGCTATCTTTTGCTTTGATTGTAGGACCTAGAGTTGCAACAGCGGTTCCCCCACAAATTGCGGTACTGACAGAAAGCAAGCTCGATAGTTTCCAATTAATCTTAAAGAACTTTCGACAAAGAATCCCAACTCCAAAGGCAGTGGAAAGGGTAAAGACCATTAAGATAAGTGCATGTTGTCCTGTTTCAATAATTTGAGAAAAACTTAAGGTAATCCCTGATAAGATAATTCCGAGTTTTAAAATTCTTTTTGAAGTCCAATTAATACCAGATTCAAATAGAGTTCTCTTTTCTACAAACGGATTCAGTAACATCCCAATAATTAGAGAAGTTAAAGATAATCCCAGTACATCGTTTGGTATGAGTTGATTAAATAAATAAGATGTTGCAGCTACGAAGAAACTTAATCCAACTCCGTAGTATATCGTCTTCTTTGTACTCACATGAAGTCCTCCTTCACTCTATGATTGATTTTATCATGGCTAATTGATAAAGTATAATTATAGATATTTATTTCATTATAAATACTGCTTATGGAGGGCTTTTATGATAGATCCGCGTCACCAGACTTTTCTAGCACTGTGTGAGTTAAAAAGTTATACAGAAACCGCCAAAGCTTTGCACATAACTCAACCTGCGGTAAGTCAACATGTAAAGTATTTAGAAATTGAATATGACTGTAAATTAATTGAGTACTCAAGTAAACAACTTTCAATTACACGTGAAGGTGAACTGTTGCGTGACTTCTTAATTACGCTTCAAGCTGATAGTATGAACTTACAAAAGTATATGAAGCAAGAAGAAGACCAAAGAATAGAAATTTCTTTTGGAACAACCTTATCTGTTGGTGATTATCTTTTACCTAAGACAATTTCTGACATCATACAAAATTATCCGATGTATAAAATTAGTATGATTGTAAGCAATACCTCAGATCTTTTCACAAAATTGAAAGAGGGGTTATTAGACTTTATCTTGGTAGAAGGTTATTTTGTGAAAGATGATTTTTCACATCGTAAATTTAGTAACGAAAACTATATCGGAGTTTGTTCAAGTAATTCTAGGTTTGCCAGTGGTGACTTTGACTGGTCAGACTTAAGTGCAAGTACGCTAATTTTAAGAGAGGATGGATCAGGGACACGTGAAATCCTTGAAAGAATTTTGAATGAAAACAACTATTCATTCAATAGTTTCTCTAAAATAATAGAGATGGGGAATTTTAAAACAATTAAAGAATTGGTAAGACGTGATGTGGGAATAAGTTTTGTTTATGAAGCAGTTGTAAAACGTGAGTTTGAACAGGGAATATTAAAAAAAATTAATATCAAAGATTACACGCATTCACATGATATAAACTTTGTTTGCCTTAAGAATACCTATTACCTTGAGAGTTATTCTAAATTCTTTGATTTACTGATTGAAACATATAAAAAGCAGCAAATTGTGTAAACTCTTCGCTGCTTCTTTTTAGTTTTATTCGTCTGTTCCTACATCATGTAATAATTGAAGTTTCATATCATACAGTTCTTGTGATAAGTCAACATAGTATTGGTGAGGGTAGTGAAGACGTTTCACTTCATCCCAAATTGTTTCCATTTCTTTTGCGGAATAGGTTGTGATATCCTCGACGCTAGGTTCTTCGTAGACACATTTTCCTTTTACAAAAATAGGAACTTGTAACTCTCTGATTGAGTAGTTTGTGAGTGTCTTACGTTTCCAAGGTGCAATAGGATCAAAGATGGTAATTTCATCTGTTGGAATAACTTCATCTGCTAATGCAATATAATCTGCTAGAGCTTTATTTGTTACATTATCATAGAATCGGTATAAGCGTTTATATCCTGGGTTTGTGATCTTTTCAATATTCTCACTAACCTTAATCTTAGGAATAATCTTTCCTTCTTGTTCTTGTGCTACTAGTTTGTAGACACCACCAAGTACTGGTTCTGATTTGGAAGTAACGAGGTTCTCGCCAACTCCGAACTGGTCAATTTGTGCTCCTTGATAGATTAGGTCATCAATAATATATTCATCAAGTGAGTTTGAAGCCATAATCTTACAATCGTGTAAACCAGCTTCATCAAGCATTCTTCGTGCTTCTTTAGAAAGATATGCTAAGTCACCAGAGTCAAGACGGATTGCTTTTAATCGATAACCCTTTGGTATGAGGTATTCTTTAGCTACTTTAATTGCGTTAGGAACACCTGATTTTAAAGTGTCAAATGTATCTACTAATAATATTGTGTTATCTGGGTTCACACGTGCATATGTCATAAATGCTTCAAGTTCATTGTCATGTAATTGAATAAATGAGTGAGCCATTGTACCTGATACAAAGGCATTATACTTATGACCTGCTAAGGTATGGGATGTTCCAACACAACCAGCAATCACAGCGCCACGTGCACCTTCAAGGGAAGCATCAAAGCCATGAGCACGACGCGCTCCAAATTCTAGGACTGCGCGCCCACGAGCTGCGTTTACAATACGACTCGCTTTTGTTGTTACAAGTGTTGAGTAGTTAATTGATAAGAGTAATATCGTTTCAATTAATTGAGCTGCTATAACTGTTCCACGAACAGTTACGAGTGGCTCGTTTTTAAATACGACCGTCCCATCTTCTACAGCCCATACATCGAGATTTAAATCCATGTTTAATAGATAGTTAAGGAAATCATCATCATCAAACCCTTGGGTTCTAAGGTATTCGATATGTTCTTCTTCAAATTTAAAATTGTTAATTGATTCAATAAGACGAGATAAACCATTGAAGATTAAATAACCTCCGCTGTTAGGAATTTTACGAGTAAACATATCGAAGTATACAATCTCTTCGTGTCTGTTTTCTTTAAAATAAGTATAAGCCATTGAGAACTCATACAGGTCGGTTAGGAATACTGAATCTTTTGCTTGGATCATAAAGTCACCGCTTTCTATTTCATTGTATCTGATGTACAATATTACCATTATTGTATCACTAATTGGAGGTAATGACATGACAGAAACTATGAATTTACACAATGGTATTCGGATTCATCAAATTTATGAATCAAAATTCAATGAAGTATTAGTTAATTTAAAGATTAGTTTTCCTTTAAAACCGTATCAAAACACGATGACACAACTCTTAATTCGTATGTTGGGAGATCGTACTGCAACTTATCCAACGAAGAAACTTATGCAAGAAAGATTGGATACGATGTATGGCGCATCCGTTCGAATTAATTCTTATGCACTAGGCGAGAATCAAATTATTGATATGTCAGTAAAGGCGATTAATAGTGAGTTTGTTAAAGAAGACTTGCTTGAGCTACAATGTGAATTGTTAGCAGAATTTTTATATAATCCTTTGTTCAATGAGAGTTTACTGAATGAAGCGAAACGTGATTTATTAATGTATCATTCACGAATAAAAGAAAACACTGCAAGCTATGCTCAAATTCAAGCTTTTAAACACGCAGCTAAAGGACAAATCTTTGAAATAAACTCAATTGGTGAAGCAGAGGATGTATTAAAAGTAAGTCTCGAAGAACTTAAAGACTTCCATCAACTTATTGTGAATAGCTTTGCGAAAGATATTTATATTGTCGGACATCAAAAGAGTTTGGATGATTTCTCGATGTTTTCTAAAGGACATGGCGATTTATTAAGTAAATCATTAAATGAGACAGTAGTAAATCCAGGATATATGGAACAGACACATGCAGGAAATCAAACAGAACTTATTCAGGTATACAGTACTGATATTGATCCCCATCATGAGTTGTATGAAGCATTTCTTGTCTTTGTAGCTATACTTGGTCAATTACCTTCGTCATATTTATTCCGTTACATTCGTGAAGAACAGTCTTTAGCATATCGTATTTTTGCATCACGACAAGTATTTGATGGAGTAATGTATATTGGCACAAGTATAAGCGATAAAAATCTTGAACTCACACAGACATTAATTAAAGAACAATTCGACAAAATTGCGAATGAAGACATTGAAATACTTGGAGCAATTGAATTTCTATCATCCAATCTACAAAGCACATCAGAAAATCTAAAGAGTATTGGTGATTTCTGCTACCGTAATGAGGTGCTTCAAGACACTACCACAATCGAAGGTGTTATTGAAAAAATTCAAAAGGTTACGGTAGATCAAGTAAAAGAAGTCCTGAATCATATCAGTGAACCATTTATCTTTGCATACCGAGGTGATAAACATGAATAGAGTTAAGAATAATTTTAATCAAGATGTCTTTGAGTTTACGACTGAAAGCGGCTTAAGAGTGACCTTACTGCACCGTCCTGGATTTAAACAATCAGTAGCAGTTTATGCAACTCCTTTTGGGGCTTTAAATCTTACTCAGATAGTTGATGGGAAAACAGTAAATCATAAGTCTGGTGTTGCACATTTTCTTGAACATAAACTCTTTGAAGATGATAAACAGGATGTGTTATCACAGTTCTCAGAAATGGGGGCTAATGGTAATGCATTTACATCCTATGACCAAACAATGTATTACTTCACACGTAATGGTGATGTTAAAGAACCACTAAAGCTTTTATTAGACTTTGTGAGCTCACTTAGCGTCTCAGAGGCTAGTGTGGATAAAGAAAAAGGAATTATTGTAGAAGAGATTAATATGTATGCTCAGAAGCCTTACTTCCGCTTAATTAATGAAACCTATAAAGCTATTTTCCATAACTATCCATTTATCTATGATATTGCTGGTACAGAAGAGAGTGTCAATGCAACAACAAAAGACGATCTCTACCTTGCGTATAATGCAAATTACGATGATACACGAATGAGACTTGTTGTAGTGAGTCCAGAAGACCCTGAAACACTTCAAGAATTTATTGAGAGTTGTACTCAATCACATAAAAATAGTGGGGTAGTCGTTGAAGATGTTTTCCCTGATGAACCTGTTGATGTAAAGGAAAGTTATGTAGAACTTTTTGATGCTGTTGAAACTCCCAAAATGAGTTTAAGCTATAAGATTCCTTACCAATCACATGAAAAACAAAAAGATGAATTCATCTTATCGATTATCATGGATATGGTGTTTTCTGAATTAAATGATGATTATCAATTATGGATTGATGAAGAGATTTTAAGTAATTCATTTAGTTATGGTATTGATGTTCGCGATGACTTCATCATGCTTAGTTTCATCAATGAAGGTGAAAAACAAGATGCCTTTAAGAATCTAATTAATGATCAATTGGATAATGTAAAGCTTGATCGCGAAAGCTTTGATCAACTTACAAAACGTTACTATGGTCAAATGATAAGTTCTTTAGAACGACCAGAAGATTTAGCGGTCACAATGATGCGTTCTTACTTTGATGGTATGAACTATTTTGACTACTTAGAGATGGTAAAAAACATACAGTTTGAAGAACTTCAAAACTTATTTAATAAAATTGACTTAAATTATCAAAGTTATATTGTAATGCAAAAACTATCATGATATTATTGCGTTGACATTCGAGTGGGATAAACGTTTCTATGGTTATTTTAACCTTAGGAGGTACATATGAACTTTGTACAAATCGTTGGATATATTCTTGAAATCCCTGTCAGAGAAACAAATGGATCGGCAGAAAAATTCGCTCGATTCAATATTGAAGTATGTTCAAACTTTCGCCAGGCTGATGGGAGTTATGCTAAAGTAATTCTACCAGTAAGGATATGGCATGGTGCTCACAGCTCTATTATTCATAATGTAAAAATAAACGATACTATCGCTATCAAGGGTCGTTTGGATTTTGATGAATTAGGAATGTTGGTTATTGCTGAACAATTTGAACGATTACGCTTTAGGGAGTACCCTTAAGGCGTTTTTTTTTGTATAATGTAATGAGGTGATGATATGGGGGTTTAGAGGAGAGACTATGAAAACTTATTTAGATTTAATGCGCCATGTCTATGAAAATGGTGAGCTTAGAGAAGATCGTACAGGAACTGGCACTAAAGGTGTATTTGGATATCAGATGCGTTTTGACCTTAGTGAAGGCTTTCCGCTCCTTACAACCAAGAAAGTTCATTTTGCTTCAGTAGCAAAAGAATTACTTTGGTTTATCAGTGGTGATACAAACATTAAATGGTTAGTGGATAATAAAGTTAGAATATGGAACGAATGGCCATATGCAGATTATGTAAAATCAGAAGCATATCAAGGTGAGACTTTAAAGGAATTTGTCGAGAAAATTGCTAATGATGAAGATTTCGCAAAAGCACATGGTGACTTGGGTCCAGTTTATGGTAAACAGTGGCGTGATTTTAACGGAGTAGACCAACTAATGAAGGTCATTGACACAATTAAAACCAATCCTACATCACGACGTATTATTATGACTGCATGGAATCCAGCAGAAGTAGATGATATGGCACTTCCACCATGTCATGCGTTCTTGCAATTCTATGTTTCTAATGATGGTAAGCTTTCGTTACAACTGTACCAAAGAAGTGCAGATATATTCTTGGGTGTACCGTTTAATATAGCATCGTATGCGTTAATGGTTCACATGATTGCGAAAGTTTGTGACTTAGAAGTCGGCGAGTTTGTTCATACACTCGGTGATGCTCATATTTATATCGACCATTTTGAGGTTGTTGAAACACAATTAGAGCGTGAGCCACGTGCATTACCGAAACTAGTTATTCATGGAGATCAAAAAACTATAGAAGATTTCAAGTATGAAGATTTTGAAATTATAGATTATGATCCGTATCCATTGTTAAAGGCAAAGGTGTCTGTATAATGATTATCTTGATTGCGGCAATGAATAATAAACGTACGATAGGACTTGATGGATCAATGCCTTGGCATAATCCGGAAGACTTAAAGCATTTTCGTAAAACAACATTAAACAACAAGCTTATTATGGGAAGAAAAACCTATGAAGGCTTGCCAAAGAAACTTGATAAACGTGACATTTATGTAGTAAGTCGAAATCTAGACTTACCAAATACGATTCATAACCTTCAAGAATACCTTGAGAATGTTGATGCTAGCGACAGCATTTATGTTGCAGGAGGTGGAGAAATCTATCGTGAAAGCATGAAATATGCTGATAAAATTTTGTTGTCAATCATTGATGATGACACTTTAGGGGACACTTTTTTTCCAGAAATAGATGAGAGCAAATTTAAATTAGTTTCTACAGATATTTTTGACACATTTAGATTAAATACTTATGAGAGGATGTAACACATATGAGAATGGTAGATATTATTGCGAAGAAACGCGATGGTAAAGAATTAAGTAAGGAAGAAATTACATTTTGGATTGATGGATTAAAGAATAAATCAATTCCTGATTATCAAACAACTGCATTGTTGATGGCAATTGTTTTTAAAGATATGTCATTTGAGGAAACGACATATTTAACTGAAAACTATTTATACAGTGGTGATCAAATTGATTTATCAGCAATTGAAGGTAAGAAAGTTGATAAGCACTCAACAGGTGGAGTAGGAGACAAAACCACAATTATACTAAGTCCTATTGTTGCTGCAGCTGGAGGAAAAGTTGCGAAAATGAGCGGACGTGGTCTTGGTCACACAGGCGGTACTTTAGACAAACTAGAATCAATTCCTGGTTATAATATTGAACTTACATCCCAAGAATTCATTGATCAAGTCAATGACATTAATATTGCGGTTGTAGGGCAAACAGGAAACCTTGTTTATGCTGATAAAGTTATTTATGGACTTCGTGACGTTACTGCAACAGTTGACTCGAAGCCACTTATTGCTGCGTCGGTCATGTCAAAGAAATTAGCTGGTGGAGCAGATTGTGTTCTTTTAGATGTTAAGTATGGTGAAGGTGCCTTCATGAAAACTGTAGAGGACGCATCAGAACTTGCGAAAACTATGATTCATATTGGTGAGTCCTTAGGACGCCGTGTTAATGCGATGATTACAAATATGAACCAACCTTTAGGTCATGCAATTGGTAATGCTTTAGAGGTTAATGAAGCTATCTTAACATTACAAAATAAAGGTCCTAAAGACTTAGAGGAACTTTGCTTAATTGCTTCAGCTTATATGCTTTATCATGGTGAGCTTGCAGAAAGTGTGGAAGCTGGGTATGAATTAGCCTTAGAAACACTTAGAAGCGGTAAGGCTTACGAAAAATTCTTGGAATGGATTCAAGCACAGGGTGGCGATATCTCTGTATTTGATGACCTAGAAAGCTTTACACATGCTGACTATGCACACGAAGTTAAATCACAAGTATCAGGATATCTACATGATCTCCATGCGCTAGAATTAGGTATCGTATCTATGCACTTGGGAGCAGGCCGTAAGACTGCAGAAGATAGCATTGATATGAAGGCAGGAATCATATTAAACAAAGAAGTTGGCGATAAAATTGAAGTTGGCGATGTCTTAGCAACTCTATATAGTAGCAATCCAATCGCAAAAGAATACGATCAAGATACTCATGATTGTTTTGTGATTGAATCAAGTCCAATTGATAAACCAAAACTTATTGCAGATGTGTTATAATTTACCAAGGTGATCTTAATGAACTTTGAAGTAACACTTGAGCAATTTAGTGGACCACTAGATTTAATGCTTTATTTGATCAAGGATAAAAAACTTGATCTTTTTGACTTAAATATTGTGGATCTTGCAGATCAGTATATAGCCTTTCTAGACGGTATCCGCGAACAAAAATTAGAAATTGCGAGTGAGTACTTAAGTGAGTTAGCAGGTCTTATTGAATATAAAAGTAAACGTCTTTTACCAAGAGATAAAAGTGAGCTTGATGCTAGTGACGTTGAGGATGAAGAACAAAACCTTGTACGTCGTCTGATTGAATATCAACGTTATAAAGAGGTAAGTATAGAACTTGCACAGCGTTTTGAAGAAAGATCAAGACAACATGACAAACCACTCTCAACAGGACTTTTTAAACAAATTAAGAAAGAACTCAGTGAGTCGATTACATATGATCAAACACCTTATGATTTAATGAATGCGATGCAAAAAGTTATGGATCGCTTCCGAATTGCAAATCCTATGGATGTTTCGATTGAACGTGTAGAGTTGTCGATTGACGACGTTATAGACGACATACGTAAAATATTTGTCGGTGACGAAGTCTTAAGTCTTGAGTTTGTGTTAGAACAATCACCAAGCTTACAACACCTTTTGATGTCATTTCTTGCTGTCCTTGATATGCTCAGAATGGGTGAATTAAAAGTTAATTATCAAGGCGAAGCAGTATATTTGAAAGGGGCTTTCTTGTAAAATGAATGAATTAGCATTGTTAGAAGGAATTCTATTTGCATTTGGTGATGAAGGTGTTGATCATGAACAACTTCAAATTGCCTTTAATAAACCAAATGAAGAAATAGACGCAATTTTAGAAGAGTATAAACAATTACTAGCACATGATGAACGTGGACTGGAGCTTGTGCGTTTTGGTGAGTCCTATAAACTAGTAACGAAACCAGAACTACACGATACGATTGCTTTAATGCTTGAATTTAATAAAACACGTCAACTATCCCAAGCAGCACTTGAAACGCTTGCGATTGTTGCTTATAAACAACCCATAACACGTGTAGAAATCGAAGAGATTCGTGGTGTCAATTCTGATATGATGATGCGCCGTTTGGAAGCTCTCGATCTCGTGAAAGAATCAGGACGTGCAGAAACACCTGGACGACCAATACTGTATGAAATTACTGAATCATTTATGGATGTATTTAAACTTACATCTCTTAAAGAATTACCTGAAATAAAATTAGAAACGTTGGATGATACAAATGAACTCTTTAAATCAAGCAATTAGATTGCAAAAATATATCGCTCAAGCTGGAATTGCTTCACGTCGTAAGGCAGAAGAATTAATCGCAAAAGGGCAAGTAAAAGTTAATGGTAAACAAGTAAAAGAAATGGGATTTATGGTTAATCCTGGGGATGAAGTCGTTGTTAATGGACAATTGATATCAACAGAACAGCCATTAGTTTACTATCTTTTGAATAAACCAAAGGGAGTTGTATCAAGCTCAAGTGATGATAAAGATCGTGATGTCGTTACAAACTATGTACCATCAGATTTTCGTGTGTTTCCAGTAGGGCGACTTGACCGTGAAACAACAGGGGCATTAATCCTGACTAATGATGGTGATTTTGCTTACATGTTGACACATCCAAAATATGATCTTACAAAGAAATACCGTGTTAGTGTTTCAGGTAAGTTAACGTATAAAATATCGACTCAACTTGAAAAAGGTGTTGTGATTGAAGGGGTCGATTATCAAGGAATTGAGTTTGAGAACGTAACATACGATAGTAAAAAGAATCGCACTCAATTTTCAGTAACACTCCATGAAGGTAAGAACCGTCAAATTCGTAAAATGTTCTCACATTTTGGACTACCAGTTCTAAAACTGCACCGATTTGCAATCGGAACCTTAGAAATTGATGACATGAGAATCGGTTATTATCGAGAATTAAAACCATTTGAGATTAAAACATTAAAACAAGAAGCAAAGGGTGATAAGTAATGCAACAATTCTTTGTTGAGGAACTAAAAGCTCCTTGGCTTGATAAGAAACAGCGACAACAATGTCTCAAAGTCTTAAGAATGCGTAAAGGAGACAGAGTGCGACTTGTAGATTCAAAAGGAAATGGTGTCATTGCAGAGTTTACTCAAGACGATTTAGAGACCATGGAGATTGTTGAACCAATTACATGGCCTGATAAGAAACGTAAACTTAGAATTATTGCTTCAATGATTCGAAATGAGCGCCTTGAATGGATGATTCAAAAAGCATGTGAATGTGGTGTTGATGAAATAGTTTTATACAGTGCCCAACATGGAGTAGTTCGTGACTTTGGATCTCGTGAAGATCGTAAGCTTGAACGCTTAAATTTAATTGCTAAAGAGGCGTGTGAACAGTCGTATCGAAATATTCAAGTCCCAGTAATTAAACCGATAGAACTTAATGAAATAAAGTCATATATGTCTGACTTGAACGTCTTTGCTGATATTGGTGAAGCTCCACACTTTGTTGAGTGTGTAAATGAAGATACAACAACGATTACTGCATTTGTAGGTCCTGAGGGTGGAATTTCTACTTCAGAACGACAACAACTCTTTGATATGGGATTTATTGAAGTGAGTTTGGGTAATAACGTATTACGTGCAGAAACAGCTTCTATTTATCTGTGTAATATGGTTTCTGTGTGTGAGGTGATTCGATGAAAATATTGCATAAGTATCATAAACAAAATATTGACCGTAAAGTGCTAAAACACTATCAAGAAATGTCAGATGAATACGGTTTGAAACTTAAATCGAAGAACACTTTAGACGCACTTAAGCTCTCTGTATTTGAAACAGCCTTGTTAAATAAAAAATTCTTCGAAAATAAGTTTGAAGAAATTCGTAATCAAAACATTGACATGTGGGATATCATATCGTTTAATGAACGCAACTTCATCATAAAGTGCGATATTGCTTCACTAAAAATTAAACAAAAACATTTTAAGAATGATGGTGAAAATATCTATATACCTTTCTTCGACAAACTGTTAAATAAACTTTATGATGATGAAACAGCAATTCTAGAATTACCGCAATTCTTTAAACTGTATAAAGATTTTAAGGATAAGATTATTTCAATCGATTCTTATGGTTTAAAACCCTATATTGCAAATATGAGTCGTGCAAAGTGTATTGTTCATAATGAAGAGTATTTGGTCTTATATGATGAAGAAATTTCTTGTTTCTATAAGATGAATCTCAAAGAATGCACACGATATCCAATTCTAGAGTCAAAAGACTATTCTGCAGAGACATTATTAAAGTGTAGCAAGAGTTTACTAATAAGTGATGATCAATTCATTGATTCACTTATTGAATATGAAATGTTGAATCCAAAATGTGTTAAAAAAATAAATAAACTTCGTGAAAAAGGAAAGGGGCTTGAATAGCATGAAACTTTCGCAACTAACATCAATAAATGATGATCGCGATATCAGTGCTTTAATCCTTGATTCACGAGATAAAACTAAAGATGGCTTATTCTTTTGTTTGGAAGGGTTAACTGTCGATGGTCATGGTTTCGTGGATCAAGCAATCGATAATGGTTGTGTAGCAATTGTACATAGCAAAGAACTAGTAAAGCTTGAAGGTGTAGCTTATATACGTGTAGAAAACGTCATGGATGCTCTTCATGATATTACTTCTAAATTCTTTGATTACCCATCTCAAAAACTCTATGTCTATGGGATAACAGGAACTAATGGTAAAAGCACAACCATGAAAACAGTAAGAAATATTTTATTACGCTTTGGTGTTAAAGCAGGATATATTGGTACTATCTCAGTAGAATATAATGATCACGTCTTCGCACCAAGTCTTACAACTCCTGATATCGTAGAACTTCAAGGATACCTAAAAGACATGGTTGACGAAGGAATTGAGGAAGTGTGTTTAGAAGTATCGAGTCAAGGATTAGCGCTTCATCGTGTTGATTCTATAGACTTTGATAATGCTAGTTTCACAAACCTTACCCATGACCATCTTGATTACCACAAGACAATGGAAAACTATTTTGAAGCAAAGAAAATACTTTTTGATCGTTTGAAACCAGAAGGGTTTATGGTGTTCAATGCAGATGACGAATACAGTCAAAGGTTAATTTCTGAAGGATACTCCCAACAATCGGTAACTTATGGTATTCAAAAAGAAGCGGACTACATGGCCAAAGATATTCAGCTCCACGAAAATAGTACGACCTTTACACTTGTGCATAAGGGTAAAGAATACCATGTTGTTACAAGCTTTGTAGCTGTATTTAACGTCTACAATATGTTAGGTGTTATTGCTATTCTTCATAAAAGAGGTTATGAACTGGAACGAATTATTCCAGAACTGAAAGACATTGAACACGTAGATGGTCGCCAAACAATCGTTGACATTGGACAGCCATTTAAAGTGTTTGTAGACTTTGGACATGCTCCTGATAGTATGAAGAATGTTTATGAATTTGTGCGGGAAGTAACTCCTGTTGGAAATAAGATTATTACTGTGTTTGGTGCAGCTGGAGCACGTGATCATCTCAAACGCCCAAAGATGGGTTATGTGAGTTCAACAATGGCCGATCATGTCATCCTAACGGAACATGATAATCGCAATGAAAATGTTGTTGATATTACCAAAGATATTATTGAGGGCATGCCTAACAATAATTATGAGTTTGTGCCGATACGTTATGAAGCTATTGAAAAGGCTCTGATGATGGCTCAAGCTGGAGATTCAGTCGTGCTCATTGGTAAAGGTGAAGAGAAATTTATCTATCGAGATTATGGAAAAGAAGTCTGGATGGGTGATGAAGTAGCTGCTAGAGAAATATTGGAAAAACATTATGGAGGGAAATAAGATGTTATACAATAAATATATTGATCATACTTTATTAAAGCCAGAAGCGACACAGGCTCAAATAGAAGTATTATGTAATGAAGCAAGAGAATATGATTTCATGAGTGTATGCGTTAATCCATCACAGATTGAATTATGTAAGAAATTACTTGAAGGATCAGATGTTGTAGTGTGTACAGTAGTTGGATTCCCACTCGGTGCTACATTAACTTCCGTGAAAGTATTTGAAGCTCAAGAGGCATTACGTTTAGGTGCAAGTGAAGTTGATATGGTCATTAACATTGGTGCATTAAAAGAAGGACGTACTCAATTTGTTGAAGACGAAATTCGTGCAATCAAAGAAGCTGTTGGAGACAAGATTCTTAAGGTTATTATTGAAACAGCGCTATTAACAAAGGATGAAATTGTTATCGCTTCACAGTTAGTGGTAAATGCTGGAGCAGATTTCGTAAAAACATCTACTGGATTTAGTACAGCTGGTGCTACAGTTGAACATGTTGCTTTAATGAAACAAACAGTTGGAGATAAAGCTCAAGTTAAAGCTGCTGGTGGTGTTCGTAATACAGATGACCTTAAAGAAATGATTGCTGCAGGAGCAACACGTATTGGTACATCTGCAGGTGTTAAATTAATGCAAGGTGAAAAATCAGAAGGTGGATATTAGTTCACAAATAAAGCGACTCTATGGAGTCGCTATTTTATTGATTTAAGAAAGATGGCTACACCGTTTTCAAGTACTGATAGTGTAGTGTGTTTAGCAATGGATTTAGATTCATCTACGGCATTTCCCATAGCTACACTATTTTGGATAAGTGATAACATTTCAATGTCATTATAACCATCTCCCATTGCGTAGCGGTCTTCCTCATGAATATTCAGAAGTTCAGCAAGGTATTGGCAAGCAGTTCCTTTTTCATAGCCTTGACGATGGATGTCCATTCGCAATAATCCAGTATCATATTTATTTATAGACCACATATCAGGCAGTTCCTTATAACACGCATTCAAGAGCTCAAGAGACTGAAATAATGGAGTCATACTGTTGGCTCTAATACGTGTAATATTTTGAGCTAGGGGTTTCTGACTAATTGTAGAGACATCACCATATTCAAGCTCTTGCTTGTAAATTAAATCAGAATCATGTGTGCTGAACCAAGTACCATGAAATCCACCAAAAATATAACTATCAGTATACTTTTGTATAGTATGTTCTAAGAAAGTTAGTTCATCAAGAGAGAATACATTATCTATTATTGGTTCATTGTTAAACTCGATATAATGACCATCAGATAATATCAATCCATCGAAATTGATTTGATTTAAGCTGTCTGGTAATGTGCCACGAGCACTTGCAGCAACGATATAATTTCCTTTGTTTTGGAAGTCATGAAGCGCTTCGACAGTCTCTTTTGTTGGTTCCAAAAGTCCATTTTTTACATCAATTAGTGTTCCATCTATATCAAAAAAAGCAATCTTTTGTCTCATAATGCCCCCTCAGTGATAAAGGTATTATACCACTTCCAAACATATATTAAAGAAGTGAAAAAAAAACTACATTTGAAATGTAGTTTTAAATTGCTTCAATTTTATGAGATAGATGATCTTTTGATAATCGAATTGCTACTAAATATGAGCCGATACCTAGTGCAATAATTACAATCATTAATAGTGGAGCTGCAATCATTAATCCTAGTCTCATTACAAGAGCTACTGAAATACCAATAATTGCAAACATAACAAACATTGGTACGACAGACATAAAGTTATTCTTAACCGCTTGCTGTTCGCTAACCCAGTCAAGTTTCGGAGCAAATACATCACTTACTATAGACATTGATGATTCTGCTAATGTAGCAATCCAGATGAATAGTATTGCTATGAGAATATATAGAATATTGAATCGTAGTGTAATTCCTAGTACTGCAATAATGATTGTAGGAATTGTCGCGAGTACAATCGTTGCTAAAGCTATTTTTGCTTGAATTAATGTCTTCATCTCAAATGGCATTGTCTTATAACTTAGCATCGTACGTCCTTCACGAGATATTGCAGTGGAAGTTACAGTGCTCAATGTTGCAAATCCAATACCAATAAAGAATCCGATCGAAGCGGAGCCGACAAGCATCTCTTTGGTTGTAAAATAGCCGAGTAATTCTTTTACCTCAGGTATGATGAGAGATAAGGAGCTAAATCCTCCTGTGAAGAACATTGGTGCAATAAAGAATACTGGTAATATTAGAGCAGAGAAGAAGTAATTCATCATAAATAATGGGGTTCTAAGGATATTTCGCAAGTCATATTCTATTAGAGCCGATAGTTGGGATTTCTTTGTGCTTCGGCTGTAAGTCTCTGAATGTGACATCTTACGTTTAGAAGCACCAGTCTCTCCAATACCAATAACGCCTTTAAAATATATAAACTGTGTAATAAATACTGTAAATGCAACTGAAGCAATGGATAGTGCTGCTCCAAGTGTTAAGCTTACAAAATCATAATTAACGATTCCACGTGCTAATAAGTTTCCAGTAGGGAAGACAAGGTTTACTGTGCTAATAATACTGTTATTTCCATTTTGTAAATTTTTTAAGAAATCTAACACATTTGATGTATCCACTGACTCAAATGAGCTTGAGAGGATACCTATTGAAAGTCCAAATGCAATGGCAAAGAACATGGATATGTATGTGAAGAGATCTTTGTTTCTGAAAAAGGGAATAAACGTAAAAATAACAATAATCAATAACATCGCAAACACAGCAGGGAATAAAGGTAAAAAGATATTCGCAAGAATGTAGTATAGAATGAATAGAACAGATGCATTCGTAATGATGAAATAACAAACTCCAAATGGTATTGTAATCATCAGTACAGCTGCATACACCGATACAAGGCTAGTAAGTATCTTAGCTATAAGTATTTCAGATGGCTTTATAGGCATTACAAGGTAATGTTCGATATCTTTTGCAAAGTAAAATACTGTTGGTGTTACAAAAATGGTGGTAAAAACTATATATAATGACAAACCTGAGAATAAAATTTGTAAGGCAAAGCCTTCTTGTCCGAATTGATATAATAGATCAATCAAAAAGTATGAGAAGAAACCAACGATTGCTGCTAGGTATAAGAATAGAAAGCCAAAGAGCACATAGTAACCAGTCTTTTTCTTTCCTTTCTTTACGTTAACATTGATGAGTTCATCTACTGATGATTTCATCATAACTTTAGTTAAACTAATAATTCGTTTCATTGTGTTATCTCCAAGAAAATTTCTTCTAGTGATAACTCATTGTACTGACTCTTCAGATTATCAAGCGTACCTTCATAAATTGATTTTCCATGATTAATAATGATGATTCGATCACATAACTTCTCAGCGACTTCAAGGACGTGAGTAGAAAAGAAAACACTCTTACCAGCATCAGCACGTTCTCTCATTAGTTTTTTGAGGATAAATGCAGATTGTGGGTCAAGACCTGTTAAAGGTTCATCTAGGATTAAAAGATAAGGGTCGTGGATGAGAACTCCCATAACCATTATTTTTTGTCGCATACCATGTGAATAAGAATTAATTTTATCATTTAATGCTGTATCCATTTTTAGAAGCTCTGACAAATCACGGATACGTGCTTGTCGTGTTTGTGTATCTATTCCGTAGATATCTGCTACAAAGTTCAAATATTCAATTCCTTTGAGCTTTAAGAAAGCATTTGGGTCATCAGAAACATAGCCAAATTGTCTCTTTGCTTCAAGAGCGTCCGTTTGGATATTAAATCCATTTAATTCGACTGTTCCTTCTGTTGGTGCAAGAATTCCTGTGAGCATTTTAATGGTTGTTGTTTTACCAGCTCCGTTAGGACCTATAAATCCAACAATTTCCCCAGAACCAATTTCAATGCTTAAATCGTCAACTGCTTTAAAAGTGCCGTTATAAATTTTAGAAACCTTATCAATTGTAATCATAATCCTCTCCTTAATTAATATGTCATTATTATAGCATTGTTGTATTACTCATACAATACAAAGCTCATGTCTAAGACATGAGCTATTTTTTACATCCAGGTAATTTTTCTTTCTGTTTTATTAAGAATTCTCTCGATATTCTTTCTGTGTCTTACGACAACGATTGCTGCGATGATTGCTGTTGCTATTGTAACTTTCATATCTGACTGTGTAAACAACATGATTACAGCTGCAGAAGGTATTGCAATGATGGAAGCTAATGATACCATCTTTGTAAAATAAAGTAACACTAGAAAGATTGCAACGGGTAAGACTAGGTGTAGCAACGGTTGTTTGGTAACAAGCAGTGATGTTCCTAAAAGATAACCTACTGCAGTTGCAACTGCCTTTCCACCTTTAAATTTCGCGAAGATTGGAAAACAGTGACCAATTGTCGCAAAGAAACCGGCATAGATGACTGTACTTGGATCAAATAAGCTTGCAATTAACATTGCTATGGTACCTTTAAGAGCATCCATTGCAATAACAATAACACCTGCTTTAGAACCTAGAGTACGACCTGCGTTTGTTCCACCTAAGTTACCTGAGCCATGCTCGCGAATATCAACTTTGTAAAATACTTTTCCGATAATTAATGCTGAAGGTATTGAACCGAATAAATAACCCAATACACTTGCGATAAATATATTCATAATTTTCTCCTCAATTCATGAATATTATACAATAGCGTAAGGTTTACTGCAAAAGAAATAAGTCTGAGTGACTACTTTATTATATTAATGGATGAAGAATTGTAATAGAATAGTATATGTGAGGCTATTATGAAAACAAATCGAAAATTCATTATTATCTATATACTTCTATCACTAACTATATTTTTTGGTTTTTCGTTATGGAGATTCAGAGGGTTTGATTATATAAGAACTTTCGATATTAATGAAAAACTAGCTAATACTGATCAATTAAGAATTGGAAGTTATAATGTGAAGACACTAAATTTTGGAAAATCCCTTGATGCTTTTGTAGAAGATGTAAAACATCTTAATTTAGATATTCTCGCAGTACAAGAAGTAGATCAGGAATCAGGTAGATCACAAAAAATGGAAATGTTGAAGAATATGGCTGAGTCCGCAAATTTTCCATATTTTCAATTCTATGAAAGCATGTGGTTAGGAGAGGGTTCATACGGTCTTGGGATACTTAGTAAGTATCCAATTAAAGAAATTGAGTCTCTTGAGCTACCAAATACAGTTTTTGCTGAGCCAAGGGTTTTGTCAAAAGCAACAGTAGAAATAAATGAACAAGACTTTCAAATATATAATACACATATGTCATACTTAAATCGTGATGTAAGAGAGCAACAAACTAAATTTATTCAAGAGCACCTTAATAATTCAAAGAACACAATATTGATGGGTGATATGAATAATTTTAGTATTAATGATCTTTTCGGTATTAAAGGTATGTACTCTTGGAATAATACGGAAGTACAATACTCTACCTTTAGAACATCAATGTTTAATGACAATGTCTATGTATCAAGCAACCTATCTACCGAACATATTGAAGTGCAAAAAACATCATTCTCTGATCATCACATGCTTTGGGGAATAGTGTCTCTAAAGGAGGCGAGTGAATGATGACCTTTTTAAACTTACTTAAAAAATACAGAGTAATTCTATCTTTACTTGCTGTACAAGGATTTGCATTGGTTATTGCACTTACTCGACAGCCAGTAGTTCGTTTGAGTGATTTCCTAATGATATTTCTTTATTTACAAAGTTTGATTATCTCTATAGTGTTCACTTTTAAAACAAAAATTAAGTATAACAACTCTCTTTGGAGAGTCTTCATGAAAAGTAATTATTTAGTGATACTTTGGGCTTTCAATTGCATTGTATCAGTACTAATCATCCGATATGTTACCTTGGAACCAAGCCTTCGAGGTGTATTCGATACATATAGTCGTTTCGGTATCTTGCAAGTGATCCAAGTGTTGTTTTTATATTTTGTCTTGTTTTTGTTATTTACAAAAAATATGATTGATGGTTTGAGACTATTGAATTCAAAGGAGCATTCAAAAAAGCAATTCATCATAAAATTGAGCTATATTATTTCGATACTATTAATAGGAATTATGATCTTTGATTCTTTACGTTTTATCGATCTAAGTACTGGTATTTTCTTTAAAAATGATTTTATGTCTTCTTCAATACCAAGACTTTTAAAACGTTTAACATTATTGTTTGGCATTTTCATAGGATTTATGATAAATTTATCTAGCACAGTAAATACTGCTTTACAAAAGAGTAAAGAATTAAGTAAGAGTAAATAATCAAAGGTACAGGATGAGTGCATTTAGGAATCATTGATTATTTCGACTTAGTAGCAAAAAAATGCTATAATAACGCATGAAAAGGAGTTGAAACCCTTGAGTAAGAAAGAGTATTCTGCATCAAGTATTCAGATTTTAGAGGGCTTGGAGGCTGTCCGTAAGCGTCCAGGTATGTATATAGGTTCTACGGATCAACGTGGTCTTCATCATTTAGTCTGGGAAATTATGGACAATGCGATTGATGAAGCGTTGAATGGTTATGGTAATACCATACACGTTGTAATTGAAGATGATTTAACATTATCCGTTCGCGATGAAGGACGTGGAATGCCTACTGCAATGCACGAAAGTGGTGTAAGTGCGCTCCAGGTCATTTTTACTGTGCTTCATGCTGGAGGAAAGTTCTCAGCTGAAGGTGGATATAAGACAAGTGGAGGGCTTCATGGTGTTGGGGCATCTGTCGTTAATGCACTGAGTGAGTTTGTTGATGTTAAAGTATATCAAAAAAACCAGACCTACCACATGCATTTTTCAAATGGTGGGTCACAAATCAGTCCACTTAATACAATTAATGAAAAAGGAACAACAGGTAGTTTTGTTCGTTTTAAAGCAGATCAAACAATCTTTAAAAACAGTAAGTTTAATTTTGATACAATCAGTGAACGTGCACAAGAAAGTGCATTCTTACTTCAAGGTATTAAATTTATCATTACCGATGCACGTATAGATGTAACACGTGAGTTTGTTTATGAAGAAGGTCTTAATGCCTTTATGAACTATATTCATGAAGATACTCAAGTATTAAGTAAAGTCATTCTTCTTGAAGGAAAAGAAGATGATATTGAAGTAAACATCGCTCTACAATATAACGAAGGCTATAACGAAGATACATATTCATACGTAAACTTAGTACGTACTCATGATGGTGGAACTCACGTTGTAGGATTTAGAAGTGGTTTCACGAAAGTAATTAACGAGTATGCAAGAAAACATAATATATTAAAAGAAAAAGATAAGAATTTTGAAGGTGCAGATATCAGAGAAGGATTATCCGTAATTATTTCTGTGAATATTCCTGAAAATCTCTTACAATTTGAAGGACAAACTAAAGGTAAACTTGGAACTCCTCAAGCACGAAGTGTTGTTGAAACTGTAATTGTAGAACAATTACCATATTATTTAGACTCTCATCACGAAGAAGCACAAGAAATTATTATGAAGATCCAAAAAGCTGCAAGTGTTCGTCAAGCGGCTCGTAAAGCACGGGATCAAGCTAGAAATGGTAAGAAAACTAAAATTGAACGTCTCTTATCAGGTAAACTCGCGAATGCTCAAACTCGTAATAAGAATAAAAACGAATTGTTCTTAGTTGAGGGTGATTCTGCTGGAGGTAGTGCTAAACAAGGAAGAGATAGTAAATTCCAAGCGATTCTACCATTACGTGGTAAGGTTCTAAACACTCAGAAAACAAAGTTTGAAGACATTATTAAGAATGAAGAGCTCAATACAATTATTCACTGTGTTGGAGCAGGTGTTGGAAAAGATTTTAATATTGAAGATAGTAATTATAAAAAAGTAATAATCATGACCGATGCTGATACTGATGGTGCTCATATTCAGGTGCTATTACTCACATTCTTCTTTAGACATATGCGTCCGTTAATTGAAGCAGGATATGTTTACATTGCACAACCACCACTTTATCTCGTGAAGTCTGGAAAGAACCAACATTATTGTTATAGCGATGAAGAGCTCGATGAGTATCGTCAAAAGTATGGAAAAGTTGAAATACAACGATACAAAGGATTAGGGGAAATGAATGCTGATCAACTTTGGGAAACCACAATGGATCCAAGCTCACGTTCGCTTATCCAAGTACGTATTGATGATTATCTTGCTGCTGATAAACGTGTCTCCGTGTTGATGGGGGACAAAGTAGATCCGCGTCGAGAATGGATTGAAACCAACGTTGCCTTTACCTTAGAGGAGGAAGACCATGTCTCATGATGAAATAATCCAAATTCCCCTCGAGGATATTGTAGGGGAACGTTTTGGACGTTATTCGAAATATATTATTCAAGAAAGAGCATTGCCTGATGTACGAGATGGATTAAAACCTGTACAACGTCGTATTCTTTATGCCATGCATCATGATAAAAACTATTATGACAAGGCATACCGTAAGTCTGCGAAGACTGTTGGTTTAGTTATTGGTAACTATCACCCTCATGGTGACTCGTCAGTGTATGATGCCATGGTACGTATGTCACAGCCATGGAAATACAATGTTCCGCTCATTGATATGCAAGGAAACAACGGTAGTATTGATGATGACCCAGCTGCAGCAATGCGTTATACTGAAGCTCGACTTGCTAAGATTTCTCATTCGCTACTCGAGAATATCGATGAAGATGTGGTTCCATTTGTATTAAACTTTGATGATACTGAGTATGAACCATCGGTGCTTCCAGCACGTTATCCTAACTTGCTGATTAATGGGGCTACAGGGATTGCAGCAGGATATGCTACAAATATTCCACCATTTAACCTCACAGAGGTAATGGATGCAGCAATCTATCGCCTTATTAATCCTACAAGTGATGTTGAAGATATCATGACTTATATTCAAGGTCCTGATTTCCCAACAGGAGCAATCGTTCAAGGTAAGGATGGAATTAAAGACATTCTGACTAAAGGACGAGGTCGTGTAGTTGTCAAAGCAAAGGCTGAAATTGTTGAATCTAAAACAATGAAGCAAATTGTTGTAACTGAATTACCATACGAAGTCATAAAAACAAACTTAGTACGTAAAATAGATGAATTAAGATTTACGAAAGCTGGCGAAGGCTTTGGGGATGTTATGGACGTCCGTGATGAATCTGACCGTAATGGATTACGTATTGTTATTGATTGTAAACGTGATGCAGATGCACAAAGTATCTTAAATCTACTTTATAAGCAAACAGAACTCCAAGTTTACTACAATGCCAATATGGTAGCGATTGTAAATCAAAGACCAAAGGTTTGCGGTGTCTTAGAAATACTTGATGCATATCTAGAATTCAGGCAAGAAGTTGTTTTAAATCGAAGTAAACACCGTTTCGCGCAAAAAGAAAAACGCATTCATATTCTTGAAGGATTAATGCGTGCTACTTCAATTTTAGATGAAATTATTGAAGTTATCCGTGGTTCATCAAACCGTGCTTCATCACGCGATAATATCATGGAAGCTTTTGGTTTTACGCATGAACAAGCTAGCGCAATCGTTGATTTACAACTCTATCGATTATCTTCAACTGATATTGTTGCCTTAAGAGATGAATTCGCGAAGTTAGCTAATGAAATGGATTACTTAGAAGCTGTTATCAATAATATTGATATGCTCAACAATCTAGTGATTCAAGAATTCAAAGCATTGAAAGATGAAATGCAGACTCCAAGACGTTCCGTTATTGAAGCTGAAATATCTGATTTAGAAGTAGATGAGTTAAGCTTAATACCTAATGAACAAGTTATGGTTACCGTAACTAAGAAAGGGTATTTAAAACGTGTTTCACTTCGTTCATATGGCTCGAGTCAGAAAGAAGTGATTGCTTCAATAGATGATGATAAGCCTGTATTTGTATCGGAAGTAAATACAGTTGAAAACTTAATCTTTACGACTTCAAAAGGTCGATATGGAATTATTCGAGTGTATGATATTGAAGAAGCACGTTGGCGTGATGTTGGTTCCCACTTAAATCAATATATGAAGATGGATCCAGATGAACGAATCATAAGTGCATTTACTGCTCCTGATTTCACTTCGAGTATTAATATCGTAACCACAACTTCTAAAGGTATGATTAAGAAAACAGTCTTCTCTGATTTAGAGGTGAAACGAACGAATAGACTTTACGATATTATGAAACTTGGTAAGGGAGATACACTAATTGGAACTCACATTGCCTACGACACAGATGATCTAATCATGGTAACCTTGAATGGCTATGCTATACGATTAGATTTAAGTGAAGTTAATCCAATAGGGGTTAAAGGTAAAGGTATCATTGGTATGAAAACTAAGAACGATGACCGAGTAGTGGCAAGTGCGCCTGTACATGATGAGTCGGAAATAGTCTTTGTATCCAATAGAGGACACTTCAAGCGATTTAAGCAGGAAGATGTTCCGATGAATAATCGAGCAACCCAAGGATTGTCAATAGCGAAGACTGTTAAGAGCAATCCCATACAATACAAGATATGGTAATTGCCAATCTTCAAGATGATATCTACATATATCATGATACACTTGCAATTGTGATGGTAAAAAACATACCTCTAATGGCTGCAGATGCAACATTCTCAAATGTAATAAATGATGCTGATTTTGACATTATTCATAAAGCACGTGTTGTTCCATATGTAGAAAGTACACAAGAACCTCAAATTCATAGTGATGAACCTTTGAAGTTTGATATATAAAAATGTATAATTGATACGTGATGTTCACTATCAAATACCAAAAAGTTTGGTGGTTATCACCAAACTTTTAATTTGAAAGAGATGAAGAGGATAATATATGAGTATTAAACAATGTTTAGGATGTGGAAGTCCACTCCAAACTACAGATCCAGAGGCAAGAGGATATGCTAAATCAATGGATAATGATTACTGTCAGTCTTGCTTTAGATTGAAACATTATCGAGATTTTAAGCGTGTTAAAGCACGTGTTGATGATGGATCAACATTAGAATTTATTGAAGCATTTAATGGCACAATTTTCTGGGTTTTGGATATCATGCATTTGAACCAAAGTTTACACCCAGGATTACTGCGATCGTTACGAAACAAACGTGTTGTTTTATTAGTAAATAAACGAGACTTGTTACCTCAGTCTGTATCTGATAACAAATTAGAACAATCCATAATGAGAGCATTAAAGGATGAAGCCGTTCAACTTGATGAGATAATCTTCGTGTCAGCATTAAAACGAAGCACATTGGAACCGCTCTTAGGATACATTGAAGAAAGTGAATGTGCATTCGTAGGTTGTGTGAATGCGGGTAAATCCTCTTTACTTAATCAATTGTTGGGTAGAGAAGACCTTTCTGTTTCACCAGTAGCTTCAACAACGGCTGATGTAATTCAAATTGAAACAGGTTTAAACTCAATCTTTGATACACCTGGATTAAGTGTTGAGACCTCTCTTGCAGATAAGTTAAGTGATGAAGCTCTTGTGCTTCTTTCACCTAAGAAGACTATTAAACCTACAGTTTTTCAACTTTATGAAAAACAAACACTCATTTTTGGGAATCTAGGTGCTATTACAATAACTCCTACAAGCACTCTTAATGTGATTTCTTATTTACCAATCACCGTTAAAAGAGTTAAACCAGAACGACGTGATGCAAATCTTGCATTAAAGAGTGACATTGAAATTACTAACCCAGTTTATAAACAAAGAAAATGGACGAAAATGGCTGATAAAATTGATATTGAAATATTCGATTTAGGATTTATTTCAATTCAAGGAGAGACTCAAAGTATTGAAACATATTTTGATGAATCTGCAGAAATTATTATTAGAAAGGCATTGATATAATGTTAACCAAAGATCAATTAAAAACATTGAGACGATATTCTCATGAAGAACAAGCTATTGTTTCAGTAGGGAAAGCGGGGATTACCCCAACATTACTTGAGAGTTTTGAAGCTTCGTTATTGGCTCATAACCTTGTGAAAGTAAGTATACAAAAAAATGCACCGATCACTAAAGAAGAACTTATTGAAGAAATTGAAGAAAGATTTGGAGCAGATACGGTAAGCAAAGTAGGGCGTGTCGTTGTATTCTATCGTTATCATCCAAAAGGACGTATTAAAGTTTGAAACATGTAATTCTATTTGGTGGAAGTTTTGATCCAATTCATAACGGACACCTTGCAGTTGCAAAAAATGCCTTGAAAGGAAGACATGCTGACGAACTTTGGTTCATCCCAACAAAAATGAATCCATTCAAAGAAGACAGTGTCTCTTTTGAACATCGATATACGATGATTGAAGCTGCAATAAATGGCTTTGATTCGTTTAAAGTTATTGAAGCTGAAAAATATTTACCATCGCCCTCATATACTATTGACACTGTTAAGCTATTAATTAAGGAAAATCCTGATACTCATTTCGATTGGTTAATTGGTTCTGACCAAATTGATCGTTTAGGAGATTGGAAAGATGCTAAAGAGCTTCAAGAGCTTATCCAATTTGTGGTCTATTACCGAGAAGGTCATAATTCAAAACACAATTTCCCTACAGTTGAAGGGACGAGCTTCAATGTAAGTTCGACAGAAATACGTTTAGGGACTAGTACGAATGCACCAAGAACAGTATTAAATTATATGACGCAACACACTTTATACACTCAAAAAATGCTTAAGGAAGTGCTGAGCGATTATCGATATAAACATGTAATGGCTGTACATGATCTTGCTTTAGAGATTGCTGAACACCACAATATGGATATAAATGAAGTTAAAGTAGCAACACTTTATCATGATATCTGTAAGGAAAATGATAAGGATACGCTTGATTCGTTAATGAAACACGTTTATCCTGAATACCACTTCTTGAACCCAAGTTTCTATCATGCGTTTGCAGCAAAGGATTTACTAACAAGAAAGTACTATTATCACAATAAAAATGTCTTACGAGCAATTGTAAATCATGTAAGTGGAAATGCTAGCAATCCTATTGCAATGCTTCTGTATATTGCTGATAAATGTGAAAGAACACGACCTTGGGATAGTGAAGATATTATCCGTCTTGCGAAGAAAGATCTTCGACTAGGATTTAAAGCAGTAAAAGAAAGAACACAAAACCATCTGAAAGAAAAAGGAGTAATTGAATGAACTTATTAGAACTTATTGTAACGACCTTAGACGCTAAAAAAGCTAACAACATTGTAACTGTTGATTTTAAGAATGAGAATCCACTATTTGACTATTTCGTGATTGCTGATGCACCAAGCTTGAGACAAATTAATGCCTTAACTGATGATGTAATCGAAGCTATTGAGAAGGCAGGCTTCCCTCTTAAACCAGTAGTCAGAGAAAATGATTCAACATGGATATTAATTGATGCGATTGATGTCGTTGTACATATCTTCCTAAGTGAAGAGCGCGATCACTATAGCCTTGAAAAACTATATCAGGAATATATTGAACGATGAAATCATATTATGATGAACTGTTTTATAACGAAGAAGGAATGAAACAGTACTATGAGTTTGTAAAGAAGCATGCCAAAGGTCAAACACTTATTGAAATGGCATGTGGAACAGGGGATTTACTCAATCTCTTAGAGCCTGATTTTGACCTAACTGGTGTTGATATTGATGTGGAAATGTTAGAACAGATTCCTGTTAAGTATCCAAATTTGAAGGCAGAACTAATTGAAGGAGATTTTCTTAACTTTAATAACTCAAAAAGATATGATACTGCTGTTTGTATTGGAGACAGCACAAACTATATATTAACCAAGGAAGATTTAGAACGATTCGTAAAGACAATGACTTCATTATCAGATTGTGTCATTGTAGATTGTCATCATCCTAGTAGACTAAAAGAGTTTGCTGATGACTATTTTGAGGAAGGTTCTCTGGACTCTTTTGATTATGCTTATCAAATTGAAGTTAATGAGGAGCACCTTGTGCATGTTATCAATTTTCTAGATGGAACTTTTGATGCAATTTATCAATGGGTATTTGATCCTCAATTACTTATTGATTTGTTCAAAAAGTATGGATATTGGTTAGAAGTATACACAGACCATAAACTTAAAGGAATACAAAAAGAGGGCGAGAAAGTAGTCATTGTCGCTCATAAGGGGTAATTATGATATTAATAATTGGAGCAATGCCTGAAGAAGTATCAGAACTAAGCTTACTCATGGAGAATGTAGAACAACACCAAATTGAAGATATTCAAGTTTGGGAAGGGCTACTCTCAGACAAGCCTGTAGTACTAGCTCTAAGTGGTGTTGGTAAGGTAAATGCTGCCTTTACAAGTTCTGTATTAATTGCTCATTACAAACCTGAATATGTATTAAATATCGGAAGTGCTGGTGGCTTGCAAGATGGACAAAAAGTAGGGGATGTAGTAATTTCAACTACCTTACAATATCATGACTTGGATATTGGTCCAAATACACATACAGATCCAAGATTCATTTTTGATACCAACATACAGCTTCGTGAACATGCGAAAAACGCAGTAGAAATACTTGGTTTACCGTATCATTTAGGTTTAATAGTTACTGGAGATCAGTTCATTACAAAGGTACAGCCTCAATTCAAACATATTCAAAATACATTTCCAGATGCGATTTGTGTAGAGATGGAAGCAGCTGCTATAGGAGCAGTGTGTAAACGTTTTGAGATACCATTTGTTGTTCTAAGAAGTCTTAGTGATATTACTCACGAAGATGACAACAACCTTACTTTTGAAGAATACTTACATGTCGCAAGTAAGAATTCTGCAAAGATATGTAAAGAATTTGTATCTCACATTTAAAATAAACAAAAAGAAAACCGTGATCCTACTAATGGATCACGGTTTTTAGTTTATTGAATAGATATTATTGCTTGATTGCATTCTTTTTCTTCTTTAAATAGCCATTTGTAATTACGAGACCCATTCCAAGACCAATTGTTACAAAACCTAGTAGATTGTTACTTTCTCCTGTTGCTGGTAAAGTTTCTTTATTTGAACTTCCCGTTTCAGTTGGTTTTGTAGGAGAAGTTGGCTTATTTGGTTTAGCTTGTTCGCTAGGTTTATTAGGTTTTTCAGTATCTGGTTTTGGAGTTGTTGGTTTATCTTGACTATCCTTTGCAACAACTATAGCTTCTATACCTTGTAGAGCTAGAGCTTTTTGATCGTTAATTGCTTTTATGTCTTTTGCTGATTGGATATCCTTAATAGCATTATTCACTTGCGTATCAACATCATTTAAAGCTTTTTCTAGAGTGTTTGTATTGCTTGCAGCATCGCGAATTTCTTGTATAGCTAACTTTTTATTTGCTTCTAAGTCATTATTGTTACTTTCTGATTTAGGATTAGCAATACCATTAATTGCTTTTACTTCATCATTTCTAGCTGATTCAATCGCTTCTTTACTTGTAGCACCTGAAACTGCCTTTTTCGCTGCATTAAGAGCTTCTTCAACTTGTTTCTTTGATGCTTCCAAATCTTTCGTATCTACATTTTCAAGTTTATCCATTTCAGCAGTTTTTGCTTTTGCTGTGGTGTTGAGTTCTTGATTGGCTGAAGTTCTTAGACTCGTCAAATCTTCTGTTTCTTCTTTAAGATTCGGATCGTATGCAATCATTAATACTGAATAATATTCAGCTGAAGAACGGAAATTCTTGCTATCCACACGAACAGATGCAAAGCCTACTATATTCGCAAGAGGGTTAACGTTGGTTAAATAATGTCCATAATCTTGTTCGCCTGTGATTTTTTTCTGAGTCCCAATCTTCAATAGGGTCCGAGAATTTACCAACTGACCATGCTAAATTTTCTGGTCCTGCAACATATGTACCTAATACATAATTTGGATTGTTAAACATATTTGTTTGTGTTTTCTTATATGTAGGGTCGGGTGCACCTTTGAAAGTGTTATCATGGCTTATTTTTCCCTCTGCTGCGAGTTCCAATGCTCGAGTAAGTGCCCATTAATTCATTTTTGCTGTTGTTTTAAGTGGTGGCAACTTTTGACCATTATCTTTTATATTATTGCTGTTTGTAATTGGTTTTCTTTCTGTTGCACGAATGGAATTCAATTCATTAATAAAGTGAGTGCGACTTTCTTCTGTCATGATTCCTTTATCGTCAAAACTTGGTGTATACTCTGCAGCACTAGCACTAAAGCTTTGTCCAAACATTAATGTTAAACCAAGTACAAGTGCTATGATTCGTTTATAATATGATTTTTTCATACCATACCTCCTATAATTTCATTATACATGGGAAGCTTGATTTCAAAATTGCCATCCAAGAAAAGAATTTCGATTATTGGGAATATAATAAAAAAAGGTCCTTACTCTACGTAAGGCCCTTTCCATAGTTGATTATTGAAGAACCAAGCTTTTAGATTTTTAACTGTCATAGGTTTCTTATTACCGTGGGTAATTGAACCAGTGTTAGTCAAAGTATTCTTCGATGAGTCGAAGCTTGCTTTAATGAAAGCAGGGTATGTATCGACACCAAAGACGTTTTTTAAGCGGGTTACCGTAATATTACTCGATGCTGCTAAATCTATTGCGATAATATCTGGCGTTGGACGCTCAGCTTGTTCAACAGACAATGGAGTTAATATTGAGTCAATAATATAGGTTGAATCTGTACCACAGTCTGTTAGAAAGAATACATGTTCACCTGGGTTGTTTTTTGAAAATTCTGGTAATTCATCAAGTGTAATAGTTTGTTTGATGACCGTGTCTGCAGTATATACAGTACGTGTCATAGCTTTTGTTTCATTGCTAAACTGCTTATAAAGAATCACGAATGAAGCAACAAATACCGCAACCAAGGTCACGATAATTAATATTCGTTTGCGCATAATGCCTCCTTTTATCGCAATTACACAATACCACTATTCATTTAAAAATGCAAATTAGCACAGTTTGTCTGTATTTTTATGGTGACTTAAGCTATAATGATTTAGGTAGAATGGGGGTAAATATGTTCCTCAAGAAAATTGAAATGCAAGGATTTAAATCTTTTGCAGATAAAGTCATCATTCATTTTGATGATCCAGTGACAGGGGTAGTAGGACCTAATGGTTGTGGAAAGAGTAACATTAGTGATGCGATACGTTGGGTACTAGGAGAACAATCTGTTAAGTCAATGCGTGGGTCAAGTATGACGGATGTGATTTTTAACGGATCTGAGAACCGAAGAAAAGTTAATCTAGCCGAAGTCACACTTGTATTCGATAATGAAGAAAGAGCATTAAATAGTGACTACGAAGAAGTAGAAGTTACACGTCGTCTGTATCGTGATACACGTGAGTCAGAATATTTAATCAATAAGACACCATGTCGTCTTCGAGATATTCATGATTTAGTTATGGATACAGGTCTTGGTAGAGATTCTTTATCGATTATTTCGCAAGGTACCATTTCACACTTTGCTGAAGCAAAACCAATTGATCGTCGATTGATTTTTGAAGAAGCAGCAGGTGTTTCTAAATATAAAAAACGTAAAATTGAATCGATTAATAAACTCGAGAGAACTCGAGAAAATATGGAACGAATGCAAGATATCGTTGATGAGATTGAACGTCAAGTAAATTCTCTCAAGCGTGCTGCTAAAAAGGCTTTGTTATATAAGGATAAGAAGTCAATGCTCGAGGCTGTAGAAGTCTCGGTTTTAGTACGTGATATTAAAGACCTAACTGAAGCTAATGAAGAAACACAAAGTCAACTCTTTAAAATGGATGCTGAAATTGCTTCTTTAGAAACAAGCGAAGGTGTTTACGATAATGAACTCGAATCAATGAAGAAAGAGCTCAATGATATGGATCATGCTGTATCCAAAGCTCAAGAAACAATGATGTCTTTTATTCGCGAAATTGGTGTTTTAGAATCTCGTAAGATTGAAATTGAAGAGCGTCGTAAATATACACTCGAAGTTGGAGACAAAAAAGCGAAGCAACAAGAAATGCTAGCGCTTCTTAATGATGCTCGACTTGAATATGAGGATCGTAAATCACGCCATGAATCACTCAATGCAGAAGTTGAATTACTTGTTGAAGAGAGTTACGAAAGAAATCGTAAGATGGCAGATCAAGCACAATCAATTGCTAATTTGAGAGGTAAGATTCAACAGTTATCAAGTCGTTTGGATATAGTTAGTTCAAGACTAGAAAGACCGTACGAATCCAACCATGGTGTACAAGCAATCATGGATAATAAACAATCATTATTTGGTGTACACGATACAGTAAGTAACGTTTTTGAAGTTTCTGAAGGTTATGAGACAGCAATTACTACCGCACTCGCTGGAGCTTTAATGCATTTAGTAGTTGATGATGATAAAGCTGCAGTTAATGCGATTAACTTCTTAAAGAACAACCGTGCCGGTCGCGCTACATTCATTCCTTTAACAGTTTCCAAGCCGCGATACGTTAATCAAGATGCTTTACTCGTTGCAAATCATGCTAAAGGTTACTTAGGTGTAGCAAGTGAATTTGCAAGTAATGGTGAAGTCTATAATGATTTACGTGATAGTCTTCTTGGTAATGTAATGGTTGTAGATACCATTGAGAATGCCAACGTTTTAGCGAAGAGAGTTCAACACAACTATAAGATTGTTACCTTAGATGGTGATGTTATTCACCGTGGTGGGATCATGAGTGGGGGACGTAATCGTCAAAACAATACTTCCTCACTAACACTTAAACGTGATAAAGAACAGTTAGAAAACGAATTGCGAATTGCAAAAGATTCATTAATCTTAGAAGAAAACCAAAATCATAGTTTATCTACAGAACATAAAGATGCTGGTGATATTCTTATGCAACGTCGTATTGCCTTAGCGCAACTCGAACCTTTATTAGAAGTGAAACGTTCGAAATATGAACGTCTTAAACAAGAATATGAGGACTTGAATCCTGATCAAGAGATTGAAGACGCAGAGAAGACAGAAGACGATGTTGTCGTTCAATTAAACAGTCTTTATATGCAACGTGATGAGTTAACGACAAATATTGCGTTAATGAGAGAACGTCGCCAAGGACTTAACCAAGAAATTCAACGAAAAGAAATTCTTATTCGTCAGTATCGTCAAGACCTCAATAAATTGACGCAAAAAAGACATGAGTGTGCTCTTGAAGTAACCAAGAACAATACACGTTTAGAATCAAGTCTAGAACGACTTTCTTCAGAATATCGTATGACGTATGACTATGCATTAGAAAATGTTTATGATGAGTCTGCTGAGATGAGTCGTGAAGAGGTAATGAAACTTCGTAATGAAATCAATGCTTTAGGTAATGTTAACCTTGAAGCTCCAGAAGAGTACGAAGAAACTAATGAACGTTTCCAATTTTATGGCAAGCAACTTGCTGATTTGAAAGAATCACGTGATAAATTGCTAAGTATTATTGAAGAAATGGATGATATCATGGTAACGCAATTCAAAGATATGTTTGATCGAATTAACCATGAATTACCAGAGGTGTTCAGTGCATTATTTGGTGGTGGTCGTGCTCGACTCGTATTGGAAGATGAAAATGACTTACTTAATACGGGTATTGATATTGATGTACAGCCTCCGGGGAAATCGGTGCAAAATATTCGTTTATTCTCTGGTGGTGAAAAATCGCTCATCGCTATATCGGTTCTGTTTGCAATATTAAAAGCACGACATGTTCCACTTTGTATATTTGATGAAGTAGAAGCTGCTCTTGACACCGCAAACGTTGAACGATTCGCTAACTATATCCGTAACTTCAGTAATGATACACAGTTTATTGTTATTACACACCGTCCAGGTACTATGGCGCAAGCAGACGTACTCTATGGTGTAACAATGCCTACAAAGGGTGTTTCATCCATGTTGAAAGTTAGACTTGAAGATGCTGTTGAAATGAAAGAGAGGGATGCATAATGGGCTTATTTGATCGATGGAAAAAGAAAAAAGAACCTGAAGACAAAGTTCTGTATGAAACAGGTCTTAATGCAACCAAAGCTTCATTTGGTTCAAAACTTAAAGAAATGTTTACTGGAAAACCGACGTTTGACGATGTTTGGTTTGACCATCTTTTAGCAACTTTATTACAATCAGATGTTTCTTTAAAGAGTGGTCAGAAGATTATGAAGTCGTTTAGAAAAAAAGTTATGAATTCAATGAGTGAAGAAGAAGCTTTAGAAACACTTGTTGAAGTAATGTTAAATCAATATGGTGAAAACATAGAACCGTTCGAAACTGTCGATGGCCGATTGAATGTCATCTTAGTTGTTGGGGTTAACGGATCTGGAAAGACAACAAGTTGTGCAAAAATTGCGCACCGTTACAAAATCGAAGGTAAAAAAGTTCTACTTGTTGGAGGAGATACTTTTAGAGCTGCGGGTAGTAATCAACTTAAAGTTTGGGCTGATACGATTGGTGTAGACTTTATTGGTGGTGAAGAAGGTAGAGATGCTGCTTCTGTTTACGTTGATGCGGCTCGATATGCAAAGGAACATGATTTTGATATCATGATCTGTGACAGTGCAGGAAGATTGCAAAACAAAACCAATCTCATGAACGAACTAGAGAAAATGAAACGTGTCCTCATTAAACAAGTAGGTCATGTAGATCATACCTATCTTGTAATCGATGGTAATACTGGTCAAAATGGCTTATCACAAGCGAAAGTGTTCACCGAAGTAACGCCTGTTGATTCATTAATTGTTACAAAACTTGATGGTTCGCCAAAAGGTGGGGTTCTCTTAAGTATTAAAGATGAACTTGGAATTAAAGTGAGTTATGTGGGTTTAGGTGAAAAAATGGAAGACATGCGACCATTTGATATCGAAACATATCTACAAAATCTTGTGGGTATTGATTAATGAACATTGAAAAGACAATAATCAATAATCGTTTATTTGATTTGTATGATACATTATTAACTGAAAAGCAAAAAGAAGTTTTCCAATACTATTATCATGACGATTTATCCTACCAAGAAATCGCTGATATATTAGGGATTAGTCGAGCAGCTGTATTCGATAATCTTAGTCGAACACTGAGCTTGCTTGAAGATTATGAATTAAAATTAGGGTGTATGGCACTGATTGATGACCTTACATATCTTGAAAATAAAGAAGTCGATCGCATTCTGAATGATTATACAAGGAGGAAATTATGAGTAAAGTATTATCAATAAATGCAGGAAGTAGTTCATTAAAGTTTCAGTTATTAGAAATGCCTGAAGCAGAAGTTTTAGTAAATGGTATTGTAGAGCGTATTGGATTGGATGATTCAATTATTACTTTCAAATACGATGGAAAGAAAGATACAAATGTTCTTGATATTCCAGACCACAAAGTAGCTGCAGATCTTGTTTTAGAAGGTTTAGTTTCAAAAGGAATTGTAACTGATCTTTCAACAATTATTGCCGCTGGTCACCGTGTTGTTCATGGTGGTGAATATTTCACAGGTTCTGTTGTTTGTGATGATTACTCAATTTCAAAAGTAGAAGAGTTAATCGATTTAGCTCCACTACATAACCATGCTAACTTAACAGGTTATTATGCATTCAAAGAAGCATTACCAGATGCGACACATATCTTTACATTTGATACAGCGTTCCACCAAACAATGCCAGAAGAAGTATTTATGTATGCTTTACCATACGATTACTATACTGATCTTGCAGTACGTCGTTATGGTGCTCATGGTGTTTCTCATGATTATGTATCAAAACGTACAGCAGAACTTATGGGACGTGATGAAAAAGGATTTAATGTTATTACATTGCACTTAGGTAATGGTGCTTCAGCAAGTGCTGTTAAAGATGGTAAATGTGTTAACACATCTATGGGCTTTACTCCTCTAGCAGGTTTAATCATGGGTACTCGTACTGGTGATTTAGATCCAGCAATCGTTACATATCTAATGCGTAAATTAAATATTACAGCTGAAGAAGTTCTTGATATCTTCAATAAGAAATCAGGAATGGCAGGGGTTAGTGGAATTTCAAGTGACGCTCGTGATATTGAAAATGCTATTGAAAGTGGCAATGAACGTGCTATATTAACTCGTAAAATGTATGCTCAACGTGTCTTAGAATACGTGGGTGCTTATGCTCTTCAATTAGGACATGTAGATGCAATTGTATTTACAGCAGGACTTGGAGAAAATGATGGTGGAACACGTGAAGCAGTTCTTGATGTTATTGCTGAAGGTATGGGAATTGTTTACGATAAAGAACTTAATGCAAACTCAAGAGGTGACGAAGTATTGTTAAGTACTCCAGAATCTAAAGTTGCAGTTTGGGTTGTTCCGACAAATGAAGAATTGATGATTGCACGAGATGCATTCCGTATTCACAATGAACAAAACTAAAGAACTTCAAAACTATATTGAGTCATTTGATACTATTGCTGTATTTCGCCATGTAAACCCAGATGGCGATGCACTAGGATCACAATTAGGGCTTGTTAAGTGGATTCGTCATAACTATCCTGAGAAAACTGTTTATGCTCTTGGAAGTGATGATCACAATTATGAAATTTATGATGCGATGGATCAAGTTGATGAACTTGAGAACTTCTTGGCTATTGTTGTAGATACTGCAAATAGACCAAGAGTTGACGATGATCGTTATCAATATGGCGATAAAATCATCAAAATTGATCATCACCTTATTGTTGACGAGTATGGCGACTTACAGATCGTAGATATTGACCGAGGAAGTGCTTGTGAAATCGTAACAGATCTTTTGCGTGAGATGGATAAATCATTTACACCAGAGATTAGTAAAATGCTACTTAGTGGAATTTTGACAGATACCTTACGTTTTTCAATTGAGAAAACCTCAGGTAAAACTCTTGATTCTGCTGCATACTTAGTAAGCCAAGGTGCAAACATTAGTATGATCCAACAAGAGCTCTTTACACAACCTCGTTTTATCTTTGAATTAAAAGCGAAATTAATGTCACATGTTAAAGTTAAAAATAACTTGGCATACTTATTCTTAGATGCAGAGGAGTTAAATTCCTTAGGAGTATCTTGGAAGGATGTTAAAGCTCAAGTTAATATGATGTCCAATGTGGATGAGTTCCATATTTGGGTTGTAATAACAGAGAATACTGATGAGAATTTCGAAGTGTCTATTCGTTCACGCAGAAATACAATTAACGACATTGCGGAGAGCTATGGAGGAGGCGGACATCGTCTTGCTTCAGGAGTTTCCGGACTTACACGCGACCAAGCTTTATCGGTAATTGAAGATTTAGCAAAGAGAAGCTTAGAAGACTATACTGCATAGTCTTCTTTTTCTATATTTTGTCGATAATTATGACATTCACATGATATAATAATACAAACGGAGGGGTGGTCGTTGAATGGAATGGTTTATAAGCCTTAGCCCAGTTGTTCAAGCCCTGTTAGCTACATTATTTACATGGGCTGTTACTGCTTTAGGCTCAGCTACTGTATTTTTCTTTAAAACGATTAACAAGAAGGTTTTAAATCTAATGTTAGGATTTGCTTCTGGAGTTATGATTGCAGCAAGTTTTTGGTCACTGTTAGCACCTGCTATTGAGATGACTGAGAATTTAAATCAGAACCCATTAGTTGTTGTAACGCTTGGTTTTCTGAGTGGAGGAGCTTTTCTCTATTTAGCAGATAAAGTGTTGCCTCACTTACACTTAGGTTTAAAGACTTCACAAGCAGAAGGTATTAAAACTGGATGGCAACGTTCGGTTCTTCTGGTATTGGCAATTACCTTACACAATATCCCAGAAGGTCTAGCGGTTGGTGTTGCTTTTGGTGCGGCAGCTTTAGGTCTTCCAAGTGCGACTCTAGCAGGAGCAATTGCTTTAGGTATTGGTATTGGACTTCAAAACTTTCCAGAAGGGGCTGCTGTATCAATTCCATTACGAAGAGAAGGGATGAGCCGTAGGAAAGCATTTCTTTATGGTCAAGCTTCTGGTATCGTTGAACCCTTTGCAGGTGTATTAGGAGCACTAGCGGTTGTTAGGATGCAAACTATTCTTCCTTTTGCGCTTGCGTTTGCTGCAGGTGCAATGATATTTGTAGTTGTGGAAGAACTGATTCCTGAAGCCCATGCTGGTGGAGGAAGTTCTGGTACAGATATAGCTACAGTGGGATGTCTTATTGGTTTTGCAATCATGATGTTATTAGATGTTGGATTAGGATAGGAGAAAATCTATGAAAGTATTAGTTACAGGCGGTGCAGGATATATTGGAAGTCATACATGTGTATCATTATTAGAAGGTGGTCACGAGGTTATTATTGTGGATGATTTTTCAAACTCAAGTTTAGAATCGATTCGACGTGTAGAAAAAATCACAGGACACAAATTGACAGTTTATGAAGTCGATTTGAAAGACTATGAAGCAATCAATGATGTCTTTGAACGTGAAACAGTGGATTCAGTTATTCATTTTGCTGCTTACAAAGCAGTTGGTGAATCAGTTTCAAAGCCAATTGAATATTATACAAACAATATTTCAGGTACACTAAACCTTTTAGATGTTATGAGAAAGCATAATGTAAAAAACTTCGTATTTAGTTCATCAGCAACGGTGTATGGCGATCCAATCACAAACCCAATTACCGAAGATTTTGCATTATCAACAACAAACCCTTACGGTTCTACAAAACTTATGACAGAGATGATCCTCAAAGATATCTATGTTGCAGATAATGAATGGAATATTGTAATACTACGTTACTTTAACCCAATTGGAGCGCATGAGAGTGGATTGATTGGTGAAGATCCAGCAGGTATTCCTAATAATCTTGTTCCATATATTGCTCAAGTTGCAGTTGGTAAACGTGAAAAATTATCAGTCTTTGGTAATGATTACGATACCCATGATGGAACTGGTGTACGTGACTATATTCACGTTGTAGACCTTGCAGAAGGACATGTTGCTGCAATTTCAGCGCTTGCTAAAAATTCTGGACTTGTAGTTTATAACTTAGGAACAGGACATGGTTATTCTGTCTTAGATATCGTTAAGGCATATGAAAAAGCGTCAGGGGTAGAAATTCCTTACGTAATTGAAGCAAGACGTCCTGGTGATATTGCTACTTGTTATGCTGATCCAAGTTTAGCTAAGAATGAATTAAATTGGGAAGCAAAACGAGATTTAAATACAATGTGTGTTGATTCTTGGCGTTGGCAAAGTATGAATCCTAACGGATATACAAGCGAAAATTAATATTTAATGAAAGGGAAGTATGATTCACTTACATGTTAGAAGCTCCTATTCACTACTACGTGGATTAATGGATGTTAATACAATTGTAAGACTTGCAAAGGAACATGATATGTCTGCGATAGCACTCACAGACTATCATGTCCTTTTTGGTGCACTCAATTTCCAGAAAGCTTGCGAAAAGGCAGGGGTAAAACCTATTTTCGGAATAGAAGTCACTATAGAAGATTACACCTCAACATTAATTGCTAAAAACAATCGTGGATATCAAGGACTAATGACCTTATCTTACAAACTAAGTAAAGATGGGAAAATATCCTTAGAGGATATCACGCCTTATCGAAATGATGTAATTTTTATTGCTCACTCAGAGAACGGTCCTTTTGAAGCCTCATTGCTATCACAAGACAATGAGGCAGTGGTTAGTGTGTTAATGGATTTAAAGGAAAAATTCCCTCATTTATTTGTTGGTTTATCACACCAAGAGTCCAGTTTCTTTAGAGAATCGAATCGAGTTCTAGAGAGATTATCAGAGTCTTTAGATATTGATGTTGTTGCATTCTCAAAAGTATATTATGAAAAACCAGAAGATGAAGAAACATACCGTGTAGTTCAAGCCATTGATAAGGGTACCTTTATTGATGACAAAACACTTGTGTCCGCACCAAATCGTAACTTCTATTCACCTGAAATTATGTCAGAACGTTATTCTGAGGTTCAAATCAAAAATACTAAGGTCATTGCTGACATGTGTAACGTTGATGTTTTTGCAATCACGACAAGACTCCCACGCTTTGATACTGGGCAAGAAGCAGACAATGCTGTCTTCTTAACAAAACTTAGTGAGTTTGGATTGTCAAGACGACTCAAAAATCAAGTTACAGAGACCTATAGAAAACGTCTGGCTTATGAACTATCTATTATCAATGGAATGTCTTTTACTGACTATTTCTTAATTGTATATGATGTGATTCGCTATGGAAAAAAAGAAGGAATCTATGTCGGTCCTGGACGTGGTAGTGCTGCCGGATCACTAGTTGCCTATAGCCTTGGTATTACCGAAGTTGATCCATTAGAATATGGACTTCTTTTCGAACGTTTTCTTAATCCGGAACGTATCTCAATGCCAGATATCGATATAGATTTCCCTGACAACAAACGACAGGATGTTATTGATTATATGATTTCAAAATATGGACACGATCATGTTGCTCATATTGTTACGTTTGGAACCTTGAAAGCCAGACAAGCATTTCGTGATGTTGGTCGAGTATTTCAAATACCAGTCCGTAAGGTTGATACGATTACTAAATTAATTTCTGCGGATACCTTACAAGAAAATTATGATAATGTTCCAAAGTTTAGAACAAGTATTAACGCAGATAGAAGCTTGCAACAGGTCTTCGAAGTAAGTAAATCTGTTGAAGGCTTAATGCGACATACTTCACTACATGCTGCGGGTATTGTTTTATCTTCTGTACCTTTGCTTGATGTCGTACCGTTACTATCCATGCCAGATGCAATGGATGTTAGTCAGTATGATATGACTCATCTGGAAGAAATAGGATTGGTAAAGATTGATTTTCTAGGACTTAGAAACCTAACTATTATTGATTCCATTGTTCGTGATATCAATAAACATAAGAAGTTTAGTATCATGGATATACCCTTAAATGATGCAGCTGCATATTCTCTAATCTCACAAGGGGACACGATTGGGATATTTCAACTAGAATCAGATGGAATGAAAAACTTATTGAGGAAAATGAAACCTCGACAGTTTACAGATATTGTTGATGCTATTGCTTTATATCGACCTGGTCCAATGGAAAACATACCGTTGTATCTAGAGTCGAGAAATAACCCTGATAAAGTTACGTATCTTCACCCAAACCTTAAAGAAATTACTGAATCAACCTATGGAGTTCTAATATATCAAGAGCAAATCATGCAGGTTGCCCAAGTTATGGCTGGCTTTAGTCTTGCTCGTGCTGATATTCTTAGAAAAGCAATGGGTAAAAAGGATGCTAAAGAACTTGGAAGTATGAAGCAAGAGTTTATTGAAGGCTGTATTGCAAATCAACACAGTTCCGAGCTTGCAGAAGCTTTGTTTGCGTTGATTGAGAAGTTTGCGAACTACGGTTTCAATAAATCTCACTCGGTTGCATATGGTCTTATTAGTTATCAAATGGCTTATTTAAAGGCAAATTATTCACTGCTTTTCTATGCATATTTACTTACAAGTGTTATTAGCAGCGATTCTAAAACCAATCAGTACATTGATGAATGTCGAAGAAGAAATCATATTGTCTTAGGTCCACATTTATCTCAAAGTACAAATATCTATGCAATTGAAGATAATAAGCTAAGAGTTCCTTTAACGCTCGTTAAAGGGGTTTCTAAGAATATTGCGCAAGTTATTATTGAAGAACGCAAACAAAATGGCCACTACCAATCATATTATGACGCAATCAGTCGCTTAAATTTAGTTGGTATTAAGAGGAGTCATTTTGAACTTCTAATTAAAGCTGGTGCTTTTGATTTCTTTGGTTACAATCGGCCATCAATGATTCAGTCACTTGATGAAGCATTACAATATGCAGGAATAATAAAAGTAGAAAAGGCTGATCAAAGATATTTAAACTTTGATTTAGTGAGTGAACCACTTTTCACTGAAGTAGCTGATAATTTACGTCAAGACCTCAGTGATGAATATGATGTCCTAGGTATTTACTTCTCCCAACATCCTGCAGTAAGTCTTAAACAGAAACATAACACTGATTCTGTAGCAACGATTCAAAAAAGAGATGAACCGTACCGCGTTATCGCAATGATTGATAGGGTAAAGACACATCGTGCTAAGAATGGGCAGATGATGGCATTTATTGCTTGTAGTGATGATACAGGTAGTATTGAAGCTGTGGTTTTCTCGAATGTGTATGAAAAAGCCAAAGATATTCTAGCTGTAGGAAATCTTGTGTTAATTAAGGGAAATTATCGTAAAGAAGGCTCATTCATTGTGAATGACATGCTTAAGTTTGAAAGTTAGTACCTATATCGTGTATGATAAAGAATATCACAAGAGGTGAAATTATGATTAAATTTTTAATAGTAGATGACGAAGAAAAAATTAGAGATGTTGCGCATGAGTATGCAAAAGCATCTGGATTAGTATGTGAACAAGCATCTGATGGTGCTGAAGCAATAGAAATGATTAAAAATGAAGATTATGACGTTGTAGTACTCGATGTCATGATGCCTAATGTTGATGGCTTCACAGCATGTAGAGAAATTAAGAAAATCAAAGATGTTCCTATTATTATGCTTTCAGCACGACAAGAAGAGTTTGATAAGCTGTTAGGTTTTGAATTAGGAATTGATGACTATGTCACAAAACCATTCTCTCCACGTGAATTAATGGCTCGTATTAAAGCAGTAGCTGAACGATCCAAAGGATTAAAACATTCTGTCTATTCATTTAGTGGATTGGAAGTAGACATTACAGGTAGAAACTTAATTGTTGATGGAGAACGTATTAATGTAACTCCAAAAGAATTTGATTTACTCGTATTTTTAATTCAACATAAAGATCAAGCCTTATCTCGAGATGTTCTTCTTGATAAAGTATGGAACTATAATTACTATGGCGACTACCGTACGGTAGATACACATATTAAGATGTTACGTCAGAATCTAGGACCTTATCGTGATTATATCGTAACTGTACGTGGTACAGGTTACAAGTTTGAAGTCCTTAACTAAAAATATGGCATTTAGAATCTGGTTTTACTTCTTAATTTTAACCGGGTTCATGATGTTGTTTCTATGGATGCTTCAAATATCGTTTATTGGTCCATATTACGAACGCAATCGTTTTCAGCTAATTCAATCAACTGTTACTGAAATCAACAGACAATTAGCTAAAGGCGATTTTTCTGCTGCAGAAAAGTCGATATCTAAGACATTAACACAAGAAAACATGTGTGGTGTTATCTATAACAACCAAGGGTATCGTGTTCTTTTAGCAGCTGAAAACGGTAATAATTGTCACATCACAAACTTATCGTCCAGTGCAGTTACAGAATACATATCAATGGTTAACAATTCAGCAACCAATGATTTCTCAATTCGATTTAATAGCGAGATATTTGAACAAGGTATGTATTTCTATGGGAAAATGATTACAGTCGATGATTTCGACTACTATGTATTCATTAATACTCCGATAGAATTGCTGGATTCTACAGTCTATGTATTAAAAAGACAATTTGGACTCGTGGCTTTAGTTGTTTTCTCGGTAGCTACTTTGGTAACCTTTGTGTTATCAAGAAGGTTATCGCAACCTATAACTAAGATTACCAAACAAGCCGAGAGATTAGCGCGAGGGGACTTGGATGTTTCCTTTGATGAACGAGAGTATACGGAAGTTGAGACTCTTTCATCTGCCTTAAACTATGCAACGGATGAGTTCCGGAAGACTGATGAACTGCGTCGTGACTTGGTTGCTAACGTGAGTCATGATATTAAGACACCACTTACCATGATTAAAGCGTACGCTGAAATGATTGAAGATATTTCGGGTGATGATAAGGATATGCGAGAAAAGCACTTGGGAATTATTGTTGATGAAGCAAATCATTTGGAACGTCTCGTAAACGATATGTTAACCTTGTCAAAATATGAATCTAAAGTCTTTGATGTTAAAGAGACGAAGTATCAGCTAAAAGAACAAGTAGATAGTACGTTCAGTCTTTTCCAAGTTTTAGATATTAATTTTATTAATGACGTGGATGAATCTATTATGGTAGAAGCTGACGAAATAAAGATGGGTCAAGTTCTTTATAACTTTGTAAATAACGCGACTCGATATGTTGGTGACGATAAAACAATAGGTGTTACAGCGCATATATTAAAAAATACTCATGAAGTAGAAATATCGGTCATTGATAAGGGTCCGGGTATCTCACCAGAAATTATAGGTAATATCTGGGATCGTTATTACAAAATAGATAAGAATTATAGTCGTAGTGGTTCTAACTCAGGCTTAGGTCTTTCTATTGTTCGAGCAATTTGTGAAGCAACGGGATCTAAGTATGGAGTTGAATCAGAACTTGGTAAGGGCTCAAGGTTCTATTACACCCTAAGATTAAGTGAAGAAGATTCTAAGAATAGAAAAGGCAAAAAAGAAAAGTCTGGTACTGTACGTAAAGACAGTATTTGAATCGAAGAGTAGTTAAAAGAAATTAAGTTATGTAGAAATAGAGCTTTGTAATAGAAGCTCTTTAATTTGACATTAACAACTACATGACGTAGTATTAAAACTACAAGGAGTAGGTGACTGTATGAAAACTTTAAAATCAATAAGTGAATCAGAACTAGAAATCATGGATTTACTGTGGCTTAAAGAGTCACAATATACTGCAAAAGAAATCCAGGAACTGTTAAGCGAAACCAATGACTGGAAAATTACGACAGTACAGACGTTTTTAACAAGACTGGTTGATAAAGGCTATCTAAGTATTGAAAAAAGACACCGAGTTAATTACTATACGCCGATTATCACACGAGATGAGGTCGCTTCAATGGAAGCAAAGCGTATCGTAAGTAATTTAAAAATGTCGTCGATGAGTGGATTGATAACGACCTTGATTGATGAAGATGGCCTTACTAACGCTGAAATTGATGAATTAAGAGAATGGTTGAAGACAAAATGAATAAACTATTAGAGATAATGATACATATATCGATTGTCGCTTCATTTACATCAGTTGCTATTTATTTACTAATTCTTATTTTCAAAAACAAAATAAGTGAGCAAATTAAATACAAACTTGCGATTGCCTCAATGATACTATTCATTTTGCCAATCACTCTTGTATTACCTCAGATAAAAACAGAACAAGTGCTGCATGTAGAACGTGTTAACGAAACAATAAATGCACCAGTTATTCAAAGTGAAATTAAAAAGCTTCCTAGTAATCAATTACCTATAAATACTGAAGAAGTCTATCACACAGAGTTAAATGCCTTTACACCGAGAAACATATACCTTTCTGTAAGCCTAGCATTAGTATTCACGACTCTAGCACGATACATTCTCATCTCATATAGACTTAGAAAGCTTGAAAATTCAATCGATTCAAGTTCTTATGAACTTGAGAATTCAAAGACCCAGATATTCTTCATTAATTCCACGATGAGTCCATTTGCCTTCGGTATTGTAAATAAGAAAATTTACATACCAAATAATCTAAAGAATCATTCAAATTTTGAATACTTACTTAAACATGAGATTATTCATACAAAACGATCTGACATGTTTATTAAAGTAATGGCTCAACTTATTTGTAATATTCATTGGTTTAATCCTATTGTTTACTATTCGAAACATCAGCTTACAAATTTAATGGAGTCGTCTTGTGATGAAATCGTTGCAAGCGAGTTATCTAACATTGAGAAACGTGGTTATGCGGAATTGCTACTTGATGTGGCTACCCAATCATCAAACGATGGATACAGCCTAACACCTAGTTTTTCAATGAAACAGAAAAAAGTAATTAAAAGAATGGAGAGGTTTATGAATCCAAAGAAACTATCAAAGAAATTAAAGTATATCGTATTAGTTGGAGCATTAATTTCAACTCTATGCATTGGTTTATTAACCCGTGGTTTAATACACGCAAATACACCACAGGAAGAAACAAATCCTGAAGTACTAACGCAACCAGAATCAGAACATAAAGAACCAGAGGATGATCTTGTAGATGTTGTGGTAGAGGAACAAGTGTTGGAAGAGCCGAATCAGGAAAATCCAACACCATCTGAGCCTGTAGAAGAAGCACCTAAAGTTGAGATAGAAAAGACACCAGAAAAAGTTGTAGATAAGCCAGTTGCAACGACTCCTCAAAAAGAACCGGAAAAGAAACCAGAAGTTGTGCTGAGCTTCCGCTCTCCACTAGGTGATGATTCATATGTGCTCTGTATGTATGGATGTTACCCAGGGCACCAAGGAGTAGATTTCTCCTACAATAATTCCGAAGCTGTAGATATGCCTATTTATGCAATAGAAAGTGGCAAAGTTATTGAGAGTGCCTTTGCAAATGGGGGTGAAGGAAACTACATAACAATACTTCACGCGAATGGATACAAATCGGTCTACACTCATATGGCTAATGTTTCTGGATTAACCGTTGGTACACAAGTGAATAAAGGTACTCGTGTTGGTAGTGTAGGAATGACGGGAGCAACTACATATCCACATGTGCATTTAGAAATTATTGACGCATCAGGAACAAAACTGAATGCGATAGATCTTATTAAAAATTAAAAGACTGCCTATAGACATATGTTCTATAGGCATTTTCATGAATTTGTCTCCAGAATATGGTAATATATAGAAGAATTGTTACGTAAAAAGAGCAATCATAATTAATAATATAATTTACTAGACAAGGTTATGCTAATAAGTTATAATATTAAAGCATTAAAAGGCGTAAGTTGCATGTCCAATCGACATACAACCGCACAGATAAGGTTAAAGTGATTCAATCCACCTTATATGGCGAGTCTTATGGCAAAAGAAGGAGGTGTACTATGTACGCAATTATTGAAACTGGTGGAAAACAAATCCTTGTTGAAAAAGGTCAAACTATCTTTGTTGAGAAGTTAGATGTTCAAGAAGGTGAAGAAGTCGTATTTGATACAGTTGTTGCTGTTAAAAACCGTACTTTAAAAGTTGGGGCTCCATATGTAAAAGGTGCTACAGTTACTGCTAAAGTTGAAAAACAAGGTAAAGGCAAGAAAATCACAATTTTCAAATATGTATCTAAAAAAGGTTCAACACGTAAAAAACAAGGTCATCGTCAACCTTATACACGTTTAGTTGTTGAAGATATTATCTCAGGATAATATGATTACCGTTGATATTACGACAAAAGATGGTGTATATCGTCATCTCAAAGCAAGTGGACATGCTTATTCTGGTGAACCAGGATTTGATTTGGTCTGTGCTGGTGTGAGCTCTGTATTAACAGGTGCTTTAAATGGATTTGATACATTAGATGATACAGTTGAAGTGTCATTAACTTCAGAACCACTTGTCGAAATCAATATAAAAAATGAAAATACATTAAATCAAAAACTCTTTGAATTTCTACTTATTCAATTAAAAACAATTGAATTTAGTAATTCAGAATACATTACAATAAACGAAAAGGAGGATGTACGATGAAATTCTTATTAGATATTCAACTATTCGCTTCGAAAAAGGGAGTTGGATCAACAAAGAACGGTCGTGATTCACATTCAAAACGTCTTGGCTCAAAAGCTGCAGATGGTGAAAACGTATCAGCTGGTTCAATTCTATATCGTCAACGTGGTACAAAAATTCACCCAGGAACTAATGTAGGTCGTGGTGGTGATGACACGTTATTCGCTAAAGTCGATGGCGTTGTTAAATTCGAACGTATTGCAAAAGGTCGCAAGTGCGTTTCAGTTTATCCAGTTGCTTAATACAGAATCCCCAGTTATTGGGGATTTTTCATTGAAAGGATGATGCTATGTTTGTAGATCGCGTTAAAATAAAACTAATTGCTGGTGATGGTGGCGATGGAATGGCGTCTTTCCGTCGCGAAGCTTATGTTCCTATGGGAGGTCCATATGGTGGCGATGGCGGTAAAGGTGCTGACATCATTTTTGTTGCGGATTCACACAAGTCCACCTTGCTTGATTTACGATATAATCGTGTCATCAAAGGAACTCATGGACAAGCTGGTAAAAATAAAAAAATGCATGGCCGTGGTGCCGAGGATATTATTCTTAAAGTTCCGGTGGGAACCGTTGTTACTGATGTTGAGAAAGACATTGTTATTGCTGACTTGACACGTCATGGACAACGTGAAGTAATTGCTTATGGTGGTCGTGGGGGTCGTGGTAACACACGTTTCGCAACTCCTAATAATCCTGCTCCGCACTATGCAGAAAAAGGTGAACTAGGGCAAGAAATCGAAGTTGAGATTGAACTTAAATTGCTTGCTGACGTTGGTATTGTTGGTTTCCCATCAGTTGGTAAATCAACACTTCTATCAGTAATAACAAGAGCTAAACCAGAGGTTGCTGATTATCATTTCACAACTATTGTTCCAAATTTAGGAATTGCTGAGACCAAAGATGGTCGTTCATTTGCTGTGGCAGATATGCCAGGACTTATTGAAGATGCTCACTTAGGAAAAGGTTTAGGTCATGTTTTCTTAAAACACATTGAACGTACACGAGTACTTATTCATGTGGTTGATATGGGTGCTGAAGACGGTCGTGATCCTCTTGAGGATTATGAACAAATTCTCCATGAGTTATCTCGCTATGACGAAAAACTTATGAAGAAACCAATGGTGGTAGTCGCAAATAAAATGGATTTAGATATTGCGGCAAGTAATCTTGAACGTTTCAAAGAACGTTACCCAGAGGTTGAAGTATTTGAACTTATTACCATGGTAGGAGAAGGTGTTGATTCACTTCTCTATCGTGTAGCAGATATACTTGATGAACATGTTGAAGATATTGTTACAGAACAAAGTCAAACAGTTGTTTATAAGTATGAAGCACCTAAACGTAACTTTGATATCGAAAGAATTAATCAAAATACTTGGCGTGTTGTTGGTGATCTTGTTGAGAGAACTTTCCGTCAATTTGACTTTGAAGATGAAGCGTCATCAATACAATTTGGTATCGCCATGAAGCGATATGGTGTTGATCAAGCACTTCGTGATGAAGGTGTAAAAGACGGTGACACGATAATTCTTAACGATGTACAATTTATTTTTGATGAAGGTATGGTAGAATAAGAACAGGTGATATTATGATTGCATATATTTCTGGAACAGTTGCTGATGTTGGACTTGATTATCTCGTAGTAGATAATCAGGGCATTGGCTATCAAATTTTCTATCCAAGACCTGAAACAATTAAACAAAATGAAACGATTGTTATTCACACATACCAACATGTCCGTGAAGACGCCATCGTTCTTTTTGGCTTCGAAAATAAGCAAGAGCTATCTGTATTTATGCAGTTAATCAGTGTGAAAGGAGTTGGACCTAAGACAGGTCTAGCTATTCTTAGCAAGTCAAGTTCAGACGAACTGATTCGTGCTGTAGATCAAGAAGATATTGCTTATTTGAAAAAACTACCAGGTATTGGTGCTAAAACTGCTTCTCAAATTTTACTTGATCTACGAGGGAAATTTGTGGCAGACACAAGTCAGAAGGCAAGTAAAGTTTCTCCTGTTGTTGATGAAGCATTACAAGCTCTTATTGACTTAGGTTTTAAACGCAATGAAGTTAATTCGATAAAGAACGAATTGAGCCTTGATTCCAATTCAGAGCTTTCGGAATTAATTAGAAAAGGGTTACAATTACTGAATTCAAGAAAGAGGGGATAATTGATGGAAAGAATCGTATCAGCTGATAATGTAGATAATCAAACAGATTATGAAACATCATTACGACCTGCAACTCTTGATGAGTATATAGGACAGTATGCATTAAAAGATAATCTAAGAATCTTTATTGAGGCTGCTAAAAATCGTAATGAAACGCTTGATCATTTACTTTTTTATGGACCACCAGGTCTTGGTAAAACGACTTTAGCGTACATTATTGCTCATGAAATGGGGACAGGTATCAAAGTTACCAGTGGCCCTAGTATTGAGCGTAGTGGGGATTTAGCGGCCATATTATCAAGTTTAGAACCAGGAGATGTTCTCTTTATTGATGAAATCCATCGGATACCTAAAGTTGTTGAAGAGGTTCTTTATCCTGCAATGGAAGACTTTACACTCGATCTAGTTGTCGGAAAAGATTCTTCGACACGCAGTATTCAAATAGATCTTCCGCCATTTACTCTTGTGGGAGCTACTACACGTGCTGGTGATTTATCTAGTCCACTACGTGATCGATTTGGTATTATTTCTAAACTTGAATATTATTCTCAAGATGAACTTGAGACAATCGTTGCGCGTACAGGACGCGTTATGGATACTGAGATTAATAAAGATGCTGTTGTAGAAATCGCTCGTCGCTCACGTGGAACACCGCGTATTGCGAACAGGCTTTTTAGGCGTGTTCGTGACTTTGCACAGGTTCTTAATGATAATTTAGTTGATTTGAATATTACCCAACATGCTCTTGATAAACTTAAAGTTGACAGCTTAGGTTTAGATGATGTCGATATTCGTTATCTCAAAGGTATTATTGAACGTTTTAATGGAGGTCCTGTTGGTCTTGAAGCACTAGCAGCATCTATTTCAGAAGAAACGATGACTTTAGAAGACGTTTACGAACCGTATTTATTACAATTAGGATTTATTAATAGAACACCAAGAGGTAGAGTTGCAACTGAAAAGGCATACCAACATCTTAAAATTGATGTTCAGCAATTTTTATTTGAGGAGTAGATTATGAAAATTTGTGTAGTTACAGGCGGTAGTGGGGGACATATTTATCCTGCTATTACATTCGCAGATACCATGAAGGCACGCGGTCATGATGTTGTCTTTATCGGTAATGATCATAAAATGGAATCATGGATCGTTCCCGATGCAGGATATCCTTTTTTAGCGATTCATAATCAAGGTCTTCAAGGAAGTAAAATCGATAAAATTAAGGCTGTTTTATCTCAGTTTAAAGCTATTAAAATGGCTAAAAAACATTTACAAACACTAAAACCTGATGTAGTTGTTGCATTTGGTGGTTATGTTAGTGCACCCGTCTCATTTGCAGCAAGTAAACTACATATTCCACTTATTCTTCATGAACAAAACGCCTTTCCAGGTAAAGCTAATAAAATGGTAGCTGGACGAGCTCAAGCAATTATTACATGTTATGAGGAAGCCTTTAAAGGCATGGATAAAGTTCATTATTTAGGAAATCCTCGTGCTTCATTAATTCATGAAGTCATTGATTCTAAAGATGAAATAAAAAGACTTGGACTTAAAGAGGATTTACCTATTGTATTATGTGTAATGGGCTCACAAGGATCAACATCAATGAATGATAAATTCAAGAAATATGTTCAAAATTTTAATGATGATTCTTATCAAGTAATTATTACTACTGGACCATTAAATATCGAATCATTTAAAAAAGACTTAGGTGAAGTTCATGAAAATGTGGTTGTTACTGGTTTTGTTGATCAAAAGGCTTTACTTCCAGTACTTTCGTTGATTGTTTGTAGGTCTGGAGCATCAACAATTGCAGAGATTCAATCATTTGGAATTCCTTCACTTTTAATACCAAGTCCTCACGTTGCTAATAACCATCAATTCTATAATGCTAAGTCATTATTTGATAAAGATGCTTGCGCGATGATTGAAGAAAAGGATATTCATGACACTACGTTAAACACAATGATACCGGAATTGTTATTTGATAAAGAACATCTTAATATCATTGCTTATAATGTCAAAGAATTAGCGACACCTAATGCAGCAAACGATATAGCAGAGCTTGTTGAAAAGGTGGTGAGTGCTTGTGTATGATGAGAACTACGGAACTGATTCAATGACACATGTTAAAACTTCGATTAAGAAACGCAAGAAAAACGAACGACGTCGAAAAAGACGAATCGTTTATCGTCGTCTTTTCAAAATTTTAATCATTGTAGCAATAATCACAGGAATGTACTATTTTGACAAAAGCGACATGACTCGAATTCGTCAAGTACGTATTACCGGAAACTCTACTGTTCCCGAAAGTGAAATAGTTGAAAAGTTAAATTTACACGTTGGAAAGCGACTTATTACACACCTTCCATTTACTTTGAATTCCAAAGCATCTTCCTTGATTGGGGTTGACACAATCGATACAAGTATTTATTATAGACAAGGTATTGTTAATGTTGTTATCCATGAAAAAAAGGTTGTTGGCTATACTCGTGGTGAAGTAACGCAGTTACTCTATGAGGACGGATCAAAGAGGGAAGTAACCCCAGATACTCTGCATTCAATTAACGGAGTTCCCTTATTTATTGGGTTAAAGGAAGAGTTACTTAATAAAGATAACCTTAATATTTTCGCAAAATTAGATAGTGAAGTTTTGTATTCTATTTCAGAGGTTCATTCAACGCCTTCTAAATATGATGAAACTTTACTTAAATTAGTTATGAATAACAATTATTATGTATTTTCTAGGATCAAAGATTTACCATTGTTGAAAGATTATGCTAGTATTATAGAGAGAGCACCTAAAGAAAACAGGTGTATCTATTTTCTAGAATATGGTCCTAACGAAGACTCTCAAACGGTAAATACTGGACCGTGTGAATAAAATATAAGGAGGAGAGAATATGGCGATTGAAAAAATGAATGAATTTGGAAAGATTTCTGTTTCCAATGATGCGATCGCAATGCTAGCTGGTGGTGTCATAACTGAAAGTTATGGTGTTGTTGGAATGGCTTCTCAGCAAGTATTTAAAGACGGACTCGTCGAATTATTAAAAGGTGAAAACTTTTCTAAAGGTGTCATCGTTCGTAACGGTGAAGAAGGATATGAACTTGATGTTTATATCATTGTAAGTTATAACGTTAAAATTTCAGAAGTTGTTTTAGAAGTGCAAAAGAAAGCGAAATATATGCTTGAAAAATCATTGGAGCAAAAAATAAATGCTATTAATGTCTTTGTTCAAGGTATTAAGGTTATGAAGTAATGAAGACAATAAATGGAGATACTTTTTTACGTATGTTAGAAAGTGGGGCAAATAACCTCACAAATAAACACAATGAAATCAATGCATTGAATGTTTTCCCTGTTCCTGATGGAGATACAGGAACAAACATGAACTTAACTTTTACTAGTGGTCTTAATGATGCTCGTAAAGTTATGACATCACACATTGGTCAATTATCGAAAACATTATCACGTGGTCTTCTTATGGGAGCTCGTGGTAACTCGGGTGTTATCTTGTCACAGATTTTCAGAGGTTTTGCTCAATCTGTAGAAGATAAACATGAAGTAACTGTACCGGAATTAGCAGAAGCTTTTGTTAATGGTCGTACTGTAGCTTATAAGGCAGTTATGCGTCCTGTTGAGGGAACAATCCTTACAGTATTACGTGAAAGTGCTGAAGCAACAAAATTCTACGTGGATGCTAATCCAGAAATCACAGTCATTGAATTCTTTGAAAAGCTTGTAGCAGAAGCAAACGATTCACTTGATTACACTCCAGAACTTTTACCTGTTCTTAAAGAAGTGGGTGTTGTCGATAGTGGTGGAAAAGGTTACGTAACAGTTTTGGAAGGTTTTCTTGCAGAATTGAAAGACCAACCAATCCAACTCTTAGATGGTGCAGAAGTAGAGCATACTGCAGCTACTGATTTTGAACATGATGAATTTGGTTACTGTACTGAATTTATCGTTAAGTTAAATGATGATGCTCCAGCAGCATACTCAGAAGATATCTTACGTGCTGAATTAGAAGCAATTGGTAACTCACTAGTTGTTGTTACTGATGAAGATATCGTTAAAGTTCACGTTCATACTCTAACACCAGGTAACGCATTAAACATCGGACAAAAATACGGTGAGTTTGCGAAACTTAAGATTGAGAATATGACAGAACAACATAACACAATTCTAGATCAACAAATTGAAAAAGAATCAGCTCCTCATTCAAAATATGCAATTGTTTCAGTTGCAGCAGGTGAGGGAGTTGTTGAAATGTTTAAAGAACTTCGTGCTGAATATATTATCAGTGGTGGTCAAACAATGAACCCTTCAACTGAAGATTTCGTTGAGGTAATTCAAAAGATCAATGCTGATCACATCTTTGTCTTGCCAAATAACTCAAATATTATTATGGCTGCAAAACAAGCACAAGATATTCTTACAGAAAAAGACATTCGTGTTATCGAAACAAAAACAATTCCTCAAGGTTTATCAGCATGTGTCATGTTTAATCCTGATATTGATGTTGATGATAACTTAGAAGAAATGCTTGCAGCTGTATCCAATACACGAACAGGTCAAGTAACTTATGCAATTAAAGACACAACATTTGAATCTATTGAAATTCATGAAAATGACTTCATTGGAATTCTTGAGAAAGATATCGTAGCTACAAACTCTGATCGCGTTCTTCTTACTAAAGAATTATTAAAACAATTAATTCTTGATGAAAGCGAACTTGTTACATTAATCGTTGGTGAAGGTGTAGATAGTGAAGAATCACAAGGTCTTGTAGATTATATTGAATCTAATTATGATGTTGAAGTTGAAATTATTGAGGGTATGCAACCTGTTTACTCTTACATTATTGGTGTTGAATAATAGGGCGTTCTCGCCCTTTTTTTCTAAATCTCAATGACTAAATTAACACCGAAACAAGAAAACATTATAGATTCACTAGGCTATGATAGTCCCACTAGTTTTCTTAACCACACACCCTACCGATATGATATCTTAGAAAATAAACCTGTTGAACAATGGCAAGAAGGAGATAATCTTGTCTTTTTTGGTGAGCTAATGTCAGGATTCCAACATATTCGTCTACGTGGTAAGCAAGTTATGACGCATTTCCAGGTTTTCGTCGAAGGGGAAGTAATTAAAGTAACCATCTTCAATAGACCTTTCTTAAAGGCTGGAAATTACAACAATGGCATAACTGTAATTGGAACAGTTTCAAAAAATGGATCGATCGTTGCGAAAAGTGTTACAAATACGAGTCTTGAAGAAAATCTTGGCATTAAACCTATGTATCCTCTTAAAGCTGGTATTAAAAACTATGAAATCGTTCGACTCATTAAGAAGCTTCTTCAAGGACTAGAAATTCTTAATATTATCCCGGATAGGTTTATTAAGGATTACAGGCTCGAAAATCGACGAAGTGCAATGATAGGTGTCCATACACCAAATAGCATGAATGACGTTCACAGAGCGCTTAGAACTCTAAAATACGAAGAATTTTTAAGATATCATCTTCATGTCGCTTTAAATTCAAATACCCATGAATTTGGTATTGCAAAGAATGTCTCAATTCAAATGATTCAGAATGAACTCAATAACTTACCATATACACTCACGAGTGACCAAGAAGAGTCACTGCATGATATTCTTGATGATATTCATTCGCAGAAACAGATGAACCGTCTATTACAAGGTGATGTAGGGTCTGGTAAGACCGTTGTTGCTTTCTTAGCAGCAGTTGCTGTAATCAAAGCAGGTTATCAAGTGGCGTTTCTTGTTCCTACAGATATTTTACTGTACCAACATGTACGCTCATTTCAAAAGATGTTTCCAGATATGGAATGTCACGTTCTTGCTCAGTCAGTAGCAAACCGTGAAGAAAGAATCGCTGAGATTAAAGAAAGTGGACCTTCTTTGATCATAGGTACTCATACTCTTTTCTCTGAAGACGTTGTCTATAACAAGCTAGGATTAGTAATTATTGATGAACAACATCGTTTTGGTGTGAAGCAAAGACAAGCAATGATTCAAAAAGGTGAGAAGACTGATACATTAATGTTATCGGCAACACCAATACCTCGAACATTAGCAACAAGTCTATTCTTTGACCTTGATGTAAGTACAATTGCTAGTTATCCAAGTCATCGACAAAAAATAGAAACACATTTAATACCGGAAAACTCAATTCGAACAATTTTATCCGAGCTTACAAACGTTGTGAAGAACAAGGGTCAAATTTATGTTGTGTGTCCAGCTATATCAGAAGGTGAACGACCTAATGTAAAGTATGTTGAAGGTATCTACGATCAACTATCAAACGTATTTTCTGGCTATACTGTTGAAATGATTCATGGAAAAATCAATGATGACCAACGAAAAGATATCATGAATCGTTTTGTAGAAGGTAAGATTGATATTCTAGTAAGTACAACAGTTATAGAAGTTGGTGTGGATGTTCATAATGCGAATACGATGATAATTTATAATGCTGAGCAATTTGGCCTAGCGACGCTTCATCAATTAAGAGGACGTGTAGGTCGTGGAACGACTAAGGGTGTTTGCTATTTATTGAGCAGTAGTGATCAAGAGGAAAGTAAACAACGATTAGAATCTTTATCAACTCATGATGATGGTTTTGAATTATCGATGATTGATTTAAGAATGCGTGGTATGGGTGATGCTTTAGGAACACGACAATCAGGCTTACCTAGTTTTATTTTCGGTGATATTGAGAATGATGAAAAAATATTAAGACAAGCAAAACTAGACGCACAAACCATTATAAGTGATCTATCAAACCCAGATTATAAAAGAATAATAGAATTGACAAGAAAGCAAGACTACATTAAAACTATTTAATCATGTATAATGTGAGGTAGGTGATAATATGACAATCGATGATCTTTTTGAATCATTAAATATTAAGTATAATAATCGAGAATTAATTGAGAATGCTTTTATTCATTCCTCATATGTGAATGAAAATCAAACACATTTGTCTGATAATGAACGTCTAGAATTTATGGGCGATGCAGTCTTGCAAATCTGTGTTTCAGAGCGTCTTTTTAATAATGAGGTTGAACTTAATGAAGGCCAAATGACTTTGTATCGTTCTCAGTTAGTGTATGAAGATGCGCTAGCTCAGTATAGTTTGGATTTAAAGCTGAATGAGCTTTTAAAACTAGGTACAGGGGAAGAACGTAATGGTGGACGTACACGACCATCAATTATTGCTGATTTATTTGAAAGTTTTATTGGTGCAGTTTATCTTGATACAGGAATCAAAAGTGTCAATATAATTTTAGATAAAGTTTTAGAAGGACCAATGAAGGATTTAGATAAATTAGCAATTACTGATTATAAGACAAAACTTCAGGAATTCATTCAAGCGGATTCACGTAAATCAGTGACTTATGAAGTAGTAAATACTACAGGACCATCCAATGCTCCTGTCTTTGAAGTGGTTGTAAAACTTGATAATTTAATCTTTGGTAATGGTAAAGGCCTTAGCAAGAAAAAGGCAGAACAAGAAGCAGCGCGAGATGCTTTTGAAAAATTGGTAAAGTAGAGGTGCCTTGTGAACGATTTTTTGAATAAATTAAGAATTAATAAGAAATACTTGAATTATTTTGAACACGCAAATTTAGAAAATGTCAGTTATTCTCAATCTAAGAAAAAACTTGATGTAATGCTTTCAGTAGATGAAGCATTACCTTTTTCTGTTTATCAAGAGCTTGTAAAAAGAATTCAATTAACAACACATACAAAAGCAACAGTAAATATTAAAGCAAAAGCATCATCGTTATCATATTTAGATATGAATCAATATGTAAGTTATGTTGCAAGAAAACATAATTTAAGAGCAATTGCTGATGCTCATTTTACGTTCTCAAAAACACATGTGAGTGTACTATGTCAGGATGAAATGCATTGCTTAGATGCAAGGCGTCATGAAGAGACACTAAAAGAAGGACTAAAGCAATTTGGTCTTGATTGTGAAGTTATTACAGAAGTAAGGGTTAATAATCCTGAAGATGAGATTGTTGTAATGCAACAAATGCAAAAGCCTGAAGTGGTTGAAAAGAAAGTGGTGTCACGTCAACCTCGTCGAGGTGGTAAAAAAGAATACACTCCTGTTGCTATGGAGATTTTAAGTGATGAAGCTCACAACATTTCGATTAGAGGTTTGATTTTTGAAATTGAAACAAGAGAAACACGTACAGGGAGTTTTATTGTTAAGTATTTTATTTCTGATGGTAAGTCCGCTCTTGTAATTAGTGATTTCGTGAAAGAAGAATCAGAAATTATTAAGAAGGGTACATGCATATGTGCTTATGGTAATTATGTTTTTGAAGCACGCTTTGAAAAAGACTATATCTTTAAAATGGATCGTTATGAAGAAATCCCTAATATCTTTGTGCGTTATGATAATGCACCTGCTAAACGTGTTGAGTTCCACTTGCATACGAAATTTTCTGAGATGGATGGAATTAGTGATGCTAGTGAATATTTAGCACAGGCTTTTGAATGGGGACATCCTGGTATGATCATTACTGATCATACAGCAGTGCAATCTTTTCCAAAGGCATACGGAAGCTTGAAAAATCTACGGAAGAAGTATCCAAATCAAGAATTTAAACTTGGTTATGGTGTAGAAATGAATATGGTTGATGCAAACTTGCAAATCGTTACTCAAAGTCATGATGAGAAGCTACATCAAGGAAACTATATTTGTTTTGATATTGAAACAACAGGTTTATCCAACTACTATGATCACATCATTGAATTCGGTGCTGTTCGTATCCAGGATGGTAAAGTTGTCGACAAAATGCAAACTTTTATTAAGCCACCTGTATCAATTAATGCTCATATTGAGTCTATTACCAACATATCAGATAATGATGTTAGAAACGCACCACGTATCGAAGAGTGTATTGATGATATCTTGGAGTTCATTGGTGACTATCCATTAGTAGCTCACAATGCACAATTTGATATTGATTTCATGCAAGAGATACTTAGAAAACTTAACCGTCCTTCGCTTCCAAACGCTACGATTGATACTCTAGATTTATCACGAGCATTGTTTGATAATCGTCGTTCATATCGTCTTGGAGCAATTTCCCGATTGCTACGTATTCCGTATGATGAAGACGGAGCTCACCGTGCTGACTACGACGCTGAAGTTTTAAGTCTTGTCTTTTTAGAAATCTTACGAGATGACCGTCTTGCAGAGATGACTACAATCACAGATTTACAGTCATTAAGTGATGAACGTGGTTTTACGAAAGTTAGAAAGAGCCATGTTAATGTTATTGCTAAGAATAAAGCTGGATTAAAACAACTTTATGAACTAATTTCATACTCTCATACAAAAAACTTAGCATTCTTTGGGAATACATCAAAAGGGGATGCTGCAATGGCAGAGCCACGTATTATTCGTGAGGAACTCGTTAAACGTCGTGATAACCTGCTCATTGGTGCAGGTTGTACAAGTTCAGAACTTTTTGAAATTGCCATGAATAAAAATCAAGAAGCTTTAGAAAAGGCTATGAGTTTTTATGACTATGTAGAGATTATGCCTTTAGATTATTATCATGTTCTTGTTTATGGAAATACAATTGAAAGTGATGAGCGAGTCAAAGAAATCGTTCGAAGAATCATAAGTGTTGCAAAGAAACTTAATATTCCAGTATTAGCAGTAGGTAATGTGCATTACAATCACCCTCGTGAGAAGGTTATCCGTGATGTTTACATTCAATCTCAAGGAATTGGTGGTGTACGTCATCCATTGTACTTCTTTAACGAAGAAAAACGTTTAAACTTTGTAGCGCCAAATGCACATTTCCGTTCGACTGAAGAAATGCTTGTTGAATTTTCTTGGTTAGGTGAACGAGAAGCGTATGAGTATGTCGTTGAGAACACTGTAGCTATGCTTGATCAAATCGAAGATATGTCTCCGAAACAATCAGATCTATTTACACCAAAATTAGAAAATTCTGATACATTACTTGAAGAAATTGTGTATCATAACGCACATAAAATTTATGGAGAAGAATTACCTGAAATTGTAAGTGCACGTATTGAAAGAGAATTAAAATCTATTATCGGAAACGGTTATGGAGTTATTTATTATATTTCTCATTTGATGGTTAAACGTTCTCTTGATGATGGATACCTTGTAGGTTCGCGTGGATCGGTAGGGTCATCACTCGTAGCCACCTTGGCTGAGATTACAGAAGTTAACCCACTTGCACCTCACTATGTTTGCTTAAAGTGTCACCACAGCGAATTCTTTAACGATGGCCGTGTTTCAAGTGGATTTGACTTACCACCAAAGGATTGCCCTCATTGTGGTCATGCGATGTTAGGTGATGGACAAGATATTCCTTTTGAAACCTTCTTAGGGTTTGAAGGGGATAAAGTTCCTGATATTGATTTGAACTTCTCTGGTGACTATCAAGAACATGCACATAATTTTACTAAAGAAATATTTGGAGAACAGTATGTTTATCGTGCTGGTACAATTTCTACTGTTGCACAAAAAACAGCGTATGGTTATGTAAAAGGGTATCAAGAGAGTCTTAATTTACCTGAAGGTTCAAATGCTTGGAATACGTATCTATCATATGGTGCAGAAGGCGTTAAACGAACAACTGGACAGCATCCAGGGGAATCATTGTTGTTCCTGATTATATGGATGTCCATGATTTTACACCGATACAATATCCTGCCAACAATCCAGCATCCAGCTGGTATACAACGCATTTTGAATTCCATGACATTGATGATAACGTCTTAAAACTTGATATTTTAGGGCATGTTGATCCAACAGCTATGAAATTTTTAGAGCGTTTAACAGGCATTGACGTTAAAACAGTTCCGATGAATGATCCCGAGACACTTTCACTTTTTAGTCGTACGGATGCACTAAAAGTAGATGAACGAAACTATCATGAAGTTACTGGTGGTTTAGGATTACCAGAGTTTGGTACACCATTTGTACGTGGTATGTTGGAAGCTACGATGCCTGATAAGTTCTCAGATCTTGTTCGTATTTCTGGTTTATCCCATGGTACAGATGTTTGGAGAACAAATGCTGAAGATTTAATTAAGAATAACGGTTTATCACTTGATGAAGTAATTGGTTGTCGTGATGATATCATGGTTTATCTCATGCATGCTGGATTACCTGCAAAACTTTCCTTTGATATTATGGAAAGTGTTCGTAAGGGAAAAGGGTTACGTGAAGAGTGGATTGAAGCAATGAAAGCTAACAATGTACCACAATGGTATATTGAGTCATGCTTAAAAATTAAGTACATGTTCCCGAAAGCTCACGCTGTTGCATATGTTATGATGGCGATTCGTGTCGCTTGGTTTAAAGTTCACCAACCCTTAGCTTATTACTGTTCTTATTTCTCACTTCGAGTTAACGCTCATGAAATTGAAACACAAACTGCATCGATGGAAACTGTACAAGCACGTTTGAATTCAATTAATATGAGGTTAAAAGACTTTAATACTAAGAGAGATGTCACAATTAAAGAAAAAAACTTAATTGATACTTTAGAAGTTACTTTAGAATTACAAAGTCGTGGTTTTACAATTAGCCAAATTGACTTAGATTTATCAGAAGCTGATGAATATCGTTTAGACCCACGTGATAACAAAGCCATCATTCCACCATTTACTGTTGTTGATGGACTTGGTGTGAACGTAGCTAAACAAATTGTAAGTGCTCGTGAAGAAAAACCGTTTATTTCTAAGAAAGACTTAATGAGTCGTGGCGGAATATCTTCAACGACAGTTAAGAAATTCGATGAACTTGGGGTTACAACTCACCTCCAAGAAACTAACCAAATGAGTCTATTTTAGGAGCTTACTATGAAGATATATTTAACACGTCATGGACAAACAGACTGGAATGTTGCAAAACGTATCCAAGGGAGTACAGATATTCCTTTGAATCAAGAAGGAATAAGCCAAGCTCAAAACCTTGGGAACACACTTCTTTCAGAAAATATTAATATATCGAAGATTTATAGTAGTAATAAAAAAAGAGCAATTCGTACCGCTCAAGAAGTATCTGAAATCACAGAAATACCATATGAAGTGGTTGATGACTTACAAGAAGTCCATCTCGGTGAATGGGAAGGTCTGTCTTGGGATGAGGTACGAGAGAAAGATACCATACGTTATGAAAAATGGTTTCAAGCTGATCGACGTACAGTAAAGTCACCTCAAGGTGAATCATATCAACAAGTCATGGAACGTGTCTTGCCAAAACTACTCAATCTTTCAAAAGATCACGATGAGGATATTTTGGTGGTTACTCATGGTGCCGTTATTATGAGTTTACTAAGTCTTCTTAACGATGCTCCTTTTGAAGAAATGACACAATTCCGTGTTCCTAACACTAAAGTCGTAGAATTAACGAGAAGCCAAGTACAGGCTTGTTATAAGAAGTTTGTAGTTGAATCAATAAAACTTGAAAAACCAAGTCTTCGATACTTAGACTCAATTCTTCGTTATAAAAACACTGCAGTAAATAGTGGTGAGGTTCTTCACGGGAGTTCTGGATTAGAAAACTTTGATAATATTGAAGAATGGTGTCAGCAAACTTTCATGGACGAGTATAAAGAGACTGTTAGAGAAGGCTATGTACCTGCAACAACCTTTCTTTGTGTTCGTAAATCTGATGAACAAGTTGTCGGTATGATTAATATACGACGTGAATTGAATGATTATCTGTCAAAGTTTGGTGGACATATCGGATATTCTATTCATCAAGATGAACGAAGAAAATCGTATGCGAAATCAATGCTTCAAAAAGCTTTAGAGTATTGCAAAGAAATTGGACTTGAACACGTTTTGATCACAGCTGATTCAAACAATATTGCTTCCCAAAAAACTATCGAATCATGTGGTGGTGTTTTTGAGAATGAAGTTAAAGACGGAGATGGTATGCTTCGTAGATATTGGATTACATTATGAAAATTGCTATATTAAGTGATATTCACGGTAATTATACGGCCTTGAAACTTGCGCTAGCGGATCTATGTCAAAAAGACATTGATTCGCTAGTTTTACTAGGGGACCTTATTACTGACGGTCATGAAGATAATGAGATTATTGATGAATTGAGTTCAATAGCACTTGTGTCAATCTTAGGGAATCGTGAACGATCCATTCTTAGAATTCGATCAAAAGATGTTCCCATTAACTTAAAACCTATAATGACATCCTCAGAGCTTTTGACGGCAAAATCTGTCAAGTACATAAGTTTATTAAAGTCGTTTGAGATCCTGAAGAAAAATAATACATCAATACTTCTCATTCATGGGGATCAAAATATCCATGACTTTGATGATTTGACTAATTTTTACGATGAATTGATTGCTTTATATGATTTTGATATCTGTTTATTTGGTCATACTCATAAGCATCAAAACGAAGTATACAAAGGGAAGAAGTTCATTAATCCGGGGTCATTAGGTATTCCTACACGTGATTCAAATTATACTTATGGAATTTTGGATATAGAAACACAAGAATTTTCAGTGGAAAAACTTCCGATTGAACCAACGTTTGTTTTCTTGTTTGATAAATATGTTGAATCAGAGTATTTTAAAGAAAATCCTATTTGGTCAATGCTTATCCTTGATTCCATAAAGTTTTCTACTAATAGGGTTAATAGTTACTTTGAAATAATCGAAATGCTTATGGAAGAAAATACAACAATTGGTTTTGAAGAGGCATGGATAAGCGCATTAGAGGTATACTTAGTTACTTATTCGTCAACAGTTGAGATTACTCTTATTCAGCAATATACATAATCATTGTTTAGTATTAGTAACTAGTTATGTTTATTGACTCCTTTATGGTTTCCATACTGGAGTTTTTTTGTGATATGTATTCATTTATTTGAAATGTCACACAAGATTAACACGAAATTGAACGTCTGCATTCTTTACATTGTTCAATATCATAGGTATAATTCATAATATGAACAAATGAATGGTGGAGGTTTTAATTATGCAAGCAATTATTCTCGCTGCAGGTATGGGGTCACGTTTAGGAAATTTAACTGAAGTACATCCAAAATGTATGGTTGAGGTTAGTGGTATATCCATGATTGAGCGCATGCTCCGACAATTGGATGATAAGAACTTAGAAAAAATTGTTATTGTAAATGGTTATGAGCACCAAGTATTAGAAGACTTTATTGGAAAGATTGATATTAATACTAAGATTGAATACATCACAAATCACATTTATGATGAAACCAATAATATTTATTCGTTATTTCTTGCTAAAGACGTATTGTTAAAAGACGATACAGTATTAATTGAATCAGATTTAATAATTCAAGAAGGAATGTTAGATCAACTTTTTAACGATACATCAAAGGCATCAGCTTTAGTTGCAAAATATGAACCTTGGATGGATGGTACGGTAGTTACTCTAAATGAGAGTGATGAAATTACAGACTTTATTGGTAAAGCAGATTTTAATTATTCGAATATAGACACTTACTATAAGACCGTTAACATCTATAAGTTCTCAAAAGAATTTAGTAGAGATTTCTATGTGCCATACTTAGACTCATATATGAAATCTTCTGGAGTTAACGAATACTATGAAAATGTATTGAAATTTACTGCGTTAATTCCAAACTACACAATGAAAGCAATTATCAACAAGAACTTCGATTGGTATGAAGTAGATGATGTCCAAGATTTAGATATTGCTAATGTTATGTTCGCAAGAACAACTGAAGAAAAACTTGCCTTAATGCAAAAGCGTTTCGGAGGATACTGGCGTTATCCAAGATTGATTGATTTCTGCTATCTTGTAAATCCATTCTATCCTAATGAAAGATTGCTAGATGAAGTTAAATCAAATTTCTCTCGTTTAGTTCGTGACTATCCATCCGGCATGTCAGTAAACACCTTACTAGCGGCTAAACATTTTAAAGTTAGAGATGAGCAAATTGTAATCGGTAATGGAGCTTCAGAGCTAATTAAGTCACTCATGGAGAAATTATCAGGAAATATCGGTATCATTACTCCGACATTTGAGGAGTACCCAAATCGTTCAAATCACTTAAATGTCATTAATTTAGATAGCTCTAAAATTGGTTACGAATATGATACTGATGATATTATTACTTTCTTTGATGACAAGAATTTAGATTCACTCTTACTCATTAACCCTGATAATCCATCAGGTAACTACATTACACACAATGACGTAATTAAACTAGTTGCATGGTGTAAGAAAAACAATATCAAATTAGTGCTTGACGAATCGTTTATTGATTTTGTAGACGATGGTGATATTACATCACTTCTAAAAACAGATATCCTAGATGAATATCCAAACCTATACCTAGTGAAGAGTATTTCTAAATCATACGGTGTACCTGGCTTTAGGCTTGGCATTCTCGCAACATCTGATTTAGAAGTGATTAAGTTCATTAAAAAAGATGTTTCAATCTGGAACATAAACTCATTTGGTGAGTACTATATGCAAATTGTCGATAAGTACAAGAAAAACTTTGAACAAGCGATGATTCAATTTGTGAACGTTCGTAATGATTACTATAACAACTTGGTTAAAATACCTAATATGAAGGTACATCCTTCACAAGCTAACTTCATCATGATTGAACTTCTTAATGGATATACATCGAAGTTTGTAACTGAGGAATTACTTGCGAAATACAACGTATTTATTAAAGATTTATCTCCGAAAACTGGTTTTGATGGTGAGTTCATTCGTATTGCTGTAAAGACTCCTGAAGAGAATCAATCATTACTTGACGGCTTGGATACCATTATGAGAGGACCAATTCATGAAACTTCAAGCAATTAGTGATAGTTATGTAAACTTAAGTGGGGAAGTATACGATCCCGACTTTATCAACCTGGCTAATATAGTTGATGGAAAGATTGCTTTTGACAAACGTACTCGATTTTTGAATGATGAACTAAAAAATAAGTTAAACAGTCAACAATTGGATCAGTTTGAGAATGCTGTTTATATTGTAGAGCACAAAGGTAAGTACTGTCTGATATGTGATATTGATTTGGATGATTACAGAGAAGGGAAGTTGATTACTCACGAACTTGTGCTTCCAGACACCATTCAGGGGATGTTGAGTAATCTTCAAGTATACAATGCTGAAACAGCACCAACGTTCTTGATAAGTGCAGACACTCTTGATTTGCATCAATTCGTTAGTAATCTTCCGCATCATGAAATCACTATTCAAGATATTAATATATTCGTATTTACGAATGAAGTGGCTTCAAAACTACTGGAATCTCTTGAATCAATCCGAACACTCATTGTTGGAGATGGACATCACCGCTTGTATACGAGCTCATTATTCAACCGTAAGCCAACGATCATGACCTGTATCATGAACATTGATGATGTGACCATTAACAGTATTGATCGTATTATCCATGATATTCAAATAGAGGACTTTCAAAAAGCTAAAGCATTTATTGATAAGCAGTTTAAAGTAACTGAAACTAAATTTCCTTTATCAAAAGGAAGCGTGTGTATCAGTTATAGGAAACAAAGTTTCGTGGTTAATTTAATTGATTTAGAATCTGATGCATTCTGGAATAATGATGTCTACCGCTTGAACACTCAGATTTTATCTCAAGCTTTTGGAATCTATGACACAAGTCAACTTGATTACTTTGTCAATGAAAAGCAGTGTTTGGATTGTATCAATAAAGATGAGAACTCAGTTCGAATACAGCTTGCACCAATTTCTAAGGATGAGGTATTATTTGTATCCAAGAAAAAAGCAATCATGCCACCGAAGTCTACGGCTTTTGGGCCGAAGTTTCCATCGTTTTTAATCTTTAAGAAATATTAATCATTATTCCTACTAGAATCATTGATTACAAGAATACGATAACTAAATGTATCGATTAATTTGTGTCAACAATACTACAAGGTTGTAAAAGAGCTTTATATACAGAGTATAGTAGTGGTAAGCGACTTGCAATTGGTATAATAATGCTATATAATTTAATCATACTTTGAAACAAGGGAGTGGCTCGCCACTCCTTATATTATTGTCTTAAGGAGAAAAAATGGATAAGTATTTAGAAATTTTTACGCCGATTGCTGATACATTTGGTGTCAACATCGTCGATATAGATAAGGTCGGAAATGACATTCTTGAACTTGGAATCGCAAGAAAAGATTTCGTTCCGGTTGACTTAGATCTATGTGCACAAGTCGCTGAAGCTTTTGGTGAAGCGATTAACTATGAAATTGGTCTTGATGTTGGCTCAGCGGGTGCTGAACGTATTATTGAACCAGAAAATTATATTGACTTAGAAAATCAATACGTATTCATTCAATTTATGAATCCATTTCAAGGTGCTGATTACGTAGAAGGTACTGTAAAAACTGTTGATCAAGATAACGTTACGGTTACATACCGTCAAAAAACTGCTTTGAAAGAAGTTGCAATTGAACGTAAAAATATAAAAATGCTGCGTCTTGCAGTCAAAGTATAAGGAGATAATTTGAAATGAACGTAAAAAATGTAATTGCTGCAATGCAAGAAATCGAAGACAACCGTAATATCTCTAAAGAAATTATTATTGATGCTCTTCAAGATTCCTTGGTGAAAGCCTTTCGCCGCCAAATTGGAGTTCCAGATGCAATTGTAGAAGTATTAATCGATGAAACAACTCAAGAAATGAAACTATTCCATAAGTTTGAAGTTGTTGAAGAAGTAGAAGATGATGAACTTCAAGTAGGGATTCACGAATTAGAGGATAATAGTCAAGGACTAAAAGTAGGGGACTTCTACGTAATAGAACAACCTATTGAAGAACTCGGTCGTGCAGCTGCTACCTTAGCAAAAAACGTCATCAAACAAAAGATTCGTGAAGCAGAAAAACAAGGTGTTTACGATGAATACATTGATCAACTAGGTGAAATGATTATGGCTATGGTTGAGAGTGTTGAAGAAAAATTTGTAGTAGTAAACCTTGGTAAATCACTTGCAGTTATGCCAAGAGCTGCTCAAATCGAAGGTGAACAATACCGCGAAGGACAAATGCTAAAGGTTGTTATTACAGATGTTAATAAAGATACCAAAGGTGCTCAAATCTTAGTATCACGTGCTGATGCAATGTTAGTGCGTCGTTTGTTCGAAAATGAAGTTCCTGAAATCTTTGATGGACAAGTTGAAATTAAGGCAATTGCTCGTGAAGCTGGTGAACGTACCAAGATTGCTGTTTACTCACATGATCCAGATATCGATGCTATTGGTGCATGTATTGGTCCCCGTGGACAACGTGTTCAAGCTATCATCGAAGAACTTAAAGGTGAAAAAATTGATATCTTTGAGTGGAGCGATAACATGATTGATTTAGTAGGTAATGCATTATCACCTGCTGAAGTTGTTGCAGTCTTCCCAAATAAAGACAACAAAGGTCTTGTTGTTATTGTAGAAGATTCACAACTTTCATTAGCTATTGGTAAACGTGGTAAAAACGCACGTTTAGCAGTTCGTCTTGCAAAACAACGTATCGATATTAAATCAATTTCAGATGCGCAAGCAGAAGGTATTGATTATGAAACACTAATGCAAGAATACCAAAATGAAATCAATGCTAAACTTGCAGATAAAGCAGATACTTCAGTTGTTGAAAAAATTGAATTACCAGTTGAAGAAAGTGTCGAAGATGTAGTTGAAGAAACAGTAGTTGAAGAAGTTGCTGTTGATGAAGCTCCAGTAGTTAAAGAAACAACTGTAGTGGCAGATGCTGTTGAAGAACCAATAGTTGAAGAAACTGTAGCACCTGTTGAAGAAACAGTTGAATCTAAAGAAGAAGCTGAAGCAATTGAAAAAGCTAAAGTGGATCGTAAGAAAGCCCTCAAACCACGTACAGACTACGTATCTAAGTTTGAAGAACTAGCCGATGTATCACGTCAACAAGATGAACAAGCAACATACCGTCGTCGTCGTAAAGAACGTGATAAAGAAGAAGAAAAACCAGTTAATACAGCAGAACTTCTGAAAGAGATGGAATATGAAATTGTTCCTGAATACTCTCAAGAAGAACTTGAAGAAGTTAAACGTCAACAACAAGAAGAAGAAAATTCATGGTATGAAGACGATATTGACTTTGACGAGTACGATGATTATTACGATAAAGATTAGGGGTGATTTCTAATGCGTAAAGAACCAATGCGCAAATGTGTTGTGAGCCAAGAACAATTCCCTAAAAAGGATCTTTTAAGAATTGTGTTAACTCCAGAGAACACAGTAGAAATTGATGAGACTGGACGTAAGAATGGTCGAGGTGCTTATCTTGCTAAAAGACTCGATATTATTGAGACTGCAAAGAAAACACGAGCACTTGATCGAGCATTGAAAACGAAAGTGGATGATTCATTTTATGACGAATTATTCGAATATTTTAAATAAGGATGGTTTACTTAGTTCATTAGGACTTTGTAAACGAGCAGGTAAATTAGTTTATGGTGATAAACTAATCCCTGCAATCCAAAATAAAAGTGTGAAATGTGTTGTTTTAGCTGACAATGCATCAGAACGTACCAAAAAACAAATACGAGATAAGGCAAAACATGCTAAAATAGATATAGTAAGTGGACTTACTGTCGAAGAAATTTCGTGGGCAATTGGTATGGTCCAACGCGTTGCTGTTGGAATAACAGATGAACAAGTTTTAAAAGTAGTAATGAAAAATATAGAAAGAGGTGACGGGTTAAGTGAGTAAAAGAAAACCAAATCGTGGTGGCAAACGAACTAACAGAAATAAAAAAGCGCCACAAAGCACATTTAAACCGAAGGATGTGGTTGTTAAGGAATTTGAATATACTGAAGGAGTAACTGTAAAAGATCTTTCAGAACTTATTAACAAAAGTCCTGCAGATATCATCAAACTACTCTTTATGATGGGAACAATGGTTACAATCAATACATCATTAGATGATGAAACTGTTGAACTCATTGCTATGGAATATGATATTGAACCAACAAAGGTAGAACCAGTTGATACCTTAACATTGGAGGATACAATTGAAGATGATCCAGCATTACTTCAAGAACGCGCTCCAATCGTTACAATCATGGGACACGTTGACCATGGTAAAACAACAACACTTGATACAATTCGTAATGCTGATGTTGTAACAGGTGAATTTGGTGGAATTACACAACATATTGGTGCTTACCAAGTAACACATAAAGGAAAGCGAATTACATTCCTTGATACTCCTGGTCACGAGGCTTTTACAGCTATGCGTGCTCGTGGAGCAAGTGTTACTGATATCGTTATTGTTGTTGTTGCAGCTGATGATGGGGTTATGCCTCAAACACGTGAAGCTGTTGACCATGCAAAAGCAGCTAACGCACCATTAATTGTAGCAATTAATAAAATTGATAAACCAAATCCAAATTTTGAACGTATCTACTCAGAATTCACTGATTTAGGTGTTACACCTGAAGAGTGGGGTGGAGAAACAGTGTTTGTTAAGATTTCTGCAAAAACTGGCGAAGGTATTGAAAACTTATTAGATACTATTCAAGTAGCTGCAGAATTAGAAGAACTCAAAGCAAATCCAAAACGTTTAGCATTTGGTACAGTTATTGAAGCAAAACTTGATAAGAGTCGTGGTCCAGTAGCTACTCTCTTAGTTCAAAAAGGTACATTAAAACAAGGAGATCCTCTCGTTGTTGGTACGACTTATGGCCGTGTGCGTAAAATGACTGATAGTCGCGGACGTGAACTACAAGAAGCAATTCCATCAATGCCTGTGGAAATTATTGGATTGAACGAAGTTCCAATCGCTGGTGATTTATTCCGTGCATTTAAAGATGAAAAAGAATCTCGTGCTGTTGCTCAAAAACGTAATGTTGTTAAAGTTGAGATGGACCGAAATCAAACAAGTGCATTAAGTCTTGATGATTTAGCAAGTCAAATTGAAACAGGTGACATTCGTGATATTAACGTTATCTTGAAAGCTGACGTTCAAGGTTCAGCAGAAGCTGTTAAAGCAGCTCTAGAACGTATTGAAGTTGGTGATGGTAAAGAAGTTGCTGTTAAAGTTATTCGTTCAACAGTTGGTGGAATCACTGAAAGTGATATCATGTTAGCATCAGCATCCAATGCAGTTATTATCGGATTTAACATTCGTCCTACTGCAGCAATTCGTAAGAAAGCTGAAGAAGAAGGAATTGAAATCCGTCTCTACAACATTATCTATAAAGCTGTAGAAGCTATGGAAGCTGCTATGAAGGGTATGCTTGCACCAGTATTTGAAGAAGTAATTCATGGACAAGCTGAAGTTCGTGAAACTTACCATGTATCTAAAGTTGGTACAATTGCTGGATGTATGGTAACTGATGGTAAAGTAGTTAAAGATTCAAGTGTCCGCTTAATGCGTGATGGTGTAGTTGTTTATGAAGGTAAAATGGCAAGCCTTAAACGATTCCAAAATGATGCAAAAGAAGTTGCTCAAGGTTACGAATGTGGTATCACAATCGCTAACTTTAATGATATTAAAATTGGTGATGTCATTGAATCCTTTGGAGAAATTCAAGTAGAACAGGAGTAAACTTATGTCAGTAAAAAAAGAACGTATAGAGTCAATTATTAAAAGAGAAGTAGCACCCGTCATCAACAATCGCCTTAACGATCCTGCATTGAAACATGCAAACGTTACAGACGTTGTTGTGACAAATGATCTATCCTTTGCAACAATTTATGTGAGTTTCTTAGAAGAATCACAGAAAGAAAAAGGTATGGAAGCTTTAGAACGTGCTAAAGGTTTACTTCGTACTGAAGTAAGTAAAGCATTATCAACACGTCGTACTCCAGAGTTAATCTTTAAATTAGATGAATCTATTGAGTATGGTAATCATATTGAAGAGCTTCTTGCAAAAATCAAGAAAGAAGAGAAATAGTATCACTTCGATACTATTTTTTCTTCATTAATTAAGTTAGAATATTGATAAAAAGAATGAGGGAATTATGGACGGAATATTGTGTATAGATAAACCAGAAAATATGACATCTTTTGATGTTGTTAAAAAAGTACGTTGGCTAACTAAAGCTAAAGTTGGTCATAGCGGTACTTTAGATCCAATGGCAACAGGAGTTCTTGTTCTTGCTTTAAATAAGGCAACGAAAGCTTTGCCATACTTAGGTGTAAGTGATAAGACTTATCATACAAAATTAAAACTCGGTTTGAAAACACATACTGGTGATATTTGGGGAGATATCCTTGAAACAAGTGATGTTCATGAACTACCACTAGATTTAATTAAAGAAACACTAAGTTCTATGCTTGGTGATATGACCCAACGCGTACCAAAAGTTTCCGCTAAGAAAATTGATGGCAAACGATCATATCAATATGTTTTAGATAATCAAGAGGTTAAAGAGCTTACTACCGCAATTACAATTCATTCTATTGAATTTATTTCGTATCAAGACGATGAAATAGAATTTGTAGCGAAGGTATCAAATGGAACCTATATCCGCACCTTATGTGAAGATATTGCAGATAAACTTGGCACAATAGGCACGATGTCCTACTTGCGTAGAACTGAAGTAGGTCCATTTAAACTTGAAAATTGTTTGAAATTAGAAGATATTGATATGAATGTTTCAGTCTTACCTACTAAAAAGGGGATTGAACTACCTGTTATTTTTGATGAGAGCTATTCTGAAGATATTAAAAACGGTAGAAGGTTAAAGCTAGATACAGACCATGATAAGGTGTTACTGGATGCTGGTGAGTATTTTGCTGTTTATGAAAGAGAAAGAGATACTGTATTTAAATCAGTTCGAGGACTATGGTAATGAAACAAATACTTATCCGTGATTTTCACGAATTAAAACATTTTGATTTTAAGTTAGCTGCCTGTATTGGGTATTTTGATGGTATTCATAAAGGACATCAACATTTAATTAATAAAACAATTGATGAAGCAAAAAAAAGAGGTGTTTCATCAGCAATGATTACCTTCAACCCTGATCCATGGACTGTCATTACAGGGAAGAATTCGGTAAACCATATCACGCCTATGAAAGAAAAAGTGATGATATTAGAACAACTTGGTTTGGATTACTTAATTGTGATTGAGTTCTCTAAAGACGTTGCAGCATTGTCACCACAAGAGTTTCTTGAGTACTACTTAATTCCATTAAATGTCGAAGCATTAATTGTTGGTGAAGACTTTAAATTTGGATACAATGGTTCTGGAAATATTGCGTATCTTAAAGAACATGCAAAACATCATTTTGATACTGTTGTATTGTCAATCGATAAAACTAATTCCAAGAAAATTGGAACAACTCTAATTGTTCAGTCTCTATTAAAAGGAGATATTAAAGAAGCAAACGAGCTTCTAGGACGTGATTATGAGATTAGTGGTTACGTAATTCATGGACGCAAACAAGGTCGTAAGATTGGCTTTAGAACAGCAAATATGGACATTGTAGATGAATATGTGATACCAGCTGAAGGTGTCTATGCAGGGTTTGTAGAAGTAAAAGGTAAGACTTACCAAGCGATGTTAAGTATTGGTTACAATCCTACCTTTAATCATACAGAACGATTGTCTGTTGAAACACATATCTTAGATTTTAATGAAGAAATCTACGGCGAACTCATTAAGCAATCCTTTGTGGCCAAGCTTCGTGGTCAAATTAAGTTTAACAGTGTTGATGAGCTTATTGTACAAATGAATCACGATAGAGATCAAACAAGAGAGATATTGAATGCAAGAGAAGCGCAGTTATAAAGACATGCTATTAAATCTTGCGGGTGCGGAATTAACTCATAAGATTTTAGAAGCTTATCAGTTTGAACCTATACGAGGAATACGATTTAACTCACAGAAATATGTAGAGAATCCTTTTCCTGGGGTTAAATCTCGCTTGAATGACGAGGTTTGGATTGCTGATGCGTACGCTGCAACAGTAACGCATCCATTTCATCACGCAGGGTGTTATTATATTCAAGACCCCAGTGCTACGACACCGGTATTGGCGCTTGATTTAAACGAATCCGATATCGTTTTAGATATGTGTGCTGCCCCTGGAGGCAAATCAACGTATATCCTCGATAAAATCCCTCATGGTTTTCTAATTAGCAATGATATCGATAAGAAAAGAAATCTGAAGCTATGTGAAAACCTTGATCGTTGGGGAGTTGAAAATGTTGTTGTGGTATGCAATGAATCCAAGGATCTTGTTGAGGAATTTGAATCCGTTTTTGACAAGGTATTACTTGATGCACCATGTAGTGGTGAAGGATTATTTAGAAAAGATAAGGACTTCATGGAACACTATGATTCAAGTACTGCATTTAAGATGGCAGCTATTCAGAAAGAACTACTAATCGATGCATATCATTGTGTAAAAGATAATGGAGTTATTGTTTACTCTACATGTACGCTAAACGATGTAGAAAATGAACTAGTAATCCTTGATTTTCTATCGAAGTATCCTAGTTGTGAACTTGAAACATTAAACTTTGAGAACTCTTATCCAGGTTATCACGGTCTGGGTACTAAAGTAACTCGATATTTTCCTAATGAAGATGGAGAAGGGCACTTTGTTGCACGAATTCGTGTACATAAAGCATCATCTCACAATGAATTGCAATTTTCTAAGATAAAATACAAAAAGTTTCAACTAGAGTCATTAAAGCTACACGGTAATTTTAGAACCATAGGATCGAAACAATACGGAACCAGAAATCGTGGCTTTCTAAAAACGTCGTTAAATGTCATGAAAGATGGTACACTTATATCGGATGATAAAGGCCGTTATTACGATGTAAACCATGCTTTATCTCAATCCATTGTATTTGCTGAAGATATTCCTTCGTATGAGTGTTCATTAGAGGAAGCCTATCGATATCTCAATGGTCAGCAACTTAACCTCAAGCTTAAGGGATTTTATTGTATAAAATATCTTGGTAATTCACTAGGTTTTATTAAAGGTGATGGAAAACGAGCGAATAATCGTTATCCAAAACATTTAAGAAATAGATTTGAAACTTATGAAACAGTAAGTTTGGTATGATGTACACAAAGGAGTAACATTATGGCTGTAAGTAGAAGGACTGTTGTCGATAATTATCGAAAAAATTTATACGATGAAACACTTGAACAACTTCGAGCTTTTTGTGAAGATCATCAAGAACTTACTTTTTATGGGATAGCTTTTGAAGTTGATTCTCAAACCTGGGATGTTGTTGTTTCTTTGAATACAGAGTTTGATTTTTATCGTCAAAGAATGTTTCATCAAGAAAACACAGATAAAGATCTCTCAGAAATTATTAAATATGATACACGAACATGGAATTATCAAGCGATTGTACGTTGCAAACCTGTTGAAGAACAATTAATGCAGAAATACTTTGCAAACGATCATCAGAAAGTGATTGACTATACTCGAGAAGTAAGTGATCAAATCTTAAATACATGTATTAAGAAAAGAATGAACATTACTGATGATTTTGAGAATATTATTAAAGTTAATTAAACTACCGTAAGTTGTGTGTTTTGTATTATTTTAGAGTGTTTTCTTTTGTTTATGCTTTGGTTTTGTTATAATAAGTCTAGTAGGTGATAAATATGGCAAATGAATATGTATTAATACAAAATAAAGATGAAGGATTAGGACAAATTGCAGTATCAAACAATGTCTTTAATCATATCGTTGTTATTACAGTAAGTGAAAATAAGCATGTTTTCTTCGAAGACGGAACAGGTAAAAAATCATTAACTGTTAATAATGCAAATGGTCATGTTACAATTGACCTTAAAGTTCGTGTTCAATACGGACAAGAAGTTGAACGTGCTATTAAAGCGCTTCAAGCTGAATTACAACGTTCAATTGAAATGATGGTAGATTTTGATGATGTTACCATTAACGTTCATGTTGTAGGTTTTAAATTTAACTAGAAGCAGATAACTGCTTCTTTTAGTGTGGAGGATTTTATGTCAAATTCGCGTTTAATACAACGCCAAAATGCGATGATTACAGTATACATTCATCTTATCAGAGATATGGAAATAGCTGAAATTATTGCAGATAACCACTTTGTTACATCAGTCAGTGATTTCAGTCCAAAGATTGAATTGGATGAAGAATTACTAGATGTTGTAAATCGTGTTAGTGATCGTAAAGAAATTTATGAAAGAGCAATGAATCAATATCTTAATAAATGGCGCTTTGATCGTCTGGGATATATAGAACAAGCAATCTTATTGGTAGCTTGTGCAGAATTAGAATTAGGGCATCAAGAAAAGCCAATTATTATTAATGAAGCAGTACGCTTGGCTAAACTTTATGCTGAAGAAGATTCTTATAAACTAATCAATGGAGTGATTGATGCAATATGAGTCGAAAACAAAATGTCTTAACTGTTAGTGAATTTGTGGGTTCTTTGAAACTGTTGATAGATAGCTATCCCAGTTTTAAGAATGTCGCAATTATTGGTGAACTTTCAAATTTTACCGCTCACCACAGTGGACATTTTTATTTTACATTGAAAGATGACAAAAGTAGGATTTCTTGTGTCATGTTTCGAAGTAAAGCAAGTTCTGTTCTATTTAAACCTAAAAACGGTGATAAGGTCATTGTGGTAGGTAGTGCTGAAGTTTTTGAGAGTGCTGGGACTGTGCAGATTTATGCATCACGAATGAACCTTGATGGATTAGGTGATCTCTATGTGCAATTTGAAGCCTTAAAGAAAGATTATCAAGACAAAGGCTACTTTAAACCAGAACATAAGAAAGCATTCCCTGCATATCCTACTTCAATCGGTGTAATTGTTGGTGATAATAGTGCTGCTTATCATGATATTTCACGAACCTTAATGGAGCGATGGCCATTAGCAAAAAGAGTTGATCTTCTAGCTTACGTTCAAGGCGAAAGTGCTGTACCAAGTATTGTTGAGAGACTTCATGAAGCAAATTCAATGAACCTCGATTGTATTATTCTTGGTAGAGGGGGAGGGTCTATAGAAGATTTATGGGCTTTTAACTCACCAGAAGTAATCGAGGCTATATTTTCTTCTAAAATTCCAATCGCAACAGGGATAGGACACGAAAGTGACACCACACTAGCAGATTTCGTATCGGATTACAGAGCAGCTACACCAACCGCTGCTGCAGTACATGTAACACCAAATCAATATGAAATCAGTGAAGTATTAAGAAATTATAAGAACAAGTATTATAGCTTACTTAGAAATAAGATCTTAAATCAGAAGAGTATGTATCAGTCTCTTGTTCAAAACTCAAACCTTAGAAACCCAGAAGAGTATATTGAAAAGAAGTCACAAAAGTTAGATTACTTACAGAATAGGATACTCAATCAATCAAAACAATTTGAGGTAATTCATAAAGAATTACTAAGATATGATTTGCGTTTCAATCAAGCACTTCAAATGAGATATCAAAGTTTAAATCATCGTCTATCTTTAAATCGTAATATACTCGTTAATCAGGTAGACCAGTTAATAAAAACTTCTAGAATACTAGCAAATAATAAACAACAAAAGCTACTTAACGCTGTAGACATGAATCTCCGTTTACAGGAGAATAAAAAGCATCAATTATTCATGTTAAACAGACAGTTTTCAACTGTTTCTCAAAGAGTTGTAAACTTGAAAAAGAAGGAGCTAATGGCTATAATTAAAGCAATAAGTGTGCAAAATCCCGCTCAAAAAATGTTGGAATTATTTGACAAAGGGTATGCACGAATTACTAAAGATTTGGAACCAATTACGTCAATACACTCAATTGATATTGACTCACCAATAAAAATAGAATTAAAAGATGGTTCCGTAGAAGCCAAAGTAATCGGAAAGGATATATATGACAAAAACATTTAATTTTGAAGAATCAATGGCAAGATTAGCTGAAATTGCTGACTTACTAGAAAAAGATACACTTCCTCTTGATGATGCGATCAAGCTTTTTGAAGAGGGTTTGGAGTTATCGAAAAAATGTCAATTAAAGCTTGATGAATATGAAAATAAAGTAAAGGATTTGGTGGTAAAACATCAAAATGATAACAATGATTCTACAAATTGAAGATCGTCTTCGTGACATTGCCGCAAGCAATGGTCAATCAACAGTTTCTGAAGCAATAGAGTACTCATTACTAAGTGGTGGTAAAAGATTACGTCCTAATATGTTATTGGGGTTTCTTAGTGACCTTGGGGGTGATGTTTCTCTAGGGCTTGATGCAGCATGTGCACTTGAGATGATTCATACATATTCATTAGTTCATGATGATTTACCAGCGATGGATGATGATGACTTTCGAAGATTTAAGCCTACCAATCATAAAGTATATGGTGAAGGGATGGCGATTTTAGCTGGTGATGGCTTACTCACCCAATCATTTTCAGTCATCAGTAATAGTAATTTAGATGATGCAAAGAAAATTGCATGTATTCAGGTGTTATCACAATGCGCAGGAACTCATGGGATGATCTTAGGACAAGAAATCGATACAGCTGATAATATCCGATCAATTGATGATCTAATTCAGTGTTATGAGCTTAAAACAGGGAAGCTCTTCGCAGCTGCATTAGAGATGGCTGTAATCATTGCAGGCAAAGACCACCAACGTGATATTGCTCATAAGATTGGACTTGATTTAGGAATTGCTTTCCAATATCAAGACGATTTATTAGAAGCAAAAGAAGACTTTGAAACGATAGGTAAAAGTAATAAGAGTGACTTGGATCGCAACAAACATACCGTAGTTTCCTTGCTTGGTCTAAAAGAAGCGGAAATAGAAACTGAACGTATTTATCAAAGTATACGTCAACAAGTTCAAAACTTTGAACTCCAATCAAACAAATTATTAAATCTTATTGAAAGCATTACAGGTCGTCGTATTTAGGAGGTCATTTATTTATGGCTTTAAAAGAATATCATAATATCAAAGATTTACCGATCAATGAATTAAAAGAATACAGTGATGACATCGCTAATTTTCTTGCTCAAGAAACACGTTTTGATATTGATACAATCGTTAAGAATATCAATGTTCTTGAGACAACATTAGCTTTGCACTATGTTTTTGACTTGTCTTATGATCGTGTTCTATTTGATGGTGGTAATCAAGTATTGGTTCATAAGATACTGACAGGTCGAATTGACGAGCTCTTACTACGTACAAATGCTCCTGTAAACTTATCAAATGATAATCCATATGATGCCTATACAGGTGGTGGAATAGGTGAGTCCTTAGGAGCAGCTCTTTCTTATACAGATAAAAGAAACGGCCGAACCATTGTGGTTATCGATGATCATGCATTAAACTACGGAGTAACGTATGAAGGTTTAGTTGATATCAGTAGACATAATCCTGATCTAACAATTATTCTAATTGATGAACAACAATCCTTACTTCGTCACCATACATCTTTAGACGTCTTGGTAAAGAGCATTCGAATTAGTAAAACCTATTCTACTCTTAAAAAAGATGTTCGTAATATATTGGATTCAAATCCAATTTCCCGACCTATTTATAAATCACTCGTTCGTATGCGTAATGCAGTTAAAGAATCCGTTCTTGAACCAACTATTTTTACGCAATTTGGCATTGATTACCAAGGACCCATTGATGGTCAAAGTTTACCAGATTTAATTCGAGTTTTAGAACTTTCTAAGACCCTAAAAGGACCACATGTTATTCATGTACAAACACGACTACGTTCCAATGCACGTAGAAATTTAGACTTTCCTAAGTTTAAAACTGACGATGCAACACCAAAGAACTATACAAGTTATCATGAAGTATTTGATCGTGTATTAACTGGTATGCGAGATCCTAAACTTCTGGTGCTAGTTGATGCCATTAGTTTTGGAGACTATTTCAAAGAGTTTGAATCCAACTATCCCAACAATTACATCGTATCTACAGGAGCTACAGGATCGCTTATTGCAGCAGCTTCTAGTTACATTAAACAAGGATATCGTGTTGTATTGGCACTTTCCTCAACTCGAATTCTGGATGCAATTAGTGCACTTGAACATCAGTTTGTACTTAATGACTTACCGTTAACATTATTAGTGAGACATGCAGGTTTATCGAGTCATTCCAATCGATTTGACCATGGTATTTTTGATATTAAAGCATTAAACGCTATCTCTAACATCTATAATCCTTCAAATCTTTCGGATGCTGAAAAGACGCTTCAAAGGGTATTATCTGAAGAAGGAATCAAAGTGGTTCGATATCAAAATAACTCGGAAATGTATAAACCAAGTACCTCGTATCGAGGAGAATCATGGTCAGTTATTCAAGAATTCTCAAATACTTCAAAAGCAATCATAATAACAACAGGTGCTTCAACCGAGGTATTCTTATCACGTATTAAATCTAACGATCTCGATGTCGGACTGATTCATGCTCGATTAATGAATGATATCGATCATGAAGTCTTAAACAGTGTCATTGAGTCAGGCTGCCCAATATTCATTTATAACATTGAATCTGATACAGATACAATGACTCCAATGATTATTAAATATCTCTACACCAAGCAAAAATATGTACCAATCCAATCATTTAATTTGGAAGGGATTTCTTACGAAGATGGATCACGTATCTTGAAACGTAAGAATGAACTACAAGTGGATGATGTATTCAATAAAATATTAGAAGGGTGAACGTATGTTTCAACATCTTGCAATAAAAAACTACATTTTAATCCAAGATATCCAGGTTGATTTAACCGAAGGTTTTAACGTGTTTACGGGTGAAACAGGATCTGGTAAGTCTATGCTTGTCGATGCCATGAATTTCATCACAGGACAGCGTAGTAGCGCTTCTGTAGTAGGGAACAATGGTACCAGTGCTCGTGTTGAAGCTGTTCTTAGTTTACCCGCAAATCATCCAATCTATACTAAACTGAATGACCTTGGATTGAATGAAGAAGACGAATCTACAATTATCCTTACGCGAGAAATGACACAAGATGGTAGAAACACCTTTAGAATTAATAACCGACTTGTAAGTCTCTCAATAGCAAGGGAATGTTTGGAAGATGTAATTGATATCCATTCACAGCATGAAACTCAATACTTACTTAATGCAAAAAATCATCTCAATTTATTAGATGAATTTGCGAACACTTCTGAATTAGTCTCAAATTTAAATGAAAAATTTGAAATCTATACAAAGGCAAAAGAAAGATATAGTCAATTTAAAGTTAGTGACATTAGTCCTAATGAGATTAAACTGATTCAAAAAGAATTGGATGAGTTAGAAGCGTTTAAGCCTTCTGTTGAAGATTATGAAATTCTTGTAGAACAGCTAAATTCGATGGAAAACTTCGAAAAGTATCAAGAAATCTACTCAACGCTCTTAGATCTTTTTAACGATGATCAATCAGGCCTTGGCACATGGTACGCAGGCATTGATGTGTTTGAACAACTTGATGATGACGTGCTATTAGCGCAATACAAAGATGCATATTATTCTCTTGAAGATATCCAGGAAACTTTAGTTAAAAAGAAAGCGGAACTGAATTTTGATCCTTTTGAATTTGATCGACTCCAAGAACGACTCTTTCAATATCAACAGTACATTAGACGTTATTCATCAGTAGATGGAATTAACGATCATATGATTCAAATAGAAACTACGATTAAACAAGCTCAATCCTATGATGATACACTCATTGACTTTGAAAATGAAATGAATGCAGCTTATCAACTTGCATTTGAACTTGCACAAAGCTTAAGCACACATAGAAAAGAAGCAGCCTCACGTCTTGAAGAAGCAATTACATTGCATCTTGATGACTTGTTGCTTGAAAATGCAAGGTTTAAAGTAGTATTTAAAGAACAAGACCTACATAAATCTGGAATTGATGCAGTAGTATTTTATGTAGCAATGAATAAAGGTTCAGATTTCTCACCACTTGATAAGGTGGCTAGTGGGGGAGAATTGTCCCGTTTAATGTTGGGACTTAAAGTTATTTTCAATCAATTACAAGGTATTAGTACTGTTGTATTTGATGAAATTGACACAGGTGTTAGTGGTCGTGTTGGGATTCAAATAGGTGCAAAAATGAAGCAGCTAGCTGAAACGACCCAAGTCCTTACAATTACACATTTAAGCTCCGTTGCGGCTTGTGCGACGAGTCATTTCTCTATTACCAAAGCCGATGATGCAGAACAAACGGTTACATCAATTGAACAGGTTACAAATGATCGTCGTGTTGAAGAGTTAGCCTTAATAATGAGTGGTTCTACAAGTGACCATAGTTTAGCTGCTGCGAAAGAACTTCTAAAGGAAGGGCAGGCGATTTAATGGCAGTTGTTTTTCATATTGATATAAATGCTTTTTTTGCGAGTGCCCATGTTATTACTAATCCAAATCTTGAAGGTAAACCACTCGTAGTATGTTCAAATCATCGTGGTTCAGTTGTTACAACAGCATCGTACGAAGCTCGTAAATTCGGGATTCATTCAGCGATGCCTTTAGCACATGCTAAAAGACTCTGTAATGACTTAGAAGTAGTCGATATTGATTTTGAATTGTATCACGATTTATCCGATAGATTTATTAAAATAATTCAATCCTATTCATCTCATTTAGAACAAGCAAGTATTGATGAATGTTATGTTGATGTCACAAATGTAATTAAGCAATACGATAAGCCCTTAGATCTTGCGGTTGCTATTCAGAAGCAAGTATTCGAAGAGTTACGATTACCAATTTCAATAGGTGTAGCTCCAAATAAATTCTTAGCTAAGATGGCAAGTGACATGAAAAAACCTAATGGAATCACTGTATTACGAATTCGTGAAGTTGATAAGTTCTTATGGCCCTTACCGATTGAAGATATGTTTGGAATCGGTAAGAAAACCGTTCCTCGACTCAAAGAAATAGGTATTCATACAATCCATGATTTAGCAAATGCAAATGAAGATAATGTCAGACCAATCCTTGGAATAAACACACGTAATTACATTGATAGAGCTAATGGACTTGATATGAGTCAAATTGTACCTTTTTCGAAAGCAAAATCGGTCGGTCAATCAAAGACTTTTACCAATGCAATGACAGACTTAGATGAGATTAGACACTCTATTTTAGTTGAAATTGAAGAGATGGTACGACGTCTTCATAAAAGTGACTTAGTAGGGAAGACAATTACTTTCAGCTTGAGAATGGAAGATTTTAAAACAGCTGCAAGGTCTACAACTCTTGAACACTATACCGATGACTTAAATCTAATTTACGAGAAAGTGATAGGTCTCTATGATGAGTTTGAAGGCTATGATGCTATCAATTTCATATCTGTATCCATATCAAACTTAATCTCTAAATCTGATCATCTACAACAGCTCGATTTGTTTAGTGATTTAGAAAATCCTACCATTCAAGATATCGTTGGTAGACTCAATAAAGAGCTAAAGAGTGATTTATTTATTACTACAGATACATTATTGGAGAAAATATCTGATGGAAAATAAACAGTCAATGAAACAGTATCTTAGTTCCTTTGAACACTTTATCAGTTATATTGATCCACGATCTAATTTAACGATAAAGTCATACTCCAATGATTTGAAACACTATCTAGAGTATTTGGATACACATGATATTAAATCATTAGAAGATATTAGTTACCATACAATCAATGAATACATTGCTACACTCAACAAAACCTATGAGTTTGCATCAATACAACATAAGATTGTAAGCATTCGCCAGTTTCATAAATTTTTAGTGAATACTGGAAGATCAAATTATGATCCGACACAGTATCTTAGTCTAAAAAGAAAGGGGAGTCGTCTTCCTCTTATCGCAAGTGATGCTTCGATTATTAAGTTACTATCATTTTCTAGAGAAACATCCAAAGACATTTTTGATTATGCAATCTTAATGGTTCTAGTTCGATGTGGATTACGAGTTAGTGAATGTACTAATTTAGTATTTAATCAAATTTATGCTGATGAAAAATGGCTAAGAATTGTGGGTAAGGGAAATAAGGAACGGATGGTTCCGATTAGCGATGATGCTTTAGATGCATTAAATGAATATCTGACTTTAGTAAGACCTACATGGCTTGTAAAAGACAGTGATTTTGTCTTTATTAATGCTAAAGGCAAACAAGTTACACGACAATACATCAATAATATGATAAAATTACGGAGTAAAGAACTCGATATTCGTGAAAACTTAACACCACATAGTTTAAGACACTACTTTGCGTCAGGTATTCTTGATGCAGGAGTTGATTTAAGGGTTATACAAGAGCTTCTTGGTCATCAAGACATCTCTACAACTCAAATCTATACACATGTGCAAAATAAGGCTTTAAAACGTGATTATGATAAGTTTTTAAAGGCTGATTTTATGAATAACGATGATAAAGGAGAACACAGGGATGAGTAAGTATAATAGAATTATTACAATAGTTATGGATTCAGTAGGCGCTGGTGCAGCTCATGATGCTGAAAAATTTGGAGATTTAGGTTCTGATACATTAGGACATATTGCAGAACGCATGAATGGTCTAAATATGCCAAATATGAAGTCATTAGGGCTTGGAAACCTACATAAAATATTAGGTGTTGATCCAGTTGAAGCACCTAAAGCATACTATACAAAAATGATTGAAGCTTCAAATGGTAAAGATACAATGACAGGTCACTGGGAAATGATGGGATTAAACATTCAAAAACCATTTATTACATTTACAGAGACAGGATTTCCTAAAGAATTGTTAGATGAACTTTCAGAACGTACAGGATACGGTATTATTGGGAATAAATCAGCAAGTGGTACTGAGATTTTAGATGAGCTTGGTGAAGAACACATGGCAACTAAAGATATGATTGTGTATACTTCAGCTGATTCTGTATTACAAATTGCTGCTCACGAAGAGGTATTTGGCCTCGATGAACTTTACAGAGTTTGTGAGATAGCTCGTGAATTAACAATGAAAGATGAATGGAAAGTAGGTCGTGTTATTGCAAGACCATTTATCGGTACAGGTAAAGGAAAATTCCAACGTACTGCTAACCGTCATGACTATGCATTGAAACCATTTGGAAAAACAGCATTAGACTCATTAAAAGAGGGCGGTTATGACGTTATTAGTGTTGGTAAGATTGTCGATATCTTTGATAACGAAGGAATTACAGATGCTTATAGAACAAAGAGCAATCACCATGGTATGGAAGAAACAATTAGAATTGTTCGTGACATGGATTTTAATGGATTACTATTTGTTAACTTAGTTGATTTTGATGCATTATATGGCCATAGAAGAAATCCAATTGGCTATGGTGAAGCATTAGAAGAGTTTGATGGTCAATTAGGTGAACTCTTACCACTTATTAAAGAAGATGATTTACTAATTATTACAGCGGATCATGGTAATGACCCAGTGCATGCTGGTACTGATCATACACGTGAAGAAGTTCCTGTATTGTATTACTCACCAAGCCTTAAAGGTATGAAGGAATTAGAAAAAAATAAAACCTTCGCAGATATTGGAGCTACAATTACTGATAACTTTGAAGTTGAACCTACATCAAACGGTAAGTCAGTTCTTAAGGATTTAATCTAAATTGTTAAATACAGACATATTCAAAAGGGTATGTCTGTATTAATTTAAAGTTAGATACATATTTATAGCCATCTATAATTTACATAATATACATTATGCGAAGTAAAGGATAAATCGTATTGTATTAGGTATTAATGCATGGATATAGTATATCTAAGTAATATTGAATGAATGATAAGAATTGGGTGTTTTAATGCAAATAAATGTAATCATAATTAGCAATCCTCTAGCTGGTAAAGAAAAACAAGAAATTTCTTACAGCTCATACTCTAATATTAATGTTGTCAAAGAGATTGATATTACTACTGACAACGGTGACATTATGTCAATACTTGAAGAATCTGTTTATGACCTAATCTTCATATGTGGTGGCGATGGTACTGTTAGCAGTGTTTTATCTATGCTTTCTCAATATGATATTCAAAAACCTGTTGCGATCATACCACTTGGTACTGCAAATGATATTGCAAAAAGTATTTATACTACTATTGATATTGATTCAATCATTAATTCAATATCACTTGATTCACTCTTTGAATTTGATTTAGGAAAAATCAATAATCACATATTTTCATATGCCTTCTCATTTGGTTACTTAACAGATGTACAGTACGAAACTAATCAAAGGATTAAGAATAGACTTGGTTTCTTTGCGTATTTATTGAATGCTTTGCCTAAACTTCCTAAAATTAAGTCCTACAAATTGAAAATTAAAACTGATAATACTGTTATTCGTGGTTCTTATAGTTTTTGTTCAATATTAAATACCAAATCATTGGCTAACATGATCAATTTTGAAGACGAATATGTATCATTAGATGATGGCAAATTTGAGTTATTATTGGTAAAAACACCGATGTCCCCTTCCAAATATTTCTCTTCTCTATATAAGCTTAGAAATAATATCTTTGATACCAGTAATGTAATACTTATTTCTACAAAAAGCTTAACAATTGAGTCTAGTCAGCAAATTGACTATGGTATTGATGGCGAATATGGCGGAAAAAGCAATAATTTTGAGTTTAATGTCATGAATTCAGCAATTAGAGTTGCTGGTCCACTATCAATACTGATGAAAGGAGTTGAATTTTATGGAAAAAAGTGTAAATAATAAAAAACAAACGATAAAATACATCATCGGTCACTTTTTTCGTTATACTTCAGTCGTTTTAATTGGTTTATTGATTAGTGGTTTTAGTCTTTTCTTACTAAATATGAGCACGGCAGAGTTTAATTTTCCTTTAGTAGAGCAAATGTATGAAAGATCTACGCCTGCTCACTTATTTTCTGTGATATTAATCTTTATCTCATATGTGCTTATTACAATCATAACCAATAACATCCTCTATACAAGTGTTGGTTATCTCATTGTAACAGTTGTTCTTGCTGTTGCTAACACCATTAAAATTTCGATACTTAATGAACCCATTTACCCTTCAGATGCTGTTTTTATTAAAAACATAAACCTCCTTTTTAAAATGGTGAGCGGTAATAATTTGAAGGCTATTATCATAGGCATCTCTGTTATTTCAGTAACAATAATAATAACATGGTTTATTAATCGGAAGTTCCCTGTGTTCTATGTTTTCAGAAGAAAGAGACTACGAACTGTTAGTCTTGTTGTATCTACGATTCTTATTGGTTTTTGGGGATATTTTGTTTCCTCATATAACAGACCCGATTCTATGCTTAACAAACTCACGATTGCATACGACCTTTATCCTGATTTAGAGACAGTTCATCAAATACGAAACTATTTCGGATATGGGTTCTATAATGGGCTTATTGTTAACGCTCCAGGTCAAAATATTACAAAACCTATCGGTTACTCTTCAGATGCTGTTCACGTAATACTTGATAAGTATCAAGATAAAGCAGATACTATAAATTTAGAGAGAATTAGAGATGATTTCGAAGACATTAATGTATTTACAATATTGAGCGAGTCGTTAAGCGATCCTTCATTATTAAATGGATTAGATATTGACTCCCCTTTCACATATATAACTGATAAAACCGATAAAGTAGCGAGTGGCTATGTACTTACCCCTGTTTATGGTGGTGGAACACCAAATACTGAGTACGAACTACTAACAAGTATGAGTATCGGTTCGCTAAATTCAAGTGTTGCAACAGCTTTTCAATCGTTTGTAGCTGGTAAACATCATTTGCCTTCATTATTTAGAATTGGTGAGAATGAGCGTGAAGCGCTTGCCTTACATTCTTATGGATCCCACTTATATAAGCGTAAACAAGTCTATTCAGCATTGGGAGTGGATACCCAGATTTTCTCTAATGATATGAATCATACAGAACCGATTACACCACAAGGTGAGCTCATTTCTGACGAATCTACATATCAAGAAGTACTGGATATATACTCAGAAACTGACGAAGCAATGACACTACATATAGTTACCATGCAAAATCATCAAAGTTATTATGATATTTATCCAGAATACCACTTTATTCCTAACAGTACATCAATCACAAATCAAGAAACACTTGATAGCATTAAGATTTATACAGAAGGTTTATACTACACAGATTTAGCTACACAAGACTTTGTAGATAGCTTAAATCAAATTGATAAGCCGTATATCCTATTCCTTTATGGTGATCATCTAAGCGGCCTGTATAACGAAATACTAAGTGAAAACGATCATATTATGAAGTATACAACAAATTACTTCATCGTATCGAATATACCTGGAGTTGAAACAAGTCTTATTAATGATGAATACATTTCGCTCTCCAATGTCCAAAACATACTAATGGACCTAGCGAGTGTGAAAATATCAGCATACCAAGCATTGGTTATGGAAGTTAATAATGTATTTGCAAGTGTTCACCGAACTGGATACTACTTACACGGTGATCCTATTCCGTATACATTTGAGGAGTTATCTCCAGATCATCAAGCGTTGATACATGAATACGATTTAATTCAATATGATCTCATTGATGGTAACAACTATTCCGTACCGTATCTATATTATGAATAAAGGGACTTCATTAAGAAGTCCCTTTATGAATTTATAAATTAACCTCTACTTCTCTTGAAGTTAGCGATTAATTCAGTAACAACATTTACTTTAAGAATGTAAATTGATACGAAGTATACTACAACTGCTGCCATAATTGCCCCTAGAAGGCTCACTGTAGCTGAAACAACGGTTGATGCACCCGTGTATATTGCAAGAACTGCAACCCCCATGATGAGTGCAGAAATGACGATTTTAGATATCTCTTTGCTTAGAGCACGAACATCTAAGTTATTGAACAATTTAATTGATGCAATGAATATTGCAATGACTCCAACTGTAGCTGAGATGGCCATAGAAAGCGTAATACCTTGTAGACCGATAAGTCTACTTAGTACTTGTCCTAGAATAATTTGTAGTGTAATGTTACCAACTGAAATAATCATTGGTGTACGTGTGTTTTGGAATGAATAGAATACTTTAGCAATTAAACCATAAAGAGAATAGCTAACAAGTCCGAGGCTGTATGTACGGAATACATTCGTAAGAACAGCAGCTTCATCAGCTCCAAACTCCCCTCTCATGTAAACAAACTCTACAATTGGTTGAGCCAAGAGTGTCATACCAACCATACATGGAACAATAAAGAGTAGAAGCGATGACATAGCATTTTGGTACTCATGGCTTGCCTTTTCATGATCATTATTTGCCACAGCACTTGCGAGTGTTGGATACATAACGGATACGATAGCCAAACCGAATACTCCTTCAATGAGACCACCAATCTTTGTAGCATAACCAATATGTGAGATACCACCCTCAATACCAGAAGCAAGAGCCTGGTTAACAAGACCACCAATACTAGAAGTTGCAGATCCAATAATTAGTGGAACTGCTAGAAGAAGCATTGTTTGAAGATGTTTATCTTTAAAATTAATATAGAATTTAAGTTTGAATCCTTTTCTATAAGCAAACCATAAAATAAGAATAGCTTGCGTTGCATATGCAAGTAGAATTCCATAAGGAAGAATATTTGCACCAACAGATTTTGAAATCACAATAAAGGATATCAAAATTAAATTCATTGGAAAAGCAAGTAATAAAGGAACAATAAATGCTTGACGAATTTGTAAGAAACCAGTCATGATTTGAATAATACATGTAAATATTAGTGTGAAAATCGCCACTTTTACAAATGGTAATAAGTATACTAGCGCTGCTTCTGAAGCATGAGGTACAAGCATTGCCAAGAATTGCTCAGTAAAGATGAATACTAAAACACTGACAACGATTGCAATTAATAACATTACGTTTTGAACGTTATTCGCAAACTTTATGGACTCTTCTTTACCGTCTTCTTTTTCTATACGTGTAAACATTGGAATAAATCCAGTTACGAATGCAGCAACAATTACTGAAAACAGTGTTCCTGGTAAGTTATAAGCATAAATAAATCCGTCAGTAATTACCCCAGCACCATAAGTATTTGATAGTACTATCTCTCTAACAAATCCAAACAGTTTAGAAAAAACTGATAAAAGCATCATAATAATTGTAATACGTTTCATAGATCCTCCAATCGAAGAGTTATGCTAGTAAATCTTTCCATAACTCCGAAACCTTATCTTGACTGTATATATCTGCCTTATTTAAGGCGTTTAAACTCATTGATTTAAGTAATTCAGGATTCTCCAGTAACTCATCAAGTTTATGAGCAAATTGAGTAATATCATTGTCAGCTACTAAGTAACCATCGATTCCATCACTAATGATTGCCTCCGGTCCTACTCTTACATCAAATGCAATTGTAGGGGTGCCTTGACTCATTGATTCTAAAAGAACCATTGGAAATCCTTCGGATATGGATGTCATAACATAAACAAGAGATTGTGACATTTCATCCAATGTATTATTATGAGCTAAAAATCCTGTAAAGACAACACTATTTTGAATATTTAGTTCTTTTACTAATACTTCAAAATCTTTTCTTGACTCCCCTTCACCTATTATCTTAAGTGTATAGTTGGGATTCAACTTAATAAACTCTGACCAAACATTAAGTAATCGGTCATATCCTTTATCAGGATGGAGTCTTCCAACTGTTACAATCTGATTAATTTTCGGAAGATTTCTCGCATAAGTATCTTTATCTAAAAAGTTAGGTACACAGTGACATTTCGTATGGTGATTAGTACTTCTCATATATCCTTCAACTTCATCTTTTAGTCGAGGCGTTAATAAGAGAAAGTCATCAATATTTGTGTATCCATGTTGGAAATCATGAATCAGTTTTTCATCAAACCGGTGATCATGATGGAGTTGAGCAATTTTATTAACATGTGTATTACCATATTTTGAAAGTAAAACAGAATGTTCATTTCTCGTGGAAATAATGACTCCATCTTGAATTGTTTTGAATTCTTTAATGAGTGACTGCTTCTTTTGGTAAAGAACTTTAATTGCATAAAAGCCATTTTTTACTATTTTAATAGGATTCTTGCTTCTAATAGCTGCCTTAAACTCTTCACGATTCGGTTTCAAATCAGTAAGATATTTAATCCTTACTTTATTATCTATCGGATAAACTGGCTCACCTAATTGATACGTACATAATATAGTGACATCATGTCCCATTTCAATAAACATATTAGCGAGTGAAGATATAACCTTTTCCACACCTCCATGATGTAGGTGCAAGGCAGTAATATATATATGTTTCATACAATCTCCTTTTAAAAGGCTAGTTTAGTATCTGATTCTCTTTCATAAGGGAATTCATAAAGATATTCCTCAAGTTCAGCACTGATAATTGCGATTTCTTCTTTATATTCTGGTCGATTCAAAAAAACTTGTGTATTATTAATGGAAATCTCAGGATTAAACGACGTATTCGGACGTTTATGATCTTCGGGTTGAAGTTCTAAAAGTTCCATAATATCAGATAATGTATCATCATATTTATAGATTAAATCCTCAAAATGAATTCTAAGTATTTGATCGTTATCAAATTTAATCTCACTTTGACGCATTTTCTTATAGAAAACACAGAAGTCTTTTGGATTAGTTGGATAAGGAACCGTTTCATTCGATTTGCTATGAACATACTTATTTAACAAGTAAACGTCTCTTGGGTCTCTTTCAACTACTATCACTTTAGCGTTTGTATCAAAATAGTTCTCCAAGCGATGTAAATTAAATGGCAATAAGAGTTGGTCAAGAATTAGATTTCTTTGATCATTGCCAATCATTAAGAATAAAGAGTTTAAATACTTCTTGGCTGCAGAATAGAACTCATCTTCATTAGGAAAAGATAACCACATCTCAGGATAGAGTAATGGTTTCTTACCATTATACTTATTTAATGTAACTTTTTTTAGAATCTTATTAAATGCAAGACGAATTCCCATTTTTAAGCTTGTGTTCTCTTGATAATACCAATATTGCTGTGTCTTCGTAAGAATAATATCGTCCATAAAAGCCTCTGTATGCTTCAAAAAGTCTGGACCAAAAGTCTCTTTATAATGTCCTACCCACCAGTATTTCTTATCATACAACTGGGACATTGTATGGTAATAAGTATGAAGTGCTTCATCGCTTCGTATTGCATTATTACCAATAAGAAGTTTATCTTCTAAGTCAAAAAGACCATTAGGACAGTGTAAAAAGACATATTCATGAGAACCATAATCAGCAAAATATCCATCAAATTCCGATATTAAGTCAGTTACAGCAGATGAACCTGATGACATATAACCTGTAGGTATAAGAATGTTTTTCATATGTACTCCTAATTTCTATTTGATTTTCTTTGCAATATCTAAAATAAGTTTCGATAAACTATTAAATCCTAAATAATTGAGTTTAGCTACCAATATTCTCTTTGAAGGTATATTGAAATCTGATTTTGCCTTATTTATGTTTACTTGATTTGACTTGGCATAATCTCTGAATTTACGAATAACGTTATTTTTTTCTTTGTTATTATGGAGTGTAATTCTATTGATTGTTGTAATAAGCACATGATCAACAATAAAATAGTTATGAACATAGGCTAAATCATTCCATAAATTTTTAGAAATTAAGAAATCCTTCAAATCATCAAGAACAGTAATCATGTCTAAATTCTTTTCTGAGTTTTCATTATTCATTATTGAGACTTCACGATTATGACAGTGATACATCCCACGATGAATTGTACCTATTTTTTCGGTTTGGAAAAGCAATTTTGTAGTAAAAGAAAAATCTTCATACCAGAGTCCTAATGGGAATCGGCTATCACCTACAAATTCTGCACGGAACATTTTATTACAAGCTGACGGAGTAACTGTGTACTTGCTTTCAAATGTTGATGATTGATGATATATTTCATGATCAACAAAATGGTCAACCATATCACAAATCACAATGTCTTGATTGTTTTCTTCTGCTTCATTGTACATTACTTCATACATATCTAAATCGACCCAGTCATCACTATCGACAAATGCGTAGTACTTACCTTGTGCAAGTTTTAGCGCATTGTTTCGAGCTGCTGATAGTCCTTGATTTTCTTGGTTGATAACCTTTATTAAATCAGGATAATTTTGAGCATACTTATTGATAATATCAGGTGAATGATCTGTAGAACCGTCATTAGTTATTATTACTTCATAATTATCAAGAGTTTGATTTACAATTGAATCAAGACATTTAATTAAATAATCACCAGTGTTATATACTGGGACAACTATACTAACTTTTACCATCATGTTACCTACTTTCTGGAATTCTTCTTTTTGCATTCTTTTGTTTCATTTCTTTAAATGAGAATGTACTTATTGTGATTAAACTTAATATATAGGAAATATAGAAAAGCACGTTGGGACGTTTTAATACATTACCTGAAAATTGAGCCGCCCCCAGAATTAATACTAAGGCTACTAAGTAAATCCCAAGATTTTCGTTGAAACGATTTTCTTTAACAAAGAAGTAGTTCCCTATTCCACGAATTAATATATAAATAAACAATGAAATATAAATCGCAAAACCAATGTAACCGTAAGAATAGAATATACCATGTAGATCATTTTCTAAATCATAGTTAGTACCACCAATTGTATAAGCTGCTTGTTCAAAACCAAAGAGATGTTGTGCTGTACTCGACTGATCATAAACTAAAGAAACGGCAACTAACTTTGAATTACGGTTATTAATAAGTGAATCTGCATTGAGACTGTAGTTGTATTTTTCTGCAACCTTTTCAATTCCGAATTGTTCTACTAAATCCTTGGTATATAGACTATAAACTTTTGTATATAAGTCAACATTCTCTAAGAAGTAATCCTTACCGGTTAGATTTGATTCAGGTTTTCCAGGGTCTGGTTTTGCAACCTCAGTTTCAATATCATTAATCTCATTTTGCCACTCATCAAATGCAATATTTGTATAGTATGTATTAATATGCATTGGTGAGTAATCTTTACATACGTAAACAATCCCTAAACTAAGGACAACTAAACCGAGTTTTAACCAGTGTTTATTTTTGGATAACAGAGTAATGACTATTAATGCAGCTCCAATAAGGAATATTGAATAGAATGTAAGTTTTGTTCCAAAGAAGAATAAACTCGCAATGCTTAAAGCAATAAGCACTATTGAAATAATGATGTTTTTTGCTTTAATGGAAACTAATAAGGTAATACTTGCGATAACACAAATAATTACACTTTGAGAATTACCTGTAAGGAACCATCCTTTAACTCCAAATGCACCTACTGTAGCATTGTAATATGTAAATTCAGGAATACCAAGCAGGTAGCTTAGGACAATTGAAAGCGAAATAATGATTAGGTTTACAACAATTAATACATTAGCGATTTTAGTGACTTCTTCTGAATCATAGTCTGCTTTTATTTGTCGGAAGATATCATTAAATGCTAAATAGAATAAAGGAAGTTGAACAACGCGTAAATACATCGCAATATCAGACATAATCGATTGATATCCCGAAACATAGTTTGCAATAAAATGAGCAGTAAAAAAGACACTCAGTAATCCTATTAGGATATAATAGTGCTTTTTCTTGTCGGATATTATAAAACCATACAAGGTTACAACTGCTAGTAGAGCAAATCTTGCAATAGTTGAAATAGCGCTGACATTGGCATTCGAAGCAAAAAATGATGCTATGTCCAACACAGGTTGTATCACCACAATTATTGATAAGAATATCAATGTTTGTCGTGAACTAAAACGTTCATTTGAATTTATATAACTTTTCATGTATTCACCTATCTAAATTTAAACATTAAAGCAATTGGACCGTACAACCTTATGTTGAGCAAATTAAAAATAAGTCGATGCTTAATGTTTAATTCTTTGACAGCATGATTTGATTTGTAATTCGGAAACATGTTTCTAAATTCTTTGTCAATCTCTTTTGCGAGTTGGCGGTTGTTTGCACGAATTAAGCGAACCATGGTTGGTATATAAAATTGATTAATTGCTAATTTTTCTATATCGTCTCTATATTCATTATAGAGATTATTTTTTTCATAAAACTTAATAAGTTCTTTAAAGACAGTAACAATATCCTTGTTCTTCTCAGAACCAAGAGACGCCATAATAGAGCCTTCTCTTTGAACATAGTATAGAGCCTGGTGATTAATTACCATTGCTCGTTGAGAATAAATATAGTATTGATGACTGTATAGTAAGTCTTCATACCATATTCCTTCTTTGAAATTTAAGTTGTTGTTAATTAAATTATCACGTAGATATAGACGATTCCATACAGCATTGTGAATATGGAACAAATTTCGGTTTTCTTGAGGATTAATAACTTCATTAACAGGCACAGAATCTATTTTGTAGAGTTCAAGATAGTTCCCCTGCTCATCTACTTGCTCAAATCCATCAACAATATAATCCAGATTGTGTTTCTCAGCAAGATTAATCATTATCTCAAGCGTATCGTTCTTAATGTAGTCATCACTATCGATAAAATAGATGTATTTTCCTGTAGCTCTTTCAACACCACGGTTTCTACTTGCACTTAAACCACTATTTTTTTGATCGATTACTTTAAAAAGATCAGGATATTCTGACGCGAAGCGATGTACAATTTCGGCACTTCCATCTGTTGGTCCATCATTAATAACAATAATTTCAAAATCATTGATTGTCTGATTTACCAATGAAGTAAGACAACGCTCAAGGAGCGTCTCTACGTTATAAACCGGTACAATTACACTAACTTTCATAATATATCTTGCCTTTCTAAAATCATTAAGATTATATCACTTACATCTGTACATCACAAGGTTTCAAACGATGTGAAAAATCACTCAAATGTATGATTTGAGACTCTTTCATCTAAAGGTGGTAAACTTCTCCAATCACCATAAAATGAGCTTAGAATTCTATCGTATGCACGAGGAACAGGAAACTTTTCTCCTTCGAAATCCACATAAATTACATCATGAAGCTCATCTTTACTGATCTTAAGTAAATCATAGTCTTCCTCTTTGACATTGTCACATAAACAAGTAAGATACTGAAGCGATTGATCAGAATTGTAGCGAGTCATGAGTGCTTCTCTCTCCTGATACCATTTCTTAAGGAATGGATTCCAACGGTGTGTAAGAATATTAAAGAATCTAAGTGAACCACGAATTAAGCGATTCGGTAAATTTTGTTTCGGTGAAGCGTAAGTATACACAAACATTACAAACTTATTATGCAAGTTCTTAATTCTGTGAATGAATTCCGCTTTCTCTACTGGGTCATTTGGAAGTGCATCAAATGGGAAAATATCAATCCAGACTCCTTGATTAATTCCCGTATATGTTGTCGATTTTTCTTTCATTTCAATATTTTTACTTCGTATTTTCCCGAAACCATACCAGTATTGATCTTCAACGTCTCCATCAGTAAAAAACATATCGTCGGGTAGTTCGTCTTCAATGATAGTTTTTAAATAGTCATAAGACTCTCTTGTCATAACTGTATCGACATCATCGTCCCATGGAATAAAACCTTGATGACGCATTGCACCAATTAAGGTTCCGTATGCCAAAGTATAGGTGATGTTATGTTTCTTACAAATGGTGTCAAAAGTCTTTAAAATTCGTAGTTCTTCTCTTTGAATATCTTTAATATCACTCATAATTTCTCTATTTCCTTAAGATAATTTTCTATCATTTTCTCTTTTGAAAACTTAAAAGAGTATTCTCGACAAGCTTCAGATGAATAACGAACAAAATCAAAATTCTGTATACTTGTTGCTAGTAAATCTATATCATTAGCTTTAACAACTAATCCAACCTCGTCCCCTACTATTTCGGGTACTGCTGTCTGATCATACACGATAACAGGAGTTCCACATGCTAAAGCTTCAACAGTAGTAAGACCCATCGTTTCTTCTTGACTGAGGTTTAGATAAATATCTGCATTTGAATAGTATTCCACTAATTCTGATACATTTTCCGTTCTCGTGATGCCTTTGATTGAGGATGGTAGTCCCTCACACTGTTGTTTTGATAATCCAATAAGTGTGATCTTGTAGTCCTCTGGTAGTCGCTTGCTTAATTCAATAAAATCATCCAGTCCTTTACGTTTCTCCCAAATGTTTGCAACACCTAGTAGGTTAATTTCTGTAGAGTTTGATTCATTTTTAAGTGGTCTAAAAACCTGGAGGTCAATTCCGTTATAAATTCTCTTTATTTTATAAGAATTTAAGAAAGTTTGTTCGGTTAATTGTTTTAACCAGTCTGAAGGTGTAAGAATTGTTAAGTTATTTATATTAGAAAAAGCTTCTTTTTTCCAATTGAAGTTGTATTTTTGATTTGAAAACCCCAAAGACTCTGGATACTCTCGAGTAGTATTACACTCAACACATCCTTTATCCCAAACTTTACAACCTGAATACGAGAAGTAAGCGCTGCTTCCACTGAAAGACCAGCAATCATGTAGAGTCCATAGAATCTTGGTCTGTGGTCGTGTCTTTAAATAGTTAAATAGCATTCTCACATTGAGGTAGTATCCATGAAGATTGTGTAAATGTATTACCTCAGGATTATACTCATCGATTACTTTTATTAATTTCTTTGTCTCTAAACTAGAATGCAAACCGTGTCTCCCAAGAAGACGAGTCATAAGTACATGCCAGTATGTAGAAATTTTACTTCCAAAATAGAACGTATCTTCTGAATTCTCTTGAGGATATCGGCCATACGCAACTAAAACATCGTGACCTGCTTGCTTGGATGCATTTGCAATGTCTCGAACTAACTTCCCGGTGCTTCCGTAATCTACAACTGAATTAATAAAAAGAATTTTCATCGTTTTTGCCAGACTACTCTATTTATATAGTCGGTGTATGAAAGGATGATACGAAGCACTTTTTCCGAAACATTTGGCATGCTATAGTCTGAGACATGACGTAATGTAGATATTTCTTGAGTTTCAAGCACTTCTAGTCCTTGTAGCACGCGATCTTTGTGTAAGCCAACCATCATAACACTTGCCTCTTCCATTGCTTCTGGACGCTCGTGTGCCTCTCTCAGGTTTAACGCTTTAAAACCAAGTATCGATGATTCTTCAGATATAGTACCACTATCACTTAATGTAGCCTTAGAATGAAGTTGTAAGGTTACATAGTCATTGAATCCAAGTGGTTTAAGAATTTGCACATTAGGATGGAACTCTATATTAAGTTTCTCAATCATGTTCTTTGTGCGTGGATGTGTACTTACTATTACAGGATAGTTATATTTCTCGGCAACTGTATTAAGTGTTTCTACTAAGTTCATAAAATTTGTTCGTGAATTTATGTTCTCATCCCGGTGAGCAGAAACCACAAAATAGTGTCCCTCTTTTAAATTTAGGCGTTCCAAGATTGTATTTGCTTCAATATCTTCTTTTCGGGATTGAAGAACTTCATACATTGGACTTCCTGTTTTTATGATTCTATCTGCAGATAAGCCTTCACGTAAAAGGTATTCACGAGCAATATCACTGTATGTTAGGTTAATATCTGAAATATGGTCTACTATTTTACGATTAGTTTCTTCAGGGACACGTTGATCAAAACAACGATTCCCTGCTTCCATATGGAAAATAGGAATTTGAAGACGCTTGGCTGCAATAGCACATAGACAGCTGTTTGTATCTCCTAGTACTAGGAATGCATCAGGTTTTACAGACTCTAGTATTGGTTCAATTTTAACAAGAATATTACCAATTGTTCCAATAGGCTGTCCTGTAGCAGTATCAAGGAAGTAATCAGGTTTCTTAATTTTGAAATCATTAAAGAAAACCTCGTTAAGCTCATAGTCATAATTTTGACCTGTATGAACAAGAACATGTTCAATAGCGCTTGATGACTCTAAACGGTTGATAACAGCTGAAAGTCGAATAATTTCTGGTCGTGTACCGACCACGGTCATAACTTTTAATTTTTTCATTTTAAACCTCCATGGTGTATGTATCTGGATTATTTTGATCAAATATCTCATTGACCCAAATAATTGTTATTAAGTCTTCGTTACTCTCATTGACAATAGAATGAGTATAACCTGCAGGAATATCAATAACATTAAGTTCATCTCCTGATACTTTATAGGAATATACAGTATCAGAGTCAATTTCTCTTAATTTAATGACTCCCTCTCCCCTTACTACAAGAAACTTCTCATGTTTAGTATGATGCCAATGGTTTCCTTTAGTAATACCAGGCTTTGATACATTAATACTTACTTGACCTCTGTCACTTGATTTAAGAAACTCAGTAAAACTGCCACGCTCATCGATGTGACTTACTAAACTGTATGAAAAATCTTTAGGATCCAAATAACTCAAATATGTACTGTAAAGTTTCTTAATGAGTTCGTCTCCCAGGTTTGGAATCACTAATGAGCTTCGACCTTCCTTAAATGATTGAAGAGTTTGCGCAATAGAGCCAAGTTTAGTCTCATAGTTCTTTGAAACAGAACAGTAGTACGTATCGATTCGATTTGGACTACCCTTTAAAGTACTAATCATCTCTGTTACGACATCATCAATATATTCAAGTGTAATTTCAGTATCTGGATTATTAATACTTATTGGAATATTTCTACTGATGTTATAGCACCAAGTGGCAATCACTGAATTGTAGTTTGGAGTAGACCATTTTCCAAAAAGATTATGGAAACGATAAATAAACACTTCAGCTCCAGAACTGATTGAATAGTCGATAATTGTTTGTTCAGCGAGCAATTTACTCTTACCATATGGGTTGTCTAAAGATGCCTGAATACTGCTTGATAGCAATATTGGCGTCTTACGATTGAATGTTAGTAATTGTTTGCATAAGTAATCTGTAAAATCAGAATTGCCTCTATAGTAGTCTTCAACATTTTCTGGACGATTCACTCCTGCAAGATGAATAATGAAATCAGATTCCTTGAGATAGTTATCAAGTTCTTCTAATGAATCATCTTTATTGTAAGCAAAAACTTCATAACCGTGATTATGAAGTGAGCTTGTTACGTTCTTACCAACAAAACCAGCAGCACCTGTAACTAATATTTTCATTGTATAAAATCCTTTATTTCATCCTGAATTTCATAGAGTGTCTGCAATTTTTCGATTATTTCTGCTTTATTAAGACGGTGTGTATTATGGGAGTTATATTCTTCTTCGGTTACGAGTTCTTCTCCATCAATGAAATACTTATCATAATTTAAGTCGCGTTGGTCCATAGGAATACGATAGTAATTTCCTAAATCAACTGATTTTACGTATTCTTCTTTTGTTAAGAGCGTTTCATAGATTTTTTCACCATGACGTGTACCGATAATTCGAGTACCTACATTAGATTGAGTTAATTCAAGAATTGCTTCCGCTAAATCTGAAATTGTACTTGCAGGTGACTTTTGAACAAATAAATCTCCTGGTTTTCCATTGTTAAATGCAAATAGTACTAAATCAACTGCTTCATCAAGGGACATTAAAAAACGTGTCATATTGGGATTAGTTAAGGTTAGTTGTTTACCTGAACGTATTTGGTCTAAAAACAATGGGATTACTGAGCCGCGAGAAGCCATAACGTTACCATAACGAGTACCACATATTACTGTGCCTGTTTCTTGTGCTAAACGGGCTTTAGCAATAAATGTCTTTTCCATCATTGCTTTTGATATTCCCATTGCATTGATAGGATAAGCAGCTTTGTCAGTTGATAGACAGACTACTTTCTTTACATGATTTTCTATAGCTACTTCGAGTACATTGTCAGTTCCAAGGACATTGGTTTTAACTGCTTCAATTGGGAAAAATTCGCATGAAGGAACCTGTTTTAAAGCTGCTGCATGGAATAAAAAGTCTACACCTCTCATAGCATGGATAAGTGATGATTTATCACGTACGTCACCAATATAGAACTTTAAGCGATCATCATGAAATTCTTTACGCATATCATCCTGTTTTTTCTCATCTCTTGAAAGAATTCTAAGTTCTTTTATCTGATTGTCTTTAAGTAGTCGACGTGCAACTGCATGACCAAATGAACCAGTTCCTCCTGTAATTAAAACGATGCTATTTTTTATTTCCATATTTGATTGCCTCCATTTGTGAAATGATAGTGTCATAAGCTTGAGTACTTGTATAATTATCTACAAGATAATTATAACCATTTTCTCCAAGCTCTTTAATATGAACTTCATCACTTAAAATTGTATTGATGGTCTTTAGCCACAGGTTAGAATCATTGCTTGGAACATAATATCCAAACTTGTTCTCTTCCGCAATACGGCCCATATCACTACTTCTATCAGTTGCACATACTACTGGAAGTTTTTGAGCCATATAACTAAGAAGTCTTTGAGGGAAGTTCGGGATAGTAAAGCGATAATCCAAGAAAATCAAACCTATGTCACAGACATTCATTACATTCATATACTCATTAAATGGTTTGTGTTTTGAATAAAACAAATTAGTTGGTTTCTTACTACTAATATAGTCAGTTATCAAATAATCCATAGCTCCACTACCAACAATAACTAAGCCGACATCATTCCTGTTTTCTATTTTTTCAAAGCATTCTAAGATAAAAGGTACTGACTGCGGTAAACCTAAGTTCCCTCCATAGAATAATAACTTCATGGAATCAGGAAACCCTAAATCTTCTTTTGTTAAACTACTATAATTATTGTCTTCCAAAGTTATTGTATTAGGCAAAATTCCTGTTTTGGCATTTAATTGTGGATTGTTGTTAAGAATATATTGAAGATTAGCTGGTGACATTGTCCCAATAAAATCTGACAACTCATAGAGCTTACGCTCTTGTCTTTTGAAATAGTGATAAACTGGGCCATTTTTTCTCATGATATTCAAATCAATAGCATTTTGTGGAAATATATCCTTTAACATTAAATAGAAGAATGCATCTGGATTTCTACTTTTTAGATATTTCAAAGTTTTTACAATTGTAACAGGCGGTGTTGAATACAACACTAAGTCAAATGATTCATTATGAAGTTCTTCACGTATCGTTCTACAAAATATACTGTCAAACATTACTGTTGCAAGACCTTTTTGGATCATATTACGATTTTTTGTCATTTTAGCTGATTTACTTGCGATATAACGTGTCTTATCGTTGATATATTCAGGTGATATCGCATGTTCAGGTTTATCAGTGCTATAAGCTATTGTAACGTGATGACCCTGCAACACAAAATGATGCATTAAATCTGCATAAATACCTTTTGATATAACACCTTCGTGTGTAGAGTTTAGAAATAGCACTTTCATAAGTTCACCAGCCTTTTAGTTTTCAGTTGATAACGAGGGTTCAATCCAGATGAGTTCGTTATTTAAGTTATAAATTTGTCGAGTATGCATGCCTTCGACAATAATAAAGTCTTTATTTTTAATTCTATTTCGTGAAGCAAAGAATTGATTTACAAATGGTTTATTATTTAAATCAGTATAGACATCAAATCTTGCACCATAATAGGTCACTTCGTATATGTAGTACATTGAGTCAACAAACCATTTTTGTTCAATCAATGAAATCTGATCCCGTTCTTCAAATAAATTCAATACTTGTTCATCAAGCTCATCAATTGAAATTTGTTGATGAACAGGAAACTCTACATCTTGATAGAAGGATTGAATTAGTGAGTCTGTAACGTATACTTTATCAATACGCTCCCCTGTGATAATGTTTTCAAACTGATACACAGGATAGCCTTCATAAAGGTTATATTTTTGAACAATTTCACCATAAATTGGCACAGGAACTGATGATAGAAAATCAGTCACGCGTTCTCCTTTTTGATTAATGATTATATATCCTTGGTGTGATTCTGACCAAACAGAATAATAGTTATCATCTTTAGTTGCAGATACAATGTTATTGGATTTATTAGGTTCTAGTTTGATCTCATTAGATAATAGCTCGTTCTCATCATCAATTAACCCTACAAGAAATGCATAGATGCTTTTAAATTCAGGAGTTTCTTTATTAAAAACATTTGTGTAATTTGTTAGTTTATCAGTCTTTATATATTCTGATTGGTATACCATCGAACTTAATTCTTTCATAAAAGATAAACCTAAGAATGAAATTAAAACTAGATAAATTATTGGCGATACCAAGTAACTTAGCCGTGAGTATTCTCCATAAGTTCCTTGTGTAATCATTGGGAACACCAATACAGCTAAGAAGTAAAAATATATTGCGAAACGTCCTGCTGCTACTGGCGCAAATGATAGTAGGAAATAAACTGAGAATCCAATAAGAAATATATCAACTAGCTTTTTATCATCAAGATCTTTTGTTATAACATCGTAGAACAATACCGTTCCTACAAAAATAACAATTCTAGCCAAGGATGCAAAAGTAACGAGGTTTCGAATGCCCCCTCCACTAGCGTATTCCATAAAACGTGACACTATTCCAATTGATGAGAATGGACTAAGAAGCTGAGTTAATGGTAAAACACTAAAGAGTATACTTCCTACAAAGATGATTAATATTGAACGCTTACTAAAGTCAAGACGTTGGATAATCAGTATTAAGTATAGAATTAGTGCACTTGAGTGTATAAGTGAAAAAAGACCAATACCTATCACTGAAAGAATAATCGAATGCTTTTGATTTTTATCAAACAACAACAATAATGAAAGTGAAATCACCAAGCCTTGGCGTAATGCACTGAAGTTCCACACAAATAAGAACATTGCGTAGTAAATGATAATAGATAGACCTTCGTCTTTCGAATTACGAACAATCCAAACTCCAACAGCACTAATTTGAATCGCTGATAGAAGAGCAACGAAGTATTGATAACTAAGCCCTGTATTCGTAAACAATTTCATGAAATACAGGAAACCTAAATCTGTGTTTGGAAATTCATTTCGAACAATATTGACGGAATTATATATTAATTTTTCATATATATAATTGTACGAAAAATAATCAGCTCCAACTCCATACCTGAATACCGCAAGGAGTAAAATTGGAAGCAATCCTAAAACAGTCTTGACGATTTTAGAATTGAAATTTCGCGAAGACTTAATAGGAATAAATTTTAGTAACAATAGATATAGAAAAATAAAATAATACATAATATCCCCTTTTTACTATTTTTTTCTTAGAAGATTAATTATTGAGTCAACAATTTGAATGCTTGCAGTGCCATCCCCATATGGATTCTGTGCTTGTGCCATAGAGTTATACAAATCAACATCATTAAGTAAGTTATAGAATGAAGAATAGATTACATCTTCATTAACACCAACCAACTTAAGAGTACCTGCAGCAACACCTTCAGGTCTTTCAGTTGTATCACGCATTACAAGTACAGGTTTTCCTAAACTTGGAGCTTCTTCTTGTATTCCACCTGAATCAGTAATAATTAGATATGATTTATTCATTAAATTGTGAAAGTCCACAACATCTAATGGTTCAATTATTCGAATTCTGTCATCATTCCCAAGTATTTCATCAGCAATTTCTCTGACTAATGGATTCATGTGAATTGGATAAACTGCCTTTGTATCAGGATGTTGATCAATAATTCTACGAATTGCTTTAAACATCTGACGCATTGGTTCACCGATATTTTCTCGACGATGTGCAGTTATAAGAATTAAGCGACTATCTGCAGCCCATTCTGTAATATCACTTTGATAATCTTCTTTAACTGTAGTTTTTAATGCATCAATCGCTGTATTACCTGTAATAACGATATGTTCAGGGTTTCTTCCTTCTGCAATAAGATTATCGTAAGCTTGTTGAGTTGGTGCAAAATTTAGAGATGAAATGATACTTACTGCTTGTCTGTTAAATTCTTCTGGGAACGGCGAATAGATATTGTAAGTACGTAAACCAGCCTCTACGTGACCTACTGGGATCTGTAAATAGAAGCAAGCAAGAGCAGAAACAAAAGTAGTTGATGTATCTCCATGAACTAAAACAATATCTGGTTGTTCTTTTTCTAGAACTTCTTTAATTGAGTTTAGTATTTCTGTAGTGACATCAAAAAGTGTTTGTTTTGGCTTCATGATACTTAAATCATAATCAGGTTTTACATCAAAAATTTCTAAGACAGAGTCTAGCATTTCACGATGTTGTCCTGTGACACATACAACAGACTTAATTTCATTTCTGCTTTCGAGTTCTTTCACCAACGGACACATTTTAATTGCTTCCGGTCTTGTTCCGAAAATCGACATAACTTTAATCATTTTTCTTTGCTCCTAACTTGTAAACACGTAAGAAGAAGATAACCTGGTTATCCCAAAATCTCTTCATTCGTTTTGGTTTGAATGCAATACGGTATAGCCATTCAAGATTTAGTTTCATTACTAATTTTGGTGCGCGCTTCGTCATGCCACTCAAGACATCAATGCTGCCGCCACAACCGATAAATACACCTTTATTAATGTCAGCACACTGAATCATGAACAACTCTTGTCTTGGAACTCCTAGTGCGATTAATACTAAATCCGCTTGTGCATCTTGAGCGTAATCATGAGCTTGTTCTAAGGTGTGGTCATAGCCATTAAACAAGCCTTTTATTATGATATTTGGATATTCAGTTTCAAGTTTTGTTTTAAATTTATCAAGAACTTCTTGTTTTGCGCCATATACAAAAAGCGAACGTTTTTCAGTGTTAATGAGCGACAACATATCCTTTACTGTATCAACACCAGCTAAGCGTTCAATATCAGCATTAAAAAGACGATTATACGCCTTTACAACACCAATACCATCAGGTGTTATCAGAGTGTCATCGCCCAACAAAAAATCATAAATTTCTTGAGTACGAGTACCATGCATGATGATTTCAGGATTTGCGGTAACGACATTTACTTTTTTTTGTTCCTTCATACTTCTATCCAAGAAACTATTAACCTCTTCTCTTGGTAAATCAGAAACTTTCTTAATAAGTTTTAGCATTGAACAATTTCCTTTCAATCAGAATATTTACTCATAATCATAATGTTTTTCTACTACACAATAATAGCACAATTTGGTACTTAAGTTAACTAGATAATGAGCATTCACAAATTATTCTATTATTCATTTTCATTATTAATCTACATTTATTATCCGTTCTTTCAGTTAATAATCATTCTAATAGATTTTAACATTGTTTGTTTCATATTTACAGCAATAATAAGACATTTCATCCCATTGAATCTAATTCACCGTCTGGTTACAGATAATCATCGATATTAAATATTATTCATTTATGACTAGAAATATTTCAGAAATGCACCTTTCATACTAATCGGTCCCTTATGTAAAATTGACAGCTCAGAGATTTAACTCACTTTACCAATTTACTATTAATAGTTTGTCAACAAATAAAAAAAGTAGTAAAGATACACTTTACTACTCTAATACCCAAGGATTTGGTGAAATTTGACCAAGAATCAAATGATGCTTAGCACCTGTAGCACTTGGTACATTACTACTTTGTCGATTTAATGTTTCATTACCTAAAATTGCGAATGCAATCGCTTCTTTTGCATCACTAGAGTGTCCTAATGATTCTTGAGTTAACACCGGTATTTCTGGAAGATATTCTTGTATTAAACTGACAAGAACCGGATTATAAGCTCCTCCACCACCCAGTACAACACGATCTACAGGCAAGTTTGGAATAATGAACTGCTTGTATGAATTTGATATTGTTAGCGCAGTAAAGTGAGTCAGTGTGGCGATTACATCATTTGCTGAGGCAGGATATATATCACAGATTTGCTTTACATATTCTTCTCCAAACATTTCTCTTCCAGTTGACTTTGGAGGTTGAATTTGAAGATAGTCATGTTTCAATAAGTTATTTAGTAGCTCTGGTATTAGCTTACCTTGCTTTGCGTAGTTTCCATCTTTATCATACGCTTCGTTGTAGTAATATGCAGTCGCAGCATTAATCATCATATTACCAGGTCCAGTATCAAAAGCTCTTACATCGTCGAGTGTTGAACCTTTAGGTATGACTGTAACGTTACCAATACCTCCAATGTTCTGTAATAAAGTGGTTTCTTCATTACTATGATATAGAAGGTATTCTGAATATGGCACTAAAGGAGCGCCATCCCCACCGTCAACCATGTCCATCATTCTAAAGTTAAAAACAACATCAGTTTTGAAACGATAGGCAAGTGTTGAAGGATCTCCAATTTGCAATGTTGATCGAACGAAAGAATTAAGTGGTTTAGGTTGGTGGTAGATTGTTTGTCCATGAGATGCAATAAAATCAACAGGTCGATCCCAGGATGAGTGATCCAATAGATGCTGTACTGCATCACACCACAACTCCCCGAGTTCAACATTCAAAGAAGTTATTGCATCAACTGATGAAGTCTCAGGAACACAATTCTCTAGAATGCGTTGCTTTAAATCATCACTTATTGAATAAGAGATGAAATCAAGAACTTCAACTTTAGTCTCTACTCCATAATTTTCAATCTCAACTAGAACTGCATCCACACCATCAAGAGAGGTACCGGACATTAATCCGATACCTATTTTTTTATTGGTTTTCATAAGCGTCAACTGCATCTGCTATACGGTCATCATTATTTGCAAGCAGTGTTTTAGCTTCTTCATAGTTTGAGTCTGTTTTAATCATAACAATCGCTGTTTTTACATGATTGTTACTCTTTTCTAATACATCTTCTGCAACATCATAAGCTACACCAGTTGCTCTAATTATGATTGTTTTAGCACGTTCAATTAATTTTTCGTTGCTTGTGCGTACGTCTACCATTAGGTTGCCATAAACTTTACCCATTTTAATCATTGTAGTTGTTGATAAAATGTTTAAAATCATTTTTGTAGCAGAACCTGATTTCATACGTGTTGATCCTGTAACAACTTCTTGACCAACAACTGCTTCAATTGGGTAATCCACTAATTTCCCTACTTCACTATCAGCAACACAAGCAATTGAAACTGTTTGTGCTCCCAGTGATTTTGCATAGTGGATACCACCAATACAGTAGGGTGTTCTACCTGATGATGCAATAGCACAGAGAATATCTTTTTCATTAAAGTTGATATTTTTTAGATCGTCAACAATCATTGTTGTACTATCTTCTGCATTTTCTACAGGATGACGCAATGCACGGTCACCACCTGCAATTAATCCTATAACCGCTTCCTCCCCTACACCATATGTAGGCAACACTTCTGAAGCATCTAAAACGCCGAGTCGGCCTGATGTTCCTGCACCAATATAAACTAAACGGCCTCCGTTATGGATAGTTTCATAAATTGCATCAACAGCATTTGCAATTTGCTCACTTGCTTCGGATACTGCATCAATAACAGCTTGATCTTCACGATTAATCAATTGAACCATTGATAATGTATCAAGACGATCAATGTTCATGGTGTTCACGTTTTGCTGTTCAGTACCAATTTTACTTATATCAACTTTCATATAAAAAATCCTCCCATTACAATCATTATAGATTGAATGAAATGAAATTTCAATTTAATAATGATTTATTTGAAATTTATTTCTTATTTATACTTGTAACGTTAGCGCGGGACTTAATAATATGACTTCTTGTGCTCTCAATGTTATGTCTTACAACACCCAAATAGATAATATCGGATACAACAAACATAGAAAAACGGGAAGATATTGAACCAAGTCGAAGTTGTTGTTCTTCTTTCGGGATATGAATAACGAAATCTGATACTTTCGCTAAGTTATTCTTCCCTACTTGGGTAATAGCAATTGTAGTTGCTTTTAAGTCACGAGCTATTTCTTGAGCTAAAACAATCTCTTTGGTCAAGCCCGAATACGAGAAGGAAATAACGACATCTTCTTCAGTAATGTTACTGAGTGACGATATAGCTAAGTGATAATCTGTAAAGTAATAGACTTCACGATCAACACGAACAAACTTTTGATATAAGTCTTCTGCAATTATTCCAGAGCCACCAATACCAAATATATAGATACGTCGAGCTTTATAAACTGTGTTGATTACTTGTTCCATAACTTCTGCGTCTAAAAGCTTATAAGTATTCTTAAAGGTAATATGATTGGTCATTTGGTTTTTAGCAATAATATCTTTTGCTGTATCAGTACTTTCAATAAGTTTATCAATAAAATCTTCACTTGTTGACTCATCACTACGGTCACGTGCAAGTTCTACTTTAAAATGAGTAAAGCCATCATACCCTAATTTCTTGGAAAATCTGATGACTGCAGCTGCAGAAGCATTAACAGCATCACCGAGTTCTAATGCGGAAAAAGTCAGAACTTTGTTCTTATTTGACATAATGTAGTCTGCAATCCTACGCTCAGTACCTGTCAAATGTTCCATATTTTCTTTAATTCTAAAAATACTACTCATAGTCGTTCTCCTTATTATTGTTCATTTAATGCACGATCAAATCTTATTAAAAATGGAGCATAGATAGCAAATGATAGAATAATCGTACCTACACTTAATAGTATACTATTTATTGCTAAGTTCGTTGATAGAAACGGAATAAAAATAAATGAAAAGATTTCCGGAATTACAAAAATTGGGATGGAGCTATAGTTAAAACTTATCGCAAAAAATGCAATACATGTAGATAATACTGTAACAATCGATACAGGTATCATGAAATACGTCTTATAAGGTATCAATACTTCATTAAGGATTAATGAGTTTTGATTAAAAATGGATTCCTTTAAAACATTTCTACGCATATTTTTTAATGTTGGATCTTTTGTAAATAAGCAAAGTGCTAGTGATAAACCTAGTGTATTTCCAAATCCACCAATACATAAATAAGACAATACTAACATCTCACTACCTACATAAACACTATTAGTACCTGTCAATAAAAGCATGACGTTCATAAAGAACATGTAAATCCAAACAGGCTTAATTATTGCAGTAATTTCAGAGAAAACTTCATTAAACTTAGCCCATATTAATATTAAGACAATAATTAATAGTGCCCAAAATGAAGCTAGGTATGAAATTATATATCGAATCTTAGATGTTAAGTCAATAATCACATTAGGAACACTAGCAAATATTAGGAATAATGCTGACGAAACAATGACAAACGCTACAAAATTACGGATATCATTCGAAATTTCCTTAGGTAAGTTACGTGTTCCATAGGTAAAGGAACGAAATCCTTGTAATAAATAGCAATTCCCTAAGGTTAATAGTGGAGCAATGAGTATCATTTCCATATAGTAGTTTTCTGTTAAAAGAAAAACAGATACTCCTATGATGATGATAGTAGAAAGTAAAGCAACACTTGTCTCCCTTTTAAAAGATTCAAGGCAAATATGTATGAAAACAAGATAGAAAATAAAGTAATGTATAGTTGAAAGAAATCGGTTAATACTTCTATAAGCGTAGCATCACTTAGAAAGTGATTGGTAACAAGTAAGCACATTAAAATTAGAATACTAACAATTCCATTGACTAGTCGAATTTCTTTAAAAGTATCCTTAAGTGCTTGAATTGCTTTATTAGTTTTTACCCAGGTAAGTATTGCCATGGTCAAACCTACCCCTTGTTACGTGTTTCCATGAACTCATCCATGGTTCCAAGATAATCTGTTATTGTTCCATCATTATTAAATACAATGACACGGTTGACAGTTGATGCAACGATTTGATAGTCATGTGATGTAATTAATAATGTTGATGGGAAACGAATAAGTGCATTGTTTAATGCAGTAATTGATTCCATATCCAAGTGGTTAGTAGGTTCATCTAATATTAGTACATTAGGTCCTTCTAACATAAGTTTTGATAGCATAACACGAACCTTTTCACCACCTGATAACACATTTAGATTCTTAAGTGCATCATCACCAGCAAATAGCATTCTTCCTAAGAAACTACGTACATAGGTTACATCTTTTTCATCAGAAAACTCCATTAACCAATCGGTAATGCTTGTTTTCAAATCCAGTTCATCAGCGAAGTTACTTGAAAAGACACCGTGTTCTACACTTGAACCCCAATGTACATCCCCTTCATAGTCATTGTTTTTCTCTGCTACAATATCAAAGAATGTCGAGACTACAAGTTCATTTTCGCACATAAACGCAACCTTCTCATCGTTTGCGATTGTTAGGTTAATTCCATTGTAAGTATATTCTTCATCGATTCCAAATGACAAATCAGAAATAGTTAATACCGATTGTCCTAAAGAACGCTTTGGTTTGAACTCTATAAATGGGTAACGACGTTTCGAAGGAACCATTTCTTCAATATTAATTTTTGCAAGTGCTTGTTTACGTGATGTAGCTTGCTTTGACTTTGAAGCATTAGCACTAAAACGATCAATAAATGCTTGTAATTCTTTAATTTTCTCTTCTTTTTTCTTATTTGCATCCTTCATTTGACGGATTAATAGTTGACTTGATTCATACCAGAAATCATAGTTCCCAGCAAATAATTGAATCTTTCCATAATCTATATCGGCAACTTGAGTACATGTCTTATTCAAAAAGTGACGGTCGTGAGAGACTAAAATTACTGTACTGTCTAAGTTAATAATAAACTCTTCTAACCATTGAATTGCTTCTAAATCCAAGTGGTTAGTAGGCTCATCTAATAATAGAATATCAGGTTCACCAAAAACAGCCTGTGCTAATAAGACTTTGACTTTATCACCTGTTGGAATATCAGACATCATCATGTCATGGTACATTTTATCGACACCAAGACCGTTAAGCAGCATCGCTACTTCAGTTTCCGCATTCCAGCCATCCATATCAGCAAACTGTTCTTCCAGTTCACCAGCACGAATCCCATCAGCATCACTAAAGTCTTCCTTTTGATAGATAGCATCCTTTTCAATCATAATATCGTATAATTTGCTATTGCCCATAATGACAGTATTCATCACTGAATACTCGTCATATGCAAAGTGATCTTGCTTTAAAAAAGAAAGTCTCTTGTTTTTCTCAACAACGATACTTCCACTAGTAGGTTCAAGTTCTTGGGATAATAGTTTTAAAAATGTAGACTTACCTGCCCCATTGGCGCCGATGACACCATAGCAGTTTCCTTCTGAAAATGTGATGGAGACATCTTCAAACAATGCCTTACCATCAAACATTAATGTTAAATTTTGAGTACGAATCACAGTATTTCTCCTTAATATCAATTAGGGCAATTATAACACATTGTTTCAATCATACAATGCTTGAGTTACAATAGTTCTATAGAGGTGATCATATGAATACTGAAATTATTAATGTAGGAACAGAATTATTACTTGGTGATATTCTAAATACAAACGTCCAAACACTTTCTAAAGTCCTTAAAGAGCTTGGAATCAATTGTTATTACCAAACTGTAGTTGGTGATAATGCAAAACGAATAGAAGCTGTCACAAGGCTTGCATTGTCGCGTAGTGACTGTATTATCTTTAATGGTGGTCTAGGACCAACATATGATGATATTACACGTGATATCATTGCTAAAGCTCTAGATGTCGAACTTGAATTCAATCAGGAGTCATTGCAACGTATCCAAAACTATTTTATGAATAGAAACCGACAAATGTCCGATAACAATCTCAGACAAGCAATGTATCCTAAAGGTTCCATCATTTTCGAGAACAGCGTTGGTACTGCCGATGGTTTTGCTGTAAGTCACAATGATAAGCTTGTAATAGCACTTCCCGGTCCACCACACGAAATGAATGCAATGGTGAATGAACACCTTATTCCCTATCTTAGTCAATTTTCTAAAGAAACACTTGTATCAGATACTATTTATCTTTGGGGAATTGGAGAATCTGATGCAGAGGCACAGGTGCATGATTTAATGTTATCTCAAGTGAATCCAACAATAGCACCGTATGCTGGGATTGATGGCGTATCAATACGAGTTACAAGTCTGGCTTCAGACAAAGAGACAGGACACAAACTCAATGAACCTTTCATCGATACACTCTCTGAACTTTTCTCAGACACTATGTATTCACTAAACATTCCTTCATTAGAAGAAACCCTAGTTATGCTTTTAAACAAACACTATAGTAATCTTCATGTTCATGATGAATTACTTCATGGGGAAATAAATTACCGTATGTCTCAAGTACTGGATAATGAAGTCCAAATCAGTGGCTCCATCAATACATATGAAAATGACATAAAAAATGATTGTGAGATCAAAATAACTGAAGAAGACAATCAAGTATGTATCTCTGTTTTCTACCATGGTCAAGTAAGAAAAAAAACACTTCCCAAGGAAGTGCTTAAAGTTACTCGTTCTAGAAGACAACGTCAACTTGCTAATGAAGCAATGATGATGCTTGTACAATTGATTAATCTTCAATGATCTTACCAATGTTTTTGAGTTGAATTGAGACTCTACCAGTTTCATCAGTACGAATGTCAATCATATCATCAACATTAACACTATCAAGAGGCAAGACTATTTCTATTCCAGACTCTGTCTTAATTCTTTGGCGTTTAACCATTGCCATTTTTGACATATCCTTAAGATTTAAGAATTCGGGAATACGATGATGCTCAAAGGAAGTATTAATCATTGATTGTTCATTATCATCCAGTTCTTCAAATACTTCTTTAATGATTTGTATTGATTCAATCTCATCATATATTTCTGCGTGATCTGTAACTAGATTGCGCATTTTTATTGTGTTGTTTAAAGGCTCTTCATCTCGAAGCGTAGAAATATGATGAACCATAGCATCTACTATCTTCAAAGCTTCTTTCGTAGTAGGACGAAGTTCACAGTCAAGATACTCTTCAATAAAATCTTGATGTTTTAAGTCACACTTCACCATTAATTCGCCACTGCTTAATGATAATGAATAAGCGTTACGTACACTTGAAAAAGTTGATGGCAGGATTGCTTGATTAAAGACAATTGTATTTTCAGTGTGAGTTTGGTTGTGAGTAATCTTCAGATACCCTTCTTTGTTTGGGACTTCAATCATCAACAAGTATGATGATTCTTCAGTGTCCATCTGTAAGATAACTAAGTTTAATGACTGATAATCACTACTATGAAGTATCATATCAAACCAGGTGCTTGCTATCTCCTTAGAAGTTTCTAGAAAATTAAATTGACTGTTTATTATGGAATATAATTTACTTTTTGCACCTAGTTCAGTCTTAGACGTGCCGGAGCTATTTAGTAGCCCCTTTGCAAGCTTTTCTAGATAGATTTCTACTGCCGGAGATTGGTTCAAATTAAGGGGTTGTTGTGATAGAATCATTGTTTTTAGATCACTATCAAGAGTATGGATTATTGCTTTCGTAAGATTCATAAAATCCTCCAATAAGTTTAACGAAAAACATTATATCATATAAAAGACCTGGTACATTATAAAAACGTACCGAAGTACGTTTAGTTTGCTTTACCTATTTTATCTATCTTTTGTTCCACATCAATTAGTATTGATTTCAACTCATCTTCATCAAGATATGGTACACGACCATAAACCATGTGATCAAGCACTTCGACACCGTTGCTGTTGAACATCCACTCTGATGTAACACTCTTAATACGTTCAGTTAGTTGTTTAGCCTCTGGAGTATCCTGTGGTTGTCCAGTAGTATGAACAAAGAGTGCCTTCTTACCTGAGAAGTTCTTTTGTGGTTCATCACTTTCAAAACTATATGCAAAACCATGTTGGAATACACGTTCGACATATCCTTTTAACATCGCTGGGAATCCATTCCACCAGATTGGATAAATATACATTAATAAATCGGCATCTAATATGTGTTGCATTTCAATTTGTACATCTTCAGGAAACGATTCATTCACTCTTACAAACTTATGGTTTTCGATATGAATAGCATCGTCACCTTCTAAAATAGGATTAAATTTCATTGAATAAAGATCACGAACTTCAACTGAATGTCCGTTCTTTTCAAATGTTTTGGTACTTGTATCGAGGATTGCACGATTCAAGCTTTCTTTTCTTGGATGACAATAGACAATTAATACTTTCATAATATCTCCTTTTTCTGGAGATATTGTATCATAATTATTATCTTAGAAACTAGTTTTCTTCTGGAATGCTTCTCTTAATTACAAGCATAAGCATTACAAATCCAACACCTAATATAATATGTCCAACTCCTGACATACCAGAAATTGCAGCGTTCAAACCTTTACTTAGTTCTGTGCCAAGAACTTGTAAAGTACCACGTGTAATTAACATTAGGATTGTTAGGTGTAAACCACCTTCATAAATCGCAAGTGAGCGTTTAAATTTTGAATCCTTATTTATCTCAAAGACCTTAACAAACAACAATACAATAAGCATCATTAAGAGTCCTAATACTAAGATATGTGTATGTAATACCCCAAGCTGTGTGAAGCCTTCAAAATTGTTGAATTTTGTAAACTCACGATAATATACCCCTGCACTCAAACCTAATATTAAATAGATGAATGCTTTATTAAAAATTTTCTTCATAAAATCCTCCTATACAAACGATTATAATATAAAATGAACATAGTTCAATAGATATGCAATAAACATACAGGAACACTATCAATTCTGATATATGTTATAATTTGAATATAAGGAGGTATTAAGTATGGGAATCCAAATATATAGTGCTACAGGGAAAATATCATCATTAAAATATGAGAGAACAAACAGCTATTCTCGTTTGTTCTTTGTATTAAATATTACAGAACATGTTAAGGATAAATCAGGAAAAAACATTGTTACTTCTGTACCTTGTGTCATGTGGGATAATACTGCTGATAACTTCAATAAGTTTTTAACCAACGGTGACGATGTAGATATTGTTGGAAAGATTCGTACTCTCTTTGACAAGAATACAAATGCTGCGAAGTGGCATGTTGAAGTGGCAGAGTTTAATGTCCACGATACACTTGGCGAACGTTTACTGAAAAATCTAGATTATAAAGATATCGGAAACTGGCGTAGTGTTTGGAATATGTACTTTAAAGACACACCACTATCAGATGAGCAACTAGAAACCATGACACCATATCTTAATAACCCTCAACTCGATCAAGAAGATATTCAAGCAATAATGGCAGAAATGCTACACTTAAACAAAAACACTCCTACTGACTTTGTGGAGATAGCACAATCATTTACAGAAAAAAGCATTGGGTAAAAAAAATGACACAATGTTAAGAATCGTAGCCTAATATATGATAGCAAAGGCATACTCCAGATAGATCCAATGCTATAATTATTTTAGAAGGAGGAGTCTATTATGCTATCAGATCAAATTAGTAAGTTTCGAAAAATGAGTGGTTTGTCACAAGAAGAATTAGGTTCTGTTCTCTCCGTCTCAAGACAGACTATTTCAAAATGGGAATCAGGTCAGTCAAGTCCTGATGTAGAATCCTAAAGAAAATGACAGATATATTTGAGGTTAATTACGATGAATTGTTGGATGGGTCAAGACCTTCCCCTTCGATACATATTGAGAATCTTCGAAAAAAAAAATATACGTTCATTTTTGCTACCGCTATGATGATACAAGCTACGGTATTACTATTAACTTATTTATTATTACGCACATCCAATTGGTATGTTGCATATTCTTTCCAACAAAATATGTTGACACAAGCTCCCGCTAACTCAACATGGTTTATATCAAAATTAAACTTGTTATCATTTATTGATTACGGTTTGCCGTTTATTATCGCCATATTCTATTCAATAAGTCTATTAGCATATATTAAACACTTCTTGAATAAGCGTTAATATTGACAATGTAAGCGTTTACTGATATTATTTAATTACAGATAGAAGAAGGTCATTAGATTTCATTCAATAATCTTCTATCTTACTCGAGGGAGATCCATCTAAGCGGTTTAAGCTCTGTATGGGTCTCTTTTTTATAGCAATTTCTTCTAGTCTATATTATTATTAAATTAGGAGATGATAAGTGTGAGACAAATGCAGAAAACCATATCCTTTTTATTACTAGTCGATATTTTGATAATTTTTATAAATATTGTAGGTGTTTATAACCCGTTTTTCGCAATCCTACAGTTATTATTATCGGTAACTATATTTATTCTTTTCATATATCTAACTCGACTTGAAGAAAAAGGTACAATTAAATAAAGGGTTCGCATCATAGATGTGAACCCTTTATTCATTAGGCCTCATCATCGTAGAGACCGAGATTTAATACAATAGCGATTACTTTAAGTACTACGACAATCCATCCTAAAGTAACTGTAACTGGATCAGAGCTTGTCAAGAAGAGCTGCTGTACAATGATAAAAATTATGACAAGCTCAATAAATTTTGAAGCATGTTTTCTATATTTTCTAATCATAAAATAACCTCTCCTTTATATTAATATTTTAACATAAACAGAAATATAATACATGAAAAAGATATCTATCTACTAGTCTTTGTTGACTCTCCAGTTTCTATTACCATAAACAAAATAATCATTATAAAACTTACTATTTCTAAATAGGCTATCTCTTACTGGCTCTACACCTAACTTTTCATAAAGTGTTTGTCTGCCAGAGAATAGATCAGTTCCTAACCCAAGTCTATCCCCTTCAATTTTGACTCCAATTGATGAAAGAATCGTTGGATACATATCCATTGCATAGAAATCACGAGAAAATAGATTGCCACTGTTCTTTACCTCATCAACAGGGTTTATTATCATATTAAAGACTGTACGTTCATAATCATCAATCCCTTGAAAATATTCAGTATCCATACTCAAATGATCACCGACAACAACAATCGTTGTATTATCATAAAACTCTTGGTTTTCTATCCAAGAAAGTAAATCTTCTAACATAGAGTCAGCACATGATATGGCGTTTGCGTAAGGCGAACTATAGTTAGCAGGACATGATGGATCTGTATACCCGTTTGGGAAGTGAGTATCTTGAGTTTCGATTACAAGATTAAACGGAGATTCATTAGATGCTAGATCTAACAATACATCCTTACTATACTCATAAAGTTTCTTGTCCTCTATTCCCATAAATACAAGATAGTCCTCTGGAATTAATCCTTTTCTTAAGAAATATCCATAGTCATTGATTTGGTGATTACCATGATGTCGGTAGTATGCTCCAATGCCAAATAAATGAGAGTGAGATCCTACATTAAATGCATTTTGATAACCTTCAGTCTCAAGCATCTCACCAACACTAATGATACCTGGAAGATATGTTAAATCTCCTTCGTGTTCAGAAACATCAATGGTTGTTTTATGTGGAACTCCTGACAACTGAGCTGTCATTCCAGCTATTGACCACATAGCTCCAGGAACTGATTTCATTCCACCTAAAGTATGCTCATTATGCGAGAAGCTGATTGCATTTCCAGATTTAATTCTCTTGGTCATATTGGGTAGAAGATTTTCTTCCTTCCAGCCACCGTTTTCCTTGTCAAAATAAGTAGCTTCAAACGACTCTGCAAAAATCACAATTAAATTACGTTTTTTCTCCGGAAAAGTAAGGATCGAATCATTAGCTTCAACATAATGTCTCTGAATAAATGTATCTTCATCTTTATAGTAATCAATCATCGCTCTAATATCCAAAGCTTTGAATGAGTAAGCACTCGCAGATATCAATATTACCAGTGGTAGTGTCATTCTAACAAGTTTAAGTAAATATCCTTCTCTTTTACGATATTCTTTATTTATTCCTATGAATAGTTTTGAAAAGTAGAAAAGATAGATTAAACAAGCAATCACGACTATGGGCATAAAGAAGATTCGGACCATATCAAGAAGGAAATGACTTGTATTTGTATCTAACTTAACACTGAGATTAAATAGAAGAATCTCAAAGTTAAATAGGCCATTACTCTTTGTTAACCAGTTGACATAGTTAAACATTAATACAGAACTTCCCAATAAAACTATTGTAGTAAGCCGAGCGACTCGTACAACCTTCCCCTTCTCATTAACTTTTTGTAAAAGGAAATAGACAAATGTAGAAACTAGCAATGAGGTTAAAATAGATACCCCGATAAATACTTTACTGTAATGATTTACTACAGCAACAACAATACCATTTCTCAAAAACATCGCACCGTTTAAGACTAAATTAGTTACAATGGTGGTACATGCACTTAAATCAAAAATATTGACTTTCTTACGTGTTAATAGCCAAACTAAGACTGAAGTAAAAACAGGAAATACTAAGACTATGGAAATTAATCGAATCATATTGAAACCTCACTTGTCATAAATAAAAAGTACTAGTTAAATACTAGCACTTTGTTTAGATAAACTCTATAAGTTTCTTGAATAAACTTTATTAATATATATAAATTATTACAATGAATTTCTATATAAGGTATTTTGAGATAGTTTAGTCATAATGTTTGTTAGATCCTTGACTGAAATATCAAAATCATTGCTTATCCATTTTAAAGTTAAAGCATTATTACCTCTTACAAGATACTCTATAATATATTCTCCGTGTTCTAGTTGACGATCACCGAAAATATCATTCAACAAAAGGTTTCTTGACAACTGCAAGAACTCATTGTTGAACCTACTCTCTTCACAAAAACCAAGAAGAGTTTTAAAAATCACTTTGTTCTCATAAATATAATTCAGTAAATGTTCGATATATGATGTAGAACTATCCTTTGAATTGAGATAGTTCTTTACATCATTAATGAGCGTATCTTCTATTTCATCTAACAAATCATAAACATCAGAATAATGTAGATAAAAAGTAGAACGATTAATTCCAGCCTCATTTGAAAGTTCTTGAATTGTGATTTTGGATATCTTCTTTCTTTGCAATAAGTCAATAAGAGCATTCGAAAGCAATTGCTTTGTCAGTCGTATTCGTTGATTGGTCATATAATGATCAACTCCTTAACTCTATTTTACTCTGCTTTCATTCCTATTGCACTTACTTTGTCATCAAGAATGTCTAAACAGAGTTGAATTGATTCTTTAATTGCTGCTTTGATATCATCTTCTTCAACACCAAGGAAATCACTTGCTAGAGATTTATCAATAAACATTTCGCTACATTGTAAGTCAGCAAATTTTTCCATATTGAGTCCAGGTTCTACGCCTTTTTCTAAATCATGCGCACGTCGTGCATCAAGTCCTTTATCAAACACTTCTTTTGATAAGTTAACAATCTTACGATCTTTCATCCCCATTGTTTCGTGTACAATTTCTAACATTTCGTTCCATGTAAGGTTATAGTAACCAATCGGGTATGCATTTCCACCCTTATTCTTTGTAAGTGCACCAAAGATTGCTTGAGCAACTTGTTTCACAGTAACCATTGCTGTTCCACCCTCAGGATAGTAAGTAACTTCTGGCATATTCATAATATTCTCTACTAAGAACATCCATACCGGCTTACGTCCTGGTTGTGTTCCAAAGATATAAGGCAATTCTACTACTGACACATCGAAGTCCTCATCTGCAAATGATAAAGCTACATCTTGTTGGTCTTGACGACTTCTAATGTATGGATGCCATTTAGCAAGTTCTTCATCTTTGCGTGCTCTATTTAGATATGTGAAGTATGATCCAAGAATAACAGAATGTTTAACACCTTCTTCTTTAGCAATACGTAACAATCTTTCTACTGGATCAATATTGTATTTCTTAAACATGTCATAAATAGGTGCTGGACCCTCAATTCGCTCATCGACTCCAGCAGCGAATACAAATCCCTCACAACCTTTAAAATAACTTCTTAAAGTATCATCACTCATTTCCATGTAGTTACCAAATTCAATTTTCATAGATTCAGGTAGTACTGAACCTGTTGGTAATGGTGGAAGTGCAATTGAAACAACTTCATGACCATTTTCGATCATTATTTTTGCTGCTTCACTTCCTAGTAATCCTGTACCACCAATCATAAATATTTTCATCTAAAACCCCTCCTGTTTATATACTCTATGGTATCAAGACTTACTTATTGAACCAATAATTGAAATTCGATTTAATGTTATTAGATAGACAGATACACATCTTCTGTCTAATTAAGAACGACTATTTTGTAAAAAAATATTGATACATGTGAATATTCTATGTTTCTGCTCAACAATTAGTATATATATCCTAAAATAACAGACTTAACTTAATGCAAAGAAAAAGCCCCTAAAGGCTTTTCTAGTTTAAACTATATTCTAAAGCATAGTTTCCTTGTTGATAATATATCGTATCGCCAACAAGTGCAAAGATACCTGAGAAATCTGTAACCATTAAAAGGTTTTTTAAGAAATATCTAAGTTTACTGACATTTGGTTTTTCCTTAATAAAATTCAACAAGAGACAATTCCTATCAAATTTGCAATAACACGGGTAATCCGCAATTGCTTCTTGGACATCTTCAAGCGATTCTGGTAAGTTCTCTTCAACAAACACCACTTCAACGCCTATTGAGTTCTTTTCATTTTGAATATCAGGATTGTAAGACACGCTAAAATTCTCTGCATCTATATTCATACATTTTACGAGCGATTCTATTTCATTCTCAAACATAATCTGTACCTCCTATCTCTATTATACGCCTTTTTTTCAAAAGTGATGGAATGTATGTACAAATTATTCAGTAAATACTACAATATTCTGATTGCTCCCGTCATCAATATTGATAACCTTATTATTTAATGTTTTGTGCATTGCGACAATTCCTTGTCCCATCTCTTTGAACTCTATTAATTGGGGATCAAGATAACAGTGAGGTGTGTGTCCTATTACACACATTTTATTCGTAGTATTTTCTGTATAAATCATATCACGATTCCAATAATCACTTTCTCGACTCGAATTAATCGAAGCATGTGTAAAAATGTATTTCGATGTTTCGTAATACATATCAAGTGTCTTTACAAACTCATGTAATTCTTCAAGCTTATCTATATCTAATGTATTACCTAAAAGGTCTCGAATTGTGGTGTCTCCCCCATTACGAATCCATAATTGAACGGTTCTAAGTTCTAGGAAGGACGAATAGTCTAAGTCAGGATGCTCAAGTACCTCATTAAACACATTTATTATCATACCTTCATGATTGCCAATAAGCGTAATCAATCTATCTTTTAAGATGCTACGAGTATCTAGAATCCAACGGTAGACTTCAGAATTATTATTGCCACGATCAAAATAGTCACCCAATAGAACGATTAAATGGTTTGGATTGTCGATATGAAATCCTTTATCCTCAAACATTTCAAGGTCAATACCTTTACCATGAATATCACTAATTACAAAGTATGTTTTCATATTGCAGTACCTCTTTTAAGTATTTTATCAGTTATCGTCAACTGAGTAAATATTGTCTGTACATTATTAAACTATAAAGTATCAAAGCATTGTATAAACGTCGTTATTTGTCCGATACTTGTTGTATAATACTCTTACAAGGAGAACAAACATGTACGAAAGCTCATTAATTTTTGATTATAGTAAAGAACCTTCTCGCGATGTGCTCTGCATTGATTGCAAGAGTTTTTATGCATCCTGTGAAGCGGTAGAACGCAATCTAAACCCTTTAACAGTCAAATTAGTAGTAATGAGCTATCCAAGTGATAATACCCAAGAAAGAGGCAGTGGGCTTATTCTAGCCTCTAGTCCTGAAGCAAAGAAAGCATACAACATCTCGAATGTTAGTCGTGCACGGGATTTGCCGTTTCCTTACCCTGATGATCTCATAATAGCACCACCACGTATGAATCTTTATATGAAGAAACACCGACAAATTAACGCTATATTTAGAACTTTTGTCGATGATCAAAATATATCAGTCTATTCTGTTGATGAAACGTTTCTAGATGTTACGGATTCTTTAGCTTATTTCGGATGTAATACTGCATTTGAACTTGCTCGACTTATTCAAATAAAAGTATTTGAAGAAACAGGTATATACACAACTATAGGAATTGGTGATAACCCTCTTCTTGCGAAACTAGCTCTTGACAATGAATCAAAACATAATAAGAATATGAAAGCAGAATGGCGATATGATGATGTACAAAATAAGCTTTGGAATATTCAAGACATTACTGACTTTTGGGGTATCGGTAGCAGAACAAAGAAACGTTTAAATGCGATGGGAATCTACACAATAAGAGATTTAGCACATACTAATTATTATAAGCTTAAAAAAGAAATGGGTGTTATTGGAGCTCAACTCTATGCCCATGCTTGGGGAATTGACAGAACATTTGTTGGCGAAACATATTTACCCAAGTCAAAGTCACTTGGTAATTCTCAAGTATTAAATAGAGACTATAAGAATAAAGATGAGCTTGAGATTGTAGTTAGGGAAATGGGAGATCAAGTTGCTACACGACTTCGTAAAGAAAATAAAAAAACAAGAAGTATTAGCTTATGGATTGGCTATTCTATGGGTTATATTGATACATACGGTAAGACAGGCTTTAGTAAACAAGTCACAATAGAAGCAACCAATAGCAGTAAGAGAATAAGCGATGCACTACTAGAGATATTTTATGAATATTACGATGTGCAAATTGTAAGAAATATAGGAGTAACTTGTTCTAAACTCGAGACCAGTGTACAAACACAGCTCAACTTATTCGAGACGATTGATGAAGTAGATAAAGACGATGATTTTAATGAAGTCATTGATAGTATAAGAAAAAAACACGGTTTTACTAAGCTTGTTTATGCAAGCAGCATGCTTAAAGGAGGAAGAGCGATAGAGCGTAGTTCCCTTGTTGGTGGTCACGCAGGTGGATTAAGTGGTATAGATGGAAAGGACGAAGATGATGAGAAAAAGAACTAAGAAAGAATTTACTGATTATAATGATTATCATGACCGGCCCTTTGGATTAAAATGGGGTACTGCTTTTGCTTTGGATGAACTAACACAATCTATCGCACAGAATAAGCATCTTGCAACTAAAGTTGTGAAGGAATTACCTCAACAATCACGTTTTGAAATTGATGAGCTCCTCCAACTAGCATTCTTAAAGTCGAAAACCATAAGTATTCAAATGAATGACAGAGATGAAAACGGAAACTTAATGGATAGTATTACAGGAAAGTTCGAAGGTCTTGCAGATGAGACCTATCTTTATATCGATACGATCGCTATTGAATGGGATTCTATCCGAAATGTAAGTATTATCCGATAATGGTTCGAGTCCGTCCTCGGGCACCGTTACTTGTAATAGTATAAAAAGTGAAACTACACATATTAGTTTATAGTCGAGTGAATTGGTATAATTTGATTATAACAAGCCTTAACGTAATTGGAGGTTCATATGAAAACACGTAAGAAGTATATCTTGCTACAGGTATTATCACTATTTATTCTTCTCTCTTTAGTTATTGTAAGAGGGTTTTTGACATACATTAATGGCTTAGATATAAATAGTTCTTTCCCTGACCTATTTGATACCATCTGGTTTATGTACAAGTACATAATTATCTTGGTTGATATAACAATCATAATAGATTTAATTGCAATCGTTATTAATTTTTTGTTATTACGAAAATCGATCCAAGATTAATAGAGGTACTAAGCTAAGACTGCTTAAGTAAAGGCATAAGAGTTTTCTTATTGTATAATATTTGATTTTTAGTAAGACATAATAATAAAAAAGATCTGGACGTGATTATCCAGATCTTTTTTGAACCTATCCTTTGAAGATCGTCATACATTCATCAATCATTGACTCAAAAGCATGGATCCCACCTTCTGTTAGATACCAATTACTTGGATCAACATAGATAATACGATTTTCCTTAAATGCTGGAGTATTCGTTACAAAGTCATTATTTAGTAACTCTTTCGCTAATGTTGCACCACCAGTAACTTGGGCACGGTCCATCACAATCATTACATCGGGTTGTAGAGAATTAATGAATTCAAACGTTACAGTTGCACCATGAGTTGATGTATCGAAGTTCGCATCCACTGACTTAAAACCAAATTCATTAAATACTACATCGTAACGACTCTTTGGTCCAAATGCTTTAACTTCATCTCCGTTAGCCATCGCAAAGAGTGTAGAGTAATTTGCAGAATTGACTTTAGTCTTTAATTCATTTAGTTTTACTTCCAATTCACTCATAATGTCAGAGAATTTATGTTTAGTATAGATAGCCTTTAAAACATCCACATTGCTTTTAATAGAAGCTAAATAACCTTCATCGCTTGAATCACGTCCTAAATAAGAAAATATTATTTTCAACTCTTTGGCTATCTATCTCCTTATTTGCGAAAATGTTAATTCCTGATGGAGTTAGAATCATAATTGTTAAGAAAAATGCTAACATTTTTTTCTTCATACTTTTTCCTCTCCTTATAATCTAAATTTAGCCTTTCTTCATTCAATAAGCAAGCTGGTCTTCTTCCTAGAGTATTCTACCCTCCTTCCTCAATCGTTATGTCTTGCTAAGAAACATAAACTCATCTTTTGAAAATTTATAAACATGATTTACTTTCTTTGTTTTACGATTTTTTTCTCCAACCATTTCAGCAATTGTATATTTTGCATTAACCTCTATAATATCATCACTTATCGTAACAAAAGATTCATTTTCGATTACAGACGCATGTCCGAACGTTATTTGAATGTTAATGATGTTTCTGTAGCTTTGCATTTCTAAATTATCGTCAAAAATTAGGTCAACTGTATGATGTACAGTATAACATTTTCCAACTTCTTCAAAATATACTGTATCACTATATTCCAGTATGTCTTCATAATCCGCAGTTCTATAAGGTTCCTGTTCAAAAAAAGTGATTTCATTAATCCTACAAGAATCTAAACCTGATCTTTTTTTTCTATCGGCTATCACATTGTTTAACATATTAGAACCAATGACTACTACGAGGCAAACAATAATGACACCCATTAATTCTTTTCTTTTTTTTGTTTTCAAACTAATGACAACACTAAAGCCAAACAATATAAAAATTAGTATATACAAAAGCAACATAATAACTTACAAATATGATGGGCACATCATATAACTCCTTTCTAATCGCTAAAAAGAACTCGATAGCATAGATTATAGTGCATTGAGTTGAATTTTCAGGCAGTTATAAATTGGCAACATCAAAGAAATAGCATTACAACGATAAATCAATACATCACTCAATTGTGAAATATGAAATCTAATGTCTATGTTTATATATTCGTATTACAATACTTTGCTTCAATCGGTCAATAGTTTATTAAAAAAGGATTGTGTAAAATTAGATAAGTTTTGTCAGATATTATTTTTCTCTCTCTTATAGTGTTTTTAGTACACCAGAAAGAACTTTAGTCTACTAGAACACAATGACAATGAAAGTTAATTTGTATCATATTTATTTCGAAAACTGTTAGTTAGAAATGAAATTAGCCAGTTATTTTCCCGACCTCATAATCTGTATATATTTCTTTAATTGAATCGGTTTTCCTTACTTTAAACAATAGAAATTCTATCAAAGAATATATTCTAGTGTAAACAAATTAGTAGAGGGTGTAGACCAATATATAGCTTACTATAATGAAAAACATCCTCACTCTTCAATTAATAATATGAAAATGCCAAAGAAAAGGGATAATATGATGATGTTAAGAAGATATCCAATAACCATTCGCAATTTAACTAGACTTCTATATTTACACGTCTTTTTGGATGTTTTCTAAATAGTATCCAAAGGCTAATTCAATTCAACTAATTTATTCTTCCATCTTGAAACTTAATTATCCGTTTACACAACTTTGCGTAGGATATTTCATGTGTTGCCATTCCACAAGGTGCTCTAGTCAAGTAAAGTAGCTATTATAGTATATAAAATCATTTGTATTTTCTCTTTTTAACTATATAATAAAATGCTTAAGAAATAACTTAAATATCAAAGAAAAAAACGTTCAATTAAGAACGTTTACATTTGTTGTCGATGGTGCCCGAGGACGGACTCGAACCGTCATGAGTTTTACCTCGCTGGATTTTGAGTCCAGTGCGTCTACCGATTTCACCACTCGGGCATTGCCTAATTATAATAATCTAATTCTTGTATTAAATCAATACATTCTTATTAAAAAGCTAAAGAAAACACACCTTCTTTCGAAGATGTGTCAACACTAGTAATTATTTAATGAAGCGAGTAATTCTACCATGAATTCGTAAGTGCGATCAAATGAAGCGATATCTAAACGCTCATCTGGGGTATGAATATCAAACATGATAGGTCCAAAGCTTACAATATCAAGGTTTGGTAACTTACCTTTCCAGATACCGAGCTCTAATCCACCGTGTGTTGCAACAGTATCCATATCTGTTCCACGAAGATTCTTATAAACTTCCATAGTTCTTTCTCTAAATTTAGATTGAGCATCATAATTCCATCCAGGGTAACGGGAAGAGAATTCAATAGAATAACCACTTTGTTCAGCAATCATCTGTACTTGACGCATAACATTCTCAATCACGAACTCTTGTGTAGCTCGAATAGAAACTGTAATTTCGATTTTATCATCAATAATATCCACAGTACCGATATTAGATGATGTAATTACAAGATCCTTAATTGCCTTACTTTTTTGAATAACACCATAAGGAAGCATAAATAGTGTATTTATAATTGCTTCTGTATCTTCGTCTGTGAGAACTTTATCTGTAATCCCTTCTTCAAGAATAAAGTTAAGTCCTGCATCTGAGAATTCATATTGAATTTTAAACTCTTTTTCGATATCCACAAACCACTCTTTAAATGATTCAACATCGTCAATAGCAATTGTAAAATCATGTTCACGTGTAATAGCGTTCATTTTTAATCCACCTTGTAATGTCACAAGATTGAAATCAAATATGTCATACGCTCTACGTAAGATAATACCTGCTATTTTAGAAGCATTACCTCTTTCTTGATCAATCTCACCACCCGAATGGCCCCTAGTAAACCACGTATCTGCACTGTTACTGTTTTTGATTGTTTTTCAATAAACTTAATATTGCGGTCTAGTTTAGCACGAACTCCACCACACGATGAAACATACGTTTCAACCTCACCCGATCCATCAAGTCCAATGCATAATTCTGATTTTAAATCTGAAGTGTCGAGTTCTGTTGCCCCAGTTAATCCAGTTTCTTCTTGCACTGTAAAGACGCATTCTAAGGCTGGGTGCTGAGCATCTTTGTCTGCTAGGATTGCCATCATATAAGCAACTCCTGCACCATCATCAGCTCCTAAAGTCGTTCCACGAGCATGTAGAAATCCATCCTCAATGAATAAATCCAATGGATCAGTGTCAAAGTTGTGTTCACTACCTTTATTGTTTTCTGCAACCATATCAGTATGTGATTGAAGCATCACGACAGGAGCATTTTCATATCCTTTGCTAGCATCTTTAAAAATTACGATATTATGAATTTCATCCGTACGATAACGCAGTCCTAACGATTTCGCAAACATCTCAAGATGTTTACATATTGCTTCTTCATTAAAAGAAGCACGTGGAATTGCACTTATCTCACGGAAATATTTCATTACTGTTGATTCACTCATACTATTCCTTCTTTCTAAACATACTAATAATATATCATAGAACTACACATTTCTATAAATATAAAGTAAACTATAAGTACGGGAGGATGAAGATGAAAAAATTTCTAAATGAGTTTAAAGAATTTGCACTTAAAGGCAATGCTTTAGAACTAGCGATTGGGGTTATTATCGGGGGAGCTTTTAACCAAATCGTTACATCATTAGTCAATGACATTATTATGCCTGTGTTTGGTTTAATCATTGGTAATGATATTGCGAAAAACGCAATTGAACTTGTTCCGGCTAAAGGAGATGCCAAAGCTGTTTTATTAAGCTGGGGTAGTTTCCTACAAAGTGTTATTAACTTCGTTATTATAGCTCTTACAATCTTCGTATTTATTAAAGTAATCAGTAGCTTTAATAAAAAACGTGTTGAAGAAGAAGTTGTTGAAGAAGTTGCAGCACCTAGTGAAGAAGTTGTACTATTACAAGATATCTTATCAGAACTTAAAAAGAAGTAGCCGAGCTACTTCTTTTCTTTTGAATTTTGTAATGTGTTCCAAGGACATAGTTTTGCTTCCAGGAAATCTAGAAAACCATAAACTAGATACCCAAAGATGCTTAACACAAGAATTCCACTGAACATATCGGGATAGTTAACCATCCCCAGCGATTCATAATGAAGTATCCAATTCCTTTTTGGTTTACAAATGTTTCCAAAAGAAAAGTACTGCAAGACTCATTCCAAATGCTTGTCTTAAACTTGTGAATAGATACGGCAAACTGTAAGGAAGTATAATATCTTTGAACTGTGAACCATTCGATAACGCTAAACTTTTCATGGATAGAATATGAGTTTGTGGCATTGACTTTAAAGCATCTCGTATACCTAAGATAAATTGAAATACCACTACAAATACCAGTACAGCAATTCGTGCTGTTTCAGATATCCCAAAGATGACCATCATAATTGGTAAGAAGGCTACCTTAGGTAATGGAGTTACTAAATATACCAAAGGTGCCAAGAGCTCATCTACAGCCTTATATCTCGCCATTAGACTTCCAATGACTCCACCTGTCAACAACGCTAGAAACAAGCCTATTAGAAGTCGTATAGCGCTCACTAAGAGATGTTCCATTAATAATGGGAAAACATTAACAGTGTTTGTGACTGTAGTAAGTATTGAAGGGATTCCTACACCTTGAGTTAGTATGTGCATTAATTCCCAAATCACACCGACAATACCTACAGCAAAGAGTGTCTTAAGAGCTTTATTCATAATGAAACCCCTCTTTCACTCGTTTACACATTTCAAAGAATTCAAATGTGTTCCGTTGATTATCAAGATGTACACTTGGGTTATCGATAATCGTATGAATTGACCCTTCATCCATAAGAGCAATAGAATCTCCCAAGAATACGGCTTCTTCAATTTTGTGTGTAACAACTACCATCGTTATATCTGTCTCAGTATGTATCTTTTTGAGTATATCTTGGACTGACTCACTTGCAAATGCATCAAGAGACGCCGTAGCTTCGTCTAGAAGCAATAAATCAGGTTCAAGTGCAATTGCCTTCGCAAAACCAACACGTTGCTTCTGACCACCACTCAGCGTTTCTGGATAACGATTGGCATACTCTTTAAGACCCACAGAATCTAAATGATGTATAGCTTTAGTTTCTGCTTCTTTTTTCGACATTCCACGGTCAATTAAGATAAAACTAATGTTCTGTAGCACTGTCTTCCATGGAAACAATCCCAAATCTTGAAGTAATAAGGCAGTTTGTTTACGAACTGATTGTAAAGATTTACCATCAATTTCTAAACTTCCTTCTTCTAAAGATTCTAATCCACTTAGTACCCGTAATAAGGTAGATTTACCACAACCTGAAGGACCTACTAAGGCAAGTAACTTCCCTTTTTCTACATTCAGTTCTACATTATTGAGAACTTTGGTATCACCATAATGCAATGAAGCATTAGAAAGTTTAATCATTTAAGATTCCTTGAATCACTGCATCCTTGTAAGCAACATTCGTCTTCATGCCTAAAGTTTCTTCCATCCATACGGTCACATCATTATAGACAGACTCTTTTATTGCTTGAGCATGTGTATACTGAGGAAATTTCATAACGCTATGAATCGCTTTGTCGAGACCTAATGCAGTAATCACACTGTCTTTAACTGATTCTGGATCTTTATTGATGTGATCAACTGCTTTATTGTAGACTTCATAGAACTTTTGAATCTCATTCTTTTTATTTTTAACTGAATCATTTTGGAACATTAAGACATTTGGTGACTCAATCTCTAAAGGAATAGAGTCTAAGCCTTTTAACGTTGAAAGTGATGCCATTGGTTCTGGAATGATCGCGCCATCGATTAGATTTTGCGATACCATTTCAAGACGTTGTGGTAATGCAGATACAAATTCTTTCTTAAGATTGTATGCTTTAAGTCCTGCATCTGCTGCATATTGAGTAACACTCACTTCAGCCATACCTACCGAAATATCTTTCTTATCCATTGAGCCTTTTTGAGCAACTACTGAGAACATTGTTTGTGTTTGTGACACTCCTACAACATCATAGCCTGCTTCTTTCATTGCAACTAAACCCATAATATCGGAAACTACAACATCAACTGCTTTTGTTTGAACTTGTGTATCACGATCATTACCATTGGAATAAACGATAACCTCAACATCCAATCCAGCATCCTTAAAAAAGTTCTGAGAATCTGCCCAAATAATTGGCACACTATCGATAGCTGGCATTAATCCTACTACTAGTTTTTCCTTTGTTGTTTCTTGTTTTTGTGTACATGCTGTAAGCATCAATAGTACACTAAATATGACTCCTAATTTTTTCATAAATCCACCTCTTTAATCATTATACTTAATCATGAAGCTTTTAGTCCGTGCAATCTTTCGGAATTAAATAAATTGTCACTAAACAAAAAAATGATAAACCAAAAGTTTAATAACTTGTGATTTATCATCGTTTCTTAACATGATTGTTAGTGCTTGTTCTTTTCAATCAAACGTTTGTGAAGGTATGTTAGTCGTCGTGATTCTGAATGATTTTCAACAGCCCTTCTAAAGGCTTCTTCCTGTCCTACAAGGATTAAAGATTTTGATGAACGTGTTGCCCCCGTATAGTATAAACGTCGCGACAACATCCTGTAAAAGTCTCTCATAGCGATTAGAATAACGATTGGATACTCACTACCTTGAGCTTTATGAACACTCATCGCATAAGCATGGGTAATATTAATAAAATCAGCACGGGAATAGCTTACAAAGTTGCCATCAAAGTCTACCAGTAATTCTTTTGAACTTACTTCTACTAAATGACCAATATCACCGTTGAAGACAAAATCATCCGGTTGATTCTTTAATTGAAGTATCTTATCCCCTTCTCGAAAAATACGAGTACCAACTCTTAATTCACTTTTGTAAGGATCTTCAGGGTTACACATCTTCTGTAAAAAATGATTAAGGTTATCGATTCCTGCAGGTCCATCATACATTGGCGCTAATACCTGGATATCATTAAGTGTGTAGCCTTTAGCAAGTGCTTCATCAACTACACGAAGAACAATATCTTTTACAGAACCATAACGTGAATCAAAGAATTTCACATCACGGTGATACGAACTAATATCAAAGATACCTTGGTTCATATTAACTGCAAGGTCAATAACTTCTGAACCCGCTTCTTGACGATAGTTATGTTGTAAAGCAATAACTTTAAATACTTCTGATTGAATTAAATCACCAAGTACAAAGCCACTCCCTACTGAAGGTAATTGGTCTCTATCTCCTACAAACATAAACTTCTTAACTTTTTCAGAAGCTCGTAATAGATTTGCGAAAAGCCAGGTATCAACCATTGAGAACTCGTCGATAATAACGACATCTGCTTCTAAGGGATTTTCTTCATTCACTCCAAACTTATTCGAATCCAAATCCCATCGTAAGATTGAATGAATTGTAGATGCTTGCACATTTGTAAGGTCTTCTAGACGTTTAGCTGCACGTCCTGTGGGCGCACATAAAACAATCTTTAACCATGGCATGTTCATTTGCAGAAATGTAACGATACCTGATAGTAAGGTACTTTTACCGGTCCCTGGACCACCAGTAAGAATAGTAATATCTTCTCTTAAGAATGATTCAATAGCATCTCTTTGAATCTCATCAAAGCTTATATACAGTGATGATTCCACTTGAGATAATTTTCCATTAAAATCATCGACATCGAAGTCATAACCATGGTATTGAAAATCACTAAGTGTATCAGCAATATACACTTCACTCTCATACTGAGTAACATGGTATAAACGATTTTCATCCAGAACAAGTTCATGACGATCAATTAAACTCTCAACAGCTTCCGTGATTCGCTCATCATGATCAGCACCCATTTCTTTAAGAAATAAGTCGTAATCACAATAACTATCCCCTTGTCCATAAACTTTATTTTCATATTTATCCAAAACGTAAGCTTCTATTCGATACGGATGATTTTCATCAAAATCAAGATTCTGAGCAACTTTATCAGCTGTCTTAAATCCAATACCATCAATTTCAAATACAAGTCTATAAGGATTTTCTTGAATAATGTTTATTGAATCTTCACCATATTCTTGGGTAATTTTAATGATTTGCTTGTGGCCAAGTCCTGCTGCCATTAGGAAAGATATTGTATCTTCAAGCGGATCATGATGACGAATTGTATCGATAATTAAATCAGCTTTAGCTTTGGATACACCCTTTATAGAGAGTTTAAAATCTTTATTTACTTTAATTTCTTCAAGTACCGTTTCTCCATACTTTTCTACAATAGCCTCTGCTGTTTTAGGACCAATTCCAGGAAAAGAAGGTCCACTTAGATATCGAACAATGAATTCTTTATCTTGTGGCAACATTTTTTGGAAAGACGTCACTTGAAACTGCATACCAAAACGACTGTCTTCATGATAATAACCATGAAATTCATAGGAGCCTTCTAGCTCAAGTGTTGCAAGATTTCCTTTTATCGTGAGTGGTTTTTGATTGCTGTTAAAAAGAACAATCCGATAGATTCCAAATCCAGATTGTTCATTTTTGAAAATTAACGATTCAACATGTCCACTAATTGTTTCTTCCATAAGTCTCCCTAAGTTATTTAATAAAAGTAATAACTAAAAAACCAATAAGATTATTTAGAAAATGAACTCCTATAGAGCCAAAGATTGAATCAGTCATCTCTAAAGATCGTATCATAAAGTAAGCCATTGGACAGTACTGTAAGAGGTAAATAAATTCAAGATAATTACCAGAATTTAGAACCTCAGGTAAGACATGAATCAAACCAAAGAGTAGCACTGATATAAGCACAGGAACAATAAAGGATTGCTTCGATCTAAAGTACTGATAAAGTACGCCTCTAAATACAAATTCCTCTACAAGAGGTGCGAAAATCACGACCATAAATCCAACGACTAAAACATTTGATTTTAGGGCAGATTCTACAGCTATTTGATTTTCAGAGCTACCATCTAATCCAAGTACTAACATAATAATTATATTAACTACAATATTTGTAAGATACAATAAGCCCATATTCTTAAATACGATAATAATATTTTGTACCAGTTTTTTGTCTTTGGTGAATTCACGCCAACTTCTCAACAAAGGTTTCCAAATAATCATAAGCATTGTAACGATTGTAAAGAAATGAAGAATGAAATTCATTACAGGGTGAATACCCCGACTTACTCCAAAGAATACTTTTGATAATTTTTCAGCTACAATTTGATAAATTAAAATATAACCGACAAAATAGTTTGCAATTACAAGAAGTGCTTGCTTAGCGGTAAACTTACCGTATCCTTCATCAATTACTGTGCTTCGAGTCATAGAATACCTCGTTTCCATTAACATCGAATACACGATCAATACGACCGCCACCAAGTACTTCTTCACCATTATAGAATACAGCTTCTTGGCCAAGAGTTACTGATTTAACGTCATCAATCATTGTGACTTCAATGTGAGTTTCATCAATCCAAGCGATAGACACTTTTACATCTTTCTGACGATATCTAAACTTAGCAGTACAATTCATTGCTTCTTTAGGTTTGTTTGAAAACCAGTTCATATCTGAGATAACTGCTTTTGAAGCAAATAACAATGGATGGTCGGCACCTTTACCAACATAGATAGTCTTTGTCGATAAGTCTTTACCTACTACGAAATAAGGCCCAACTGATGTGTTAATGTTAAGTCCATGACGTTGTCCAATAGTATAGAACATGACGCCTTGATGTGTTCCAAGAACTTCTTGGGTATCAACATTCACAATGGGTCCTTCTGAATCTTTAAGATAATTTTTAAGGAAATCACGATAATCACGTTCACCAATAAAGCAGATTCCTGTTGAATCTTTCTTTGTAGCTACTGGTAAATCAAGTTTTAAAGCAATGTCACGTACTTCATGTTTGGTAAGATCTCCTAAAGGAAATAACACACGTGGTAATACATCAGGTCTTACACGACTTAAAAAATATGTTTGATCCTTATTTTGATCGACTGCACGATAAAGGCGACCTTCTTTAACACTTGCATAATGTCCTGTTGCAAGCGCATCAAAACCGTTCTTATCCATGAAATCATAGAAAGAATCAAATTTTACATAACGATTACATAAAATATCTGGGTTTGGTGTATTTCCACGTTCTGTTTCTTCTAAGAAGAAGGAAAACACATTATCCCAGTATTCTTTAACGTAATCAACACGAAGTAAAGGTAATCCTAAATGCTCTGCTACTCGCATTGCATCAGCATAATCTACTTCTTGTGAACACATGTCATCCATAATTGTTGGATTGCCGAGAATATCATTATTCGCAAACGAATCCCAATTACGCATAAAAGCGCAAGTGACATCATGCCCTTGCGATTTTAATAAATAGGCAGCTACAGCACTGTCAACGCCACCCGATAAACCTACTAATACTTTCATAAAAAACCTCAAATCTAATTATTCATCATTATGGCTACTTAGCGGATCATAATAACGACGATGCGAATTTCTTAATTCCGCTGGAATAAAGGCATCGATTTCTTCTTCATCATACCCTACTAGGAATGTTTTTTCATTCATAACGATTGGGCGTTTCAATACTGAAGGATGTCTTTGAATAAATATGACAAGTTCATTCATTGATAAATCATCGAGATCAATCTGTGATTCCTGCATGACTTTGGAACGGCGTGAGATGATATCTTCAGTTCCATTTTCACTACGCATTAAGAGATGTTTTATCTCTTTATCACTCAGTACTGAGGTAAATATGTTTTTTTCGATAAACTTCAAATTATTGGCCTTGAGCCATTGTCTAACTTTTCGACATGAAGCACACCCTGGTGATGTATATAATATAATCATTTCACGTCCCCCTTTCCACCAATTATACAGTGTCTTATCAAATAATAAAAGATTAAACGGGTTAATAACAAAGAAATTGATGAAAAGATTTCCTTTCATCAATTAAACGTAAACATAGATTAGGACTTACTTTAAAATTTCCATCCCTAATTTTTCTTGAACCTCTTTTAGTACTGCTTGTGCAGTAGGTCTAACTTTATCTGCACCTTCTTGAAGGACTGATTCAATATATGCTTCATCATAACTTTGGTGTTTCTCTTGAAGCACCTCAAGTAATGCGCATACTTCATCAGCAACAGCCTTCTTAAATCCACCATACTGTACATCCTTAAATTCAGAAACAGCTTCAGGAATGCTTATCTTTTTAAGTGCAGCATAGATTGTTAGTAAGTTTGCGATACCCGGTTGATTCTCAACATCGTATTGCACAATACCGATACTATCCGTAACTGCAGACATGATTTTCTTACGTGCTACTTTAAGCGTATCTTTTAAGTAAACTACGCCTTTTTCACCATCTTTATCAGATTTGCTCATTTTCTTTGATGGATCTGATAGAGACATAATACGACTTCCTACCTTCGCAATAACAGGTTCAGGAACAACAAATGTGTCTCCAAAACGATTGTTGAAGCGTTCAGCAGTGTTACGTGCTAATTCAACGTGTTGTTTTTGATCATCCCCTACAGGAACATATTGTGCTTTATGAATTAAGATATCAGCAGTCATTAATGTTGGATAGGTATAGAATCCTGAGCTTAATGAAATACCTGTATCTTTCTTATCTTTATACTGAGTCATTCTATTTAATTCTCCCATAGGAGTTAAACATGACATAATAAATCCTAACTGAGCAATTTCATGAACGTCAGTTTGAAGGAAGATTGTTGATTTTTTTGGATCCAATCCTACAGCTAAATAAAAACGCAATGCATCCCGTAAGTTCGTTTGTAACTCTTCTGGATCAATTGGCATCGTAATACAGTGTAAGTTCGCAATAAAAACATTGACATCAAATTCTTCTTGCGACTGTACAAATGGTTGTAAGGCTCCGATATAGTTTCCTAAATGAAGCTGGCCTGTGGGTTTGATACCACTAATCATCTTTTTCATTCGTTATTTCCTCCATAAACATCTTCATTAAAAATTGAAATTGCTTCTTCTTGTGTTATTACTCCAGCATCTACAAGACGATAGAGTACATGTTCTTGTCGTGCTTTCGCACCTTTGTAATTACTACTTAATTGATAATACGCAGGTGATTGCGGGATACCCGCTAACATTACTGCTTGTGCACGTGACATATCTTTTGGATTAACGTTAAAGTATCCAAAACTTGCCTCACGAATCCCGTGATGTCCGTCACCATAATAGTTCATATTAACGTAGAGTTCAAGAATTTCTTCGCGACTGTATAGCTTATCAAGATCTGAAGCAATGAAATACTCAGCAACTTTACGTGTAGCTGTAAAATTATTTGGAAAGTAAAGGTTCTTGGCTACTTGTTGCGGTATCGTACTACCACCTTCTGCAAGTGAAAATGTTGTAATGTTCTTTACAAATGCTCGACCTAAGGCTCTGTAATCAAGTACAGTGCTACGGCTATACAGACGTTCATCTTCAGTAGCAACAACTGCTTCCAAGAAAAGAGGGTTAATATCCTCATTACGAGTGTAATGTTTCTTGTTTTGAATGCTTGCCACAACAGTCTCAATAGAGTTCTCAGCAACTACATTCTTATATTCACGATATCCTTTATATACTAGAAAACTTCCACCAATCAGAATTATCGTAAATAAGACAAGAAATACACGCTTAATAAATCGTTTCATAGGTATTAAAAAACACAGTAGCCTGTGTTAATTATTGTCCCATCGACTTCATGATTTGTCGTATCTGTGCCTCAGAAGGTTTACGACCCATCTGCATGTACATAGCACGAATCATTTTTTCATTGATTGGTGGGTTTTCTTTAATTTGTTTTTCAAACATACGTTTTGTAAAGAAGAACGTCGCAATCCCGCCGATGATAGCTCCAAGAACTACCCATCCTAGGCTCCCCCATGATACACTAACTGCGAGAACATTAAACATAATTTCACCATCCTTAATAATTAATTAACTAACACTATTTTATATGTTTTATTGTCTAAAAACAAGTAATCACACAAAATACCCAAAAGGTTGATATTGTCCCCTGTTTTATCCAGGTGGGTATCCTGTCGATCAGCTTGGGATTCTAGATAAATCTAGCCTTCACGCCACTAACCTACATCCGGATTCCCTTATATCAATGTGTCGGAAAAATATTAGTCCTTCTGGGCATCTATATTATATCACAATTTATTAGGTTTCGTGATATACTATAAAAGAAAATATTGAGGTGACTTATGAAATTAAGTAAAAATTTCTTTTACACAATTAGAGAAGATGTAAAAGACGAAGATTCCACTAGTGGAAATTTATTAGTCCGTGGGGGATTTATTAAAAAGAGCTCGTCAGGTGTATACATGTTTATGCCACTTGGACATCGAGTAATGCAAAATGTCGAACAAATTATTCGTGAGGAAATGAATGCTATTGATTCTCAAGAAATGAACATGCCTACATTAATTCCAGAAGAAGTATACATTGCTTCTGGTCGTCGTGATATTATCGGAACAAGCATGTTTACCTTAAAAGATAGATATCAAAAACCATTTGTACTTGGACCTACTCATGAAGAGTTATTTGCACAAGCTGCTCAAATGAATATTAAATCTTATAAAGACTTACCATTAAGCTTATATCAATTCCAAACAAAGTTTAGAGATGAAGCACGTCCTCGTTTTGGACTCATTCGTGTTCGTGAGTTTGTAATGAAAGATGCTTATACCTTTGATTTAGATAAAGAACAAGGAAACGCTTCTTATGATGCAATGTTTAATGCTTATAAACGTATCTTTGATCGTGTTGGTCTAGATTACCGTATTGTTACTGCAGACACAGGAATTATGGGTGGAGATTTATCCGAAGAGTTCCAAGCAGTTACAAGTATTGGTGAAGATGTTCTCGTTCTAGGAGAAGATACAGGATATGCAAGTAACTTAGAAGTAGCAGAAAACTGTTCACGTCTGGTAAGTAACGAAGAGTTTAAAGACTTTGAAAAAGTACACACTCCAAATGCTAAAACAATTGAAGAAGTTGCTGCATTCTTAAATCAAGATGTAGAGCAATTCGTAAAGACTCTGATTTATCGTGTCGATGATCAATACGTAGCTGTATGTGTTTCTGGTAATCGTGATGTTAACGAAGTAAAACTTGGTAAATTATACCAAGCAAATGAAGTAGAACTTGCAGACTTTGATCATGTAATTGAGTTAACAGGTGCTGCTGTTGGATTTGCAGGTCCTATTGGCCTTAAGATTGATGTTGTCGTTGATAAAGAAATCGAAGGCTTACGTAACTTTACAATCGGAGCAAACGAAACAGATTATCACTTAATAAACGTTAACCACCATGATTTTAAAGCTACACATATTCACGATGTATCCAATGTTCGTGAAGGTGATCCAAATCCTGAAGGAACTGGTATCCTCACCTTCTCAAAAGGTATTGAAGTTGGTAATACGTTCAAGTTAGGTACAAAATATGCTCAGGCAATGAACCTACACTATTTAGATCAAAACAATAAATTACAAGATGTATACATGGGTTCATATGGAATTGGTGTAGGACGTACAGTAGCAGCTGTTGTTGAACAAAACAACGACGATAAAGGTATTGTTTGGCCAATTAACTTAGCACCATTTAAAGTAGCTATTGTCGTAATTAATGCTAAGAACGAAGATCATGTTCAGTATGCTACTGAGCTATACGATGAGCTTCAAGCATTAGGTATTGATACATTACTTGATGATCGTCAACAACGACCAGGTGTTAAATTTAATGATATGGAACTAATTGGTATTCCATTACGAATAACAGTCGGACGAGATGTCGAAACAAACCACGTTGAGTTTAAAGAACGTACTGCTGAAGAAGCATCACTAATTAGTCGTGATGACATTGTAAGTAAAATCAAATCATATCTATGATACTACGGAACTTCGGTTCCGTTTTTTTTACGGCAAAAGAAAAGGAATGATGAAAATCATTCCTTGATTAGATTATTCAATCTCTTCTGCAGCTTGTACAAACACTAGTCTTGGCTTACTGCCATTAGCAGGACCAATTACACCGTTTTGTTCAAGAGCATCAATTAGGTTAGCAGCACGGTTATACCCTACTTTAAACCTTCTTTGTAGTAATGAAGTAGAGGCTTTCTGTTCACGAACAACAAAGTCTTTAGCTTCTTCGTATAAAGGATCATCCATTGAATCTACGATTCCATGATTTCCATCAACACCATCTAATTTTATAAAGGCATCATCAAATGTTGGTTTGGCTTGATCACTACTTCTTTGTGCAACACGACGAACTTCATCATCACTGACATAAACACCTTGTACACGTGTTGGATGAGGTTCTCCCATTGGAATATAAAGCATATCTCCATAACCAAGTAGTTTCTCAGCTCCTGTAGAATCAAGGATTGTACGGGAATCGACAGAACTTGATACTGCAAATGCAATACGTGACGGAATATTAGCTTTAATTATCCCTGTAACAACATCTACAGACGGTCTTTGAGTAGCAACAATTAAGTGAATTCCAGCCGCACGAGCTAACTGCGTAATTCTTTGAATGCTTGTTTCGACTTCTTTACCAGCTACAGCCATTAGATCAGCGAGCTCATCAATAATCACTACAATCCAAGGCATCCGTTTTAAGCCTTCTTGTGGGAATTGTTGAACTTTCTCATTATAGCTACCGATGTTACGAACCCCTGTCTTAGAGAATGTTTCATAACGTAAATCCATTTCATCAACGATAACCTTAAGAGCCATCGACGCTTGCATTGGATCAGATATTACAGGACCAATTAAATGAGGAATTTCCACATAAGGTGTAAATTCTACTTTCTTAGGATCAACTAAGAGAAGCTTTAATTCATCTGGTTTTTTAGTTAATAGAATGGATGTAATGATTGAGTTCATACATACAGATTTACCACTACCTGTAGCTCCAGCAACAAGTAAGTGCGGCATTTTATTTAAGGATACAACAATTGGTTTACCCATAAGGTCTTTACCGAGAGCAACATTAATATTGTTTGGATCGTTAAAGTTTGTAGTTTGTTGGATCACTTCACGCATCTTAACTGGAATCATTTCTACGTTTGGAATCTCGATTCCTACAGCACTTTTACCAGGAATTGGCGCTTCAATACGCAAGGTCTTTACTGCAAGTTCCATCATTAAGTTATCTTGGATTGAAGAAATTTTTGATATTTTAACGTTACTATCTGGTTTTAATTCAAACTTCGTAACTGCAGGTCCAATATGAATATCAATTAGAGTAGCCTCAATACCAAACTGTTTAAGAACTGCAATTAGACGGTCAGCCTTAGCTTTAGCACTCCCTGCATTCGCAGATGAACGCGTACCACCTTTTTGGGATTCTAGAAGTGTTAAAGGAGGTACTCGATAATTAGAATAGTTAGCAACTGCATTTGATGGTACACTAACAACTTCATCATCTTTTTTGACCTCTTCACTTTCTTTGGAAAGTGGTTCAACAATTGCTGTATCTTCTTTTTGAACTTCTAGTTCATCATCAAGAGTCATGAAGAGACTACTATCTTTATGTGTATCTTTAACAACTGGAGTTTCTTTTTTCTCAGCCTCATCTAAAGAAACAAAGTTAGCACGAACTTCTTCGTAATTACTGTCAATCATTGCATCAACAGATGTTTCCAGTTCTTTCTTACTTTTCGATTCCTCACGACGTTCTTTATGACGTTCAAACCATGACTTAGAGTTTTTAGCTCCTTTTGATACTGGTTCAAATAACTTAGTTGGTGTAATAAGGATTCCCATTGCGATTAAGAAGAACACAAATATGAAAATAATAACCCCTTCTCGATCGAGTAAGAATGATAATAAGCCATATAAAACAGCTCCAACTAAACCTCCAAATGCATTTGCACTCGGATTACTAAATATTACAGGAATTTCCTTGAAGAACATTTGTATTAATGGTATTCCTATCAAACTACGATCAAATGTTAAAGATTGTAATAAGATAACACTCATACTTAGAAGCGTTATTCCAATCCAAAAGATTGGAGAACGTTCAAATGCATCAGGTCGTATTAGATATAACAATAAGATCACAATAATAAGAATGTAGTATGGAATGGTATATTGTCCAATAACAACTCTCATACTATTATCAATTACTGCTCCAATAAATCCTAAACGAAACCAACCGATTAAGGAAAATCCAATCAATGCAATGCACACACCGAAAATTATGATTTCTTTACGTTTTTGTATGCTTGCTTTCGTTTGTCTTTTCTTTTTTGCCACACAATCACCTCAATTAGACATTAATTTCAATAATTACAGGCAAGACCATCGGTCTCTTTCCTGTTTGCTTGTAAATGAATTTAGAGATGCCATCTCTTGCTTCATTACGCGCATCAATGTTAGTATATTTCTTTTCTTTTACCATAGTAATAATCGTATTTTCTAAGATTTTTCCAATCTCGCTAACAATATTATCAGCATCTTTTAAGTAAATAAGACCACGAGATTGTACATCCGGTCCACCTAAGATTTGTTTTGTTTTTTGGTTAATGACCATACCTACGATGATAGCACCATCTGTCGCTAAGATTTGACGATCACGCAACACAAGTCCTGAACTATCTAAATGATCTTTACCATCAATTAAGACATCTTCTAGTTTAAGAATTTCAGATGTAGACTTTAAACGACCATCATGGAATTCAGCGATTTGACCATTGTCTAAGATTACAATGTTTGTAGGCATAATACCCATTTCGATTGCTACATCAGCATTCGCTACAAGGTTTTGATACTCGCCTTTAACAGGTACATAGTATTTAGGTTTTAATAATGAAATCATCATTTTTAAATCTTCAATGGATGCATGCATTGCAAGAACTTGTTTGTAACTCATATTTGTAACTGCAACGCCATCTTTGAAAAGCTCATCAACCATCATACCAGCTTTATTTTCTGTGCCTGGTACTTCTGGAGACGCGATGATAACACTATCTGTTTCGCGAACTTCAACTTTCTTGTCAGCTCCCATTGAGATGCTTGTCATCTTCTCAAACACTTCAGGACCAACACCCGATACAATTACAACTACATTTTCTTCATTGTTATCAAATTCTTTATCACTAATTTCAATACCATTTGGAAGTGTAAAATAATTTAATTTGTTTAAGTGTTTTAAGATATGACGAACTTTATCATCATAGAAATATATCTTACGTTTAAATCGATGAGCCATTTCAATAACTTCGATTAAACGGAAAACATTTTGGTCATATAATGTAACGATAATTCGGCTATCTGTTGACTCGAAAACTCGTTCAAGACGGCTTGCAATACGATGATTAGGTGATGTGAAACCTTCTTTCTTAGCATAGCCTGATTCCGCAATGAGCATGAATACACCCTTTTTACCAAGTTCTGAGATGTTTGCGACATCTGTAGTAAAACCAGTCTGTTGGATGTTAAAGTCAATCATGAACTCACTAGCATGAACAATGTAGCCTGATTCTGTGTTAATTGCGATACCAAATGAATCTGGTATGGAGTGAGTTACTCCGAATGAAACACATTGACGGCTACCTATTTTAAATCGACTATCACGTTTAATCTTAAAAATCTTCGTGTTTTTAACACGAGCTTTTTTCAATTTGTCTTCAATCATTAAAGCAATCAATGGTGTTGTATAGACTGGTGCATTTACTTCTTTTAAGAGATAAGGCAATGCTCCCATAACGTCTTCATGTCCATGTGTGATGAAGATTGCTTTGAGTTTTTCTTTATTCTGTTTAATATACGTAAAGTCAGGTAAAACAACTTCAACTCCAAGTTGTTCTGCCTGAGGATATTTTATCCCAACTTCGATGATGTACATTTCATCATCAATCTCGACAATTGAAAGGTTACGTCCCTCTTCATCAAGGCCTCCCAGTTCGAGAAATTTAATTTTTTCCATAATTACTCCTTATAAAACACGGTTGATCTCATTGTGTATATTATACACTAGATTGCGTGTTTCTTCATTAAAAATACCAAGTACACCTTGGTATTTTACAAGTTTAAGCGTGTAATAGCTGTAGATGTCATTGTTTCATCATCAACATCAATTATTACAGCGTTTAAAAAAGCTTCTCCATTAGCAACTTCAAAACGTGTTCGTTCACCAAGGATGACATTGTTGTAGAGTTCTTCAACATCTCTACCAATAATGCTTTCCTTAGCACCACACATTCCAACGTCTGTTATGTATGCACAGGTTCCAATCAATCTCTCATCAGCTGTCTGAACATGTGTATGTGTCCCTACAACTGCATCAACATCATTTTGGTATACATGAGCAAACAACATTTTTTCACTCGTTGATTCGGCATGAAAGTCAACGAAGTAATAATCACACTGTGTTTCTTCGAGTACTTCATCCATGTATGGATAAGGACGATCCCCTACCCGATTCATAAATGCTTCACCATAGAGATTAACAACACAAATCGATTTACCTTTAACTTGATAAATCTTATAGAAATTACCAAAGTCTAAAGGTTCTATATTTGCCGGAATAAGTAAGTCTTCACATTCATCATAATCATCGAATATTTCTCGCTTTGCAAAACTATGGTTTCCCATTGTCATGCAGTCGGTACCTGCATTCTTTAATTGATGATAAATTTTCTTAGTTATACCTTTACCGTGTGCACTGTTCTCTGCATTCGCAATGGTAAAATCTATGTTATATTTGTCCTTAATCGTGCTTAAGTGGTCAACAACAATTTGTCGACCACTTGAACCTACGATATCTCCTATAAATAGAATACGCATTACTTAGCGAGCTCCGTAGCACGCAACTCACGAATAACAGTAACTTTAACTTGACCTGGATAGGTAAGTTTTTCTTCAATTTCTTGGCGAATTGTTCGTGCCATTTTAACTGTTTGTAAGTCATCAACTTCTTCAGGAATAACAAGAACACGAAGTTCACGACCTGCTTGAATAGCAAATGCTCGTTGTACACCTTCTTGTGTAATTGCGATTGCTTCAAGATCTTCAAGACGTTGAATGTAGTTTTCAAAGGACTCGAAACGAGCACCTGGGCGTGCAGCACTTAATGTATCTGCAGCAGCAACTAAAACAGAAATTGCACTTGTTGCTTCTGTATCACCGTGGTGAGAAGCGATTGCATTAATAACGACTGGATGTTCTTTATGTTTCTTAGCAAGTCTTACACCAAGTTCAACGTGAGAACCTTCCATTTCGAAGTCAAGACCTTTACCAATGTCATGAAGTAAACCAGCACGCTTCGCAAGTTTTTGACTTAAACCAAGTTCGGCTGCCATCATACCTGCTAAGTTTGCTACTTCAATACTATGTGCTAAAGCATTTTGACCATATGAATAACGATATTTCAAACGTCCAATTACATGAACGATTTCTTTATCTACTTTGCTGATTCCTAAATCAAACAATGTTTCTTGACCAGTCTTTTGAATGATTTGATTTAACTCTTTACGAGCTTTCTCAACTGCTTCTTCAATACGACCTGGTTGAATACGACCATCTGTTAGTAATGTGTCTAAAGCCATACGAGCCACTTCACGACGAATTGGATCGAAACATGATAATGTAATAACTTCTGGAGTATCATCAATCAGTAAGTCAACACCCGTAGCATTTTCAAATGCACGAATATTACGTCCTTCACGACCAATAATACGTCCTTTCATTTCTTCATTTGGTAATGTAATAGTAGTTGAGTTACGCTGTGTTGTTTCTTCTTGAGCATAACGATTAATAGCTAGTGCGATGATATTACGAGCAATTTCTTCTGAACGCTGATGCGCTTGATCTTCTTGCTCACGAATGTATGCCAATACTTCATGTTCCATTTGTTTTTCAACAATTTCAAACAATTCTTTCTTAGCTTCCGATGCAGGCATTGATGCTATACGTTCAAGCTCTTCCAATTGAACAGCCATACGTTCGTTTAATGCTTCTTCCATCTTATCCAGTTTTGAATTTTTCACCTCTAAAACACGTTGCTTTTCTTGAAGTTCCTTATCTTTAGAAACTAAATTTGCATCACGCATATTGAGATTTTCATCACGACGTTCTAAACGACTTTCTACCTCTTGTAGTTCTTGTCGTTTTTCTTGTGCTTCTTTCTCAGCATTTAATTTTACTTCATAAGCATGAGTTTTTGCTTCAAGCTGCGCTTGACGTGTCATATTTTCAGCTTTTTCTTTTGCATCATCAACGATTGATTCTGCTTGCTGTTTTGAACGATTCATTCCTAATTTGTTCATGATGACCATCGCCAGAATCATCACTACAAATACGCTAATACCGGTTATGATGGAGTATAATAATATATCATTCATAATACTCCTCTTTCTTTTTCAAAAGTTAGTTTCCTAACATACTTATATAATACTTTATTTATAGCTTTTTCTCAACCATATATCGTTACTTTTGATAATAGATAGTTTTATCTTCCTATAAAAAAGAAGAAGCATTTAAGCCTCTTCTGTTTTATCTTTAACTATCATTCTTTCTCTTACCTGAGCAGCAACTTCATCCAATATTTTTGGATTATCTTCAAGATAAGTACGTACTGCTTCACGTCCTTGTCCGATTTTTTCACCATTGTATGAATACCATGATCCACTCTTGTTAATAATATCGAACTCTGAACCTAAGTCGATAACTTCTCCAATAAAGGAAATACCCTTACCATAGACAATTTCAACTTGAACTGCCTTGAATGGAGGTGCTACTTTATTTTTAACAACTTTAATGTTGGCTTTATTACCAACAACATCCGTACCTTGTTTGATTTGTTCGGAACGACGAATATCAAGACGAACAGATGAATAGAATTTTAAAGCTCTACCACCTGGTGTTGTTTCAGGGTTACCAAACATAATTCCAACTTTTTCACGTAATTGGTTAATGAAGATTGCAGTACAATTACCGCGGTTCATTGGACCTGCTAGTTTACGCATTGCTTTTGACATCATACGTGCCTGTAAACCGATGTTAGAGTCGCCCATTTCGCCATCAAGCTCTGCTTGTGGTACAAGTGCAGCAACACTATCAACAACTACTAAATCAACCGCTCCACTTCGTACAAGAACATCAACAATTTCTAATGCTTGTTCTCCTGAATCTGGTTGAGATAAGATTAGTTCGTCAATTTTAACACCTAAATTACGTGCATAAATTGGATCAATCGCATTTTCAGCATCAATGAAAGCTGCTTTCCCACCTGTTTTTTGGACTTCTGCAATAGCATGGAGCGCTAGAGTTGTTTTACCACTGGATTCTGGACCGTAAATTTCGATAATACGACCTTTAGGATATCCACCAATACCAAGTGCAGCATCTAAAGCTAATGATCCCGAGCTAATTGCATCAATATCAACTGAAGCTCGGTCCCCTAGTTTCATGATTGAACCTTTACCAAATTGCTTTTCTATTTGCTTAATTGTTTCATCAAGCACTTTATCTCTATTATCGTTAGCCATTATGTCTCCTTTACAATAAAATACAACATGAACTATCGTTTTCCCTACATACTTTCAACTAAATATGATCGGGCTTGAATCACATAAGACGCTCCACTCATCACTGACATTAATGTCGCAAACCATACGAGGATGGTTGAAAGTGGAATTGAGAATAATTCAAATGGAAGATTATTCATAAGAATTAGAATAATAGCAATCATTTGGGCAACAGTTTTAACTTTACCAAGGTATCCAGCAGCCATTACAAGGCCTTTTTGTGATACAAGCATACGAACTGCGTCAACAATCGTATCACGCCATATCATCAAGAGAACTGCTACTACAGGAACTGTTCCTCTGAAAGCAAAAATAATAAACAATGTATTTACAAGTAACTTATCAGCAATTGGATCTAAGAATTTACCAAAAACTGTAATCATGTCATACTTACGAGCTAAGTATCCATCAATAAAGTCAGTAATAGCTGCGGTTGCAAACAACACGAGCACAATAATATTCTTAAGTGACAATGTTATATGTTCTATAACAAAGTATGGTATTTGAATCCCGAATTGCTCATAGGGAAATAATTCCACAAGAACAATTACCGGTATTAAAATAATTCTAAAAACGGTTAATTTATTCGCAATATTCATTCTATACTCCCTCAGTAAATCTAAATGTAATCTTAACAATATCTTTATTTAAGATACTCTTATCTGTTTCAATTGTTTGTCCATTTAATGTAATTGTGTTTCCTGAAAAATAACCAAAATTAATAATAAAGACTTTATCTTTCTCTGCAACTACAGAAACATCAATGGTAGCACCATTTTCATAGATGATTGACTTCGGTTCGGCAAGAATCTTACTATTTTCAAGGAATTGCATCCAAGAACGGTTTTGTATATTAACACCAAACTTAAACTCTTCTTGAGGAGACCAACCTTTAATTTCATAAGTTGTAGCATCTATCTTAGTCACTACATACTTTTGATCCGGTGTTTCAGGTGATTCAGGTGTTTGTGAATTTCCCTCTTCTGATGTTTTATCCTCTTCTTTGTCTGGATTCGGATTTACAATTGGTGGTGGTGTAATCGGATCTGTAGATCCAATCATAGGAATAATCCATTTTACACCAACTAAAATCATCCCAGCTATAATAGCAATTGCAAGAACTAAAAGACCAAGTGTTGGTATATCAATTTTTCGATAACTTGGTTTTGCACGATTCATTCCACTATTACGCGATGGGTTTTGTTTCGTTTTTTCCCTTACACTAGAACTTATTTCTTCTTTCTTTTGAATCTGTGAAAGATTAATAGCGTCTGTATAATTGGTTACTGCATCATCTAAAATATCTCTAATTTCGTCATAATTAACATTTAATGCATTTGCATAATATCTTACAAAGTAATTTAAGTATGATAAATCTTCTTTAAAGAATGAAATATTACCTTCTTCAATTGCCTGTAGTTGAGGAACTGATAATTTGGTTTTAGTACTCATATCTTCTAATGTAAGATTTAATTCGAGTCGACGTTCTTTTAATACACTACCCAGTCTCTCCAATACGATCCCTCCTATCAAAAGTCATACAGCTAAATTATACCAATCAAAGATACATTTAGCAATCAATCATTTTTGAGATTATTGTGACAAGAAAATCAATAAAAAAGGAGCTATACTCCTTTAATGCATATACACTCAATAAGCCATGTTCTGTTAATGATAATCATTTATCTACGCTTACGCGTCTTGTTGTTGCTTCGATTTGCTCCAACAAGCTCCCCTACCAATTTTGGGTTTCTCGCTTATGGGGTTTACCTCGTTCCACTCTCTACCTTTCGATAGAGACTTCGTCACTGTGGCACTTTCAAGTCGTTATCCATAGTTTCCCTTAGGACTTCGATCTGCCGTCATAGATGCCTCTATGCTCTGACTTATGGTTTCATCAGACACAAACACTACCACCATCACAGGCGGTGCGAGCATGGACTTTCCTCTACATTACTGCAGCGATTATCTTTCGTGTATGTTTTTTTTACTATTTGTTGTCTTTAAATACAACTTCTTCAAGACGTGAGATACGTTTTAAGATATCTACATGACTGAATTGACTTGGAACTTGATTGCTTTGATTGCGTGATTTTCCTTCAAGTTCTAAGATTACTCGCTTCTGTTGAGCAAGTGAGTCTTCATATCGTTTAAGTAACTCTTGTTGTTCTTTTATGAGTTCTGTAAAGTAATTATAATCTTGAATTACTTCATCTAAGAATTGATCAACTTCTAATGCTTCATAACCTTTAAAATCAACATGAAATTCTTTTTCCATGATTTCATCAATTGTTAGTTTCTGTGCCATATTCTCACCTCTTGGTCTATTATCTCAAATTATGTGTGCTTCTTCAAGCGCATTAAACAAAACTTCCCACATTAATAAAGTAAACAAATGTGAGAATTTATAGTATAATAACAATGGTGATTTTATGATTCAATATCCAGGGAGTAAAAAAGTATATCAACGACCTGCAAATAGTAAAGTAACAAGTCGAAGAGGAATGAGTCTTGAAGAAGATATCAACACCTCTAACAATCATTATCTTATTAAAGATACTGCTGTTGTGCATAAAAAGCCAACACCCATTCAAATCGTCAACGTTGACTACCCTGCTCGAAATAAAGCAAAGATTACTGAAGCTTATTTTAGGCAAGCATCGACTACCGATTATCAAGGTGTTTATCGATCTTATGCCCTAGACTTTGAAGCTAAAGAAACTAAAAACAAAACTTTATTTCCTTTATCTTCACTTCATCAACATCAAATTGACCATTTAAGAAACGTTCATCGACATGGTGCGATTGCCTTTCTTGTTATACGATTCAATTCATTTGATGAAACCTACTTAATATTAGCTCGTGAGTTTCTTCCGTATCTTGATTCCGAGAAATCACGTTCCTTACCTTTATCATGGATAAAGAAACATGGGTATTTGGTACCACAATCCTATCAAATTCCATGCGATTACATTACAGTACTCAATCAAGTACTATCTGAAAAGGAGTAATTATGACCAAAAAGAACAATAATGACGATAGAACTTTAGAAATTAAATCTATTAAGTCACTAAAGAAAAATAAGTCAGAAAATCCAAACAATCCTAAAAAGAAGAAAAAAGGACGGTCACCGTTCTTTGGACAGCGTATTGTTGCCTCTATTTTAATAGTTATTACAGTTATAGGATTAGCTGTCGCTACAGTATTAGTAACGCATACGCTAAAACTGGCTAACCAAGAGCAATTTACATCATTAACCCAACAAGATTTCGTAGATCCCCCTTCAACAAACTTCTTAGATGCTAATGGGGAATCCTATTTTGAGTTATCCAATAAGTATCGAGATAATATTTCTTATGACGAACTTTCTAATTCGCTCATCGATGCCTTTGTCTCTGCTGAAGATTCTCGTTTCTTTGTTCATAACGGATTTGATGTGCCTCGTTTCACAATGGCGCTCATCAATAACGTATTTGATACTTTAAAAACCGGAAAACTTAGTTTGGGTGAAGGTGGATCAACTTTCACAATGCAACTTATTAAAAACACCGCTTTCGTTAAAGACGGTAGTTCTGGAGAACAAACAGAAGAAGCTAAAGGTGGTTTAGGTGGTATTGATCGTAAATTAGTTGAGATCTTCCTTTCTCAAAAATTTGAAAAAGAAGGTGTATTAAGTAAGAAACTAATTTTAGAACTCTACCTTAATAAAGTAAACTTCGGTGTTGGTAACAATACACTTGGTGTAGAAAAATCCGCACAAGCTTACTTTGGAAAATCAGCAAGCGAATTGAATACTGTAGAGTCAGCATTTATGGCTGCAGTTATTAACGCGCCTAATGCATATTCTCCATACCAAAACATCACAGCAGCAAACCGAGAAACACAACGTGTTGTCTATAACATGTACTATCATGGATATATTTCAGAAGAAGAATACAATGTTGCTCGAAATGTAAAAATTGAAGATTTACTAGCAGAAAATAGATTAAGTTACGAAGGATCTCAACCTTATCAATCATATATTGACCTAGCCTATTCTGAAGTTCTTGATTTACTTAAAGAACATAAGTTAGTTCCAGAGGATACTAAAGATATCCCTTCAAATTTAGCTATGAAGGTCCATACTAACCTTAACCGAGATGTGCAAAGTGGTCTCGACAAGGTTCAAAACCGAGAAATTGCAAACTTGAACATGCTCACTGTATCTGACAAGAGTATCCAACAAGTTGCTTCAACAATTGTTAATAATAAAACCGGAGAAATTATCGGAACTGTTGGTCGTTACGATTACAACGGACAACGTATGTCAAACTTAGCAGCAAATAGAGTTGGCTCTCCTGGTTCTACATTGAAACCTATCGTTGTCTATGCACCTGCATTTGAACACTTAGGATGGGCATCCGATCATCTTATTACAGATGAACCTATTAGTTACTACGGAATTTCTTGGAAAAACTGGGATAGTCGTCACGAAGGTCACATAACTTTAAGCCGAGCTATTTCAGACTCTCGAAACATTCCTGCAATTAAAGCACTCATGGATGTACGTGAAGCGATTGGAAATGAGAAATATCTCGAATACTTAAGAGAAATAGGTTTAGTTACAAGTGATAACATAACTGATGTGACAGTTCCATTTGCGATTGGTAACGATCCATTAAATGTAAATACCATTCAAATAGCAGGTTCTACAGCATCTATCTTTAATGAAGGTCAATATATCAAACCACATACAGTTACAAAAATAGAGTTCCTAGATGGTACTGATACAATTGAACCTGATTACACTCCAGTCCAAGTATTATCTCCTGGAGCAGCTTATCTCACCGCTGAAAAAATGCGAGAAGTTCTCGACACAACTTACGCTCGTGTATTGCGACGCAGCTACCCTACTTATGCGAAAACAGGTACAGTTGAAGCAGATGACAAACAAGCATCCAAATTCAACATCCCAGTAGGAGCTGGTATAGATCGACTTATGATTGCAGCTACAAGTGATTTCACCATTGCCACCTGGAATGGTTTTGAAGAACTTGACAAAGAATTACAAACATACTTCAGTCCTCAAGAAAAGAATTTCAACTTACCTGGTAATTTGAATAGTTACATTCTAGACTTACTTGCAAACAGTTATGGACCAGGAAAAGGAATGAGTCAACCAAGTGATGTAGTGTCAATAACACATATCAAAGGATTCTTCCCTTATCAAACTCCACTTGAAAATATGAACCCAGATTTAATTTCAACAGGAAAAGTTCTTAAGAAACACGCTACCTTAACATCTGCAACTCCACAAGATTTATCTTCATTAGAAACACAAAATGTGACTGCTGAACAGATTGGTAATGAACTCAAGATCAATGTTGGTTTAACACCATATCCTGATGCAGAGAAATTAATTGAAGCAGATGCAACTCTAGAGATGAAAGACAGTATCAACGGAAGAACATACTCCGGTACACGTCTTTACGATGAGTCATGGATTTATGGAGCGGTTCGATACAAGACAGATGTAAAAGTTAATGGTGCACTTTATGAAGAGCTGAAGACCGATGAGGAAAATCACTCATTAACAATCTCTTTACCAAACGATACATCCTCTGTAGAAGTATGTTCATACTATACATTTGATAAAGCACCAAATATCCAATCGAATCAAAAATGTTCAAAGATTGAAGTAAAAGCAAATACTATTTCTGTTCCTGACTTTACAGGTCAAGCTTCTGGCTTAGTTATTAACTGGGCAAAGGACAATGGAATGGAACAACCTGCAATCTCGTATCAACAATCAAGCAATCAGTTTGGAGTGACTCTAAAAGTCACCCCAAACATCTCTGGTAAATCAATGACCAAAGAAGAGTTAATTAAAACAAAATTAACCCTAACTGTTGCGGATACTAAAATTAATACAGGATTAACAGTAAAACAGTTTAAAGATTTATATGGAACTTTAATGACAATATCTAATTTGGATTCTCTGTCAGATGATGCGCTCATTACTGGGTATCAGATTGATGGCACTACCGTAAAATCATTCATGTTAAGTACACGATTCCAAAAAAATATCATTATATTAACGAAATAAGGCTTAACTCCACATCGAAAGGTGTGGAGTTTTTCTTCATAAAAAAAGATCTTCGTTTGAAGATCTAAATTGTATTAATATAACGTCTTGGTATTGTGTAACGTAAATGACTAATTAGTTCATTTATTGATTGTCCTGTGATACGAATATAATCATAAATAGATTGGTTCTCATCTCCAAAGATTACAACAACATCTTCTGCCTGACATTCTACATCACTTACATCAATCATAAACTGCGACATCGCAATGTCTCCAAGTATCTTACATGCTTTTCCATTAACAATAACTGAACCACCATTAAGCGATAATGCTTTCATCACACCATCACAGTATCCCGATGAGATTGTAGCAATCTTCATTTCTTTTGTTACTGCATAGGATCGACTATATCCAATAAAATCACCTGGGTAGACTGTATGAATCATTGCTATGCGAGTTTCTAAACGGAGACAACAACGATAACCTAGAGAATACGCACTTTCTAACTGACTTGGGTGGAATAAACCAAAGAGTATCATTCCACAACGGACAGCATCATAACCAAGATCTCCAAACTGAAGTATTGATGGACTGTTTTGCATGTGAGTCATCCCTACCTCAATGTTTTTAGAACGAAGTTTTTCAAGTACTAAATTAAAACGTTCTATTTGAAGTTTGGAAAACTCTAATGCGTCCCCTTCGCCGTTTTGAGCCTCTACAAAGTGTGAATAGATTCCTTGAATATCAAGACCATTAAGATGGTAACACGCCTCTATATCATCTACAGAGCGCATTCCAAGACGATTAAGTCCAGTATCAACCTTAACATGCCCTTTTATCCTTAAATTCTTTGATAAAGCATATGAATTAAGTCGTTTAGCGAAATCTAAATCAAAAATGACCTGAATTAAATCTAATTCATGAAGATAATTAAAGTCACTTTCAATGGTTGCTCCCAATAATAAAATGGGCGATGTAATCCCTGCATCTCTTAACTGTTTGGCTTGATAAACATCAAGAACAGCAAGAATATCAATTCCAAGTTTCTCACAGGTATGAGCTACTTCAGTAATACCTAAACCATAACCATTCGCTTTAATAACTGCTATGATTTTAGTTTCTTGATTTAATGTTTTTCTAAGAAGCTTTGTGTTCTCAAGAATTATTCCCTCATCAACAATTGCTTGAACACTTTCTAACATACGATATCTTCCACCATCTTAGTAATAAGACTTGTAAAATCAACACCTTTACCAGCTAACATCTTTGGATAACGGGATGAGCTCGTGAATCCAGGAATTGTATTAACTTCATTTAAGTAAATTTTATGATCGTCTGTCACAAAGAAATCAAGACGCGCGAATTGATAGCATGCTAGTAAATCAAAAACTTTCGCACCATATGCCTGAACTTGTTTACGTACTTCTTCAGGGAATATTGATATTGGTAATGTTTCAGTGCTGTGAGGATGATATTTCTCTGAGAAATCAAAGATATCTCCGGAAACGTTTACTTGGTCTACTTCACTAATTACATAATCATTTTTAGTTTTAAGGATTCCAAGACCAACTTCAGTACCTTTGATATACTCTTCAATAAGGATATGTGAGTCGTATTCTAGCGCAAAGTCAATTGCCTTTTGAAGTGATTTCTCATCCGGTACAAATGTAACACCAAATGATGAACCTTCTCTATTGGGTTTAACAATCACAGGATATGAAATTGATGATGCATCAACTGTATCTTCTTTAGTGATGAGTTGGTATTGTGCCATTGGAATGTCATTAGCTTCACAAACAACATGTGTATAGTACTTATCCATACAAAGTGCGGAAGATAAGACATCACATCCAGTAAACGGAATATTTGCACTGTGTAGTAGTCCTTGAATCTCTCCACCCTCACCCATTCGACCATGAAGCATAATAAACGCTCCATCAATATGAAGTTCTACACCTGATTCACGTTCTACAAATCCAGGGTTTTTAAAGTCAAATTTAAGAAGTAATTCTTTGTGTCCATCTAATTCATTAGCTTTCATAGCATCCAGTGAGTAATCACCAGTATACCATGTACCATTTTTCGCAATATAAATAAGACTTAAATCATATTTATCTAACGGAAAATGCTCTAATACAGAAGCAGCAGAAGCTACCGAAACATCATGTTCGCTATTTATCGAACCGAAAATTAATGCTATATTCTTTTTCATATTATGCCTCTTTCATAAGTCGCTCTAGAGAATAATAACGCGACCCTTTAATTAATATCATTTGCTTAGCTTTAAATAAGCCTTGCACATCACTATACAATGCTTCAAATGTATCATAATGATGAACATGTACATTGTCTAGAGTATACCGTGTAAGTGCTTGTTTAAATTCTGGACCGTACAAATATGCTTCTGCAATTTCATATTTTTCAAGTGCTTCAAGTACTTCAATATGATGTTCAACAGAGTTATCTCCAAGTTCTACCATATCACTTAGAACGGCAACACGAGGTCCTTCATAATCGTAGTTTTTTAAGAGTTCAATTGCATAAATTGCACTGATAGGATTTGATTTATAAGCATCCAATAACACTAGTGACTTATCTTTCTCAACTAGCTCTGTACGAAGTGACGTTAAGGCTACATGATTCAGTCCTTCACGAATATCAACATCATCAACACCTAATTTACGAGCTAATGCAATCACTCCAGCACAATTACTTGCTTGATGAGCTCCTAATAAGTTGCAGGAATATGGTGTACCATTCACTTTAAACTCAATACCATTATTATCAGACTTAACATCACTAACGATTGTTTCATTGGATTCATTAAAACCAAAAGTGTGGTATCCACGATCGAGATTACGATACAATTCAAAGTCTCCTTGATAAAACTTCGCGTCATCGTTCACAACAGCTGCAAATATTGCGAATTTCTCTTCAGCAATATGTTGTTCATCTCTAAAGTTAACGATGTGTGTCGGTGCTAAACTCATGACAAGCGCTGCATCAGGCTTAACGATTGATGTCATCAAACGAACATCATTTGGCATATCCAATCCCATTTCAAAGATACCGTACTCTGTATCATAATCCATTCTAAAGAGGTTTAAGTATGTACCTATCTCGGTGTTTTGGTTAGCATGTGTAGCAATTGTTTTACCAACTCGTGAGAATATACTGAATAGTATATCTTTTGTTGATGTCTTTCCATTGCTTCCTGTAATACCAATAAATGTTGCATTTAAAGAATTACGGTATAATCTACCAAAGAGTCTTAAAGCTTCTAAAGTATCTTTAACTAATATTTGAGGAACATCGATATCGAGATAACGATCAACAATAAGAGCTACAGCACCTTGATCAACAGCGTTCTGAGCAAATGTATGCCCATCGACTTTTTCTCCTCGTAGACAAACAAAGAGATCTCCTCGTGTAATTTTCCGATTATCTACTTGAACACCTTGTATGAATCCTTTTCCTTTGAGTGATCCATGAACCCATGTATTCACTTGTTCTAAATTCAAATCTCTCATAACTGATGTTTCTCCTTTAATCGTTCTAATATTTCATAAGGATCTTCATGATTTCGTGCAGTCGAATAATAACGACCAAAAAGTAGCAATAGTAAATGAGCACGAGCCCATAAATCCTCAGGTATTTTTTTCATAAGCTTTCTTTCAACAACTTCAACTGAATCGTTCTTATACGCTAGTTTCAGCCTCTTAGCGACACGTTCAATATGAGTATCAACTGCAATGGCTGGAATACCAAAACCTTCAGAAAGGACGACATTGGCCGTTTTACGACCAACTCCTGCTAAGGTCATTAGTTCTTCACGAGTCTTAGGCACAACACCATCAAACTCATCAACTAACTGTTTCGAACAGTTAATAATGAACTTAGCCTTGTTACGATACAAACCAATCGTACTTAGTATTGGTTCAATATCTTCTTGCTTTGCAAGTGATAAAGCATAAGCATCAGGATACTTTTCAAACAGTTCAACAGTAACTTTATTGACCGCTGCATCTGTCGTCTGTGCTGAGAGTATCACTGCAATCAACAATTGAAATGGAGTCGTATAATCCAATTCTCCCTGTGTGTCTGGAAACTCTTTGTCAAGGATTTCAAGAACCTCAAGAATTGTCATACTCGTTTCTCCTCTGTTTTATTAACCAGAATTGCATTAATGTATTGCATTGACATTTTCTTATACATCATTGCACTACGAAGCGCGTCAAGTATTTCTTCTTCTGTATAACGTCGCAACCATGTGTTAAGAGTTTGTAACTCCGCTTGTGTTAGTAAACGACCAAATTCTGTTTCAAAGACACCAAAGATATCTTCATCAACATGTTCGTAAATTACACCATTTTTAAATAAGTTATCAAGATTAAACTCTATAGATTGATTCATGACTGAAACTTGAAGAATCATTGAGTTAATTAAGTTTTGAATTGTTGTATCGACTTCTTCAATTTCTAAACCACTACGTTTAGCTAAAGTTTCAAGAGAAATACTTTCGTTGTTCTCATTCATAAAATCAATCATCAAGGTAATCATTAAACTTTGAGGACTTAACTTTAAACTTCCTTGATTTTCTAATATCCAATCACGACGATTAATATACGATTTTTTCCACCATACCAAATCAATCACTCCCTACTGTAAACTAATTCTAACGAATCAACGTCATAAAACACTTCTTTGGATCCGTTCTTGTAAACAAACACAAGCTTGTCCTCAAACACTCCAAAATGTATTTTATCTGCTGACAGATCATGTCTTTTCGCAAAATCTAAAACTGTATCATTTGATACCAATGCATGGTTTCCTTGTTTCTTAAAGTCTTTACTGAACCAAGCAATTTTTTCTTCACTTTTATTTTTATACTGAACAATATAATATACTTGATCAAAAGAAAACCGATTCAACAACTGTGCCGAATCATATTTCTTTGATTCTAAGAAAGCTTGAACATAGTTAACGTCTTCTTTCTCATAGGCCCGTGCAGGACCACCTATAAAGCCAACATAAGCAATCCATACTGTAACAACAATCGCTATTACAAGAGTTAAGTTTATTAGTAATGATTTTAATTTAGATTGCATGTTTCCACCTCTTATCAATTTTACCATATATCACACTATCTTTGTGATGAATTCTCGTGAAATTAACGAATAAAAAGATGCAATAAGGACTTATGTTAACGAAAACACTGTTCACTTATCACACCTTGTTTAATTACTATAAAGCTGACTTCTTAAGTTTATTATTTTTATTAATATAAAGAATGAATGCAGCACTTACAACTACAAGTAATCCAGTTGAGATATATGCCCACCATTGATACATTGATGTATTAATTTGATCAAATGATACAACAGCTGCAACGACATCTTTTTCTGGACTAATTCTGAATTTATCAGATTCTGTATTAGTTCTTAAAGCTTGAACGATATCCCCTTCGTCAGTTGACCAAGCAGAATATTTATTATCCCATTTTAATGAAGAATCAACATTCTTGAGCTCAGTAGGAACTTCGAATTCTTTCTCTTTATAAGAAACTTCACGAACTGTTTGTTTTTGTTCTTCTTCCGGAGCTTCAACAACAATTAATGGTTTATCATCTGCATCAAATACTAATGCAACTTTTTCTGTAGGATTGTTTGATTCACCCATACGGTACCATTTTACGTTGCTATCTGTATCAACTAAGAGTTGTAACTTAATGTCATCAATCGCATAGTATGGAACAGCTACTTCTGAATCATTCTCATATGATTCAACTGTAAACCCACGCGCTGTCATAAACTCATCAATGATTTTATCTTCGAACACTTGTTGTTTCGTTTCACCAACGGTTACTTCTAATGGTGTTGAAGTATCTGGTGAAACTTTCAATGTATATTCTTGAGTAATATCATCACTAACTGCTCGAATAGTAATTGCCTTTGGTTCAGTTTCACCTTCTGCAAACTCATATTCTTTATCATACGTAAGAACAACACTGTCTGAAGTACCCGTAACTTCTAAATTGAATTTATTGATTCGTTTTGGAAGTGAATACTCGTATTCCCAAGTGTTCTCACTTGGTTCAATAGTATTGATGACCGTTCCAGTGTGTGCTGTTGAGTTAGAAATAAGTTCAATCTTACTAATGAGCGGAATTTTTTGTTTTGCTTCTTTCTCAGCCTGTGCTATTTCCTCTGCTGTTGGACCTGTTGGTTCAGCAGGCTTTTGAGGAGTAGTAGGTTTGTTTGGAGCTGTAGGCTTCTCTGGTTCTGGTGTTGTCGCCACTATTGTGATTGTATAGGTTTTGTTAAATGGATACTTCTTCCCATTCAAATCTTCACTAAAGCCAACAATAGAAACTGTTCCTGAACCCGAAGATCCTGCTCTAACACTAAATGAAAATGTATTTGTTGCTTCCGCAAAACTAGATGCAGAAGCAGAAATTGAACCAGTTGTTGTAATTGTCCCTTGTACCATACCTTGAGAATCAGACTCTCGTATAGTAACTGTCGCTGATTCATTTGGCTTTAAAGTTGTTTTAGAAATACTTACACTTGAGGCAGCCTCAACTGTATTGATAGGAATAAGCATCATTACTACAGCTGCTATAAGAAATTTAAGAATTTTTTTCATCATATCCACCTAATCTATCGGTTTGATGCCGAGAATGTGACGACGGATAACCATCATATCACTAATGTTTAGTTGTCCGTCATTATTTAAATCAGCATCGATTAAATCAAAACCTGTTAATGGTTTAATATTTAGTATGTGTCGACGAATGACCATCATATCACTGATGTTAATCAATCCATCATTATTTAAATCACCTTTTTTACCTTGTGGTTTCACTTCACCTTCAGGCATTTGTCCAATCCCTTTTCCATTTGAGATTATTGTTAAATCAGAAGAGTGAACATAGAAGTAATGCTTATTCATATCATAGTAAGCTTCTCTATGAGCGTTTCCTGGTTTTACATCCATTAATGTTCGATCATCCTCAAGAACTGGATCACTCGCTATTTTATACCATATTTTTGAATTGTTATGCATTTCGCCTTCTTCAATACTCATTATAAGCACACTTAAATCTTTACGGTTAAGTTTATATGCAACTTTTGATTTAGAATCTTTCTCGCGATATACAGGTACGTTTTCATAGTTTGATACTGCAAGAGTCTGTTTATTGTAATCTACATTGTTATAAGCTCGATCTAACTCATAATAGAACTGCGCAGCTTTCTCGCCCCAAAATGGGTCAGAAGCATATTTAACGTTCATACCAGCTTGTTTGTCTCCTACAAATCCACCATAATAGGCAAAGTTTGTAGGATCCAAATATAACCAGTTCATAAATCTTTGATTATGATAATGAATACTATTTTCTACCGAAGGATAACCATTAGCACCTTCCGGATAAGAATCATATGCAGCATGTCCAAATAAGTTATTATATTTAATGGCAATATTACTGCGACCCCAAGCACTCTCGTTGATTGCTATTCCATAAGTTAATAATGGATTAAGACCATATCTCTTCGCATTATCAATAAATGAATTTCCAAGATTAAAGAGTTGCGACTGATTTGCTTTTAATGTTTGTCCAACAACAGGACGTTCAGTATATCCTTTTTTATTTGTAGCATATGCGTCTAAGTTTGCAGCTGTGATTTGTGATGGAGCTCTGTATGATAAGAATTGATAATAGTTGTAGTATGGACTTCCAGCGTTTATTGCTCCTTCGCGCTGACCCATAGAATAATCAAGGTTCATGGAAGCAATTTTACTATAGAAATAATGTCCGTCATTTGAGTAGTACTTAATTCCCTTTTTAAGATATGTTGGTGCCGGCCCATTATTAATTGGTGAGTAGCCAGGGTTTTGTCCTGTATGTGTTTGCGCAATATAGTGAATTAAATTTCCATCACTATTTACTTGATAATGGTTGACTGCCGTTACTGTTTCATTTGCAACCTCATCCATTGAATACGCATCAAAGTTAGCTTCATCAACCCAACCTTCTAAACCTGCAATTGTAATCAAGTAACGTTTATTTTCGTGTTTGTAAAAAGGAAATACACCATTATAAGCAATCGAACCTGATATATATGATAGAACATTACCCCCGATACTACTTGAGTATACGTTCATAGTTAAACTCATTGGTTTATTAGGTCTTAATATTCCAGTTTGAGTTCCACTTTTTTCTATTATTCGAAAGACTTCTTGAGTAAGCCCCTCTCCTCCAATTGCAGTAATTGGTTCTTCTGCAACAATTGGGTCAAGGTAAACTACCTCAGTATTTTCACTTGTATCAATATCGAGAATTGTAACTTCTCCAGCTTTATCTGTAGTAATTGTTGTTGCATTAGGTTCATCATCTTCTGCTCTAACCATGAATTGACTCGAGAAAAGACTTACCACAAGCATGGTAAGTACCGATATACTTAATACTTTAATTTTTGATTTGTTTAATTTCATTTTTACATCACCTATTGTTTATATTTTATCATATTAGCGATCAAAACACATTGTTCTAGAACCAATAATACACGATTAATGTGTAATGTTTTTGAAATATGGCAAAAAGATCGAAAATTTATGTTAAAATATTACAATGATTAGATTAATACGGAGGCATGTATGGCTGAAAAAGATAAATCAATGAAAGATTATAAAAGATTAACTTTTGGTGAAGAAGTTGCGAATGCAGTTTCTCATGGCGTGATGGCTTTACTATTGCTTTTCTTTCTTCCCTATGCTTCAGTGAAAGCATTTCATGGTGGTGGTTGGGTGTTAGTTGCAGGTGATGCAATATTCCTCATATCATTATTCTTTATGTTTATGGGCTCGACACTGTATCATTCAATGGAGAATGATACAAAGAGTAAATACATTTTCAGAATCCTTGATCATAGTTTTATATTTGTAGCAATAGCTGGTAGTTATACCCCTATTGCCTTAACAGTACTGGATGGCTGGTTGCGTTATGCGGTTGTAATCATTCAATGGGCTATGGTAATTATCGGTATCTTGCAGAAGACAGTAGGTAAAAAATCAATGCCTAAGCTATCTGTTGCTATTTACATGGTAATGGGTTGGGTAGCAGTTCTATTGATTCCAGAACTACTTAAAAATAGCACACCCTTATTTATGGGACTAATTGTATTGGGTGGTGTTTTCTATTCAGTAGGAACCTATTTCTATCTTCAAAAGGATCGTAAATACTTCCACTTTATATGGCACTTATTTATCAATGCAGCTTCAATATCGCATATTATTGCAATAATATTCTGTATGGTATAAAAAAACTTCGTGAGACACGAAGTTTTCTTTTGCTTTAAATTAATCTTCCGCCTTGCGAACAGGACAGTCAAACACATAACGTGTTTCATTTTCAACAAGAACACGACGAATGTCACCATCAGCAACACAGTCATTGTCATGCATCCATTCAGCAAGACCAGCATGAACATCCACAAAATCATCCGCTTCAATTCGAATGATTGTTTGACCTGCCTCTTCTCGAACATATTCAATATCGAGATCAGTTTCTACAGGTTCTTCAATTGCAACATAAACTGTAACAGCAAGAACTTCAATATAATCATCTTCATTCTCACCGATCATAAATTCATAAAAAGGCTCAGTTTGTTTAACACCTATTGATTTTAGTTGTGAGCGTAATAAAGATCTAACTCTCATATCTGTAGTGTATGAAAAGTCAGGAATTGTAAATTCGGTGACAGCGTACCACTGGTCTGTTGTCTCCGTTTGCGAAATAACGTAAGTCATAATCCACCTCTTTAGGAAATTATATCATATTATTTAGAATATTTCGAATGAGAATACTCTAATATTTTAGATTGGCAAGCTACGAATAACATCGTTGAATGTTACAGCAATGAAAAACATTAAAACTAGAGCCATACTTGCAAGCATAACTGCATTTTCAATCTTTTCAGGGATAGGACGGCGAATAATCATTTCGATTAGTGTAAGTACTACACGTCCTCCATCCATGACAGGAATTGGTAATAAGTTAACAACTGCAAGGTTTATTGATAGTAATGCTAGAAGATTAAAGTAATACGATAAACCATAGGTAACAACTTGCGATGTTGCCCCATAGATTGCGATAGGTCCACCCAAGTTCTCAAATCCTATTCCTCGAAATACTCTTGTAAGTAAGAAAATCATTTGCGATACATCTTTACCTATTTGAGTGAAAGATAGTTTTAATGATTCTATAATTCCAACTTTTTCTAAAGTTGCATTAGGTCCTTGGATTCCAATAACACTTGTTTGATTCTTAGCATCAAATTCAGGAGTAATAGGCAGGTCTAATTGACTACCATCACGAACTATTGTTAGTGTGACTTCTTGGTCTTTATATACAGTGAATGCAACTTGCAAGTCAGAGAAATGATTAATTTCTTTAGATGTACCATCTGAAAAAGAAACTTTTGTAATGAGGTCATTAACTTGTATCCCTGCTTTTTCGGCTGGAGAATCAGCAACAACCGTTAGAATTTTTGCTTCCGGAACAACGACATGTCCTTGAACTGCAAAGATACCTGTGTATATTACAATAGCAAGAACTAGATTCATAAATATTCCTGCTAGCATGATAATGAGACGCTTCCATCGAGCAATACCAATCATAGTACGTGATTCAGGAACTCCCATATCACCTTCACCTGGTTCTCCTGCCATTGATACAAAACCACCAAATGGTAATGCACGAATACTGTAAGTTGTTTCCCAGTGTGGTTTCTTGATTTTGTAGATTTGTGGTCCCATACCAATCGCAAATTCTTGGCAATACACACCAAAACGCTTGGCTGCAATAAGATGACCAAGTTCATGAACAAATACAAGAATGCTCAATACTGACGCAAAGATTAAGATATTAATTAGAAAATTCATAAGCACCTACCCTAACAACATTAATACTATATAGAACGTATAAAGGGCGAAAATTGCGCTATCAACACGATCTAAGACGCCACCATGGCCTGGGAAGAGACTTCCAAAGTCTTTAATTTTGAAATGACGTTTAATAAGACTGAATGCAAGATCTCCAAATTGTCCAAGAATAGGAATCGCAATGGAACATGCAATCATAATTTTAATTGGAATGTAAGCTTGCAAGAAGAAGTATGCAAACGAGAACGATCCAATAGCAGATGCTGCAAATCCAATGACAGCACCCTCAACTGTTTTCTTAGGAGAAATTCTTGGAATCAATTTATGTTTTCCAAAGAAGTATCCGCCAAAGAACGCTGCGGTGTCTGTTAGATATGTAGCAAGTAAGATGTAAAAGAATACTAAACGATCGTATTCAAGTACTTTGTTTACAGCAATCATAGCTGTTGTAAGCATCATAATCATTGTAAAGATATAACTTACATCATCAAAACTAAACCATTCAAAGACTACAGTTAGTATGAATAAAGTCATGATGAGAACCATGATATATCCTGGAATATCACCGATTGATAGCGAACTACCAATAATTGTAAATGCCAAAATGATTCCAAAGATTATTGGTTTAAGTTGGTCTTTTTTTACTTGATAAATTTCATAAGCTCCTACTAAGATAAGGGCTTCGATTAATAAAAAAAGGGCTTGGTTATTCATAAGAAAGGCCGAGCCAAAGACAGCTATGAGAATTAGAGCAGTCACTATTCGATCTTTCATACTAAACCAAACCTCCAAATCTTCGTTGACGTTGATTAAAATCTTCAATACATTTATTAAAGTCTTCACGGCCAAATCGTGGCCATTCCATATCAACAAATACTAATTCTGCATACGCTAATTGCCAGAGAAGATAGTTTGATAAACGTTTGTCACCACCTGTACGAATCAATAAATCGACATCTGGTAAATCACGGGTATCAAGTGCATTGTTAAAATCTTCTTCAGTAACAGAAGTTAAACCTTGTTGAATAAGAGAATTGGTTGCTCTTACTATTTCATCACGAGAACCATAGTTTAATGCAAAATTAAGGATTAATTTTGTATTGTTCTTTGTTTCTTCGACCGCATTTTCCATTACTTTACGAGTTTTCTCAGGGATTTTACTTAAATCACCGATTGTTCGTATGCGAATGCCTTTCTCATTGAGTTCTTTTAGGAACTTTTTGAAAAAGATTGCTGGAAGCTTCATAAGATAATCAATTTCTTTTTGCGGACGTTTCCAGTTCTCTGTCGAAAAAGCATACAGAGTGACAACTTCAACGCCTAAATCGAGAGCTTCTAAAGCAATTTCGCGAACATTCTCGCTACCATAATGATGACCTACTGTACGATCCTTATTTTGCTTAGTAGCCCAGCGGCCGTTGCCATCCATAATGATGGCAACATGCTTGAGTGAATTCATAATTAGATAGACATGATGTCGGCAACTTTTGCCTTTGCAATGTCATCAATTTTCTTAATGTATGAATCAGTTAATTTTTGTACTTCTTCTAAAAGACCACGTTCGTCATCTTCTGGAAGATCTTTTAACTTCTTAACATCATCATTTAAATCACGACGGATATTACGGATCGCAATTTTTGATTCTTCTGCGTACACACCAACATTTTTTGATACATCACGACGAGCATCTTCTGTTAATTGTGGTACGTTGATACGTAAAACTGAACCATCATTTTGAATTGGTAAGCCAAGTGGTGATTCACCAATTGCACGTTCCATGTCTTTTAAGCTTGATGGATCAAATGGTTTAACTAAAAGTTGACGACCTTCAACCACAGATAATGAAGCAATTTGCTCAAGTGGTGTTGGTGTTCCATAGTAATCAACAAGAATTCCGTGAAGTACAGATACGTTTGCACGTCCTGTACGTAATGTTTGTAGACGTGAATTTAGGGTTTCTAAAGCACTCTCCATGCTTAATGTTCCCATTTCAATAATTTCATTCATTTATTTACCCTCCTTGGAGACACGTGTGGCAACAGCCTCTCCTCTTACTGCCTTTATTATATTATCTTTTTCATTCATATTAAATACCAAAAGGTCAATATTGTTGTCCATGCACATTGAAGTAGCTGTTGAATCCATGACTAATAGCTCTCTTTGTAGTAATTCCATATAGCTAATTGAATCAAATCGTACAGCATCTTTATTAATACGTGGATCTGAATCGTACACTCCATCAACACCATTTTTTGCCATTAGAATAACATCTGCTTTAATTTCTGAAGCACGAAGTGCAGCAGTAGTATCTGTTGAGAAGAATGCAGAACCTGTTCCAGCTCCAAACACAACTACACGGCCTTTTTCTAAGTGACGAATTGCTCTTCTAGGAATGTATGGTTCAGCAATTTTTGTCATATCAATTGCAGTTTGAACACGTGTTAATACACCATGACGTTCTAATGCACCTTGAATTGCCAGCGCATTAATTACAGTTCCAAGCATACCCATTGAATCTACTTGTGTACGATCAATACCTAAGTCGTCTGCCATTCTACCACGAACGAAATTACCACCACCAACAACAATTGCTACTTGTACTCCATCATTGACAATAGTTTTAACTTGGTTAGCGATATCATCAAGAACATCTTTATCAAATATTTCATCTTTTGATGATAATGCTTCTCCGCTTAACTTTAATAATACTCGTTTGTACATATCGAATCGTCCTTTCAAAAAGGACACGAAACGTGTCCTCAAATAGATAAATTAAATTTGTGAAGCTTTAGCAACTTCCGCTGCAAAATCTTCTTCGCGTTTTTCAATTCCTTCACCAACTGCGTAACGAACAAAACTTGCAACATCAGTATTTGCTTCTTTTAATACTTGAGCAACTTTTGATTTTCCATCTTTAAAGTAGATTTGGTCTACTAATGAAATTTCTTGCATTTGTTTACTTACACGGCCTTTGATGATTCCTTGAACAACTTGTTCTGGTTTTCCAGATAGTGATTCATCATTGTTTACGATTTCAACTTGGATAGCTGTTTCTTTATCAACGATTTCACTTGGGATTTCTTTTTGGGATACATATTGTGGACTCATTGATGCAACTTGCATTGCGATGTCACGAGCTAATTCAGCATTGTCACCATTTAAAACAGCAACTGCTGAGATTTTACCACCCATATGGATGTATTCACCAAATACTTGGTTATCATTTTTTTCAACGATTTCAAAACGACGTAATGTAATTTTTTCACCGATTGTAGCTGTTGCACTAACAACTGCTTCTTCAATAGTTTGCCCATTAAAATCAACTTTTAATGCTTCTTCTAATGAAGCTGGTTTTGATGCTAACAAGATGTCTGCTAAACCTGCAACAAGTTCAACAAATTGTTCGTTTTTAGCAACAAAGTCTGTTTCTGAGTTAACTTCTAAAATAACAGCTGTATTTCCTACTGATTTAACAGTACTTGTTCCTTCAGCAGCAATACGACCTGATTTTTTAGCAGCACTAGCGATACCTTTTTCACGTAACCATACAACTGCTTCTTCGATGTTTCCGTTTGTAGCTTCTAGAGCTTTCTTACAGTCCATCATTCCTGCGCCAGTAAGATCACGTAGTTCTTTAACTAAACTTGCTGTTATCATAAATTACTCCTCACTTTTTTCTGTTTTTGTATTTCCTTCTACATTTTCTGTAGGTCTTCTATCGTCACGGTTGTCGTTTGGACGGTTGTAACGTTGTTGACGACGGCGTTCATCACGTTTACGACGTTCTTCGAAACGTTGACGACGGCGACGGTCGTTTTCTGCAGCTTGTTGTTCAACATTAACAATAACATCTTCCATTGTAATGTCTTCTTCATCTTGATCTTGGTAAGCAACTTGTAATACGCCACCTTTTGGTTCTACCATTGCGTCTGCCATTAAGCCTACGATTAAACGGATTGAACGAATTGCGTCGTCATTACCTGGAATTGCGTAATCAACTGCATCTGGATCACAGTTTGTATCAACGATACCGAATACTGGGATACCTAATTTACGTGCTTCAGCAACTGCGTTAGCATCTTCGATTGGGTCAACTACAAAGACTGCGTCTGGTAGTTTCTTCATTTCTTTAATACCGCCTAAGAAGTTTTCTAAACGGTTTTTCTCTTTAAGTAATAAAGCGATTTCTTTCTTTGTATAAACTTGGATTGATCCACTTGCTTCCATTTCTTCGATTTCGATTAAACGACGAATACTCTTTTGAATTGTACGGAAGTTTGTAAGTGTTCCTCCTAACCAACGTTGGTTGATAAAGAATGAACCACTACGTAGAGCTTCTTCGACTACGATTGTTTGTGCTTGTTTCTTTGTACCAACAATTAAGAGTTTTCCATTGCGTTCTGCAATTTCACGTAGAGCTGCATAAGCAACATCTAATTTCTCTTGTGTTTTGTTTAAATCGATAATATAAATTCGATTTTTAGCCGCATAGATATATGGCTTCATTTTTGGGTTCCAACGACGTGTTTGATGTCCGTAATGAACCCCACTTTCTAATAATTTCTTCATTGTCACAACTGACATAACTAAATTCCTACCTTTCCGTTAGTCCTCCACCATTTCTAAAGTTGACAACTCATTTAAGAGCACGGGTCTCCCAATCCATGGTGTGTGATTAGGTGCCTTTGCACCGGTTAATATATTACCATAGTTTCATTTCTTTTACAACACTTATCCTTTGGTTACAGACCAATCAGCTAAAGACTCAATAGCATAGAGTTTCACTTTTCGTTCTCCCACCATAATTTCAGTAATTCCGTAAGGATTATGCCACTGATCTAGCCAGGAATTAAACTGGCCAAAGAAACGGCAAACAACGGTTCCTACCCATAAATACCCTTCAAGACGACCAAGAGCTACAATCTTATCTGGATTGATATCTTTGATTGTGTTTCGCACTCCTGGGATAAGTTCTGGATGTGACTCTTGATACGAATCGAGAAGATTTGTTCCTTCTTCCAATCCTCTGCGTAAATCTAAATATTCAATCTCATTACCTAAACTTACTAATTCTTCCTCATTAATTGGACCATCACCGACAACAAGTATTTTCATACACTACCTCCACTTAGATGTATCGTAACATATTTCAATTTACTCTGATTCATTTTTGCACAAAAAAAGAATTGATTTACAATTCTTCTTTGATTTCTTTTAATAATTTGAGTTCTAAGTCTGTGAATTCTCTGTTTTCGAGAAGATCTGGTCGAACTCGTAATGTTTTTCTTAGTGATTCTTTAATTCTAAATCGTTTAACATTCTCATGGTGTCCACTAACTATTACATCAGGAACTTCATGACCATCATATTCACGTGGTCGTGTATAGTGAGGATATTCTAGTAAACCATTACTGAATGAATCGTCTTCATGAGATTCTTGAGTGATAACCCCATCAACCAAACGAATCACAGCATCACTTACAACCATGGCAGCTGTTTCACCACCTGTAAGGACGAAATCACCAATTGATAACTCTAAGTCTACGTAGTTACGAATACGCTCATCAAAGCCTTCGTAATGTCCACAGACAAGGATTAAATGTTTATACTCACTCAATTCGTAAGCAACTGATTGTTTAAAGGTTTTTCCTTGTGGAGTCATCATTATTACTAGTGAATCATCAGTGCGGGTTGCTTTAATAGCATCAACAACAGGTTGACACATTAACACCAACCCAGCACCACCACCATAAGGATAATCATCAACTCGATTGTGTTTATCTTCAGTAAATGATCGCATATCAACCACTTCAAGTTCAACAATACCTTTAAGTATAGCTTTCTTTATGATTGATGTCTCCTTGAATCCTGTAAACATATCTGGAAAAAGTGTTAATATGCTTACTTTCATTAGAGACCCTCCATCCAGTCTATTTCTATCTGTTTTGCTTCAACTTCAACAGATACAATGAAACGTTCGACAAAAGGCACTAAGATATCACGATCTTCATCTATGGCTTTTATTCTAAGAATTGGATGAGCTGGTGTTTCCATAACTTCAATGACTTCACCGATTTCTTTATCACTGACAAAAGTTTTGCATCCTACGAGATCTACAAAGTAAAACTCATCTTCAGGTAAAGCATGTAATTCATCTCTATTAACATACAATTCTGCATTATGAAAAAATTCAACATCATTTAAAGAACTATGCTCTTTAAACTTAACAAGTACAGATTGCTTATGCATCCTACTTGATTCAATTGTAAGTTCACTTGTTTTACCATTAAGTATCATGGTAACTACATTATCTTTCTTAAAACGTTCTTTAATAAAGTCTGTTGTTGGAAAGATTTTTATTTCCCCACGTACTCCGTGTGGTTTCTGTACTACGCCTATTTTAATTCGTTCCATATTTCCTCCAAAAAAGGATGTACATGAGTACATCCTAGTATGATTCAAATTTAATCGAAATACGCTTATCAAGGACGCGCGAGCCAATTGCCATTGTTTGGCGGATTGCATGTGCCATTACACCTTGACGACCAATTAATCTTGCAATGTCTGAACTTTGTGCATAGATTGCTAGAATAATTTCATTATCATCTAAACTCGGTAAACTCTTGACACTCAAACTCTTTTCATCTTCAACAATTGGAAGAACCAAATCATATAGAATATCTTCAACCGGTCTCATAATTATTTCGCTAATTTTGACTCATGGAAACGAGCCATGATACCTTCTTTTGATAGAATACTACGAACTGTATCGGATGGTTGAGCACCTACACCTAACCATTTCAATGCTAGTTCTTCATCAACTTTAACAACTGCTGGTGATTTAGTTGGATCATAGTAACCTACGATTTCAATAAAACGACCATCACGTGGTGCACGTGAGTCAGCTGCAACAATTCTGTAAAAAGGTTTTTGTTTTGAACCCATTCTTCTTAAACGTAATTTAACTGCCATTTAATATAGCCTCCTAATTAATTCCTTTTGAATTATAGCATCCATAGAAATAGGTGTCAAGTCTTTTTACTTAACACCTACATTTATGATTATTTAATACCTTTAGCTTTATAGAAGTTACGATTTTCTAATGCGAAAATACGTGGACTGAACTCCCCTTCACTTAGATTGTCATAGACTTTCTCAAACATATTTGTACGAGCATCCATATTATCAATGAAGTTTAATATCTCTGCCTCTTTAATCATCGGAACAACTGGTGATCCATATTCTAATTGACCATGGTGTGAGAGAATCAAGTGACGAAGCAGAAGTACCTCTTCATTATTCTCTAGTCCAAGTTTTTCAGCAATACGACTTACATTAGCATGAGCAATTGAGATATGTCCTAATAACTTACCTGCTACAGAGTACTCGCTAAGTACAGGTGCTGTATACTCTTCAACTTTACCTAAGTCATGGAGTGCAATTCCAGACATTAGTAAATCACGATTGTAGATTGGGTAAAGTTCGCAAATTGCATCTGCAAGACGCATCATCCCATAAACATGAGTTGCAAGTCCTCCAACAAAATCATGGTGATTACGAGTTGCTGCCGGATATTGATAGAATGCTTCCCCTATTTCATCAAGAGAAGCTCTAACGATATTCAAGAGTACTTTGTTTTCAATTGAATCAACAAATTTAGTAATTTCTTCTCTTAGGAACTCTGTATCGTATTGGCTCGCATTCACAAAGTCTTCAGGTAGATATTGTGATGCATCTTTAACCTCTACTTTATAAATACGGAGTTGTAAGGAATTTCGGTATTGATTAACTTCACAGTCAAACTCTGCGATAACTCCTACCTTAATGAGTGCTTCTTGATCAGGAGCAACATCCCAAATCTTACCTTCTATTTCACCTGTATTATCTTGTAAGGTAATTGACAGGTATGGTGAACCGTTTTGTGTAACTCCTCGTACAAAACGAGTAATTAACAACGGAATCGTTAACTTCATACCATTTTCAAATTCTTTAATCTTCATGTTCATACTCCTCAATAACTTCTTTTACTAAATCGTAGTCGTATCCTTTACCTAAAACATAACGAACGACTTTGTTCTTTACTTCTCGTTTTGATTCACTACGACGGGAATAACGCATCCATGCCTTTCGAATCACTTCTTCTAAACTAGATTTTTCACTTTCAAGATCGTAGTCATCTTTAATCGTATCTAATATTTCTCTAACGATTGAATACTCATACCCCTGACGGATTAAGTGTTGACTCACACGGTCGTAGCGTTGTTGGCGCGAACCATCACGAATTGTATTGTAATAATTCTGAGCACGTAAGCTGCCTCTTTCAAGATAATCTTCATAAGGCTCCTTACTTAAAGCTTCTTCAATCTCAATGCGATCAAAACCACGTTTTGTGAGGTCATCAATTATTCTTTGATTGCCTCGGAGTTGTTCTCGGTGATAATCCACCTTATCCCTAAAGTAACGCTCATCGTTAATAAATCTACGTTTCTTTAATAGATCGATAACAACATTGATTTGATTTTCTGATAAATCAAACTTAGCTCTTAAGTAGTCAGACATTTCAAAACTTGTATAATCTCGAAGTCCAATACGCTTCAGCGCAAGCTGATACGCTTCATAGACTTGTTGATCATCTTCCATTTCACTTAATTCTACACGTGACATTTCATCACCTACTTTAATTTCACGACGTTCCATAATAAAGTCATCTAACATAAACGTTTCTTGACTTTCTTTCGAATTCACAACCAATTTCCATTGACCATTTTCAAGTTCATCAATTGCAACAACACTATATCTACCAAAGTAAATATCGATTGCTTTCGTATAAACTTCTAAAACATCAAGTGCAAATTTTTCACTGCCAAAAGTGCTTGCTTTGGCAAGAGCATTGCTATGCATTAATTGTCTTTCTTCATTTGATTCACGAATAAACTTAACAGCTTTTGTGGTGAACTCTTCTTCACTTTCGAAGAGATATCCTGTTTCTTGGTCGACAATGATTCCATCTAATGGTCTATCTGGACGAGCAAAGACACAGATACCACACGCTAGTGCTTCAATATAGGTAAGCCCTTGAGTCTCTGTTAGCGAAGCTGATATAAACGCATCAGATACATGGTAGTAGTTTACAACTTCATCACTTGCAACAGGTCCGACAAAATCAACATTCTCTTCAATACCAAGACGTTTCGCTTGTGCTTTGAGTTCATCATCTGATGGACCTCCACCTACAATAAGTAATTTAACATTGGGTTCTTGTTTGATAAGAGAAGCGATACTGTTGATAACAACGTCAATGCTTTTCTCTTTCGCTAAGCGTCCAATATAAACGAAGGTTGTAACAGAATCGATAATGTTGTGTTTGTTACGAATTCTATCCAGTGCTTCTCCGTCTCGTTTTTGGAAACGTTGAAGATCAAGCCCTGTAGGAATTACTGAGATTTCTTTTTTGATTTCATAACCTAAAAGCATCTTCTTTGTTTTCTCAGATGGTGCAATAACGATTTGAGATTGTTTAGTAAAGACTCTGCTTATCTTTGCGACAGCAATCTTTGAAAGGCTATCAACAGACTTTAAGCCAAGTAAGTTAACATAATGAGTATAATCCTCATATGTAGTGTGGTAAGTCGATACTAAAGGTATATGAAGCTGTTTAGCAGCACTACGAGCAAACATTCCAATACCGAATTCTGAATGAACATGAATAACATCAAGTTCCATTTCTTTTATTACTCTAAGTGCTTGAATATGTATAGGACTACTCATGATGTAGCCATACAAGAATTTTAATTCAACTCCTGGTAAACGTAATACGTTATTTTCATAACTTGTATTGAGTAATGATGGTTGATTGGTAACAATGTATACCTCGTGCCCTAGCGCTTCTAAAGCATTCTGTAACGTTACCACCGAAGTAACAACACCATTAATATCTGGTGTATACGTATCGGTAAATAAGCCAATTCTCATTTGACATCCTCCTCATTGATATTTATTCTATTACTACTAAGTTTTCTCCGTCATCTTCTTGAAGACGAACTTTAACTGTTTCGTGATGTGATGTAGGAATGTTTTTCCCTACAAAATCAGCGCGTATTGGAAGTTCTCTATGGCCACGATCAACAAGCACAGCTAACTGAATTTGTTGTGGTCGACCATTGAAAATAATACCATCCATTGCAGCACGTACAGTTCTACCCCTAAATAGAACATCATCAACAATTACAACGACTCTATCTTGAACGCTGATTGGTAAGCGGAATGCTTTATCTTTAATTGTAAGATCATCACGCCAGTAACGGACATTCAACGAAGCAACAGGAACACTCACTTGTTCAAATTGTTCCATGAGTTTAGCCATTCTAAATGCAAGAGTAGCGCCTCGAGTTTCAATCCCTAATAATATTACTTTATCCAATCCTTTATTTCGCTCAATTATTTCATGAGTCATTCTAATAAGAGAGCGATTAATAGCGTTTTCATCCATTATTGTTTTCATAGTACACCTCGTGTAACATTATAACAAATACATGTTGAAATTGGTATAAGACTGTGTTATTATTTGTTAGCGCAAACACAGGGGTATAGTTCAATGGTAGAGCAACGGTCTCCAAAACCGTTAATGTGGGTTCGAGTCCTGCTACCCCTGCCAATATATCATTTAACCCACTATTAAGTGGGTTTTTTAATGTCTTATTTGAAATAATGGCCTACAAATAGCCTACATACATCAATTTCAAGATATTATTAAAAGCTATTATCCTTACTAATAATCATTAATAAAAAGATACATTCCTTACCCTACCCCATTCAATCATTTTAGAATCTATGAATAAATATGTTTCATCTGCATAGCCCGTAAACTTAGACACTATGCTATCTTGTAGCCTACCTAATTCATCACGTTCATTATGTTGAATAGAAACCACCTTGTTCTTTAAGAATGCTTGCTGCAACACTTCATCGATTTCATTTCTATCCATCTGAGGTAGTTCTTCTACATATTTAACCGCTTCATCATGTAACGATTTAATAGACTTAGTTAATTCAGGTAACGCAAATGCAGTACCCCATTTTAAGCCAAAAGGCCTATCTTGATAATCATTGTAAGGTGTAAACTCCTTTTTAGTTCTAGTAACCATTCATATCACTCCCTTATATTGGAAGTATATAAAGCAAAGACGACATTATCTGTCGTCTATTTTAATATTCCCCTTTAGATTTCAACCAAGCATCCTTATCATTTGAAGTTGCTTGTTTCTTATGTATAGTTCTTTCATATTCTAGTAACTCATTAAATGATCAAAAGGTAAGACCATATTTGTGTATGGTCTTTTTACCGTTTTCATCTACTTTAACTAGAGCAATGTATCTATTGTGAATATATTCTATAGTGATTCTTTCTAATTTCGTGGTGCGTAATACATATATCCGTTGACATCACAGAAATTACTTACCCACTCTCTCACATATTCTTTTTTTACAGTATGCATGACCGCGATACAACCATCTGTATTTCCATAATCTTTATAGAAAAACATTCCGGTAGGTGCTTCTGGTGCAGGTCTACTTGGTTTTTCAGGTTCTACTGGTTTAGGTTTCTCTACTGTTTTCGGAGGTTCAGTAGGCTTATCTACCGGCTTACTCGGTGTAGTCGGTTTTGTCGCGGTATTATTACCGCTATTACTCGTTGATGAAGGATCTTTCGTAACAACTCCTTTAATTTCTTCTTTTACAGTGACAAAAAAAGTATGTTTACTTGATTTTCCATTTATATCACTTGCGCTAGCTTCTAAAGTATAAATGCCTGGTACTGTATAGTCTATATCACCACTTATTATTACTTCAAGTTCTCCATCGACAATATCTGATGCTCTAATAATATCTGCATAGTTCGGCACAGTGTTGTATGGTGCATCAATATTCATTACCGAATTAAATTCTGGTGGTCTTGTATCCTTAACCTCGTATTCGAATTCAAAAGATTTAACAATTCCATCGTTCTTTGCGAATATGATAATTTTATCCACCCCAACATTCATTGTATTAAAATAGTTCTTACCATCTTGCGGAGACTTCTTAACTAAAAAATCTTCATCAAATGCAAGCTCTTCATAAATAGAACGCTCTTGATGAACTAATGCATCTGGTTCAATTGCCATATGATCTGGTGTATCTGCAGTGTATGCTCCATATTCAACGGTCATAGAATCTTTAAAGACTATCATAGGTTCTTTGGCTCTAGCTTGTGAAATACTCCATATCGCTAATCCACCAACCACAACCAAAATAACAATCACACCTGAAATTATTCTGTTCTTTGTTGGCTCTAACAACTTCATTATTTTGTTCATGACATTCACTCCTATGTGATTTGCATCAGTTTTCACTATAATTATAGTTTATATTGTGAAATAAAAAAAGCCAGGTTGTAAAAGCCTGGCTGTTATCAACTATTGATTATTTCTTTTCCTTGAAACTGTTCTATAGCTTATAAACGAAATTCCCAATATAATAGTAAAGAAACTAAAATGATTATCTTTTACCCCTGTACTTGGTAAAACTGGAGTTTGAGGTTCTATCGGCTTTACTTGATCATTTGGATCACTAGGTTCAACCGGTTTCACAGGAATCTCAGGTTCAATTGGTAGTTCAACTTTCTTCCATTGAGCTACATAAATTACATCTTTGCTTACTGTTAATGCAATTTCAGGATTCCAACCTTCAAAAGTGTAACCATTTCTAACAATATCACCCTTAAATAGCGGTGTAGCTGCCCCTTCAGGAACTGAATTTACTTGGTTCGTAAATACTGCTTCTTCGTTAGTTCCATCAGTGTAGATTACTAAATATTCTTTAGCAGGTACAGTAATCTTTTCCCATGTTGCAGTATAAATAATATTTTCAGCTACAACACCCACATATTCTGGCGACCAACCTTTGAATATATATCCTGTTCTCACAGGTTCCTCCCCTTCAAAAATAGGAGATGGATCATTGCGATATACAGTTGATGTTTGATCTTTAAATATCTCTTCCCCATCAACTCCATCTGTATAAGTAACAGTGAATGTATCAATTTTTTTCCATTGTGCTACATATGTTACATCTTCATTTACTGTCGGTTCAATTAGCGGTGACCATCCATCGAATGTATAGCCATATCTTGTAATTTCTTTAGAGAACTCAGGGGTTAACCCTCCTTCTTTTACCGTATATGACTCATCTGCGAATATAATCTCAGAATCAACGCCATCAGTATATGTAACGGTATATTTGTTTATTGGCTCCATATAGATGACTAATCTACCTTGGAATCTTATATCTGAATCATTTTCATCTACTTGATCCCATGACATTACAACAGAATGTTTTTTTGTAGTTTCATTATAAATCGGTGTAATTTTTGTCATATCAAATACTAATTGATTATTCGTTAAATCAAATATATATGCACCATCTTCATGAGTTGAGTCTAACGATGGTTCAATAACACCATATCCTTCAAATCCGACCAATGGATTCGAGACTCTAATTTCTGATGAATCAAAATCTATTTTCCCAATACTAATCTCGCCTCTTTGAAAACTTGCTTTTGACGCCAATACATTTTTGGGATTAATATTTCCAACATTGAGTATTCTGTTTCCATATAAGACGATGGAAAGCAAATCAGACGTCTGAGGAGACAAAGCTGATATATCAGAAATTTTATTGTTGTATAAATACAATCCATTTCTATACTGATTTCCTGCTAACGCTGATACATCTTCAATCAAGTTATCATCTAACCACAAGTTTTGGAGTGATTTTCCTGCTAGCGAAGAAATATCCACAATTTTATTCTCAGACAAGTAAACTGTATTTAAATTTTCCAAGTTAGACAAAAACGATATATCAGAAATACCCGTATTTGTTAACGCAATATGAGTTAACAGCGGAAGTTTAGATATCGCCTGTATAGATACATCATCTAGTTTTGTATTAGAAAAATTCAAACTACTTACTTTAGGTAAATTACCAATCAGAGAAAAATTATTGATTGGAGTAGAATTGTTACTTACTCTAATTATTCCTAAATTTACTAAATTCTCTATTGGCTTGAAATCTTCGATTGAGTGATAATCGAAAATAATCGTTTTTAACTCCATAGCATATTCAAGTCCATTTAACTGTTTGACTTCATTCCCAACAGATTTATTAATTTGAATAGACTTCAATTTCTTAATGTTTGTCTCAGTAATTGGTTCAGTTGCTGATAGTTTAAGGGCACTTCTTACATAATTAAGAAGATTTTGATCGGTAAATTTATCTTCTATTCCTCCCTCAACAATTTGTATATTTTTTTTTTGGACATCATCAGCATCAATCTGTTGAAGACTTACAACACTAGAAATAACAATAACCAATGCAATTATAGTTCTAATATACCTTTTCATATTACGAACCTCCTATTAATAGTTTATCACTTAACTTTACTAACAAACAGTTAAAAAGTGAAATATTGTATATAAATACAATATATATTAACAAATTATCGACAAATGGAAATTGTTGTGATTATAACATCAAAACTAACAAACCGTCATTCCGATTTCTAATCAAACTAAACTGTTCTAGTCAAGCAAAGCTGCTACAGTAAGGTAGAGTTTGCATAGACCTGATAAGGTGGTTTTCCATTGATAAATGTATAGGGGCGTTTGGAATTGTATCAATTTTCTTCAAAATCTAAAAACGTCGAATCCATTCTTTCTTTTGTTGTAAATGAATAAAGGGTGGTACATTCATGTTTCAATGTATTAAAGTATTGTTCCATGACCGCATTATCATAAGGAAACCCTGCACGACTCATACTTTGCTGTATGTGTCTTTTTTTTCAGTAATCCGTAAATGTGTTTCTGGTAAATTGACTGCCTTGGTCACTGTGAAGTATCAGTCCTACCTCTGGATAATATCTATGAATCGCTTCTTGTAGTGTGGTAATCGTAACTGAGTATTCATGTGATTACCAAACTACAAGAAGCAATTCTACGATCGTATACATCCTGTATAGTGCAGTTATATTGTGGTGTTCCATTTGCTAAATATAAATAGGTGAAGTCAACGCACCACACTCGATTGGGTTTTGAAGCAATGAAATGTTGTTGAACAAGATTGGGAAACACGAGATGCTGCTTCTTGCTTTTATAAGTCTGTTTTTTACGACGAATACTTGAAGCCAATTTCATTTCTCTCATATACTTTCGAACTGTTGAAAGTGAATATGGATATCCTTGATTGGCACAATAGTCACGCATCATTTTGGATCCCATTGTACCTTTAGATTGATGAAACGTTGTACTTCTGCTTTCTTTTCATATTAAGCTGCTTTGCGTTGTTTAAGATAATTATAATATGCGTTTGTACTCATTTGGAATTTACGACAAAGCCATCGTATTCCAAACTCTTCTCCATGATGCCGAATAAATTGATATTCGCTTATTCGATTTCCTTTGCAAAGAATGCCGCTGTTTTTTAGATTCTTCAAAAGATAGTGCTACTTCTTCGATATATGGATTGTTTTGGCATTCTTTGCGGAGTTCTTTAAGTCAGTATTGAAGTGTTCCACTTCCAAAGTAATATTCCTTAGAAAGGCTTTTAATGGTTCTTCCTTCTTTTAAATGGAGTTGAATAATTTCATTTTTAAGTTCATTGGTATATCTTTTCATAGTGTTCTCATTGATTTCATTTTATCATTTTTCCACCCAGTTGTAGCAACTTAAGTATACTAGTACAAAGCATTCAAAATAAAATTGTGTCTCATGACAACACTCTTTTTCTTAAAAAAGTAACAAAGCCACTAAAAAGTGGCTTTTACAATAATTACAGTATTTCTCCATTACTTTCAATAACTTTTTTATACCAATAAAATGAATCTTTGCGATATCGTTCATATGTTCCAAAGCCTTCATTATCTTTATCCACATAAACAAAACCATATCTCTTGCTCATTTCCCCAGTAGATACACTTACTAAATCGATACATCCCCATGGTGTATAACCAATTAAATCTACTCCATCCTCAATAGCATCACGCATCGCGACAATATGTTGGCGGACGTAGTCTATTCTGTAGTCGTCATGTACAGTCTTATCACCATTAAGGATATCATTTGCACCTAATCCATTTTCTACAATAAACAATGGTTTCTGGTAACGATCATACAGTTTATTCAAGTAGATTCTTAATCCAACAGGATCAACTTGCCATCCCCATTCACTTGTTTCTAAATTTGGATTAGGCTCTCCCATTGAAAAATTTCCTATTGTTTTCTCATCACCGAGATTTTCCTCGTTGACTACTGATGACATATAGTATGAAAACGCCAAATAATCTGATGTATAGTTTCTTATCAATTCACTATCGCCATCATGAACTACAATAGAAACATTTTTCTTTTTAAAAAAAGTATTCATGTATGATGGATAATACCCTCTAATTAACACATCAGAAAAGAAAAAAGTACGTCTTTCCTTTTCTAGCGCAGCCATAACATCATTTGGATTGCAAGTTTCAGCATAAATTCCATTACCAGCTATCATGCCTCCAATTTTAAAATCAGGATTAATTTCTCTGGCAAGTTTAGTTACTTTCGCTGCTGCGACAAACTGATGATGCACCGCTTGATATGCTTTTTGGTAGTAATCAGGTGCATCTCTTTTTATGTAAGTTGCGCCACCAAGACTTGAGCACATTATAGTAACGTTTATTTCATTAAAGTTTATCCAATACTTAACTTTGTTTTTATATCTATTCATTAATGTGTTCGCAAATTTAACATACAGATCAATCATTTCTCTGCTTTGCCAACCATTAAATTTCTGAACTAAATTAAGTGGTACATCATAATGAGATATTGTTATTAAGGGTTCAATCTTATATTTCAGAAGCTCATCAATTACTGCATCATAGAACAGTAAACCTTCCTCATTCGCAATATCTTCTTCACCTGTTGGATAAATACGGCTCCAAGATATTGAAGTTCTAAATGTTTTAAAACCCATCTCTGCAAACAATTTAATATCTTCTTTATAAGTGTGATAAAAATCTATTCCTGTATGATACGGATAGTATTCTTCATTTGATATCTCTAGATTATCTTTATATCCTAACCTTCCAGAACCACTTTCTAGAATATCCCCTTGCGAAGGCAGTCGTCCTCCTTCTAAATAGGCTCCTTCCGCTTGAGATGCAGAAATCGCTCCTCCCCATAAAAAATCTTTTGGAAATTTAATCATAATACGTCCTTTCTAAATTACTAAACAAAATTGCACTGAAGAATAAACCTTCAAATGCAATTTTATTATTTTATTGATTGTTCAATTCTTCTTGGTAAGCACGCTTGTCAGCAATCTTGAAGAATGGATAGTAGAGTAAAGTATTTACTAATGTTGCAATCACTACAATTATTCCTAAAGCTAATCCACCTTTAATAAAGGAAGCAATAATTGTTGGAGTTGCCCACGGCAAACTAATCGTCGGATTAAATGTAACTGTACCAATGACTTTTATTATTCCCATAGAAATTACTCCTGGAATTAAGCTTGAGAAAACAAATGGGAAAAAGAAAATTGGGTTCATGATTATAGGAAATCCGAAAACAATAGGTTCGTTGATGTTGAATATATTAGGTATGAGTGACAATCGTCCAACACTTCTTAAGTGTTTTGATTTAGCAAAACTTGCAAGCAATGCTAGACCGAGAGTGTTACCAGTGCCACTATTAAATATACTCCAGAATATTACAAAGAAAGTTGCGTATGGTAGTGGTTCTCCTGCTGCAAATGCGCCAATACATGCAAGCATGGCTGCAGATGTCACTGGGCGGTATACTGATGTGACTGCGGAAGGGTGTATCCCAAAGAACCACATGAAGTTAGCAAACGTATATACGCCAATTAATGCCCATGGTGAGCTACCAAACGACATGATAGGTTGAGCAACTACAGTACTTACAAAAGTGAAAATATTATTATAACTTGTAAAAGTAAATAGATATTTTATTGCAGTTACTAGGATAAATAGGATCATTGAAACAAATACTGGAGACAATGAATCAGAAACCATTGTAGGAACACTCTCTGGTAATTTCAATTTTATATTTTTCTTTGATAAGAAAACATAAAGCTTAGGAACAACGATAGAAATAATCATAGCAACAAAAATTCCATCAGATCCAAGATTACTTGATTTTAATGCTGAAATTGATTCTTCCCCTACAGCAATAGTTTGTGGCATTAGAACCAAGAATACAGCAAGGGTTAAAGTAGCAACTACAATACCATTCTCATTCTCAGCCTGTGCATATTTGTACGCGATTGTTACAACAATATAAATTGCCAGCATATTAAGTGAAGCTGCTAACACCTCATTTAACACCGAGCTCAGACCAATGTTACTTAGAAATTCTAACCACGGTTTTACCGGGAAATTTGTAAGTACGGCAATCATTGAAACACCTAGTGAAACAGGCATCGAAAGCATCATACCCGCTTGCAAGGCATTAAGAGTCTTATTCTTACTTAACTTCTCAGCTAGAGGTCCGATAATACTCTCCATTTTTTCTTGAAGCAAACTAAACATATTCTCCTCCTTAAGGTAAGTTCAATTACCTTATACATCTATATTAGAACTAAGATCAATAATAAAATATTCTTAAATTGCCAAATAACTAGCTAAAATTAACCTCGTAAAAAGACTATCAAATAATTTTGATAGTCTAAGAGTTGTTTTGTCTGAATTCTTTAGGTGTCATTCCATATCTCTTCTTAAACACATTAATGAATGATTTAAAGTTTCCATATCCACATTCAAAACATATTTCTGAAATCATTTTATTCGTATTAATGAGTTCATAAACAGCGTGATTCATGCGAACATCATTTAATACGTCTAAAAATGTAACACCTTTGTTTTTCTTGAATATTTTAGAGATATACTGGGGAGAGCAGTAAAACATATCTGCCACATCAAGAAGTTTAATGTTTTTATCATAGTTTTTATGTATGTAAGAAATTATTTGCGATATTAGTAAATCACTATCCCTCATATCACTATTGATAAGCACAGGATCTTTAGAAATAAAGTTTTTCGTTAACACGGACAGAAATTTATAGAAAGCCGAATTAAACAACATCAAATCATTTATTTCATACTTATCAGAATCACAATCATAATCAAATATATCAGTAAACTCTAAGTACACTGAAATTAAGTCTAGATATTGATAATAAGATTCTGTTGACTGAATTGAAATTGTATTACATTCAAGATTATTAAGTATATTTTGCGGGACAATACTTTGCAGGTATAATCTACTAATTAGCAAAGTTACTTTTTCGCATTTTTCAAGTGCTTCAGAATCATGGAGTATTCCACTTGGAATAAGGAGAAAATCGCCAGAGGATAATAAATATGAATTAGTGCCCAGTGTAATTCTTTGAAGTCCACTTTTTACATATGTAAACTCATACCAATCATGAAAGTGGCTTTCTACTTTGAACCCTTTTAAGGGACTATGGGTAATAAGCACCATATTCTGACGAGAGTTTACTTTTTTATTTCGACTATGATCTAGTAGTGTCACATCTTCATATCTTTGATCATATTTATAGCTAAAGCTTGATTCACTCAAAGCAATCCCCTCCTTGTTCTTAAATGATTAATCTACTTTAGATAATATCACAGTTCTAAAATTATTAACAAACGATTAATTCTATTCATTTATGATTAGTGTAAAAATGACTGAGTCACTAGTAAACTCCATAATGATAGACTTATGAATATTGTTTGGAACGATATTCATATAGTTTAGATTTGATGTCACGTATCAATCTTAGGAGGAAAAATGAAAAATAAAATCTTAAGTATCTTACTATTAGCGTTACTTGCTCTCACTGCGTGTGGAAAAAAAGAAGATGCAATACCTAATAATAAAACCGAAGGAACATCTGAAATTTCCGTTAAACCAGACAGCAATAGTAACAACGATTTTAAAGAGTTGCAAATTGTTGAGTCTGTACACGCTACAGAAGATGATAATTTCTCATATACTTATTCTGTTATTATTGAAAACCCAAATAGCGACTATGAAGTAACCATTCCACGATACAAAGTAGAAGCTTTTGATGAAAACAATAAATCCATTACATACTATGAACAGTTATTACCATACATGGGACCTAACGATCGAATTGCATTCTCTTCAGCAGTTATCACTAAAGACACTAAAGCACAAAAATTGAATTTACAATAACAAATGACCCTATTGAATATGTAAAATCAACATCTTTTAATTATAAAGATTCTTTCACATTCGAAAATACTAACGAAACAAAAGATCAAAATTCAACTGTAATTGTTGGTGATGTAATTAGTAACCTACCCAATGACCAAGATCAAATTGCGATTACAGTATTACTAAGAAAAGACGGAAAAATTATCCATGGTGTGCGTTCTGGATAAGCCACTCCTTTTGAAGCAAAAAATTACTCAGATATTGACTATGACACTTACGAATTATCTGCAATGATTTGGTAATTTTCCTAAAACAGATAAATAAAAACCACTTGATTGTGGTTTTTATTTTAATCTTTCAGGTTTTTGAACAAATGATCGAATGACAGTACCACATTTCAAGCATATTATATAATGAAGCTGTTCTCTTTTCGCCGATAGTTTCCGAGTTGAAGAGACATACGCTTCAACTCCTTGTATACCTGCAACATTTTCTTGACTACCACAGTGTGGGCATTTTTCATCATTCATTATAATCACCCCTCTTAAGCTCATAATATCAGAAATATATATTAAAGAAAACAGTGTGCAAAGTAATTAAAGAATACTATCTATTATGAGATAATCTAAACAACTTGTGTTAAGGAGATTCAGATGAACGAGTTATTTCTGTTATGCTTACGTCTAGGCTTTACTGCTTTTGGTGGCCCTGCTGCTCACATCGCTATCTTGGAAAACGAAGTGGTTGAAAAAAGAAAGTGGATTAATAGCCAAGAATTCCTTGAATTAATGGCTTTCACTAATATTATTCCAGGCCCAAATTCAAGTGAAATGGTAATGGCTGTGGGGTATCACCACTCAAAAAGGAAAGGACTTATCGTAGCAGGCTTTGCATTTATCCTACCTGCACTTTTAATAACCAGTTTAATCACCTTGTTTTTTATCTCTTCAGATTTATCGGTTCTAGAGACTCTTACACTCGCTGTAACTCCCCTTTTGATTGTGATAATTGCATCTGCTCTCATAAAACTAATAAAGAAACAAGAAAAGAGTTTCCTTAACATCTTCCTATTCATAAGTGCGTTAAGTTTAAAACTTCTAAACGTTAATGAAATAATAATCTTCATTTTAGCAGGTCTTCTTTATTTAATTGCTGATAAACTGAAAACAATAAAGCTCTTAATAGTAGAACCTATTTCTCTTTTCGTCATTTTTCTTAGTTTCTTTAAAATTGGAGCCACTCTTTACGGAAGTGGTTATGTATTAATGTCATACTTAAAAACAGAGTTTGTTGATACATTAAGGATCCTTACCGAGCAACAAATAACTCAAGCATTTGCGAGTGGTGAACTTACTCCTGGCCCAGTCTTCACTACTGCTACATCTCTTGGCATTATAATGGCAAATATCCCTGGAGGGATTATAGCCTCAATTGGAATTTTCATCCCTTCATTTACATTTATGTTACTGCTTATGCCATTTAAGAAAAAACTAAGTAGCAATCAAATCATTAAGAAAATACTACAAGGGATTTCTATTGCTGCACTGGCAATTATGGCGCATGTCGTTATTGATTTATTATTATCAATATCGAACAACTCGATACTCATATCATTTTTACTTATTAATTCATTAATTGTCTACAAATCTAAAATGAACTCAATGATTTTGCTCCCCATTAATGCTCTTATCTATTTTCTTGTTACTGCACTCATAAAATAGTGCAATCTATCAAAAGATTAGAAAATTCAAATGAAGCATGCAATTATTTGAAAACATTTTTCTTGCATTTTAATGTGAACGTGTTATAGTTTCAAGTGATAAGATAAAAAATACTCAATAATGCCTTTTGTTATTATTTGTGTACTTATTCTAGACAGGAGGTATTATACATGGAATCAGGAAAAGTAAAATTCTTTAATGCAGAAAAAGGCTTCGGCTTTATTATTGTTGACGGTTCAAACGAAGAAATCTTCGTTCACTTCTCAGCAATCGTATCAGAAGGATACAAAACTCTAAATGAGGGCCAAGCAGTATCATTTGATATTGTTGATGGACAACGCGGTAAACAAGCCGACAATGTTCGCGGACTTTAATTTAAACTAGAGCCTAAGGGCTCTTTTTTTTATGTATGCACAAGAACGCACAAAAAAACTCCTCTTCTAAGGAGTTAATTATCGTTTAATCTGAACGATGCGTTATAAGAATGTTTAAGCAACTGATTTGGTTGCTTTACAAGGTTAACATTTTATTTCAATAAAAGCAAATGAAAAGATATAAATAGTTTAATTTTCATTGTTTATACATGGGATTCCTTACTAATCCATTAATCATTATTGAATTTACACTCATAACTCTATCTAGTAGTTATGATTCGAGGTATAAAACGTCTTTGTTCTCATATGATATTATTCTTGTAATGGGCCTAACAATCTTAATCCCCTACAATCGGATACCTATAATAACTTTTATTCAATTGAAGTGTATGCAAGCTTCTAAGTCTCATATAGACATGGTATATTTACTCCAAGATACAGAGAGACATACTATGAATAGAATAAACTTGATTTGCTTAGGTGTAGAGAACATCAATACTTCTTTAGACTTCTACAAGAGTTTGGGTTTTAATACATTGGCTAAAGTGAACGCAGGAATTGTCTTCTTTGATAACCAAGGATCCAAACTTGAGTTATTTCAAATTGATGAGCTCGCTAAAGATATTAATTTTAGTAAATCCTCCGAGTGTTTGTAAGAATTGCTTTTCAGGGATTACTTTAGCCTGTAATATGAAGTCAATGCAAGAAGTTGATGACCTCTTTAACTTAGTCAATCAAATTGGTGGCACTATAGTTAAGAGCCCCGAAACAGTCTCTTGGGGTGGATACAGTGGTTATTTCCAAAATCCCGATGGATATTATTAGGAAGTAGCTTATGCTTATGATTGGATGTTTGATGAAAATGATATGCTAATAATTGATTAATAACGTTAATAAAAGGGAGCCAAAGACTCCCTTTTCGCTTTAATAAGCTATTTCTTGATTTCATGATTACTTTGTAGAATAGACCTTCCCTACAATACCTTTAATACCTTCAACCGCTATGTCCTCAGGAAGTACAAACCATAAAGGTGTTTTACCAAATAAAGGAAAACCTCCTGGTTTTACATTATCACCATTCCAACGTATAGCATAGGTGTCTTTGTTCTTCCATTTAACCAAAGCCACAGAATAACTATCAGGTCCACCATCATATAGAACACGGATATCAGTTGCCGAACCACTTACTTCTTGCGGAATAATATATGTCATTGTAATTCCTCCTTTACCTAATTATATCACTTATAGATAAGATACAATTGAATATACCTCTATAAAAACACCCCAGTATCAAGTTTGGGGACGTGAATACTGGGGCAATATTAACTAATGTTAACTAAAGTATAACACAAGTTAATTGTTTATATATATTTAAGGCTTACTTTTTATTTCTTTAGTACATCTGAATATTCAGCTTTACGTTTAAATTCCTGAGCTGCGAAAGGACAAAGTGGCATTATTACTTTATTGATTTCACGTGCTAAGTCGACTACATGTTTTACAAGGTCTTCTGCAATTCCTTGTCCACGATAGTCAGGATTTACATAGGTGTGATCGATAATTAATATGTTCTCACCTGCTTGTTGGTAAGTAACCTCACCAATTTCATCACCATTATCATTTAATACATAAAATCTTTTCTCCCCTGCTAATATTTTCATACTATATCCTCCTATGAAATTATTATATCATCAATCATTAATATCTTAAACGATTGTTTAAATATTAAACAAAATTAATCAACATCGTAATCTTTCTTTCTACCTGGGTATAGTACATTACGTCTTTTTGCATCAAAGTTTTCTGTATCTTTATCCATTACTGCACTTGCTCTCTTAATAACATTGTAGCCAAACTTATCACGGAGCTTGTCAATCGTATCATCGATTATAGCTTGTTTTTGATTGGATTCTTTTGTGTTTTCAAAGATAGATATTTGTTCGAATTCGGGATTATCAATAAGATTTGAAACACTGATTCCAATACTACGAAGTGGAATATTAAAAGTATAGTTCTCTTCTAAGAGCATCATTGCAGTTTTTAGTATTTCAGTACTGTTGTTTGTTGCTTTAGATATTCGTTTTTGTCGTGTAATCGTGACTAATTGAATATCTCGCAGAGAAATTGAAATGGTAAAACCTTTCATTTTTTCATCATGCAGTCGTGAAGCTACACTGTCAGCAAGGTGTCTGAAAATTATCTTCGCTTGATGGTTTGTATTTATATCGTGAGGTGGAGTTGTACTATTGCCAATACTTTTTGGAGCTGGCATAACACCTGAGTAATCGACATCCCCCTCTTCTATACCATTAGCAAATTCCCACATCTGCAATCCTTTAACACCAAAATGCTTTTCTAGCTTCTTTACAGAACTTGTTGCAAGATCACCAATGGTATAAATACCCAATGCATTTAATTTCGGTGTCGTTTGCTTTCCAACATATAATAATTCACTGACTGGGAGCGGCCAAACAATTTCTTTGTAGTTTGATCGAGTAATAATGGTCATACCACTTGGTTTGATTAAATCACTTCCAAGTTTCGCAAACACTTTATTCCAACTAACACCTACAGATACTGTCAGTCCATACTCTTCTAATACTCGCCTTTGCATCTCATACGCTAAATCATAAGGTTTACCAAACAAATGATAGGATTCAGTGACATCAATCCATGCTTCGTCCGCTCCATAAGATTCGACTTTATCTGTATATTCACGATAAATATCCTTAACTTTACTGGTGTAGTACATGTACAAATCTGAATGTGGAGTCACAACAACTAAATGAGGACATTTCTTCTTAGCATCTCTTAAGGTTTCTGCTGTCTGAACTCCGTACTCTTTCGCCTTAAGATTTCTAGCTAGGACAATTCCACTTCTACTTTTCTCATCACCGCCAACACACATCGCAACGTTTCTTAACTCCGGATTCATCATTTCTTCAATTTGAGCGAAACAATGATTAATATCGATATGAAAAATAATTCTATCTTTAATCTCACTCATTGTTTCACCTCATTTCTTTATCACTATTATACACACGAAATGTATAGTTTTTTGATTTATTCTCTGAAACATGGTTTTTCCTAAATTTCATTGTTATATTATTCTATCTAGCATATAATTGTAGAGCTTTGTCTATATTAAAGAGGGAAACAATGGATACTAAACAACAAAAATTTGGACTCTTCACGACAATCGCTATGATTGTTGGTGTTGTCATCGGTTCAGGAATATTTTTTAAGGCAGATGAAATACTAATTGCTGCTCAAGGAAATACACTTGTAGGTGCTTTACTACTTACAGTGGGAGCAATTGGAATTGTCTTTGGTGGATTATCAATCGCCACCTATGCACGTGAGAACAGCACTGCAGGTGGCCTAATAACTTATGTGGAAGATGCTTGGGGTAAGACTCTTGGTTATCTTTCCGGATGGTTTCAAGCTATTTTCTACTATCCTGCAATCATTGCTGTACTAAGTTGGATTGCAGCGGTTTACTTAGGAATAATATTTAACATTACAAATCCGGAAGATTATCGACTCTGGTTAATTACACTGATCATTATCGCAAGTTCATTTGGACTCAATATCTTAAATACTTATGCAGCAGGTAAATTTCAAAATATTACCTTAATTATTAAAATAGCGTCGTTGCTTCTTATTTCTTTTGCAGCATTATTCTTAGGTGATAAACAGAACTTCATCGCTGACTCTACAAAAAATATAGAATTGAATTCTGGAATATTCGTTGGTCTTATAGCATGTGCTTTCTCGTACGATGGATGGTTTGTTGCCCCTACGATTGCTCATGAAATTAAAGATCCTAAACGAAACCTGAGTCGTGCTCTCGTTCTCGCTCCACTAATTATTCTTGTTGTTTATCTAATATACTTTATTGGCGTCTCAACCTATCTTGGAGCAGATACTGTAATTGAGCTAGGCGACCAATCCGTTGGTGTTATGGCTCAGTCTCTATTTGGAAAATATGGTGGCCAGTTTATATATGTATGTGTTGTTATTTCAATTCTAGGATCTATTAACGGTTTAGTGCTTAGCTACATTCGACTTCCCTATTCATTAGCATTAAGAGATCGTTTCCCAGCATCATCAACATTTAAGAAAATGAATACTAATTATAGCATTCCATTAAACTCTGCATGGTTAACAATATTCCTTGTATTATCTTGGATTGGTTTACATGCTCTCAGTGTTTTTAAAATTAATATTCTTGGTTTAAACTTCTCATTCCTTCAAATCGATAGTTTACCGATTGTATTAACTTACTTCTTCTATGTATCACTTTATATTGCACTAATAAGAAAACAAATTAAAACAAAACAGTATAGCTTTAGAGATGGTATCTTATACCCTGCTTTAGCAACTCTTGGAGCATCACTTGTTCTCTATGGAGGGCTCACACAACCAGGAGTTCTCATTTATTTCTTTATTTCCTTTGCAGGAATTGCAGTTGGATACCTATTTATGCATAAAGACTAAAAAAGAGCGTTTCATCAAGAAACACTCTTTTCTTTTATCATTATTTCTTAAAAACTTCTTTTGCTTTTTCAACTAAATCTTCAGTTGCTTCTTTTACATCATCAACTGCATCAGTAGTTTTTTCTTTAGCATCTTCGGCGAGGTCTTTGGCTTTATCAACAACATCTTCTGCAGAGTCTTTGACTTTGTCCATTGCCTCTTTTGCTTTATCTAAAATATCATTCATCTTACAACCCTCCCTTAATCATAGTATAAAACGATTTGGGAAGTTTTTTCAAGTTAAACGATTTCAATATTATGATAATAGTTTTGAACGTCTTCTACTTCATCAAGCATAGCAATCATTTTTTCATACATCGGCATATCTTCTTCAGATAGCGTGACATACTCGTGAGCTAAGTAAGTAATCTCTAATACATCAAAATTTATTTCACCTAGTTTTTCTTCAATTGCATCTTTAGCTTTATGAAGACTTGAAGGTTCTACAGTTACAGTGATTGTGCCTTCTTCAAGTTCAATATCTTGAAGTTCAACATCATTCTCCAAGAGAACTTCCATAATTAATTCTTCGTCATCATAAGCAAACGAGAGAAGTCCTACATGGTCATAACCGTGCATTACAGAACCATTAACACCCATCTTACCTTTAGACTTAGTAAAGCAGTTACGTACTTCACTAACCGTTCTATTATCGTTATCCGTTAAGCACTCAACAATAAATGTCGAAGCACCAGGTCCAAACCCTTCATAAACTACTGAATGGTAGCTTTCATCAGAACCACCTTTTGCTTTATCGATTGCACGTTTAATTACGTCAGCAGGAACTTGTTTTGCTCTTGCCTCATCAATCATACGCTTCAATCCAACATTCATTTCTGGATCAGGAACTCCAGCTTTTGCTGCCATGTAGATTTCCTTACCATAACGTGAATATACCTTTGTTTTTGCTGCGGCTGTTTTAGCCATTGATGCTTTACGAACTTCAAATGCGCGTCCCATATATCTTATCTCCTGTTTCTATCGTATCTCAACATTTAGTTTTTCAACAAGTAATGTTTCTATCTGATTCATTATATCATTAATTTCTTCAACTTCTAAAGTGCGATTTTGACCAAAGCTTAATTCTAAGGCAATAGATTTCTTATCTCCAAGTTTCTCAGATTCAAAAACATCAAAGACATTTAATCCTACTAAGTAACGTTTCGAACCTTTTTCAATTAATTGAATTAAGTCTTGAACAACAACATCTTTATCACAAAGAATAGATAAGTCTCTAGTAACAACAGGATACTTAGAAATTGCTGTTGCTTTAATTTGACCGGATTTACGTGATAATAGTGCATCTAAATCAATCTCACAGTAAACTGCATCTGATAAATCATTAGCAGCTACTACTGTTGGATGAAGATGTCCTAGAGTCCCGATTACTTGACGATCTAATGTAATAACAGCACTTTTGAATGGGTGCATTACATGAGTATCAAGGTCTTTTGTTGTAAAACCAATACGTTTACTTTGATAACCAAGCTTATCAAGAAGTGATAACACCATACCCTTTAGAGTATAGAAATCTAATTTAACGGCTGCTTTAGTCCAATTTTCTTGACCAACAACTCCTTGTCCAATAAGCGCAAGACGTGTAGAATTCTTCTCTTTAGAATAAATTCTGCTATGTTCGAAATATAAACCATCTTGTATCTTATGTGAGTTATTGTATGCTAATGTCTCCAACATTGAAGGATAGAGTTGATTACGAATAAATGCTCGTTTATCACTCATTGGACTCATTAATGATACGGGTTCACCCAATGCCATAAAGCCTTTTGTAAATGATTCTTCAACAAGAGTGTAACTATTAATTTGATTCGCACCAAAACCTAGTAACACAGATTCGATTAATCTAATAGTTCTTTGAAGTGGTGTTAATGTTCCCATTGTTAAATCAAGTAGTGGTAATGTCTCTTCTAAGACATCATAACCAACGATTCGAATTACTTCTTCAATAAGATCAACATCAAGTTCGATATCACGACGATAAGATGGAATAGTACATGTAATCTCATCACCATTGACTGTTGGTTCAAAATTAAGTCTCTCAAAGACGTTTACAAGCGTTTCTAGAGATAAAGCTGTTCCAAGGTAGTCATTGACTCGTTTTAAGCCAACTGACACCTGTGGAGCTTTAAAACCGATGACACCATACTTAACAGTCTCTTCAAGTCCATCTGCATCAGCATATTCTTTAAGAAGATGAACAGAACGAGCAATAGCAAGTTCTAAACCTAATGGATCCATTGGTTTTGTAAAGCGTGCTGAAGACTCTGAGAAAATACCCAAGCGTGTTGATGTCTTACGTACAGACACATTATTAAAACGTGCTGCTTCAATAATAATTCCACGAGTATTATCGGTAATCATTGAATTTCCTAGACCCATGATACCAGCAATCCCAACAGGAGTATCTCCGTTCATGATGACTAAGTCACCTTTTTGTAAGGTGTATTCTTTTTCATCTAAAGCGAGATACGTTCCTTCAACATCATCTTTTACTGTTAATGATTGGTTTGCAAGGAAATCAATATCATAGTAATGAAGTGGTTGCCCAGTTTCTAGCATTACTAAGTTAGAGATATCAACAACATTATTAATAGGTTTAATCCCTGATGCAATTAATACTTCACGAATCCATAATGGAGATTGTTTAATTGTAACTTTATTAACGACTTTTCCATAAAACGATGTCGCTTTCTCTGTTTCTGATCCAGTAGTAAGCGATGTTTTTGAACCTTCATCTTCTGTACCATCAAGTGTAGGTAATGAAACACTTCTTTCAAATATTGCCCCTACTTCTTTTGCAACAGCAAACATGGATAAGAAGTCAGAACGGTTAGGTGTTTGTGAAACATCTAGTATTTCATCATCCATACCTAAAGCAACTGCTGGGTTTGATCCAGGTTCTGCTGGTTCTAAAACTACAATTCCTTCTTTTTGTTCTTCTGTTTGATATTTCTCAGCAACTCCGAGTTCATTAAGAGAACAAATCATACCTCGTGATTCAACACCACGGATGCTTGTTTCTTTAATTGATAAACGAGGAAGTTCTGCACCAACAAGTGCTACAACAACATATTGGTCCTTCGCAATATTCGCTGCACCACAAACAATCTGTTCAACATGCGACCCAACATTAACTTGAGTAACATGTAAATGATCACTGTCTGGGTGTGGAACACATTCTAAAACATGTCCTACAACTAATTGAGTACCTTGAATAATTGTAGAAATACCTTCAACTTCAAGTCCTGCATTGGTAAGACGGTCTGCAATTTCTTCTGTGCTAATGCCGTCTAAGTTAACATAGCGTTCTAATAATTTTCGACTAACTAACATAATTTCCTCTCCTACTCGTAACGTTTAAATTGCTCAATAAAGCGTTTATCATTTGTATAGAATGAACGGATATCTTCAATACCGTACTTAAGCATTGCGATACGTTCAACCCCTGCTCCAAATGCAAAACCAGTAAGTGTTGGGTCTGTATATCCTGCATCTCTTAATACATGAGGATGCACCATACCAGCACCTAGGATTTCAATCCATCCTGTATGCTTACATACATTACAACCTTTACCATTACAAATATGACAGGAAACATCAACTTCTACTGATGGCTCTGTAAATTGGAAATATGATGGTCTAAAGCGGATAACACGATCATCTCCAAACATACGTTTAGCGAATAATGACAACGTTCCTTTAAGATCACTTAATGTTATGTTATGACCTACTACTAAGCCTTCTGTTTGAACGAATTGATGTGAATGTGTTGCATCATCGTCATCACGACGGTATACCTTACCAGGGCATATTACCTTTAATGGAATATGTGGTGCATTCTCTTCAAGAGCACGTGTTTGAATTGCAGTTGTATGCGTACGTAATAATGTGTGTTCATCAATATAAAATGTATCTTGCATTTCACGAGCTGGGTGATCTTGAGGAATGTTTGCACGTTCAAAGTTATACAAATCAAGCTCGATTTCATCACCTTCGACAACTTGATAACCCATCTCACGGAAAACATCTTCAATTTCACGTTGAATAATAATCAATGGATTTTGAGCTCCAATTGTAAATTCCGGACCAGGAAGTGTAATATCAATTGCATCTTCCTTCATTTTTCGTTCTAAACGAATTGCTTCAAGTTCAGAAACCTTTTGTTGATATGCTGATTCAATCTTTTCTTTGACTTCATTTACTTTCTTACCAAACATTGGACGTTCTTCATTGGATAAGTTTCGCATTTGACCCATCACTGAAGTTAGATGTCCTTTTTTACTTAAATATGCAATTCTTACTTCATTTAATTGTTCTAAAGTTTCAGCCTTATTAATAGCTTCTAACCCATTAACAATAATATCTTTCAGTTCCATAATATCCTCCCTTAACAATAAAAAAGTACCGCACGTCCAGGAACGTCGAGCGCGGTACCATCCTGATTTATACTTGAGTATACATCTCTTATGTTCTTAACGCGAACTTACGAAGGTGATTAGCCTCTCTCTAAGGTGAATTCATTGAGCATCTTATATGGTTTTGCAGCACCAACCACTCTCTTTAATAAGATTACTTAACTACTAGTCCTCTTCATCGATTTATACGCCTTTTATTATAGCAAAAGACCGATTAGATAACAAGGAAACAATACTGAGTTAGTGGTAAAATCAGTCTAACGAAAGAATAAAGCACGATACCATACAGATTTCTTGGTTTATCCTACGGTTATTCAATGATTTTTGAATAGCCAAAGGACTTTTGGTGGAACCCGTACTTCTGATAAAATTCATGAGCAGCTTTGCGCTCATCTCTCATGCCGCTATTCAAGGTCATGATATTTATTCCTTGATTTTTACACCACTTCTCAACAAACTGAAGCATTGCTTGAGCATAGCCTTTACCACGATACTTACCATCAACAACCAGTGCAAGAATACGGGCATACAGTTCATCACTTTCGAACTGATGCATAACGCAGTAGCCACACATCCCTACAATCTTACCACCAAAATCAACTCCAATAAGGTAATAACTCTTGTCTTCTAGAATACCAGTTAATCTTTTCTTGATTGAATACGGCTCACTAGGATAGCCTAAGTCACTAAAGAGTGGAGTCAGCGATTCAAAGTCATTTATCTCTATGTTTCGTACAATCATAGTGTCTCCTAATACTATTCGCGATTCGCAATATACTTCTTAATATATCGTGACCAACCATTTTCATCATTATTATAGTCAGTTACAAACAAAGCATGCTCTTTAACATAGTCGGAAGCATTTAACATTGCTATAGAGTTTTCTGATGCCTTAAACATCTCTATATCATTCTCTCCGTCGCCTATTGTTAGGATTTGTTGATTAGCAATTTGAATCTTATTTGCAAGACGTAAAACAGCTTCTAACTTTGTAGCATCCTTATGTGATATCTCTACATTTTTATAGTACGAAGAAGTAATATGGTAATCTTCAAAATCTGGTAAAGTATTTAAAAACTCGATAACATCATCTTTATCACTTACAGTTCCAAAGTTTAAATGTATTTTTTCAATACCTTCACTCTCTTTTATTTTATTTACTAATGATTCTACATCTAATAACTTTCGACTTCGATTAAAGAAACGAATTACCTCTTCTCGTTCTTCTTCTGACTTTGCAACAATGTTCTTCAAAGAGTCGTTATCTGTGATAATATCGCCAAACATGGCAACTGTAATTACGGCTTTGAAGTCTTGAAGTTGGCGAAGTAAAGGTAGTATACGGTCTTTATCCATTAATACCTTTTCAATATATTTCTCATGTTGGTGGTCATAGATTGCTGCCCCGTTCGATGTAATCGTATAACGAATAGCGTTCGTTTCCAATACATTAACAGGAAGCCCTTTTAAATGACGACTTGTAACAAGTGTTACAAAGCGACCTTCATGATCCAACTCCTTGATATAATTGAAGTTTTCTTGCGAAATACTTCGGTCAGAGCTAAGTAATGTTCCATCAATATCTGTAGCAATTAATTTTATTGTTTTCATACTTTCCCCTCATCCACTCTTTTAGTGTATCTACATTTCTATTTATTCTTTAGTTTACGTATTTCAAATTCAGAGTTATATAAGACTTCTTTACGAACAACATCAAATTTACACTTATCAAAATCTTTACGTACAGAAATAGTATTTAAGCACTCATACCCAAGTTTTCGATACAAACGAATTGCTTTCTCATTTCTAGCTGCCGCCTCAATATAAAGCGATTCCGAATAAGTACGAACAATTTCCTCAACAAGCACAATTACTCGCGTTCCAATTCCTTTGTTTTGATAAATAGGTAAGACAAATATGTCTTCCAACCAATCGATACCTGCGCCACGACTTCCCAAATGGACAAAGCCAATCAATTCTTGATGATATACAATAAAATATAATTGATGACCTTCTTGTGTCCAATGATGTAAATCTTCTAAAGCCGCTTCATCTGATTGTTTAATACCATTGTGAGACAACCAAAAAGATTTAATAAGCGAGAGCGCTTGCGACTTTTCATTGCGATATTCTTGAAGTAAAATATCGGCCATTACATTTCCTCCTTTACCTTTGAAACACGCTATGATTTAACTATACCAAGACAAGTCTTGTTTCTCAAGATTTCACTGCAGTTTAGGTAATCTTCCATAAAAAAAAGATAATCTTATCGATTATCTCATTTTCTTACAACTTTATTTATTTGTTGAGTAACAATTGTGATCATGAGTAAAGCAATACTTAATAAGACAATAGTTCCTCCAGGTGCTAAATTAAGGTAATAAGAAGCTGCAAGACCTCCCCAAACAGAGACTAAGGAATACACCATAGCAATAAACATTGTTTGGCGATAACTTTTTTCAAGTTGAAGTGATGTTGCTGTTGGAATTACCATTAATGACGAGACAATTAATGCACCAACGATTCGAGATCCTACAGAAATTGTGATTGCAGTTAATATCATAAAGATTGTATTGACTCGTTTTACATTAATTCCTGATAACGTTGCCGCTGTTTCGTCAAAAGCAATAAAGAAGAAATCTCTATAATAATATAAAGAAATAATCACAATGATTACTGATAGGATGATTGCATACATACTATCACTTCCACCGATCGCTACAATACTACCGAATAGGAAACTATTGAAACTTGCTGGACTTTCTACAAATCCTAACAATACTGCTGATAATCCTATCCCAAAGGCCATGATGATTGCGGTTGCTAGTTCTGTATATTTACCAAATCGATCTTGAATATACTGAATACTTAAAGTAGCGACTATCGCCATTAGAATTGCTCCTAGAAGTGGATTCACATTAAGAATCAATCCAATCGCAATACCACTTAATGAAACATGGGATAATGCATCACCAACCATAGACATTCTTTTAAACACAATAAGGTTACCAATCATTGGAATCACAATTGCTAAGAGTCCTCCAACAATAAATGCGGTTCTCATAAACTCATATCGAAACATTAGGATCTACCTCACTTACAGAGTAATCAAAGACTTCAAACACTCTATTGATTCTACTTTCTTGGTGACTGTGTTGATGGGTAATCATGATAATCGTGATATCGTGTACTTCATTTATGTGGTCAAGCAAAGTATAAAGCGCTTCTATTGACTCTTTATCAAGACCACTTGTAGGCTCATCCAATAATAGAATTTCAGGATTCATCATGAGTTCTCGTGCAATAAGGACTCTTTGAAGTTGTCCACCTGACAATGTGCTAATGAGTCTATGTGCGTACTCTTCCATCCCTACATGACGAAGTGTTTTCATAGCTTCTTGAACACGACGATGATTACTAAAATTAAAGAAATTTCCTTTGGGTAAGCGTAAGAGTATTACTTCCAATACTGTTGCCGGAAAGGCAGAAACTTGGAGCAATCCTCCTTGAGGAACATATCCTAAAGATGCATAGTTTTTTAATTGCAGTACATCTGTCCCAAAAAGTTCTACGGATCCCTTTTGAGGCTTCAGTAAGCCTAAAAGCAATTGCATCAACGTTGACTTGCCGCTACCATTCGAGCCCACAATCGCTACAAAATCACGTGCTTGAATGTCAAATGAAACGTCTTTAAGTACAGCTCGCTTCTCATATGAAAAGCTTAGATTTTTAACTTGAATTACTGGATTATTCACGAATTAACCCTTCTTTCAATGAATTGAAGTTTTCTTGCATTAAAGAAAGATATGTATCTCCTTTAGCAATTTGTTCCTTAGTTAAAGATTCAATTGTGTGTAAGGGAAAGACCTTTACACCTGTTTCTTTTGTAATAACATCAATGAGTTTTGTAGCATTCGATGGATCGACAAAGAATGCTTTAATACCTTCAGTTTGAATTGTATCTAAGATGTTCTCTAGCTCTTTAGGAGTAGGTTCTTCTTTTAACATACTTGCCATCAATCCCTTTTGATGAAGTCCATAGTCATGAGCTAGATAAGCATAAGCTTGATGATCTACTAAGAAATCATGATTTGGTAGTGACTTAAGGCTTTCAAAGTCTCTGTCTAAATCTTGAAGTTTTGAAATATACGATCTTGTATTGCTTATATATGTATCTTTATTATCTGAGTCAATTTCAGAAAGAACATCTCGAATTAGCGATACTTCCTTAATGGCATTTTTAGGACTAAGCCATGTATGAGGATCAAATGCTCCATGATCATGTCCATCATGGTCGTCATGGTCATGCTCTTCATGGTCATGGTCTTCCTCGCTGTTTTCAATTAAATTAACAACAGAACTGAGTTCTACCGTTTTGACTTTATCTTTATTTAATGTTGATAATACTGATTCAAGCCATGGTTCCATACCAGCTCCATGATAAACAAATACATCCGCATCATGAATTGCTGCAACAACTTGTGGACTTGGTTCATAGTCGTGAGCATCAACACCTTCTGGCATTACTAATTTAACAGTAGCCTTATCCCCTGCTACTTCTTGAGTAAAATCATAAACCGGATAAAAACTGGTCATAATTACTAAATTCTCTGTTTGTTTAACGGATTGTGAACAGCCTACCAACATAAATAATACTGCTACAATCGATATAATCTTTTTCATACTCCACCTCTAGTTGCAAATGATTCGCAACTACAATTATAGATATCTACCTCCAAATTGTCAACAAAAATAATTCATAAGCATATGTAATGTATTAGTATACCTTTTCACATATAATGAAAGCGTACACAGGAGGTATGTTATGAAAGTTATAGTTATCGGCTGTACTCACGCAGGTACATCCGCAGTTAAGTCTATACTTAACGAAACAAAAGACGTAGAAGTTACTGTCTACGAAAGAAATGATAATGTATCATTTTTATCATGTGGTATTGCACTCTATGTTGGAGGTGTTGTTAAAAACGCTCAAGAATTATTTTATTCAAATCCAGAGGAACTAAGCGCACTTGGTGCTAATGTATTTATGGAACATAATGTTACAGACATTGATGTTGATTCTAAAACTGTAACAATTACAAATTTACTAACAGATGAAAGTTTCACAGATACATACGATAAATTAGTTCTTACAACAGGTTCATGGCCTATTACGCCACCTATTCCAGGAATTGAATCAAACAATATTCTACTATGTAAAAACTACAACCAAGCTAAAGAAATCATTGCACGCAAGACGGATGCAAAACGTATCGCTGTAGTTGGTGGTGGTTACATTGGAATCGAATTGGTTGAAGCGTTTGTTGAATCAGGTAAAGAAGTAACTTTAATAGACGGTCTTGATCGTATATTAAATAAATACCTTGATCCAGAATTTACAGATGTTCTTGAAAATGATTTAAGAGAACGTGGTGTAAACATCGCCCTTAACCAAACTGTTAATAAATTCGTTGCTGATGAAACAGGTCAAGTTAAGACAGTTGTTACATCTAATGGAGAATACGAAGCTGATATGGTAATCCTTTGCGTTGGCTTTAGACCAAGTAATGAACTTATCAAAGATAAAGTTGAAACATTACCTAACGGAGCTATTAAAGTCAACGATTACATGCAAACAAGCCGTCCAGAAATTTATGCAGCTGGTGACAACGTTGCTGTTCACTACAATCCAAATGGTGAACATGCATACATCCCACTTGCAACAAACGCAGTTCGTATGGGATCCCTAGTTGGTAAGAATATTCTCGAAAACAAAGTTAAATACCGTGGAACACAAGGTACATCAGGATTGTATCTCTTTGGTTACAACATCGGTTCTACAGGAGTTACTGTTAACTCAGCACCTGCATTTGGACTCGAAGTTGACAGTGTAATTGTAGAAGATAATTACCGTCCAGAATTTATGCCTACTACAGAAAAAGTTCTTATGAAACTTGTCTGGGAAAAAGGAACAGGACGTATTGTTGGTGGACAAGTACTGTCTAAATACGATATTACCCAATCAGCAAATACATTATCACTAGCAGTTCAAAATAAGATGACAATAGAAGATCTAGCTTATGTTGATTTCTTCTTCCAACCTCATTTTGACCGCCCATGGAACTACTTAAACCTATTGGCTCAAGCAGCATTAGATAAAGACAAGAAATAAATACAAACGCACATCTCACGATGTGCGTTTAGTGTATCTAGGTTATTTTTTTCTTTTAAATAAGGATAGTAATCCTTTTTTTATAACGTCAAAAAATGATAATGAGCGAACAATTTTATTAGCGTCAAAGTGATTGCGAACTTCCCGAAGGAGTTTCTTATTATTGCGTGATGAAAATTTGAGTTGTTGACCCGCTAGGGTTACAATTACAAATCTTGATATCCATCTGCCTTTAAAGTTAACAGATGCAGCAATGTGATCAATTTGGTCCCAAGGGATTTGGATAAAATCTCTAGCATTTTTATCGTTGTAAAACTCAAATGCATTATCCCCTACCATTATTTTTCCATAGCTACTCAACCCCAAATACGATGTACCAGGAGTTGTATAATCTACTCTACTATTCATTGACTCTATCATTAACTCACCTCAATTTTGAAATTACTACATAATTTGTGCCCAGCGAGCTAAAATACCAATTATGAATAATGCAACGATAATGATGATTGGAGAAACTTTTTTCTTCAATAACCAGCTGCATAATAATGTAAGTAATAACGCTGCTAAACCAGGAACTAATTGGTCAAGGTTTTGTTGTAGTGTTGTTACTTTCTCTGGATTAAGTCCAGTTGCACCTAAAGATGCAAATTGTTCAAGAGCACTCTTAATTCCTGCTGCACCTTCTGGGATTTTACTCCAGTCAATGAAAGCACCGTCTGCTTGAGTAACTGTTGATACGATAGGTGTGAATGAGATTGAAACCCAACGTTGTACTAGGGATCCAATAATAAACATACCTAGGATTGAAGCACCTTGTGTAATCTTACCTAAAAGTCCACCAGATAAGTCTTTAGCAATTGTTGTTCCCACTTTGTATCCGAATTCTTGTGTATACCACATAAATCCAATACGAATAATATTCCATGCAAAGAAGAATAATAATGGTCCAACAATGTTTCCACTTAATGCTAATGTAGCACCTAAAGCTCCAAGAATTGGACGGAGTGTAAACCAGAATACTGGGTCACCAACACCTGCTAAAGGTCCCATCATACCAATCTTAACACCTTGGATTGCTACATCATCAACTGGCATTCCGTTAGCTTTCTCTTCTTCAAGAGCAAGTGTAACTCCCATAACTGGTGATGATACATAAGGGTGTGTGTTGTAGAACTCAAGGTGACGTTTTAAAGCTGCCTTGCGATCTTCATCTGATTTGTATAATTTTTTGATTGCTGGAATTATTGAATAACACCAGCCACCATTTTGCATACGTTCGTAGTTCCATGAACCTTGAAGGAACTGATGACGCCACGCTACTGCTAATCGATCTTTTTTCGTTAATCTAATTTCGTTTGACATTTTCACTCCTCCTCCTAGTAATCGTTTAAGATGTCGCCTAATGGATCGCCTGAACCGCCGCCGCCATTACCGCCACCTGAATTTTCTTTAAGTCCTAAGTAAATTAATGCAATAGAAACACCAATTGCACCAAGTGAAATCAATGTTAATTGAGTAATGATTGCGAAAATGAATCCTAGAACGAAGAATGGCCATGTTTCCTTTGTTGCCATCATGTTGATAACCATTGCGTAACCAACTGCAGCAACCATACCACCACCAACAGCCATACCACCTTGAATTACAGCTGGCATTTTGTTAAGCGTTTCAGTTACTAATTCTGAAGGAACAATACATAGTGCAAGTGCTGGAATAGCAATACGAACACCTTGCATAACGATTGCAAGAATATGCCACATTTCAACACCACGGATATTTCCTTTTTCTGCATTGCTGTCCATTAAGTGAACCAAAGGAATCGCTAATGTACGAGCAATCATTGTTAAGAATAAACCTGCTACTGATAATGGAACAGCAACTGCGATTGATGTTATGATAACATCTTTTGAAGCTACGTTTCCGCCTTGTAAACCAAGAACCATGATGATTGCAGAAGCTACAGATGCTAAAGCAGCATCAGGAGCAACAGCAGCACCAACGTTAGCCCAACCAAGTGCCATAAGTTGTAAACTACCACCTAGGATAATTCCTTCTTCTAAGTGTCCACTTACTAATCCAATTAATGTACATGCAACTAGTGGTTGGTGGAATTGGAATTGGTCAAGAATCCCTTCCATACCAGCTAGAAATGCAATAAACACGATTAATAGTATTGTTACTATATTCATTTTTTATCTCCAATCTTAGCTAATTCATCTTTTGCTTTTTTCAGCATATTATCAAAGTTTTCTGAAGAATCTGCTGGGACTTTACGAACATCAACAGATACTCCCATATTTTTAATTGTTTCTAAAGCTTCTAAGTCACTATTATCCATTGCAACTGCACGTGTTACAACAACTTTACCTGTTGAGTGAGCAATTGAACCTAAGTTAACCTCTTTTAAGTCCATACCACCTTCTAATACACGTACTACATCTTGTGGTGTTTCAAATAATAACAATGCTCTCATACCACCAAAACGAGGGTCTTTGGATACTTCAATCATTTTATTAATTGGAACAACATTAGCTTTTACCCCTGGAGGCGCAGCTTGTTCAATCATGTTACGACGTAAATCATCTTTCGCTACTGAATCTGAAACAACAATGATACGATCTGGATTTGTTGATTTAGTCCATGCTGTAGCAACTTGTCCGTGTAATAGACGAGTATCAATACGAGCTAATACGTATTTGATCTTTCCATCACCAATGACAGTACCTTCAGGAATTGCACCTTGTTTTTGTGTTGGTGCTGCTTCTGATACAACTACTTCTGGTTCTAACTCTTCTGGAAGAGCTTTAACCCCTTCTCGAGCTGTTACAAGTACTTTACTTGCTATTTCATGAGCAACTTCTGATGAAAATCTAGCAGCAAATGCTTCAATTAACATTGGTAAGTTTAATCCAGTAAGGATAGCCCACTTATCTTGATGACCTTCAATCAATGCACTAGCTTGATTAAATGGAGTGCCACCCCATAAGTCAATCATAAAGACAATTTCGTCTGTATCGAAAGATGCGACTGCTTCTTCCATTTTTCTCTTGATATCTTCTGGTCCTTCACTTGGCATTAATGTACATGCTTTAACATTAGCTTGTTCACCAAAGATCATAGTTGCAGATTGAAGAATACCGGTTGCCAGTTCTCCATGACTAGCAAGAATAATTCCTACCATATTGCATCCCCTTTCCATTTAGATACATGAATATGTGACTTACGAATTTTTAAACCATTCGAAAACGCTTTCTTAATGTTGTAAAAAAATATCACTTTGGAAATGGTTTAATAATATCTTATGTCTCGACAAACATATCACACAATAACACACAATGCAAAACGGTAAATTCCATTAAAAAGATTGTAAAAAAATATATACTTGACATCCATTTTTTTCAAAATTACGATGATATACAAGTAATTATCTTTCAAAGAAAAAAATACATTGTTTAAATTTCCCCTATTTAGTGGATATTTTTAATACCAAAGTTTGTACATTGAAAATAATATTTCAAAATTAAAGAACTAATAATGAAATGACTGTTATTAAAATTAGTAAGTAAATTAATCACAAACAATGCGTAATGAAAGAATATCTTTAGAATACGGAAATATTTTCACATGTTGAATAGACCAGAACGCCTTATTTCACAATAAAAAAGAAGAAAAATATTCTTCCTTCTTAGATAATAATTATAAATTAAAGTATTAATCTCTTCGACTATCACGGATTGCGATATAACGAGCAAGTGTTGCCAATACACTGACTAATGAAGCAACATAAGTCAAGGCAGCAGCTGTTAGCATCTTCTTTGAACCTGATAACTCATTTTGGTTCAACATACCGTTAGAACCAATTATTTTTAATGCTCTAGCAGAAGCATCGAATTCCACTGGAAGTGTAATGAGCTGAAATAATGCAACGACAGAGATTGCAATAATCCCAACGTCCATCAGAAAGCCTAACGCTCCACCAGCAAGACCTAACATAAATGCAAAAGCACCTACATTACTACCTACGATTGCAAGTGGCAATACTTTATTTCGTACTGCAATAAAGACATAACCTGTCGCATGTTGGATAGCATGTCCTACCTCATGCGCTGCAATTGATACAGATGCGATAGAGGTTCCATCGTAGACATCTGGTGATAAGGCTACAACTTTACGTGTCGGATCATAATGGTCACTCAGTGTGCCTCTATTTGATCGAATAACTTGAACATCGAAAATACCATTCTGTTGTAAGATATTTCGTGCAACATCAGCACCAGTTAATCCAGCTGAAGTACGAACATTCCTATACTTACTATATGTTGATTGCACAAAGAGTTGTGCTGCTAAAGAGATAATTCCAGCTATAATTACAAAACCAATACCTGTCATATTAAATAATGAATATCGAAATGGCATAAGTGTTCCCCCTTCTCTTTTAAAAAAAGGAGCTAGGCTCCTTATAATGTAAAACGTTTCTTATTTAACAGCGTCTTTAAGAGCTTTTGCAGGTTTGAATCCTACGCTGTGTGAAGCTGCAATACGGATTTTTTCTTTTGTTTGAGGATTGAAACCATCACGGGCTGCACGCTCACGAACTTCAAATTTTCCGAATCCTGCTAAGTCAACTGTTCCTTTATCTTCAAGAACTGATTTAACTTCTTCTAAGAAAGCTTCCACAAATTCATTTGCTTGTTTTTTGCTAATATCTAATTTAGTTGCAATTGCTTCCCCGATTAATTTTTTGTTGTATGTTTCACTCATATTGAAACCTCCATTCATATTCAAATAATAACACTTAAGACTGTAAAAAACAAGCTATTAAGGCTTTGTTTCGCAGTATTATGAGATTTTGTAGTGATAAGTTTGTGAATCAACTTACAGTTAGAATTAGATGTTAAGAATATTAAAAAAGAAAAACGATAGAATGATACTATCGTTTTTAAAATGAATTATTTTCTGCTTTTAAATCACGTTCCATAAGATCACTGATTGCTTCTGATGGCGATTTACCTTCATAGACAACTAGATATACTTGTTCAGTGATTGGCATTGAGATATTTTTCTCTTTTGCTACTTCATGAACAACTTTTGCTGCAAAGACTCCTTCAACAGTTTTTGTGTTATTGTCAAAAAAGTGTTTAGCAGAGTTGTTTTTTCCAATTGAGTATCCTGCTTGGAAGTTTCTTGAATGTGGACTTGTACAGGTAACAATTAAATCACCAACACCACAAAGTCCTAAGAATGTTTCAGCTTGGCCACCATGTGCAACACCATAACGTGTCATCTCTGCAAGCCCACGAGTCATAAGAGCCGCTTTAGCATTATCTCCTAATCCTAGTCCTGACAGAACACCACTTGCTACAGCAATGATGTTTTTTATAGCAACACCAATCTGAGCACCGATAGTGTCTGTGTTGGTATATACTCTAAAATAATTATTTGAGAATAAATTTTGGACAATAACGGCAGCTTCTTCATCATCAGAAACAGCATTAATTACTGTAAGACCTCTCTCAACAACTTCTTCTGCGTGAGACGGTCCTATGAGACTTACAACAGCACTTCGTTTACTCTGATCAACTGAATTCTTAATGACATCCATTAATAATTCATGAGTTACTGGATGAAATCCTTTAGCTACATTAATAATAAGTGTCGGTTTTTCTAATATATCATTTAATTGCTTGGATACTTCTTCAACAGCACCTGTAGGCACTGCTAGTAACATCACATCAGCATCATTTAGTCTCTCTAAATCTGTGGTTGCATCAAGATCATCATTAAGCTTTACTCCTGGAAAGTATGCTTCATTGTAACCGTGTAGATGAATATCAACGACTTCATCAAGTTTTCTTCCCCAGATTAATACTTCGTGACCATTATCTGCAAGTACATTCCCTAAAGCTGTACCCCAGCTACCAGAACCTAAAATACCTATTTTCATGATTCTCCTCGCTTTCGAACAATAATATGGATTGGTGTTCCTTCAAAATTAAATGCACGACGCAATGAATTCTCAATATATCTTCTGTATGAGAAGTGTACAAGATCAGGATCATTTACAAATATTACAAATGTAGGTGGTGCTACAGAAACCTGAGATGCGTATAGTATTTTAGCCCTTTTACCATGGTGTGATGGTGGCGGAGACATACGAATCGCATCATGAATAACTTCATTCAATACACTAGTACTAATACGACGTTGACTGTTTTCATAAGCTTCTTCTATCATTGGAATCAATGTATGAACACGTTTCTTTGTCAGTGCAGAAACAAATGCGATTGGTGCATAACTTAGATAGACAAATTCCGCTTCAATTTTCTTACGAACATCTTCCATCATTGTTTCTTCTTTATCGACTGTATCCCACTTGTTATAAACGATAATAACTGGTTTCCCTGCTTCATGAGCAAAGCCTACAACGTGTTTATCTTGTGCACGAATACCTTGTTCACCATCAAGCACAAATAAAACAACATCACTACGCTCAATTGCTGTCATAGCACGTAAAACAGAATATTTCTCAACATCCTCATAAACTTTTCCACGCTTACGAATACCAGCAGTATCAATTACCACAAAATCACGATCATGATAACGGAACGGAGTATCAACAGCATCACGGGTAGTACCTTCTATATTCGATACAATAACTCGTTCTTGACCAAGAAGTGAGTTTACTAATGAACTTTTACCAACATTAGGACGACCGATAATTGAGAACTTTAACTCATCAGTATAGAGGGTTGTTTTATTATCAGGTAGTTTACTAATAACACTATCTAAAAGGTCCCCTACACCGATACCATGAAGGCTACTTACTGCAATAGGGTCATCATAACCTAAAGCATAGAACTCATAAATATCAGCTTGGAATTGAACATCATCAACTTTATTTACAGCAATGATTACAGGCTTTTCTGTTTCACGTAATAATCTCGCAATATGATGATCATCATTGGTGATTCCTTCCATTGCACTTACTACAAAAAGAATAACATCCGCTTCATCTATTGCAATTTCAACTTGCATTGCAATTTCTTCATCAAAAGGCTGGTCTTCAATTTGAATACCACCTGTATCAATAAATCTTAAATTTTTTGTAAGCCAGGTAACTTTACCGTAAAGACGATCACGGGTTACACCTGCTTCTTCATGAACAATGGAAAGTCTTTCTCCCATAATTCTATTGAATAACGATGATTTACCTACATTGGGGCGACCTACTATTGCTACTACGCCATCAATCATTTAAATTCCTACTCTCTATATACTCCATTATTAAGGAGACTACTTCATCAATTGATAAATGAGTTGTATCAATCTCTAAAGCATCTTCTACTTTAATGAGAGGCGATGATTCCCTATTCATATCACGATAGTCTCTTTCGACTAACTCATCATATAAGGAATCAAAACTAACTTCATGTCCTGCTTTTAACAACTCTTCATAACGACGTTGGGCACGAACTCCAACATCAGCTGTTTGGTAGATTTTTACTTCAGCATCAGGAAGGACTACTGATGTAATATCTCGTCCATCTAAAACAAATCCTTTTTTACTTGCTATTTTACGTTGCATTCCTACTAAGATTTCACGAATTGAGGCAAATTTTGATACTTTTGATGCACCTTGGGAAACTTCATCAGAGCGAATTAAACGAGAAACATCATCCCCATCTAAGAAGATAGATCCATCAGTTTTTAAACTTATTTCACTCTTTTGAGCAACTTCTAAACACGCAGCTTCATCTTCTAAGTCAACATGTTCTAAGATACATTTTAATGCTACAGCACGATACATTGCTCCTGTATCGATGTGTGTATAATTTAATGCTTTCGCTAAACGTTTAGCGATGGTACTTTTACCGGACGCACTAGGTCCATCAATTGCTATATTTATCACTATCTCACCTCAATATTTTTTAAATAATCTTACTAAATTGTACTGCAATTAATACAATAACCACGAAGATTGCAAGAAGTAGAATTGCTAAAACCGCATTTAACATTCTATTTGTTCTTACAATTGTATCACTCATATCTTCAATGTGTTTTTCTTGATCCACGATACGGTGTTGTAATGTCTGTGTTTGTTCGATGAGTTCTCTATGGAACGCATCATTTGTTAGAGCATCAACATCTAAAGAATCAATATCAAAATTATCATCTAAATCCAGGTCTAACTCTTCATCAACAATTAATTCTTCATCAATATCTTCTATGTCACTGAAATCTTCTGGAACTTCATCCAAATAACTTTCTAGAGTCATAGGTACATCTTCAACCATTTCCTCTTCATATGCAGGTTCGGAAGGACTTGCTGTTTCTTCTTCGTCCATAACCATCTCTTGAACTGCTAGAGCTATTGTTTGATCTAAATCTGCATTTTCTGAAGGAGTAACCGTCTCGTCCTCCATTAGTGTATCCACGGAAAAGATACGTGTTGATTCCATTTCTTGATCTTCTGATACAGCTAAGTCCGAATCAATCTCGTTAAGAACAGCTTGAATCGGATCATCTGCCGCTTTTCTAATTGTAGGACGTCCTGTAATTTTAGACATAATATTAGATTGTGTATCCTCATCATCACGATACCCTTTCTTAACATTATATTCCTTAACCTCATCTAAGAAGTCTTTTAGATACGTACTTTCAAATGTATCAAAAGTAACCGGTTGTTGAACTGGCTTATCCTTCACTAAAAGTTCCTCTTCAATGTTATTATGACGTGCACGTTGAGGCTTGTGTTCCTCTCCCTCAGGCAGATTCATCTTCTTAAATTGATCATCAATCTGATTCAAGCGATTAGCAAATTGTGAAAGTTCTCTAGACTCAACATCACTCTCAATTGAATTGGATAATTTTTGGTGTAAGTCACGATTTTTTTGTACACGAGATTTCATCAAACAACACTCCTTTAAATTAATAGATATAATATCGAACATAAATGTCCAGACTATCAATATTATAACAAAACTTTAGTGCGATTGGTATTTTAACGTAAAAGATTTATGGCTATTCACCATAAATCTTTAAGTTCTAATTAATTTTATCCAGATAACGTTCCATTATTGTCATTATTACTAAAAGAATTACTCCTTTAAAAATGTTGAATGGTAAGAAGATTGCTATCAATTGTGACATTGCTGTGCTCTTATCCATTCCATATAATGGGAAAGTTACGTAATAGTTTATTAAGTGCATCAACCCTACTGTTATTAGTAGTCCGATAGCTGACAAGGCAATTTTCTTTACAATTGGTTTGCCTTTTGCAAGTAATACAGGAATCATCATTAATACTGCGAAACTAAAGTTTGCTAACTCTCCTGCTAAGTTTGAATTATTTGAAATAGCTATAACGTGAATAACATTCTTTAATAATGCTATGAGGATACCGTATACTGGCCCCATCATATAGCCACCAATTAGTACTGGTAAATCACTAAAATCCATCTTTAGTGGAACACCAGGTAATGGTAATTCAAAATAATAAAATATGGCAGATATCGCTACTAGTATTGATACCTGTGTCATATGTCGAGTACTCATTTTTTCCATCGTTTTGCCTCCTATTAGAAAAAAGTAATACTCAAGGCAAATAACATGAAAAAAAGACTTCTTTCATCCAGACTTTACTGTCGCCACTGGAGTTTCACCAGTTCAACCCGAAGGCTCGCGGGTTTACCGCCGGTCGGGAATTTCACCCTGCCCTGAAGTACATATACATTATAGACAGAATTACGTTGTAAGTCTAGAAAAAAACACAGTTTCCTGTGTTTTAAGCGCGTCCAGAATATTTTCCGTCTGTAGTATTAACCATCACTACTTCACCTTCACTAATGAATAAAGGCACACGGATTTCGTATCCAGTTTCTACAACTGCATTCTTTTGTGCATTAGTTGCTGTATCACCTTTAACTGCTGGTTCAGCTTGAGTAACTGTTAGTGCAATTTTTTCAGGTAAGCTAACACCTAATACTTCGTTTTCAAATGTTGTGACAGTAACATCTGAGTTTTCCTTCATGAAATTTAATTCCCACTCTAAGCGTGATTTTTCAATTTCAATTTGTTCGTATGTTTCACCATCCATGAAGACAATAAAGTCTCCTGAATCGTAAAGGTATTGCATTGGTCGTTTTTCGATATGTGCTGGTTCAATCTTATCTCCACCGATAAAGGTTAACTCAGTTACTGAACCAGAACGCATATTACGAACTTTAGCTTTAATAATCATTTGACGTTGAGCTGTTTTATTATGTGATGTATCAATAACTACATATAAGTTTCCCTCATGTAAGATTGACATACCTGATCTTAAATCATTTGATGAAATCATATTACATCCTCCGTTATCTAATAACAAAACTTCCGTCTGTAATTATATCATATTCACGGTAATATTCCATAATTCCTGACGCTTTTATTATTAGAATTGTATCATAAACGACTGCATTTAAGCGAATTCCCTCATAATAATGATAAAATTCTATTTCATCACTGTCTCTTATCTTCGAGAAAAGTTGCGTTTCAGCTTGAATGCGCAATCGAACGACATTTAAGTAATGATCCATCAGTAGATGTTTTTGGACCGATAAACATACATTTGTAAACCATGATACAAAGAACAATAACAACACCAATGTACTCGGAAGAATAAATCCCTTACTCGATTTCAAAGCAACCATCCTTAGCACACACTCTTACAAAATTAGTATTAGCAGTAAAGCTTAATACACCTTCAAGTAGAATTTCATATCCTGGTTCTCGTATGATTCGTGATTTGTGTTGTTTAATAACGAAGACGTCATTGTTGTAGTTGTAGGATATTTCATTGTCTTCATACATGATATTACTAGCACGAGATAAACTCTGTAACAGTTGAACCTTAAAGAGTTCTTCTTGACTGATCGTAGGCACCTGAGTATTAAGCATTACCTTTAAAAGACTGTTTGATAACAACAATAAACTAGTCACAAGTAATAAGGCAACAAGTGTTTCTAGAAGTGTAAAAGCATCTGAACTATTTTTTCGACTAAGAATACAATCACCACCATTACCATCATTGAAAGAAGTAGTTCAATTAGTAGAAATCCTTTACTCACAGCGATATCTTCCATATCCTAGTTGGATTACACAGTGTCGACCGTTATAGTGAAAACTCTGTGCATGATTTACGTTTCCATTTCGATTGAATGTAATATCTTCTGTAAGCTTAACTCTTTTATCAAAATACATGGCCTCAATTTGCTTATGAACAATATCGTTAGGTGAAGATTTATGAAACATAAGCAAATTCATAGGGAAAATACTTTGTAGTAAAGTTATGGTTGATACTACAATCAGTAACTCTATGAGTGTAAATCCTTTATCGTGATGCTTGCCCATTTATCACCTTGATTGCCGTACCGTCGCTGCAAAACGATTGCCTTTCCGTAATAAATGAATCAGATACAAGTTGTTGGATTGAAGTAGGAACACTATCATTCTTTAGTTGCCATTGAAGTATTGCTGAATCAACTATTTTTAACTGTGCATCGCATCCTTTATTATTGATTACAGACATTGTACTTTGAATATTAGGCATTGTTAATAGAAACAACACAACAATCACGGCCATAACCAAAACCATTTCAATTAATGTGAATCCTTTTTTCATAATACCTCCATTATTTTCATTGGAATCATTAATGCAGTATAGAAGCCATAAAGAGTCAGTGCAACAGCAATATACGCCAGTAGCATTATTATTCGACTCCCTGTTTGAATCTCTTTTCTGATGACTTCCTTACTGTGTTCTTTGTAATCTCGAAAAACCTCCATAACTTTATCTTCAAATTGACATTGTAAGAGCATCATGGATAAGGTTTCATCAAAAGTATGACTGTCAAACGATTCATACAAGAAGAAGCCTACTTCTAACTTGCTATGAATATGATAAGTTAGCCATGAGAGAATAGATTGATTAAAGATGTTTTTAATTTCAAGTAAGGCGTATCGTGTGTCATTCGTGATTTCAAACATATTGATACTTACGTTAATAAATCGAATTGTATTCACTATTCGAAAAACTTTACTCCACTTGCTTGCTAAAATCCATATCCACACTTTTTGTTTACGGTATAGAATAAGCAATAATAGAAGTACAATAATAAGAATTACTACGATTCCAATAACTGCGCTAAACATTAATTTAATCATTGTCAATTGTGATAAATCTACCGAAAAGTCAGCCAACATTCCTTGAATCATATGACTTAAACCAAAAACAAAGTAAGCCATTAACAGCACACAAAACAACAATACGATTAGAGGATAAACTAGAGGTTTAATTAACATACTCAGAATCTCTAAAAGTAGTTTGTTTTCTTCATGTACTGGTTTTACAATGACACTTGCATCATTAGCACTTTTTAATATTTCAGGATAGATATCACAAAACAATTGGTCAATTGACCCATACTCACAATGCAACTTATCATTAATCTGATCAATCGATAACTTCATCTTTACGTATAGAAGAATTAGATCAAAGTGTTGTCTTATTCGATAAGTCTTTAATGATTTTTTGAATGTCCCTTCTTTGAGCAATTTCATAGTCAACGATAACCTCCCCTGTATCTTTTCGTATTAAGCTCTGAAAGACTACACCACAGACGATTTCTTCAATATCATATAAACTGACACCCAAGTCTTGCATACGTCTAAGACTCTGTTTAATTGAACCAGCATGCATAGTTGACACAACAAAATGGCCACTCAATCCAGCACGTATCAAGACTTCAATTTCTGATTTAGTACGAATTTCACCAATCATAATAATATCTGGATCATGGCGTAGTAGTTGTGTAAGAGTACCTTCTATTTGCTTTGATTCAATCTGTATCCACTTACGATGATATCGTTCAATAGGATTTTCAATTGTGTAAACATGTCGATGCTCCAATGCATTTAGGCAATGAAATAAGCTTGTCGATTTCCCTGATCCTGTCTTCCCTACAAACAGAACAATACCTGCTTCATTTTTTAAGAGTGACAATATATTCTGACTCACTTTTGAGCATGAGATAATATCATCTATGGATAAGACCTCATGAATATTCAGAATCCTAATGACTCCTGTCTTGTGCTCATAAGATTCCATAGCTGCAAACCTTAAATAGTATTCCTTTTCATTAACAATCCAAGTAAATGTACCTGTTTGAGCTTGAATGGACGTTAAATCAAAGTGTGCGATAAACTTTAAATGCTTATAAATGGCTTCAACATCAAGATTAGTATACTTTTTAATAAACACTTTATGACTTCTAAAAACTATCTCCGACCTTTCCTTGTTTATCTCAAAGTGTATGTCACTAATTTTTAATTCAATTGCATCTCTAAGCATTCCATTAAAAACCACAATAATATCTTTCATACTATTAAATAGAGGACAATAAAAAAAGAACCTAGATTTTAAACTAGATTCTTAATAAACGGATTGATTTTTAGTTCATTGTTCAGTGTTGTGATGTTACCATGCCCTGGATATAACGTTATATCTTTATCACCAAATTCATCAATAAATTCTTTGAGTGATTGATTCATAGTTTGCATACTACCACTTGGTAAGTCTGTTCTTCCAATTGATTGGTTAAATATAAAGTCTCCATCAAATATATCATTTCCAATGATATAAGAGATAGAACCACTTGTATGTCCTGCTGTTTTTATTACATCAAATTCAAAAGGACCAATATCTAAAGGTTCACAATCAATACCTATTGCATCTGCTTCAACAATAAATGGCTCAGGTGTTTGATTTGATAGATTCACATTAGCGTTCTTTAAGTAATGTAATTCTTCATGGTACATATATACAGGACATTGATATTTCTTAGCAACTGCATCTACTCCAGAAATATGATCAAAATGTCCATGTGTTAATAGTATTGCTAATACATCTTTATCATGTAATTGAGCTTCAATTCTTGATATATCATTGTGTGGATCTGCACAAGGATCAATAATCACAACTTTATTATCAATTTCTAGTAGATATGTATTCGTTTGTACATATCCCATTTCTAATTGTTTTACTTTTATCATAAGTAATAGAAAAAAAGTCGATATTCGACTTATTTTTTCTCTTTATGCAGTGTGTGTTTACGATCACGTGGACAGTATTTTTTTACTTCCATGCGCTCTAATTGAACTTTTTTATTACGTGATGCGTAGTAGTTTTCTTCACCACATTCTGTGCATTTTAAGATAGCTTGAGTTCTCATAATTACCCTCCAATCGCTATTGCGTAGCTATTATATCATAATTTTATATGAATGCCTATATATTTTAATATTTATCTTTGAAGTAATGTTCCATAACGTCTGCAGTAGCATTACCACACATATTACTTACACCTTGGCCTTCAGAGTCAAGCATTGCTGCAGGAGCAATACAACTTACAGCAATCTCAGGAGATTCAAACGGTGCATAAGCGATATAGGTACTATTTCTTACATACAAAGTCTCACCTTTTTCTGATTTAGAATAATCTGTGTGATACATTTGAGCAGTTCCTGATTTACCGGCAGGATTAAATGGTGCATTAGGACGTCCATACCCTTGTCCAGAAGTTATATAAATTCTCATACCTTCTTGAATGACCTTTAAGGCATGTTGATTCGTAAGTGTATTGATAGGTGTGATTTCATTTTCATAATAGGTGTTTTTTGTATCATGTTCTAATACCTCAGTTACAAGTCTTGGTTTTAAGCGTGTACCACCATTTGCTATGGTGCTTACATATTGATTAAGCTCAAGTGCATTATAACTATCAAACTGTCCAATCGCAAAGTCTAAAAGCTTACCAGATTCATTGGTAGGCCCTTTATCTCCTACCTCTTCTCGTGGATAATCAATCCCCGTAATATTTCCAAGCCCGAATTGACTGTAATATTGACGCATAAGTTTAAACGTTTCATCAGCATTTTCAAATCGTAATGGTCCATTCGGTATATATTTTGCACCACCTAGTTTTATTGCCATCTGATACATATAAATATTACTGGAATATTGTAAAGCACTACGTGCATCAACATAACCAATTCCAGATCTCCACGATGTTCTAACTGGTGAAGACTGAATATACATTGGCTCATCTAAAATCTTATCATATTCACCAATAACACCTTGGTCAAGCGACATATATACCGTTGCAGGTTTTACGACTGAACCTACTGGATAAACTCCGGTAGATAGTAAAACACTCTGAACATCGTTATAGTAAGTTCCGTCATCTTTACGTTTCATAGCCGCTATAGCTAAGATATCACCTGTATTGGGATCAGAAATTACCATATGTGCTTCTTTAGACATGTAACGTTTTGGATTTTGTCTAACTTTTTCTATGTGACTAATAAGTGTTTCTTCTACAAGCTTTTGTAATTCTACATCAATTGATAATTTCAAGTCATAACCTTTTTGACCTGAATCAATTTTATTAGGTTTGTTACCAGCATTCACTTCATATTTACTATCAATTCCTGATAAAAATGATTCATATTGGTACTCAAGACCGAAGCTACCAACCTTATCACTTGTTTTATAACCCATACCTAAGAAATAATCGAGTTTTTCTGCGCGAATATCCCCAACAGACCCAAACAGATACTGCAAATCAACCTCATTAGTGACTTCTCGATCATACTCAACGATATAATCAAATCCAGGAAACTCTCCTAAATGTTCTGTTAGATAGGTTACTTCCTCTATGGACACACCTTCCTTTATTACTGCCGGTGCTCCAAGAAGAATGTTTTGCATTTTAAACAAGACAAAATAAGCTGCTCTTTGATCTTCAGTAATTTCATCAAGCATTTCATCAGTAATTCTTGATTTTAAGAGTTTCTCGTACTCACTTGTATTGTTTGATACTTGTTTGTATTCTTCATCACTAACAAGATTGCGTTTCTCTTTATCGTTGATTCTTAACCAAATCACCTTTAAATCATCATTAGAAAGTTTTTCTTTGGCACTACCTTCTTGATTCGGTTTAATATCAAAATGTTCTGATACTTTCATTGCAAGTTCTAATTGTTCTTTTTCTTTCAAACTGCCAACGGGTGAATATGTAATGGACATCTTCGGTGTATTGGTAACCAAACTCTCCATATTTCTATCATACATTTCTCCACGCATCGTTTGACGACGAATTGGTGGTGTTTGATTCTGTTCATAGAGTGTTTGATAGTGATCTGCTTCAATAATTTGAATCGTATAAAGACGCCATACTAATACACCAGCTACCACTACAAGAAGCGCAATAAATAATTTTAGACGAATATTGATTATCTTATTTAGATTAATGTCTTTTTTTAAGTGTTCACTACTGCCACTATAGTCATTAACTTTGTCTTTTGTATTTCGACGTTGCATAAGACTCTCCTTTACTCAATTACCACTCTTCTTTAGCTTGTTGGCGCGCTTTAGCACGAGCTTTCTTTTGATCTCTAATTTCTGCACGAATCATATCACGACGTTTACGTTGCATCATTGATTCGATTTCTTGTTTTCTCTTTTTCTTGTATCCTGGTTTAACTTTTTGATTTTTACGGTTTAATACTTGAACTACTTCCGGATCAAGTTTCTTAGTTCTCTTTTGTACGGCATAGAATGGTCTAGCATCTTCAAGAACACCATCTTTAACACGCTTAAATTGGAATTGAATTCCTGTTTTGAGTAGTTTATTTACAGCTGATTGATCTTTGTCGCCAACGATACTAATTGCATATCCTTCACGCCCACTACGTCCTGTACGTCCTGTTCTATGGGTATAGAAATCAAGATCATGACCTGGCATGCCGGCATTGATCACATGACTAATTTCAGGTAAATCAATACCACGTGCAGCTAAGTCAGTTGCGACGATATAGCGGATTTTCTTACTATGAATACGACTAACTACTTGTTTACGTCCACGGTCACTTACGTCACCATGGATTTCAACACAATCAATACCGTAATCACGAAGATACTCTGCAATTTCCTTTGCTTGTGTCTTTGTATTCGCAAATACAATTGCAAGAAGCGGATTAATTGCAGTTAGTACATCCAATACCGATTCATTCATATCACGATGTCTCTGATTGACAAGAATATGTGTAATTCTTGGTTTTAGGACTTCCTCTTCTGAGAAAATCTCAATTGGATTGTGTAAGTATTTCTTTACAAAACTACGAAGACCTTGAGGAATCGTTGCACTGTAAAGCATAAAAATTGCATGATCTTGAATACGTGATGCAATGGTATCTACTTCATCAATGAATCCATAGTCTAGCATCATATCAGTCTCATCAATGACTACTGCTTTGACAGTGTCAAGACGCAAGGTATTCCACCCCAGGATGTCTATAAACTTTCCTGGAGTAGAAATAACAATGTGTGGTTGTTTCGCTAGTTTAGGTTTAAGTTTGGAATTCTCCATACCTCCAATAGCTAAAGTAATATCGATTTGATTGTTGATCTCTTGCATAACCTTTGCAAAGTCATAGATTTGCATTGCAAGTTCACGTGTTGGTGCGATAATAATCGCTTGTGTTTGTTGGCTTTCAACATCTAATAATTCATTAATCGCAAATAGAAAGGCATGAGTCTTACCCGTTCCAGTTTGAGAACGCACTATTAAATCACGTTTTTTTGGTATTTCTTTAAGAACTTTTTCTTGCACTGAAGTTAATTGTTTAAAGTGATTTTTTCTAAATAGTTCTTGGTTTAAATGATTCATGAATAATCTCCTTTCTTATAAAATAATTCCTTGAATAACATTATATTCTTCTAATAAAATATCATCAAAGTGTTTAATTTCTCTTAAATGTCGATAACGATTGTTGAGATATGTAAGATAATCTTCATCTTGACTGTCTTTAAGTATCGGTCCAATCCATTTATCGTAGTCGCTTAGTTCGATGGTGTCTTGACTTTTTATGACTTTCATCATAAATGTTGGAATATTTCGATCTAATAAGTAACGTTCATCAATAATTTCAAAGCCACCTTCGGCTAGTGATTCGCGTAGCCATGGTAACTTGGTATTTGCTTGAATAATAATAATGTCACTATCGTTAAAGTCATAGTCTTCCAATATCATCCAGATTGTTTCTGCACCCATACCTGCGAGCACATAACAATTAGCATCACCTTCAAACCCTTGTAAACCATCTCTTAATTCTAAAGAGACCTTATCACTAATTTCATATTTATTAACATTTTGACGAGCTTGCTCAAGTGGACTTGAAGCAATATCTAATGCATAAGCATATTCAGCTTTCCCTTCAAGAATCGCTTTAACAACGAGTAAACCGTGATCGGTTCCTACGTCAACAAGGCGACATCCATCGGGAATTAAGTCGAACAGCGTTTCAAGACGGTTGGATAATTTCATCGTTTGTCTACAAAATCTCTCAATCGTTTGGAACGTGTTGGATGTTTAAGCTTTCTAAGAGCTTTAGCTTCAATTTGTCGAATTCTCTCACGCGTTACATTGAATTCTTTTCCTACTTCTTCTAGTGTACGTGTACGTCCATCTTCAAGACCAAAACGAAGACGAAGTACCTTTTCTTCACGTTCAGTAAGACCTTCTAAAACCATATTGATTTCTTCTTTTAGAAGTTGGTTGTTTGCATAATCATCTGGTGATAATGCCTCTTTATCTTCAATGAAGTCCCCTAAGTGAGAGTCATCCTCTTCACCAATAGGTGTTTCTAATGAAACTGGATCTAATGCGATTTTTTGAATCTCACGTACTTTTTCAGGAGTCATATTTTCCATTTCAGCTGCAATTTCTTCCGCTGTTGGTTCACGTCCTAATGTTTGTACTAATGATCGTTGAATACGAGTTAATTTATTAATTGTTTCAACCATGTGAACTGGAATACGGATTGTACGAGCTTGGTCAGCGATTGCACGAGTAATAGCTTGACGAATCCACCATGTTGCGTAGGTTGAAAACTTAAACCCTTTCGTATAATCAAATTTCTCAACAGCTTTAATTAAACCCATATTTCCTTCTTGAATAAGATCAAGGAATAGCATTCCACGACCTACATATTTTTTAGCGATTGAAACTACCAGACGTAAGTTTGCTGAGATTAAGATACGACGTGCCTCCATACCATCAAAATATGTTGTAACACAGTTATCAATATATGACATTGATGACTCATCATCAGCATAGTGTTCCTTCAGTTCATCAAATAAGTCTTCAATACGAATTGTTTCTAAGAATTCCTCAAAGTCCTCATCTTCAATATCTGGGTAGAATGTATCACGATACATTTTATGCATCAATTGACGAGCTTCCTCACCCTCTTGAAGACGACGAGCAATTTCAGGTTCGTCCTTAGCATCAAGTAAGTTAACACGACCAATTTCTTTTAGATACATCTTAACTGGATCGTTAATACGAACTAAGTTTGCACTTGTAAGCTCATTTTCATACGAACTTAAGTCAACTTTATTCATTGAATCATCAAATGGTGCATCAGGGTCAACTTCTTCAATTTCATCATCAATGAAATCATCGTCATCATCAGATACTAGTAATTCTTCTTCTGAAATATCTTCTTCATCATCTGAATCTTTTAATTTAATATCATTGTCACTAATCCATTGAAATAACTCATCGTTTTCTTCATCAGATAAATTAAGGTGACTAATAGCTTTTTCTATTTCGTCATTAAGTAAATGACCTTTCTTTTCAAATTGTTTGAGTAAACTTTCCTTTACCTCATCAAATGTCTTAAGATTTTTGCGTGCCATACACATACCTCCTACTTAAGTGTGTTTCTTTTTTGTTGAATTGCTTCATTCAACAAGCGTATTTTTTCATCAAGTTGTTGTTGATGACTACCTTCGTTTTTTAAACTTAATATCCCCATTCGGACAAGCTCTCTTCTTACAATTTCAATGTTTTCACTTAAACTGTCTTTATCGTATTCGCCCGCAATATCACTCAGATCAATTTCAATGACTAATTGTCTCATAGAATCGTGAATATCAAGTGATAAAATATCTGCGAATTGTATTGAATTTTCAGTGCGATAAACATCTAAAATTACAAGCGCTAAATTTGTTGCCAAATCGGATATTAAGAATCCAAGTTGGTCACGGAATACATATGCCGCTTCTTTGGAATTAAGCATTTGTTTCAATATTGCTTGTTCTGGAATTGATACATCATGCCTTTTTGGAATTTCTACAATCGTTTTAGTTGAAACAGGCATCTGACGTCTTTCTGTTTGTTTCGATAGCACAGTATTTAATACTGCCATATCGAGTTTGGTTACGTCAGCAACACGTTTCAAATAATAACTTTGTGTTAATTCATCTTCTGTTTTTAGATGATCAATTACAAACTCAGCAACACGTTTATTCTTTTCAAAGCTTTCAGTTCCATAATTGCCTACTGCATAGCTAATTATGAAGTCTAACCAGTGAATTCTGTCTTCAATACCTTGTTTAACAGTATCTCCACCTAATTTTCGAACTGCGTCATCGGGATCTAAACCACTATCATTATACCATACTGATACATTGCACTGACTCTCTTTTAATCGCTTCCCAATGGCGTATGTAGCTTCTATACCTGCTCTATCACCATCATAGGCTAAGACGACATTGGAACTGCATTGTTTGAGTAGACGTATCTGCTCATCAGTACATGCGACCCCTAATGTAGCAACAGTATTAGGCATACCTGCTTTGGTCATTGCGATAACATCAGTAACACCTTCACAAACGACTACAAACTCCATACTGCGTGCTTGGTCCTTAGCGATGTGAAAGTTATAAAGGGTACGACCTTTGGTATAAATAGGCGTCTCAGAAGTATTGATATACTTCACCGAGTTACTATCACTTAATGCTCTAGCACTAAAGGCAATAACTTTTCCAAAAGGATTCATAATTGGAAACATGATTCGATTGTAGAATACGTCCCGTATACCATCATCGGACATCCTTACTAAGTCTGCCTCAATGAGTTCTTCTTGAGTAAATCCCTTTGCAAGGAGATAGTTCGCAAGCTGATTGTTACCACCTGCAACTCCTAGCCTGAACTGACGAATAAGATCTTGAGAATATCCCCGACCTTCAAGTTTATCCAAAGCCTCTTTACCATCACGAGAAAATAATTGATAAGAAGTGAACTGTTCAGCCTCTGCCATCGCCTCTAAAAGACGTTGGGTATGCGTATCAACAGGCCGAGTCTGTGTAGATTCATATTCACTTAAATCGATATTAACCGTACTTGCTGCTTTGATTACTGCATCAATAAAGCCAATCTTCTCAAAGTTTTGAATGAATGAGAATACGTTACCTCCTGCTCCACAAACAAAGCACTTATAAATCTGACGATCAGGAGAAACAGACATTGATGGGTCGTGGTCATCGTGAAAAGGGCAAATACCTAAATAATTTTTGCCCTTACGAGTTAAGGTCATATACTGTGATATTGTATCAACAATATCAACCTTAGACCTTACATCATTAATTACATCTTCAGGCATTCGCCTCATCACATCACCCTAAAATTTCTTTACGTAATAGTTCTTTTGCTTCTTCAATTGTTACACGTTTTTGTTCCATTGTATCGCGATAACGAACTGTGATTGAATCATCTTCAAGTGTATCAAAATCTATTGTTACACAGAATGGTGTTCCAATTGCATCTTGACGACGGTAACGTTTACCAATTCCTTGTGTCTCATCAAAATCACATACGAATTCTGATGTGAATTGAGCCATTACTTCCATTGCCTTTTCACTTAATTTCTTAGAAAGTGGTAAGAATGCAACTTGTATTGGAGCAACCTTTGGTGAGAATCGCATAACGATACGTTTTTCATCATTTTCTAAAGTTTCTTCATCATACGCTTCACAAATTAGTGCAAGCATTAAACGTTCTACACCCAATGCTGGTTCAACAGTATAAGGAATGTATTTCTCATTTGTTTCTGGATCATGGTATTCCATGCTTACTTTTGAATGTTCTTGGTGTTTTTTAAGGTCATAATCTGTACGGTCTGCAATACCCCATAATTCATCAAATCCCCATGGATAACGGTATTCAATATCTGAGGTAGCTACTGAGTAGTGTGACAACTCTTCGGCTTCATGCTCACGCATTTGTAAGTTTTCACGATTAATTCCTAAATCAACAAGCCAATTCATACAGAATTCTTGCCAATAGCTATACCATTTTAGATCTTCTCCTGGTTTTACAAAGAATTCTAATTCCATTTGCTCGAATTCACGAGTTCTAAAGATAAATTGTCCTGGAGTAATTTCATTTCTAAATGATTTACCAATTTGTCCAATACCAAATGGTAACTTCTTGCGCATTGTACGTTGAACGTTTCTGAAGTTCACAAACATACCTTGAGCTGTTTCAGGACGTAGATAAATTGCATTTGCATTATCTTCAAGAACACCTTGGAATGTTTTAAACATTAAGTTAAATTGACGAATTGAAGTAAAATCATGAGCACCACAATTTGGACAAGGAACATTATTTTCTTTAATATAATCTTCCATCTCTTTTAGCGTCATAACTGCAGCATTAACACTGCCACCACTAAACTCTTCAATTAATTTATCAGCACGGTGACGTGTATTACATTTACGGCAATCCATCAACGGATCGTTAAATGTATCTAAGTGTCCACTTGCTTTCCAAACGGAAGGATTCATTAATATTGCTGATTGAATCCCAACGTTGTATGGGTTTCTTGAAACGAATGATTCCCACCATATACGTTTAACATTTTCCTTTAATTCGACACCTAAAGGACCAAAATCCCATGTGTTCGCTAAACCACCATAGATTTCACTACCTTGGTATACAAAACCACTAATGCGAACGTGATTCACAATGGTCTCAAAATCAAATCTTTTCTCACTCATACTTCATATTCTCCTATCTCTTTTATTAATTCCCACGTTTTTAAACGAATATCAAAATAAAACTCAATATACTGTAATAGACGTTCCACTACAGCATCAATTTTTCCTTCTGCTGCATATTTTGATACATCAGATTTGCTAAACAAACCTTTCATCATCATGAGCAAGTATTTAGAATCTTGACGATGACTGTGTCGATTACAGAGAAATCCACCCTGTCTCACTGAGAATTCATTGATTAAAGGTGAACCACAAACTACACAACCCGATACATCAGGATTAAATCCATGTCTTTCAATAGTGTTAACTAAGAACAACACAAGTTGATACCGTGAATCTGACTCTTGCATGAATTTATGAAATGCGTCATAAACCCATTTCTCATTCTCACCAGAGTATGTTCGTACGAGAACTTCTCGAATCAATGACATATCTAATAGCCACGACATATTACTGCGAAGTTCTTTGTAGTTGTTAAGAATATCTCCCCCAATAATACGGTTAAGACGGTTCTCTTGCGAATTAAAACGGTATCTTACATACGTAAATTCTAAACCTAAATTACCCTGTTTCGATTTTGGCTTGTAATAAGCTGGCAAGACAAGACGTATAAGTCCTGATGTTTCTCCCAGAAACTGTACCATGCCATCGGTTTCTCGATAAGGCGTTATTGAAAGAACATAACCACATTCACTATGATTCGTATTCTGTCTCAACATAGCCCAATTGATTTAACATCTTCGCACGATTTCGCCAATTCTTTTCAACCCGTACATAGGTTTCCAAGAACACTTTGCCGCCGATTATTGTTTCAAGCTCTTCACGAGCTTTTTCTCCGATTGCTTTAATCATTCTACCTTGTTTCCCAATAACCATTCCTTTTTGGGAATCTCTATCGACTAGGATGACTGCATCAATTATCGTCGTATCTTTCTTTTTAACAATTCTCTCAATCGCAATCGCTACAGAGTGAGGAATTTCTTCCTCTGTTAATTCAAGAATTTTCTCTCTAATAATTTCTGCATAAATAAATTGTTCTGGATACGCACTAACCTGATCTTTAGGATAGTACATGACCCCTTCTTCCATATACTCTAAACTTACTTGAATCAAACGATCAACATTATCATTTGTAAGTGCAGATATTGGAATGATTTCTTTAAAGGTTCCATCATCATAGAATGCGATTTTTTCGATAAGTTCATCTTTTGTCATAGCATCTACTTTATTGATAAGAAGGAACACTGGTAATTTAGTGCTTCTGATTCGTTCAAGAACAAATTGATCACCTTTACCAAAAGCTTCAGTACCGTCAATAATGTAATAAATTAAATCCACTCCCTTAAAATGAGAGTATGATGCTTGATTCATTCTACTACCTAATTCGTGCTTAGGTTTATGAATACCTGGTGTATCGATGTAAATGAGTTGATACTCTTCTTCAGTTAATACACCTATAATTGCATCTCTTGTCGTTTGTGCCTTTGGTGACACAATTGCGATTTTTTGTTTAACGATTTGATTAATAAGTGTTGATTTCCCTGCATTCGGACGACCAACAATTGAAATAAATCCTGATTTAAATCCCACTATAACACATCCTTCTTTCCAAACATCATTGGTAGAAGGTTCTTAATATTAGTTGTCATTTCTTCTTTACCATTTGATAAATAAATAGGTGTCTCTTCTTCTAAAAGCTCAGAGAGTACTTGTCTGCAAATGCCACATGGACCAGCTAAGATATCACCATCTGTTACTATCGCAATTCCTTGAATATCACCTGAGCGATATCCATGAGAATATGCTGCAAAGATTGCGGAACGTTCTCCACAGTTTGTAGCTCCAAAGGACGCATTCTCAATGTTTGCTCCAATGAAATACTCATTATCACTAGTAAGTAGGCATGCTCCTACATGATAGTTTGAATACGGTGCATAAGCATTCTTCATTGCTTCATTTGCTTTTTTAATTAGTGTTTCTTTCATAACACCCTCCTTGCAACGATAATTATTGCGATTGTTATTGCATAGAACGCTGCCAAGAGAACAGCTGCAGCGGCAATATCCTTAATACGTTTAACTTGGAAATTATGTCTACGAATCATTAAGTCACAGAGATCTTCAATTGCAGAATTTAGAAACTCAGTAATTAGCACTACAAATATAGCACTAATCACAAACAACCACTCATTACTATCTATTTTTAACCAAACAAAGAAACCAACAGATCCTATTGCCATAAGAACTTGGATTAAGATACTTCGATCATATAGTATTCCTGCTTTAATTCCTGAGAAAGCTGCTTGGAATTTTTCTAGAAATCGTCTAACCATGTTTTGGTGCTATCTCTTTCAGTATTTCGTGTTGTAAACCAAACATTTCTTTTTCTTCTGCTTCACTGTGATGGTCATAACCCAATAAATGTAAATAACCATGAACCACCAAGAAACAAAACTCTCGTTTCAAAGTATGCCCATAGTCCTTAGCTTGTCGACGTAAGGCATCCACACTAATGATGATATCTCCCATTAGTAATTGTCCTTCATCAACATCTCCATCTACAAAACTTAATACATCTGTAGGTCTATCAACATCACGAAAATCTCTATTGTACTGGTGAATCGTCTCATCATCAACAAGTACCACATTCACAATGACATTCTCATCATGTTCAACCACCTCTAATGTTTTACTTAAGAGAGGTTTTAAATATTGCTTATAAGCACGCCACGACGTCTCCTGGCTATTGTTTATAAAGTTAATTTCCATAGTTATCACATCCTAAACTATTATAACATAGTGGTACAAGCATTGAAATACGATATATCCACTATTCTTCACACTTTTAGTCCTTTAATTATACCCTAAACATTAAAAAAACAAAGTGAATTAACACTTTGTTTAACCGAAGTCGACGCGTTGGCCATTTACGATGTAAATCACCTGTTCACAGATATTCTTACTGTGGTCCCCAGCCCGTTCGATATTACGCAATATTTCCGCTAGTTGAAGTGGAAATATATGAGTTTCCGACATATCAGCATACCTATCGACTATCGTTTTAAATCCTTGATCTAAGAGGTCGTCTTGCTGAGCAGCTTCATACGCTTTCTTGACATCTTTTTCTTCTAAAGCTTCAAGGACTAGATCGAAATTAGTCATAAAAATTGAAGCCATCTCAAAAATACCTTCTTGAAAGCTTCTCATATCTTCGTCACCTTTAATAACGAAACGCCCAATGTTTTTGGCATAATCACCAATTCGTTCTAAATCAGTCGCAATCTTAATCCCGCCTATTAGAAGTCTTAAATCACGAGCTACTGGTTGTTGAAGACTTAGTGCTGATATCGCACTGTTATTAATTGTATGATCAATGTTGTTAATGATTTCATCTCGTTCAACAACTTTTAGCGCCAATACTTTATCGTTAGACTGTAGAGCAGTAATTGCCTCACTCATTGCATAACGAACTTTAGTAGCCATGTTTGTCAGTTCATTTTCAAACTCAATCATTATGTCTTGAATTCCCATATTAACCAAACCTTCCTGTTATGTAATCTTCTGTACGTTTATCTTTTGGTGTGTGGAACAACACTTTAGTGTCATCATATTCAATAACCTCTCCTAATAAGAAGAAGGCTGTCTTATCACTAATACGCGCTGCTTGTTGCATGGAGTGCGTTACAATCACAATTGTATAATCACGTTTTAGTACTTCGATGAGCTCTTCTACCTTCGCAGTAGCTATTGGATCTAATGCTGAAGTAGGTTCGTCCATTAGGATAACTTCTGGCTTTAGTGCAATTGCTCGTGCGATACAGAGACGTTGTTGTTGCCCTCCAGATAGTCGGAGTGCTGATTGATGAAGACGATCCTTCACTTCATCGTAGAGTGCCGCTTGTTTCAATGAAGAAATAACAGCTTCATTCAGTATTTTTTTATCTTTTATCCCTTGTACCCTTAAACCATAAGCAACATTATCAAAGATACTCATTGGAAATGGATTAGGTTGTTGGAAAACCATCCCAACTTTAGTACGAAGCGATACAATATCAAGCTTTGAATCGTATATGTTCTTACCATTAAATTTTACATCACCTTCAATACGACATGAAGGAATAAGATCGTTCATTCGATTTAATGTGCGTAAGAATGTAGATTTACCACATCCAGACGGGCCAATAAATGCCGTAACTTTATTCTTTTTTATATCGATATTGATATCTTTTAGGGCGTGGTTGTCGCCATAATAAAGATCCAGATTTCTAACTTCAAAACTGTTTAGATTCATGCTTGTCCCAACTTTCTATTCAAGCGTTTGCTTAAGAGTTTAACACTAACATTAAGCAATAATACGAGCACTAAGATAATAATTGATATGGCACTCGCTAATTCAAAGTTTGGTTGTTCCTGCCCCATTACTGACCAAATTTGTACAGCAAGGGTTGTAGCTCCTTCACCAACACGAGGTGCATCGTTTACGAAGGTTCCCATTGTATAAATTAATGCTGCCGATTCTCCAATAATACGACTAACTGCAAGTAATACTGCGGAGAGAATCCCTGGAAGTGCGGATGGTAAGATAACTTTAAATATCGTTTGTGTTTGACTAGCACCAAGAGAAAGTGATGCTTGTCTATATGCCTGTGGTACGACAATTAAAGACTCTTGCACCGAACGTATTATAACTGGCAAAAGAATGACTGCCATTGTGAGGGATCCTAACAGAATACTTAATCCCTTAATATTAAATAATGTTGTAATAGGATATAAAACAACAATACCCATAAGACCAAAGATAATACTTGGTACACCTGCTAACATTTCTATACAGCGTTCAATAAAGCTATTGAAACGATTGGGCTCTGCAATCTCTGTTAAGTAGATTGCAGCAAAAATTCCAAGTGGCAAGGCAAATAAAAGTGATAGACCGATTAACATCAAGGTTGCAAGTAAGGATCCCCAAATCCCTCCACCTGGTGTTTGATAATAGACGGTGTTTAGTGAGACACTTGTATCAAGTTTCGAAACCATGGACTGAGCATTGTCAGCGAATATAGTCCCCATCAATATTATGTCTCCTGATTCATCGTAAGCATCAATCTTTTCAATTTGATCTCCTACATTAACCGTTAGCGAATTACCATACCCTGAGCCTTTTGTTGCATTAATAGATTCACGAAACGGAGAGTTTTCATCAACATAGGAAACCTTAATAAGTTTTGCTTTCTCATGACTTATCGCATCTTCGAATGCTATCCCATATTTCTCACTAAAGAATTCATTGTCTTTCAGATCATCAGGTCTTTCAAAGTGTGTTGCTTGAGAATCTTCCCAAGTAATTAAATAGTTCTGTGTCCAATAATTATTCGTCAACATCTCCATACTCAGAGAATCTTTACCTTGGATAACGACAAAACCAAATATTGCCACAAGCACTATTAGTGTAAGTGATGAAGCGAGATAGGTTAGTGCGTTAAGAAATGCATCTTTAATTTTACGTGTTCGTGTCATTTCCCTTCATCCCCTATCTTTTGTTTTAACTTATGAATTAAGAAATTAGATATTAATATTGTAATCATTAGGACGATACCAACAGAGAATCTTACGTCATAGTCAAGTCCTGTAGTCTCCTTTAAACCAGAAAGCATTGTAGACGTAAGTGTACGAGTGATATCAAAGGGATTCCAAGTAGGACCCATTGATTTATTTCCCGCAACCATGGATACTGCTGTAGCTTCTCCAAATGCCCGCGCTAACCCTAAAATCAAACCTGCAAAGATTCCGGATTTAGCACTTGTAAGTACTACTTTAAAATTAGTTTGTGTTTTAGAAGCACCGAGAGCAAGTGACGCTTGTTCTAATTCAGGACGTACTGCCTTAATTGCAACAATAGATAGTGATGTCATTGTTGGTATGACCATAATAGCCAACAAAATAACAACAGCTAACATTGAACGACCACCAAAGGTAGTATATCCAAAAGTAAGTGCCATCTTATCAACCCAAGAAACAATGACCCCTGATGCAAAGACCCCATATACTACAGACGGAATAGCTGCCAACAGCTCAATAACTGTAGTAAAAATTGTGTCTAGTGGTTTAGGAGCAATTTTGGCGATAAAGAGTGCCGTAAGAACCGAAATTGGAAATGCGATAAGCATAGCTAGAAACGCTGTCACTAGTGTATTGATAATGATAAACAATACACCATAAACTCCTTGATCAGCACGCCATTCAAAACCACTTAAAAACGAAAGGATGTTCAGAGACCCTTCATAGCTCGGCATAAAAACTGAAATACCTTTTTGAACAATAAATACAAAGATAAAAAGAATCATTGACGCCGAAAGAATTCCAGCAAGCTTAAATAAGCTACGGAATAATACATCAACCAGTCTTTTTCTTTTTTGATATCCTAATAACTTTTCTGGATTCATAAAACACCCTACTTTCAAGCGAAAAGCTTAGACAAGCTAAGCTTATTCAAATTCATTCCAAGTCTTAATTGTACCGTTAAATATATCTACAAGTTGTTTTGCACTAGCATCTTTAATTTTTGTATTGGATGATGAAACTACCACTACAACCGCATCTAGTGCATAGACACCTGAAGTCAATCCTTCAGAAACTGGTTCTTCTGCTTTAAATTCACGTGAAGCAAATCCGATATCAATTGCATTCGCTCCATCTTTTTCTGCTCCTAGAGCACGTTTATACGCATCTCCAGACCCTGTTGCATTTGGTTCATACTTGAAGTTACCTGCTAAAGGAATAAAGGATTTAACAGCTGCAGTTAGAGTTTTATCAACTGAAGTTGATCCGCCTGTTTTCAATGTAATTGAACTGTTATCTTGTTCTACAATAGGATGATTCTTTGCAAGTTGTGCCCATGGTGTACCTGAAGCAGTATCAACAATTCCTCCTGCCGCTAACACGACTTGTCTACCTTCAGTAGAATTTGCGAGATAATCAATGAAAGCTAAGACTAATTGTTGTTTCTCATCACTTCCGAAATCCCCATCTGCACGTGTTACATAAGAGAATGGACGTGCTAACTTATAAGAACCGTTGTTTACTGTTTCAACTGTAGGTTCTACTCCTTCATAAGATAAAGGACTTAGCTTATTTGCTTCAAAATCCGTTGTTAAGGAAACATATCCAATTCCTGATGGACTCGCTCCTACTTGTTTGGCCATATCACCATTTGCTGTTGTTTCAGCACTGTTGCTTGTTAATGCATCCAAACCAATAATTGATTCAAAAGCTTCGCGTGTTCCCGAAGAACTATCACGAGTATATACTTTAATTTCTTCGCTACTGGATGGATTACTTGAACAACCTACTAAAACAAGAATACTTAATAATAATGCTAAAGTTTTCTTCATACTTCCTCCGATGCAGTCTATCATTTCTGCTATCTGTATCCTATCAAGGAAAGATTAAAGAACTATCAATTAAATGTTAAGATTCTGTTAACAAAAAAATCTTATGTGCTCGGTTATCCAAACACATAAGATATATTAAAGTATTATTGTAAAGCATGTACCCTTTTTAGGTTCGCTAGTAACATCGATGGTCCCATCATGAGATTCAATGATGGACTTACTAATTGCCAAGCCAAGTCCACTGCTTCCGTTTTGTCGACCACGAGCAGGATTCCCTCTAAAGAATCTCTCAAAGATATGAGGTAAGATTTCTGGATTTATTCCTTCTCCATTGTCTTTAAAATCAATTTTTATACGATTATTTTTTTCACTACAATTGATACGAATCTCTCCATCCTTTGCATAGTTGATTGCATTGTTGAAAAGATTTAGGAAAACTTGACTCAGACGGAACTGATCAGCATCCAACTCTAAATTAGATGGACAATTCAAGATAACACGAATGTTTGCTTGATGAAGCTCTTGACGACGTTCATGTATTAATCCATCAAAGAATTGTTTGAGATTGAAGTGCGTCTTCTCTAAGTATACTTGATTGGATCGTAAACGTGATTGTAACAACAAGTCATCAACAATCTTTTGAAGACGATTGTTTTCTTTCTCAATTTGCTCATGAAACTCTTTCGCTGTTTCTGGATCATCAAAGTCTTCACGGTTCAGGATTTCTATCATTCCCTTAATTGATGTAATCGGTGTTCTAAGCTCATGGGAAGCATCAGCAATAAAACGTTTCTGCATTTTTTCACCATCAACAACGCGCGTAACATCTTGGAATATCAACATACATCCATTGTAACGATTATCTTCGCTTACGAGTGGAATAGATAACACTTGGTAATCCACTTCTTCGTGATTTAACTGTCTTACAAATTGCTTTTCATTTAAGAATGCATCAAGAAGAATTTGTCGTATATGAATATCAATAACACTGTCATAAACGTTAACTGCTTTCTCACCAATTAATTTATCGAAGTATTGATTACTTACTTCAAAGTCTCCTCTTTGGTTAATGTATACAAGTGGTGAAGGGATTGCATTGATTAAGGCTTTTAGCTTATCAAATGCATCATCAGCTCTTACGTTTGCAGCATCAGCCTCTTGTTCAACATTCTTCACAATACTTGATAGTTCTTTGTCTTGTTTAAAGTAATACATAAGCCACGCAACAATCTGAACGAGAATAAACAATAATATAGCAGCTCTATTATTTGCCCAAACTGTAAGTGCTCCTGTTATTAAGAATATAATAATATTCAATTTAAATTCTTTTGGCAACGTAACCTACCCCTCTCAACGAATTAATTCGTACATTGGACGTTTCCAATTTGTTTCTTAATTTAAAAATATGTACGTCTACGATACGAGTATCGCCATCATATTCATAGTTCCATATTTCTGATAATATTTGATCTCTACTTAATACAATGTTTTCATTACTTAGAAGGTATACAAGTAAGTCAAATTCTTTTTTCGTTAATTCTATGAGCTCATCATTAATCTTTACTTCATGTTCATCTAAAGACACAGACACATTACCAACTTTTATATAGCGATGATGAGAATTCGCATATGCACGTCTTAGGTGTGCCTTGATTCGAGCAGTAAGCTCTCGTGGAGAAAATGGTTTGGTAAGATAATCATCGACACCAGCTTCAAAGGCTTCTAGAATATCTGTTTCTTCGTCTTTGGCAGTAAGCATAATAAGAATTGCATTCAAACCAGCAGAACGGAATTTAGCAACCAGTTCAACGCCTGAATAATACGGAAGCATCCAATCAATGACAATCGCATCATAGTTATTCTTTAGAGCCAATTCAAGCCCTTCACGGCCATCTTTAGCAGAGTCGACTTCATACCCTAGTTGTTTAAGGTCATAGCGTAGAAGCCTCCTAATCCCCTCTTCATCTTCAATAATTAGTAGTCTCATCATTCAACTTGTCTCCTTCTGCAAACTTCTTAAGAATCTTGATAACAAGTGGATGTCGCACCACATCAGTATGACTTAAGTTTGCAAACGCTATTTCTGGTATATCTTTCAAATATGCTTGAGCTATCTTCAATCCCGATTGTTGCTTACGAGGTAAATCGATTTGATCCACATCTCCAGTAACAATCATTTTAGAATTTCTCCCCAACCTTGATAAGAACATCATCATTTGCGCTTTTGTAGTATTTTGAGCTTCATCTAGAATAATCACCGCATCATCCAAAGTACGACCTCTCATGTATGCAAGAGGTGCAATTTCAATTATACCTTTTTCAATATAACGCTGGGTACGCTCAGTAGAGAACATATCATCTAAGGCATCATAAAGTGGTCTTAGATACGGATCAACCTTTTCCTTTAAGTCTCCAGGTAAAAATCCGAGGTTCTCTCCTGCTTCAACAGCAGGACGTGTTAAGATAATTTTAGATATTTCATTTTTCTTAAGCTGTTCAGCTGCATAACATACTGCTAAATATGTTTTACCAGTACCTGCAGGACCAATTGCGAACGTTAGGTCATGGACCTTCATTGCATCAATAAGTTGTTTTTGACCTAAGGTTTTTGCGCGAATTGGTTTACCATTAAAGGTTCTTGTAAGAATCGCATCCATCATTTCGATAAAACGATCAATATGACCTTTATCAACAACCTCAAAGAGATAATCCAAATCACTCATTTCTAATCGTTGATAGCGTTCAATTACCTGTGTCGCTAGATTTAAGTAATCAAGTGCTTTTTGAACATCTTCTTCAAGACCAACTACTTCAAGAACATTGTTTACTAAATTAATTCTTACACGATATCTTTTTTCTACTTCAAAGATTGCTTTGTTTTCAATTCCTGCGAGTTGTTGCAGGCTTACATCTTTTTCTAATAAATCAAATATACGAGTTGTCAAATAGCAGACCTCCTTGTTTCTACTATCATAACATAAAAAAATCTGTATCTTACGATACAGATTAGTTTTTATTTACGTTTCTTACGGCGCGCTTTACGTGCAGCCTCAGATTTCAATTTGCGACGAACGCCTGGTTTTACATAAAACTCTCTTTTGCGAGCCTCAGCAAGGGTTCCATTACGAGATACTTGACGTTTAAAACGACGTAATGCGTCATCTAAACCTTCGTTCTCTTTAACTACTACTCTCGACATGACTAACCTCCCTTCTGATGCAAGCATTATAATTATAACAAATGAGATTCAAAATGCAATATTTCAACGCGTATTCTTAACGTTTTTTTAAGGAAATTGCTTAATATATGCATATAACCTTAACAATCGCCTTTATCGAGTCACTATCCAGTAATAATATACTGCCTTAGAAACTATACCACAAACACAATTACGAATACAAGATGAACTTTTGGTTAAAATGATTGTGCTTTCTGAAAAAATAACTATAATAGTTACATGGAGGATTTATATGAAAAAGAAATTAATAGCTATTTTAGCACTGATTTTTATAATCACAGGATGTTCAAGCGGGTCAAAAGACTTCATGAGCGGTTATAAAGGTTTCGATAAGAAGGATCACCATTATGTACAAACTTCTGCAGAAGATATGTTTAATAAGCTAGAAGCTAAAGAACCAGGTCTATACTATTTTGGTTTTGATACATGCCCTTGGTGTGTTGCCCTTGTACCTGTTCTTGAAAATGTAGCAACAGAAGTAGATCAAAAAATCCAATATCTCGATATTAGAAGTGATGATTTTAATAAATATAGTAAAGCAGAAGAACGATACTTTGCTTTCAACGATACATTACCAACACAATATAGAAATGATAAGTTTCAAGTTCCATTCCTAGTTTCAATTAGTAAATCAGGTAACATTGTAACACACCTTGGAACTGTCGATGATCACGATGGACAAACACCATTATCAGAACAAGACATTGATTTCTTATCAGTACGTCTAAAGGAAATGTTCCTTAATACAACTAAGTAATACAATTGTTGATTTCGAAAGAAATCAACTTTTTTTATGGTTTCTTCTTAATGCAAGCTATTTATATAGTGGTGATAACTTTGATAGTCATTTGGATTATTGCATCAATCGTTAGTTCTTTTATGAATTGGCTCGTTTCTACAATCATAAATAATGATTCTTTACTTAGAAGCCGCTCGCGTTGTGACTTCTGTCAACACACTTTATTTTGGTTTGACTTGATTCCTTTCTTTAGTTTTATATTCCTAGCTGGTAAGTGTCGCAACTGTAAGCATACTCTTAATAAAAAAGAATGGTTCATTGAACTTTTCTTCCCATTGTTAATTTTCTACTTATTTATGAACGCACAATCATTTGAACATTTCCTTATTCATTTCTCTATTGCTTTTATCCTTATTACAGAATCGCTTATCGATATCCAACTGCAAATCGTTTATGATACAACTCACTATCTTCTCCTAGCCCTTACAGGCCTTTTAAGGCTCCTAAACGGTATACCTCTTACAGATAGCCTAACTTTCTGCATACTACTCACTACAGCGTTGTATGTAGTCTCTAACAAAACAGGTGGTATAGGTATGGGTGATGTTAAACTCTTGGGGGTTCTATCCTATTTGTTGTCTTTAGATCAATTTGTAGTTGCTTGGTACATTACAATCATCTCAAGTCTGACATATTCCTTATTTCTTTTACTTAAAGGACATGGCACAAAAACACGAATTCCCTTTATCCCATTTATTTCAATTGGTGTTATTGCTACACTTTTGATATAAAAAAACCAACAGAAGTTGTTGGTTAAAGGTTATCTTTCATTTCTTCCATAAACTCATTGTAGAAATCAACGAGTAATTGATGGCGTGTTTCTGCAATCTTAATACCTTCAGGAGTCAAAATCCATTCACGTAGTAGTAATAGTTTTTCGTTGAAATGATTGATTGGATTTCTTTCAAGATTACGATATTCTTCGATGTTTTCTGGAGCAATTCCTTCTAATTTAGGATCATGAAAGGGATGTTTCTTAGACCCTGCATAGTAGAAAGTACGTGCTATACCTACTGCTCCCATAGCATCAAGTAAATCAGCATCGCTGACATACTGTGCAGGGAAAGTTTTATTCTTAATGCCATAACCGCCACGATAGCCTATTTGCTTGATACCATCGATAATTAGGCTTTCTTTACCTTCAAGGTCAAGATTCCACTCACCAAAGAGTTTTAGTAAGTCGGAACTCATATCATCACTAGGATTGATTTTATCATCAAAGACATCATGAAAGTATGCGATAACTAGAGCAGCAAACAATTCTTCATCATCATAATGCATTAAACGTGTTGTAAGATTTACAACACGTTTTGTATGATAATAATCATGACCCGTATATTCTTGAGCAAATAACTCAAAAATTTTGGAATCGATTGTTTGAATTGTTTGTTGCTGTTTACTACTTAACATATTGACTTAGAAGTTCTAATACTTCTTCAGTCGTTGCTTTGTTAAGTGCTTCTTCAGCAAGTTTTTGCATTTCTGCAAAGCTTAGATCACGGATAATACGACGTGCTTCTAAGATTGATGAAGCAGACATTGAGAATTCATCAAGTCCAAGTCCTAATAACAATGGAATTGCTTTTTCATCTCCTGCCATTTCTCCACACATTCCACACCATTTACCTTCTTTATGAGCACCATCAATTGTCATCTTAACAAGACGTAGAATTGAAGGGTTATAAGGTTGGTAGAGGTATGAAACTTTTTCGTTCATACGGTCTGCAGCCATTGAGTATTGAATTAAATCATTTGTACCAATACTGAAGAAGTCAGCTTCTTTAGCAAATTGGTCTGCAAGCATTGCTGCTGCTGGGATTTCAACCATCATACCTAATTCAATATCATCACTGTAAGCAATACCTTCTTTGGATAAGTTTTTCTTTTCATCTTCAACAAGAGCTTTAGCATCACGGAATTCTTGTAATGTAGCGATCATTGGGAACATGATACTTAATTTTCCATAAACACTTGCACGTAATAATGCACGAAGTTGTACTCGGAAAATGTCAGTACGGTCTAAACATAAACGGATTGCTCGGTATCCTAAGAATGGGTTCATTTCATGTGGGAATTTGAGGTAAGATAATTCTTTATCTCCACCAATGTCGAGTGTACGAACAACAACACGACCTGGTGCCATATTTTCTAATACTTCTTTATATGCTACGAATTGATCTTCTTCTGAAGGAAGTTCTGAAGCATCCATGTATAAGAATTCTGTACGGTAAAGACCCACTCCTTCACCACCATTATTTAGAACACCTTCAACATCTTTAGGTGTACCGATATTACCTGCTAATTCAACAACATGTCCATCAGTTGTTTTTGATTCAGCATCTTTAAGAGCTTTTAAACTTTCTTTATGGTCTGCAAAAGCTTGTCCTTTAGCAGCATATTCTTCTTTTTGTGCATCACTTGGGTTAAAGATAATAACACCATCGATTGCATCAAGAATAATATCTTGACCATGTTCACACTTATCTAAAAGTGCACCTGCTCCAACAACTGCAGGAATTTCTAAACTACGAGCCATAATAGCTGAGTGGGATGTACGTCCGCCAATCTCAGTTGCAAAACCTTTAACAAAATCACGATTTAATTGAGCTGTATCGGATGGTGTTAAATCTTCAGCAACAATCACAACTTCTTCATTGATAGTTGTTAAGTCTGGGATGATTAATCCTAATACATGAGTTTGAATACGATATGTTACGTCTTTAATATCTGCAGCACGTTCACGGAAGTATGGATCATCCATGCTTTCGAACATACCAATAAATGTTGATGCGATTTGATTTACAGCAAATTCAGCATTCACATTCTCAGATTTAATAACTTCTTCGATTTGTCCAACAAATTCAGGATCTTGAGTAACCATTAAGTGAGCATCAAAAATTGCGAGCTCTTCATCTGCCAAACGTCCAACTGCGTTTGCTTTGATTGCCTCAATATCATTTTGAGTTGCAGTAATTGCGTCTGCGAGCTTTTTGATTTCTTCATCAACATTAGCCTCACGACGTTCTACATTTACAACAGGATGTTGTAATTTGAATACTTTTGATACTGAAATTCCTGCCGAAGCAGCGATACCTTTAATCATATAATTTTCTCCTCCACTCAGTACAACACTTCTATATTATCATTTTTTGATAGCCTTATCAAAACAAAAAAGGTTTTTTATTTAAATGATATTACTTCATAGAAAAAAGACGTCTTAGACGCCTTACATTTTCTTTACTTTCTTCATTCTGAGGAATTCTTCACGATCTTTTTCTTCAAGAGCATCTGAAATAACTCGAATGTTGTTTTCTAAATCAGGAATCACAATTTTATCGAGAGCATTAGCCCGTTTTCGACTCTTTTCAATAGCCTTAGCAAGGCGATACATTCCATTGTCTAGCTCAGCTAGTTTAACAGTGTAATACTTCACCTGTCTCATCTTAATGAATACATCATCAAGTGTTGAGTTTGAGATGCCAAGTGAGAAAGGAATTTCTAAAGGTTTCTCTTCTAGAGTAACCTTAGGAATCTCAATCCCCATTACCGAACGATAGACAATCTTAATATCATCCTCTATAGGCATTAACTTCGCAAGACGATCAATAACACCATAACTAACGTTAGCACGCTGTAAAGCTACGTACGCCTCTTCATAGGCAACATCAATCACATCCCGGAGTTCCTTAACATCATCCATGAGCTTTGTAAGCTCCTGCATCAGAATCATTCGTTTGCGATCCATTAGATCATAACCAACTCTTGCTAAACGCAAGGATTCTTTATTCGCAAGTAAGTTTCCCTTAGTGACTAACATCTTAGTTTACTCCATCGAAAAGTGCATCATCAAATAAAGTAGGTGCATTAATCTTAAAGTAGTTAACAGCCTTAGAATTGTCGTAGTTTGCATTTAATGTATCTGCATCAAGTCTGTCTAAATCATATTTAGGTAAAAGCGACAGTAAATGCCAACCAATATCAAGTGTTTCAGTTATTTGACGGTTTGCCTTATCCCTTGCCCTACAAAATAAGCTTCAAAAAGATTACCAAATGCAAGATAACGTTGATCATGACGTGATAATTCATCCAGACCAATTACAGATGCTAGGTTTCGTACATCAATAACACGTGCATAAGCAGCGAAAAGCTGTGAAGAAACACTATTGTGATCACCACGAGTTAAGCCTTCACCAATACCATCCTTCATTAAACGTGAAAGTGATGGCAAGACATTGATTGGTGGATAGATACCATTTTGTTGCAGGTTGCGATCGAGTACAATTTGACCTTCTGTAATATAACCAGTACAGTCAGGAATTGGATGCGATATATCATCATTTGGCATAGTTAAAATTGGAATTTGAGTCAATGACCCTGTACTTCCTTCTATACAGCCTGCTCGTTCATACATTGAAGCAAGATCAGAATAAAGATATCCTGGATACCCTTTACGACCTGGAACTTCTTCTTTTGAAGAGCTGTACTCACGTAAAGCTTCACAATACGAGGTGATATCTGTCATTACAACTAAGATATGCATATTTTTTTCAAAAGCTAAGTATTCAGCTGCTGATAAAGCAAAACGTGGCGTTAAAATACGTTCAATAATTGGATCGTTTGCAAGGTTTAAAAACATTGTAACGTGATCCATGACACCGTGATCAATAAATGTTTGTTTAAAGAATGCGGCAACGTCATGTTTTACACCCATTGCAGCAAATACAATCGCAAAGTTTTCATCATTGTCACCGTGAAGTTTGGCTTGACGCACAATTTGAGCAGCTAGCTCATTATGAGATAAACCACTTCCTGAAAATATAGGTAATTTTTGACCACGTATTAAAGTGTTTAAACCATCGATTGCACTAATACCCGTATTAATAAAATCTCGTGGATAAATTCTTGAAACTGGATTAATAACACGACCATTAATATCACGTGATTCTTCAATGAAGACATCACCCAAACCATCGATTGGTTCACCAGAACCATTAAAACTTCTACCTAGAATTTCTTCTGATAGACCAATTTCAATAGGACGACCTGTAAGTTTTGTCATGACATTATTCTTTGACAAACCTTCTGTATTTTCAAATACTTGGATTAATGCACGTGTTCCTTGAAGTTCAATGATACGTCCAAGGCGTTTATGATTATTTTCATCGATAAGTTCTACGAGTTCGTCAAACGAAGCTGTCTCTACCCCATCAATTGCAACTAGAGGACCATTAACACTTTCTAAACCTTTGATATATATACTCATGTTTATTCCTCCTAGTCTATCGATGCAAGGGCTGCATCAATTTTTTCATAATATGTCTTAAATTCATCTAAGTCAGTATCAATGACATATTTAACACCAATAATTTCTTCGAAAATTCGTGTTTCAATAATAGCATTCATCGGTTTTTGTTCTTTAAGAAGTTCTAAGGACTTATTATATGCATAGGCAATAAGCTTCATCATTTCATATTGTTTAGGTAATGAAACTGAACTATCAAATTTATGGAATGCATTTTGTTGTAGATAACCTACTCGAATTACACGAGCAATCTCTATAACTAATTTTTGACGGTCTGCTAAAACATCTTGTCCAATTAGTTTCACAATTTCCATGAGGCTTGTTTCCTCATTAAGAATTGATAAAAGAAGTTGGCGATATTCTAAGTAGTCTTCAGCGATGTTCTCCCCATACCAATCTCGTAATTGTACGAGGTATTCACTATAACTTTGATTATAGTTGATTGAGGGAAAGTGACGTATATAAGCTAGAGACTTATCTAGAGCCCAGAAAGCACCGATAAAACGTTGTGTATTTTGGGTTACAGGTTCTGAGAAGTCAGCACCTTGTGGTGAGATTGCTCCAATAATACTAATGGATCCGACATCACCATTTAATGTTTCTACAAACGAGCTACGTTCATAGAATTGAGCAAGACGAGAAGCAAGATATGCTGGGAATCCTTCTTCCGCAGGCATTTCTTCAAGACGTCCTGAAAGCTCACGTAAAGCCTCAGCCCAACGTGATGTAGAGTCAGCCATAAGCGCAACGTGGTATCCCATATCACGATAGTACTCTGCAAATGTAATACCTGTATAGATGGATGCTTCACGAGCAGCAACCGGCATGTTTGATGTATTCGCAATAAGAATCGTTCTTTCTAATAAAGTACGACCTGTTTTAGGGTCAACAAGTTCTGAGAATTCTTCCAATACTTGTGCCATTTCGTTACCACGTTCACCACAACCAATATAAACAATAATATCAGCATCACACCACTTCGCAAGTTGGTGTTGAAGCATTGTTTTCCCTGCCCCAAAACCTCCAGGAATTGCAGCACTTCCTCCCTTTACAATTGGAAAGAAAGTATCAATGACACGTTGTCCCGTAATAAGTGGAACTTTCGCGTCAATACGACTCTTAACAGGTCGTGAGTGACGAATTGGCCATTTAAGAGATAGAGTCATTGAATTTCCATCCTCAAATGCAATAACCGTTTCATCAAGTTTATAACTTTTATCAACACATTCAGACGCAATTACTCCATCTTGTGTTGAACAGAGTCGGTGTTCAATAGATCCTGTTTCTTCAAAAGTTGCTAATACTTGACCTCTTTTAACAGAATCTCCTTTAGATACTAGATAATGAAGATGCCATTCTTTATCTTCTGGTAAGGTACGCATGGATTGACCAACATCTAAATAAGAACCATAAGTTTCAGACAATCCTTTTAATGGGCGTCCAATACCATCATAAATATTTCCTAATAATCCAGGTCCTAGCTCTACACTTAGAGATAAACCTGTATGTTCAATTGATTCGCCTACCTTCATGGATGTTGTTGATTCATAAACTTGGATGGTTACAAAGTCTTTATCGATTCCAATAACTTCACCCATGATTTTCTTATCACCAACATAAACCATTTCAGACATCATAAAATTATCGACATCTTTACTTTTTATGATAGGTCCGTTAATCCAATATACTGTACTCATTTTGAAACCTCCACAATACCTACATTACTGTTTTTAATAAAGGTTTCAATTGCAGTATCAAAACGTGTCTTCAATGAATAATCAAAGACTAAATTTTGATATTCGCAAATAATTCCTCCCATCGGTAATTCTATGGATTCTACAGTTACATCTTCTGTGATAAGTTTATGGTCTTCTGCACGTACTTTCACAATTAAGTCATGCGCGTTAACACGTTCTTTGAGAGTTTGTATAATTTGATTCAAATATGACGCGTATTCTTTTGTATTAATAAACTCTAGAATATCTTTAGTAAGAGATTCTTTAAGTTCATCCAGTAAAAGACTGCGTTCATTTCTTAGTTTACGATTGTTTTCAAATCGTAATTCTGATTCAATTTTGCTTCTTTCTTTCGAAACTTTATCTTTAATTAAGTTAAGCTTAGAATCAAATGTTTTTTTCTTTTCTTGAGTATATTCATCCAGTTGTGACTGGAGTCTTTCTGTAAACTGTGTATTCATTTCATTGGATTCATTACGAACCTCAGAAACAATAGTGTCTACAATACCCTGAGTTACTTGAGCTTTAACACTTGTCATCCTATCTTCCTTCCTATTATCTTCGAGATCGTCTCATCAATCATTGCCTGAACTTCGTGTGACTTATGACGATCACTAATTTCCACAATAAGCGGGCGTTTCGAATTTAACTTTAAATCTTGTAATTTATCACGATCAAGATTGAATACTACGGTTGTAACTAATAGTATTCCAATAGCTTCATCCTGTTTGACTTCTTCTAGAACACGATGAAGTTCTTCTTTTTCATGAACAATAACTCCCTCAATTCCAGCGAGTCGCAATCCCATTTGTGTATCTGTATTATCACTAATGAGATACATTCTCATAATTTTTGAATAATTAAGATTGCAATAAGAAGACCGTAAATAGCAACCCCTTCACCTAAAACAACATAAATCATAGCTTTACCAAAGTTATCTGGATTTTCTGAAATAGCACCGATAGCTGCAGGAGCTGCTTGCCCTACTGCATAACCAGCACCAATTACAGATGCACTAACAGCGATTGCTGCTGATAAGAATCCCATTCCTTGAGCGTTGCTTCCTACAAATGCTGATTCAGCTTCTGCAGCATAAGTTGCTCCAGCGAATAGAATAAAACCACATAGTGTAGCAAAGAATAATGAAATTTGTAGATACATACGGAACTTAGCACTACGAACGTCTAACTTTCCTTTAAAAACTGGTACTAATGGTAGTGATATAATTGCAATTAGCACGATTGGCATAATAATTTCGAATAAATTTAACATAATGTTCCCCTTCTTATTTGACCGCTTTAAACGGTTTTCCTCCACCGTCATAGAAACGGCTAAATATTTCATAATATTGAAGACGTAGTGCTTGAATACCTACGAGCAAGCCTTCTAATCCGATAACAAGTACATTACCAAGAATGAATACAATTGGTGATGCATTACCGGTCATTTGTTGAAGTGTCATTACAACTGTCATCATCCCTGCATGGCTTAAGATAAACCCACCGACACGCATAAATGACATTGTGTTGGATACAAATCCTAGTAACACTTCAAGTAACTCAAATACTGATTCTAAGATGTAACCACCCCATCCTTCTTCTGGAGCGAGTTCTCTTTTTTCTAGCAAGTGAGTTAATGGTTCTTTAAAGAACATCATAAGGAATGGAACGACTAAGAAACAAACAATTGTTATTGGATTTAAGATGTTGTTTCCACTCGCTAACCCTACAATACTTAACATTAAGAAACCATAGAATATAAACCCAGCAAGTCCATTTTGAGTAAACAGTGCTCGCTCATATCGTTTACGACGTAACGATATGATGATATTGGTGAGCATTCCACTCAATATCAAGAACACCCCTACAGCAACTGCTGAGATTAATAGATTCATTGTGAATTCTGGGCTCGTGACATGGATTGGTAAACCAAATGGTTCTAAGAATGGTTTGAGAATTTCTTCATTTCCAAAGAATGAACCATAGATTACACCAAAAATCATCGAGAAGATTCCTAATCGGAAGATAATTTTAGCTAAGTCACCGGAGCACTTCTTATTCCATATGTAACCCACTAATGCAATTACCATACCTTGACCAAGATCTCCAAACATCATGCCAAATAGTAAGCAGTATGTAATCGCGAAAAATGGTGTAGGATCATATTCTCCATACTTAGGTAAACCATACATTTCAATAAATAATTGGAATGGTTTAAAGAATTTTGGATTCTTCAACGAAGTTGGTGGTAAAAGTTGTTTTTGTACTTCAGGTGGGAAGTCATGAATTGCTTCACCAGCTGTGAATTTTTCTTTAAAGTCTTGAATACAGTCCTCAGTAACAAAGCCTGATAACACTACTTGCTCATTGTACACTGCTATGTATTTATAGTAGTCTTCACATTCACTCATCATCTCTACAAAACCATAGATATTTTGTAAACGATCGTCAAAGGTATAATGAATATCTGCATCTAAAGATTTAGGTATAGGAATCAGATCAAAACTTAAAGATTCAAAAAGATCTACAAAGAATTGCTCATCCTTTTTAAGACACACATAAATAACCCAAGCATCATGCTTATTACGATGAAGTTCTGTAAAGACAAATTTCTCATCAGCATACTGTGTAATCTTATCTCTACTACTAATCGGCATTCTACCAAAATTAAATGAAATCAATCCATCATGAATACCATCAAGTGGATATTCTTGAAGCTTTTCAAAAGCGATAATATCATCTTTATGCATTTGTTTCATAAAGTCGTGCATTTCTTGATGTGTATCTGCAATTTTCTCTGATTGAGAAATGACTGTTTCAATTTCTTCAATAGAATAGTCTTGAGTAACCTTTGGTTCAAGGACTACTTCTGATTCTTTTAAAAGGCTTAAGATGCGATTATAGTAATTTTCATAGATATGTGGTGATGAATATGCTTCACCACCATCACCTTCAGTAATGACCGAACTACTTAATTCTGGATGAAATCTTGTATAGTCTTTAATCGATCGAATCATTTGCAGTACACCATCAGGACGTGTAGAAACTGTTACAAATCTCATTTTTTCTATTGCCACTTTTCTATCCTCCTATTGTGTAATTAAGTTCATTATCGAATCAGGAGATATTTGATATCTGACCCCTTCAATAATATCGATAATATTGTCAATTTCTAAGTGTACTAGCATCATATATGATGCCAATACAGTATTCGTATCTTTTGCAAATCGTAATTGATGTTTTGCAAAATGATATCTTACAGAATTTAAATACGTTTCAACTGTTACAAAATCTTCTTTAGAAGCATATCGACTGTATGTTGAATTTCTAAACGCTACTATAAACTCTTCAGCATCATAGGTCTCAACCCAATATTTCATCTGATGCTTAGGAATATAAAATGGAATATAACGAAGTCGAGGAATAATATCCTCTGCTGAAACTTTGTAATACTTCTTCAAACGATAGATATGAGCTATCGTCTTTAATTCATCATCCATATTAAAAATCGATAGAAGTTCAATATGGTTTGAGCCTTGAACTAATTTTTTCAGTACAATTCGATAATACTCATTGAGCTTATCTTCAGTTTCTGCCAAATCAACATCATTCTCATATAAGTTATCAAGTAAATGACCATATGACGTCGTTACGAGATAGTCTTGTAATTCTTTATACGATGTCGTATTTATAAGCTTTTCAATGCTAATCTCCATATACTGTTCAAGTAAATTAATATATGTATCGACTTGGTGTTTTGACTGCGAGCGAATCGCATGAAGAACATACAGAATTAACTCAATCTCTCTTCTTTTAATGTAGTAGTTAAAGAATGAATCATCACTTTCTTTAACATAGCGCATTAATTTTAAGAAGTCATTAATACCCATTCTTCTAATTTGCTTCTCTAATTCTTCACGATGGACATCTTGCTTATCCATTTGAGCTAAAACATCATGATATCGTGGTTTAGTCTGAAGATATGCAGCAATCTCTGATACAGTTTTAAACTGCGACATCATCCGGAACTCTTCAACAGTTAAGTGTTTTGAAAATAAAGAACGTGCCTTTACAGCCATAGCAATATCACTTGCCATTATTAGTCACAATACTTTCTAATAGGCGTTCATACCAAGCTTCCTTGGCATCATTAAAGCGATTTCTAAGGTCTAAGACACGTTGTTCATAGTCTTGATCATAAACCGGCTCTAATGACTCACGATACGAATCCATTTCTTTCTGAAGTGAATCTGTTTCCTTTGTAAGTAGTTGTGCCAACTCTTGATCTATTTTTTTCTTTTCCTGTTGGAGCTTTTGAATATCATCGGCATGTGATTCAAGAACCTCTTGAACCTGTTCTTTTGCCTCTGCATTAGCTTTTAAGATTTGTAAAATATAATCGTCCATAACAAAACCTCCCAAATACTAATAAATAATACTCCTTTAGTTATTCAAATACAAGAAAAAACATTTCTTTTTATGACGTAATATGCTAAAATACATGAGCAATGGAGAAATACCCAAGAGGCTGAAGGGGTCGGTCTCGAAAACCGATAGGAGTTCACGCTCGCGAGGGTTCAAATCCCTCTTTCTCCGCCATAAAGTCAATTTGCCCACTTAATAGTGGGGTTTTTTTATGAAAATAATTAAACCTTTCCAAAAAGCTTTCCACAACAATGATTATTTATAGAATTAAATTGATATATTCAACTTTTCATAAATAGATTGTTTCTCAAATTAAATAAAATCCTAAACACTTGTATAGAGACATATTTTTGAAAAAAGGAACTTCAATGAAGAAGTTCCTTTTGAATTAACGCATGTAGTAAGGTTTTACTTGACGTGGTAATCCTTTTTCATCATACATGATTTCTGGGATACCAACTAATAGTGGTTCAAAGTAAGCATGTGCTTCTTCTGTGATACCTGCAAAGTTAGGTAAAATCCACTCTTGTGGGAAGTTACGCACATGGTTAGCGATGTTGCTTGATGCTGTTGCATCGTAAACTACATCATATTTGTCACCTTCAACACGTTTAACAAGAACTGTCATTCCTGTGAATGATGGATCAATAGAACGCATGTGAGCTGACATTCCTAATTGGAATGACTCTTCTACGTCAACTTTTGATTGTTCTGTTGCGTGTGAACGTTGTGCATTACTTAAGTCTTGAACTTTAGCACGTTCTGAGATGCCTGATTCTAAGATCATTTCTTTTAATGCATTACCTGCTCCACCAAGAACAGCATGACCAAATGTATCATTTTTTGATTCGCCAGCTGCAAGGTATGTTCCGTCTTCGTAACGAACACCTTCACTAACAACAATGTAGCATTTGTTCTTTTCTTCAATATGTTTCTTAACTGTGTTTAAGAATGCTTCTTTATTGAATGGTTGTTCTGGTAATACAAGAACATCAACAACTCCTGATACACATGAGCTAGCTGCTAACCAACCTGCATCACGGCCCATTGTTTCAAGAATGAAAACATCTTGACGTGTATAAACAGTTGAGTCTGTCCATGTTTGTAGAGCTGTAGTAGCGATGAATTTAGCTGCTGAAGCAAATCCAGGAGCATGATCCATAACCATTAAGTCGTTATCGACTGTTTTTGGACATCCAACAAATTGGAATCCTTCGATGTTGTTTGCTTTTGCATATTCATCTAAAGCAGCAACTGTATCCATTGAGTCGTTACCACCTGTGTAGAATAATGTGCGAATATCATGACGTTCCATGATGTCAAACAATTTCTCAAAGTCAGCAACGTTTTCACGTTTTAATTTGTAACGGCATGAACCTAATGCACTTGATGGTGATTGACGTAATACTCTATTCTCGTCATCACTCATATTTGTTAGGTCATAGAATTTTTCTTCTAAGATTCCTTCAATACCGTGAATACCACCTAAAACTGTATCGTATACAGGGTTAAGTTGGTTCGCTTTAACGATACCTGCGATTGTAGCGTTAATTACTGATGTTGGCCCACCTGATTGAGCCACTAAACATTTAGCCATAGTGTCTATCGTCTCCTTATATATTTCCACATACTATTATACACAAATATTCAAAAATAACCAATCTTTCTATTCATTGTTACTTTGTTCTTCTAAAATCAAGGCATTCTCAGTCCACTCATCCTCGAGTTGCTTGATTTCCACATGGATTGCATCAATTTCTTGATTCAAATTATCCATTTTTTGTGGATCGTGATAATAATCTTCATCAAAGCGCAACTCTCTGTGTAATTCAAGCTGCTCATGAAGATCGGGTAAGAGTAATTCTATTTTCTGTTGTCTATTTTTTATACGTTTAATTTGTTGGTACGCTTCTTTAGAGGTTTCTTTTTTCTCATTAACAGCTTTCTTTTCTTCATGAGCTATTTCTTGAATCGAACGTGCTTCATGTCGAATTATCCCATCTTGAATCACAAATACGTCACTTGCTAGTTTATCAATGAAATATCGGTCATGAGAAACAAAAATCATGGTTCCATCAAAGTTTTCTAAAGCTTTTTCTAAAGCTTCTTTGCCTTGAATATCAAGGTGGTTCGTAGGCTCATCAAGAATTAGTAAGTTATCGCCACTAAGCATTAGCTTGATTAATGATAAGCGTACTCTTTCTCCACCTGAGAGAACACCTACAGATTTAAAGACATCATCCCTTTGAAAAGGAATCGTCCTAGTGCTTGACGAATTTCAGTGTGATCAAGTTCAGGGAAATCATCCCATACTTCTTCTAGAACTGTTTTGTTCATCGAGAAGTTAAGAAGTTGTTGGTCAAAATATCCCATTTCAATTTGATGCCCTAAGAGCATTTCACCTTGAAGTGGTGGAAGTTTTCCTGCTAGTGTTTTTAATAAAGTAGATTTTCCTGTTCCGTTATCTCCAACTATGGCGTAACGATGCCCTCTCTCAAAGGTATAGGTCATTGATAAGAGTGGTTTGTCATATCCTACAGCAAGTTCACTAATTGAAAGTACTTCTTTACCACCTCGTAACTTCGATTTAAAATTAGCCTTAAACTCTCGTTTCTTGACATCAATCTTTTCAAGTTTATCCATACGGTCGAGATACTTAATTTTTGATTGCGCAAAAGCAGCTTTGCTACGTTTAAAGCGGAACTTCTCAATTAACTTTTCAAGACGTTCGATTTCACGCTGTTGATTTTGGAACTTAATATTATGGCGTTCAATATTCTTCTCTTTTAGTACTTGATAACCACTATAGTTACTCTCATAACGTTCTGCTTGGTAGTTCTCAATTTCAATTACGACACGACAAACTCTATCTAGGAATAAACGGTCATGGGATACAATTACTACAGCACCATCATAGGAACTCAAGTATCCTTCAAGCCACTCAATCGTAGATATATCTAAGTGGTTTGTAGGTTCGTCCAAAAACAATACGTCAGGTTTACTAAGTAATAATCGAATAAACGCAAGACGTGTTATTTGACCCCCAGAAAATGTATTTAAGGGTCTTTCTAAATCTTCTACAGTAAAATTAAATTTTGTAAGGATGGTATGTATTTCTGTTTCATAGGTGTATCCACCCAGTCTTAGAAAGGACTGTTGAACACGGTCATATTGTTTCAATACTGCATCGCTATGATCCGTAAGCATCGTTGTTTCTAATGACTCCAAACGGTCTTTTAAAACAAACAGCTCTTTGAACGCTTCATTAAAGTAATCTTTAACTGTGATACTTATGTCATCGAGATGAAGTTGTTCTAAGAATCCAATGCGTATATTTGATGCCCAAAATACATCTCCTGAATCAAGACTCTCAGTTCCTTGAAGAATATGAAAAAGCGTTGTTTTACCAACGCCATTGGCACCAATAATCGCTACTTTTTCACGTTCATCAATTTTTAAGTTTAGATTTTTAAAAAGTTCTTGTGAGCCAAAAGATTTATTGGCAGCACGTACATTCACAATCATAATAAATCCCCTGTTATTTTTCTATTTCACTTATAATTGCATCAGCTAAAGCCTGTGCAATTTTATCTTTTTCGCTAAACCATGCTTGATATGTATCTGGATTGGATATATATCCAAACTCCACTATCACGGAGTGCATGGCTCTATTACTGTTTTGCGCAAAGCTGTTTAATGCTTTGTAACGGTCATTAACAGTTCCAGCGCCTGTTAACTTTCCACCCGTTTCTCTCAAGATTGCATTCAAATCGAGACCTTCGAACAGAGACGTTCTAAATATCCCCTTTTGGGAACTCCCATAATCATAAAGAGGTAATGAAGTTTTTGATGCTAGTTCATTCGCAATTTTTACTGCAAAATCAGAAGTTGATTTATTTGAGTAAATAGCAGTTGCTCCCTTAGTATCTGGTTTTGTATCATAAACCATTGATAAATGAATGTAATACTTTGCATCAACATTGTATGCATCTTCAATACGTCCACCTTCTCCATGGAAGTTCTTACCTTTAGTTTTGTCTCTCGCAATTTTAGCTCTATAACCATTTTCGCTAAGAATTGATTGTACCTTTTCAGCCATTTCATACATTTCTTTAGATTCAATAAAGTCGTTATACGATAAACCAGGTGTCATATACCCTCTTCCATCATCAAACAGACCATTAGGGTCTAATACAATATCAAATCCTGTTGGGTCTTGGCTAATATTCTTTACATCTAAGTAGACATATTGTGCATTTAGCGCTGGAACTCCTTCATTATTAAACATTGATTGATCTGCAATTAGACGAATTTCTTTGCCTTCTTTATTCTTTGAAATTGTCTTAAATGTTTCATTTATTTTAAAATTGGAAGTTAATCGATTTCTAGAAAAACCTTCCAATATTTGAATCTCATAGAAACCAGCTTGTAGCGTATCTAAGGGAATTTTATTATCGAGTTCTGATCCAAGTAAATAAACTTCCTCTTTATCGGTACAAAGATTTTTCAAGAAAATAGTACGACCAGTAAAGCCATCTGATTTATAAGGCGTATAAGTATCCTTGTAAAACCCCAGCGTCTGACCATAAAAACTATAGTCATTCATTGATGTAAAGGATTCAGTATTATTGTTAATCATAATGTTACGAGAATCTTTTGCGTTGAGATTACAAATTGTATATGAGGTATCTACATGAGCAGTCTTTGGAAAGAATACAATAATAAGTGTTAGGGCCAAAGAAACCAAAACTATGATAAAAGGAACTACAATTCTGTAGTTCACTTTTTTTTCTTTAGGCACATAATTAGAACGGTATTTCATAAAAATCACTTTCTTTACTAATAATCAAGATGTCTTGGTGTACGTGGGAAAGGTAGTACGTCACGAATGTTTTGCATACCTGTGATATACATTAGGAATCTCTCAAATCCGATACCAAATCCAGCGTGTTTGACTCCACCATAACGGCGAAGGTCAAGATACCACTCTAATTGGTCTTTAGGAATTCCCATTTCATCCATTCTTTTTTTAAGATAATCAAGACGCTCTTCACGTTGTGATCCACCTACTAATTCCCCAACATAAGGAACTAATAAGTCACATGCTGCGACAGTCTTGTTATCGTCATTCATACGCATGTAGAATGCTTTAATATCTTTAGGATAGTCTGTTAAAAATACAGGACCTTTTACAATCTCTTCACTAATATAACGTTCATGTTCTGATTGTAAATCAGTTCCCCACTCTACTTTATACTCGAAACGATCGTTTACTTTTTCTAGTAAGTCAATTGCTTCAGTATAAGTCATTCGTTTAAATTCACTTTGTACAAGTGACTCTAATTTTTCTAATAATGTTGTATCGATACGTTCATTGAAGAATTTCATTTCTTCAGGTGCATTTTCAAGCACGTATTCAATACAATACTTAACTAAATCTTCAATTAAGTTCATATCGTCTTCTAAATCTGCAAATGCTATTTCAGGTTCAATCATCCAGAACTCGCTTGCATGACGTGCAGTATTTGAGTTTTCTGCTCTAAATGTTGGTCCAAATGTATAAGTGTCTCTAAATGCTAATGCAAATGCTTCAGCATGAAGTTGTCCTGATACAGTTAAACTAGCTTTACGTCCAAAGAAGTCCTTCTCATAATCACCATCTGTGCGTGTTGTGACATGGAATGATTCTCCAGCACCTTCAGCATCGTTACCAGTAATGATTGGTGTATGAACATAGACAAAACCTTGGTTTTGGAAGAACTCATGAATTGCCATAGAAAGCACTGAACGAACACGGAACACTGCCATAAAGGTATTCGTACGTGTACGTAAATGAGCAATCTCACGAAGATACTCATAACTATGACGTTTCTTTTGAAGCGGGTATTCAGAACTTGCAGCTCCTTCTAGAACTACTTCTGTTACTTCAATTTCAAAAGGTTGACGACCATCTGGTGTTTTCTTAAATAGTCCTGTTACAGTTACTGCTGTACCAGTTCCATATTTACCAATTTCGTCATAGTTTTCTAATTCTGCAGCATAAACACACTGCGCATTTCTAAAATACGTTCCATCATTAAGTTCAATGAAACCTACATTTTTCCCCTTACGGTTTGTACGAATCCAACCTTGTAGTTGAATATACTCAATTGCATCTACTTCTATCTCTGAGCCATAAGCGAGTAAATCATAACACTCACGAATTGTTAAATATGAAATCATTAAGCCACCTCTTATCGAATATTGTTTGTTTGGAATATTAATTCTTGAATTGTTGAAACAACATCAACTGTTTTTACTACGACATCTTTTGGAACTTGGATATGTTCACTTGAAAAGTCTACGATACCAACGATTCCAAGGTCTACTAGTCGATCAATTGTTTCTTGTACATTTTTGGATACTGTAACGATAGCGATACGGCATCCTTCTGGCATACGAGTTTCTAGTTCACTCATATGGTAAATAGGAATATCTGATGCTTCTCCCAGTTTGTTTGGATCGACATCGAAACCACAAACTATTTCACCTACAACGTGATTCCAACGGTTGTAGTTTAAAATAGCACGTCCTAGATTACCAGCACCTACTAATATTAACTTTTCTTCAAAGCTTACACCTAGAAGATTATCAAAAGTTTCTATCAATGACTTAACATCATATCCATACCCTTGTTTACCAAGTGATCCGATGAATGAAAAATCACGACGAATTGTTGTAGATTCTATATCTACGAATAGTGAAAGTTCACGTGATAAAATGCGTTCAACTCCCATATTGTAGAGTTTTCTTAAAGCTTTTAAATATATTGGATACCTTTGCATTGTAGCCTTAGGTACATTAGCTGTTACTTGATTCATTTGATATCACCACCACTGTAATCATACCATAACGACTCTTTCATATCTATGTGAATAAATTAATAATCATTCAGTTGTTTGTTAGATAATGCCGATATTTCACAACTTGCAACAATTCCTTTATTAAAACATGTATAAGCAGCTAGACCTATCATTGCAGCTTGATCCATACATGCCCATAATGGAGGTTGTAGGATGTTTAAGTCTGGATATGTGGTCTTTAATCCTTCAACTTGTTTTCTTACTTCACTATTTGCAGCTACCCCCCCGCAAGGACAAATGATTTAACATCATATCTTTCAAGAGCAATATTAACGCGACTCATCAAGTTATCAACTGCCGCATGTTGAAATGCATATGCCATATCATCGACATTGAGCTCTCTATTTTCACGTTCTTCACGTAAAATTGACTGACGAACAGCAGACTTTAAGCCACTAAATGAAAAGTCTAAGTCATTTTCTGTCTTTACCTTTGGCAAGGTGTAGTGTACTTTACCGTTTTGTGCTCGCTTATCAATAATTGGACCACCTGGATAAGATAAATCCATTAATCGAGCTACTTTGTCATAGGCTTCCCCTACTGCATCATCTTGGGTCTTACCAATTACTTCGAATTTGTAATCATCTTCCATAAGTACAAGCTCTGTATGTCCACCAGAAACAACTAAAGCTAGTAATGGAAACTCTAATGTTCCAGATAATTTATTTGCATAAATATGACCTGCAATATGATGAACAGGTATTAATGGTTTGTTTAAAGACCAAGCCAGTGTCTTAGCAGCCATAACACCGATATGTAATGAACCAATAAGACCCGGTCCTTGTGTTACTGCAATAGCGTCAATGTCATCAAAGGACTTATCTGCTTTTTGTAAAGCATCACGTATTACAAAGTTTACGTTTTCAACATGAAGTCTTGAAGCAACTTCTGGGAAAACTCCACCATATTCTTTATGTACATCAATTTGTGACGCTACGATATTTGATAATACTGTTTGACCATCCTCAACGATAGCTACAGAAGTTTCATCACAACTTGATTCGATTGCTAATATAATCATTCCATCACCTTCCTCATTACCAAGGCATCATTACTTCCATAGTAATTTTTGCGCCTTGATAGAATTTCAAAACCATGTTTACTATAAAAAGACAGTGCTTTCGTATTTACTTCATTAACTTCAAGAAAGACATCTTTGTTTTCATTCATAGACAAACCCTCAAGTAATAAGCTACTTGCAATGCCCTTGTTTCTATTACGTTCATTGACAATCACTTGGTGTATTTCCATAAAATCATAAGAGATACCAAATATGATTAAACCCTGAATATCATTCTCAAATTCATATACAAGAAACAGAGAATTTTCATCATTTATAGAGCTTAGATACTCATTCCTTGACCATCTTGCAAGAGATTGATCTTGTGCTAGTTTCATAACCCAATCAATGTCGGATTCATTTGCTTTTCTTATCATTACTTTAAATACTGTGGTACTAATGTATCAACTTGTAATACTTCATTCCAAGATTTTTTTACATCAAAGATATTTTTAATAATTGATGGATATGAAACATCTTGACCATTCAGTAAGTGCACATCACCAAACATTAGAAGGTTCAAATCATTGATTTCATCAATAGAATAAACTCTTTCATCCTTAATTTCTCCATTAGTAATTATTGCCCCGAATACGCGTTTTGAACGTGCATCAATAAATGCAAAGCCATCATTAGCGCCCATTAGAGAAATTAAAGTATTAATCGTATATATTTTCACTTTAGGATGTCCTATCGCAAATACTTTAGTAAAGGTAATACCAATACGAGTTCCTGTATAACTTCCAGGACCTTCAGTAACTACTATTTCACCTATATCTTCAACAGTTAAACCGTTTCGAGTTAAAAGTTTATCAATTTCTGGAATAAGTAATTCTGAATGTTGTTTCTTTATGACTTCCTGATATGAGTCAATAACTTTCTCTTCATTCGCAAGCCCAATGGCTAATATTGAATGCGAAGTATCAATAATCAATGTAATCATATGCTTGTCCCCTCAAATTTTATTGTACGAGTATTCTCATCAATGTAATTTATTGAAATAGTAACGTCCACTTCAAAATCAATATCATCGAGAAATTGTCCCCACTCTAATACGACAACGTTCTCATCATCAATTAAGTCATAGAGTCCTAGTGTATCTGAGCTTACAGTTTCTAATCTGTATGCATCGATATGCTTTAAATTAAGTCTTCCTTCATATTCTTTTAATAGAGTAAATGTTGGACTTGTAATTGTATCACTAATGTCCAAGCCTTTGGCTAACCCCTTTGTAAAAGCAGTTTTACCTACTCCTAAATCACCGACTAAAGATATAACACAACCTTTGCCTATTTGTTTTCCAAAGTTTTGTGCAATTTCCATTGTCTCATTAACTGAATGTGTTGTATATTCTTTTATCATCTTACTATCACCGTTCTAAATTATATCATAATTCTGATCAAAAGATAAAAAAGGAACACCGAGAAGGTGTTCCGAATTACCTGGCAATGAGCTATCTTCACTAGAGCGTGCCTAGCTATTGTCGCCGCTAAAGTGCTTAACTTCTGTGTTCGGGATGGGAACAGGTGTGACCACTTCGCAACTATCACCAGATCAATTGCTTTTGCTGAGAGATAATCTCTCAAAACTGAATAATAAAGTGTGACGTTTAGTTCTTTTCAAATAGTTGTGGTGTGTGATTAAATCCTCGACCTATTAGTATCAGTCAGCTACACATATTGCTATGCTTCCACCTCTGACCTATCAACCTGATCGTCTCTCAGGGGTCTTACTACTTACGTATGGGAAATCTCATCTTGGAGTTGGCTTCGTGCTTAGATGCTTTCAGCGCTTATCCAGTCCATACTTAGCTACCCAGCCGTGCCCTTGGCAGGACAACTGGTACACCAGCGGTATGTCCACCCCGGTCCTCTCGTACTAGGGGCAGCGCTCCTCAAATTTCCTACGCCCACAACAGATAGGGACCGAACTGTCTCACGACGTTCTGAACCCAGCTCGCGTACCGCTTTAATGGGCGGACAGCCCAACCCTTGGAACCGAATTCAGCTCCAGGATGCGATGAGCCGACATCGAGGTGCCAAACCTCGCCGTCGATGTGAACTCTTGGGCGAGATCAGCCTGTTATCCCCAGGGTAGCTTTTATCCGTTAAGCGACGGCCCTTCCACGCGGTACCGCCGGATCACTAAGCCCGACTTTCGTCCCTGCTCGACCTGTATGTCTCGCAGTCAAGCACCCTTCTGCCTTTACGCTCGTCGATTGATTTCCAACCAATCTGAGGGTACCTTTGGGCGCCTCCGTTACTCTTTAGGAGGCGACCGCCCCAGTCAAACTGCCCACCTGACACTCTCCCGAACCCGGATAACGGGTTGCGGTTAGAACTTCAAACTTACAAGAGTGGTATCCCAATGATGACTCCACATAGACTAGCGTCCATGCTTCATAGTCTCCCACCTATCCTGTACATGTAAATTCAAAGTTCAATATCAAGCTACAGTAAAGCTCCATGGGGTCTTTCCGTCTAGTTGCGGGTAACCGGCATCTTTACCGGTACTAAGATTTCACCGAGTCTGCTGCCGAGACAGCGCCCAAATCGTTACGCCTTTCGTGCGGGTCGGAACTTACCCGACAAGGAATTTCGCTACCTTAGGACCGTTATAGTTACGGCCGCCGTTCACTGGGGCTTCAGTTCAATGCTTCGACTCAAGGTCTAACACATCCCCTTAACCTTCCAGCACCGGGCAGGCGTCACCCCCTATACTTCGTCTTGCGACTTTGCAGAGAGCTGTGTTTTAGTTAAACAGTCGCTTGGGCCTCTTCACTGCGGCTCCCTTTTACAAGAGCACCCCTTCTCCCGAAGTTACGGGGTCATTTTGCCGAGTTCCTTGGCAACAGTTCTCTCGCTCACCTTAGGATTCTCTCCTTGCCTACCTGTGTCGGTTTTGGTACGGGCCAAATCATAATTAACGCTAGAAACTTTTCTCGAGAGCTGGCATCAATTGCTTCGTTACTTCCTCACGGGTTCACTCCCCATCACGCCTTTGCATTATGTGGCGGATTTGCCTACCACACTGCTCCTTCGCTTAGACAGGCTCTTCCATTCGCCTGCTCAATCTAGCCTTCTCTGTCATTCCTTCACTTATGATTCGGGTACAGGAATATCAACCTGTTGTCCATCGACTACGCTTTTCAGCCTCATCTTAGGTCCCGACTTACCCAGGGAGGACGAGCCTTCCCTGGAATCCTTAGGCAATCGGTGGGTCAGATTCTCACTGACCTCTCGCTACTCACACCGGCATTCTCACTTCTATACGCTCCAACGCTCCTTACGGTACATCTTCAACGCGGTATAGAACGCTCCCCTACCACTTATATTACTATAAATTCGCAGTTTCGGTATCATGCTTAGCCCCGGTACATTTTCGGCGCAGGGTCACTCGACTAGTGAGCTGTTACGCACTCTTTCAAGGGTGGCTGCTTCTAAGCCAACCTCCTAGTTGTCTGTGCATCCCCACATCCTTTTCCACTTAGCATGTATTTTGGGACCTTAACTGGCGATCTGGGCTGTTTCCCTTTCGACTATGGACCTTATCACCCACAGTCTGACTGCCATCTATTTCTACTTTGGCATTCGGAGTTTGATTATAATCAGTACCCCGAGATGGGGCCATCATACATTCAGTGCTCTACCTCCAAAGTCATTCCAATGACGCTAGCCCTAAAGCTATTTCGGGGAGAACCAGCTATATCGAGGTTCGATTGGTATTTCACCCCTAGCCACAACTCATCCGCCAGCTTTTCAACGATGGTCGGTTCGGTCCTCCATTTGGTTTCACCCAAACTTCAACCTGGTCATGGCTAGATCACCTCGTTTCGGGTCTACCACAATGTACTATTTCGCCCTATTAAGACTCGCTTTCGCTTCGGCTCCGTCTTTTAAAACTTAACCTCGCACATTATGAGTAACTCGCCGGTTCATTCTACAAAAGGCACGCCATCACCCTTTAACGGGCTCTGACTTCTTGTAAGCATACGGTTTCAGGTTCTATTTCACTCCGCTTCCGCGGTTCTTTTCACCTTTCCCTCACGGTACTGGTTCACTATCGGTCACTAAGGAGTATTTAGCCTTACCGGGTGGTCCCGGTTGATTCCGACAAGGTTTCACGTGCCTCGCCGTACTCAGGATTCCATTAGGGTAGTCGCTGTTTTCGTTTACAGGGTTTGCACCTTCTACGACTGGCCTTTCAATGCCATTCAACTAACTTTGACTAATCCCACATCATGGTCCTACTACCCCAACTCTAAAGTTGGTTTGGGCTCTTCCCGTTTCGCTCGCCACTACTCAGGGAATCACTGTTGTTTTCTTTTCCTCTTGCTACTAAGATGTTTCAATTCGCAAGGTTGTCTCAGCATGTACTATGTATTCATACATGTGTAATACTGCATTACCAGTACTGGGTTCCCCCATTCGGATACCCCCGGATCATTGTGTACGTACCACTCCCCGAGGCATTTCGCTGTTAGTCGCGTCCTTCTTCGACTCTTAGTGCCTAGGCATCCACCGTACGCCCTTCCATATTTAATCACATGGTTTTGCGCCTGATTGTTTAAAATCAGTTTTTGTGTTTATCAGCTGTTGATAAACGTGTGTTCGCTTTGCTTAAGTTACTGTTTGTTTAACTTGATGTAAATCTAGTTTTCAACTATTCGAAAAGACCTACTGATGTCTATATCTCTATTTCTATCTATTGTCTTCTCTATTATTCAGTTTTCAAAGATCATTCATTTCTTCTGAGATTCTTATTAAAAAGCCTCTCAAAACTAAACAGGAAACTTTGTGTCAATTCCGCTTCTTTCTTAAGTGTATTACTCCTTAGAAAGGAGGTGATCCATCCCCACCTTCCGGTAGGGATACCTTGTTACGACTTAACCCCAATCATCGGTCCTACCTTCGACGGCTCCCTCCCTTTCGGGTTAGGCCACCGGCTTCGGGTATTACCAACTCTCATGGTTTGACGGGCGGTGTGTACAAGGCCCGAGAACGTATTCACCGCGACATTCTGATTCGCGATTACTAGCGATTCCGACTTCATGGAGTCGAGTTGCAGACTCCAATCCGAACTGAGACGTACTTTCTGAGATTCGCTCCACATCACTGCTTCGCTGCCCTCTGTATACGCCATTGTAGTACGTGTGTAGCCCAGATCATAAGGGGCATGATGATTTGACGTCATCCCCACCTTCCTCCGGTTTATCACCGGCAGTCTCTCCAGAGTCCCCAACTTAATGCTGGTAACTGAAGACAAGGGTTGCGCTCGTTGCGGGACTTAACCCAACATCTCACGACACGAGCTGACGACAACCATGCACCACCTGTATCCACCATAACTATTACATATCTCTATGCTTTTGCGTGGTATGTCAAGACCTGGTAAGGTTCTTCGCGTTGCTTCGAATTAAACCACATACTCCACCGCTTGTGCGGGCCCCCGTCAATTCCTTTGAGTTTTACGCTTGCGCGCATACTCCCCAGGCGGGATACTTATTGCGTTAACTACAGCACTGAATTTCTCCAACACTTAGTATCCATCGTTTACGGCGTGGACTACTAGGGTATCTAATCCTATTTGCTCCCCACGCTTTCGAGCCTCAGCGTCAGTTACAGGCCAGTTAGCCGCCTTCGCCACTGGTGTTCCTCCATATATCTACGCATTTTACCGCTACACATGGAATTCCACTAACCTCTCCTGCACTCAAGTCTACCAGTTTCTATGGCATCACGGGGTTGAGCCCCGAACTTTCACCATAAACTTAATAAACCGCCTGCGCTCCCTTTACGCCCAATAATTCCGGATAACGCTTGCCACCTACGTATTACCGCGGCTGCTGGCACGTAGTTAGCCGTGGCTTTCTGGTAAGGTACCGTCATAGCATGAGCATTCCCTCTCACACTTGTTCTTCCCTTACAACAGAGCTTTACAACCCGAAGGCCTTCTTCACTCACGCGGCGTTGCTCGGTCAGGGTTTCCCCCATTGCCGAAAATTCCCTACTGCTGCCTCCCGTAGGAGTCTGGGCCGTGTCTCAGTCCCAGTGTGGCCGGTCACCCTCTCAGGTCGGCTACGCATCATCGTCTTGGTAAGCCGTTACCTTACCAACTAACTAATGCGCCATAAGCCCATCTCATTGTGATGTATCCCATCTTTAATTATCTTAAGATGTCTTAAGATAAGCTATCCGGTATTAGCTGACGTTTCCATCAGTTATCCCAGGCAGTGAGGCAGGTTGCTTATGTATTACTCACCCGTTCGCCACTAAGATTGAAAAAGTAAACTTCTTCGCTCTTCGTTCGACTTGCATGTATTAGGCACGCCGCCAGCGTTCATCCTGAGCCAGGATCAAACTCTCCATTTGATTCTTTCTCTTTAACTCTGACGAGTTTATTTCTATCTAAAATTACTATTGAAATTGACGTTTCCTGTTTAGTTTTCAAAGACCTTTTTGCGCTCTCTTGAGTGCCTTACTATAATACTACTTCAAAATAGAATTGTCAACGAAATTACAACAATTATTTAAATATTTTTTTGAAGTATCAATATAGCCACTTAAACCTACTTATGTTCATGAATATAGAGGTATCGATTAAAGTATTCGTAAATTTCTTTTTCTTTAAATGGCGAGAAATTTGATTTCACAACCTCAATCAATCGAGTCATTTCTTTTTCTACTGTATCAATAATCAAAGGACTATAATTCATTAGTTTTGAATGCAAAGTAAATTCATCTCGATCCAATACTTGATAGTTATGATCCGGGAACACTTTAAGATCCAAGTCATAATCTATATTCTTCAACGACTCTCCGTCATAAACACTTGGTGACGCAAGGTTACAATAATAATAAACACCGCGGCTACGTATCATAGAGATTACGTTATACCAGCGTTTGAAGTAATAAAAACAAATTGCCGGTTCACGCGTGAACCAACGTCTACCATCCGCTTCAATGACCCATGTCTTATAAGTGATGAGTACAATTCGATCATCATCTACATCAAGAACAGTTCCACTCGACCAAGTACGGTGTAGTGACCCATCATGTTTATAGCTTTGGATATAAATTACTTCTCCAACTTTTGGTTTCATCATAGATATCATTCCTTTACATCATCATTCATTATACAGATTCTTATTAAAGAAAAAAAGCCTATTCGGCTTTTAAAAGTTTTTTTCAAGTTTTGGTCTCACAAGTGTGACAATAATAAAACTGACAATCATTGTTGGAACCATGTACACAGCATTGTATGCCATAACTCCCCACAATACATTTCCTGGATAGTATTCTGCAAAGAATACCCAACCTGCAATGTTGTGGCACATAAACCTTAGAAAGTTAGAAAAGATTACACCAAGAGGCAAGGCAAGTCCGCCTGCTTTTAAATCAGGAATTAATACAGATAGCGAGTACACCATATAAGCAATAATGTAATCAAACATAAACTGACTTGCATTTAAGATGACTGGTGGCTCTACCATAAACATAAATAGGAATGAAATCAGTGAGACAATTAATGATTTCATAACCCCTAAGTGATAACTTGCAAGAATTAAAGCAATAACACTTATTGATACACTTCCACCTTGAGGCATCTTAAATAACGAGAAAGTTACCGTTATATATTCCAGCACTCCAAACAACGCACTATAAAATGCGATTAACACCAAATCTTTTGTTTTCATAAAAAAACACCTCCACACGAGGCGCAAGGAAAAAAAGTTTGAACTCCCTACGCTAGCTCTATCTAGATCAGGTGATTAAGGGTTTTATCTCAGCTTGTTACAGCACCCCTGTTCACGTTTTTAATTATAAGTCATTTATTACTGAGTTTCAAATAAATCGCTTAGCAAAATCCATAAGTTCACGATAACGGATTCCATATATTTCCATACCATTAAGCGATTCACTAATTAACATATTGCTTTTAAATAATTGCTCTGTTATAAAATCAGAATCACAGTCATAGTCTAAGTATGAATATACCTGTCCATCCTTTATGCATGTGTTTCGCATAACAACCGATTTCTGTAGGGATGCAGCATGGCGTACTTCTGGTACTTCACGTACATTACCTACAAAAAGCACACAAGCGTTTAAATCATAAAAGTCTGCAAAGATCGATGTTGATCCATAAGGATAATCAAGTTCCGTCGTTCTAGCAAAGAATTTTGAGTATTTACCAGTGCTCCCTATTAATAGTGAAGGATGACTTGCAAAGATAGTCTCATCTTCTAAGACAAGAAGTTGCAACAGCTTATCAGACGCCAGCAAGATTCTTTCTTGATTCGTTAAGGTAAGCAATGTTGCATCTCCTTCTATTTTCGAGTTAAGTTTGTGACTTCCAAAGACACATAAAGTTCCTTCTTTGGTTGCTTGCTTCATTCGATTATATAGAAACTTAATATCTCTAGGCGCGATATCACTTCCTTCATGAACTAATACAAGACCTTCAGCACCAACACCAAGACGGTGCATCAGTTTTTTTATTGAATTATTTTCGTGTTTATTAACTGAGTCCATCTTTATCTCCTATCTATTCTTGAGAATGGGCTAATTTACTTGCAGCGGCAGCAGCAATAGCGCCTACTATGTCATCAATAAATGTATTACATTGATTTCCTTCATGATTATTAAGGACTCCAATGATTCCTGGTTTCACTTTATCAATGTAACCATAGTTTGTAAGAGCAATCGAACCATATAGATTACAAATTCCATATGCTAACACTTCGTCAATACCATACAATCCTTTATCTACACTTATTATATCGCAGATTGTTTCACTGCCAAATTCTTTCTTATCGACTTGGATATCAATATTAATACCTGTCAACAATGCGTGTTGAACTTCACGTTTTCTTAAAACACTTCTTACATAATCATGAATATCTATATTTTCTATTTCACGGATGTAATCCTTTTGTAAGTAGACAACACAATCAACTATGTCATCTATAGTGACTCCTCTACTTTCAAGTAGGTCAACACATTCCTGATACATATCGTTCATAGCGATACCTCCATTAGTATTCTAGTCACTATATTATACAATAAGTTTGTATTAAAACAATTCAATTTTGATGTACAATATTATTATAGACTTTATAGAGGAGGTAAATTATGAACTATTCTGATCTATTAGATTTACTAAATTCCTATAGTCTTGCTTTAGCTACTATGGGCTATGATGCTCAAACGATTGCACCAAAAGATGGTGCAGCATATAGAAACAAAGCTATGGCAATTCTTGCAGGAGAACATTTTAAGCTATTAACTTCCGATGAAGCAGACACTGCGTTAACGGAGGCATCACAATCAAATAATTGGATTACTCAAGAAGGATCCAAGTACTTACTTAAAGAACTCAAAAAGATTAAAGATATACCACATGATGAATATGTCGCATTTCAAGAACTTGTAAATAATGCACAAATCTCTTGGGAAACAGCTCGCGATAAGAAAGACTACAATCTATTCAAAGATGATCTACACTCTATTATTGAGACACATAAGAAATTAATCGACTATCGCAAATCCAATCTCTCAGTTTATGATGAAAGCCTCAATGATTATGAGGAAGGTTTGCGTATGGAGTCTGTTGAAGCATTCTTCAAAGTCTTGGAAGATGAACTTGTCCCTCACCTTGATACAATGATTGAAGCACAAGCTCAACGACCTGCGTTCTTAGATGCTTATGTGTCAACAGAAAAACAACGACTTATTTCCGAAATTGTTATGGAACACATCGGTTATAGCAAGAACTTCGGATATTTAACTGAAACAGCACATCCATTCAGTTCTACTTTTTCAATCAATGACACCCGAATCACTACTCATTATCAAGAACATGCTTTTACTCAAAATATTTTCTCAGTTATCCATGAGATTGGACACTCGATGTATAATCATCAAGTAAATCCAGATTTCGAGGGAACACCCCTCGCTGACAACATGAGCATGAGTATGCATGAATCGCAAAGTCGCTTCTTAGAAAACATTATCGGGAGATCTAAAGAATTTTGGACACCTCTTTATCCAAAACTACAAAATATTATTCCTGAAGTATTATCGGATGTTAATTTAGATGAATTTGTATTTGGAATCAATTATATCGAAAGAAATCCAATAAGAATTGATTCCGATGAAGTAACTTATCCACTACACATCATGGTTCGTTATAACATTGAAAAGAAAATACTCGTTGAAAATGCATCTGTAGATACATTGAATACACTTTTCGCACAAGAAATGACTCGATTAATTGGAATCACTCCTGAAAACGATTCTCAAGGAATTCTTCAGGATGTTCACTGGTCAGGCGCTAGCTTTGGTTACTTCCCTACATATGCACTTGGTTCAGCATATGCAGCACAGTTCTATGAAGCAATGAAAAAAGATATCGACGTAGAAGCTCTACTCCTTGAAGGAAATCTATCTGAGATATTTAAATGGTTACATGAAAACATTCATCAATATAGCGGAACAATTGAAACTCAAGAATTAATTAAGAAAGTTACTGGAGAATCATTTAACCCTAACTATTTCGTTGATTACTTAAAAAACAAGTACAGTCTACTATTGGGCATAGCTTTTGATTGATTTTGTTGGTCATGGTATCATAAGTCTATAAGAGGAGGAGTTATACAATGACATATACACTACCAAAATTACCTTATGCATACGATGCATTAGAACCACAAATTGATGCAAGAACAATGGAAATCCACCATACAAAGCATCATCAAGCATATATTACTAACTTAGTAGCTGCTCTAGATAAACATCCTGAGCTCAAGGATACACCACTTGAAACATTAATTGCTAACATTAACGATGTACCAGAAGACATCCGTACAGCTGTTCGCAATAATGGTGGCGGACACTTAAACCACAGTTTGTTCTGGGAAATCATGGCACCTGCTAGTGAAAAACCAGAAAACGAACTAACAAAAGCTATTGACGAAAAATTTGGTTCATTTGATGCATTTAAAGAAGCATTTGATACTGCAGCCAAAACACGTTTTGGTTCAGGTTGGGCTTGGTTAGTACTAAACGATAAGAAAGAACTTGTTGTTTATTCAACAGCAAACCAAGATAATCCACTTATGGATGGTTACACACCTATTCTTGGTATTGATGTTTGGGAACATGCTTATTACCTAAACTACCAAAACCGTCGTCCAGACTACATTGGTGCATGGTTTGATATCATTAACTGGGATGCAGCAAACAAATTATTCTTAGCTACACGTTAAGGCAAAAGATATACATAATAAATCAAAGTGTTAATTAGCGAGTAAAACCTCTAATTAACACTTTTTTATTGATAACCATTAAAACTAGAAGTATTTGTTTAAATTACATATTTACTATTTAATATCATTTACCCCCTTACTAATAGACAAAAGCCTGTAATATAAAATATTACAGGCTTTTAGCTCGTCTATGAAAGGTTTGAAACGCTCTGCATTAAACCCTAAACTGAAAGCTTACTTAGCTCACTATTTGCTTCTGAAAGTATAACTAATTATTGCTGCAGCTATTGCCACATTTAGTGATTCAAAATTTGATGTCTCAATCTTAACAGATTGCTTACATGCTTTTTTTGTACTTTCCTTAATACCTGAACCTTCACTACCCAAGACAAACGCCAAGCGTTCATCCTGAATATCCGATAACGCAATGGTATCATCACCAAGATATGTTGCATACGTAGCAACGCCATTCTCTGACAATGAAGCAATTGCTTCAATCAAGTTCATTCGTATTACTGGGATATGAAATATGGATCCCTGAGTTGAACGAACGACTTTATCATTATACTCATCAACCGTATCATCTGAAACGATGATTGCGTCAAAGTCAAAGCTATGTGCAGTGCGAATTATTGTACCCAGGTTGCCTGGATCTTGAATTCCATCACACAGTAAGTACCTACTACCAGATACATCAAGTTGGTATTCAGGTTTCGTTACTAGCGTAAAATTACTAGAACCCGACTTGGTTTGCGAAATCTTTTCAGCAATAGCTTCATTGATTTCAATATCATAAGTACAATCTAGACCGATTGTTTGATGCTTGAGTCCAGCTTTAAGAACCTCTTCGTAAAGATGTTCTCCTTCAACAAGTAGTTGTGAAGCTTCATCACGATACTTTTTCTTTGATAGCTTCACCAGTTTCTTTACAAAATCGTTATTAACTGAAGTTATCTTCATATCTAGTTGTGAATTACATGATGGCATCGTTCGCACAATCCATCTTCGTCTACAGTTTCAACAACATTCCAACAACGTGGACATGTATGTCCTTCGAATCGAGAAACTTCAACACTCTCATCACCTTCATGAAGTTCAACGTTAGACACAATAAACCATTGTGCTAAGTGAGATCCCAATACAGTTTCTAATGAAGATAATGTTTTTGCATCTGTTGAAATCGCAACACTTGCTTCAAGTGATTTACCAATCTCTTTACTTGCTCGTTTTTCTTCTAATGCTTTAAATACAGTTTCACGAAGCTTAAAGAGTTCTGTCATCATTACTTTTTCTTCATCACTTAGAATTTCTTCACGAGTTGCTTCAAAGCGAGTTAAGTGAATACTTTCTTCACCCTCATTGAAGAATGAATGTAACTCTTCTGTTGTATGAACAAGAATTGGTGCTAGAAGTCTTGAATATGCTTTAAGTGTTAAGTAGATTACTGTTTGAATTTCACGACGCGCTTTATCATCTTCTTTATTTAAATAGAGAATATCTTTTGTATAGTCTAAGTAATATGACGACATTGTATTAATTAATGAATTAAGAATCGCTGTCGTTGCCTTTTGATAATCAAAAGCAGCGTATGCTTTTTGTGATTCATTATTGATTCTAATAGTTTCATTTAGAACATAACGGTTGAGAATTGACATATCTTCGATAGCTACAGCATCACGAGCATAGTCAAAGTTCTTCAAGTTACCATGCATGAATCTAAATGTATTACGAATTTTTCTATATGATTCACTAACTTGTTTTAGTAAATCCATCGACATTGTAATATCTGAATGATAATCAACACTAGCTACCCAAAGTCTTAGAATATCAGCACCAAGTGATGATGTGATTTCGTTTGGAGAGAGTCCGTTTGATTTTGATTTACTCATCTTCTCACCACTATCAAGTTTGATGAAACCATGGGTAATAACATTCTTATATGGAGCTACTCCGTGAACCGCAACAGAAATAATTAATGATGAGTTGAACCAACCTCTAAATTGGTCAGCTCCTTCAGCATAAGCATCAACTGGAAGTGGAGTTTCATTTAAATTAAGTGCAGCAGTATGGGATGATCCAGAATCAAACCAAACATCCATAATATCTTGTTCTTTCGTGAAGAGTCCATTTGGTGAATTTGGATGTGTATAGCCTTCAGGTAATAAGTCTTTAGCTTCTTTTTCAAACCAAATGTTTGCACCAAACTCATCGAATAAATCAGCAACATGATTGAATACAACTTCTTCCATAATTGGAGTTCCATCTTCTGCATAGAAAATAGGAATTGGAACACCCCATGCACGTTGACGGGAAATTGTCCAATCTCCACGGTCTTTAATCATATTGTGCATACGTTTCTCGCCCCAACTTGGAACCCAGTTTACATTTGCAATCTCTTCAAGCAATTGATCACGAATGCTATCAATGGATGCAAACCATTGTGTAGTTGCACGATAAATAATTGGTTTCTTTGTTCGCCAGTCATGTGCATAACTGTGAGTAAAGAAGTCTAGTTTAAGAAGTGCTTTTTCTTCTTCAAGACGAAGTGTCACTTCTTTGTTTGCTTTTTCAAAATACATACCTGCAAATTCACCTGTTTTTTCATTCAAGTGACCTTGTGCATCAACTGGAGCAATTGGTTTAATTCCATATTTTTGACCTACTTCAAAGTCTTCTACCCCATGGTCAGGAGCAGTATGGACAGCACCTGTACCTGCTTCATCAGTTACGTGATCTCCCAAGATTACTGGTGAGATACGATCATAAAGCGGATGCTTGTATGTAACATATTCTAATTCTTGTCCTTTAAAAGTTTTTAGAATCTCATATTCTGAGAGTTCTAATTCTTTCATAACAGCCTCTACACGAGACTCGAGCATTACTAAATTGCCTTTTTCTGTTTTAATCAATACGTAATCTAAGTCTGGATTTACAGAAATCGCAAGGTTTGCAGGAATAGTCCAAGGAGTCGTTGTCCAAATCACAAGACGGTCATTCTCATCCAACACACCTTTACCATCTACTACATTAAATGCAATATAGATAGCTGGGTCTTTACGATCATAGTATTCGATTTCAGCTTCAGCTAATGCAGTTTCACTGGATGGTGACCAGTATACCGGTTTTAGCCCTTGAAAATCATTCCTTTAAGAGCCATTGCTGCGAAAACACGAATTTGTGTTGCAACATAATCTTTACTCAATGTTAGGTATGGGTTCTTGTAATCACCGATCTTACCTAATGATTTAAAGTCACGTTTTTGAATTTCTACTTGTTCACGTGCATATTTCTCACACAACTCACGGAATTCATATAATGGCATTGACTTACGATCTACTCCAAGTTTTTGAATTGCTGTTTCAATAGGCAATCCATGAGTATCCCAACCTGGACGGTATGGTGTTTTAAATCCTGCCATAAACTTAGTACGAACTAAGAAGTCTTTTTGAATTGAGTTTAGAGCATGACCAATATGAATGTTACCATTCGCATATGGAGGCCCATCATGAAGAACGAATTGTTCTGCACCTTCCTCTTCACGTACTTTAAGCATTTTTTCATAAAGTTCAATTTCATCCCATTTTGCTTGGATTAGAGGTTCTTTTTTATTGAGATTACCTCTCATCTCAAATTCTGTTGTTGGTAACAACAATGTATCTTTGTAATTCATAACTATCTCTCCTATTTTCAATAGAAAAAGCGTCCTATCGAAAGGACGCTTTCGCGTGGTACCACCTTAATTCACTGAACAAAATATCCAGTGCACTTCAATGCGTTAACGCCGCCAACGTGATTCTTACTAAAGTTCAGAAATCATGCTCATAAGGGATACTATTTATCCTTTACTCTTTGCTTCCACCAAGCGCAAAGTCTCTATAAGTAAATAAACAAACAGCCTGTCTTAATCATCGCTTATTAAACTTAAGTCGGGGCTATCTGGTAGTTCTAAACCATCGATTGCCTCTTCTAGTTTTTCTAATTTATCTTTTAATTCATCACGGAGTAAATGTGACTCATTGGATATCCGTGCTATCTCAATAAGTACTTGACGTGAGGTTGACATTGCTTCTCTAACAATCATATCTGCGTTACTACGAGCATTATCAATTATGCTGTTCGCTTCACGAAGTGCTAGACGTGACATTTCTTCTGAAGCACGTTCTCTAACTGCAATTTCTCCTACAAGTTGCTGGTAACGTTTTTTTACGACATTACATTGTTCTTGTAAGGTTTCTATTTGCTTCTTATTGATTTGTGCTTGTCGAAGCAAGACATCCTTCTCCCGTTTAAGTTCGTCAATCGCTTGATCGACCTCAAAACGATCGTAGCCTTGTCGCATGATACGAAAATCGTTTTTGCGGCTCATAGTATATTATGAATCGATATCTTCAAGATTCATACTAATTTCGCCCTGTACTCCTATTGTACGTGGTGTACATAGAATTACGTTATGACCAATTTTTTGAATTGATCCGTCTAGAGCAAACACAACTCCTGTTAGGAAATCAATTGTGCGTTGTGCATAATCACGTTGTAAACGATGTAAGTTTACAACTGCAGCACGTTTATCTTTGAGATAACGCGCAACTTCTTCTGATTCTTCAAATGAACGTGGTTCGAATAATACCATTTTAGTATCACTTGGTAATTTTGAAGTTTCAGCTTTTCTTGGTGTTTCGTATTCACTCAAGTTTTCTACCTCTTCATCTTCAAATTCGATGTATTCATCTTCATCTACAGGTGTTATGAAATTTTTAAATTTGTCTTTAAAGCTCATGTCCAATCCTCCGTTTGCATTATTATATCACAAATTACTGTAATTAAACTTCTTTTTATTGTTCTACTTCTAATAAGCCATAGTCGCCATCATGACGTTTATAAACTACTGCAACTTCATGTGTTTCATCATCTGTATAGATGAAGAATGTATGTCCTAACATTTCCATTGCGAGAATGGCATCATTTAGGTTCATTTCTTCAGCATTAATAGTCTTTGTACGAACTAATTCTGCCTCCTCAACTTGAGGTGTTTCACTTCCTTCAATCATTTCAATGAAAGCTTCTGAGAGACTTTCACGACGACGTTTTGATAGACGTGTCTTATGACGACGAATTTGATCTTCTAATTTATGAACTACTTTGTCTAATGCAGAATAGAAATCTTCGTTTATTACCTCAGCACGTAATGGGCTAAATTTAGATGTAATGGTAACTTCGACTTTCACTCCTGCTGGATATGTATTAACAATCACATTTGCACGCCATGAGTCATCTGTCTCGAAATATTTATCAATAAATTGTAATTTCTTTTCAACAGCCTCTTGCATTGCCTCTGTAATTTCAACATTTTTGCCATGAATATTAATCAACATAGTAATTCCTCCTCTAATTTAATCTTGGTAGATATTTCCGTAATACTTCATTTCGACCCCAACAGGTCTTCCTGTATCATATTGACAATTTTGAATAATATCATCAAAATTATCAAATTCACCTTTGAGTATTGCGTCAAATCGATCGATTAGTAATTGTCCCAACTTAATGGAATAATCGTATAAATCAACAAAACTCAATGTTGATACATCATTAATATCTGTTGGATTTGACCATGCCTCGTGTCTTAGATTTAAAATGTCATGTTCTGAGTCAAGTTGTGAATTCACAATATGACTTGATAATTGCCATGGTTCTAAGAATTGATTCTCAAATTTCTTGATTACAGGAGTTTTGATATTTTTTGGATCGTAGAGTAGTTCTACTGCACGTTTCATAGTAACAATCGCATCATCAATAACGGATGGACTGATTACAACATCAAAGACTTCTGCGAGAATCATTTGATAGAATGAAGCAATTGCACGACGTTCTTCATCTGACACATCAAGGAATCGTTTCACCTTGACCGTACGCATGTCTTTACGTTTCACATATGCCAACATCAGAGCATCTATCATCGACTCATATCGATAATGCCAATAGCGTGTGGGGCCATCTATCTCACCACTGCGATAAAACACAAATGGATGAGCTAGAGAATCAAGTGACCAGTGCATTAAGTGGCCAGCTAAATAAGCAAGTAAGATTTGACGACGATTCTCATCTTTTATATCATGAATCAAAGCAATCGCATAAGTATAGAATTCATTAACATGTGTACTATGAACTTCGTTACCTATTTTCGCAATGATTTGGTTCAGTTCCTGATTTTCCCAAGGAAAGACTTTGTAATAAAATAGAATATCAGGACCATTACTTCCTAAAAGATAAGCTCTAGGATGATTCGATATTGCCATTTGGACTTCTGAGGTTTCAAGTTTGTTATAAACATCAAGCGCCATAAGTCCATGTGTAATAACATTCGGTATGACGGCCACCTCCTTTTCTACATTGTATCAAATATGACCTAATAGGTCACTATTTTAACCTAGTTTTCATAAGGAATATATTCAAGATCCAAGGCATTCGCAACATTTTTGTTCGAAACAGTACCATTATAGGTGTTTAGCCCATTATATAGACCCTTATTAGACTCAACACATTTAACACCTTGGCTTGCAATTTTCAGTCCATATGCAAGTGTTGCATTTGTTAAACTCTCTGTTGATGTGCGTGATACAACCCCAGGCATGTTGCCAACACAGTAATGAACAATACCATCAAGCACAAAGACTGGATCACTATGAGTTGTTGTTCTACTTGTTTCGAAACAACCACCTTGGTCAATGGACACATCAACCATTACTGTTCCTTTTTCCATTAGTGATAGGTGTTCGCGACGAATCACACGCGGTGCACGGTCTCCACGAATAAGCACACTACCCACAATAATATCAGCATCTTTAATTGCTTTCTTAATGTTTTCTTCTGTACTGAATAATGTGGTGATAATTCCACCAAACTTCTCAGCAAAATAATCAAGGCGACTGTTATCAATTCCAAGAACGGTAACGCGAGCTCCTGAGTCTATTGCAGTCTTACATGCATTGTAACCTACAATTCCTGTTCCAATAACAACGACATGTCCAGGTGCAACACCTGCAACTCCTGATAAGAGTTTCGCTTTACCTCCAAATTGTCCTTGAAGATATTTCTCCCCTTCTTTAATCGCAAGACGTCCTGCAATCTCAGACATAGGTTTTAGAAGCGGTAAGAAACCATTGCTATCAGTAATTGTCTCATACGCAAAACTTGTCACTTTTTGATCAAGCATTGCTTGTGTTAATTTCATGTTATCTGCTAAGTGTAAATACGTAAAAATAATTAGATTGGGTCTTAGAAACTTAAATTCACTCTCTAAAGGTTCTTTAACTTTAATAATTAATTCAGATTTCTCCCAAACATCTTTTGGATCATCACAAAGAATTGCTCCAGCCTCTTCGTATTCTTGGTCTTCAAAACCACTTCCAATTCCTAATCCTTTTTCTACATAAACACTATGACCCGCATTTATATACGTTTTTACATGGCTGGGAATTAAGCCTACTCTATTTTCTGCTTGTTTAATTTCTTTAACTGATCCAACTATCATTTAAAAACCTCCATTATTTTTTCAAGTAAATCGTCTCTAGTACCAATCCAGTCTGCATGGTATTCTTGACCACGATCAATTAAATCATCTGTCAACAACCATGTTTCAAAGCCAAATTGCTTTGTCATCATATCTTCTTGCGCATCGTTACCAACCATAACACATTCACTAGGATCCAAATCAAACTTACTGATAATGTCTTCATAATATAATGGATTCGGTTTACAGTGAACGTATTCCTCAAATCGAGTAACATGATCAAAGTCATCCACATTCAATCCTGCCCAAGATATTCTCTTATCTGTGGCAGTTCTTGGTAACATTGGATTTGTCGCTAATATCACGCGATAACCTTTATCTTTTAGGTAGCGTACTACTTTAGGCATATCTTTATGAAATCCTGTGGCAGTTTTAGCTACATCAAAATCATTATCATAATAAGAGTCAATAACTTCCAGTATTTTGTTGTAAGTGGATGAATCCAGTAATTTTTCGAACTCACTGTAAAAAGTTTGTTCATTTGTCATTGACTTATCATCACTTTTAATCATAATTCCAGTCGCTCGCCATAATTTCATTCCCATTTCTTTGGGATTTATTATATTTTTGGTGTAATTAGTTAGTGAACCAATGTATGCTTCTTCGAATTTTTGTGCATCCATTGGAAGTAATGTTCCATCAAGATCAAAAAGTATTGTTTTTTTCATAGTACCCTCCTACCATTTTTGCAATTATACCACACTTAAAGGGCAAAAATACAGTGCTCTTTATCGTTGCGTTTTTACCCGTTTTTTGATATATTTAAACAAAAGGGAGGTGGCTTCATGGAAGTTCAGAGTTGTAGGCAAATGTGTATTATCGAATGTTCTAGCGACGATGACCCCTTGGGGTCACCATATAACTTAGCCTAATCGATCGCTCATAACATTCACGAAAATTGAATGGGAGGGTTTGTCATGACAAACAAAACGAATCGTCTTCTTGAACTGCTAAAAAGTCAACAAGAAGACTTATTTGTTGCGCTTGACGCAAATAAAAACGGGTATACTCAAGAGGAAGCTGAAAAGAAACTCGAAGAGCTTGGCCCAAATAAAATGTCACAAGGTAAAAAGAAAAATCCAATTATTGGATTCGTAAACGTACTTATCAATCCTTTTAACCTTGTCTTACTGGTAGTTATCTTAATTACTTTTATTACTGATATCCTTTTAACACAACAAAAGGATTACTTAACAATTTCAATCTTGTCAGTTATAGTAATCATTTCAACACTTATATCTTTCATCCAAGATGAACGTTCAAGTGCTGCAAGTGAAAAACTATTAAATATGGTTTCCAACACCACTGCTGCATTGCGTGATGGTGATTTCATTGAGATTCCAATCGATGAACTCGTACTTGGAGATATTGTTAGATTGTCTGCTGGAGATATTGTTCCTTCTGATATGCGTGTAATTTCTGCTAAGGACTTGTTCTTATCACAAGCTACACTTACTGGAGAAAGTCAACCTATTGAAAAATTTGTTCGCTTTGATGAAGAAAGCATGTCAAATGTTGCTGATTATTCAAATCTTTGTCTTATGGGAACTAACGTCGTTTCAGGTAGTGCTCGCGCAATCGTAATCCGTACAGGCGATGATACCTATTTAGGAACAATGAATCGAAGTTTAAAAGAAACACGTCGTACAAATAGTTTTGAAGTAAGTATAAGTAAAGTAAGTAGACTCTTAATGAGACTAATGATTATTATGCTTCCAATCATTTTTGTCATTAATGGTTTTCTTAAACATGATTTTATTGAAGCATTCTTATTCGCGCTTACAGTAGCAGTTGGTTTAACTCCAGAAATGCTACCTGTAATCTTAAGTAGTGGTTTAGCTCGTGGTGCTATTAACATGGCAAAACATCAAACAATCGTTAAATCACAAAGTTCAATTTCTTCATTTGGAGAAATGGATATTCTATGTACCGATAAAACTGGAACAATCACTCAAGATGACATCATTCTTGAACGATATATGGATGTTAACGGAGAAGATGACATGCGCGTACTTCGCCATGCATTCTTAAACTCCTACTTCCAAAGTGGGTTAAAGAATCTTATCGATTTAGCAATTATTAATCGTGCTGAATCCTATGGTATGGATGACCTTGTAAACTACTACACAGTAGTAGATGAAATTCCTTTTGATTTCGCACGTCGTCGTATGAGTGTTATTCTCGAAGATCCAAAAGACAAACGTCAACTGATTACTAAAGGTGCCGTTGAAGAAATAATGGAGCGTTGTAAATACATTGATCGTGGTGGTGAAGTAAAAATCCTTGATCAAGAAACACGTGATGAAGCAATGGAAGTTTATATGCAACATAATCACGATGGTTTACGAATGATTGCTGTTGCTCAAAAGAATGATATTCCTCGAGACCACGAATTTGGAATCGAAGATGAAAACGATCTCGTTCTTATTGGATTTATTGGTTTCTTAGATCCACCTAAAGAAAGTGCTAAACCAACTATCGAAAGTCTCTACCGCCATGGTGTTGATGTCGTAGTTATTACAGGTGATAGCATGGGTGTTGCTAAGAAAGTAAGTAGTAAAGTAGGTATTGATACTGAAATCGTTTATCTTGGCGAAGAAATCGAAGCGATGAGTGATGAAGAACTTAGAAGTATTGTCGATACCTGTCATCTTTATGCAAAAGTATCACCTGATCAAAAGCAACGTATCGTCAGAGCATATCAAGAGAACAAACATACTGTTGGCTTCATGGGTGATGGAATTAACGATGCTCTAGCTTTAAAACAAGCGGATGTCGGTATTTCCGTTGATACTGCAGTTGATATTGCGAAAGACTCTGCAGACATTATTCTACTTAAAAAAGATTTAATGGTTCTTGAAGAAGGAATTCTTGAAGGACGCAAAACAATCGTAAACATGATTAAATATCTAGAAATGGCGGTAAGTGGTAACGTCGGTAATATGATTTCAGTAATCGTTGCTAGCCTCTTCATCCCTTTCCTACCACTTCTACCAGTTCATATCTTAGTTCAAAACTTAATTAGTGATCTTGCACAAATGGGTATTCCATTTGATAACTGTACTGATGAAGAGTTAGAGAAACCTCGTCGACTTGAAACAGAATCTTTAATCCGTTTCATGAAGATCTTCGGTCCTCTAAGTTCAATCTTTGATATTACTTGCTTTGTGGTTCTCTACTTTGTATTTGGAGTTACATCCATTGAACAACAAACACTATTCCATACTTTCTGGTTTGCATTTGGAATTCTGTCACAAGCACTTATTATCTTCGTAATACGAAGCAAACACAGTTTCTCAACAAAGAATATGCCATCTAAAGTGTTAATTGGTACAAGTTTAAGTGCTGTTGCTGTTACCTTACTCTTTGTCCTAACACCATTAGCAGAATCAATTGAACTTCAAGTAATTTCAAGTGTTCACTTAATGTGGGTATTTGGTATCGTTGCAGCATACCTTATCACCACTTCACTCTTTAAGAAATTTGTATTTACACCAATTGAATAAGCTAAAGCTCAAGTTCTTAACTGAACTTGAGCTTTCTTTTACTTATTAAGCAGTGACCAGAATACAGCAACTTGCAATCCTACAAATAATATTAATAGAATCAACAAACTCTTTCTTCGAGCACCACGTGGATCTTTCTTGACATCAAAGCGACATATCATGCTAATAACAGCAACAAGGCTATCGAGTATTTGTTCCATAGATTATTGCAACTGTTCTACAACAACACTTAATTGTCGTTTATATTCTTCAAGTTTTTGACGTTCTTCATTTACTTTAGCTTCTGGAGCTTTAGAAGTAAATTTCTCATTCGCTAACATTGACTCTCCACGTTTAATTTCACCTTCTAAACGTATTTTTTCTTTATTAAGCTTTTCGATTAATGCCTCTTTATCTACAAGTTCTGATTCAAGTAGAAGGAGTGATCCACCACCAATAGGAAGTGATAAGGTATCCCCTTCAAGCGTATTTAAGCTTACTCTTGCCATACTTTCAAACATTGAAGCAAGAACATCAGTAAGTGGATAATTACTTCCTGTGGAGTCCTTAAGAGCTGCACTAAGAGGTTTAGAAGGTTTAACATCATAACTTACACGAGCTTCACGCACTTTACTAATCGCATCAATCATGAAGGCAACATCCTTTAAGCCTTCTTGATTAATTTCTAATTCATGTGGCCATGCTTCATACATAATTGTATCACCAGCACCTGGTAGAGTAGCATAGATTTCTTCTGTTACAAATGGCATGAATGGATGAAGCATAATTGTGATTTGTTTTAGTACGAAAGCTAAAGTAGCTTTTGTTGCATAGACTACTTCTTCATCACTACTTTGAAGTCCTGTTTTACTTAATTCCAAGTACCAACTACAGAAATCATCCCATGCAAAACGCGTGATCGTATTCCCTACTAGAGAATATTCATATTTATTCATATTACCTGTAATCTCAACAAGTGTTTCATTGAACTGATTCAAAATATAGCGATCTACTTGATTGAGTTTTGCTTTATTAATGTCGTAATAGGTATCACCTACATGCATCTTTACAAATCGTGAAGCATTCCAAATCTTATTAATAAAGTTCCATGAAGCTTCAACTTTTTCTTCAATATAACGCATATCTTGTCCTGGTGAGGAATTGGTTGTTAGGAAGAAGCGAAGTGAATCAACACCATACTTTTCAATAACATCCATCGGATCAACACCGTTACCTAATGATTTACTCATTTTACGACCTTGTTCATCACGAATAAGTCCGTGCATTAAGACATGTTTGAAAGGATTTTTCTTTGTGAAGTGACGTCCTTGGAAAGCCATACGAGCTACCCAGAAGAAGATAATGTCATATCCTGTAACCATTAAGTCAGTTGGGTAATATCGTTCTAGATCTGCAGTATTTTCTGGCCACCCTAAGGTTGAAAATGGCCATAGTGCCGATGAGAACCATGTATCAAGAACATCTTCATCTTGATTCCAGTTTTCAATATCTTGTGGAGCTTCAAGTCCTACATAGGTTTCTCCAGTCTCTTTGTGGAACCATGCAGGAATACGATGTCCCCACCATAGTTGACGTGAAATTGTCCAGTCTTCAATATTCTCTAACCATTGTGTAAAGGTATGATTAAAGCGTTCTGGATAAAATTTGATTGGATCATCTGTCTTTTGTTGTTCAAGAACTTCATCTGCTAGTGGCTTCATCTTTACAAACCATTGTTCAGATAAGTATGGCTCAACAATAACTCCAGTACGTTCTGAGTGACCTACAGAGTGAACATGTTTCTCAATTGATATTAACTTCCCTTGTTCTTTAATATACTCTACTAAAGCTTTACGTGCGTCAAAACGATCCATTCCTTCAAATTGATGTGCTAAAGCATTCATCGTACCATCAGGATTCATACAAATTGGCATTTCTAAATTGTGACGTTTACCAATCTCGTAGTCATTAGGATCATGAGCAGGTGTACATTTCATTACTCCTGTTCCAAATTCAATATCAATATAACTATCAGCTATAATTGGTAGACTTTCATTATTAGCTGGGTTTATTGCGTGCTTACCAATTAAGTGTTGGTAGCGTTCATCATCAGGGTGAACAACAATACAAACATCACCAAACATTGTCTCAGGACGTGTGGTTGCAACTGCAAGCTTTGTACCATCTTCCTCAACAGTATATTCGAAAGTATAGAATGCACCTTCTACTTCGATGTGATCAACTTCGATGTTTGATAAAGCTGTTTGTGCTTGTACATCCCAGTTAATGATTCTGTATCCGCGATAAATTAAGCCTTCGTTATATAAGTCTACGAAAACTTTATTAACCGCTTTATTAAGACCTTCATCCAATGTGAATCGTTCTCTTGAATAATCTACGGAGATACCAAGTTTTTCCCATTGTTCACGGATATGACCTGCATATTCTTCTTTCCAATCCCAAGCTTGATCTAAGAAACCCTCACGACCTAAATCATAACGAGAGATTCCTTGTTCACGTAAGCGTTCATCGACTTTCGCTTGTGTCGCAATACCAGCATGATCCATTCCTGGTAAATAGAGAACATCTTTCCCTAATAACCTTTGATAACGGCCTGCGATATCTTGCAGTGTATTATCCCAAGCATGACCTAAGTGGAGTTTCCCTGTTACGTTTGGTGGTGGTATTACTATTGAATACGGAGTTTTGTTTGTATCCCCCGCTGTAAAATATCCTTTTTCAACCCAATTACGGTATTTTCCTTCTTCAACTTGTTTATGATTATACTTCTGTGCTAATTCTTTACTCATGACACTCTCTCCTTTACAAATAAAAAAACACCATCCAAAGGACGATGTTATCGTGGTTCCACCTTAATTCGCTCAATAAAGAGCCTCTACTTCTGTTAACGCCAGGAACGAATTTACTTACTCAATGTTCGGTAAATTATCTCACATAGGACTTTCTTCATAGTTTGTGATTGTTTCGCACCATCCAACAACTCTCTTAACATCAAGGCTATGAATACTCTTATGATCATCGATTTAATTTATTATAGCATAGTCATGAAGGAGTAAACAAGATACCTTTTGTAAGCAATCTTATTTTCTCTTACCAATTAGATTTGAATACAGTATTAACTATAGTTCGCTTATGCGCGACTCGAGTTCTTCAACTATTTTTTTCGAATCAACAAGGCTTAAACCTTTTTCTTCACGAACGCGTTTAATTGCTTGAACTTTTTTATTCTGGTATAAAAGTCCTAAAATTTCGTCTTTTAATACACCGCTAATCACAATCTTGCTCTTTTGCGGTTGTTTTGGAGCACCTACATTAATTATAGGTTTAGATGTCTTATCAAGTTCATTCACTGAACGTTCTGTGTTATCTACCGAATAAACAGTTTCAGTATTACGAATTGGAGCAAGAACTGGTTCACGTTTCTCAACAGTTTTCTTTTCAGTACGCTGTTTAGAAACTTCATCATTTGGTATTATATGCGGTTCCGGTACACTTACAGGCTTTGCAAAACGTATTTCACCTGATTTATCAAAGCGCATCTTTGAAGTATCACTATACTCACGTGATTTACGATTTTCATGTTTAATTCTTGATTTATTTACGATTGTAGCTGCAATAGTAACAATCAATAAAAACGATACAACAATAATAATTATGATATAAATACCTTCAATCATCATAGATACATCCTTTCATCATATTTATGTACAAGAAATGCTCCTACGATACTGAGTACCGCAATTACAACTAATGCTATCATTACATTTGAGTAAAATGAATAACTAATATTTAATGTACTTGCATCAAGACCTGCTTTACTTGCGAAAGTATTGATTACGATTCTCACGAGCACTTTACTAATAAACGTAAATACAAATAAGATAATTGCGATTGGAAGTAATTTTTTTATCCAGTCAAACTTGAGATTAAAGCCTATTAATGCAAGAACACTAATTCCCATAACAACTAAAGATACTGTCTTCCAAGTAGTACCTGCATTTTGAACATCATTTGCAAGATTAATCATTTTAATTTGTGAAGGAGTAAGTTGTTTCTGGACTTGGTTGATAACTTTCTCATAGACTGTCTTCACATCATATCCCGTAACAACTTCTTGCATTCGTGTTTTAATTACTTCTTTAGTAATTGTTTTATTCGTAGCTTTTTCAATTGCTGGGGCATAAGTATCGATAAGACCTGCAAGTTCTGCTTGCATATAAGCTTCATCAACAGTCATTGTTCCCTTTGCAATATCATTAATAACGGTATTTACTTGATTGTTTATTACTTTCTGTGTTTTAGGATCTGATGTAATCTGTTCGATAACTTCGGTAACTGTTTCTTTGTACTCTACTGGAACCATTTCTACAATTGGTTCTAATGAAGTAACGGCTTTAAGTTCTTCAACATATTCAGTTCCTTCAAATAATGCTCCCACATTCCCAGTAATGTCTAAACCAAAATTTAAATTAATAAAAACTAATGCTGATAACACTATTAAACTTGAAAAAACGAAATTCCTAAACGCCTTCATAAATGCCTCCTATAACACGACTGACTTATTAATCTTTGATAAAATATAGTTATTTTGTGTTGTTTTATTTGGATCAATGTATTGCTTGCAACTTTTCATTTTGAAAATTAGTTTTGATATGGTTCGAGTCCTGCTACCTCTGCCATATTCATTTTTTGTGCGTAAATTTCACTTAGATTATAGTTTACTCGTAAAATATATTATCATTATACCACTTTAAAGTTCTTTTTATTTACTTTATATACAAATCTTTAGAAAGAAAAGAGACCAATCTTGGTCTCTTATTCATCACCTAAAATATCCATAAACGGAAGTAAGACATCATCAAGCATTACATAGCCTTCAAAAGTCGTCATAATTCCTTCTTCTGTAGCTAAAAGAAGCTTTTTATTAACACCTTCTTGAATGGCATCTTGAAACACTGATTGCATCGATACACCGAATCGTTCTTCAAACCTACGGTATTCTATACCTTCTCGTATTCTTAGTCCCATCATTACAAATTCAAACATTTCATCTTCTAAACTTAAGTCGATAACTTCTTTGAATGCATCTTTTTGGAGGTATTCTCCAAGTCGCACAGTCCATGTTTTACGTTGATGATCTACTTTCAGACTAGAACCTGGACCGAGTGCATAAAAATCTTCGTATCGCCAATAGACTTGATTATGTTCGCTTCGTCGTCCAGGTAGTGCAAAGTTTGATATTTCATAGTGTTCATATCCTGCTTCAGTCATCATCTCAATACACGTTAGAAACATTTCAGTCTCAAGTTCAATTGGAACTTGTTTTATTCCACGTCGTCCAAACAATGAGTTTGGCTCAACTGTTAATGCATAGATTGAAACATGATCAGGTTGTAGTGAAAGAACATCGCTAATCGATGTCTTAAAACTTTCTAAAGACTGACCTGGTAAACCATACATAAGGTCTAGTGATATATTATGAATCCCTACTTCACGAAGTAAAGTGACACCCTTACCGACATCATAAAACTTATGGTGACGTCCAATCGATTCTAACAAGTCATCATTTGATGTTTGCACCCCTAAACTCATTCGGTTGACTCCATATGAGTGTAATAGCGATACTTTTTCAAACGTAAGGTTTTCTGGGTTCCCTTCAAAGGTCCATTCATACTTACTTGCAAGGTGTGGTTTCAATGCTTGTAACAAGGCTTCTAACTGATCAAATTCTAATGAAGTAGGTGTTCCTCCACCAACATAGATTGTCTCTAAATCATTTGGTAAGGCGTTAATTTGTTGAATCAAACGTATCATAAAGTCGTCTGAAATTACGCGACCATACTTAAATCTTGTAAAGTCACAGTAACCACAAATATGATCACAGAACGGAATATGTACATATAATGCTTTAGTACTCACGCTTCATCACCTCTTGAATCTTCGTTTCGATGAGAGTTTCTACATCGTAATTCTTATCAATGCAAATAGCGAATGCATACATTAACACATCCGCTAGTTCTTTTTGAAATGCTTCTTCATCTTCATTTAGACTTTCAATAAGTTCTAATGACTCTTCTTGGATAGCATTTACCATAAATTCAATTGTATCTGTTTCATCCCAAGAGAAATGCTTTCGCATCTCTTGGATTTGCTCAAATATTCTACTATTCATCGTCCATTGATAAAACGGCCATGAATGCTTCTTGAGGTATTTCTACGCTACCAACTTGCTTCATGCGTTTCTTACCTTCTTTTTGCTTCTCAAGAAGTTTTTTCTTACGACTGATATCCCCACCATAACATTTCGCAATAACGTTTTTACGTAATGCTTTAATAGTTGATCGCGCAATAACTTTTTGGTTAATTGCAGCCTGGATAGGAACTTCAAATTGTTGTCTTGGAATTAATGTTCTCAGTTTATCGGTAATTGCTTTACCACGATGGTATGCAAAGTCACGGTGCACAATTGTTGAAAGAGCATCCACAACCTCGCCATTAAGAAGGATATCCATCTTAACGAGTTTGGATGTTTGATAGCCAATAAACTCGTAATCAAAAGAAGCATAACCTCGTGTTGATGACTTTAATTTATCAAAGAAATCAAAAACAATTTCAACAAGCGGTAAGTTATAAATAATGTTCATACGTGATGAGTCAATCGCTTGCATATCAACATAGACTCCACGTTTGTTTTGGCAAAGCTCCATAACTGCACCAACATATTCTGACGGAACAATAACTTGGGCTTTTACAAAAGGTTCTTCAACATGGTCTATAACGTTTGAAATAGGCATCTTCGAAGGGTTATCAATCTTTATCATCTCACCATTTGTTTGGTGAACATGGAATTCTACAGATGGTGCTGTTGCAATGAGGTCAAATTGGAATTCTCTTTCAAGGCGTTCTTGAATAACGTCCATATGGAGTAGACCAAGGAATCCACATCGGAATCCAAAACCTAGAGCTTGAGATGTTTCTGGTTCAAACACAAGTGAAGAGTCATTGAGCGACATCTTTTCAAGTGCTTCACGTAAATCTGTATAGCGTTTTGAATCAATTGGATATAATCCACAGTAAACCATTGGATTAAGTTTACGATAACCAGGTAAAGCTTTTTCTGCAGGATTATCTTTCAGTGTAATGGTATCCCCTACTGAAACTTCACGAATGGATTTAATTGAAGCACTAATCCACCCTACTTCACCAGTGACTAGTTCTTTTTTCTTCACTTCTTTAGGATTACGAATACCGAGTTCTGTTACTTCAAAGACAGCTCCCGATTCCATAAACTGAATTTCATCGCCAACTTTTACGTGTCCTTCTTCAATACGGACATACACAATAACACCGCGGTATGAATCGTAAATTGAATCAAAGACTAGCGCTTTAAGTGGTGCATTATTATCACCACGTGGAGCGGGTATTTTCTGAACAATTGCTTCTAATACTTGATCTATATTGAGCCCTGTTTTTGCAGAGATTAACGGCGCATCACTTGCATCGATTCCTAAAACGTCTTCAATTTCTTGTTTTACACGTTCTGGATCTGCTGATGGTAAATCAATCTTATTGATAACAACCATTATTTCCAAATCGTTCTCGATAGCTAAATAAGCATTCGCAAGTGTTTGAGCTTGAATACCTTGAGTTGCATCGACGATTAAAATAGCACCTTCACAAGCTGCTAATGATCGTGATACCTCATAGGTGAAGTCAACGTGACCTGGAGTATCTATCAAATGGAAAATATAATCCTCGCCATCTTTGGCGTGATATTTAAGTTGAACAGCATTAAGTTTTATCGTAATACCACGTTCACGTTCAAGATCAAGTTGATCAAGAAGTTGACTTTGCATATCACGATTGCTAACTGTTTCCGTACTTTCTAAAATACGGTCTGCTAATGTAGACTTACCATGGTCTATATGAGCAATAATTGAAAAATTTCGAATGTTTTTTTGATTCATGTATCTAAACCCCTAAGCTGCGTAACCATTTTATTGAATTTCGGATATACTACGGTTACTATCATAGCTGAAACGACTCCTTGGCCAATATTACTTCCTAATGAAATAAAGAAAGCACCAATGCCCATGAGCATAATACCATCAACAATTGCATAAGATAGAGCCATTACAAGCCCTCCTGCAAAGAATGGAATAAAGTATTTGTTAGTATTTAAGTAACGTCTTAATAGATATATGACGATTACTTCTAATATTTTAATAAAGAAAGTAAATGGTGCATAGATTAAATATCCTGCAAAGATATCTGCTAATGCACTACCAACACCTGCTGCAACAACGGCTCCTCTAAATGGAAGTACAAGTGTTGCAAGCATAATTGCTGAGTCTCCTAGATTAATATATCCAGAAGAAGGACTCGGAATTCGAATCATAAATGTAAGGCTCGTAATAACTGCTGTAAATATACCGATTAGTGCTAATGTTTGTGTTCTTTTTGCTTCGTATTTTTCACTCATAAGAAAACCTTCCCTGTCCAGTCTCTACCGACTCCATTAGCAATGTCTTTAACATCCATTGCTTGTTTCCCCTCAGTTTGTAAACGTTTTAGAATCACAACACCATCAATGCAAGCAACTTCTATTCCCTCAGTTGTTACTTTGAGAATCGTACCTGCTGGTTCGTTTACCTTTTTGTGTTGATACTCTGCCGCATGTAATTTAACACGTTTTTCATCCAAGATACCATAACCAACCGGCCATGGAACAAGACCTCTTATATGGTTATATACATCTTTTACATGACGATTAAAGCTAATAAATTCATCTTCTTTCTTAATGGTATATGCAAGTGTAACCTGTGGTTCATCTTGTTCAATTGATGTAAGTTCTCCTGCTAGATACTTTTTAAGATCCTCATGAATTAATACCTGGGATGCTTTCATTAATTTTGCTTCCACATCTCCCATAGTATCTTTATCTTCAATTGATACAGATTGCTTTGCAATCATATCTCCACTATCCATACCTACATCCATATGCATAAGTGTTACACCTGTCTCTGTTTCACCACGAATGATTGACCAGTGAATAGGTGCTCCCCACGAAACTTGGGTAGTAAGGATGCGTGTACATTAAGACATCCTTTATTAGGATAATCAAGAATAACTTTTGGAACAATTTGTCCATAAGCACATGTAACAATCAAATCTGGTTCTAAGTCTAAGACATCTTGATATTCTTTACGAATAGATTCTGGTTGCAATACTACTAAGTTGTTTAACAAAGCCAATTCTTTTATTGGCGATGGTTTTAGAATTTGCTTACGACCAAAAGGTCTATCTGGCTGTGTTACAACTCCAACAACATCATACTTATCATCCAGTAACTGTTGAAGAACAACACATGAAAAAGGGGTCGTCCCCATAAATACGATACGCATATTTATCACTTCCTACGTTGTATTATACCATGACTCACGGTCAAGTTAAAAGAATAGTTAATCAAAAGAAAGGCTAATTAGTAAGACCTTTTCAGTAACTTATCACTTTTACAAGCTAATTCGTGCTAAGATTATAGAAAGGAGGTATTATTATGCCACAAATTGAAAGTCAAGCAAAGCGTGTTCTTACCAATCGTAAAGCACAGTTACGTAATCGTTCACAAAAATCAGCATTGCGTACAGAGATCCGTAGTTTACATTCAGCAATTGAGGCTAATGATGTTGAAACTGCTCAGCAAATTCTTAACACCATTAACAGCAAGTTGGATCAAGGTGTGACAAGTAATATTCATCACAAAAACTTTGCGAGTCGCCAAAAATCGACATATGCAAAACTCGTAAACTCAATTTCTTAATTAGAAAAGTTGAAGTCTTCAAATCAAGACCTCAACTTTTTTATTGCGTTACATTAATTAGAAACATTTCAAATGCTATAAAGCGATCTACTAAGCCTGACTTAACTTTCTGGTCGAGTTCTGCAAGTTCATTAAGTAAATCCATTATTTTCTTGGGATTTGCTTGTTGATTTCTTGTAAGATAGTAGGCTTGCTTTTCAGACATCCCAAGTTGTTCTGCTATCATCGCGCTTGAATATTGGGATTCAATCAATGCATTAACTTGATACATTCTTCGAAGACCTGCTGCAACCATCCCTACTAATGCTAATGGATCAATTTTCAAATTGAGAAAATCTTGATACAAAGAGAAGACACGTTCTTTGTCTTTTTTTACTATAGCATCACTCAAGGCAAAGATATTGTCGTCAATATTTTTAGCCACCAAGAGTTCGATATCATTACTTGTAATTTCTCGATCAAGCACTTCAAACTTATCCATTTCATTTCGTATTTTTGATAAATCGTCACCCACTCGATCTAAGAACTCAAAAATTACACTCTGTTTCATTTTAATATTTCTTTTCTTTATTTCACTTCGAACATATTCATTAACAAGATCTGTTGAATTTGTAAGCGCATGGACGCGTGAATTCTTATCAAGATACTTTTTAAGCGCTGACTTCGCTAAGAGTTTCTTCTCTAAGTTAATAATTAAGTGAACAGAATCTGGAACTTTTTGAACTAGTTCGAGAAGTATGTCTTCAGTTTCTTTCTTCATTTCTTTTTCTCGTGTTGTTAATACCACAATCTTACGAGTATCAAATAGAGATATCGTTTGAATTGCTTCAGCAACACTATTAAACGAGAAGCCTCGTTCAATCATATCAAAACGAACAATCTCCTCAGTTGAAAAAGTAGCAACCTCCTCATCAATTAATTGTTTAATTTTTTCTTTTACTAAAAAATCATTATTACTCACGATTAAGTCAATCATTTTATCACCAAATCTATTATATCAAACATCCCTCTCGATGTATTGATGAATTGATAGAATGGGGTCATTATTATTGTGATTGATCCCTCTTGTGACGTTTGAATTGCTGTTGTTCCAGTATTATGAAGCGCCCTTAGCACACTTGCATGAGGATGACCGTAGACACTGGGCTTCGAGCTAATAATTGCATAGCGTGGTTTAATATGTTTCAAAAACTCTAAATCAGTAGATGTCTTTGAACCATGGTGACCACATTTCAAAATACTAACTGATAAGTTATCGTATTTACTAACAATATCAAATTCTTGATGAATTCCAGCATCTCCCATAAAGAGAACACCTGTATAACTTAGTAAAATAAGTGAGTTTTCATTAATATCATCATATTTATTTTCTTCTAATATCTGGATAAAAAAGTCGATTTCCTCGCCTTTCTCAGTAATTTTTTGGCCTCCGAAGTCTCTAACTAAACGATTCATGTTCTCACTATGATCACCATCCTCATGAGTGATTACTATCTGATCAATGCTACGAATCCCTAGTTTATATAAAGTGCTTTTTAAGCTGTAATAAGCATGACTTCTTCCAGTATCAATGACAGTAGTGTAAGAGTTATAGGCTTGTTGAACGATTGAAGCATCCCCTTGCCCAACATCTACAAAGGTATATCTTGCAAACGGAAAATACATCATCCACAAAACTAATAAACACGTAGAAAAATAGAGAATTTTTTTCTTACCCAAGTAAGCTATACAGAAAATTATCAGAAGCATCATAAAATTAGGCATTCCCACTATCAAGAATCTTCTGAGAACATTGTGATTTAGGTGACCATAATATCGCTCAAGAATAAAATAGACTAAATCAAAAGGTTTACTATAAACTGGAGCACCCAGAGCAGTAATAAATAACAAACCATGAAGCGTTTTGGTAACTGGATATAGAGAGTGCTCAAGAAAAGAATATTGATATCGAACTCTCAAACTAACAAGTAATTGAGTGAATATTCGAGGAATGTTTTCAAAGCGATGTGATAAAGAATGAACAAGATATACTCCAAACGATAACCAAAATGATATATATCGTGTTGCATTTGGATAGAGTAACAACAAGATAATTATTTGCATTTCTTTATTTCTGAGATTTTTTAAGTAAAGCCTTACAACATTGAAAGTTAGCCCAAATATTAATGTGAATAAGATGTCAATTACTTTTCTCGTTACTCCTGCATTCTTCCTCCCAATAATAGGAGTTATTAAAGCAACTACAATCCAATGAAAACCCGAAAGTTGTAATGATAACGAATTTGATATAGAACTCTCATCATTATAAACACCATAAAGAGTATTTTTAAAACGCTGATCCACACTTACATACTTCCAAATTTTTGTTTTTAAGCCTGAACCTTCCTCAAGACATTCGATTTCTGCTTTATTCACTTGATACATGAGACGATTTATAGCGATATCACGTTTCTTTATCTCACCTGTTACTTTCACCTTATCACCAAGATTTCCATGATAAAGCTTATTTACAGCAATTCTTTGGGTATCAGTCTCAACAATCATTGAATCTGCTTGTATCTCTACTACCTCTCCAATTATCAAAGATGGTTTAGGATACCAATAAGACATTACAAAAAATATGAGTAACAGAATGATATGGAAAATGATTTTTCTTCTATGGTGAAATCGCAGAGTGAAATATACAAAGACAAAGGAAATCTGCAAATATAAATTTCCATGCGTAATCGAAAGAAGTGTAAGCAGATACATCAAAGACATATAAAGTCTTTGACTCCATCGAATTTTTTATCGCCAAATCCTTTAACATTTTTGAGATCTTCTAAATCTTGAAAGCTACGTATATTTTCACGATAATCGATAATTTGCTGAGCAAGTGATGGACCCACGCCATTCAGTTCCATTAACTCCTCTAGTGTTGCACTATTTATGGATATTAGAGGTGTTTCTTTATACTTACTTATCGTAATAACATCTCTATGAGCTAGTATCTTACTTCGATTCAACTTACTTAAATCCATGGATTCATTGATATCGATACGTTCTAAAAGTTCATCCATCGTCGCATATGGTTCCAAGGTATATATTTGGACCTCATTTTCGTAAATGACACTTACATCAATACTATCTCTTTGAATATCTTGAATACCATGTGTATCTCTAATTCCTAAGTAAGATGTATAGATTACTCCCGCAATACACAATAAAAAAAGAACACGTTGCATTGAATCACCTCATTATAAAGTGTGGTATCAATACATCGTGTCCTTAAAATTATATTATTTTATTGCTAGAATCTTAACTTGGTATGGTTCGTCAACAGCAACTTCAACTACATCTCCAACTTTAGATTCAAGCATTGCTTGAGCTAATGGAGAAACGTTTGATAGTCGACCATTTTCTGGATCAGCTTCTACTGAACCAACAATAGTAAATGTTTCTTCAATTTCCATTTCCATGTCATAGATAGTAACAGTAGCTCCTAAAGCAACTGTTTTATGTTTCTTCTTAGCATTAATATCAATAATCTCAACTTTTGATATTGTTGCTTCAAGCTCACGAATACGAGCCTCTACACGTGCTTGACGATCACGGGCTGCATCATAATCAGCATTCTCTGACAAGTCACCTTGTGCACGAGCTGCTTTTAGATCCTCAATAACGTCAGGACGTTCGACATCAATTAAATGACGTAACTCACGATTAAGTTCATCCAATCCCTCTTGGGTTACTGGAATTCTTTCATTTCTTTCACTCATGTTATCACTCCTCAAAATTGAATTATAGCACACTAGTCTTAATGATACTACTTATTTTTGTTGTTAGTAAATCAATTGCCACCTTATTATGAGCCCCTTCAGGAATAATAATGTCAGCATAACGTTTCGATGGTTCAACAAATTGTTCATGCATTGCACGTACTGTTGTCATATATTGATCAACAACACTTTCCATACTACGACCACGCTTGTTTACATCTCGCTTTAATCGTCTTATGAAACGAACATCTGCAGCTGTATCAACGAACACTTTAATATCAAGCAAGTTTCTTACTTCTTCATTTTCAAGTACCATCAATCCTTCTAAAACAATCACATCACTGCAATCAACTTTTTCAGTAAATTCGCTACGTGTATGATTCATAAAATCATAGACTGGTTTATCAACAGATTGACCTTTTTTTAGTTTTTGCATGTCATTTACGAGTAAATTCATATCAAATGCAAATGGATGGTCATAGTTAGTCTTATAACGAACTTCCATTGGTAAGTTGGATTGATCATTGTAGTAATCATCCATTTTAATAATCACAACACTTTGTGTTTCAACATAGCGTTCTTTAAGTATATTAGCAATACTGGATTTACCTGAAGCACTTCCACCTGCTATTCCGATAATAATTGGTTCCATATAACTCTCCTAATAACCTAGTAATTGTTTACGTACGACTTCATGTTCTGCGTACGTTTTTTGATAATGAACACTTCCATCACCATGGACATCTGCAATAAAGAATAGATAGTCATGATGTCCGTAATTAAGTGTTGCATTAATTGCTTTCACTGATGGATTTAAGATAGGTCCAGGAGTTAAGCCAGGATTTCGATATGTATTGTATGGTGATTCTGGACTTTTTCGTTCACATTCTTCCCATGAATCAAAATCATACAAGGCATAACAAACCGTTACACTTGATTCAAGTCTCATTCCCTGATTCAAGCGATTCATGAATACACCAGCTACTTTTTCCATATCTTCTTGTGTATTTGCTTCATACTCAACAATGGATGCAAGTGTGATTAATTCATACATTGAGAAACTTGAATTGCTTAATGCCTCTTTGTATGTATCGTAATATCGCATTGAATTATTAAGTATTAACTCAGTCACAGTTCTAATATCTGAATCAACTCTAAATGTATAGGTGTCCGGATATAAGAACCCTTCAAGATATACTTTAGCATGCTCGTTATCAAGAATTTCTTTAGGTAAAAATTCATATTTACTCATTAACTCTTGAATATACTCTTTGTTATTCCATAAGTCTAAGAGGTCTTCTTTTTTTACGTCAACATACTTCTCAATTTCTTCAGCCATATCTTTGGCCCAGCTACCTTCGACCAGAGTAACTGTTGCTTCCATCGGTGCAGCGTTATTGGGGTTTGTTATGTAGTTTAAGATTTCTTCCGATGACCATGATTTGTCTAGTTCAAAGTATCCTTCGAAAACAGATCGTTTACCTGATAAACGAGCCTGTAACTTGGTCATCATGCTAGAACGAATGATACCTTCGTTTCCAAGTTTATCGATAACAGAATTGGACGTTTCCCCTGCATCAACCTTAAACACAATTGGCGATGAATCGCTCATAACAGGTTTTAACTGAGACGTATAAATCAGTACAAACGTAAGACTAGCCGCTATAAGAAAACTTACAACGGCTAAACTTATTTTAGTGAATTTCTTCATGTGTGTGATCATGGTCATGATCGTGGTCGTGGTCATGGTCATGGTCGTGGTCATGATTGTGTTCGCTACCTTCATGTTGAATTACGAAAGCGTTGAAGACTTCTTCAATCATTGCCCATTCTTTTTCATCCGTAATTGACTCAAGTTCTCCTTCTGGAGTATAACTTGAAACAAAAACTTCTCCTGTTTCATCTGCAGGGTCTACATAGAGAACATATGATTTTTTAAACTCATCATCTTCGAAAGTGAAGAGAATGTCCATTTCTTGTTCTTTGCCATCTGCATCGATGACTACAATTGTTTTTTCATCCATAGTAATATTACCTTTCTAAAAAGCGTTGGCGATCTAAATAGGACTGCAGAATATTTACCGCTGCCAATTGATCAACAACTTTTTTTCGTTTCTTTCTTGAAACATCTGCATCAATGAGAACACGGTTCGCAGCAGCACTTGTAAGACGTTCGTCCATGAGTGACACTTCTATACCAAACCATGCTTCAAGTTCCGTTTTAAAAGATTCCGAAAGTTGTGCTCGTTCTCCAACATCGTTATTCATCATCTTAGGATAACCCAAAACTAGATGTTTGACACGTTCTTTCGTAATCAATTCTTGAAGTGGAGCTTTAAGCTCATCTCTTGATTCCTTGTAGTACAGTGTTTCAACAGGATGTGCATACATTCCTAATGCATCTGATATTGCCACACCACATGTTTTTGATCCCAGATCAAGTCCAATAGTCTTTCCTATCATTATTTATGACTAAGATAGAAACGAACCAATTCTTCGATAATTTCGTAACGTTCTACTTCTTGAATCGTGTTACGAGCATTACGATTAGAAGAAATGTAAGCTGGATCATTTGAAACCAAATAACCTGATATCTGACTAACAGGTTGGTATCCACGTTCTTCGAGTGCAACTTCAACTTCATGAAGGATTTCTTTAATGCGCTCATGACGAACAGACTCTGCACTATATGCTACAGTTTCAGTCAAATTCTTTTTACTCATTCTATCACATCCTTTATTCTTATTTTACAGTAACGGCAATCAAAATTAAAGCTCTAGACCAAGTTTATCGTATATTTCTTGCTTTGCTTCTGGTAATTTTGTGATATCTTTACCACCTGCCTGTGCAAAGTTTGGTCTTCCACCACCATTACCGCCTGTTATTTGTGCAACTTGTTTTACAAAGTCACCTGCTTTTAGACCTAATTTAATAGCTTTCTCGCTTGCTCCAGCTACAAAATTTACAGAATCTTCTTTAATATTTGCAACGATAACTAAGTCAACATTCTCACGAAGTCTTTCGACTAAGTCTTTTAGTACTTCTTGTTGTTCGTTGTGTTTTTCTATCCAAATAAACTTCAAGTCATCTTTCATTACTAATGCTTGTGTTTGATATTCTTTAACACTTACTGTCAACATATCTTGAATCATACCATCATACTCTTTTTGAAGGGTATCAATATGACTTTGCATTTCGTGAATCTTACTTTCAAGTGTTTTTTGAGGCGTAAGTTTTAAACTCTCACGAAGCCCCGATACTTCCTTCTTATAGGTCAATAGGTATTCATAAGCACCAATGCTTGTCTTACCAACAATACGTCGTACACCTGATCCAACACTCTCTTCAGACACAAGTGTAATTAAACCAATCTCACCTGTGCTCTGTGCGTGAGTTCCACCACATAGTTCTTTCGATACATCGCCCATTGATACAACACGGACAGTATCACCGTAGTTTTCTGAGAATAATGCCATAGCACCTGTTGCCTTAGCATCTTCTAGGCTCATTACATCTGTATAAATAGGAAGTGATGCTGCTACCCATTTGTTAAGTTGTTGTTCAATTTCTTTGAGTTGTTCTGTATTAACACGTTCAAAGTGACTGAAATCAAAACGGAAGTATTCATCATCGACATAAGATCCCGCTTGTTGGACGTGATCCCCAACTACATTTTGAAGTGATGCTTGGAGTAAGTGTACAGCAGAGTGATTCTTACGAATTAGTACACGACGTTCACGATCTACATTAAGCACTACACGATCTGAAATTTTTAATTCTTGATCAAGTGTAACAGTATGAAGATGTTGTCCTGCATTTGCTTTACGAACAGAAGTTACTGGGTATTCTTTACCATTAAATTCAAGAACTCCAGTATCTGATACTTGTCCACCACTTTCAGCATAGAATGGAGTGATATCAACAACCACTTCACCCTTACCTTCTAAGACTTCAACAGCATGACCATCTTTAAACAAGCCAACGACTTTTCCTTCGCTTGTTAATGTGTCATAAAGAAACTCACTCTTTTCTTTGAAATTAAGAATGTCTTCTTGTTGAGAACTCATTGACTCAACTTTATGACGGCTTGAACGCGCACGTTCTTTCTGTTCATTAAGTGCAACTTGGAATGCTTCTAAATCAACAGTCACTTGATGTTCTTCTGCTATTTCCTGTGTTAATTCGATTGGGAACCCATAAGTATCGTACAGCTTAAAGGCTACTTCACCAGCCAATACTTTACTGTCTGTTGATTCAATTGTATCGAGCAGTAGTTTTTCTCCACCTGATAAAGTTTTTGCAAAGCGTTTTTCTTCATGAAGCACGAGTTCTCGAATCATATCTGCACGTTCTTTTAAGTATGGATATGGATCTTCCATAAGAACTACAACATCATCCACTAAGTTATAAAGAAATGCATCTTGAATACCAAGAACTTTTCCATAACGAACAGCACGACGTAAGAGACGACGCAATACATATCCACGCCCTTCATTAGAGAACACTGCTCCATCAGCTAATGTGAACACTAAAGAACGGATATGATCAACAATAACGCGATATGCCATCGTGTTGTCTTCATATTTAATATCAGTAAGCTTTGATACTGATTGAATGAGCGGCATGAATAAGTCTGTTTCAAAATTAGACTCTGTTTCTTGAATAATACTTACAAGGCGTTCAAACCCCATTCCTGTATCAATGTTCTTCTGTGGAAGTTCTTTAAACGTTTCTATTGCTTGTCCTTCGACAGCATCGTATTGTGAGAATACAATATTCCAAACTTCTACATAACGATCATTCTCTAAGTCTTCAAAGAATAAGCGTTCGCCAATGCCGTTTGGATCATATTTTTCACCACGATCGTAGAAGATTTCACTATTTGGTCCACTTGGTCCATTACCAATCATCCAATAGTTATCATCCGTTCTCAAAATACGTTTTGGATCTATGTTGTGATTGTTGACCCATGTATCGTAAGCAACATCATCGTTAGTATGAACACTAAAGTATGCTTTGTTTATATCTAAGCCTAACCATTCTTCAGAGAATAGAAACTCATATGCAAAAGCAATTGCTTCTACTTTAAAGTAGTCACCAATTGAGAAGTTTCCCATCATTTCAAAGAAAGTATGATGACGACTTGTACGACCGACATTATCGATATCATTGGTTCTTAATGATTTTTGAATGTTGACGATTCTCGGATTCTTTGGTTTTACTGTTCCGTCAAAATAACGTTTTAATGCTGCCACACCTGAATTAATCCAAAGTAAGGTATCATCATTAATTGGCACGAGCGGTGCCCCTGGTTCAATCATATGTCCTTTACTTTCAAAGAACTCTAAAAACATATGACGAATTTGATTGCTTGTTAATTTCTTCATTGGTTTCTCCTTTAACATAAAAAAAACATCCCCAACAGGAACGTTTTCACGCGGTACCATCCTGATTTATACAAATCGTATACACCTCTAGTTTTTAACGCAAACGTACGGGGCATGTGCCCATCTAGTCAAGTAGCATCTTTATAATATTCTTAGTGCGTTTCACCTGACCGCACCTCTCTTGAAAGAAAGTTTATAAAGATATGGCTTGCTTAAGATTTTCTACTCGTATTTTACCATATTCGTAAATTGGTTTCTAGTCATACGGTTAGTTTTATTCCTAGATACTTGCTTAATCGACGTTTTTGAGCAGGGATACACCATTTAGAATCGAGGAAGCTAAGAAATTCTTCTCGATTTAACCAACAAAAGTCACTTGTTTCTCCTTGTTGTAAAAGCACCGAAGATTTCAAACACTTAGTAATACATACAAATGATTTATAAATTGTATTGTGCGTTATCTCTGTATTTATCTCTTCCCATGAATAAGCATGCAAACCTGTTTCTTCAAGCAACTCACGTTGAGCTGCTTCCAGTGCATCTTCACCCTTTAAGGCACTTCCACCAGCAGAAGCTTCATAGAGACCTGGATAAGATTGTTTCTGTAGATCTCTCTTCATGATTAGAAACGACCCATCTTCATGGGAAACCAATACTTCTGAAACCAAGTGATACATATCCCTAGGAATTGGTTCATCTCGAATTAAATCAAATCCAATTTTATTCTCATTGCAATCATATGCATCCCAATACTCAATGTCTTTCGACACAAGCTGTCTACTCACCTTCAATAACTTCTTCTGCATGTTCAACATCTTGTACATGACCAATAACACTGAGCATATCTCCTTCTTGGAAAACTACATCAGGTCCTGGAGATAAGAATGTCTCATTACCTCGGCGGATTGCAGTAATTGTCATATTAGTAGTTTGATAGAATGATGAGGTACGTACAGTTTTTCCTAGGAGCTCTGATTCATGCCCAATCACAAAATCATATTTCTTCTGCGGATCAGAGAAACTAAAACGGCTGGATAAATCTATAATTTTGTCAATTGTGTTTTCAATTTCATCATCAATACGGGAACGTTTAACCATCAATTCCGATAGTTTGCGTCGAAGCTGACTAACATCATTAACACTTGATGTGGATTCTAAGTAAAGACGTGCTTTTTCTTTCGAATCTATAATAACACCATAATTAGTAGCAACAGTAACTACGCCTTCTTCTTCTAAAAGTTTCACTGCACGACGTATAGTTTCTGGCGACACTCCATACTCACTTGATAAAACTGAACGCCCTGAAAGACGTTGTCCTTTCGTAAAATCATTACGAGCAACGCGGCTGGCAATATCAATAGCAATTTGTTGATAACGCGGTTGTTTCATAGATATAATCTCCTTAGTACTAATACTACCAAACTTTTCTAAAGAACTAAAGAATAAATATAGCTTTGTATAAACAAAAAAAGAAAGTCCGAAGACTTTCTTAATTGTTTTCTGCAAACATTGCAGTTGATAAATAACGATCCCCTGAGTCAGGTAAAATAACTACAATTAGTTTACCTTTGTTTTCAGGACGTTTCGCAACCTCTAGAGCAGCACTAACCGCAGCACCTGAGGAGATACCTGCAAAGATTCCTTCTTCTTGAGCAAGTCTCTTACCCGTTGTAAGAGCATCTGCATTCGATACTTTGATAACTTCATCATACACTTCTGTGTCTAAGATCCCTGGCACAAATCCAGCTCCAATTCCTTGAATGGCATGAGGCCCAGGTTCACCACCACTTAATACTGGTGAAGCTTCTGGTTCGACACCGATTACTTGAATCTTATTGTTTTGAGCCTTTAAATATTGACCGGCACCAGTGATAGTTCCACCTGTTCCAATTCCCGAAACAAATATATCAACTTTACCATCAGTATCCTCGAAAATTTCTGGACCAGTTGTTTCAAAGTGTTTTCTTGAGTTTGCTTGATTGTCAAATTGTGAAGGAATAAAACTATTTGGGATTTCTTTTGAAAGTTCTTCCGCTTTAGCGATTGCCCCTTTCATTCCTTTTGACCCATCAGTCAACACCACTTCTGCACCGTAAGCTTTTAATAAATTACGACGTTCAACACTCATTGTTTCTGGCATTGTTAAAATAACTCTTAAGCCTAATGAGGCACCAATAGCAGATAAACCAATTCCTGTATTTCCACTTGTTGGTTCAATAATCACAGTTTCCTTATTAACAATACCTGCTTTCATTGCTGTTTCAAGCATTCCCAATGCAGCACGGTCTTTAACACTTCCACTTGGATTAAAGCTTTCAACTTTAACAACTACATCAGCTACCACATTCTCATCTACTATGTTTTGTAATGATACTAATGGTGTATGTCCAATCAATTCACGAATATTCTTATATATTTTCATAATAACCACCTAACTAACTATGTGTAAAATGAGTATAGCATACATCAATTATCTCTGTAAACAGTAATGATTTCTCTTGACATCACGTTTTATTATATTATAACATAGTGTTTAAGGATGTGATAAACATGAAACTCTCTTCAAGAACTCGCTACGGTATCGCTAGTCTTGTCTATATCGTAAGCAAAGGTAACCAACAAACTTCACTAAACACTTTATCAAAAGAACTAGATATCTCTAAAATATACTTAGAACAAATATATTCTGATTTAAAGAAATCGCAAATCGTTGAATCTATAAAAGGACCTACTGGCGGTTACTATGTAAAAGACTCCAATGTGACCTTACTTGAAATCTTTGAAACACTAGAACCCCAATTATTTGAAATAACAGAGGATGCGTGCAGCAGCGAAACTCTAAACAATGCACTCTACAATCATATTTATGTTTTACTTGATGACTCAATAAAAGCGAAGCTACAATCGCTTCGCTTATTCGAAATCGCTGAGTCAATTCAAGTTGAAACAAGCGAATCCCTTATGTACTATATTTAATTTTCTTCAAGCAAGTCTTCATCGTCTTGCTTTTCTTTTGTAATCCTAACTTTTGAGATTACTTTTTCATCCACATCAACAATTGAGAATCGATAACCTTTATAAACCACATCAGAAGTATCAAATTTGATATCATCTTCGTTTGGAATACGATCTAAGAAGCTAATCAAGAAACCACTTAAGGTATCATAATCATCAATCGGTAATTCTATATCTAGGACATCGTCAAGTTCATCAAGGTCCACAAGTCCATCAACCAGATATTCTCCAGGATGCACTTCAACAATTTCATGACCTTCTTCATCATCGTATTCGTCCATGATATTACCCATAACTTCTTCAATTAAGTCTTCCATGGTCACAAGACCTGCTGTTCCACCATATTCGTCAATTACTATAGCGATATGTGTTTTAGCATTCTGAAGCTCTCTAAATAAAGTATCGGTCTTCTTTGAATCAGGAACAAATAATGGTTCCCACATAATTTCATGAATATCAAAATCTTTACCATTGCTTGATTTTACATAACGTAATAAATCTCGTAAATGCAAGATCCCAATAATATCATCAATACTATCATCATAGACTGGATATCGCGTGAAGCGTTCTTCATCAACGATATTCATAATATCCTCAAATGTACTGTTTATATCAACACCTATAATATCAGTTCTATGAGTCATGATATCTTCTGCAGTGTGGTTATCAAACTCAAAGATATTTCGAATCATTTCTTTTTCTTCAATGTTGATTTCCCCTGCTTCGACCATGATACGAATTTCTTCTTCTGTAACTTCATCTTCAACACTATTTGGATCAATACCAACAAGGCGTAAAACAATATTTGTTGAGAATGATAAGAATTTTACAATCGGTTTAGTAATTTTCGATAAGAACGATATTGGGTAACATACAAAGAACGCAAACTTCTCTGAGTTTGACATTGCAATTCGTTTCGGTACCAACTCACCAAATACAAGCATGAGATATGAAGTAATTAAGGTAACCACAATCATTGCAATAGGTCTAACGAGTGTGGCACTTAAATTAAATTGAGCCACAGACCAATTCGTAATAACTTCCGCAAAGGCATCTGAAGCAAAAGCACCCGATAGAATACTTGCTAAAGAAACACCAATTTGGATTGTTGATAAGAACTGGTTAGGGTTTTCCTTAAGCGATAGTACTACTCCCGCTTTACGGTTACCCTCTTCTTTCATGTTTTTAAGCTTGTTATTATTTAATGAGACGAAAGCAAGTTCACTACCTGCAAAGAACGCATTTAACGCAACAAGGAAAATTAATACAGCTATTTGGCCATACATAATTCTGCACCTCCTGCAATATTAAAAACGATCTGATTGAACCAACCACATCTCAGTTTACTTATAGTTTTTCTCAATAGTATACAATTCGGACAACTGTCCTGGTCACTGTTTTCCACAAACATCCTCCATTTTTATATATAAAGAAGTTTACACAATAATAAATACTTTTGTCAAGAATATTGTATTTTTCACACATTTTACTACCAATATTATATCACTATTATAGAAAAAAGCACCAAATAATTCCTTGGTACTTTCAAAATTTTTCGACCATAAGACTAGATACTTTCATTCAAATTAATACAGAGTGGTTTATATGCATCAATGATTATTGAGGCCATTCCAATTCGTTCTCTACTATTGCGTGTGTCGTAGCGTAAGGACCGTCCGATTGGACCGTCTTCTGCATTCCAGTAGATATAATGAAATATCCCTTTTTCATCAATATACTCTAACAACTTCACCACAAATCCAGCACTCTCAAATACTTCTACTAATTTATCATAGGTATACAACACTTTATGAGTGTAGGCTGGATGGTCCTTTGGACCAGGTCCCCCGATTCCTACAAGCCGTAAGAAAGCATCATCGTGCAGGTTTCCATCTGGAACCGCCACACGAATGTAAGCTCCATCTTCAAGAAAGTCATAACATAAGCGTGCTGCCCGAACACCATCCTCATAAGTTAGGTGTTCCCAAACATGTTCCGCTAACATCGTTTGTGCCTTACCATTCTTAAAAAAACTAGAAAAACTCTCTTCCGACAGTAAATTCAAGCTGTCTTCATCGGTTGAAACCCAACCTTTGACACGTGTATTACCTGCTCCAAGTATGACTTTCATCATGTTCCCCCTATTATTCATCAAACGTCTTAAGTGCCTCACTCATATTAACGTCATTCGCTTTACGCGACATTAAGAAATTAATAATCAACGAAAGAAGTATGGTTATTGCGATTGCTGTAGCAACACTTGATACTAAAAGTTCGCGATTAAACATTACAAAGTTAAGTTCAGCTTTTAATATAACATAACGATGCAATACCACACCAAAGCCTAAACCAAAGACCATACTAATAAATGTAAGAATAATATTCTCACGTAATACGTATTGAGCTACCTCTTTTGGATAGAATCCTAAGACTTTAATCGTCGCTAACTCCTTCGTTCGTTCACTTAAATTCATCGAAATAAGATTTAATAATACAATCAGCTCTAAAATGAAAGCAGCCCCCATAATTACATAGATCACGATATCAAAATTCTTCATCATATCGCTATAGGCATCCGAGACATTATCCATAAACGATATTGAATAAACATCTTTATTTTCTAAAATCTGCGTTGCAAGAGCTTGATTATCTGTATCAGTATTAAAGAAAGTTATTGTATCGTGTGTGCTTTCTCCTGTTTTTTCTGTATAAAGATTGCGACTCATATACACATAATGCATTACATAGTTCTCTGTAATACCACCAATAAGTACACTAACGTCCTGACCATTAAGATCTAACATCATTGTGTTCCCAACCTCTAATCCCCCAAGTATCGCCAGCTTCTCGCTGATAATAATTGAATTATCATCTAAGCTTAACTTCTCTTTGGTAACACGAGACTGAAGGCTTATAAAAGAACTGATATCATCTTCTGGACTTGAAATCATTACTTGAATGTCATTGCCTTCATACTTGCCACCAACCGAAGCAACATTTATTGACTGTGTAAATAAAGATGTATCGATAGTGGCATCATTATGCAGTACAGTTCCATCATAATGAATAACTTCACCAAACTGTTTATCAATAATTGAATAAATTGAATGTTGTAAACCAAAAGCAGTAATAAGTAGCCCAGCACAACCACCAATACCTAAGATTGTCATTAGAAAGCGTGACTTGTTTCTAAACAGGTTTCTAAAACTAACTTTATACAGAAATGACATGCGATTCCATATAAAAGGAATACGTTCTAGAATAATTCTTTGCCCCTTCTTAGGTGCTTCAGGTCGTAGTAGATTTGCAGTCCTTTGACGACTAACCTTTAATGCTTTATAGCCAGCTATACCAACGCTGCATAAAAAACTAATAATTAGTGGTAACAATGCATAAGACATTACAAACTGGGTAATTAAATCCGGTGTTTGATACATAATACGATAAGCATTATATATTAAACTAGGTATCATATAAAACCCAATGGCAACTCCTATAAGAACACCACCTGCCCAACTAAACAAGGCAAAATAAATATACTTTAAGGAAGCATACCACGAAGAGTATCCCAAGGCTTTATATACACCAATTTGTGATCGTGATTCATCAATCATTCTTGATATAGTACTTAATGTTACAAGAACTGAAACTCCGAAGAAAATGAGCGGGAATACTTTACCAATAGCTTCAATACGGTCACTGTCTTGGTAAAATTCGGTATAACCGACAAGGACATCTTTTCTCTCGAAACTATAGATTTTACCATGACTTGTAGAATCTATAGTAGCAATACCTTCATCAATTTCGCTTTGATTTTGATTAATCTTAGTAAGTGCTATATTTCGATTCGTTTGCAATTTTTGCATATTTTCTTTATATAACTGATTTGCTTCGTTGTAGTAGTCTATTCCAGCTTGAAGAGTATTTACTCCATCATCCACCACTTTAAACTCTGCAGTGAGCTCCGATTGCTTCTCCATAAGCATTGTGACTTGAGCTTCCACTGTCTGAATTTGTACTTCCATTTCTTTTTGTTGAATTGTAAGTTGCTCCAGCAGTGAAACATCAGTTGTGATTTCAATTTGCTTAGCAATTGCTTCATAGTTTGTTTGAAGCTCTTCTAGCATCACTGTTGCTTTCGCAAGTTCACCATCGACGAGTTTAGTATTTGTATTTTTGAATTCTGTCACATGAAGTTTAACATTATCGAGTTGTGCTTGATAACTCATTCCAGAAATATTGATACCCAGTTGACTTGTAATTTCTTGAATACCTGAAGCTAACTCATGACTCGCATCTTTGAGTTTCTGATTTGCTTCTTTTAGAGCATTTTCAGCTTGTGTGAATTGTTGTAAGATCTTTGCTTTCTGAGTGTTTAATTCAGACTGGGCATCCGCAAGTTTTTGTCGATCGTTTGCCACAATCCGTTCAAAGCGTTCATTAGAAAGTGTTTCTTCATTATTACCAATCACATCTTTGGCTTCACTAACATTTACACCTTCAAAACGCACAGCAGTAAAAACTTCATGTTTATGCTGTAAGCCTTTCGGGTAGATAAAACCATTTACTTCACCTGTCCCTAATGTAGTAGATCCTCTTTCAAGATTCATATAGAGATTAGATTTTCCAAATCCTACGATTGTTAATTCTATTTCTTCAAAGATATCATTGTCTTTAAGTACTATAGTGTCTCCAATTTTCAATTGAAATTTATTGATGAGTTGTTCATCCACGAAAACTTCATTATCATTTTTGGGAACTGTTCCTTCACTTATCAAAACATCATTCGATGTTGCATCTGTAAACTCAATAACACGTGCAACACCGTCTCTGTTACTTAGATGAATATAGGCATCTGTAACGTAGATACCTTGTCCTTGGGAGCCTGTAAGCTTGTTAAGTGAAGTAAGCATCTCCTCATCAATCCCAAGAGTATGCCGTACTTCCAAATCAAGGGCATTACTTGTTTTCATATATTGATCTGCAGTAAAGCGCATATCGTAACCTGTGACTTGAATTCCAATATAAAAACCAACCCCAAGGGCTGTAATTAATAGAATCGCTACAAACTGTAGCCATCTTCCTTTAATATCACGAATGACATCTTTTACCATTGAATATCATCCACATCTCTGACATTATGGTTCACAACATCTGATTCAACTTTACCATTCTTGATTTCAATTACACGGTCTGCGACTTGTGTAATACTTTGGTTATGAGTAATAACTACAACCGTCATATTATAGAAATCCGAGCATTGACGAAGAACTCTCAATATCTGTTGACCAGTATTGGTATCTAAAGCTCCAGTTGGTTCATCACACAATAATATCTTAGGGTTCTTAGCGATTGCTCGTGCAATAGCAACACGTTGTTGTTCCCCACCACTCAGTTGTGATGGAAAGTTATTCATTCGATCTTCCAAGCCTACTTGTTTTAAAACTGCTGCAGGATCTTTAGCATCTTCTGATATTTGCGTTGCGAGTTCAACATTTTCTAATGCCGTTAAGTTAGAAATAAGGTTGTATGATTGAAAAACAAAACCAACATCATAGCGACGATACCGTGTCATCTCTTTGTCATTAAGTTTTGAAATATCTTTACCATCTACAATTACACTACCCGAGGTTGGTAAATCCATACCACCAAGAATGTTCATTACAGTAGTTTTCCCAGCACCCGAAGGACCCACAATAACGGTAAACTTACCTTGTTCAAGTTCAAAATTAACTCCTGATGCAGCATGAATCTCTACATCTCCTATTTTATACACTTTACGAATATCATTAACTGAAATATAACTCATAACCATGCCTCCTTACAGTACGAAAGTATTGCTTCTTCATTATTTTCTAATAAACCATCGATAAGTCGATCTAGTATATCTTCCTTTACTTTTGACAACTGTTCTTTTTTTATACCGAGTTCTAGTATCTTTTCAGAACTTGCATTAATATCTTGGACTGAAACTGGATAGTTTTCTTTGATTATCGTATTCACAATGCCATCAAACTCATCACAGTTATCCAATTGATAGGATGCTTTAGAAGATTTAGAAGCATTATCCGCTCTTTTTAGCGCAAGCAAGCTTCTTACCCACACTTCTCCATGCTTTCTAATAAGGTGTTGGAAATGAGAAGTTGTGCGTTCAAATCTCAAGGTGTGATTTTCAATGAGAGAAACAATGAATAGACACTGTTTCTTAGGCAATTCCATCTCTATCAAGTAACGTTGAGCAATTGCAGCACTCACCTTTGCATGATTTGGATATCGACCCTGTCCATCTTCAATAACTTGTGTTTCAAGTTTGCCTAAATCATGAAATAGAGCTGCTAAACGTATTGATTCATCATAAGGACACGCCCCTACAACCCGAATGCTATGTTCATACAAACTATATTGATGATAACTATTCTTTTGGTCAAAATGATACGCTATACGATACTCATCAAAGATTTCAGATAGTAACCATGGAGCGGACAGGACAAGTTCTTGAAAGCCTTCCGACATTAATAATTTGATAAATTCATCACGCATCTGTCTTAATGTTAACTTGTTAAGTAAGTCTATATTTTTCTTGCAGACTTTATAACTTTCTCTATCATAGTTCAAATTATGTTGTGCAATAAAACGATAAAACCTTAGAATTCTTAAAGCATCCTCCTGTATCCTCGTATAAGGGTCATCAACAAACTTTAAACGATACCCAAGAACATCGTTCATGGCAGCAAGTGGATCATGAATTAAACCTTCACTGTCACAATACAAAGTGTTGATTGTAAAGTCGCGTCGCTTGGCATCAATTTCAATTGAATCAACAGCCTCCATAATCTCAGGATGTCGTAAATCTTGAGTACCAGTTTCTTTTCTTAAGATACTAATTTCAATATCATATTCATTATGTTTGAATTTAATTCCATACGGTTCATAAATACTTGGTCGTAAATCTTTGAAAATTTGAGCACATTCTTGTACCGGTGAATCCGTACACATATCAACATCAAATGATTCTTTTCCCCAGACTGCGTCGCGAACAAAACCACCCACAAGATATACCTGATAGTGTGGTTCTAAGCGCTTCATTATGGAAAGAATTGGTTCTGGAATGTTCATACTATCACCTACTCTAATTTTATTGTTTCTTCTATTATAACACCCTATCATGTTTTACCGATACTAAGTCATAAAAAAACGCCCGTAGGCGTTTATTCTTCATATTGTTGTACTTTTCCTAGAAGTACGTAACCAACGATAAAGAGGACAACAAGTAAGAGTACACCATAACGTGATTCTCCCAACATGATTGATGATAAAGCAATAATTAAAGGTCCCATGAAATCCGCAAACTTACCAAAGATATCGAAGAATCCAAAGTATTCGTTCGATTTTTCTTTAGGAATAATTTGACCAAAGTATGATCGTGACAAGGATTGAATACCCCCTTGTGCGATTCCAATCATGATTGCTAACGTCCAGAATTGCCATGCATGTTCTAAGAAGAAACCAAACACCGCAATAACTGCATATAATAATACGAACTTTTTAATGACATTAAGAACACCATATTTTTTCGCAAAACTAATTGAAAAGATTGCAAATGGGAACGCTACAAACTGTGTTAGTAATAGCGCCAATAACATCTGTGTGTCATCAATTCCTACTTCACCACCGTATGTGGTTGCCATTGAGATAATTGTATAAACTCCATCAATATAAAAGAAATAAGCAAAAATGTAATACATAATTTTTGGGTTTTTGCGAATGTCTTTAATTGTGTTAATTACTCGACTTACCGAAGTCTTCAACAATTGAGGTTGGTGTTCGAGGTAGTGAGTTTGTTTCACATTCTTAAGTAGTGGAATTGAAAGAATCAACCACCATGCAATAACAATAATAAACGATAGTTTAACTGCAAAGTCAGCACTTAAACCCAATGATTCGTTCATGAAAATTAGAACTACACCAATAATAAACGGAATAGTACTCCCGACATATCCATAAGCATACCCATACGATGATATAGCATCCATACGTTCGTTTGTTGTTACATCAACAAGCATGGAGTCATAGAATATGTTACAGGCAGAATACCCCAAGCGCGCAACGATATAAAGTGCAATAAATACTTGCCAGTCGTTTGCGAATGTAAAGCCAAAGGCAGAAACAACCGCAATCAGTAAGAATATCGTAAAGAGGCGTTTTTTCATGCCTTTATAGTCCCCTAAAGCACCTAGAAATGGCGACATAAACGCCAAAATAAATAGAGATATAGAAGTAGCCGTTCCCCACCAAGCACTAATAATATTCTCTGAAACTCCTGCATCAGTAGCTAAAGTTCTAAAATATATTGGAATTGTAGCCGTTACGATCAATATAAAAGCAGAGTTTGCAACATCGTACATTACCCATGATTTCTCTTCTTTCGTTAGTTTCATCATATTAAGACTTCTCCTTTAGTAATGACTATAGTATAACGAATATTAGTTTGTAATACAAAATAAACATGGTAAATTAACAGAAGTTTAACATGATCACCAAACAAAAAAGGAGCGTATGCTCCTGAGCTTAAAACTCTATTACATACGTTCCTTATTTTATTGAAATTCTATTTACAATTTCTTCTTGAGTTTTCTTTGGTAAGATAACTTTTAAGATACCGTCTTGGTACTCTGCATCGATTTTACTATCATCTACATCTGAGAATCTAATTTGACGATTGACGCTGCTAGATTTTCTAGAACGATAGAAGTAATTCTTTTCGTCTTTTTCTTCAGATTCATTATGCTCTGCTCTAATTGATAAAACATCACCGTTATATTGAACATCAATGTCATCTTTAGTAAATCCAGGCATTTCAAGTTCTACTGTATAACTGTTTTCATCTTTATAAATATCAATACCGGTACCAAATGAAGCATTATTTAATAAGTCTTCACCAAAGATACTTTCCAACAAACTCACTGGTCTACGTGTTAATTCTTGTTTCATAATATATGCCTCCTTTAGCACTCGACCTATCTAAGTGCTATTACATTATTAGTATACCACTTGTTTTAGCAGTGTCAAGCGTTAAGTGCTAAAATCTGGAATTTTTGATTTTTCTTCATGAATTTCTATAAGTAAACAGTTATCTTTCATATTCAATGAAACTTCTTTGATTTAGGTGTAAAATAGTCTTATTGGAGGTTATTATTATGAAACTAGTATTAGTACGACATGGTCAAAGCGTTTGGAATGAAAAGAACTTATTCACTGGTTGGACAGATGTAGATTTGTCAGATCTAGGACAAGAAGAAGCAAAGACCGCCGGAAAGCTACTTCTTGAAAACAACTTTGATTTCGATATTGTCTACACTTCTTACCTAAAACGTGCAATTCACACCACAAATCATATCTTAGATGAGATGGATCGTAATTGGTTACCCGTTACCAAAGCATGGGAACTTAACGAACGTCACTATGGCGCCCTTCAAGGTCTTAATAAGAAAGAAACAGCAGAACAATACGGCGAAGAACAAGTTAATATTTGGAGAAGATCTTTTGATGTCCTTCCTCCTGCACTCGATGAAAATGATAAACATGCACCTATTCATGATGTCATGTATCGAGATATCGTAGATAAATCAGTTCTCCCTTTTACGGAATCACTTAAAGAAACAATTGAACGTGCAGTCCCATATTTTGAAAATCATATAAAAGTTGATATGCTTAATGGAAAAAACGTTCTCATCGTTGCTCACGGTAACTCTATTCGAGGACTTGTTAAGTATTTCGATTCAATGAGCGAAGAAGCAATTGTTGATGTTAATATCCCTACAGGAACACCGTTAGTCTACGAATTTGACGACACTATGAAAGTGATTCGTCATTATTATCTCGGTGATCAAGATGCAATTAATGAAAAAATGAACGCTGTGAAAAACCAAGCAAAATAGTTTTAATAGATTAGGAATAACCTAGGTATTTACTATTGTTTATTGTACAATAGAAGCATAGAAGAATATGGAGGAAATTATGCAAAAAAATCAAATCGGGGTAATTGGCCTAGCAGTAATGGGGTCAAACTTAGCTTTAAATATGGCAGATCATGGTTACCATGTCGCTTTATTTAATCGTACATATGAAGTTGGTGTTAAGGTAATTAGCGAAAATCCACATACACATTTACATTTATATAAAGAACTTGAAGACTTTGTTGCTTCATTAGAAAAACCACGCAAAATCATGATTATGGTTAAAGCAGGAAATCCTGTTGACTTAGTAATTAATGGTTTAATTCCTTTACTTGATGAAGGCGATATTATTATGGATGGTGGTAACTCAAATTTCCACGATACAATTCGACGCACTGAAGCTATTGAAGCTAAAGGTTTACGTTATCTAGGAGTAGGAATATCAGGTGGTGAAGAAGGAGCTCGTTTTGGTCCTGCTATAATGCCAGGTGGAAGCAAAGATGCTTACACTTATGTCCAAGATATTCTCGAAAACATTGCAGCAAAATACAACAATGAACCTTGTGCAACCTATATGGGAACAGATGGAGCTGGACACTATGTAAAAATGGTCCACAACGGTATTGAGTACGCAGATATGCAACTTATTGCTGAAAGCTACTCCGTTCTTAAACATCTTGGTGGGTTTACCAATGATGAAATGGCAGCTATTTTCAATGAATGGAATCAAGGCGAACTTGAAAGCTTCTTAATCGAAATTACTGCACAAATCTTTAAAGAAGTTGATCCAGCTACTGGAAAACATATGGTTGACGTCATTCTTGATACTGCCGCTCAAAAAGGTACAGGAAAATGGACAGCTGAAGAAGCACTTAATACTGGAACTGATGCATCATTATTGGCTTCAGCAGTATTCGCAAGATTCATGTCATCACAAAAACAACAACGTGTTGCCGCTTCTGAAATTCTTAAACCAGAATTTGATAAAGCAATCATTAATGACAAAGAATACTTTGTAGAGATGGTCCGTAAAGCACTTTATGCAAGCAAGATTATTGCTTATGCTCAAGGTTTTGACCTACTTAAGAATGCAAGTGTTGAATACAAGTGGGACTTAGATTTCGGGGCAATTGCTCGTAATTTCCGTGAAGGATGTATTATTCGTGCACGCTTCTTAAACCGTATTAGTGATGCTTATAATACAAACCCTGCACTTGCAAACTTAATGCTTGACGATAGTTTCGCAAGACAATTAGAAGATTATCACCAAAGTTTACGTGATGTCATCAGTATGGCCATCCAAAACGGAATTAGCATGCCTGCATTTACAACGGCTATCAGCTACTTTGATTCATACCGTAGCGCTCGTTCAAACGCTAACCTAATTCAAGCACAACGCGACCTCTTTGGTGCGCATACATTTGAACGTATCGACATGGACGGAGTATTCCATTACGAATGGAATAGCAACAATGAAGAAAAATAATCAAACAATAACCATTTTTGGTGGAACTGGTGACCTTACTTACCGTAAGTTGTTACCAGCTTTCTACAATCTAATGGTTACCAAAGAATTACCAGAAAATTTTAAGATTATTATCATCGGAAGACGTGAATATACTCAAGAAAAGTATCGTTCAATTGCTCGAGAATGGCTCTTTGAACATGCTCGATTCAATGTCACCGATGAACTAGCAGATACATTTCTTAGTTATGTACACTATTTTAAAATGGTATTTACTGAACTTGAAGGCTATTTACGCTTAAAAGATTTCTATAAAGAGTGTCAATGTAGTGGTGAAAACCTCATTTACTTTGCGGTTGCCCCAACTTATTTCACGACAATCGCTGAAAACTTAGAAGCATCAGGACTTGTTCACAACAGTAAAATTATTATTGAGAAACCTTTTGGTGATGATTTGCATTCAGCCAAAAAAATTGAAGCAAAACTCACAGAGATATTCGGTGACAAGGTATTCCGTATTGACCACTATGTCGCAAAAGAAATGGTGCAAAATATCCATACTATTCGCTTTGCGAACACACTGTTCAAAGACATATGGGATAATCACCACATAGAGAACATCCAAATTTCAGCCAATGAACTTGTAGGTGTCGAAAGTCGTGGTAATTATTATGACCAAACTGGTGCATTGAAAGACATGTTCCAAAACCACATCCTACAAATTCTTTCGATTGTTGCAATGGATCCCCCAAAAGATGATAGTGTTGCAGCATTACATCACGAACAGGAAAAAGTACTCGACAGTCTCTATATTGATGACTACAATGACGATATTGTTTGGGGTCAATATACAGAAAACGAAGATTCCTTAGCATATCGTGATGAAAAGAACGTTGATAAAGAATCTCAGACTGAGACATATGTTGCTCTCAAACTTGGACTTAATATGAACCGTTGGGAAAACACCCCAATCTACGTTCGTACAGGAAAGAGAATGAACAACCGCTCCACTGAAGTCATCATTGAATTCAAATCAAAAGATGATATTCCTTCAAATGTCTTAGTAATCAAGATTCAACCAGAAGAAGGTATTTATCTCCGTTTCAATATTAAGAAACCTGGTCAAGAGAATCTTATTGAAACAGTCTATATGGACTTCTGCCAGAGCTGTATTGTTCACAACCGTCTCAATACTCCTGAAGCATATGAACGTTTACTAAATTCAGCAATGGAAGATGATATGACGTTATTTGTAAGTTACAAACAGGTTGAAGCAAGTTGGACATTTGTTGAGAACATTACAAGACATAGTCGCAAAGCAATTGATTTCTATCCAGCCTATACGGACGGACCAGTTGAAGCTCAAGAATTACTAGCAAAGAACAATCATAAGTGGATTGAGTCTCAATCTCTTGAAGCACTCTACCGTAATCTCGATTAACAAATTAAAAAAAGAACAGTTCCTGTAAATGGTAAGCTAACCATTATAGGAACTGTTTTCTTATTTTAACTTCGTATGATTTGAAGCAACTACTTTAGCTATTGCTGCAGATAATCGTGGAATAATTTGATTCTTACGGGAAACAACATCTTGTAAGAAATTACGATCACTTCCCTCTTCATTAGGGAAGGCTTCAAGTACAGCATTCTTTAATGATCCTGCTGAAACAACAATCGACCCATTATCTTCAACACTTGTAAATACGACGACGAGTAAATCCAGTCTGTGTTTCAATACATAGTCTTCCATTGAAGATTCAAAGGTATCTTGAATTGCATCTAACTCCGTAAAGTGGTAGATTACAATTTGCGAGACCATTACAACCTGTCCCGAAATATGGAATGTTTTTATATCTTGGTTGATAATCTCTTCATAAGTTTTATTACGAAGTGAAGATGTTACTTCATACATTTCTTGAGCAAATTGATAACGATTCAATCCAGAAATAGCTTCTAATTGAAGAGCAATCTTAAAGTCTTGTGGGGTTGTTGTTGGTGACTTCAAGTTCAGTGTATCTGATATTAATGCTGCTAATAGAATCGACGCTAAGTTCTTTGGAATGTTTACACCATTCTCAGTAAACATTTTTGTGATAATGGATGCTGTTGAACCTATTATTTCATTTCTAAAGTAAATTGGTTTAATTGTATTAAGATCTCCGATACGGTGATGATCAATAACTTCAAGTATATCAGCATCTTCAACACCTTCAACACTTTGAGAATACTCATTATGATCCACTAAAATTAAACGTTTACTGTGACTGTTTAGAATATGGAATCGTGAGATAAATCCATAGATTGTATTATCGTCATTAACTACAGGATACGATCTAAATCGTGTCTGTAACATAACAACCCCTACATCTTCTACAAATTCATTTTTATTAAAAGTTACCAAATCCGTTGTCATTACTTCTCTAACACTTGGTGAGAAGAGTAAGTAACGTGAAGTATTCATTGTCCCATGGGATGATTGAATCACTGCACAACCCTTTTCAATAGCTTTTTGGAGAACACGGTCATCAACTTCTTCAGTCCAAACTGTTACAAGACATGCCGCTCCTTTTTCAATAGTTTGAATTTGAGCTTCAACATCATTACCAACAATAACTAATCGATTATCCAATTGATAATTTTCTAGTTTTGACTGAGCAATAGCAATGATACTTGTTTTCCCATTAAATCTAAAGTTCTTAGGTTTATAAATCAACTGACCGTCTATTGCATTCACAATATTCTCTACAGGTGTTCTTTTTAAAAGTTCAATAGTATGAGCTGTATCCCCCATCGCAACGTGAGCAAGATTGGAAGATGTTACTACACCAACTAAGGTTCCTAAGTCGTCAACTACCGCTAATGTTTGGCGGTTTTTTTGTACCATTGTCATCGCATCTTTAATTGAAGTATCAAGATGTATTGAGTTTGCAGTATCAACATCGATTTCATCAAGTGTTGCTCTAGCGTCTTTTAAAAGCATTGGAGGCTCGAAACCAAAGCGATCAAGGAGATATTCAGTTTCTTCATTAAGAGCCCCTAAACGGCAAGCAACCGCTGGTATATCAAGCTGATTCTTTAAATAAGAATAAGCGATTGCTGAAACAACTGAATCTGTGTCAGGATTTTTATGTCCATGGATATAAATTGCGTTATTTTCACTTTTCATAATTTTTCCTCATCATTAATTACTTTTAGTTTATCATATTTACACTCTATAAAGTAGCCATCTTGGATAAACATGCACAGAGAAAACATTAAAAAAACCAGATCCTAAGATCTGGTTAGCAATTATTTTTTAATTAAACTTGTTTCCCATTTTGGATTAGGAGCAACTTCTAATAAGTCAGCAACTGTAGCCGCAACGTTTGCAAGTCCATATTCTGCATCTTTCTTAAGTTCAACATCACGATTGTAGATCACAAATGGTACTGGATTAAGACTGTGTGAAGTTTTTGGGTTACCCTTCTTATCAATCATTTCATCAGCATTACCGTGGTCTGCAAGCACAATTAATGTTCCTTCATTACGTTTAACAGCAGGTAGTAAACGACCTAATGCTAAATCAACTGCTTCAACTGAGATGATTGATGCAAGCATATCGCCTGTATGTCCAACCATGTCTCCGTTAGGGAAGTTTAGACGGATAAAGTCATACTTACCACTGTCTAATGCAGCAATAACTTCATCAGTAATTTCTGCTGATTTCATCCAAGGACGTTGGTCAAAAGTAACGTCGTCCCCTTTAATTTCAACGAATGTTTCGAGGTTTTCATCAAACTTACCAAGTTTGTTACCATTCCAGAAATAAGTTACGTGACCGTATTTTTGTGTTTCTGAAATTGCGAATGATGACATCTTATTAGCAATTAATGTTTCTGTTAATGTATCTGTAATTCGTGGAGGTTCTACTAAGAAGTTAGCAGGAATTCCTAAGTCTCCATCATATTGAAGCATACCAGCAAATTTAACTTCTGGAACACGTACACGATCGAAACGGTCAAAGGAATCATCACCTTCGAATGTTTTTGAGATTTCTAGAGCACGGTCACCACGGAAGTTAAAGAAGATTACTGAATCTCCATCAACGATAGGTGCAACAGCTTTACCATCTTTAGCAATAACCCATGCAGGTACATATTGATCAGAAAGTTTTGGATCTACTGAACGGAAGTGTTCAATCGCTGCATGTGGTGATTCAAACATTTCTGCTTCACCTAATACGTGTGTTTTCCAACCACGTTCAACCATTCCCCAATCTGCATCATAACGGTCCATTGTTACTAACATACGTCCACCACCACTCGCAAATTGTGCGTGGAATGTATCATCGTTTAATTCATCCATTACTGCTTGAATCTGGTCGATATAAACTAACGCAGATTGTTGCTCAACATCACGACCATCTTGAAGTGCATGAAGTGCTAATTTCTTAACACCACTTGCTTTTGCATTACGAATTAACGCTTCAACATGATTAACATGTGAGTGAACGTTACCATCTGATAAGAGTCCAATCAAATGAAGTGTATTATCATTTAATCCCTCTGTTAAATAGTTCCATGTTTTTGATTCAAAAAGACTTCCATCTTGAATTGATTCATTCACAAGTTTTGCACCTTGTGAATAGATTTGTCCTGAACCTAAAGCATTATGCCCTACTTCAGAGTTCCCCATATCTTCATCACTTGGTAATCCTACCGCAAGACCATGAGCCTTAAGTTCTGTATTTGGGCAAGTCGCTAATAATTCATCTAAATAAGGTGTATGAGCTTGGCGAACAGCATTTCCTTCAACGCTATCGGAAAGACCAACACCATCCATTACTACCAATACTACTGGTTTCTTTTTCATAATATTCCTCCTCAATAAACAACATGTTAATTTTATCACTTTTAAGGATGATGTTCTAGTTTTTATACTCATAATTCAAGATATGTTATAAATAATCAGTAAATACAAAAACGAACCCCTTACAATGTGAAGAAATCAAAGTTTTTCAATAAAAAATCTCATTTCTGAGATTAAATGTACTTTTAGCTTAAGAGTTCTTCTTCAGATTCTTCATCAATATCCGAGTTATCATGCATAAATGACTCAAGAATCTCATCAAAGATTACCCAGTCTTCATTTGAGACGACATCCATCATCATTTGATCAAGTATTCCTTCAATAAAAAATTTATCAATACCTTCTTTAAGACTCGCTTCTTCTAATCCATCCAAGATATATTCAGTCAGCTCATTAAATTTGACACACTCTACAAGCAACATTTGAATAATTGGTGGTAAACTCTCAAACAAAATATTATCATCGATTTCATCACCCAATGCGATGAGCGTTTCAATGTAATCTTCAACATCTTCAATCATATTGGAGTATTGATTCCATTCGTTCAATATCATGATTGTTTTGTTACGTTTTACTTGTATTGTTTGCAGAACGCCTGCAACTTCAGCTGTCATTGAAATAAAAACTTCTATTTGTTCTGGGCTAATAAAATGTTTTGTCATTTATATCTCCTAAAATAAATCTAAAATTGCTTCAGCTTGATCAATAATTATTGTTGCTCCTTCACGCTCTAATTCTTCCACTTCACGAAATCCCCAGGATACACCAATTGGTACCATTCCTGCATTTTTAGCAGTATGCATATCTACATCTGTATCACCTACAAAATAGATTTCTTCTGGTTTAAGATTCATCATTTCAGCGATTTTTAAAGTGTTTAGTGGATTTGGCTTTAAGGTATTGTTGGAAAGATCTCCGATGACAGATACAAACTCAATACCTTTGAAGTCTTTTGCAACAATTCCTTCAGAGTAAGCTTGTTTCTTATTTGTACAAATTGCAACAGGAATCCCCATCTCATTCAATGACTTTAACATCGAAAGTATACCCGGATACGGTTTAGAAAAAACTGTGTGATTGTGTTCGTAATCTGTGAGAAAATCATTAAGAATTTCATCACTCAAGACAACATCATCAGGAATAGCACGCGTGATGGTCATTTTTAGACCATTCCCAACGAATTCTTGATAGCTTTCCATTGGGTGTTCTGGATACGAATATTTTTTTAATGTTCTATTAGCACTTGAGCCAATATCTTCGAGGGAGTCGTACAATGTCCCATCAAGATCAAAGATTATCCCTTTCATTTCACAACCTCGATATTCTCAAACGCATGATTTGCATAAAGTGGTTGGAAAATTTTTACACTGCTAACAGAATCTCCCCACTTAATAAAATTTGAGATACGTGAAGGTTTGTCTTCAAAATCCATAGGGAAGAAATACCTTGGCTCTAAACTTTGAATAATTCGACGTGCAGTAGCATCATAATTCATACTAATATTTGGATTAACAGACGCTAAAGCTACATCAATAGGTTTGTACGGTTCAATTCTTTCTAAGAACTGGGAAAGTAGTATCTCAGTGTTCAAATCTTCCTTTTCAACGCCTAAAGGACGCCATAGTTTATGGTTTAAGTCCCCTGCATAAAAGATACTTAAGTTTGGTTCTTTTATAATAAATGCCAATCCTTGTCGAGAAACTTGGAGTACATTAACTTTAGTTTTCCCTAAGAATAAAGTATCGCCATTTGCAATTTTAAACACATCATCCTGTGGTGATGTCTTTATCTCTTCATGCATGAAAATTGGCTTGCGATACGATAAAATTGACGAACTATAATGTTTTACATCATCCCTACTTACAAAGAAATAGAGTGGTTTTTTACTTAATAAATACTTTGAAGGCAATTGACCCTTCGTGTAGTCAAATACATAAATCGCTAGCTCAGTTTCAATAACATAACCAAATACATCCAGATATTCTACATTAATCACACTGATCACCTCTTAAATAAAGTATAACAAAAGAAAAGGTAGCAAAGCTACCTTTTTACGTTAATTCTGTTTGTCCTGTATAGAGTGATGCGTAACGTCCATCTAATTCAAGTAGGTCATCGTGATCACCACGTTCTATGATCTCACCATTTTCTAAGACAATAATCGCATCGGCATTACGGACTGTTGAAAGTCTGTGTGCAATTACAAAGGTTGTTCTACCTTCCATTAAGGTGTCCATTCCCTTTTCAATTAAGCGTTCAGTACGAGTATCAATTGAGGATGTAGCCTCATCTAAAATCAGAATACTTGGATTAGCAACAGCAGCTCGTGCAATGTTCAAGAGTTGTTTTTGCCCTTGAGATAGTTCTGAGCCAGTACCCGTAATCTTTGTATGATAACCATGCTCTAGAGTCGTAATAAAGTGGTGGGCATTGGCACGTTTCGCTGCCGCAATACACTCTTCATCACTAGCATCTAAATTACCATAACGTATATTCTCTAAGATTGTTCCCGTGAATAAGTTGGTATCTTGAAGAACCATTGCTATATTCTTACGTAAACTATAACGGTTTATCGTACGAATATCGGTACCATCAATGAGAATTTGACCACTATCGATATCATAGAAACGTGAGATAAGATTGGTAATGGTTGTCTTCCCTGCTCCTGTAGACCCTACAAAAGCAATCTTTTGCCCAGGTTTCGCATAGAATGAAACATCCTTTAGAACTGGATGATTCTTGTTGTAACCGAAAGTAACGTTTTCAAAGCGTACATCTCCTACAACGTTATCAAGAATAATATCATCACTATTAACGACTTCCTCTGTCCAATCTAAGAGTTCAAAGATACGCTCTGCCGAAGCAATAGCGGATTGAAGTGTCGTAAACTGACTGGAAATTTCATTGATAGGTTTACCTTGAGTACGTGTCATATTTACATAAGCACTAAGGTCCCCAATGCTTAGGCGGCCATTAATCGCAAGATATCCCCCAACAATACCAATAACAGCATAACTAATTGTATTGATGTTTTGCATGAGTGGATAAATCATAATCGATGTAATCTGAGCGAACTGAGCATTTTTACGATATATTTTATTCTTTTTATTAAATGTCTCATGAGCTTGATGTTCATGGTTGAAGAGTTGCATGACAGTTTGACCTTCCATTGCTTCTTCAATATAACCATTGAGATCACCTAAGGTTTGTTGTTGTCGTTTCGAATAAATTCTTGATTTCTTTATGATTATATTCGACATAATCGATAATAATGGCAAGATAAGTAAAGTTACCGCACTAAGTATTGGACTTAATACAAACATTACTACCACAGTACCAATAAGAGTAAATATATTTATAATAATTGATGCAGCAGCTGAGTTTAATCCTTCACCAACTAAATCAATATCGTTTGTAAAGCGACTCATTAAATCTCCATGAGCATTTGAGTCATGGAACTTAACATCCATACGAAGAACACGTTGGAACATTTCTTTACGAATAGTTTCTACAGTTCGTTGAGATATACGTACCATTAAGCGAGCTGATGCATACATCGTAATGACTTCAACTGCAAAGACAATCCCAAGAATAGTAATCTGTCTTCCAAGACTTGCTATCATTACATCACGTGTAATGACATTATTCAGGGTATCTTCAATCGTTTGAATCATTGGTGATATAGCATAGGATCCGTATAGGCCACCAAGTGTAGAGAGTATGGAGGCTACAATTACGATAAACAAGAGTAATTTACTTTCTGCAAGATAAGAGATAAGTCTTCGGAGTGTTTTCTTTTGATTCTTTGGTTTATGTTTACCAATAACAATATTTTTCGATTGACTCATATTACTCACCCCCCTTTTGCATTTGACTGTTGTAGATTTCTTGATAGACACCACAAGAATTTAATAAATCATCGTGTTTACCTAATCCAACAATACGTCCTTCATCTAAAACAACAATCTTGTCACTGTCTGCTACTGAACTAATTTTCTGAGCAATACTGATAACCGTTGTATCTTTGAAACGTTCTGCTACAGATTCCTTAACTTGAGCTTCTGTTGCAGCATCAAGCGCACTGGTTGAATCATCCATCACAAGATAGTGTGGAGAAATCATTAGAGCTCGTGCGATACAGAGACGTTGTCTTTGTCCACCTGAGAAGTTAGCTCCACCTTGTTGAACCGGTGCATCAAAGCCACCTTTTAAATCACGGATATATCCATAAATAGAAGCAGCTTCTGTTGATTCAATCATTTGGTCAACTGTTCCAAATTCATTACCAAGTTTCAAGTTGTCAGCAATAGTTCCTGAGAATAGGAGATTCTTTTGCGGTACAAAGCCAAATAAGGTGCGTAGGTACTTCAAATCTAAATCTCTGATATCAATATCATCAATTGTGATTCTTCCCCTGTGACGTCGATAAGACGTGATAAGAGGTTAACTAAAGTTGACTTACCACTACCTGTTGATCCAATAATCCCAATATGCTCACCAGGATTAATCGTTAGATTGATATTTGTAAGAACATCTTGAGCATCCGCATAATATCTAAATGATACATTTTCGAATTTTAAGACACCCTTCATATCCTCAATTACAACTGCATCTTCTTTAGGAAGGATATCAGCTTCTGTATCAAGAACTTCACCGATACGAATAACTGAAGCACGGCTTCTTGAAATCATCATTAAAACGTTCGTAATCATGTTCATTGAGAACATAGTAAATCTTAAGTAGTTAATGAAAACTAGTAAATCCCCGACATGAATTAAGTTCATGTCTACGATAAGATACGAAGAAATCCAAACAATAAATAACGTTGCAAAATGGATTGCTCCTGTTAATGCAGGGTTCATAATAATCATTAAGTTCATAGCATTAACACTTGCATTGAATAGCTCTTTGTTTTCTTTATCAAATCCATCATCTTCAAAGTCTTCACGAACAAATGATTTAATAACTCGAATGTTCATCAAGGTTTCTTGAACTTTACGGTTCATATTATCAACCATTTTTTGTAGTCGAACAAAACGTGAGAAACCATGAGTAACCACATACACTAAGATTCCCGACAAGAAGATAACTGCACCTAACATAACCCAACTTAATTCTGGGCTCACTAGGTAGGTAAAGTAAACAGATGTAAATAAAAATACTGGCGCCCTAACTAGAAGACGTAAACACATCATTATAGTACGTTGTAGAAAGTTAACGTCATTGGTTAATCGCGTTACAAGAGATGCAGTTGAGAAGTTCGTCATATTCTTTATTGAGAATGTTTGAATTCTTTGAAATAATGCATCCCTTAAACGTAAAGCAAAGTTATTGGATACTTGTGATGGAAACACAAGACCAAGAATTGCGAGAATAGCACCTAGAAGCGCTAACCATATCATTTTTAGTCCCACTGATAAGATAATGTCAAAGTTAGAATTCGCAATACCGTTATCAATTATTTCTGCCATAAGCTGTATTTGGTAAAGTTCAATAAAAGCTACACTACCAACAAATATAATCCCAAGAATGGCTGCAGGAATCTCTGGTTTAAAATACTTATAAAACTTTTTCATTCATTGACCCCTTTTTCAATTCGATTAACATAATTTCAAAGTAGGATTTTAACTGGTCTTGTTCTTCGCTTGAAAAGGATTGAAACATTGCGTTATCAATCTTTTCGAAGTTTTCTTTTAAAGCATCGCTTGTAATCTTACCTCGCTTGGTAAGATAGAGTTTCTTTGCACGACGATCTTTTTCGTCAACTTTTCTCTCTATATAACCTGATGCTTCCAATCTTTTTAACGACACTGAAGCTGACTCCTTCGATACATTCAAAGATGCGACAAGTTCCTTTTGAGTAATTCCTGGATTCCTTTCAATGGTCGATAAAAAACGCGGCTGTCCGATATACAGGTCCAATTCATCTAAATACTTTTGGACTGTATAGCGATGCCAACGAAATACTTCTCTAAACAATGATCTTAGTTCATTATCCACACTATCTCTCCTAATTAGTTAATCAACTAACTAATTATAACATACTACACAAATTCGCAAAAGAGATATGAAAGAATTATCAAAAAAAATAAGACCGTTTGGTCTTATTTTAATCGTGTTTTGTATTTTTCAATTTCTACAGAGTTTGCCCAAACAAAGTGTCCTGGCTTAATTTCTACAAAACTTGGCTTTTCTTGAGAATAATCATGAACAGCTGGATTGTAGATAACTGGTTTCTTCTCTCTTTCAGACTCTGGGTCTGGTAGAGGAACTGCAGAAAGTAATGAACGTGTATATGGGTGAAGTGGATTGTTAAACAATTCTTCAGTTTCAGCTAACTCAACAATAACACCTTGATGAATAACTGCGATTCTATCTGAGATAAAGCGCACAACTGAAAGGTCATGAGCAATGAACAGATATGTTAGACCACGTTCTTCTTGCATAGTTTTAAGTAAGTTAAGTACTTGCGCACGGATGGAAACATCAAGTGCTGAAATAGGTTCATCAGCAACCACTAATTCTGGTTCCATAACCAATGCACGAGCAATACCAATACGTTGACGTTGTCCACCTGAGAACTCATGAGGATAACGTGTTAAGTGTTCTTTAAGAAGTCCAACTTCACCAACAATTTTCTCAACTTTACGAATACGATCTGCTTCGTCTTCGTATAAGTGATAGTTATGAAGTCCTTCTGAAACAATATAGTCAACAGTAGCACGTTCATTAAGTGAAGCAGCAGGGTCTTGGAAAATCATTTGAATTCCACGAATAACCTCTGCATCTTCTGCTTTGTTTAATTTTTTATTAATTTTCTTACCTTTGAAAATAATATCACCATGACTTGTTTCGTTAATACGAACAACAGCACGGCCAATTGTTGTCTTTCCAGATCCGGATTCACCTACAAGTGAGAAAGTTTCTCCCTTATAGATATCAAAACTTGCATTATTAACAGCTACAAACGAGCCAAATTTAACTTGAAGTTCTTTAATAGATAGTACAACTTCTCTATTATTATTGTTCTCCATTGTTTGCCTCCTCTTGCGCTATTGCGTTATATGTCTGACTTATTTTCTTAATCTTACCATGTAAGTCACGAATTACTTCAGGCATCTCAACTTTAGGAGCACGTGGATCGAGCAACCAAGTTTTTGCCCAGTGAACATCACTTACATAGAACACTGGAGGTTCAACTTCAAAGTCAATCTCCATTGCAAATGGATTTCTAGGTGCAAATGCATCCCCTTTAATTTCGTTATAAAGTGATGGAGGTGTACCTGGAATTGCATAAAGTTTATCACCTTTTTCACCAAGTTGCGGAAGTGATGATAGTAAGCTCCATGTATATGGGTGTTTTGAGTTATAGAAAATATCTTCGACAGTACCATATTCAACAATTTGACCACCATACATAACTGCTACTTTATCAGCAACAGATGCAACAACACCAAGGTCGTGAGTAATATAAATTGTTGTGAATTTGAATTCATCTTGAAGTTCTTTAATTAAGTCAAGAATTTGTGCTTGAATTGTAACATCCAAAGCAGTAGTTGGTTCATCACAGATTAAAATGTTTGGTTTACATGCTAATGCAATCGCAATAACGATACGTTGACGCATTCCACCTGAATATTCAAATGGATAGTCATCAAAGCGTTTTTCTGGATCTGAGATACCTGTTTTACGCATTAAATCAATCGCAATTTCTTTTGCTTCTGCTTTTGACTTATCTTGGTGCTTAATAATTACTTCAGTAATTTGAGTTCCAATTGTAAGAATTGGGTTTAAAGAAGTCATTGGGTCTTGGAAAACTGTAGCAATTTTATTACCACGAATCCCAACCCAGTCTTTGTCCTTCTTAAGTTCGGTTAAATCATTTCCTTCATAAATAATACTTCCTGAATCAATATACCCGTTTGAATCGAGCATTCCAGTAAAAGTTTTTGTAAGAACTGATTTCCCTGATCCTGATTCCCCAACGATTGCTAGAGTTTCGTTTTCGTAAAGATCTACAGATACATTTCGGATAGCTGTTAAGATGCGATCACGAACTTTAAATTTAACAGTAATATCTTTAGCAGATAGAATTTTATTTTTATTGTTTGTCATCATACACCTCTTACATCATGTGCGTCTTCGGATCCGAAGCATCCGCAAGCGCTTGTCCTACTAAGAACAATGAAACAGTAACTAAAGCAAGAACAATAACCGGTAACCAGAATAGGTATGGATAGTTACTCATGTTCATTGAATATTTAGAAATAATACGGCCTAATGATGGAATTGATGCATTAAGACCAACTCCCATAAAGGATAGGAATGCTTCGTAGGAAATAAATCCTGGTAACGTTCCTGAAATATCAGTAACAATAACTGAAATCAAGTATGGAAGAATGTTTTTTGTAATCATACGTGGAATTGGTGTTCCAAGACAACGTGAAGCAAGGTTATACTCACGGTCACGCATAATCATAACTTGTACACGAATCATATATGCTGTACCAACCCAACTTGTGATTGACATCGCAACAATAAGATTCCAGAACCCTTGACCCATTGAATATGCCATAACAAATACAATAAGTAGTGAAGGAACGTTACTAATGATGTTGTAAACTTCAATCATAATCTTGTCAACAACTTTTGAATAACCCCAAATAGCTCCAACAATAATCCCTACTACAGATGTAATTAGTGTAGCAATAAATCCAATTGAGATTGAGATACGAGCACCAGACCACACTGCATCAAAGAGTGAGTGTCCGTTAGCATCAGTACCAAACCAATATTTCAATGATGGCCAGTTATAGCGATCGCCAAATTCATTAATGTTATCAATATTCATGAAGTCATAGCCACTGAATATTGGTTGAATGAATGCGAAAGCACAAATTACTACGATTAGTAATAACATGAATACAGCAATTTTATTTCCAAAGAATTGACGTGCTACAGCTTTCCAATAGGAATATGTAGGAGCATCAATATGCTCAGAAGCCGTTTCATCAAGTTTAACAAATTTAAATTTATCATCATACGATGCATCAACTGTGTTAATGTTTTGTGTCATGATTAACGTCCTCCTTTGCTATCAGATAATTTAATACGTGGGTCTACCATTGTTAATGTAATATCTCCAAGTAATACAGAAAGTACAGATAATGTAGTAAATACAAATACAAGACCGATTACAACAGTATTGTTATAGGAGTTGATTGCATCTGGTAACATTTTACCCATACCTGGCATAACGAAGATACTTTCAGTAATTGTAGCACCAGTAATTGATAAAATAAATGAACGAGCGATTCCTTGTGTAATTGGAATAATCGCATTTCTAAAGATGTGTCGTTTAGAAATCTCTTTCTCTGATAGACCTTTAGCTTTAGCAAACTTAACATAGTCTGCAGATTGTTGGTCAACCATATAACGACGAATCCATACAGTTAATCCAGGTACGTTTAGTAACGCAAGAACTAATGTAGGAAGTACATAGGATAGGAAGTTTCCAGCACCTAATGCAGGGAATGTATCAGGCAATCCTAAGAATGTTGAACCTAAGAAACGGAAGAAATAGATAAACGCAATACTTGGAACCGACATTAATACCATGACGATACCTGTTCCAAAACGGTCAAACATTTTTCCTTTGTTTCTAGCAATTGTAATACCAAATGGAATTGCAATTAAGTATGAGAGTGCAACCGCAACAATACCTGTCATCATTGAGATACCAATCATTGATGGATCTCCATTAGTTTGTTTACAGTTTGCATAGTTATCTACGAAACGTTGTTCATCTAAGTGATCAATCATTTCTGTTGGTTTATATGTACATGAATGCACATCAATGGAAGAGTTTGTTGTTAATCCTGTTTCAAATGTTACTTCTTTTTGAACAGGAGTACCCTGTTTATCAGTAATAACATCCATAACTGGACGACCACTGAATGTAGGATATGACGTACCCATATCAAGTGTAATTATGTTTTGGTGAATGAATGGGAATGTACCGTCAAAATAGACTAGATGTTTTGAGCGACAACCAGAACATGCCAAAGACAGACCACTGGTCTCATTGTTACTAATATAAATATTGCGATCAAGATTTGGATCATCAATTGCCCATGGATGATCAATCTTAATTAAATTGCCATAAAAACGCGCTACTCTTTCAAAAATTGGAATTTCACGAACGGCATAAAAATCCTTAGATAAAGGATATTGTCCGATTTCCCAACCTTTTGAAGACTTAGCCCATTCTGTAGCATAAGTTTCTGGGTTAGATATACAATCTTGGTAATTATCAGTACCTTCAGTAGCTACATTACAAAGTTCATGTGTTGTTTTATAATCAACGTACCCCATCTTTTTATATGTAGTGTACTCATAATTAACACGCTCATCAGGTTTTCCTGATAGCTTTGTCCACGCAGTATCACCAATAAATATGTTTTGGCGTGGAACCATTGTAAATATTAAAATATATGCGATAGTCGTAACGAGAAAAATGCTGAGCATTGAACGCAGGACTCTAAAAAATACGTATTTTTTCACTTCTATACCTCCTAATACAGAGATAAAAGAGAGTTAGTTATTAAGCTAACCCTCTATTAACTCAAATGCTTTATCGTCTAGGTTTTATGAACCAGCTTTTACTTTCTTTTCCCATTCTTCTTTAGCTTTTGTATATTGTTCGATTGAAACAACATCTTTTTGGACTTTCATGAACTTAAGTTTTTCTTTACCTAAGCCTGCGAATCCTGAAGGTCTTGTAAATGGAACAACTTTAGATACAAATGGTGTACCACCACCTGCTTGGATAGGAATTTGTAAAACGTTAGCTGCTAACCAAGCTTCTGCTTCTGCATAAGCTTCGTTACGTGCATCTAATTGATCTTTATCTGTAATTGCATTTGCTTTTTCAAGCATTGCTTCAAACTTATTAAGACCGATTAATTCTTTAGCTGCTACGTTTGCTGGATCACCACCAACTGCTGCAACTGCTGCATCAAGACCAAATGTATTTAACATATCCCCGTTTGTTGGGTTGTAAATATTTAGGTATGTTGAAGGGTCAATAAAGTCTGCTCCCCAACCTGATGCTGTTGAAATATCGAAATCACTTGCTGCTCCAGAAGTAGCATAGTAAGTAATATCCATGTATTCTTTTCTACTGATTAATTGTAGGTTAATAACAACGTTATCTGTACCTAATGATTTTTCAATAGATGCTTTGAGTGATTTAGCTTGGTTCATTCCAATTTCTGCTTCGTTATTAACTGGCATATCAAGTTGAATTGGGAATGCTACACCTTGTGCTTCGAGTTCAGCTTTAGCTTTTTCGAATGTTGCTTTAGCTTTTTCTACATTGTAGAATGCATCGTGACCATCTTTAAGATCGATTCCTGTATATAACTCAGGATTTAATGCTGCTAATTTTTCTGATGTAACTTCACCGTATGTCTTGTTACCAATTGTTAAGAATTCAGAAGGTGTTAACATATTACGGATTGAAATTTCTTTCATATCATCACCAACGTTTTGCGCTAAGTATGAAGCACGATCCATTGCAAACATTAATGAAGTACGGAAGTTTAAGTTCTTGATTGCTTTTTGAGCATCAACTCTACTTGTTTCTGAGTGGCTTGTGTATTTGTAAGCACCACGGTTAAAGTTGAATGTCATGTTGAATGTTGAACTATCTGTTTGTGAAGCATTGATGTTGTCTTTATCATTCTTCACAACATCTGCATATCCTGCTGATGCTGGATATACTCGAGCTTGTGTATAAGTTCCATCTGAGAATGCACGATATAATGCATCTGGATCTTTACCATCAAAGAATGTGTATTCTACTTTTTCAAGGAATACATTGTCTTTGTCCCAGTAGTTTTGGTTCTTAGTATATTCAATCTTAGTTTTCTCTGTTGAGTTAGCTAAGATAAATGGTCCGTTGTATAAGATACTATCTGGTGAAGCTGATCCGAATGTGTCACCTTTCGATGTAAGGAACTTTTCACTGATAGGGAATAAGATACCATATGTTGTCTTTGTATTAAAGTATGGTTCTGGATTTGCTAATGTATATGTTAATGTCATTGCTGCATCATCAGCTTTAACACCAACACTTTCAATTCCTAATGAAGGGTCTTTAATATAAGCTGCAAGTCCATCAATTGAATCTGCAACAATATATAGTAACTCTGACTCTACATCAACTGCATGTTTTAAACCTGTAACGAAATCTGAAGGTTTAACTTCATCGTATTCTACACCTTCGTTTGTTACCCATTTAATACCTGGTTTAAGTTTATATGTATAGTTTAATCCATCATCACTAACTGTTGGTTCACCTTCAGCAAGTGCAGGAACATATCTACCTAAATTGTCGTTCTCAAATAGTCCATCCACAAAGTTTGCGAAGTGGTCACCATTTGTAGCTCTCATTGTTGCAGTATAGTCTAGTTGAGTAATATCTGTTGTATAAACATATTTATACTCGTTAACTGTGTCAGATCCTTTGCCGGATGAACAACCAGTAATTACTAGTAATACCGCTACTAATGTCGCGAGTAATTTCTTCATTTCTCTTCCTCCTATTTCTGGATACAGTTGTCGCTCTGTATGAAATTATTATATACCACTTGAAATTAAAGTCAATGCTTTTTTCATATTTCTCTCACATATTTGAAAACTTTTAATTATATTTCTGAAAATTGTTTCATAGATGTAATTTTATTACATTGAAAAAAGGACTCCTGTTCAGAAGTCCTTTCTATATATACTATAGATACTATTAAATATGAATTGGTAATCCAAGTGATAACTCAGATGCATCCATAATTGTTTCGGATAATGTTGGGTGAGCATGAATTGTTAAGGAAAGATCCTCAATATTCATACGTGCTTCAACAGCTAATCCAATTTCAGCGATAATATCAGAAGCCCCAACACCAGCTACTTGGCCTCCAAGTAAGAGTCCTGAATCTTTTTCTGAAACAAGTCTTACAAAACCTTCTGTAGCATTTAGTGAAAGCGCACGTCCGTTAGCACCGAATGGGAATTTTGAAACTTTTACAGTTAATCCTTGTTCTTTTGCTTCTTTTTCAGTTAATCCAACTGTAGCAAGTTCAGGATCTGTAAAACATACTGCAGGAATCGCAACATAATCGATTTCTACATTTTCGCCTGAGATAGCTTCTGCTGCAATTTTTGCTTCATATGAAGCTTTATGTGCAAGAGCTGCTCCAGGAACAACATCACCGATTGCAAAGATATGTTCTTGTGATGTACGGCCTTGCTTGTCAACAACGATTAATCCACGATCTGTAGTCTCAACATTAGCTACTACTAATCCTAAATCGTCTGTATTTGGACGACGTCCAACAGTTACAAGAACGTAATCAGCTTCGATTGTTGTTGGTTTACCATCAATTTCATAAGTAACTGCAACACCGTTATCTAATTCTTTAGCTTCTTTAGCCATTGCATTTGTAACGATTGAAACATGTTTCTTAGCAAATTCATTTTCAACAAGTTTAATCATGTCTTTGTCGAATTGTGGCAAGATACTTGGGCTACCTTCTAATATAGTAACTTCTGTACCTAAGTTAGCGTAAACACCAGCTAACTCACTACCGATGTAACCACCACCGATAACAACTAATTTCTTAGGAATTTCTTTTAAGTTTAATCCACCTGTTGAATCAAGTACTCGTTTACCATATTTGAAGCCTTTGATTTCAATTGGACGGCTACCTGTAGCAATAATTGCATTCTTAAATGTATAAGATTGTGCATCATCACCATTAACAACACGTAATTGGTGTGTATCATTGAAGAAAGCTGTACCACGAATGATTTCAACTTTATTCTTTTTAAGAAGCATTTCAACGCCGCTTGTAAGTTTCTTTACTACTTCGTTGTCTTTCCATGCTTGTGTCTTTGTAAAGTCAATTGTTACACCTTTAGTTGTAATTCCAAAAGGTTCTGAATGTAATGCTTCTTGGTAACGGTGTCCAGCATTAATTAATGCTTTTGAAGGAATACATCCAACGTTTAAACACACACCACCGATAAATTCTTTTTCAATGATTGCTACCTTTTGTCCAAGTTGTGCTGCACGGATTGCTGCAACGTATCCACCAGGACCTGAACCGATAACAACTGTTTCAAGTTCTAAAGCTAAATCTCCTACTACCATAATAATTTACACCTCTCTTATGATTCCATTAATAATAATTCTGGATCGCTCAATAAACGTTTGATTTCATTCATTGCTGATTGAGCAGTCATACCATCGATAATACGGTGGTCAAAGCTTAATGAAAGAGCTAAGACATTACCGATTCCTAATGTTCCATCTTCTAGAACAACTGGTTTCTTATCGATACGTCCAACACCTAAGATTGCAACTTCTGGGAAGTTGATGATTGGTGTAAACCATAGTCCACGAGCTGAACCAATATTTGAAATAGTAATTGTTCCATTTCTCATATCTGGTCCTGCAAGTTTATTGTCATTTGCATCTTTAGCAAGTTTTGTAATTTCTTTAGCAATTGAGAATAATCCTTTTGAATCTGCGTTCTTAATATTTGGAACGTATAATCCATGAGGTGTATCTGCTGCAAATCCAATATTGTAGTAATTTTTGTAAACAATTTCATTTGTTTTATCATCAACACTACTATTTAATACTGGGTATTTACGTACAGTAGCAATTAATGCTTTAACTACGTAAGGTAAGAATGTTAACTTAACATCTTGTGATGCAGCAACATCTTTGAATTTCTTACGGTGGTTAACAAGTGCTGTAACATCCACTTCGTCAAAGATTGTAACGTGTGGTGCTTCTTTTTTACTTGTAAGCATTGCTTTTGCGATTGCACGACGTGTTGGTGTCATTGCAACGCGTGTTTCTTCTCCAGCTACAAATACAGGTGCTGCTGGTGCAGGTTTTTCTGCAGGAACATGAGCACTTGGTTGTACTGTTGTTTCTTGAGTTGTTTGTACTGGTGCTTCTACTGCTGGTGCTGCTTGTTGTGCTCCACCTTGTAAGAATGCATCAATATCTTGTTTACGAACATGTCCATGACGACCTGTTGCTGCTACCAATGTTAAATCAACACCTTTATCACGTGCATATTGACGTACTGAAGGCATTGCAAGTACACGGTTTGCAATTGTGTTATGAACAAATGTTGTTCCATCTCCTTGTGTTGCAGCTGCTGCTTGAGCAGTTGGAGCTGGTGCAGCTGCAGGAGCTGCTTGAGCAACGTGTCCACCACCAGCTGTAGTAATTTCAACAAGTGGATCTCCAACTGTTGATACTGTACCTGGTTGTACGTGGATTTTTGCAATTGTACCACTTACTGGTGATGGTACTTCTTGTACTAATTTATCGTTTTGGATTTCTAAGAGAGGTTCATCTTCTTTAATTGAATCGCCTTCTTTAACAAACCATTGAACAATTTCACCTTCAGCAATACCTTCTCCAACATCTGGCATGTTGAATGTAAAGTTTGCGGATGCAGCTGGTGCTGCAGGTGCTGGTGCTGCTTCAACTGGTGCTTCTGGAGCAGCTGGTGCGGGTGCACCACCTTCAACAGCGATTTCAATTAAGCTATCACCAACAGTTGAAACTGTACCTGGTTGAACTAAAATTTTTGTAATTGTACCAGCAACTGGTGATGGTACTTCTTGTACTAATTTATCATTTTGGATTTCTAAGAGAGGTTCATCTTCTTTGATGGTATCCCCTTCTTTAACAAACCATTGAACGATTTCGCCTTCAGCGATGCCTTCTCCGACATCTGGCATTTTAAAAATATATGACATACTGTTTGCTCCCTTCAATTAGTCAAAGTTCACTGTTTCACGAACTTTTTCAACGACATCTGTAACACTTGGTAACCAATCACCTTCAGCTAAACCAAATGGGAAGATCGTATCAGGTGCAGCCACACGTCCAATAGGTGCTGTTAATGATAGAATTGCACGTTCTGCGATTTCTGCCATAACTGTAGCGCCAACTCCTGCTTGACGTTGTGCTTCTTGAACAACTACTAAGCGACCAGTTTTTGTAACTGATGCAACGATTGTTTCAATATCAAGTGGTGATACTGTACGTAAGTCAATAACTTCTGCTGAAATACCTTCTTTAGCAAGGACATCAACAGCTTTAATTGCTTCACGAACCATGTATCCGTAAGTAACGATAGTAACATCATTACCTTCATTAACTACGTTTGCTTTTCCTAATGGAATTGTATAGTATCCTTCAGGAACTTCATCACGGAATGAACGGTAAAGTTTCATGTGTTCTAAGTAAACAACTGGATCGTTGTCTTCAATTGCAGCTAATAGTAAACCTTTAGCATCATAAGGGTTTGAAGGAATAACTACTTTAATCCCTGGTGAGTGTGCAATTAAACTTTCTAAGTTGTCTGAGTGAAGCTCAGGTGTATGAACCCCACCACCAAATGGTGAACGAATTGTAATAGGCATTTGGCGTGTACCACCCATACGGTAACGAGTACGTGCCATTTGTGCTACTACTGAGTCCATTACTTCAAAGATAAATCCAAAGAATTGAATTTCTGGAATTGGACGGAATTTTTCTAATGCTAAACCAATTGCAAGTCCACCAATACCGGACTCAGCAAGAGGTGTGTCAAATACACGATCTTCACCGTGTTTTTCTTGAAGACCTTCAGTCGCACGGAAAACTCCACCGTTCTTCCCTACGTCTTCACCGAAAATTAATGTGTTTTCATCACGTTCAAGGGCAATGTCAAGCGCTTCGGTAATGGCTTGAATCATAGTTAGTTGTGCCATTATTTGTTACCCTCCTTTTTTTCAAAGAATTCAATTTGTTCTGCAATAACGTTTGTTGGCTCTTCAAACATTGTTTTCAAGAAATCTGAAACTTTTTGTTTTGGAGCTTGGTCAGCTAATTTAACTGCTTCTTTAATTTCTTCATCATATTTTTCAATTAAAGCAACTTCTTTTTCTTCAGTCCATAGACCTTTTTCTGTTAAGAAGTTACGCATACGAATTAATGGATCTTTTTTATCCCATTCGTCAAAACTTGCTTGATCACGGTAACGTTTTGGATCGTCTCCTGATAATGAGTGAGGTCCGAAACGTGAAGTAATTGTTTCAATTAATACAGGTCCGTTTCCAGCAATTGCCCAATCACGAGCTGCTTTTGAAGCAACATAGACTGCAAGTGGATCCATACCATCAACTTGAACACCTGGTATACCAGCTGCTGCTGCTTTTTGAGCTAATGTAGGTGCTGCAGTTTGGACATGGCGTGGTGTTGAAATTGCATATCCGTTATTTTGGATGTAGAACACTACTGGAGCTTTAAATGCACCTGCGTAGTTAAAACCTTCATAAGTATCTCCTTGTGAAGATCCTCCATCACCTGTATATGTAAATGCTACTTGTTGTTTTCCACGTTTTTTAAGTCCAATACCAGCTCCTGCTGCTTGGATAATTTGTGCCCCAATAATAATTTGTGGTGGCATTGCGTGGAAATCTTCTGGATAAATATTTCCTTCAACATGTCCGCGGCTCCATAAGAATGCCTTATGAAGTGGTAGTCCGTGTTGTACTAATTGAGGAATATCACGGTATCCTGGGAATAAAATATCGTTTTTATCAAACGCAAAATGACTCGCAATTTGCGATGCCTCCTGACCTGCTGTAGGTGCGAAGAATCCTAAACGACCTTGACGTGCTAATGTTGTTGAACGGTCATTCAACGCACGTGACCAAAGCATCTTCTCGAATAAATCGACAAGTTCTTCGTCTTTTAAATCTGGTAACATATCTTTGTTAACAACTTTTCCAGTTTCATCTAAAATCTGGAACATTGGATAAAGCGCTTCAACTGCTTTTAAATGTGCAGCGAAATCTAAAGCTTTATTTGCTTTTTTTGTTTGTGCCATAATATCTCCATTTCCTCTCTTCATGTTAGCTTTTGGCCCTAACATTACAGTATAAATGTAACACGGAATACCCTTTCATTCAATGATAATGCTAGGATATCCCGAGATTTCGTTAAATAGACTTAATTTTTCACAATCGTTTTGTAAATATATGGAATTAATTGAACATTAAGTCTAAGATTTCTTCTTTTTTAATACCGCCAAAATAGGTACCAATGTGGTATGAATCAAGAATCGCTTCTACATCTTTTTGGTGGAATCGTACCCCTTTTAATCGATTTTCTATTTCTTCAACATCTTCAACACCAAGGTAATCACCAATGAAACGAATGTTCTCAATACGTCCATGATCAACATCCATTAACACTTCAAGTTTACCACCAGGGAATCGGCGACTATTCTTTAAGTTAAACTCTGGTGAATAACCATAAATCCAATCCCATGTTGAGAATCGGTTCATTGCTTCAAATTCAATCTTTGCGATATCTTCTTCCGATAAGACAATTTCTTCATCTTGACCTTGATTTGATAAATAATATTGAAGAGCATCCCAGAATTGTTGGAGTGTTGTTCCTTCAGGTAAATGTTCTTTAATATTAGTTACACGAGAACGCACTGATTTAACACCTTTAGATGTAATCTTATCTGGATCAACATTAAGTGCATCTACTAAATCTTCAACCTTTACATCAAACATTAAAGTACCATGATGCATTAGCTTACCATTTGCTACACGTTGAGCATTACCCGATATTTTAAGTCCGTCTACAAGAATGTCATTACGACCAGATGCCTCAGCTTTAACACCCATACTTTCTAAAGCGTCTATGACTGGTTGTACGTATTTTTTGTAATTAACTTTACTTGGGTCATCTACATTAATAATAAATGTGAAGTTTAGATTCCCTAAATCATGATATACAGCCCCACCACCAGAAACACGGCGAGCAACTTTAACGCCATTATCATCAATAAACTTCTGATTAATTTCTTCAGCAGTATTTTGGTTCTTGCCAATGATTACTGACGGCTCATTTTGCCATAAAAAGAAAAAATCGTCATCACAATCAATATATTTCATAGCATACTCATCAAGTGCTAGATTGAAATACGGATTGGTTGACGGATTAATTAAGTATCTCATTTCATTTCCTCTTTTCTCATTCAATGATATAATTTTATCGACAATTAATGTATAATTCAATGATTTTACACAGAAGAAGGAGAAACTATGTCATTCACATTTGATTTTTCATTAACAACACCAGCACTAATATTTCCTGCCTTATCACTATTAATGTTGGCATATACAAACCGATTTGTGGTTCTTGCTGATTTAATTCGTGATCTTTATGAACGTCACCAGGCACATCCTGACGAGCGAAATTTAAACCAAATCGCTAATCTACAATTTCGTATGACCCTCATCAAGAAAATGCAGATGTTTGGAGCTGTTGCGTTTGCGATTGCAGCCATCAGTATGCTTGCAGCAATGGTCAACATTCCCAAACTCTCAGGTGTTCTCTTTATTACAAGTTTAATATGCTTAGTAATATCCCTTGTTTACTTATTAAAAGAATTGTCAGTTTCCATTGATGCACTAACAATTCAATTGGATGATATCAAAAACCAAAAATAGCCGTGGATTAATTTCCACAGCTATTTTTTTACAGTTTTTCACCATTTGATGCAATGACATCTTTATACCAATAGAATGATTTCTTACGGTAACGATCAAACGTTCCTTCACCAAAGTCATCACTATCAACATAGATAAAACCATATCGTTTAGACATTTGGTTTGTAGAAGCAGAAATTAAGTCGATACAGCCCCACGATGTATACCCCATAAGATCTACCCCATCTTCAACTACTGCATCTTTCATAGCTTGAATATGTTCTCGAAGATAATCAATACGGTAATCATCATTAACTGTACCATCTTCCTCAAGTACATCTTCATAACCTAAACCATTCTCAACAATGAACAATGGTTTTTGATAACGATCATAAAGGTCAACTAAGGAAATTCTTAGACCAATTGGATCGGTTTGCCATCCCCAAGCATTCGATTCTAAATGTGGATTCTTAATTCCAAAAGACGTGTTACCTGCAGTCTTTGCAAGTTCTTCTGAGTTTTTCGCTGAACATGATGAAGAATAGTAACTAAATGACACAAAATCTACAGGGTATGCTTTCATGATTTCATCATCCCCTACTTCTTTTTTAATCTCAATTCCTTTTCTCTCGAATAGTGCAAGAAGATATGGTGGATATTCACCACGAACTTGAGTGTCACTATAAGCTAATGTATTTCTTTGATCCTGTTGTGCAGCCAAGACATCTTCTGGTTTAGAAGTAAATGGATAGAACATTAGTTTTGTGAGCATACAGCCAACTTGTGATTCTGGAATGTTTTCGTGTGTGATTTTTGTTGCTAATGCACTTGCTACAAATTGATGATGCATTGATTGATACACAACTTGTTCGAACTCTTTTTCATCATACTCCGACTCAACAAGCCCCCCTGTTGTAAATGGATGACGAATCATACTATCGACTTCATTGAATGTTAACCAGTATTTTACTTTATTCTTATATCGTTTTGTAATAGTATCGACAAATGTTGAGAAGAATCCGATAACACGACGATCAGACCACCCACCATACTTCACAGTTAAGTTAATTGGTGGTTCATAGTGTGACATGGTAACTAAAGGTTCGATTCCATATTTTGCACACTCATCAAATAAATCATCGTAAAACTGTAGACCTTCTTCATTAGGCTCCAAATCATCACCGTTAGGATATATACGAGACCATGCGATTGATAAACGATAGACCTTAAATCCCATTTCACCCAAGAGAGCGATATCTTCTTTATAACGATTATAGTGATCTGATCCACGACGTTTAGCGTAATATCTTGTATCATCACTCTCCATCGCTATTTTAATATCTTCCATTGTGTATGAATTGTTTTTCTTATAATCCATGACCGATACATCCGGTTTATAGGTTAAAACATCTGATACAGACAAACCTTTACCACCGACATTCCATGCACCTTCAATTTGATTGGCAGCAGTGGCGCCACCCCACAAGAAATCATCTCTAAATCCTTTTATCATAATTCCTCCTCATTCTTGTTTCCTCAATTAATTTATGGTTCCATTGTAGCGCGTACTCTTCGTATCCGTAATATCTACAGGGTAATATGGTAATACTTTCTTTTTATTTAATGAAACCGTATAAAAAAGACGGAAATTGCTTCCGTCATTCTCCTAATAATATATTTTTAAGGTATTCGCCTTGTTCATTAATATGTTGTCCTGATTTGTACTGTCTCAATACATTGTTTTGATAATCCAGTTGGAACAACATGGCATATATAATATCAGCAACAAATTGCATAGCAATCCTTGATGCAAAGACTCCCATTTTTACCATTCTCTTTTCACTATTATCGATTAATACAGAACAGTCTACAAGATTAGCATAGGGTGTATTCGGATTGGCTGAAATCAAAATAACTTCACACTTTGCTTCTTTAAATTGCGTAATCCAATCTCTTACTTGTTTACTATTTGCGTAAGTACTAAAGATTACTGCCACCTCTTTGTGGTTCTTAAATCTTGGAGGAAAATAGTTATGGAATCCCATTGTATTGTCACAAGAGGAAGGATAACCTATATGCTTAAGTTTGTTATGGAAGTCCAGTGCAACAAGTGCCGAGTTTCCAATTCCCCATAAAGTGATACGATGAGCGTCTTCTAATAGATTAACAGCTTGGCGCAAATCTTTAATATTAAGATTATGATAGGCATCTTCAATAGCCTGTGAATTCAAATTCACAAAAGCTTTTACAATTGCTTCGTCTGAGTCAGTAGGTAATATTGGCATATCAACTTCAATTCTTTCGTTTTGAAGAAGTATCATGCTTATTTCTTTAGCTAAGGTAATTTTAAAGTCAGAAAAACCTTTAAAACCAAGCTTCTGGCAAAATCTTACGACAGTAGAATTAGAAGAAAAAACTGTTGCACTAAAATCACTTATCGTCATTTCAATTACCTTTTTTGGATTTTCAAGTATGTAGTGAGCAATTTCTTTTTCATTATCAGATAGGTTCTTTGTATTCTTTAGGTCATCAATTAGCATACATATCCCTCTTTTCTTACTTATTATACCATTTTGAAAAGGCTTAAAGATTATAAAAAACAACTCCGTAATGGAGTTGTTAGTGCATCAGTCTATTTTCATCGTTTGCGCTGCGAATAAACTCTTGGAGTGTTTCAAATACAGCCTGTGTCTCTTTCGCATCAAATGTTTCAAAATCTTCTTCTAAGAAAAAGTATTCGACAAGTGGTAGAATGTCTTTTTCGTTCATAGCATCATGAATTGCAGTAAAGAAAGAAACAATGTATCGTTTGATATTTTCATTAACTCGATACGTTTGAATTTCCTCAAGTACCGCCTCTAAATTATCTTCGATTTCATAAAGATTAATTGGGCGAAAAGGAGGAATCAAAATTTGCATCGACAAATCGACTGGATTTTTATTTACAATAATAACTTGTTTTTCTTCTGGTTTCATAGTATCCCTTCCTTTCACATTTATCTTATCACATCTTAGATAACATTGCATTTTAGAGAACTCCTACTATAATTATTAATGAGGAGGAATTACCATGCGATACAAGAAATTACAAGAAATAATGACACTACCCCAAATACTTGTGACAGACCCAGTAATGATCTATTACTTTATTGGGAAAGAGTATGATCCAGGAGAGCGTCTCTTAGCTCTACTTATTCAAAAAGATAAAGAACCACTTCTATTCCTAAACAAACTATTCATAGCACCAGACACTATCAAAACAATCTCTTATGAAGATAGTGATAATCCAATTAATCTAATCAAGTCATACTTAGCCCACAAAGATCTCGGTATTGATGGAACGTGGGCTGCACGATTCGTGATTCCTTTTATCCATGATTACGACATTCATGATGCTTCTGCTACTTTAGAATCCCTGCGTCGTATTAAGGATAATGACGAAATTGAACTCATGACAAAAGTTTCTGAACATAATGATCGAATCATGGAAGAACTGAAACATGAAATTCGTGTAGGTATGACTGAAATTGAATTAGCTGACATTATCAACACAAAGCAAAACACAGATCCATTAGAAGGTGTCAGTTTCACTCCAATCGCACTGTTCAGTGAGAACATTGCTGACCCTCATGGCATTCCATCAAATCGTAAGCTTACAGAAAACGATATGGTACTGATAGATATGGGTGGAATGTATAAGCATTATGCATCAGACATGACACGTTGTTTCCTAGTAGGTAGTAAGCCAGAGCTTGAGAAGATTTATGAAATCTGTCGACAAGCAAATGAAGCTGCTATTGCCGCTATAGCACCAGGTGTCAGTTTCGCCTCTATTGATAAAGCTGCTCGAGATGTGATTAGTGATGCAGGCTATGGAGAATACTTCGTACACCGCACTGGTCATGGAATAGGATTAGAGGCTCATGAAAACCTTGATGTATCCTCAAGTAACCAGGAACTTGTCCAAATAGGGATGTGTTTTTCAATCGAACCAGGAATCTATATCCCGGGAGTTGGCGGTGTAAGAGTTGAAGACCTAGTCTGCGTCAGTGAACATGGTGTAAAGGTATTAAATCACTATACCAAGTCATTAGAACAAATAGTTCAATAAAATACCTCTCTTTTAGACACGAAACAGAAGATTTGAGAATAATAAAGGGTACTATAAGTATGCAATCTTCGGATTGTATGCTTACATCCCCTCAAGCATTGAAAAGCGACTATATCAGTCGCTTTTCCTATATTATTTCAATTGTTTGGATTACTTGGTCTTCAAGTGGTTTATCATTACTGTTTCGTTTAACGTTAACGATTTCTTGAATTACATCAAGTCCTTCGATAACTTTACCAAATGAAGCATATTGTCCATCTAAGTGTGGTGAATCTTGAGCCATGATAAAGAATTGGCTTCCTGCGCTGTTTGGATCGTATGCACGAGCCATAGAGAATACACCTTCACTATGCTTTAAATCATTCTTAAAGCCATTTGATGTGAATTCTCCCTCGATTTGATATCCAGGTCCACCCATTCCAGTTCCTGTAGGGTCTCCACCTTGGATCATAAATCCTGGAATAACACGGTGGAAGATTAATCCATCATAGAACTTGTCGTTAATTAACTTGACGAAGTTCTCTACTGTTTTTGGTGCAATTTCTGGGTACAACTCAGCAATCATTGTACTACCGGTTGTCATTGTGATTTTTATTTTAGTTTCCATAAATACCTCCGTGACAATCATACCAAACATGCTATAATTTTACTAGGAGGATTTAATATGAAATTAATTGTTAATGCAGATGATTTTGGTTTAACTGATGGTGGCAACCGTGCCATCATAGAATGTTATAAAAATGGAATTGTAACTTCCACTACTTTAATGGCAAATATGCCTTTCGCAGATCAAGCAATCCAGTTTTCAAAAGAAAATCCTGGTCTTGGTGTCGGAGTCCATATGGTACTCACAACCGGAAGACCTCTATTAAAAACTCACAAAACATTAGTTGATGACGAAGGAAATTTTAAATTCCGCTCAGATACTATTGATGAATCTATAGATTTAGACGAGCTTTATCAAGAATGGGATGCACAAATTGAATCAATCAAGAGTCAAATTCCAATCACTCACCTTGATTCTCATCACCACACCCATCTACATCCTCTCTTGAGAACTGTAGTTGAAAAGCTTGCTAAGAAATACAATCTACCTTATCGTTCAGATGCGACAGTCGTCCCTACCCAAGTTAAACTCGATGGTGGCTTCTATAAAGAAACAGTTTCTACTGATTACTTATTGAACCTTTTCCAAACAAACACTGAGGAATATCTAGATCTCATGACACACCCTGCATACGTTGACGATCGTATTATGGAAATATCCAGTTACAATACTTATCGTGAAACGGAACGACAAGTGTTACAAGATCCTAAGGTGCTTCAAGCAGTTAAAGATTTAGGAATCGAACTTGTTAGTTATAAAGATCTTTCAAAGTAAAAAGAGTCTAGCGACTCTTTTTCTTTTACTCTTGGTTATCTACTTCTTCTACAGTTTCAACTTCTTCAGTGTCTAATGGACCACCTTCAATAATATATTTCATAGTTTCCAAACGTTTTAATAGACGTTTTCTTGAACCACGACTAATAATAGGCAATGACATTAATTTATAGTTTAATGAACGAGCTTTACTACTTACCCCTTGTCCATCTTCTGTTGTGGATAAGAACGTACCGTCAGCATCTGCAATTAATTCATAACTTGTAAATACACGGTCTTTACTATTAATTGATTCTATAGTTATTTTTACGTTTGGTTCAAATACTGTAACTTTTTGTTCAATCGAAATCTCTTGACCATTAAAGTTACGTGCTGTCGACTTAATTTCTTGATTAAGTAACTTTGATGGACTACATTTAAATACCTTTGCAAATTCCATTTCAATAAAACGCCATACTTCCTCAACTGGTTTTTCAATAAAAATTTGTGCTTGTAACATGTCTTATTCTCCTCTTATTACTTTTTATGATTACTGTTATTATATCATCAACTTTACTAATAAGTAAAAAATCTTTATTAAGTTTAGTACAGCTTATTAAGACTGACGATTCTCATGGTACATTACTTCTTTTCCAGCTTCAGTAGCATACTTAATCTCACTACGTACACTCTCACCAATATAATCGTTTATGTTCACAACATAAATGGCATCGCTCATATCAATCTTCCTCATATGACTTTTCGCAAGTTTGATAGGATTAATTTCAATGTTGTCAATATTATATGAACACTGAAGGACAGCGCACTCGTGATTCAACTCTAAATCCAATGCAATCCTCATCATTTCATTGGCAAATCTCATACTTCCACAAAGTGTTACAACTTTCATTGATTTCCTCCCTTTCATGTAGAAAAAAACTTAGCAAATGCTAAGTTCTTATCGTTTGTAGTTTTGTAATTCTGTTAATGTTTCAGCATTCATACGACGGCTAAATTCTGTTAAGAGTTTAACTGTATCCACAAAATCTTTACGGTGAATAATTCCGTAATGTGAGTGAATATAACGTGTAGGAATTGAAATTGATAGTGTAATTACACCATCATGAACTTTATGGATTTCTCCTGAGTCAGTACCACCAGCTGCTAAGAGCTCAAATTGGTAATCAATACCCATTTCATCACATAAGTCTTGTAAGTGATATAGTAAGCCTTTATGTCCAATATAGGAAGCATCCATGACTTCTAATGTAACACCAACACCTAATTTAATACGGTTGTCATCACCTGGAGTATCAAGTGCAATTGTAGTATCAATTGTTACTGCAATATCAGGATTGATTTTTTGTGCTGCAGTTTTTGCTCCACGTAAACCAACTTCTTCTTGTACTGTACCAACTGAATATACGTTTGCATCAATTTTTTCGTCTTTTAATGAGCGAATAACCTCTGCTGCAACTGCTGCACCAATTCGGTTATCCCATGCTTTTGACATTAAGTAGTTAGGATTAGCAAGAACATGGAAATCAGCTTTAGGTGTAACAGCGTCACCCACTTGAATACCAAGTAGTTTTACTTCTTCTTTGGAAGCAACACCTAAGTCAACATACATATCTTGAATATCCATTACTTTGTTGCGTACTGCTGGTGGTAATCCGTGAGGAGCTTTTGATCCAATAACCCCCACATAATCCATACCTGTACGAGTTGTTATTGTAACAGGATGTGATGGTAAGACATGTCCCCACCATCCTCCAACTGCTTGGAGTCGTAAGAAACCTTTATCATCGATGCTTTTTACTAAGAAACCAATTTCATCAACGTGACCTGCAAACATAATCTTCGGTCCGTTTTCAGCACCTTTTTTAAGAGCAATAATTGATCCTAATTGATCATAACTAATTTCATCAGCGAATTCTTCAGTCCATGTTTTGAAAACACGTGTCATCTCTACTTCATGTCCAGAGATACCATTTGTGAGGGCAAAGTCAGCAAGTAAACTTAAATTTACTTCTCCGTATGCTTCCTCTAATTTTGCGTCTTTCTCGCTCATACTTCTTTCACTCCACTTCTTTTTCTATAACACTGGGAATAAAACCCAAGTAAACTAATAATACCACAGCTCAGTTAAAGTTTCATTGAAAATGATAAATATTTATCAAAGTATTTATTAAAAGAAAGAGAGTCATTAAACTCTCTTATAACTCTGACATTAATTGTGCTTCGCGAGCTTCGTTAAACTGATTTGTATAGAGCTTGTGATAATAACCTTTTAAGGCTAATAATTCTTGGTGTGTTCCGTCTTCAATGATTTCACCATATCGGATAACAAGGATTCTATCTGCATTAACAATCGTTGAAAGTCTATGCGCGATTATAAAACTTGTTTTTTCCTTGAGTACAGTATCCACAGCATGTTGAATAATTGCTTCAGTTTCTGTGTCAATGGATGAAGTTGCCTCATCTAAGACGAAAATTGATGGCTGAGCGATAAGTGCTCGAGCAAATGAGATTAATTGTTTTTGCCCTGTAGAGAGTCTTCCTCCCCCTTCACCAACATCGGAATCATAGCCATTATCAAGTTGCATAATGAAATCATGTGCATCTACAAGTTTTGCTGCTTCCACGATTTCTTCATCAGTTGCATTAAGTCTACCATAGCGAATATTCTCTTTAACCGTACCATCGAAAAGGTGTGGTGCTTGAAGTACATAACCTAAATGTGAGTGCATCCAAGCAATAGAACGTTCTCGATAGTCTTTTCCATCAATTAAGATTTCACCGCTACGTGGTTCATAGAAGCGACAAATTAAGTTAACAATTGTACTCTTACCTGAACCCGTCTCCCCAACTAAAGCAATACGTTGCTTCGGTTCAACTTTAAGATTGAAATTCTTTAGAATCGGCTCTTCTGGATTATAGTAGAAATCAACATCTTTAAATTCAATGTGACCTACCATATCTTCATAAGCTTCTTCTTTAGGTTCAAGAATTGTTCCGTATTTCGCAATAACTTCTTCTGTATCCGTAAGTTCTATTTCACTGTTAAGCATGGATAACACACGCTCAGCTGATGCTTGCGCCATTTGTAATGATGCTAAGATATTTGCAATGTTACGTAATGGCTCATAGAATTGACCAGCGTACTGTGTAAACATAATAAGTGTTCCTACTTGAATCAAGCCTTGGACAACCATTTCTCCACCAACTACAATAACCCCAGCGTTTCCAAGTGATGAGATTAAGATAATAATTGGAACATAGAGAGAACTTAATAAGATTGCTCTCATTGTTTGCGATCTCATTTCTGATGTTAGAACTGTAAACTCACTATAATGGAGTCTTTCAAGAGCCATTGTTTTCGTAGTCTTGGCTCCTGATATCCCTTCACTAAAACCACTTGTAATCTTAGAGTTAATTGCACGGGTTTTACGATAGTTCTTTAGAATTCGTTTTTGAAACCATGCACTGATAAAGTAAACAAACGGTACTATGGCTACAACAACTAATGCAAGCTTCCAGTTTGCCACAAACATAACGATTGCAAGCATAATCATCATAAAGATTCCCCATAGGAGGTCAATAAAGCTCCATGATAATATTTCTGATAAACGAGCAATGTCACTTGTGACACGTGCCATCAACCATCCTGATGGTGTCTTATCATAATATGAGAACGGTAATACTTGTAGTTTCTTCATTGCCTCTTGACGTGTATTAAAACTTACGTCCATTTCAATAAGGCCACTTTGATAAATAAACTGATAAATAAGGTATGCTTGAAACATTACCAATGCAGCATAACCTAATGCAAAGAAGAGGATATCTTGATTGCTACCTTGACCTGAGTAATATACATCAATTGCGTGACGGTTTAACAATGGTAGGATTACACCAATCATAGCTTCTCCTGTAACGATCACAAGAGCACCCATCATTCTTTTCTTACTGGATTTCATCAATCCAAAAATTTCTTTCCAAAGACTCGTATTTAAAGAGTCCGATTCAAATACTTCTTCTTCAAACTTATTGTCCATCATTTGCACCTCCATTCGTATTGTGTTGAATGTTGGCAATCTTTTGATAGAGACCTTCTTCATTGATCAGTGTCTCATGTGTACCAATTTGTTCTATTTTCCCTTTATTGATAACAACGATTTTATCAGCATTTTGTGCTGAGTTAATTCGGTGCGTGATAATTAAGGTTGTAGCTTCTTGGTTTTCTTTTAATGCTTTTCGTATAGATGCGTCTGTCTCAGCATCTAATGCTGAAAGTGAGTCATCAAAAATAACGATAGGTTGTTTATTAATAACAGTACGAGCAATGGCAACACGTTGTTTTTGTCCACCACTTAAGGTAACTCCCTTTTCTCCTACTGCAGTTTCATAACCCTGATCAAATCCTTCAATAACATCGTGAATTGACGCAATACGAGCTGCATCATAAACATCACGTTCATCAGCACGAGGTGTTGCAAGCTTAATGTTGTCAAAGATTGTTTTTGAGAATAAGTAAGGTTCTTGTAAAACAATCCCTACATGTTCTCTAACATGTCGAGGTGCAATCGTTTTAAGATCATGGTCATCGAAGTAAATTTTTCCTTCACTAGCATCGTAGATACGTGTTAGTAAATGTACAAGACTTGATTTACCACTCCCTGTTGGACCCATAATTGCGACAGTTTCTCCTGCTTTGATGTCAAATGAGATATCATCTAATACCTTATCTGTTCCATCATCATAGATAAATGATACATTTTCAAAACGAATGCTTCCTTTTATTTCAGGAGTGTCTCCTGCATCAAGTTCTTCTGGTACAACTTCTAGAATTTCATTCAATCGATCGATTGCAACAGTAACTTTACCCATATCGGACAAGATACGTCCCACATTTCGAATAGGCCACAATACCGTACTAATGTATGTAACAAACACAACTGCATTACCAATTGTCATTGCTCCACTTCGAACTTCAAAGATACTTGCGATGAGCACAGTTAGAATTTGTAGGAAACATAACATATCAGAGATTCCCCAATACATTCCCAACAACCAAATTAAATGCTTTGTTTTGTCACGATACACTTCATTTTTCTTCGTGAATTTTTCTAATTCAAAACGTTCGCGATTAAATGCCTTTACAACACGAACTGCATCTAAGGACTCTTTAAATGTATCTGATAGATCAGCCTCTGCTTCATCACTCTCTCTAAAGACTTCTTGCATCTTCTTAAAGAATGCATAGCCAAAGAAGAAAATGATTGGAAAGACAATCATCGAAATAAACGTCATCTTAACGTTGATGTTAAACATAATCGTTAATGATATAACAACCATGAAGATTGCATAAATAAATTCACGCACTTGATTAGAAAGGAATCTATTGATTGTATCAACATCTGATGTACAGCGTTGAATTAGATCCCCTGTTTTAGCACGTACATGATATGCATAAGGCAATGTTTGTAAATGGTCATACAAATGATTACGAAGGCGGCGTGTAAAAGTCTCCGTATAACGTCCATTTGCCTGTCCACGAATAAAGAGCGCAATACCACTTAAGGCATTGAGCGATACGATAGCTACCGCAATAATCCAAAGATTATTACTTACATACTCCACACCACCTAACAGTGATGCAATTACTTGTGCTGATCCACCGTTTACTGCTTGTTGGTTAAATACATTATCAACAACAAACTGCAGTAAAATTGGGTTTACTAAAACAATTGAAACATAAAATAATGTCGCAATAATTACAATGAGTAAATTACGTTTATACCCTTTGGTATAACCAGCAATAAACTTTAAATGATTCATACATTCTATCCCTCTACTATTAATCTGTTATAAATCTTTTATTAATAGTTTTAACGAGATATCCTGTTAGTATTCCTGTAGGAACTCCTGTCAATAACATTACGGGTAGCCATGTAATCATTAATGGCATGTTCGTAATAAAAATAATTACTCCAATTTGTCCTAAATTATGAAACGTAGCAGATGCCGTTGAAATACCAATCTCTGACATCTTAGTAACTTTATGAAAAAAGACTATTGATAAACAACTTGATAGAGTACCAATGAACGCTAACCAGAATCCCGTTCCAACTAATGTTCCCCTCAATAATGATACGATTAAAACTCTCATTACGTTAACAATAAATAATTCTTTGACACCTAGTAAATAAAACGCTATTAATCCCAAAACGTTTGCTAGACCTAGTTTTACCCCTGGAACCCCAATAACAAATACGGGTTCAATCATATTAACGATCATAGCCATCCCTAAAAGCATTGTTAAAACTGTCATGCGGTGTGTCTTACTTCTTATTTTCATCGAATGATGATGTCTTCCTCTGTGGCTGTGTTATCTGCTTCAACGACAATCAAGATTTTATTTGGTAAACAAACAATTGGGACATTTGTCTTATCTACCCAACCTTGAATGGAGCAATAGTTTAAAGGAGAAATTTCATCAGCGACTCGAATACGACCATCTTTGATTTCAATTACAACATCTCCTAAGTCGCCAGGAACGGTATAATGTCCATCTTTGTTCATATTGAGACGAAGGATTTCTTCATCTTTGTACATCACAACTGCATGAGACGAATCACTATCAACGGCACTTATTAACTTGCCTGTTGAAAAGAATAATCCCACTGATAGTAAGAGTACAACAGCTATAAAGACTTTATCGGATCGATTCATTGACTTCTCCTTTCTATATCTCATAAATATTACCATATTTTTATTAATGTGTATTCAATTTTCGGTAAATACGTAAGTTTTTATCATTTAATTGTTAAAAAACGAATGATATGCACCAATTCCGTTATTTTTGGTATAATAAGAATTGGTGATAAAATGAAAATAAAAATAGTAGCGACAACAGATATACACGGAAGTATCTTTCCTACAAACTATACAACACGAGATCAAAAGCAAGATTATAGCCTTGCTCACATCTCGAGTGCGATTAAGAAATTCCGTAATGAAGGAAATGTCCTTCTCTTAGATAACGGTGATGCCTTCCAAGGAACGCCATTATTAACCTATGCACATCAGAACATAGATACAGTGATGAATCCAATAGCTCAAGTTTTCAACGCTCTAAAGTATGATTATATTAATTTAGGGAATCATGACTTTAATTATGGACTTGATGTTCTTAAGAAGTTTATCAAGGAGAACAATGCGCCTTTACTGACTTCAAATGTATTTTTTGATGGAAATCCAGTAGGTAAAACACAGATCCTTGAATATGGTGGTAAGCGTATCGCTCTAATTGGAGTACTGACACAGTTCATTCCTCATTGGGAACGACCAAGTCATCTTGAAGGTGTAACTCTTAATGATGCTTACGAACATATGAAAGCAGAAGTAGAAGCTATTAGAGACTCTGTCGACTATGTTATCGGAATGTATCATGGTGGATTCGAGAAAGACTTAGAAACTGGTGAACCCACAGAACGTCAGACTGGAGAAAACGAAGGATATCAAATGAGCTTTATTGAAGGTCTTGATATCTTAATTACAGGTCATCAACATCGTTCGATTGCAACTTACTTACATGGAAAAGCAGTTACGCAAACTACTCTTAAAGCTAAAGAGTTTGCAACCATCGATTTTGATCTCGAAACCGGTGAAATCTCACCAATGATCCATCAGACAGAAGACTACCCGCTTGATGAAGAAATCTTAAAACCTTTAGCAACGTTACAAGAAAATGTACAAAATTGGTTAGATCAACCAATAGGTTCGTTCTCCGAGTCTTCTCCTTCACTTATTATTGAAGATGAGTTTGAAGCAAGAATTCGTAAACATCCTCTCGTATCATTTATGAATCAGGTGCAAAAGGATCGAAGTGGTGCTCAGTTATCGTCTGTTGCATTATTCAATGGAAGCATTGGCTTTAACAAGTCTATTACAATGAGAGAGCTTGTAGGTACCTATATCTATCCTAATACCTTAGTAGTCAAACGAATTACTGGAAGTCGACTTAAAAAGATGCTTGAGTATTCCGCTTATTTCTTTACCATTGATGAAAATAATCAAATCGCAGTTTCTCCTGATTATGTAAGTCCCAAACCACAACACTATAATTATGATATGGTTGACGGTGTAAGCTACACAATCCATGTTGCAAATCCTCGAGGCTCTCGCATTGCCGATTTAAAATACCAAGGACGCGATGTTGAAGATGATGACACATTCACAATCGTTGTAAATAATTACCGTGCAGCAGGCGGTGGTGGCTATATGATGGTCGCAAAGAGTGATCTTGTTGAAGACATTCAAGAAGAAATGGTTGATACACTCATGAACTATTTCCAAGAAAACTCACCTGTAGAAGTTGAACACGAAGATAACATCCTCGTTACCTATTAAACAGAAGCAAAGGACCACATAACGTGGTCCTTTTTGCTAACTAGAATATGACTGAGTTTTTGTATAGGAGTTTATAAACAAGGCATATTCATGGCATTTAGTAGAATCTTTTTTAACATGAGCAGTAATTGCTCATGGTGACTCTAATTATTAAAGTGCAGCAATACAAGCAAGAATTGAATAATACTTACCTTCTGCTAAAGTTCCTCTTGATGTTAATACAATTGGAACACTTGCACCTGTAACAAAGGCAATTGATCTCACTTTTCCAAAACGACCAATCGCTTTAACAAGGATATTACCAGCAACAACGCTAGGTACAACAAGAATGTCTGGGTCTCCAGCAATCTTTCCTTTGTATCCTTTCTTTTCAGCAGTACGTTTGTTTAGAGCAATATCAAATGATATTGGCCCTTCAACAAGTGCATGCTTGATTTCCCCTTCTTCATTCATCTTTTGAAGTTCTGCTGCATCAACTGTTTCAGGCATCTTCGGATTCACGCTCTCAACAGCTGCTAATATCGCAACTTTAGGTTCATCATAATCCATATTACGTAATACATTTACTGCATTCTCTATGATTTCTTTCTTTTGCTGAAGTGTTGGACTTATCACAATACCTACATCGGTAATAATAAGAAGTTTTTCATAGCCATCAATTTCCATGATATTAATATGAGAAATTGTTCTACCTAATCCAAGTCCAGTTTCCTTATTCACAACAGCTCTTAATAAATCAGATGTATTCAAGAAACCTTTCATCAAGAAGTCAGCTTGGCCAGTCTTTACAAGTTCAACTGATTTCTGAGCACTCTCTGTATCATCCAGAGCTTCAAATATTTGATAAGTTTCTGGATCTTTACCTAAAGTTTCTAAATACTCTTTAATCTTTAGTGTATCACCCACGAGGAGAGGGTCAATTGCCCCCTCATCCTGAGCTCTGATTACAGCTTTTAAACTCTCCAAATCATGTGCCGCTGCAACCGCAAGTTTCTTTCTTCCTTTTTTCTTTGCGTGTGCAAAGATCTCCTCTAAATTAACATATGGCATCCTAGTACCTCACTTATTTCTAATTAGTAACTATATGCTCGTTCAATGATCCACTTAGCACCTTCATCTGTTAATGGACGCGGTGTACTTGTTGTCATAACATCAGCTTTAGCCATAGGAATTAAAACGTCTAATTTATCGACTTCAGGTTCGATATCTAGCATTGTCTTTAATCCCATGCGGTTCGCTAAATCAGTAATGTGTTCACCGATTTTTCTTGAGATTTCATTAATATCGCCTTCTGGGTTATAGTCTAATCCAAATGCATCAGCGATCATCATGATTTCTTTAGGTTTTTGTTCAGCAACATAATCAATTGTAGGTGGCAAGAAGCGACCAACACAGTTACCGTGAGCAATGTGATGTGTTGCACCTATTGAGTGACCAAATGAGTGTGAAAGTGAGCAGTTTGCGCCTGTAATAATAAGTCCACCAAGACTTGCTGCTGTAAGCATGTTATTACGAGCTTCAACGTTCTTTCCATTTGTAACTACTTCTTCAATGTTAGCATTAAACAAACGAATGGTCTCACTAGCTATTGATTTAGTAATGTCATTTGCGAAGATTGATAACATACCATCAATCGCATGAGCTAAAACGTCAAATCCTGTCGTTGCAGTAACATAAGGTGGAACACCTAATGTAAGATCTGGGTCAACTAGAATTAAGTTTGCAACTGTTGCTGCACCAGCAATAACACCTTTAACTTGAACTTCTGTATTTGTAACAATACCACCACCGGTTGACTCACTACCTGTCCCTGCAGTTGTAGGTATAGCTACAAGATATTTACCAGGTTTTTGAGGAATAGTTCTATCGAAGTAGATACCAATCTCACCAGGGTTAGTTAAGAGTACGTTAACACCTTTTGCGGTATCAATGGTACTACCACCACCAACAGCAACAATACAGTCAACTTCTTCACGACGACCTATTTCAGCAATCATGTTAACGGATGTATCAGGTGGATCAGCTTGTACTAAATTACTCTCTACAACAACCAAACCTGCATCTTTAATGGATTGAGCAATCTTAGGTCCAATACCTATTGCTTCAATACCTTTGTCGTAAATAACCAAAGCTTTCTTAAGACCAGCATCTGCTAATCTTTTTCCAGTTTCTTGAGATATTCCGCTTCCTTGGAATATCGGTCCTATTGTCCTAAAAGGTCTTTCTATTCTAACTGTCATTATATTTCTCCTTTATTATGTGTATGTGTTAATCTGCCCAAACTTCTTCAGGTGTTGGAGCAACAATACCAGGAATAATTCTTGATACTTTTGTAACGTTGAGTAAATGTCTATAAGTTAAGTTCTCAGAAATTGAGTTATTTCCCCATGATCCACAACCAATAGATAGTGTCGGATTTAATCCATTATTATATGGTCCACCTGATGCAGCTGAACCCGCTTGATTAACCATGAGTCTACCAACAGGTAAACGCTCTCCAGCGATTTCAATGTTTTCATCATTGCTTGTGTGGATCGTTCCTGTATGACCTGCCCCTTCCATGAGCAAGTTTGTTCTTCCCCACTCGATTGCTTCTTTAAAGTCATCGTAAACACGGTAACGAAGCATTGGGCAAAGAATTTCTTTAGCAAGTGGCTCTGTTGGTCCTTCTTGATCAACTTTTACCAGGAGTACACGTGCTTCTTCCGGAACATCAAGACCTAATTCCATGACTTCAGCAACTTGTGTTGGTGTCTTACCAATAATCTTTAAGTTTTGACGTCCATCAATAAATGCCTGTTGGCGAATCTTATCAACTAATGCATCATCATTAATGAGATAAGCACCATTTTCTACAAAGGAATCAAGGATTTCTTTTTCCATTGAACGTGGAATGTAAACTGTTTGGTCTCCTGTACATGGAACACCTAAGTCCATTGCACGGTTTCCAACGATTGTGGCTGTTGCTACGGCTAAGTTAGGAACTGTTTCATCGATATATGTTTGAACGTTTCCTTGTCCAACACCAAATGAAGGTTTACCACTTGAGTAAGCAGCTTTAACCATTCCAAATCCACCAGTAGCTAAGATAACATCAGCATTAGCCATCAAGAGGTTTGTCATTTCTAAGCTTGGTTCTTCAATAACTAAGACAAGGTCTCGTGGAGCTCCTAATTTTTCAATCGCATCTTGCATAATTTCTACAGCATGTGATGTTGCTTTCTTTGCATTAGGGTGAGGTGCAACAATAACTGAGTTACGGCCTTTAATAGCGATCATAGCATTTTGAGCAGGTGTTGATGTAGGGTTTGTACTTGGAGTAACACTAGCAACAACTCCCATTGGTTTCGCTAAGGTAACAATTTGGTTAATTGGATCAACTTCAATGACACCCACTGATTTTATATTTTTCATATAATGCCAGTTTGCCATTGTAACACTCTTATGTTTACCAATCTTACCTGGCAAGTTTCCAAATCCAGTTTCATCAATTGCTTCTTGAGATAAAATCTCAGCATGATCAAAGATTGCTTTACCGATTGCTTTAACAAGTTGGTCTGTTTTCTCTTGTGACCAATCTTCAATAGCAAGTTGAGCCTTCTTTGAACGTTCAATTAATTCATTCATTATTTTTTGGTTTTCCATTCTAATATTACCCTTTCTTTTTTATCGATCGATGTCGGTATAGTTAGCAATTTCTTCTTCACCACGAATAACTCGTAATGCTCCATAAGCAAGTCCTTCGTTCTCAAATTCTCCAGGGAACACTAGACTTGGTGCAAAGGATCCTACGCGTTCATTCAATGCATTAATGACACGTTGAGAATGTGCAATACCACCTGTATACGCTATGCAGTCAACGTCACCTCCTAATACCGCATAAGCTGAACCTATTTCTTTGGCTACCTGATAGATTAAAGCATTCCATACAAGCTCTGCTTTCTCATCGCCGTTGTCAATCATTTGTTCGACTTCACGCATATCAGAGGTTCCTAGGTATGCTTTAACACCACCATTACCTCTTAGCATGAGTTCGATTTGTTCTTTAGTGTAATCACCAGTTAAGGCTAGCTCTACGAGCTGTCCCATTGGCAATTGACCTGATCGCTCTGGTGACATTGGTCCATCACCACGAGTACAATTATTAATATCTACAATCATTCCGTCCTGATGAACTCCAACCGAGATTCCAGCACCAAGATGAACTACAATAATACGTGAATCTTGATAATCTTTATTAAGTTCATGAGCAACTTTTCGTGCCACTGATCTTTGATTTAAGATGTGTGCAATAGCTTGTCGTTCAAATAAGGGATGACCCGCAATACGTGCTACTTTAGCTATTTCATTGACTGTAGGTGGGTCTGTTACATATAGTGGAATTTTACGACTGCCACTTAGTGCTGTTGCGACATGTGGAGAAACAATAACACCATGATGGAATAATGCATCTGGGTTATATCGCTTCATGATTTCTTCTTTTAGGAAATCATCAATTAAATATGTACCACCATGCTCTGACATTTCTCGTGGAATATTACCACCACGTAAAGCCATGCTTGTGATGTCTTCAACATTTATGTGGTTTTCCTCTAACCAATCTAAAATCATTGAAGTACGATAGATTACTTGTTCTTTATTTGTAGGTGCATCATCCATTTCTTGTTTGGAATGACGAATCGTTTTTTCTAGTACTAACTGCTCATCATCATATACAGCTACTTTGGAAGATGTTCCACCTAAATTAATCACTAATATTTTATTTTTCAATTGAATTACCGCCTCTTCTAAGTAAATTAGTGTAATTATATTTATTAAGAACTGAGACTATTTGATTCTTTATAAGGAGCCAGTTTATAGCCTGTTAAGAATAATAACAGTCCTATTATTGAGAATACTGATAAGATAACGAATCCTAAGGATAAGCTACCTGTAATTTTGTGGACTTGTCCTAAGATAATTGGCAAGAGTGCTTTTCCTAAATACCCAGCTGTTGATAGCTGATTTCTATTATATTATTCGCACTTAATAGACGGTATTTTGATAATAAATATGAGTCGGTCACCAAAAAGTCACCAAATATGCCTATGATTGTGAACAAACTCTATAATATTTCATAACAAAAAAAAGAACTCCAGCGCTTGATTGAAGTTCATGATTATTACTATTTGGTATTTTTGTAAATGCGCTGGAGTCCGAATTCTTAGCATAGTGATGGCGATTATTGCTAAGAATTTAGCCATATCTCTAAGTGGCTTACCACTAGATATAATCGAGAGACAGTCTGTGTGATATTTATCTAAGATTTAGCCACTATCCATGACTTTACTATATTGTATCAGTCTTTCTTCAATAGTAAGTGTATAGACTGTGTGAAACAGAAAAAAAGACCCAAGGACAGGGGCTTTGGGTCTAGATACGTTATATTGTGGTGCATGCATAAAGAGTTTTATAAAAACATTTTCAATATTCGATAACGCATCTATTTATTATCTTAGCACATCACCATATTAAAACAAAACCTAGAGATTGGCACACCTCTAGGCTTTAAGGATTTTATGATATGCCCATAGTATACATACCACAAATTAATTATATATTATTATTTAGTAAAAGAAAACCAGAGCCGCCACCCTGGTCTTAAGTACATTGTCGCTGCACGGATGCACGTTAATCAACGTACCACCTTAGATTATCATATATCATTAATTAATCAAACAAAAACTCGGAGAATATTTTCATAACTCCGAGCCGGGATTTGTGACGCACTATGCTAAACATTGAGGGTCGTCACATTAATATTATACAGTATATAATTATTTTAGTGTATTTTAACTTTGAAAATTATTCCAATAATTGACAAAATGACTACACAAATTACAGATATATTAATTCCATATTCACTTGAAAGTCTATTCATTTCATTAGCTTCTATTTTTCCAGACATGTATTTCTTGTTCGCAATATGTGTTCCTATAACAAAAGAAACAACGATGATTATTATAATAATTATGATCGCTAGACTAATATCCATTTCAATTACCTCGCTGTATTATAAATGTAACACATCATTTTAATAGAGTAAATAGTAGCATACAGTAAATAAAAAAACACCCACTCTTAGATAGGAGAAATGGGTGTTCGCATATATCTAGAGGACATATACTAGACATATATTATCATATTATAATCCAAAAAGCCTTCTAAAATCTATTGTTGACCCAACCGATGTAGCTTTAACGTCATTAAGTCGAACTTCAACATGGAGATGAGGTCCATCAGAGTCTCCACTATTTCCAGATAACCCTAATAGAGTATTTGTTGATACTTTCTGACCAACAGACACTTTAATTGAATTTTGGCTTAAGTGACCATAGTAAACAAAATATCTCTTTCCATCTTTCATTACTTCTACTACAACATGATTTCCAAAGCGATTTCCACAACCAGAACCGCGATATCCTTCAGTTGGACAAGATGCTTGTATCCTCCGTACTATTCCTTCAGCAATATTGAAAACCTTAGTTCCTCTTGAAACTCCTAAGTCTATACCAGTATGACCGGAGTAACATCCTATACCGCATGTAATTGGTGCATGTCTGTTTGCAACAGGATATACGTATTTATTTCCAGAAGGAGTAAGATCTGTAATACTCTTTATTCTACTTCCATGTCCGTCTCCATAATAAGATGGTTCTAAATATTCGTATAAGCGAACAGCATTTTGATTTTTATCATAGCCTACTGCGTGCTTTATAGCTGCATTAGGATACAACTCAAATCTGAACTTTATTTTTGAACCATGTCCATCACCATACCATGCATCATGGTATTCATATGCTTGGGTGATCTCACCTTTTAAATTGTATGCTATTGCATTCTTAATGAACCCATTCGAATATGTGTTAAACTTAAACTTTATTCTACTTCCATGTCCGTCACCATAATAGGACGGTTCATGATATTCGTAAACTGCAATCAATTCCTGCTTTGTATTTCTTTCTCTAGAAAATTTTATGGCAGCATTTGGATATATTTCAAATTCAAATTTTATCTTTTTTCCATGATCTTGCCCATATTTCGTATTTGGGAAATATTCGTATACTCTTACTAATTCACCTTTATCATTGAACTCACGAGCAAACTTTATTATTTTGTTTGAATCTACTACAAACTGAAATCTTCCTTCGATAATAGTGCTATCACTAGCTGCATAAACTTCTGATTTTTGATTAACCATCATTGCAGAAAATACTAGTAAGAACGCGACAAAAAACACAGTTAATTTTTGCAAACCTTTTTTTATCATAGTTATTTATCTCCTGTTATATTTTGTTCTTCGTTCGAACTACTAACAAATAAACAGTATCACAATCTGTGATTTAAGTCTATATTCTCAAAACACTCATCTAACTGCTTTTTTTTTTCGTTCAAATTTCACTAACATACAAAAAAAACACCCTCAATAAAGAAGGTGGAAAATTTCTAGTATCTATCTTTAATAAAATTTGTGCTTTCGATAACGATTAAACGCTTTTCGTGATCGTCAATTAACTCTGAATGATTATCGAGTCTTTTATTTTGACTAATATCACTTCTATTTAGATGCTCTAGATTTGCGTTCAACTTCACTATTTCAATTGTAAGGTTGTGAGTAGGTTTATAAAACATGGTGTATGCTGTTCCCACAAAACCTAACATTGTGGTAACCACAAGGAATACGCTCCATTCTGTCATGAATTACCCCACCTTACCATCAGACTTGGTTACCCACACTTTGTTTTGTGGAGCATCAAACAATTTATGCTGAATTTGCACTCGTCCATTTGCTTCACTTAGAATCGTGTATGATCGATCACCATTACTGTCTCCGTAGTTAGTACCGCCTGTTGATTGTGGATATAACTTTAACGGAAAACTCTTAGGAGTCCATGATTTACCAACATCACTCACAGGTCTACTTGGTTCTTTACTTAGAAACTCTGCATCACCATAAATCTCTGAATTATCAAGCTTACGACGTGCACCATAGACTCGTATGCCTTCGTGAATCCACGATACCCAACGATAACCTTCTTCATCGATATAATTATCGTAGATAACAGATTGACCCTTAGATAATCCTGTAACACGCTCTGAATTAACGCTAGGTTTTTTACGAACGTTTAGGCCATCTGCAAATGTAACAGTGAATTTACCATCTTGTCTTACAAGAGAATCATCATCTGTGATGCTTGCCCAATCATTAGGCATTGCTTTCATATCAAGCACATCCATCTCAGGAGTTGTATAAATATAGTCATAAGGATTAACTCGAGGAGCATTAAACAATGCATCCCAAATGAAAGGTGTTCCTTTAGGTACAAAACACATACGAATATGAGCGTGAGCACCAAATGATTTCCCACTATCTCCCATGTTACCCATTTGAGATGAGCGTGTAAGAATATCTCCTACTTTTACAATTGCTGCATACTGCATATGTCCTGTCGCTACCCATACGTCTCGTTCATTGTCATATTGAGCACCTAAGGCTATGTTGTTTCCAGCATCTTTAAAGTATTGCGCCCCTAATACTTGCATTTCTCCAAGAGAATACAATGGTTGATTCGGGTTGTTGTATTTATTTCTCCAACCTAAGTCCATCGCATCGCCATTAGGATGTCCATCAAAGTTTACAAATGATTTATGAGCTGGAGATTGTAAGTAGTTCAATAAAATCGGTAGTCCCATATTATTCGCCCTCTTTCGTTTGAATATCAGTATCAATTAGAAAGGCATGATCATTCATACCCTTCACGATTGCTTCAATCCACATTGTTAATTCTTCATCAGAAATCTTGATACCAATATTATTAAGAGAACTTAGTGCTCGTTGTTTCGCAAGTTCTAGTTTTTTTTCACCAAATATTTTATTTCCAGAAACTTGTTCTACAAATTCAACTGCAGCTTTAGCTACTTTGATAATTTGCGCTTGTTGTTCGCTTGTAATCTTAATATTGATCCATGTCTTAAACTGTAAAGAAAAGTAACCTAAGATTAAGGTTACCAGTGTAATCAATGTAGGTCTTACAATTTCAAATAATTCATTCATAATACTTCCTCCACTTCCTCTGTTTCGAGGGTTTCTAAATACCGTTCCATATCTTCAATATGAACGATTTCTTTTTCAAATTCATCATACAGATTCTTTTTCTGATTCATAAGAATCACCTTATTCTGAAGCTGATCATTTAATCTATTAATTTCAGTTTCATCTGAACGATAATCATACTTTGCTTGTTCTTCTTTTAATTCGGCTTTTCGTTCAGCCAATAATTCTGTCGTGCTCATGTTGAGACCTCCTATCTATTTCCAATATCCTGACGCCTCGATTGTCACTGGAGTAGAAACGTTATATATGTTTCCACGATATAACGCCAATCCATTTACCTTATTAGCGAGAATTGCGTCTGAACCAATCCACCCTGCATAATATTGAGGAGAACCAGTAAGAGTTATGTTTCGGTTAGCGAAAGCATGTGGGAATGTCCAGTCTTTAGTGGATAAATAACCATAGGCCATCCCTCCCCATGTGGTATCAACCCCAGGGCATACTCCAATAACTCTACATATCAAACGGCCACTTTCATACTTCCAATACTGTCCATTTGCGTTAGAACTGTAACCGATTATTCTATCACTATGGTACTTAGTTAGCTCATTGTAGTAGTTATTAGAATCAATAAAACGCCGCCATCCTGTTACGTTATTAGCATTCCACGATGTCCAGTAATGGTCACCTGTAGCTTGATGTTTCCATGTTGCATAACCTTCCGAGCTTCCAAATGATGCCAATATGACTAAAAACCCATAATCACTGGGTTTACCAGTTACTCCGTCATTTTGAACACTCCAATATACTCCAGTACCGAGACTTCCTAAATCATTTTTATCATTCAAGTTAATTCCTGAAGGTATACGACCACAATAGCCATTTGCTACAGGTACTCCGTTATTTTGATAGATTGGACCATAAGAGTTCATACCTTTTGGTCCTACATAGAAATTATATACCGTACCAGGCAGTAACATTCCTGCCGATAAACTTGATTTATGCCAATGCATTAAGACCTCACCAATTGCCACAACACCAAATGACGATGTTTCACCAAAGATGTCAGTAATTCGTGCGACAAAATTAAACGAGTAGTCTATCGCATAAGTGCTTAGTACCGTACTTGCTGAATATGATAAAGAACCATGATCTGTGTTTGTCTTTGTCACATACGATGATTCACTGGTTCTTTTAGAAAAAATCTTGTAGTTGAGTTTATTCTTCTGTGTGCCATTAATGAGCGATGACACTGAACCACTAAACGTTACCTTCACAAATGTTCCTAAGGCATCAATAGTTCCAGTTGAAGTACAGCGTTCAAAGCGAACACTTGAAATCTTTGGTGCTGCATAGGCTAAGACACTAATCGTTGTACTTGCTTGAGCAGTTCGACCCCTACTGTCAGTTACCGAACCTGTAATAGTCAAATTACCATTTTGCGTAATCTTTCCAGTTGTTCCAGAAACACTATTAATGGTATGACCAGCAAGGGTTATCTTATACGATTTAATAGTACTTCCATATGATCCTTTAGCTCCATTAATAGCTAGGGTAACTCGTGATTGACCTTGTACATAAGCACCTACTTTATTCCTTATATCCGCTACATACTCGCTGTTTGATATGTGACTAAACGATGGCCATACAGAATTAGGCACAGTAAGCGTAAACGAACGTGAAACTGTACTACCAATCTGTGTTGAACCATTATAGGTTGTAAGTGTTATCGTTCCAGTCCCGCTTGTTGCATTAGGAATCGCATTACACCAATCTAAAGGCGGTGTAAAACTTGCGCTAGTTGATTGCCCTGTTAAAATATGAGAGTAATTCCCAAATGTAAACTTAACAGTATGCGTAAATGATGAACTTGCTCTACTGATTGCTACAGTGACTACTGAGCCTATTGTACTCCCTGTTACTGAAGAGATACTACTTGCTCTTGGTATCGTTGTTAACCACAGTGTACCATTAGCATTACCACCTTGAAGTAAACCACTTCCAATTTGAATTGTACCGTTAATATAAACAGATTTAGTACCATCAGCATTATGAGGAACTGTAATTGTAGAACTCGCTAAAACCTTGTAAGTTGAATTGCGGAAGTCATAAGAAAAGTTAGCTATTGATATGTTTGTACCATTAACAGTTAACCATGCGGAGTTATTGGTGTTAGTTGTCCAATACGCACCACCATTAGTCGCTGTTCTTCGTATCCCAAATTCATAAGCGATAACTGTATTATTGTTTGCTATGTTTTGAGAACGCTGCTCTAACCATACTTCTAGTTGATGAAACGATCCTAATTTCGTTGTTCCGACTAATACCCACGCCATTTAGTCCACCTGCCTTACTATTGTAGATTTACCAACAACTGGGGACTGGTACGTTTCAACAAGGTGAGTACCGATAATAATCGATATCTTTGCAATGATGTTATCGACACTCATCGTACCACCTTCCCAATAAGCAAATGCTACTCCGTTCTCACGGAACTCAATTCTGTTGTTTGTTTGGTAGAGCTCAATCGGAGATCCTTCTTTACCGATAATTGCACCATTAATATCCCATCTAAAGTATGTTTTAAATTGATTTAATTCTTCAGATGTTAATTGCTGTTCATTTTCAATTTTTGTGAATATGATTTGCCAGCTTTCGCTTGTAGAGCTTATGAGTGATGTCGTTTCTTCTATGATTGTTTCACCCATTGAAATTCTATCAATGATTTCCTGTTCTATTGATGATTGAGTTTGAGTGATGATAGACGATTGATTAAGTAATTCATTATCTATCTTTTCAATAACTTCAACCTGTTCTGTAATTTTAACCGCTATTCTATCAACCTTAATACCCATATTGAGTATTGATTGATTTAAGCTATCAAGCTCATAGTCAGTTAAAGTCTCGGGTAATAAAGGACATGAAAGAGAACCACGTAACCCACCATTTTTCCAAGACCATTCAACGTTTGTTAGAACTGTCTTATAAGGTTTTTCCTCCATGTCCATGATTTCCACTACATCACTAGAGTCAAAGTCTGGCCTCATTACCTGGTCAGTGCTAAATTCGTGATAAATGAACCCTTCAGGATTCGTAGATACCATTAAGTTAAATAATCTATCAACTACCTCTCGCTTATACTCTCTAAAATTTAGCTGAATGAATATGCTTGTAGGCAATTTAAGTTCAGTCAATCCATACTCTTCAATACTTAATTCATTTCTTTTGAATATAGGGTCTTCAACATCTCCTTCGTTATATACTAAGGAATTAATTGGCTTATTTGTCTTATCTATTTTTAATCCCATATAATCATGGCCACTAATTTGTGATACAGATTCTGAAGAAAAGACACATACAAATTCTAACACTCCAAAACGGTTGATTTTTGCATTACTTAAGTTTAATCTAGCAAAATCATTAACTACTTGTCGATAACTAATTCTTTCATTTTCTCCGATATTTAACTCAGTAAATTCGTCATTAGATAACACCAAAGCGTTCAAAGATGGAACATTAACAGGAATCTTCAATCTATTACATATTTGTGTAATTATAGATGCTCCTGTTGCAGGTAAGTCAATAGGCTCATACTTAATATCAAAATTGACCGTAGAATCATAGGCAGTAATAGTATATTTCTTCATTACTTCATCGAAAACTATATCCTCATTGTCAACATAGAATCTACCAATAGGCACCTTGATGTCTGAGCCTTTAAACATAATATAAGGTTCGATTAACGCATTAACAAGCGTTCCTTCGTATGCAAGATGGTCAATGCATAGAGTAACATATTTGGATACAAAGCCACCTACAAATGAATCACGAGGTTCTTTAAAATCAATGCTGATAATATCAATTTCGATATCGTTTATAAATACAATTGGAATAGGTCTTCTTGTTATTGCATTAGATAATTTTATAAATTCTTCATTTGTTTGATACATTAAATCACCTCAGTTCCTGTAAACGTCAACTCTAATGGACGATGAAGATTTTGACTAATTCTTACTAACTCTAAATCAGAGTGATAAAAAGTTGTTTCCATTCTTTCTCCAATCCAATCGTTATAAAATTCCACTTTGACGACAAATGGATCTAATGCGTTACATATCCGAATGTACTCATTTTCGGATTGTGATGGAAGAGTAAACTTCAGCTTCCATACATCACCGAGTTGATCAATACGCATAGATTTAGCTGTACGTTCCGCATATGCGTTATATTTAATTTTGGTTACTGAAAAGCTATCACGAAGTGGAGAGGGGAAACGATATCCGTTCACCACTATCTTTAATTCTTCTTTAGTAGGCATATATGTTTCCCTCCTATACTTGTCCTAACGCTTTCAATTTTCTCCCGAGAGATTGTGCTTGCTTCTTTGTTACCTTTTCATCATCAATATAGACATCCGTGTCTTTTTCAGAAATTCGAGCAAGATACATATTCATCTCTAGCATCAAGTGAATTATTTCTAAATCACGCTGTGCACGCTCTTCATATTTTTTACCTTGTTTAGCAGGGACAACACTCTCTCCTTTATGAAGTAAAGCAAATCCCGTTTCAGGCACAAAGTTTGTTCCTTTTTCGTAAGCTGGCAAGCTTGGTATTCGAGGCACCGGAATTGGACTATATCCCCAGAAGCCTTTAAACGGTTTACCAATTATTGGAATATCAATATCCCTAATAAAATTCAAAACACCATTAATAGTATTAAATGGAATAGATACAACTTTGTTAATTCCACTAATCACTGAGTTAACAATTGATGTAAAGATTTTTGCGATTCCTCCAACAATCCCATCAAATAGTTTTCCTCCAGAATTAAACAATCCCATGATTAGATTCCATACGTTTTTAAAGATTCCAAAGAATGTTCCAACAATTGAACTGAAAATAGCCTTTACACCTTCCCAAGCCAACTTCCAATCACCTGTGAATACACCCTTGATGAAGTTAATAATTCCTTTAAATTCTCCAACAACTCCGTCAATAACAATTGAAGCATGTTTGAAGAATGCTCCAAGAACTTGTCCCATTGCAGAAAAAACGTAAGCAAAAGTTTGAGCTAACATATCAAACAGGCCTGTTAATATTGGTCCAAAAGTAATTACTAACCAATCAAATATCGGTTTAAGCACTTCGTCCCAAAACTCAGTCATGACAAGTACTGTAGATCTTACAAACTCAACCCAACCATCCCATAAAGGCTTAATTCCATCGTTCCAAATAATCATCATTGCATCTTTAATCGATGTGAGGATTGGTTCAAGTACAGTCGTATAAATAAGCGATAGCGTGTCTTTAATTCCGTTCCACGCGTTCAATACACTTTTCTTGAAACTGTCGTTCGTAAGCCATAGCTGAGTGATTGCTCCAACCACTGCCATGACAACCGCAATGATTGCTACGATAGATAAGTTTGTTGCACCAAATATTGTTACGAGTAAGTCAAACGAACCTTTCAAAAGACCCATTTCGCTTGTCCATAATTTAAATAACCCAAGGCCTCCACCAATAAGATTGAACAACGTTTGTACTTTAGGGATTAAACCTATGACTCCTAAAGTCGAAAATCCAGCGATTACAGCTGCCAAAGTTGAAAGAATAGGGACCTTGTATTTATCAAGAAATGATCCTATACCTTTAGCAAACCCAAGCAGTTGTTGTACCTTTTCTGATACTTTATCAACCCCGTTCGCTTGTTCATTCCAATCAAAGTCAAGACCTGACATATCAACTGCACCACCGCCGACATCGGCTCTGCCAGAAGCTCCTGTAGATCCGTTATCTTGAGGTTGGTGCATAACGTGTAAATCGTCAAAGTCGGCAAGTCCTTTTAATTCTTTTTTTAGTTTCTTTGCTGATCCAGTTGCTTTATCGATTCCTTTTGCTGCAGTTCCAGAGGAACCCCCTAGACTACCCATAGATGTCGTAATGTCTTTAATATCTGAACCAACTGTTTTGGCTTGTTTAGATGTTCTACCAAATAAGGCAGATACCCACCCCACTGCCATTTGCACTACTTTTGCAAAGGCAATTACATAAGGTATTGCTGTATTAATTGCATTTGTGATTCCATTAAAAAAGCCAGCTATATTAGACTGGCCAATTGCATTAATCACGTCTGCAATACCACGCGTGATTGCTGTTTTAACGTTTATCATTGATGTTGCAATACCGCCCGTTGAGTTGCGTGCTTGATCTTCAAAGCTTTGAAATCCTTTGACTCCTTCTTTGTTTAATTTTATCAATTCAAGCATGAAATCATTCATTGAAACTGTTCCATTACGTAAGCTTTCGCCAAGTTTATCCGAACTTGCATATCCCATTGATAACGCAACTTGTTTTAGTTGGGCCGGCATTGCTGACATAGCAGTACGCCACTCCATCATGTCAGGTTTTCCTTTGCTATAGGCTTGACTTAATTGCTCAATGGCGGATCGTTGCATATCCATTGGCGCATTACCTGCTAAAACAGCATTATTCATTGCAAGAAACATCTCAGTTGATGCTTTAATATTTCCATTAGCACTCGTGAAACGTTGTACTGATAATGTCGCATCGTTCAAGGTTGTAGGCAAGCCTTTTAACTTTTCACTAAGTCGATTAACCGATTGCTGTGAGTGTTCTGCACTGATACCAAGATTACTCATCGTCCTAGGGAAGTTATTCAAAGCATCCACTCTAGCAATTGCACCATCAAGATTAGTGATGATTGATTGAATAACTTTTCCTATACCAAGAGCTACGATTGCGGTTTTCATAAACTTAAATCCACTAATGACACCTTTGCTTGTTCTTGACGAACTCTTTTCTAAACTAGCAAGGGTATTGTTTGTGCTCGTTATTTCTTTTTTTAAGTCGCTCGTGTTTGCGGTAATTAAAATTTGTAGTTCTTCAATTGTCATTCGTCAATCTCACCTCCTAACATGATTGTGTTTCTACGTGCAATACGTTCCATATCATCATCCGACATAGTAGTGTGTTTTGTCTGACTATGATATGGTTCCTTAGGATATTTCTTGGGGTCATTAAAAGCTTGCAGTACATATAAGCCCATTAAATGAGCAATTTCATCTGCAAACTTTGCTTTGTTAATTTCTTTTTCTTTGAATACATCGAGATGCTTTATAAATTGATTTGGAGTAAGATTCCAATAATAATCTAGTTGCATTCCAATACGTATAGCATCAACCTCTTGGTTTCGCCACTCTTCCCCGAAGAAAACTTTCCTTACCCTTCGATTACCTTGTCGATTTCCTCCATCGCTTGTTTGGCTCTGGTTTTCTTCAGTGTTCTCATCTTCTCCACCGAAAGGTCTCGTGATAAAAAACCATCACGAACAAGAGCTTCAGTAACATCAAGTACAAGTAAGTCCATGTCATTCTCAGGCTCTTCTAAATATGCGTCAATCTTTTTTAATGCAATGCTGTTTGACATACCAACGGTTCCATCTTCTTTAACACCCGCTTTTTCAATAAAACGAGCCATGTTACGAATGGTATTATCAGAAACAACATTACCTATTGGTTCTTTTTGTGTTTGTTCAATCGCATCAATAATTGATGCCGTAAATTTAAACTCCATAGTTCCTCCTATTTAGCTGCCGTGAATGTTGGCGCACCCGATACACGTAATGACATACTGAATCCTGCTACACTATCAAGTCCTTTTTCAGCATCTTTAATCGACTTAACAAATGCTTTAAAGCTCCATTCGGCACCACTCGGATAGGTTACAGTCCAGTCACGGACTTCACGACTGTTTGCTAGCTTAAGTAATGTTTCAAATGTTTTGTGGTTGAATAGGTATCCCTCCACAGAAACCTCGCCTGCATCTTTTGAACCTGCAATAAACTCTTTGAAATCACCTTCACTGTCGTGTGTTGTAATGTCAATTTCTTCACTTTCAAGACCAATTTCACCAATACTTGTAAGGTCACCAATTTTTGTGTCCTCTGTTTCTGGTGAAATTTTAGCCAATGTTAATTTCGTACCAATCGTACGTTTTTCTTCTTTACTCACATTTTCTTCCTCCGTTTCGTTAATTGGATTAATTTCGTTTTTTGTAGTCATTTGCTACTCCTTTCGTTCAAAGGTTAAATTTTGTCTGTAATAATCAGGATGTGGTAATTCATTGTTGCTTCTATTTATCCAGCCTTCAACTAATAGAGTTTCTATTAATTTAATCTCAAGGTCTGTTCGTTCATTTGATTGTAGTGCAAATATTTCGACTCTTAGGAATTGTCTGTAAAACGCTACTCCATCATGACTAGCTCGTCCTTCATTAGATAAACTCCAGACTAAACACGGGTAATCTTTGTCTGTGTTTGGGTAGTCTTGAAATACGTTATTTGTAACCTTCTGGAGTTGGTTTTGTACTTCTTTTCTCATTTTTTCAGCTCCTTGATCATTCGTTTACGAATGGAACTCGACATATCATCACTTACTGTCTCTTTGTATTTCTGTGCTGCAGGGTTCATGAATTGTTGTGCTTTTTGTCCGCGTACTAAGATAAACGTTTCTTCTCCTGCACTGATAGTTATAAAGCGATATCTATCATAATCAGGAAAATCTTTTGCGTTCACAAACCAAGGCGTATCACGATATTGAAGTATAACTCCTTTTGGAACTATATCAGCAGTTCCTTTACCTACTGGTCCCGTTCCAAATTCAACATACATTGCTGCTTCTTGGTTTGTATGAACTCGACCAACTACACCTTTTCCATCACTTTCTACCTCAGCTTTAATCGAACGACGTAAATCACCAGTAATCCCAGTGGGCGCGTTTCTCTTTGCATCTTTTTGAATAGCTAAAGTTTTACGACGCACCTCTTTGACCACCTCATCATGAACAATCTTAGGCGCTTTATTCATCTTGCTAAGCAATTTATCAAGACCTTTAATTACAGACATAGTATCTTGAGGTGTGAATCTTGATGCAGAACTTCAACTACTTCATAATCAATCCCGCCATAAGATAGCGTGTAACCTTTTTCAACGCTTTCGCTTGGATTGCAGGTAATCATCAACTTCGCATCAACGTCAATACCAAAATTTTCCTTTAGCATCTTGTTTGATGTCGGATTAACGTTACATTTGGTTTTGCCTGCTTCTCTTGAAGTTCCGTTCTTGCGACCGCCTTCGTCATCAATTTTTTTGTCTATGGTATAAAAGGTTACTGTTTTATCATAGAAGTATTTATCCATGAGTTCATTCATCTTTGAAGGGATTAACACCGATAACACCTACTTTCCTAAATCGATTGAGAATAACAGTATGAGAACCAAAGAGTTCAGCATCCGTTTGAGATATCATTGATTGAAACACTGTATTACTAAAGGAAATTGATTGTCCATTATCCGATATTGATGAAATAACATCGCCATCATTTTTCTTTTGTTGTTTTGATTGCTCAACGATCATCTCTGCAATCGTTCCCGACAGAATAAAAGGTATATCTACTCTGTTGAGATATACCTTCACTCTGTTTAGTATTAGTTCAATTTGCTTTTCTTCAAGATTAAGATCAGAGTCCAAGACTTTGATATAATCTTTAATTGCTTGGACTATTTCCATAATTACTCGCCAGCTGGTTCAGGTACAGGTTTCTCTACTGTTACTTCAATGACGCCGTTAGTAATTTCTGCAAATAAAGTAACACCATTAAATAGTGTCGAACTTGTTGTAGCGTTAATTGTATTGGCTTCTTTAACTAATCCAATAAGACCAAGTTCGTCTGATACAACAGTCTTTCCTTCAAACACCTTTCTTGCCTCACCATTCACGTCAATATACATTAGATTGATGTTATCTACTGCTGTAGCATAAACCTTGCCACGAGGCACAGATGCATTAATTAAGACAATTCCTGCGCCAGTGAAGTCTTTAAGTAAGGTCAACCCAAAACCAACAGATGTTCCATTAGCAATCGCTTCTTCACCAAGATATTCACCAGCATCTTCAGGGTTAATAAATTGTACAATTTGGAACTCTCCATAGTCCTCAAACAACGCATTCAATTTACCCCACGCTTTACCAAACGCAGCCTGTAAACCTTTGGCTTTCATTTTTGTTGGTGCTGTTGCAAGGTAATCAAAGAAATCAGTACGCACATTCTTTTGCATCAAACCAAGGACTTGCTTATCTGATTTGTTCACTGCTGCATCATACCCAATACGTTGAACTTCTTCCATTGTTACTGCCTTACGGTACTTACGAAAACCGACTTCAATTTCACGATCAAGTTCACGTTTAACGTGTGTTAATGGAATGTCTTCGCCTTCTCGAACGATTCCTTTTGCAGCATCTCCTGCTGCTGGTGTTACAACAAATTTGTATGTTTGAATCTTATTGCCTTGTTTCATTGGTAACGGACGTGTGATTCCAAGCGCTTCAGTTAACTTTACTAATGACGCACTAAAGCGTTCTACAAAGTCAATGTCTTTGGCTTTACCCATGTCTCCTTCTTTAATAATGTTACCTTCTGCGAACAATTGAATGTTTAGTGGAAATTTATGTTCTTTATTCATTTTCTATCCTCCATATTTGAATAATTGTGGATGAAGAGCTATTTGTTTTTGTCGTTCTTCATCATCTTTAATGCTCATAATTTCTTGTTTTGTTATTAACTTGCCTTGTGGTTTATTTGGAACACCTGGCTTAGTAACAACTTTCTTGATTCTATCTTCAACTTGCTTATCAATAACCGAAACAAGTTTGTCGATATTCTTAATTGATTCATCCACATCTTTACCTAATACAAAATCTAGCAACTCGGGATTAAGCTCATGCTCAACTAACACTTGCCCTACGTCAACACGAAGTAATTTATTGTTAAGCTCAGCCTCCTTGGCTTCAAATGCTTTTTGCGCTTGAGTACGCGCTTCCTCTTGACGTTGTTCTTCGGTTAATGATGCTTTGCGTCGTTCTTCTGCTAAAGCGTCATCAACAGCTTTCTGTAGTACTGTTTTATTTTTAGTTTCTAAGTTAGTTGTTGCAGTTTGAACCGCTTTCGTTACAGCTCGATCAATGTCGGCTTGTGTGAATGTATCTTCTTTCGGTTTAGCAGTTTCATCTGAGTGTTCGTTACCCTCTTCTGACCCTTCTGAACCTTCGTCCGCAAACAATTGAATGTTTAACGGGAATTTAAATAAATCTTTCATAGTTTTCTCCTTCTGCCCTCTGAGTGTTCTACCTCTGAGTTCTTATGTGGTTAAAAGATTTGTGCCTTTTATTGCGTCATGCACAGGACAAGAAAAAGACAGTTACTTAACTGTCCTCATTACTATTTAGATACTTTTGATCACCTCCATAATAAAAGACGGATGTTTGGTCCGCCTTAATTTAGATTATTTTTAATTAACTTTAACAAGTTCATCAGGTGAGTAGTATTTGTCCAAAGCTTTTTCGATTGTGTTATTGTTATCATCTAAAAATTCTACGCAGTATGTTCCTTTTTGAACATCAACAATAGTACCTAAATAACTCTTTTTTACACCAAACTCCAAATCATCGTTTTTTAGTTTAACAACATCAAATTCATTGAATTTCATACTATCACCCTTTCTTTTTATCAAATGTTAAAGTAATAAATCTATATTCTTTCGAGACCTCATCTTTTTGCCATACAGTATTTAATTTCAAATAGCGATTATTAGGACCATCAATTATTATTGGAATAGTTGTTCTGGTTCCAAACTTTGTATCTCTTCTATCAAGCATAGGACTAAATGGCAATTCAAGTTTTATTTTTGCAATCAACTCGTCATAGTTTGTCTGATTATATCCAAGTACTGATTCAATTACATGAGCTTTATGTTTTCCACGCTCGCTCGAATAGTCTAGAAGGTATTTAGTGAATTTATCATCTGATATCATTATATCATTTTCAGGCAATAAAGTACCATTCTTTATCCCACTTTTGTACAGCCTTGATTTGTTTTTTAACCTACTAAATTGCACATCGTTTTCATATTTTAAAATCTGAAAGTCTTTAATGTTTTTGGGAACGTGATCATTAACTAACTCATTGACCATTTTATTCATTTCTGTTTTATCTCTTGAATGATTTTGATGTTTAGATACTTCAATATCAAATTTATTCGGGCCTTCATTATAGGCTTGTCTTTTTGACTCATACCACTCGTCGTATGACTTTGTGGTTTTCTCCCGTTCAAGAGTAATTGGATTTTTATACACTCGATAATCTTCTTCAAACTCTAAATCTGGAAGTGTACCGCTTCTACAGTTTGGATGCATTGGTGGATAGTTAAGACCTGCTTTCGCCTCAGCTACTGGATATCTCGACTCATCCATACTAGAGCATAATGAACTTGTACGGTTATCACGTGTTGCAAAGAATAAATAGTGTGTTACACCTAAATCTTTATAAGACTGTAGCTCTGACTGATTTTCAAAGTAGTTCATTTCAGTTCGCACCAATACTTCAGCACGATACTTAGCAACATCATATTTTTCCATGAGGTCGTTTTGGATATCAACTCTAGAACGACCAGATAGAAGTGAGGAGTTAATTAGTCTGTCTACGTCTTTAGATAATTCACCCGTGTTATCCCATACACGTTCTGAATAGTTTTTATTGCCCACCCATCGATTAGTTAGCATCGATTGTTTCGCACTCTCGCTTAGGGCCTTTCCTTTACCTGAAAGGTCTTTAGCTAAAGTCATATATGTTTGGTCTATTGTTTTCTTGTAACCAAGAGAACTAATAGTTTTCTCATTTTCTGATATGATACGACGTTCGTTCTCCAGTTGTAACTTTATCGCTTGTTCATTACTAATTCTCTTTAAGTAGTTTCCTCTCAACCAAGCCATATTAGAGTTGGTATTCGCACCGTTGGCAATTAAATCTTGTGTTAGATCACTTAGTAGTTTATCTACATCATGGTTTGACAACAAGTCCTTAAGTTTATCTTGTGGCATCTTAATTGACTTAGAATAATTTTTAATAATGTTATCGATTTTCTTTTGAACCCTTTCGAGAGAATCATCATAGACGTCAGCAATATTAGAAACAGTTTGACTGGCAACACGTTCTGAATATGCAAGGCGACTATCTTGTCGTTTTTCCCAATATTCAAAACTATGTTTCGTCTTCATTATTTCCTACTTCATCAAAACCGTAATTTGGGATATTGTACTTCTCACGTGCTATTTCTTCGTCTTCATCCAGGGCTTCTAGGATTTCCTTGGCATCTTTCACATCAGGAAGCCAACTGATAAGTGTTTCACGGTCTACCTTGCCCCAAAGCAACCCGATGATTTGAGCAATTTCCAGCTTGTTTTGAGGTAGATTGTGTTTAAAGATGATATCCATTTGAGAAGCGTCAACATGTTGCTTCATTCTACCAAGCGCCACCAGTACATTTGAATATATTTCAAAGCGTTCATCCATTCCTATAGACAAGAATGTTTTTTTGTTATCGATATTTTGAATGAATGGAATAAGTTTCAACTCCAAAGCGACTCCTGATGCATTACCAGCAAATTTCTCATCACTGAGGTTAGGTGTCATTGTAACTGTATAAATATCATCAACAATTGACTTCTTAAGTACCTCTATAGATGTTTCGTCCATAGATTTAATAAGATACTCTGCTCTTGCTCCTTCTGGGAGCATTAAGACTCTATGTGTCTTAATTGCATCCATGTCGTTATCGTCAACTTCTGCGGCATACAAAGCTAATACTGCTGATACGAGTTGCTCCTTATCATTAATTCTATCGGACTGTAATATGTTTAGCGCATCATTCAAAGAGATTGCTTGTTCGAAATCTCCTTGGTGTTCTTCATTGTTAACATATTCAATCATAGGAATTCGACCAAATAAGTGTTGACTTGAGCGCTCCTCATCTAAGATTATCGAACCTTTATCGTCAACTATATAGATATTAATTTCAGAATCGTCCATAAGTGTCCACTCTTCGGTTTTTGTTTCTGAATCAAAAGTCCAAAATACTCCATATTCCTTGTTTCGTTCAATCGTATTATCATATTTGATAAATGAAGTATTAGGATCTAACAGTACAGAAATAATGTTAATTTGATTGTCCACTTCTTTTGCATAAATATATTCATAAGATTTACCATTAATACCGACTTTTTTTGCATTTGATAAATCTAACCGTTCGATTGTTTGTTTGTTATATTCATCAAGTAGCGGCTGAATATCAAGTCCTTCGTTCACTTGATACTGTACCGGTTGATTAAATAAAGCACCTGCGTTAATATCCACAATACGCTTACAATGATTAACAACAACCTTGTTATTCTTTAAATCCGGATCTTTATTTCTTTCAAGAATTCTGTGTTTCCCTTTGTAATAATCTTGCTTAAGTTTAGTATTGCTTTCTTCTTCAGCTTTCTGTGCTTTAATAAAATCTATTCGTTCTCGAGTAAGTTCCATTAATACAGCCCCTTTCGTGTTCTAACTTTTCTTTCCACCATATCGCTCTCCAGAGCGTATCTGAGTGCATCTATTCCGTGATTATCTTTATCTACGGGTATTGGCAACACATTCCCTGATTTATCTTCTTTGAACCTGTAAACGCTCAGTTCATTAATTATGTTCTGACAACTAGGATGCACAATAATTTCTAGACTTTGTAAGAACTTAATTCCAAACTCCAATGAGCCAGGACCTTTTTTTGCTGCTTTAGCGTTTATTCTCAGTTCCTTAAATTTTTCAATCGATTTAGGTTCTGCACTATCGCTTGTTATTAGTGATGAAGCTACTATTGGTCTGATTAACTCTGCTGCTTCTTCATTTGATAGATTAGTTGCTTGTAAGTCATCACATATATACAGCTTCTTCTTTTTCTTTAATTCATCAACTGAAACACGAACATAAGCGAATGGATCATCGCTGAATCCCCAGTCATTCCCGTGTCTATATTTTTCAAATGCTTCTTTGTCAAACTCTTTAACTTTCCAATTTTTAAAGATAACAGCACCCAATACTCCCCAGTTGCCAAGTGTATAAACCTCATAGTGGTAAGGGTCTGTTTCGTTTTCCATTCCATCTACATCATCTTGTGATAGGAATAGATTGTCCTTGTAGGTTGTCTTAAGGATTGAAACATCATTACCCTCTACATACTGCTTATCGTCTTGCCATAGACCGTTAAAGTATTCGGTATAGAGCCATGATGTTTTTAATACAGGGTTATAAGAAAAGGTCATTCGCTTTTTGAATTTCGAACGACCTCTAAGTCTTTTTTCTAATTGTTTTATCGATTTAAGATTGCACTCTGTTGCTTCTTCAACCCATATGTCAGTTAGTACCCCTTTTATCGGAGTTATTGATTTTACTTTCTCGGTATCATCAAGACCTGTGAAAAGAATTTGTGACTGGTTTAGGGTACATGTAATGACAAAGTCACTTTTATTAACATCGAAGTACTTTCGAACTTTGAAATTATTCATAGCTTTAACAATCTCGTTAAATACAGACCTCTTAATTGTTGTTGCAACGTTCCGACAGATTAAATAGTTTCGACCTTCAAGAACATCTAATACTGTACGTTGTGCTAGGCTAAATGATTTCCCACTAGATGAACCACCGAAGTAATGTTGTTTTCTATTTTGATTATTCATCATGTGTTCTAAGTAGATTGGATTAAAACACTTTGAACTAATATTTAACTCAATCATCGTCATCAGGCACAATGTTGATTTTAATGGTTGTATCAACTTCTCCACTATGTTCAACCTCTTGCTTATCACGCCAATCTCCTGGTTTACGATTCTTCAGCCAAAATATAGCTGCGGTAGTTTCAGGAGGAACATGTTTAGTTACCTCAACCATATGAATAGTTTCTTTTTCGCTTTTTCTTTTACCATTTTCATTGTATAGGACTTCTTTAGTCTTGATTGGCACCTCTTCAATGTAAGTATAGCCTACAGCCTTATTGAATAATGCATTCTCAACCTTACGATCAGCAGGTTCTTTGCCTAATCGCAAAGCTTTTTCTATCTCTGGCCACTTGTTAATCCAATCATAGAGAGTCTTGGGGTTGATTCCGATGTTCTTTGCAATATCTTCATTTGTTAAGCCATCACGAGCCCAACCCTGTATACGCAAAAGCCCTGACTCAGTAAGCCAAGGCTTTAATTTATTTGAGATTTTTCTTGTCACTGTTCAGGACCTCCTTATTCTACTCCCTTTAATTCAAATGCGTGCCATATAGAAATTGCAATAATAAAACTAACGAAAATATACACAATTAGACATGTTAATAACACTACATTTTTTACTCCAAACAACAGTAATATATAATTTGTCCCTAAAATTGCAAACATAGAAATGGTAAGAGAAAAAATCGTATTCATTAATTTTATTCCCTCACTTATACTATACTTTTTTATAAAACCGCATCTAATTCTATTTGGATATCTATCACCCAGACTCTTTACATTGATTTTATCAATCACAAGAATAAAGAAAGAAGTCAAAATACCCATTCCGTTGAGAACCTCTGTAAAAACTTGATCAACATTTAACACATTATATTTTCTTATAAAAAAATATAAAGCAAAGGATAATAGTATCAAAAATATATGAACTGAGAAATAGGAACTTCTGTATAATTTATACATCTTAATGAAAAAATTTTTAACTATTCTCATTATTACCTTCCTCTACTAAAGAACTAACTAAATAACCAAGTTTTAAGTAAAGCTTATCTTCCCAACTACTCACCTCTGGAAGAACAAGAATTTCTTTCGAAATTTTTGAACTAAGTTTTACTTCATTCCCATCTTCGTCAAACCCTTTTGCGGTAATTGTAATCAATCCTTTTTTACTCCTAGATGCTATCTTCTTAAACGCATCTTTCTTAAATACTGCTCCCTCTTTTATGAAATTGACTTCGAAAACTGTAGATGCTACTTGAGACCCATCCTCGCACAAATCTTTAAACATATCTTCTTGACTACTTAATATCGATATATCATCATCCATACCTATTTGCCCACTTGGTGTAGTTTTTATTTTAAGTTGTCTTAGTTTATAAAAAGAATCAATGTCAGTTACAAACATGATTTCTTTATAATGTACATCGAATAATTCCATTAAAACTATCCTTATATCAGTCTGATTTCCATCATAATATACATTTTTCGATAAAGTATCAACCACAATAAAACGACACTTAATCAACTTTTCGCCTCTTGATGCAAGTCTATCTCCCAATGACTGCATGGTACCCGTTTGTTGCAAAACTCCATGGTCGTTACTTTGTGATTCAATTATATGTTTATATGCGAAGTAACGACCGTTGGCTGACTTATCTTCTTCTAAAATTCTGTTTTCTAAAATTGTATTAATATTTACTTCATTTCTCCTAACTCGTTCACTTTCAATTGTCAGAACTTTTAGCTTCATTTTGTGATTCCTTTCTCATATTTACTTCCATTATACACAAAACCCACTGAGAAAGGGAGCGGGTCTGTATTTTTCTATGTAGAAAGGATAACATAGCTGTGGTTGTTGTTTGGCTCAATAGCCACATTACCATAATATCACGTAAAAGTGGGGCGCGACGGTCACTTTTTACTAAAAGGTACTCCAGTTGCACCAATAATAAACGCTACCACTCCTAAAATAAGCCAGTCAGTGAAGTAAACAACAATTCCAGCGAGAACAAATCCCCTTAGAATTTTAACGAAGTCATCTTCAAGTGAATTGAAAATTCTTCGTTCACTATTCTTTCTGCTCTTCACATGAATTACCTCCTTTTCTTCATTGTATCAATCTAGTTAATACAATTACACAGATGAACTGTACTTTAGATGTTTTCTACAAATCTAAAACTGTATAAGTATATCATCAATCCTTCTTCTTAACTTTTTCTCTGAGCAAAAGTATTCTAAAGCCACTCGCTCAATGTGTACCCGATTAACATATACTTTAGTTACTATTTCACGTTCTTCCTGTTTGAGGTTCTCTAAAAAAAACTTCACTCTATCGGTCCGATAACGAACATTAGCAAGATCATACTGATATTTTTGTAGCTTATCGCGTAACTCTTGCTGACGAACAGAATGACTCTCACCGGAAGATGTTGTGAACTCAACCATTGCTCCAGGTGATTGAACTCCCTCTAGTATCGTTTGTAGCTGAAGTATCTTATCATCAAAGCCACGACAGACATTTAAGAGATACTTATAGTTTCTAAGCTCTGCCTTAGCATGATTGATATGAGCTCGCTTGAAGTCTACCCTCATTATTTATCACTGTCCTTAGCAATAACACATAGTGATGTTACAAACATCCCAAGCATCCCTCCCAGGATGAAACAGATTATATTTCCTAACATTATTATCCACTCCTTTTTTAGGTATTACATTCATTACTTTGACACTAAATTTCCATCACTAACGACGTCCAATGTATTTCGTGTTAATTATATTAAAAACAATCCTTTCGAAAATGCCTTTTGCCCTTCATTCAATTTTTCCTAAGTTGATGAAGTGTCTCATTGACTCGTGTCTTTTTTGAGTTTCACACTCTCTCCCTATAGGTGTACTATTTATACCCTATTTTTTGTAATTTTATAGTATTTTATTGCTATTATTCTATATTTATATACTACATATCTTCATTATGGGAAGAAAGATATAAGACACAAGACACCTAATAATCTAACAACTAGTAAACAGTAGGTTTTTCTAAAATTTATGTGTCTTATTACTTGTCTCATTGTCTTATTAGTATTGATTTTAGAAAAGTTATGAGACACTTGCTCTTTTTAAGGTAAAAAAGATATGAGACACCAAAACAACCGTTTTTTCGAGTTATGAGACAGCTTTTTCAACGAAATAGTATTCTCTTTTTGATCCTTTTCCTGTCACATCATCACCATATCCTGTACGTATTTGCTTAGTGTCAAGTTTTACGTATGTACAAATTTCATTAACAAATTGACGTCTTGAGAATGGTTTTTGATACCCCGCTTCCACGCACCATAGCTTGTATTGTTGGTACCAATACACTATGGGTTCATGGGTTAACTCATTGACACTGTAACCACCTTCCTTGAGCCATGTGAGAATACTCGATGACTCAATTTTATAAGCCTCATTGGCTTTCGTAACCACTTCAGGAACGATGAATTTACCACTCTTACGTAACGATTGATAACCCTCAATGGCAAGTCGTAGTAAGTAATTAAGTGCTGATTGTGTCGTAACTTTCTCCAAGATATTAGGGTCGAAATCTTTATCCTTACTTGTAAATGTTGCATTGAACGGTAATATCGTAATGCGTCGTTCCATCCCTAATGACTTGTCGCCAAACGATGGCATCTTGTTTGTAGAAAACCACAAAGTCGCATAGTTATTCAGTTCAAAAGGATTCTGGTTCTTACGCTCTACAGTCACTCCTTCGCCCGATACAAGCTTTTTAAACTTACCAGTATCTTTAATAGTTAAAGTTGGTATATCATCACCAAGGTTCACGAGTTTGTTCTCAAGCTCTGCCACCTTAAACTTATCTTCTAAGTCAGTAAGACTCAGAGTGGATACATTACGATAACCGATGAGAGACTTTACCATCTCTAATATTGTTGACTTACCATTGGACCCACCACCTGATAAAAAGAAGGCTTGTTGATATATAGTATTCTTACAAAGACTGTACCCAAGTATCTGAGTAAAGAGTTCAAATAACTGATCATCATTTATAAATACTTTCTTTAACACATTATGAGTATATTCATCATACGCATCGGCATCATACTCAGCATTGACTCTTGAGAAGTCCATATATTTTGAGTTATGAGGTGTCAGTCTTTGTTTACGTAAATCATAACGTCCATTCATGAGATTAATCGTATATTCATCACTTTCAGGTTCACTAACATGTGTGATGATTTTAATGTATGACATTACTTCACTGCGCTGCCTCATGCTGATTGCAGGAAAGAGTTCCATCATCTTCAGCATGATGTCATTGTCTGTATCTTGATAATAGCCATCTTCATAAACATATGTGCGTGCATGATAGGTAACAATTTGCATATCCTTAATAATCATATCGGCGAATACATTATGAAGAAACTTACCCTTATCTGTAAACCATGATTCGTGATTACCATTAACTGTTTCAAGAGTCTCTTCATCAACAAAGGATTCATCTCTAAGTATCGTCTCTAACTCTGATAATTTTAGAGAATCCTTAAGCACATACTTATTAATAAGCGTTATTGTTTCAATAGCTTCTTCACGCGTATACCCAGCAGACTGTAGGGTGAGTATGTACTCATATAGAGCCTGATTACGACCATCTCCATCTGAATACCCCTTGAATAGATATTTGCTCCCAGTAGGCCTTAACCAGCGTGGTAACTCATCGAGGTTTTTAAACGGTGTTCTCAGCTCCCAATCGAACCAAGCACCATCGGCTTTAATTCGCGTGTATGACAGCTTAGGTTCACCATTTGCTTTAATGCCCCATGATCTGTAATCGACATAGAGCGTAAGTCCAACTTTAGCGGTTGTGTTATTCTTAATTGATTTGGAGGTTTTGAACCAGAAGTGATAACCACGACGCGTCTTCATGACTCGTGCCTTGATACCTTCTCCCCTAATAATATTAAGAAGAATTTCTGCTTCTTCACTATCGTCAACATCAACTACAACATAAGGCTCTTCAACCATCATTCCAACATCATCAACATCACTTATTTCTTTGCGAGTAAATGTAGTCGTTAACTTATGAGCGGGCGTTTTCTTGCCTGGTACAATTTTTATATATTTCATTGGCTCACCCTCTCTATTTATCTGTTTGTGTTCTTACACCATTAATATCATCTAATAATTTTAAAACTTCCATTCGCATTAACTTATACTCATTAACATATTCTTTTAGAGTAAAGACTCGCTTACTATCTATTATATTGCGATTAATGTAACTATCCACAAGCATTGGTACATCATTATAAGCAAGTACTGTAACAATTGGAGTATCTAGTGTTGACCCGTCCTTTTGATTTACAAGTGTCGTTTTACCTTCATCTCTTACAAGCTCATAGGATGCACCTTGACCAGCTCTGATGTAATACTCGTCATCGAGAATTATTTTCATATTGTTTCCTCACTTTTTGTATCATTTCATTTACTTCAGCCTCACTAAATACTTTAGGATCATTCATATGAGTAAAACCACTTAAGAACAGTATCAGTATGCTGCCACCAACTCCAATTAAAATACCAAGTAATAAGTCATTCATCTTTCTTTACCTTTCTATAATAGAAACACTTGTAACGTCTCTCATCGCGTTTTTTCATGGTTTTTAAAGTGTAAACTACCATTACTATTGCAAACACAGTTCCAATGACTACAATAATAACGAATAATGAGACGAGAATGTTTAATGATGTTTCTAGATTAATCATTCCTCATCACCAACAACCACATACGTCTCATGGAATACGTCAGGTTTATATGGGTAAAACTCACCATAAATTCATTTATTAGTTTTTCTGCTCTATACATATTTTCTCCTTAATATTTTATTTTATTTTAGAAACTTTTAACACTCTATGTGTATTCTTTGTGATATAATTAACCCAACAATATTTGGAGGTTAACTATGAGATTTAAAGTTTCAGGTGACTTGGGTGGAATGATTGTGATACTAGCTGTTTTTGGCGTTTCATTTGGTATTTGCTCTTGGATTGTTGAAACAGCTTATCGTTACCTGGGTAAGAGCATTAATTCTAGAGGTTCATTCCTTTTACAGTTTATTTTATCCGCATTATTGGCTGTGATAGTTGTATCTTTATTAGCATTGTAATTTGAAGGTGAAAACCTTCTTTTTTTATTTAAATCAGCAGAGTCTATATCTAACAACTACTATCAATCACTATTCACTTTATATTTATTTCTGCTTCTTAGGACTAAAACACGCTAGAAATTGACCTAATGGAATGCTATCGTCCCTGTACTCGTTTGTTTGTATATATCCCTCAATGATTTTTGAGATGGTAACTATTTGACCTTCCTTGATTTCTCCGGCGCTTTCGTAATATTCTGTATCGTCATATGACCAATTATTCGCATCACATACCCATTCCGAGCCTACAACTAATTTATCTTTACGATTAAGGTAGTCATCAATTTCAGAGTATAACTTCTCAACTTCAATTAATTCTTTTGGATCATTGTAAGTAATATCAAACTCTTCAGCTTGAAACATTAGTCTTGCAAAATACCATTCTGCTCTATTCATATCCACCCTAGCTCCTTTAATTTTTGATGTATTGCGAGGTGTAGTTTGTTACATACAAAACTATTGTCACCATGAGCGTTTGTCATTATCCAATATTTCTTACTATTAAGATTGAATGTTATAGTTTGATACTTACCTTCATATCTTAATCCTTTCCCGATATACCCTAAGTCACTAAACATCTTATCTGCTAGATTATCACTTTGCAGTTCTACACTGTAACAACGCTTCTTGTACGTGTCTTCTACCACACGAATAGCTTCGTCCTCTGAGTTTGCTCGCACTTTTACAATTGTTCCATTATCTAAAATACAGTGATACTCATTCATACTCCACCTCCACGCTGTAACCCATATAGGGTAACTTTTGAGTAATCATTGAATTGACCACTTGAATACTGAAAGCCAATTCTTCATATACTTCGTGTATATCGTTTAAGTGACCCAGTATCTGGTCGTAATATTTTACGGTATACTTTACTTTTCGTCGCATATTATTTATTCTCTTTATCTTCAATAAACACGGTAATAATTATTTGTTTAACAAGGATAATCACAAGAAGTGCAACCACAGCAATTAATGTACACAGCACAAGTCCGAACAATATATTTAATAGTACATCGATGTTAAACATGATCTTTATTCTCCACTTCATATATCAGCCTATTCACAATCGATATAACACTCAGTAGTGCAGAGGATAACAACTCAATCGACTCTTTATTATTCAATCTATTTCTACCACTTTGAATACTTACTTCTTTGACTGTGTCATACGCGATATTCAATGTATGTTTCATCTGAGTCGTATTACTCATAATCTAAAATCTCCTTTATTATTGTTTTAAACGATTCATAATCATAAACTACATACGTTAAACCTTTGGCTCTTTGTATTCGTTCAATGAAATGCGTTTGTAGCTCTGTAGGCTTGTTTTTACCTACCTTAAGTTCAATAGCTACAAACTTACTGTTAACGTTCAGTAAGATGTCACTAACGCCTCTAGAAGCAAATGCACTACCGTGCTGGTTGACGGCTACAATTGGATAACCGTTCTTTTCTTGATCACGGCACCATCTCAAACACTTCTTCTGTAAATCAGTCTCTTTCATATTCAATCTCATCTTCAACCAGATAATAATCATCAAGTAAACACACTGGACACACTGTCATCGTTACATTGTGTCTATCGCCAAATTGATTAGCTACACCATAAACTTTCTCATAGGTCGTATGAATGTTTTCAGGCATCGAAAACTCACAATTGCAATTATTACATCTGAACATAATATCTAAGACAAAGAGTGGGTTAATCCCACTCCTCGTCGTCCTCGTCTTCATCTACTTCAGGTTCAGGAGCTGGCTTACTATTCTTTTTCGTTTTTGAAGTAAATACATCTGTGGTTGAAAACATTTCTTTAATGTTATAAAACATTTTGATGTTTCCATCCTCATCTTTTTCATCTCCTTCTACTCCAATAATGTTGGCGCGAATATATTTACCAACAAAATCATCCGTATCATATTCTTCTACTCCAGGCAGTACTCTACTTGCTAGAATATTTAATGCAGTCATTGCGCCTTCATTGATTTTACTTCTTTTTTTAATTTGATAATTGTTACTAATTCCCTGTCCTAATTCATTTTGAAAATAAACAGTGATTTTTCCAAAATCATCCATTTTGTCATCTACTTTGGTAACTTTGAGAAGGACTTTCTCACCCTCTTCACTAATCCAACCGTTTCCCGTATTTGCATTTGTAAATTTTGCCATTATTTAGTACCTCCTATATTTTTAATTGACTGTCTAATGGTTTCTTTTGTTTCTACATTCAAGTATTCTTCGTACAGTTTAGGGTATGATTCCTTGAATGCTTCTACATCAAAGGACTCAACATCCTTAACTGTATTAGAAAGCGTAATCTCATACTTTGAACTGGAAACTACTGCTTTTGTGTCTGTTTCTCCAAATTGTGTAAGGAGATACTTTTTTATTGCACTTTCAGAGTCTTTAACTAATTTCTCCACTTTTTTCATTTCATCAAGAAGTGGCTTGTTTTCATCAATAATTTTTAAATGAGTCTCTATTGAATCGTCGATGTCTTCTACCACATTTGTACGAAGTATCTTTAATATTTCCGCATCCTTCTTCTCATCGAAATCAGGACTAACTTTACCTTCGATATGTTCTTTGTGCCATTTTTCTGCTAGTAATATGTACTGATTGATTTCGTCGTCATCTAGTCGGAATGAAATTATCTTTACTGTTTCTTCACTTGCAATAAACAAACTTGGATCATCGTAGATATCATCACTCAAGAAAGCTACTGCAAAAAGTATGTTCTTAACCCCAAGAAGATGAGCATAAAGCATTGCTTGAATCTTGTAGTAGAGTGGAATATCCTCTTGCCAATCTTCAGCTCTCTTGGTTGTCTTGATTTCAATAACTCCCCTAGGCTTACCAGTTTTCTCACTAACTATGAGTGCATCCCACATACCACCAAATATCTTGTTCTCAGGGTAATAATCAAATCGACGTTTCATAAAGTCCTTGCCCCAGTACTCTTCACCATCAATTACCTTTCCAACTTTAATAGTTCTTCTTAGAAAATTAATGATTTTTGGTTCAATTACTTTACCAGCGATAGTATAAATCGTATCTTCAAACGGTGGAGAGTAAACCTTGGTCATATCGCACCAAGTTGCAAACGGAGTATTCCAATTGTTTAAACCTAGTATCGCCGCAAGACGCGTGCCAGTTACCTTCTTAACTCGTCCTAACTTCCCCACCTCAACATTGCTATTTGTAAGCTTATATTCCACTGTGAGCACCTTCTTTAAATTTCATCGATTTCGTCCTCTAGTCTCATTATTAATTCTATTGCGACATTATTTGTAGGTTTTGATTTCATAATAGAATTGATTTCTTTTACTAAGTCGTTATGCTCACCAGTTTCTTTAAGTTGGTCACGGAGGTCTTTTATGATTCTTTTATTCTCTGCTGTAGCAAGTTCCTCAGTCTCCATAATCTCTTCTTTAATTTCGTCACGTTTACTTGGAGCCACATACGCTGTTTTCTTTGGTTTAGGAAGTGGTTCATCAGCCTCTGGATCGTTGTTATCATTAATCAAGAAGTTAGTACTGATAAAGTATTTAAGTGCTCCTGTGAGCGCTTTGTATATTCCTTTATCACCCATATCTGCTCCCTGGCCAAACGCATAATAGAGTCGTTCCTCATTCGTATCAGTATCAATTAATTTAGCTTCAACTTTTACTTCAGTTAAATGCTGCTTAGAGGTTATATTTTGAACAAAGTTAGTTTCAATTGGATTAAATACAAAATCTAAGCCAACTTGTTCTATCGCAGACTCGAAATGTTTCTTATACTGTGCTTCTGTAATATAGTTATATTCTTGGTTAGTGTTAGTTCCGTCTTTTTCCCATTGGACTCTTGATAGGATTTTACGAATCTCAAATATTTTACTCACTATTCCTTGTACTTCTGTTTTACTCACGACAATATCCTCCTCTTCGCCCTTAGCGATAAAATCATCATATTTCTTCTTAGTAATATCCTGAGCTTCATTCCATTCATCAGAAATGATATCGCCCTTATTAAATACACGAACCTCATCATCGAGTTTCTTGTATGTTTTACGCTTTACAATTTGTTGTAATTCTTTACCCAATTCACTTTCTCCTTTTCCAATAAAGTCATGAATTCGTTTTGTTGCCATATTGATATAGAATTCCTTATCAATTTGGTCAATTGTTACCTCATTATTGTTGTCAATTAAACAACGTTCAGGTAAACTTGCAATCTTATCTTTACGCATTGCTTCGTGTTTGATTTTATAAAGTGTTCCATCTTTGTGGTCTTTGCTTGCGTATACTCTGTTAACTCTATTTACTTCAACCATTCCGTTGTGACTTTCCCACATAACCTGGTCATATGTTCCACCAGCTTTAGCAATCATTTGAAAGTCTAATGGATCATTACATTGATTGATGGTTACTTCTGGACTAATTCCTTTGATGAAGTAATCAACAATTGCCTTTGAAACTATGACAAGGGATCCATTCTCAAGTGTTCGACCACCGTATGTTGCAAGATATCCACCTTTTGTTTTAATTTTCCCGTTGTCCATTTCGACCATGTAGTTGTTAACGTCTTTTTGATGAACTGACTTAATCAAGTCATATTCAAGTGTAATCCGTGTTCTTTTCTGCCACTCATCAAAGACTTCATAAACTGCGTCATTGTCTTTCTTTGAATATTTGAACATGATACCGTCAGTGTTTGATTGAATCAGTTTGAAACTTTTTATCTTCATCTCTAATTTTTCAATCAAATCAATTAAGAGAAGCTGACCAGTAATACATACACTGTTTGCCATTCGCGGGTCATAAAGTGCATTGTATTGGTTCTTAGAAGCCCCATAGGTCGTATTGTTAACGAGTTTCAACGGTTTCTGTTTTGCAGTGTCTCCAATTGATTTATAGTACACACGGTCATTACAAGACTGCTCAAAGAGTTCAGGACTTTTCACAGCTCTTGATAGAAACTCATACTCATTCATCATGGATGGATAAAATTGAAGTCCATCAGCATTGATAATTATTGAGTCATCATCAAGTGTCATATGAAAGTTTGGAAGTGCACCGTGCAGTCCACCCCAGGCAATACGGTGTTCAATGTCTCCAATGAGAACATTTCTGTAGGACTTATACTCTGGGTCAACTTCACTAAAGAAGTCATTGACCTCATCGTTAACCACTTCTATGTTTTGTGGTCTTGAGTAGACTGTCTCATCACTCCAAGTGAGTGGTTTAGCATATCGTCCTACTAAATATGCAGCAACAAGTTTCGCATTAGTCATTGACAATGCATTTCTCTCATCGATACCCGACATCTCGCCTAACATAATTTTAGTTTGGAGATAGTCTTGCCGTTCCATGAATACTCTCTCCGTCGCATCAACATCAAACTTGTTATATTCAATGTTTTCTTCCCACTCTTTATCAGTGAGTGGTCTATCGATATCAAAAGGAACACTACTCTCAAGTATCTTCATACCGAGGTTTCCTTCAATTGCTTTAAGTGATAACGACAACATAAGATCATCTCTACTATCAAACGAGTCAAAGCATTTATATTCACCTTTGGGAAACTTATACCAAAGCCATGCTTGCTGTCTGTCATTTATGATGAAATCGTTCAACTCTTTTATTTCTTCATTAGAGAAACCAAGAGTAATCGCATGAAGAATGTGGTCATCATAGTGTTTGGAGTTAAACCCACATAACCAGATATTGTTACGTGTCAGCCACTCTTTAACTTTGAGTCCAACGCTTACATCCGTATGCTTTGAAATGAACGTCTTATACTGTCCTCTCTGATTTTTAAATACTATGGACCAGCCATGTTTGAACACTTCAACGTCGTAGAATGTCACACCGCTAATCATGGTCGTTCTCCTCTTCTTATAAAGTCTAGTAACACTTCTTTACCAAAATCACTTCCTTTGGCAACAGTGTTATAAATCTGTGTTTCTAATGTTCCTTTTGTAAGTAAATAATAGTAACTACATTTCGAGTTCTGACCAATACGATGAATTCTATCCTTTGCTTGGTCGTTCACTGTACTACTCAGTGTTGGTTCGTAGAAGATAATCGTGTCACTTGCAAAGAGGTCAATTCCTGCGTTTGCGGTTTGATACTGGCAAACGATAACCTGTTCCGTTTCATCACTTTGAAACTTCTTCCAGATGTTTTTATCCTTCTGGTCACCATCAAGAACTAAGTGCTTAATATTACTTTTCTCAAGATAGTGTCTTATTGATTTTATAGAGTGTTTGAATTCAGCAAAGATTACTGTTTTCTTATCTCCTCTTGCCTCAAGTAGTTCACCAAGTATTTTCAACTTGTCACTTTTTAATGAGTGAATTTGACCTTCTTCATTTACGATAAACCCACTGGCAATTTGACGTAGCTTAATCGTTCGTACTAAAGGATTACTTGCTTCGATTTCTAACTCTTTGATAAAGTTATCCATCATCTGTTTGTAGAGTTTCTTCTCTTTAAGTTCAACTTTAATTACTTCATCTGGAAGCTTATCTGGTAAATCAAGACATTCTTCCTTGGTTATGCGATAACAATGATTATTGATAATCTCTATTAACTCGTCAGTGTTTCGGTACTTGTACGGTTTAAAGAACTGGTTTAACAAGCAATAGCGATCACTGAATTTCTTATATGTATTAAATATTGAGTTATCAAGAAAATCATATTGAGCCCAATACTCTTCCAAGTGGCCATTACTCATGGGTGTACCTGTTAAGATATAACGATACTTGCTACCATTTCGAGCCATCTTTCTTACTGCTTTCGAACGTTTACTCGTTCTATGTTTAATTGAATGACTCTCATCAAGTACAATGCAGTCCCATTTCTTCTCGTATATTTCAGCTCTTCGCCACACTTTGTCATAATTAATGATTTCAAGTTCACCAATTGACTCTCTACGTCTCTTTGGGAGCTTATCGAGGTCCCTTGACCAGCTACCTAAGGTCGATAGTGGAGCGATGATAATCGCGTTACTAATCAAGCCGTGTTCGAATAGGTAAGCAAGATGGAATAGGATTGGTAATGTTTTACCACTTCCCTGGTCCATAAAGAGAGCGAAAGCATTGTTTTGCATAAGATGCTTACGCGCCACTACCTGATGTGAATATAGCTTAATCATTTCTCTCAATTACCATACCTGGTTGTTTACCAATTACAGAGTGAGTGGTGAATATGTCATAACGCTGTTTATCCTCGAAACTATTACCCCAGGTACATGTCCCACATTTATCAAGAACAATACCTGTATAGATAACATTGTTTAGTTCAAAGACCACTGTGTCGTAGAGTTGGTGGGTTCTAAATCCAGCTCTCACGTTACCTAAAGAAGTGTGAGCAGTTGCAAGAACTACTTTATGGTCATAGAGGTACATTCCTAGATCATTAACTGTGAAATCATTTGTTGATAAACCTGAAGCTGTTGTTGTTCCACTTGAGCCATCGCCTGTGTAATAATTGGTAAATAACACATCTGTGGTAGCTGCTGTCCTACCGATTTCCTCAATCTCACTTATTAAATCCAGTTCATTCTTTATTTCTTTATTGGACTTTTGAAACTCACGAATGTCGTCGGATACCTCATTAATTTCATTTCTAAGTTTTTCCTGTACTATTCTCGTCTTGTGCTGCTGATTGATTAGATAAACCGCACATGATAAAATGAGTACAGAAAGAATGATTTTAGCTGCCGGGCTAATTGTTCTTTCCTTTTTTATTTCTTGCATTTCTCACGTTCCTTTTCTAATTCTTCTAAGTGCTTCTTATACTTAGTAAGATTGGCTTCATAGTTTCTCAGTTCGTAATTGAATTTTTTACATAATTCTGTTTCTGCTACTCCAAATTCTTTAGAATATTGATAGATGAAGAACCATGTAGGAATCTTCTTGCGATCAACAAGCTTTAATCCTGAAGCTGTCCATTTATGTTTATACTTTCTGACTAATTGTTTTGCAGTAGTTAAATAAATTTCTAATATATCTTGCACTTCACTCCATGTTAAGTTCATAATGATTTCCTTTCTCTACTTATCTAGTAAGCGTACTTTTTCAATACTGAATTCGAGTAATTCTTTAGTAATAAATGTCATAGAATGCCCTGTCAGTTTTGATATTGATTTAATTCTTAAGTACAATTCACCATTCACTGAAATACTGTGATTTAGTTTTTCGAATCCTATTTTTGGTGAGAATACTAACTGATCTGAGTCATCATTCACTACTAACTCAATCGGATTGATATAATCTTCATATGGGAGACCAAACAGAGTACAAACATCTAAGAGCTTGTTTTCAGGTATATAGTGTGAGCTTTGTCTCCAACGCTCTATCGCAGACTTAGACACATCTAAATATCGAGCAAGCTCTCTAATACTGATATTGTCTCTTTCCATTAATTTTCTTAATTCAATTTCTTTCATTTACGTTCTCCTTTCTCAATAGTTAAATTGTTTCCTCCATGCTATTATTACAATAGAAAGCTGGTGATAATATGAAACGTTGTACACACTGTGGAGCAGATACAACAATTACAGATTATGATGCATCATATGGACCGGTTAAATTAGAAATGGTATCTACAGGACATTCTTAAGTTCCACAAGAACTCAAGATAGTACCTGATACATTTATCCCTGTTCGTCCATATATGTGTACAAATTGTGGTCATCTTGATTTATTTAGATATCATCCTGAAATTAAGGAATAATTTACTATCTTGATACCTCAACTATGTATCCATTAACGGTCTTAATTGAAACATCACTATTCTCAGTAGCGGTGTTTCTTTAGTTCAAATGATGTACACACCTTCGCGATCACTGCAGGTTAACAAATTATTATTTTCTTTTTCTACAAATCCTCCATCATCATTATCATAGAAATCAGCTTTAACTGTTTTTCTATTTGAAATGTGAGTAAATGTGAATGGACCAATCCTAACTAAACTTTTATTAGGATCACTTTAATTAGAATTACTATTATTTGTTTCCATCATTTCCCCCTTGCCCTTTTTAACGTTCCAGCTACTTACTCATTTCTTTTACTTATTCACCTTGGTATACTTTCTATATAGAAAGAAGGTATTTTATGCATGTAACTAGAGAATCACTTTATCGTGATATTTATAACGTTTTAACCAACTATCAAAATGACCCCAGATCGTTTACATCATTTTGGAATAACTCAAATAAAGAATTACCCAACCATCAGGTCCTCCAAGCTATCTTTGATTACAAAATGATTGAAGGTATAAGTTACGAAAGAGTAGGCTCCGGGCAACTTAGGGGAGTTGTTCGAGATATCAATTACTTAAGCTCAAACGGCTTGCGTTTTATAAAATATTATGATAATTTCTCAAAATCTGATATTGATATCCTTTCATTACTGAGTGATAACTCGGGTCTTGTTGAATACTATGCACTCAAGGATAAACACTCAACACTCAAAAATTTTCTAACTACCATTTTGTTTATAGTTATTACTGCTCTTGTAACAGTTTTTATAAACAATTACTTTAGCCGAGATTATCAAACTGACAATCAATCTGGTCAACCAGCAATTCAACTGTCACAACACTACGTGATAGATCATCACAGCGAACAGATATGACGTTATCTGATATGTCTAGACCATATATTTTGACAACCATACCTCCATTTTTCGATATTACTTCAACCAACTTTCCTTTTGGTTTATTCACGACTTCTAGTTCCATGACTTCTCCTTTCTAGGTATAGTAAACTCAACATTCATTTTTACATGAATAATTTTCATGTTTTTTTGTAAAAAAAATATCATCTAAAGTAACTCTAAAGTGATTTGCTATTTTATTAGCGTTTCCTATTTTAATTTGGTTATAATCTTTTTCCCATGAGCAGTATGTCTGAACGCTAACTCCGACGGCTTTTGCAACATCAGTTTGACTCTGATTATTTTTTGCTCGCAACTCTTTTAGTGTGTATTTCACTCTTTCACCTCCTTACTCACATGCTACATGAATAATTTTCATGTGTCAATAGTTAAATTGAATATATTTCATGTTTTCATACAAAACATTCAAAATTACTTGATAAAATTTCAAGTATACTGTACTATTCAGTTATAAAGAGGTGAAAATTATGCACTTTGGAAAAAATTTAAGATACTTAAGACATAAAAATGGAATGAGTCAAGAATTTATTGCTGATAAATTAGGATATAAAAATTATACAACCATTCAAAAGTGGGAAAGTGACATGTCTGAACCAAGCATAGAAAAGCTAAACATACTAGCTAATATGTTTAATTTGACAATGGATGAGCTCGTGAATCACGATTTAACTCAAGCCGAAGACTCAATCTATGGAAACCACCAAGACAACTTAGACTATTTCGCAAATAAGCCTGAACTACTAGAACTATATAAAGAAATTTATAATAGTGAGTCTCTTCAACTACTATTTGATAGTGCTAAGGACTTAACTCCTGAAGCTCTTGAGTCTGTCTTATTAATTATTGAAAGTATTAAGAAAGGCGGAACGCGATGATAAAATGCATATTGGTGTAAATTTTGAAGAGTTCTGCTATAACCATGGTATATATATTAACTTGAATAATAGTTTAGATACGTTAATAAGAGGTTTTTGTTTCTATGATGGAAATGTCTACCATGTGATATTAAATAATAGATTTGACTCACAACAACTGAAGAAAACCACTATTCACGAAATAATTCATGTATTAGAGAATCATTTTTCCTGCCATATAAATGATGCTTGGGAATGTGAGAAAGAAGTTAAAGATATGATTAAAGTAATGGAATTAGTATTTGTTTAATGGAGGAACTTTGATGAATACACAAAAACGAAAATTTAATCTTTTATGGCTTTGGCTCGAAGGATTAGTTTATACCGGAACTTTATTTTTGTTCATATGGCTCACTAAAAGCTCTTTTAACGAACCTGACAATGCATCTCATTTTTTTATGAATGTAGGAGTATCCTTATTTTCTATAGTTGTCTATTTCTATCTCCTATATTTACTTATCGCCTATAAAGGTGAAAAAAAACCAACGGCTCTACCCATTCTGGCATCGTCGTTAATTTTATCTTTCCCTGTAACATACTACATTTTGACATTTGGGAATGCTTTAGTAAAAAGCAATGTGCCAAAATTAGGTAGTGCTGATGGGTGGTTGGGATTTATCGGTAACATTCTAAGTGTTCTTATCACTATCGCGGTTGTTCACCCTATGATATCTGGAAACAATAGAGAAAAAATAAATAAAGAGGACTTGGATAACCTTATTTCCAAAGAAGTTGAACGTAAAATTAAGGAAATGTCCAAAGATTCCAATTCACCAAAGAATAAAATGATTCAATTAAAAGAAGGCAACGGAATTAGAATCATTAAGATTGACTGATTATTGTAATGGAATTAATAATTTAATAGGAGGATTTTTATGAAAAAGAAGAATATGTTTATTTCAATTGTAGCGCTTGTATTATTTTTTACAGGATTGTTTTTTGTAAAACAGTACAATGATGGAAGATATGCACACGATGACTATTTTTATTATAAAGTCCCAGCTGATCAATCTACTGAAATAGAAGATCTATTTGACGACTCAGGAAAAATTGTTGATAAAGGAAAAGAGTACAAGTTTATCGCAATTAGTGAAAATGGAGAAGAAAGAGAAGTCACATTCACAATTCAAACTAAAGACTCTGAAAAGCTACTACAACCTGGACAATATTTAAAAATTGCGATGAGTAAAGAATTATCATTAAGTGAAAAAATAATTAGTGAGTCAGACGTTCCGAAATCAGTGTTGGCTAAATTGAATTCGAAAGAAAATTAAAAAAACACCGGCGGTCACCGGTGTCTAAGTACAACTTTGGTCTGACTGACTGACTTTTGTTGTACTCCAATTATAACATATAAAAGGAGGAAATGAATTATGACATTAGCTGATATTCAAAATCTATTTAAACTTTATAAAGATAGTATCGAATGGAATGATAAACGTAAATGCTGGACTTATGATTTTTATCATAATGACGTTCGTTATCAACGCAAATCAAAGAAATGGATCAAGTCTAAAAAGTATCTTGCTGAAGAGTCATTACTCGAACTTTGCGAAAATTTATCAACTAAGACTCCAATTAGTAGGATGACTTTTGAAGAAGTATTCTATGAATATTTAGATTTCAAAGTAGCACGTAAAAACACAAAGATTGGTGATAAGAGATATTATGATAATCATGTCAAATCTATACTCGGTCATTTGAAAATATCAGAGATTAAAGTGTCACACCTTGTTGCCTTTAGAAAAGAAATCACTGAAAAAAAGAAGCAGGATGGTAGCTACTACGACAATAGGTCTGTACAAAAAATGGACTCTGTTGTTAAACAAGTTTTCGACTATGCAGAAAATTTCGATTATATTGACAAAAACTTAATGCGAAGAATGCCACCACTCAAAACGAATAGACCTAATAGTACATTCAAGAGAAGATATACTAAGTATGAGGATGTACTCAAAGTACTGGATTATTTAAATGTACCTACTTATAGAGCTGCACTCGCAATATCTCTTTATACATTCATGAGACCTGCTGAGATATTTGCCTTAGATTTTGGTGATGACTTAGGTGATCGATTTACTATTACGAAATCATGGGACTCTGAGACAAAACAACTCGGGCCTCCTAAGAACAATAAAGAAAGATATGTTGCTATTCCCCACCAATTGCGTGTAGAATTAGATATGTACTATGATTCCTTAAAGCTTTATGATTTACAAAGCGATACACCGCTGATTGGAGTCACTGAGCGACAATCTAAGTCTTCCATAGATAAAGCCATTAAAAATGCGATATCACTCGCTAATGTGCCTGTATTCTCCTGGTATGACTTAAGAAGCACGATGATAACAAATATGTTGCGCTCTGGTGCTGATGCTTATATTGTTGCAAAAAACGCTGGGCATAATCAGGCAATGACGACAGATACCTATGCGCTTGTTGATATTGATGAGCAAAAAGAATTAGTCGAAAATATGTATGATAATTTATCTTCTAAAAAGTGAAAATGGTCACCAAATGGTCACCATTTTTTATTATTCTTCACGATTTAGGAAAACAGATCGGAAGGTATTAAATGATATTTCACCCAATTATAAGTGCATATTGGACATTATTTGAATTGACTGAAATATCATCTAATCTGCTGTTGATAACTGCGCCATGATCTTTCCATACTCCAAGTTTCCAAAACCTGATGCAGTAATGGTTGCAGGGAGTGAGTTCGATGATGGATAAGCTACAGCTACTAAGACGATTGTAATTAAAGTTATAACTGTTCCAGAATTTGGGAACATGACTAAAATAACTGTCCCTACCGTAAACGCAACGGTATTGTACAGAACAAAGAATTTAACACCAAATTTTTCTGCTAGAGCACCTGACACCATGACTGAAATTGCTCCCATGAGTGATAATAGGCTAATAAAGCTTGAAGACTGTAAATGAGTCATGCCAGCTTCTTGCCAGAATGTTGGTGCAAAAGATGTATACCCTGTGATTAACATTGCAATTAACAATATTGCTGTCCACCACATATAGAATGTAGAACTCTTACGAGCTTCAGCAAATGAAACGCCACCTACTACCGCTTGTTTATTATTTTCATTATCCAATTGTTTTTCCCAACCAAGAGGTTTTTCATTAAGATCTTGTGGACTCTTGATAAATAAGAAGTTAGCTAATATACCAAAAACTAAAATAACTACAGCTAAGATGAAGTATGCGCTTCTCCAGCCAAAGTTTTCAATAAGTATTCCTGAGAAGAACATTGCTACAGAACTACCAAATCCAGCACCACCGAATACTAAACCAACAACAGTTGATCTACGGTCAATAAACCATTCAGCAATAACGGAAGCTGCGGCAACGTTTGTACCAAATCCCATGACAGCACCTGCTAAAGTTCCACCTAAATAAATAAACCAAACATTTTGTGTAAATCCAAAGATTACATAGTGGAATGCACAGACTACTGTTGCAAAATACATAGCTCTCTTTGCAGTAACCTTCGCAATAAATTGAGTTGCGAATAGACTACAAATAAATGCAGAAGATGTTGCGAATGTTACTACAAGTGAAATACTGCTCATAGGAATACTTAGTTCTTTTGCAATGCTTGGAATAAAGACCCCTATACTTCCCAGTACCCCCAAATGTATAAACATTATAAGAAAACAACCAAACGCAACTTTATACCCTGGAAATTTATCTTTCAACATGAGTTTACCTCATTTCTTTTAAAACAAATGCTGCATAACTTGGTGTTGTTCACAGATTGTGTCCTCCCTTCGTGAATAACAGAAAGCGCTTACAACTTGTATTAAAAAAATATAACTTCTACTACTACTTAAATGATAGTTTACATTTAAACAATTAGCAAGCATTTGTTAGATTAAAGAAATATTTCACAATTCAACTATGTGAGTTATATCACAGACAATTTATTTCTAAACAATTTCTAATGTGTTTAATTGACTTTTGCCCATTAAAAAATGGATAGTACGAATGACTTTCCATTAAGTTAATCTAGTAAATTACTATTGTAAATTATCTTTTTACCGATTTTGCTGGTACACCAGCTACAATATCATGTGCTTCAACATCTTTAGTGACAACACTTCCAGCACCAATAATAGCACCCTCTCCTATTGTTATATCTCCAAGGAGAACGGCTAAGGCACCAATACGAACACCGTTTTGTAAAGTTGGGTGACGTTTAATTGGCTCTCTTACTTTACTACCTAAAGTTACACCATGATGTACCAAGCAATCATCACCTACTATTGCTGTTTCACCAATAACAACTCCATTACCATGATCAATTACAAAGCGACGACCAATTTTGGCAGCTGGATGAATCTCTATTTGAGTGATAAATCGTCCAAACTGAGATACAAGGCGAGCAAGGAAATACAAATGAATTGTATTCAAAAAATGAGCTGCTCGATAAAAGCCTAAGGCATGATAGCCAGGATATAATAATATTACTTCTAATAAGCTTCTTACAGCTGGATCATTTTTCTTATAAGCTCTCGCTGTATCCAACCATTTCATTAAACCACTCCAATCATAAAGACTTTAATTTTTCATCAATTAATCCCAGTACATATGCTTTATCTTCTGGGTTATTTTCAAAATCAAGATTATCAACATTAATTGTTAAGATTGGAGATAAATCATAATTATCAAAATACTTGCGGTATTCTGTATTTAATTTTTCCCAATATTCTCGTTCAACAACTTGTTCATAATCACGACCACGTTTAGCAATACGACGCATTGCTTCATCAACACTAATTTCTAAATAAATCATAAGTTTTGGAACATGAACATGTTCCAACATATTTTGTAACAATTCGGTATAAATCTGGAATTCTTCATCTGACATTTCGTCACTTAAATTAAGCATTCTCGCGAAAATTGCATCACCATAAATACTATGATCCATAACAGCACGAGTAACATCTTTTGCTTTCTTAATATGTTCAAATCTTTTATTTAAAAAGAACACTTGTAGCGGAAAGGAATAACGCTCTCTATCATAATAAAACTTATCTAATACTGGATTATCTACTACTGGCTCTTCAAATGGCTCGTAGCCTTGCTGAGCGATTACATTCATCAAGGAGCTCTTTCCAACTCCTACAACACCCTCAATAACAATCATGTCATAAACCTCTTTTCTCGATATAAAACGCAACACATCTTGATACGAAAATTCCATATTATTCACCACGTTTTCATAAGTTGCATTCTAAGTTTATTATGACTAAAGAATAAATGCAAGAGTATTGCCGTTAATATTGTTGAAATGCTTGTAGATACTCTTCACATGCCCAATTTCGAAGACTTTCAGGTGCATCAATATAGATATTTGACCCACCACGAAGGATAAAAGTACGAGCTGCTTCATCATTCGCAAACTCTACTTCGAGACGAAACTTGTGACTATCAATCCATGTAATCGTTTGGTTTTTTCCCCAAATATACTCACTCAAATAATCACGATCTTTTACAATCAAAGAAACCTTCACAGGTGATATCTTATATCCAAACTCTGAAAGAGATTGTCGATGACTAAATTCATCATCTTTAAGAAATTTAGTGTCCAGTACCTCAATAGAATTAATACGATTTATCTTCAAACTAAGGTATCTATTTTTCTCATCAAAGCCAAAAAGGTACCAAAGTTGATTTACGAGTACGAGTTCATACGGTTCAAAAAGATAGTTGTTCAGTGTTTGATGATTCTTTTGATATTCAATCCTAATCTTATGTTCCCTATCAATAGCATCCTCTAGCAACTCCAAATGTCTTTGGTAGGTTTGAGGATCTACATTAAGCTGCACAGATTGGACAAAAGGATTTGAATTCACATCATTATAGTTTAGTTGTTGTGATAGTTTCGCTAAAGCTATTTGCATATCAGGTCCATATACCGTTGTCTGCTGCATCATATTAGCAATAGCTTTCTTTAGAATTCTTCTTTGATTCATATCAAATGCTAATGGTTGAATCTGAGAACTTGATAAGAGGCGGTATCCACCTCCTGGTCCCATGATTGTCTCAATATGATATCCAGAATCAATTATTGTATCTTTGAGACGCTGAACAGCACGTGTGCTGATCTCAAGAGCATCGGATAACTCTTGTACAGATACAACACTACGTGCTGATAGAATATCTAACATGGATAAAGCATTGTTTAATTTACTCATTAAAGATTGTACCCTTTAACAATATAACAGCGAGTCAACAAGTCGTTGAAGTCTCTGTCATTTCGACCAATTTGAACAAGACCACCCAAAGCAAGCTCAGGTAAGACGTTACTGACTTCGATGATACATTGGCGACTTAATAACTCTCCTCGGTTTACAGAGCCTGTAAATACGGTTCCTGAGAATTGTTGAATAAACTCAATATCAAACGCAATCCCATAGTCTCGACTTATTGTCAATAAGTTTGGTTCTCTACTTCCAAAATAATCATAGAGAGTCTCAGCACCCATTACCACCAGTTGTCGTGGATCAGATATTACAGTAGAAACTGTGTAGTCTTTGCTGTAGTGAGTGTTGTACTTTACTTCATTATAGAAGTCGATACTATCTTTCTCATTTTGAAACTTTAACGTAACACTTACTGTCTCATCATAGTTCATTCCAAAGCGTTCCTGGAATCGTCCGTGTTGGTCACTGATAAACTGTGTTATAGTGTTTCCTTTCATTTCTAGCATTAATTCTTGTAATGTATATCCTTGTGTCATGATTATCACCTCTTGACTCAAGTATATAACTATTATACGACATTTAACGTCATATACTATCATTAAACTAAAAAAACAAGGTCTCTTTCGAAACCTTGTCTTTGAACTTAGAAATTATTGATTCCAAGTGTCTTTCATTTCTGCCTTATAGCCTTCTAATGTTTCTTTAACATCCTTGTCTTTATTAACAAGAAGGTCTTCAACAATTTTACCTGATAATTGGTACGCAGGATCTGAGTTTTCAATTACTGGTAATGGGAATAAGTTCTTTGTTGCTTCTGCAATTAATGGAGCAACTTTTGATTCTGATTCAGCATATGCTTTATCATTTTGTACTGATGTACGTACTGGCATATAACCTGTACTTGATGCCCAGTCTAATTGAGATTCTTTAGAAACTAAGTGTTTCATGTATAAGAATGCTGCTGTACGTTGTTCAGGAGTTGCTTCTGAGAACATGTAGATATCTGTACCTTGTTGTAAGTTAACTTCACTTGGACGTAATGCTACACCGTATTCAAATTTTCCTTCTGAACCTTTTCTAACATGGCTTTCTCCAGCCATTGAGCCGATATTCATAGCGATTTTTTGTTCACCAAATGGTCCTGAAAGATATTTATCGGAACCAGCGATACGGAAGTAGCCTTCTTTAATACCATCTTGGTAGTATTTGATTAAATTGACACTTGCGTCACTTGTAATGTCAAGATCTTTATTGAATTCTACGCCTGCTTCTTTCATTCCAATTGAGTAATAGTTTGTTAATGAATCGAAACCAACACCAACTACTTCACCATTTGATTTTTCATAGATTGTTTTTGAAGCTTCTTTTAGTTCTTCCATTGTTGTAGGAACTTCCACTCCATATTGTGCTAATAAATCTTTGTTATAGTAAAGAACTTCTGTTGATTTGTTGAAAGGCATACCATATTGTTTTCCATCAATTTTAGCACCGTCTAATAATGCTTTGTTGATATCGTCAATATCTTTGATACCTAAATCTGAGTGATTCATGTATGGGTCAATGTCTACTAATAGATTTGCAACAGTTGCTGCTGTCCATAACCAGTTTGGATATGCTTGAGTAATTGTTGGTAAATCTTTAGGTGATTGCATTGCAGCATTAATTTTACTTTGAAGATCTTGGTATTTTGATTGGTTTAACAATTCAATTTTAATTTTTGGATTATCTGCCATAAATTTTTCAGTGATTCTTGTTAAAGATTCTTCTTGTGCACCGTTCATTGCGTGCCAGAATGTTACCGTTACATCTTCTTTAATTTCAGTTACGATTGATGCATCATCTTTTGATGCTGGTTTACTTGAACACCCTACTAATACGAGTACTGCAAGTAATACAACTAAAAACTTTTTAATACTTTTCATGAGTATCTCCTTCAAATAGTTTCTCCTCGGATTGGTAAATGTCTCAAACCATGTTTGTTTTCCAGTCTTTCTGGATGCAAACTATGAATTGGGACTAACAGTTTTGGCGAAATTCGATCAACAATTTCCTCCAAATCTTCTACGAATGCATGACCCGTACATGCTAATCGTACAAAATCTATATTGTTTGCTGCCAACATATCTAAGAATGGTTGGTAAGCAGGATCAAATTCACCTAATGGTGACGCGTCGCTATGGATATAGACACCACCTCCTTTAAGATTTTCATAGTTATCCACAACTTGCCATAAATAATGACCTGTGTCATCTAACAAATCCTTGTAATCTAAACGTTTGCTTTCATCAAGTTTGTAGTCTGTATCATCATTTTGATAATACCAAGCATCGATGTTTAAACATTCCTTAAGAATGTGTGCATAAGATGCTTCTAGTACGACTTGACGTGGTGCATGTTCTACAATTGCAGCAAGACGTTTGACATTACCTGGATATGTGTTAAATGTAACTTGTTTTCCATCATTCTCGTTTACACAAGCAATGATTTTCTCTAAGAGTTCGGCTTCACTATTGATTCGATTTACATTTCTGTCATCATCAAAACTTATCGAAACTCCCTCAATAATTAAGATATCTGTTCCGTGTACTCTTTCACAGTATGCAAGCGAATCAGCTCTATCATAACCGTGTAAACGTAAATCACCAGTATAAGCAATTTGTAAATCTGGTGTTGTAATAATCATACCACATGCACCGTATGCATCGTGGTCGACACGCATCACTTGAACGTTAATATCTCCAACCGTAATCGTTTCTAAATTGTCTAATGGAATAATATTTCTAACGCTTGTACCATCATAGCTTGGTAAAAGGAAATCTCCTTTAGCGTTAAGACTCTCAAGCAGTACTTTTGTTTCTTTAAGTGCGTACATTGGAATTGCAGGATCTGAATAATTGACCATGCGAGTATGATCTAAATGACAGTGACTGATAAAAATAGCAGTGTTTTCAGCATCTAAATCTTTTGCTTCTTGATAACCCATGCGTGGGTCGTATACATGATTCAACTCAGGAATTAAACCTGTTTCTAATAGGCTTAAAAGACTATCATCTTTCAATTGAATCTCTGGATTGTATTCAGTACCAAAATCAAAGAAAATTCTTGACTTTCCATATCGCACCTCAATAATCGTACCACCTATTGTAAGCACACCGCTATGAAATGTTAATGTTGTTTTCTTATCCTTTAATACCATTCTTAGCAACCCCCTGAATAATTTGCTTTCTGAATACTAGATAAATAATAATAATTGGAATAATAGTTAGTGTTGCTGCTGCCATTTGTAAATGGACATCACTACCACTCTCAGTAGTAAAAGCAGAAAGACCATTATTCAATAATCGTAATTCTTTTTGGTTTGTTACAAGCAATGGCCATAGGAATGAGTTCCATCCAGAAATAAAGCTAAGGATACCAACTGTAACTAAGGCAGGTTTTGTAAGTGGGATTAAAATTTTACCAATAAATTCAATATCTCCACATCCATCAATTTTCGCAGCTTTGTAATATGAGCTTGGAATACTCTTCAAGTAGTTTTGAAGGTAGAAAATATAGAATACACTCGCTAACGATGGAATAATAAGTGCCCAATATGTATCAATTAATTGTAACTTTGCAATTGTTAAGAAGTTTGTAAAAACAATTGACTCGTATGGAACCATAAGTAAGGAAACCATAATAAGTGTTACAAGATTTTTATGTTTGAATTCTAGTTTAACTAATGCAAAGCCAGCTAATACTGATGTTACTAAAATACCTGCTGTTGTTGTTAAAGAAACAAAAACTGTATTGAAGAAGTAACGAATAAATGGAGCCTTTGCAAAGACCAAATCATAGTTAATAAACTGTGGGTTGGCAGGGATTAATGTTGGTGGAATACTTACCGCTTCTTGATAAGTCATCAATCCAGCTAAAACCATGTACACGAATGGGAAAATGGTTACGATAGCCATAAAGATTACAAAAAGAATACCAACTGTGTTTACAACTTTTTTCATACTATTCTTCCACCTTTCTTAAGAGTTTATTTTGCACAAATGTAAACAATAAGATAAGGATGAACAGAATAACTGTAGCTGCCATAGCGACCCCTGGACGCTGAGCAACGTGGAACTTATCATAGATATAATACACTGCAGTTTGAGCACTATTCGCTGGACCAGCAGATCCTCCAAACAGAGCATATACTTGGGAATAAACCTTGAATGCACTAATAAAGTTTACTGTTAGTAAGAATGTAACTGTAGGTATTAATTGAGGTAAGGTAATACGGTAGAACTTCTCCCAATTACTTGCCCCAAACATATCAGCTACTTTATAGTATTCTTCTGAAATATTACGTAGACCTGCAAGAAGGATAATGATGTTAAATGCAAGGCCTGACCAAACACCAAAGATAATGAGTGTTGTTAAAGCCATTGCTGGATTATCCAACCAGTTTACTGCAGGTACATTGAACCAGCTAAGTATATGGTTAATAATTCCGTAATCACCGTTAAAGAAATATTTAAATACAATACCAATAGCTAATGTACTTGTTACATAAGGAATAAAGAAGATTGTTTCAAATACACTTTGAATTTTTGTCTTCTTAATCTTTTCAAATACTAACCATGAGATAAGTAATGAAATAACAAGACAGATAGGAACAACGAAGAATGCATAGATTGCAGTATTCTTCATTGCAGTTTGAAATACACTGTCATTAATTACTCGGACATAGTTATCAAATCCAGTAAAACTGAGATTTAATAAGGTTCCTTTTTGTAATGATAACCAAAAAGAACGAATTAAAGGATAGATATTGAATAATCCAACAATAAGCAATGTAGGCAATAAATAAAGCCAAGCTTTTGGTTGGTTTTCAGCGCTATAGGCAGTAAACTTTCTTTTTATCGAGTTGAACATTAATAAACACGCTCCCCTGTTTCTTTAAAGAGATAAATACGTGGATAATTAAATGAACATTTAATTACATCACCATGGTTAATCATTTCATCAATTGTTACGATTGATTTTGCATGTTCACCATCTAATTTAAAGTTTAGAATACGTTCACGTCCAATTAATTCAACACTATCAACTGTTACTTCAAATAGTGATGATTCTTGATTGACATGAATATCTTCAGGACGTACACCTAATAGGTATTTTCCATCTGATAATTCTTGTTTAAAGCGTTCAGGAATAAAATCACTTGTACTAAATTCAAAGTCACTACCTTTGACACTTCCATTAGCAATATCGACTGGTAAGATATTGATGACTGGGTTTCCAATAAATTTAGCAACAAATAGATTATTTGGCTCTAAATATAAGTTTTGAGGGTCATCATGTTGTTGAATGACACCTTCATCCATAAGAACAATTTTGTCACTAATTGATAACGCTTCCTCTTGGTCATGAGTAACAAAAATTGTAGTAATCCCAACTTCTTTAACTAAACGACGAATCTCCTCACGAATTCGTAGTCGTAGACGAGCATCAAGATTTGATAATGGTTCATCAAGTAATAAAATGTTTGGATTTTGTACAAGTGCACGTGTAATCGCAACACGTTGTTGTTGTCCACCAGACATTGTACCTGGTTTCTTATTTTCTAATTCTTCAATACTTGTTAGCTTCATAAATTTACGAGCAATTTTTTCAGCTTCCTCTTTTGGAATTTTCTTTTCACCTACACGTAATGGGAACATAACATTCTCCAATACTGTCATATGTGGGTAAAGAGCGTAGTTTTGGAATACAAAACCGATGTCACGATCTTTAGGGTGTTTATCAATCATAGTGACGCCGTTGTTTAGAATATCCCCTTCTGTTGGATCGAGTAATCCTGCAATTAAGTTTAGGATTGTAGTCTTACCACAACCTGATGGTCCTAGCAAACAAATTAAGTCACCTTCTTCAACTGTAAAGTTAACTTTCTTGAGAGCTTCAAAGCCATTATCAAATACCTTTCGCAAGTCTCTGATTTCAATCATTTACGTTCCTCCTAGTAGTAAATTTCGATTAATTAATGAGTTTTATAATAAAAAACCTCACACTTATTATACAACAACTATCTTATTTATAACATGTGTTTCAAAATATTCATTACCTCATACTCACCCCTGTATTATACCATCTAATGTTAAAAATTGGTGAAAACATTGTTATATAACATTAAATTATAGCATACAAATGAGAATAGATAAGTATTCTTAACGATTTCACATTATATGGTTGTTAATACTATTATATAACATATGAATTCATTGAATATGATCTTTTGTTAACATTCATAAAAAATAAGCTAGGAACATCATTATATCATTATAATCAAGGGATATACAGTACCAATATACGAACTTTAAGCACAAAAAAAAGAACACCGAGAAGGTGTTCCGAATTACCTGGCAATGAGCTATCTTCACTAGAGCGTGCCTAGCTATTGTCGCCGCTAAAGTGCTTAACTTCTGTGTTCGGGATGGGAACAGGTGTGACCACTTCGCAACTATCACCAGATCAATTGCTTTTACTGAGAGATAATCTCTCAAAACTGAATAATAAAGTGTGACTCTTAGTTCTTTTCAAATAGTTGTGGTGTGTGATTAAATCCTCGACCTATTAGTATCAGTCAGCTACACATATTGCTATGCTTCCACCTCTGACCTATCAACCTGATCGTCTCTCAGGGGTCTTACTACTTACGTATGGGAAATCTCATCTTGGAGTTGGCTTCGTGCTTAGATGCTTTCAGCGCTTATCCAGTCCATACTTAGCTACCCAGCCGTGCCCTTGGCAGGACAACTGGTACACCAGCGGTATGTCCACCCCGGTCCTCTCGTACTAGGGGCAGCGCTCCTCAAATTTCCTACGCCCACAACAGATAGGGACCGAACTGTCTCACGACGTTCTGAACCCAGCTCGCGTACCGCTTTAATGGGCGGACAGCCCAACCCTTGGAACCGAATTCAGCTCCAGGATGCGATGAGCCGACATCGAGGTGCCAAACCTCGCCGTCGATGTGAACTCTTGGGCGAGATCAGCCTGTTATCCCCAGGGTAGCTTTTATCCGTTAAGCGACGGCCCTTCCACGCGGTACCGCCGGATCACTAAGCCCGACTTTCGTCCCTGCTCGACCTGTATGTCTCGCAGTCAAGCACCCTTCTGCCTTTACGCTCGTCGATTGATTTCCAACCAATCTGAGGGTACCTTTGGGCGCCTCCGTTACTCTTTAGGAGGCGACCGCCCCAGTCAAACTGCCCACCTGACACTCTCCCGAACCCGGATAACGGGTTGCGGTTAGAACTTCAAACTTACAAGAGTGGTATCCCAATGATGACTCCACATAGACTAGCGTCCATGCTTCATAGTCTCCCACCTATCCTGTACATGTAAATTCAAAGTTCAATATCAAGCTACAGTAAAGCTCCATGGGGTCTTTCCGTCTAGTTGCGGGTAACCGGCATCTTTACCGGTACTAAGATTTCACCGAGTCTGCTGCCGAGACAGCGCCCAAATCGTTACGCCTTTCGTGCGGGTCGGAACTTACCCGACAAGGAATTTCGCTACCTTAGGACCGTTATAGTTACGGCCGCCGTTCACTGGGGCTTCAGTTCAATGCTTCGACTCAAGGTCTAACACATCCCCTTAACCTTCCAGCACCGGGCAGGCGTCACCCCCTATACTTCGTCTTGCGACTTTGCAGAGAGCTGTGTTTTAGTTAAACAGTCGCTTGGGCCTCTTCACTGCGGCTCCCTTTTACAAGAGCACCCCTTCTCCCGAAGTTACGGGGTCATTTTGCCGAGTTCCTTGGCAACAGTTCTCTCGCTCACCTTAGGATTCTCTCCTTGCCTACCTGTGTCGGTTTTGGTACGGGCCAAATCATAATTAACGCTAGAAACTTTTCTCGAGAGCTGGCATCAATTGCTTCGTTACTTCCTCACGGGTTCACTCCCCATCACGCCTTTGCATTATGTGGCGGATTTGCCTACCACACTGCTCCTTCGCTTAGACAGGCTCTTCCATTCGCCTGCTCAATCTAGCCTTCTCTGTCATTCCTTCACTTATGATTCGGGTACAGGAATATCAACCTGTTGTCCATCGACTACGCTTTTCAGCCTCATCTTAGGTCCCGACTTACCCAGGGAGGACGAGCCTTCCCCTGGAATCCTTAGGCAATCGGTGGGTCAGATTCTCACTGACCTCTCGCTACTCACACCGGCATTCTCACTTCTATACGCTCCAACGCTCCTTACGGTACATCTTCAACGCGGTATAGAACGCTCCCCTACCACTTATATTACTATAAATTCGCAGTTTCGGTATCATGCTTAGCCCCGGTACATTTTCGGCGCAGGGTCACTCGACTAGTGAGCTGTTACGCACTCTTTCAAGGGTGGCTGCTTCTAAGCCAACCTCCTAGTTGTCTGTGCATCCCCACATCCTTTTCCACTTAGCATGTATTTTGGGACCTTAACTGGCGATCTGGGCTGTTTCCCTTTCGACTATGGACCTTATCACCCACAGTCTGACTGCCATCTATTTCTACTTTGGCATTCGGAGTTTGATTATAATCAGTACCCCGAGATGGGGCCATCATACATTCAGTGCTCTACCTCCAAAGTCATTCCAATGACGCTAGCCCTAAAGCTATTTCGGGGAGAACCAGCTATATCGAGGTTCGATTGGTATTTCACCCCTAGCCACAACTCATCCGCCAGCTTTTCAACGATGGTCGGTTCGGTCCTCCATTTGGTTTCACCCAAACTTCAACCTGGTCATGGCTAGATCACCTCGTTTCGGGTCTACCACAATGTACTATTTCGCCCTATTAAGACTCGCTTTCGCTTCGGCTCCGTCTTTTAAAACTTAACCTCGCACATTATGAGTAACTCGCCGGTTCATTCTACAAAAGGCACGCCATCACCCTTTAACGGGCTCTGACTTCTTGTAAGCATACGGTTTCAGGTTCTATTTCACTCCGCTTCCGCGGTTCTTTTCACCTTTCCCTCACGGTACTGGTTCACTATCGGTCACTAAGGAGTATTTAGCCTTACCGGGTGGTCCCGGTTGATTCCGACAAGGTTTCACGTGCCTCGCCGTACTCAGGATTCCATTAGGGTAGTCGCTGTTTTCGTTTACAGGGTTTGCACCTTCTACGACTGGCCTTTCAATGCCATTCAACTAACTTTGACTAATCCCACATCATGGTCCTACTACCCCAACTCTAAAGTTGGTTTGGGCTCTTCCCGTTTCGCTCGCCACTACTCAGGGAATCACTGTTGTTTTCTTTTCCTCTTGCTACTAAGATGTTTCAATTCGCAAGGTTGTCTCAGCATGTACTATGTATTCATACATGTGTAATACTGCATTACCAGTACTGGGTTCCCCCATTCGGATACCCCCGGATCATTGTGTACGTACCACTCCCCGAGGCATTTCGCTGTTAGTCGCGTCCTTCTTCGACTCTTAGTGCCTAGGCATCCACCGTACGCCCTTCCATATTTAATCACATGGTTTTGCGCCTGATTGTTTAAAATCAGTTTTTGTGTTTATCAGCTGTTGATAAACGTGTGTTCGCTTTGCTTAAGTTACTGTTTGTTTAACTTGATGTAAATCTAGTTTTCAACTATTCGAAAAGACCTACTGATGTCTATATCTCTATTTCTATCTATTGTCTTCTCTATTATTCAGTTTTCAAAGATCATTCATTTCTTCTGAGATTCTTATTAAAAAGCCTCTCAAAACTAAACAGGAAACTTTGTGTCAATTCCGCTTCTTTCTTAAGTGTATTACTCCTTAGAAAGGAGGTGATCCATCCCCACCTTCCGGTAGGGATACCTTGTTACGACTTAACCCCAATCATCGGTCCTACCTTCGACGGCTCCCTCCCTTTCGGGTTAGGCCACCGGCTTCGGGTATTACCAACTCTCATGGTTTGACGGGCGGTGTGTACAAGGCCCGAGAACGTATTCACCGCGACATTCTGATTCGCGATTACTAGCGATTCCGACTTCATGGAGTCGAGTTGCAGACTCCAATCCGAACTGAGACGTACTTTCTGAGATTCGCTCCACATCACTGCTTCGCTGCCCTCTGTATACGCCATTGTAGTACGTGTGTAGCCCAGATCATAAGGGGCATGATGATTTGACGTCATCCCCACCTTCCTCCGGTTTATCACCGGCAGTCTCTCCAGAGTCCCCAACTTAATGCTGGTAACTGAAGACAAGGGTTGCGCTCGTTGCGGGACTTAACCCAACATCTCACGACACGAGCTGACGACAACCATGCACCACCTGTATCCACCATAACTATTACATATCTCTATGCTTTTGCGTGGTATGTCAAGACCTGGTAAGGTTCTTCGCGTTGCTTCGAATTAAACCACATACTCCACCGCTTGTGCGGGCCCCCGTCAATTCCTTTGAGTTTTACGCTTGCGCGCATACTCCCCAGGCGGGATACTTATTGCGTTAACTACAGCACTGAATTTCTCCAACACTTAGTATCCATCGTTTACGGCGTGGACTACTAGGGTATCTAATCCTATTTGCTCCCCACGCTTTCGAGCCTCAGCGTCAGTTACAGGCCAGTTAGCCGCCTTCGCCACTGGTGTTCCTCCATATATCTACGCATTTTACCGCTACACATGGAATTCCACTAACCTCTCCTGCACTCAAGTCTACCAGTTTCTATGGCATCACGGGGTTGAGCCCCGAACTTTCACCATAAACTTAATAAACCGCCTGCGCTCCCTTTACGCCCAATAATTCCGGATAACGCTTGCCACCTACGTATTACCGCGGCTGCTGGCACGTAGTTAGCCGTGGCTTTCTGGTAAGGTACCGTCATAGCATGAGCATTCCCTCTCACACTTGTTCTTCCCTTACAACAGAGCTTTACAACCCGAAGGCCTTCTTCACTCACGCGGCGTTGCTCGGTCAGGGTTTCCCCCATTGCCGAAAATTCCCTACTGCTGCCTCCCGTAGGAGTCTGGGCCGTGTCTCAGTCCCAGTGTGGCCGGTCACCCTCTCAGGTCGGCTACGCATCATCGTCTTGGTAAGCCGTTACCTTACCAACTAACTAATGCGCCATAAGCCCATCTCATTGTGATGTATCCCATCTTTAATTATCTTAAGATGTCTTAAGATAAGCTATCCGGTATTAGCTGACGTTTCCATCAGTTATCCCAGGCAGTGAGGCAGGTTGCTTATGTATTACTCACCCGTTCGCCACTAAGATTGAAAAAGTAAACTTCTTCGCTCTTCGTTCGACTTGCATGTATTAGGCACGCCGCCAGCGTTCATCCTGAGCCAGGATCAAACTCTCCATTTGATTCTTTCTCTTTAACTCTGACGAGTTTATTTCTATCTAAAATTACTATTGAAATTGACGTTTCCTGTTTAGTTTTCAAAGACCTTTTTGCGCCTCGTTCCCTTAGCGCTTGTACATAATATCATTCATTCTATTCACTGTCAACGCTTTTAACAACTTTTTATTTTTTATTTTCATTTTCTTCACATCTACACCATTTTATCCCTCTAAACACTGCGTTTTAGAAAAAAAGAAACACTATAACTTCTAATAAATTATAGTGTTTCGACAAAAGAATTCTCATATTCCATAAACATATTAATTAACTGGTCTCTATTAAGCCGTTGTTTTTCTTCACCTTTAATATCATGGATGATTTTACCTTCATGAAACATCAACAATCTGCTTCCATATTCCAAGGCATGGTTTAGATTATGAGTTACCATAACAGATGTAATGTTTTTCTCTTTTATCATCTTATCTGTTAAGGCCATAATTGCCTCCGAACTTTTAGGATCAAGAGCAGCAGTATGTTCATCCAAAAGAAGTACATCTGGATTATTCATGAGTGCCATTAATAAGGATAGAGCTTGACGCTGTCCACCAGACAATTGTGCAACCTTTACATCCAGTTTATCTTCTAAGTTCATATCTAAAGTTTTCAATAGTTCTATGAAATGTTTTCTCTCATCTTGAGTAGATAATTTTCTTAGCGTGAAAAGCTTCCCTTTACCTGAAGCTAGCGATAAGTTTTCGATCACAGTTAAGGAAGGAGATGTTCCTGCAAGAGGGTCTTGGTAAACGCGTGAGATTCGTTTGAATCGTTGAAATCCTTTAATCTTCAACAAATTTTGTTTATCAAACTCAATGAAGCCATCATCAGGTTTAAGTTGACCACAAATTAAATTAAGCAATGTTGACTTGCCAGATCCATTGGACCCAATGATAGTAACAAACTCTCCTTTTTCTATTTCTAAGTTTAAATCATTATATAAGGAAGACTCTGCACTCGTTCCACCATTAAATGTCTTATCTATATTCTTTAATGTTAACATCATAATATTTCTCCCATCCCAATCTTCTTCGCAACTTTACTTTTATTTAACACAATAGCTACTACAAAGATAATGACTGTCGCAAGATTTAAATGTTGCGGATTCATGTTTAATTCTAATGCAATCGCAATAATTAATCGGTAAACAATTGAACCCAGAATAACCATTGTCGTTTGTTTAATCTTTAATTTTCCAAATAATGTTGTACCTAGGATTACTGAGGACAATCCAAGAACCACCATTCCAGTACCTAAGCTAATATCAAATGTTCTTCCAACCGAAGCAGCAATACCACCACTGAATGCAACAATACCATTCGCAATTGCTAATCCGAAGATTTTCACTGTCCCGACATCATGACCCAAGGTTGTAACTAAACCCTCATTATCACCTGTTACTTTTAATAAATATCCAAATCTTGTTTTAAGAAGTAAATCAATTATGACCTTAACTATCATTGTTAAGATGAATAGCACAATAATTTGGTAGTATTTCAAAACGAAGTCAGGCAAATTTAATCCACTTAAGTTCTTAGTAACAAATAAAGTGTTATGAGCAAAGAGCGGAACATTAGAGCTCCCTGCAACCATTAGATTAATAGAGTATAATCCAGTCATTACGAGTATCCCACTTAATAAGGAACTGATTCCTAATTTAACATGTAATAAACCAGTAATTGAACCAGCTATTAACCCTGCTATTAAAGAAGCAAGTAAAGCAATCCAAGGGTTAACTCCATTAACTATTAAGATAGCACTGACAGCAACCCCTAATGGAAAGGTACCATCAACACTCAAATCAGGAATATCTAAGATTCTATAGGAAATCATGACTCCCATTGACAAAATACCATACAGTAAGCCTTGAACACCTACACTTATAATGAAATCTAACATACTATCGAATCTCTGCTCTTTCTAATAATTCTTTTGGAATTTGAATTCCAAGTTCATCCGCCATTTTCTGGCTGATAATTAATTCAGTCTCTTGAGCAGTTTGAACCGGAATTGACTGAATCGGTTTTTTATCCACCAATATTTCTTTAATCATAATCCCTGCTTGAATACCAAGTGATTTGTAACTAATAGAATCAGTTGCAAGGATTCCTTGATCGAATTGTCCGGATTCCGCCATAAACACTGGGACTTTAAGCTCACTTGCTTGGTTTACTACTAATCCAGCTTGTGAAGCAATGGTGTTATCAGGAATTATGTAGATGGCATCAACTGATTTAGTTATCTGAGCTGCTGCAATCGCAAGTTCACTCGGCTTACTAATACCTTGGGTAACTATTTCAATTCCTAAAGGACTCGCTATTTTCTTCACTTCTTCAATTTGGCTTGTACTATTTGCTTCACTAGTATTAAAAAGGATTCCAAGCTTCTTCATTTCAGGAAACATTGTTTTCATCAGTTCTAGTTGTTTCTTAACTGGCGGAAGATCGCTAACTCCAGTGATTGCCCCTTCAGGACTGTCAATATTTTCTACAAGACCCGCTGCCTTTGCATCCGTCACTGCACTAAACACTACAGGTATGTTCGTATTTTCAACAGCAACTAGTGCAGTCTGTGCAGCAGGTGTTGCGATTGTAAAGATTAGATCAACTCCTTGACTAACAAACTGGGAAGCAGCCATTGTAGCAGTACTAGCATCTTCATTAACCACTTTGATTTGCACATTTGCATTTTCCAATCCCGCTTGCTTTAATCCTTCCATCATTCCTTCTAAAGAATCATTTAATGCAGGATGCTGCGCCCACTGTAACACTCCAATTGTAATTTCGTCTTTATTTTTCTTTGAACAACCAGCCAGTAATAACAAACTGACAAATAATACAACACTAATTTTCTTCATTCTCTTCATTTTTCTCTCTCCTTGTATCTCAAATAACAAAAAAGCCGTTTCTACACGGCTTCATCATAATCATTGAATAACTAAGAAGAATTTTGTATGGAGCCTGTAGATACTTTAGCAAACACAAAAGGTTAATATCCACGAGGCTATTAACCGATTAACTAAAGTAATAATAGAAGCTCCATTGTTGGGCTTGAGATGTAATAATATTGGTATTAATCATAATATTCCCAACCTTTCTGAAATAACCATATCATTGTTTACATTTCTTTGCAAGCAAATGTAATAAATTTGTATATTTTCATTATTCAATCAATCAAAAGCACTAAACTATTCACCGCTTACTATTGATTTGAAATTCTTGATAGTGTTTCTTTACTTAATTCTATACCTAAATCTTTTGCCTGGTCTTTATTGATAAATAATTCTGTCTCTTCTGAAACTACGACTGGTATCTCTTGAGCTTTCTTAGTACCACGTAATATATCATAAACAATATCTCCACCACGTCTACCAAGTTTTAGATAGCTGAGTGACTCTGTTGCTAAGATCCCCTCATCAAAAGCACCATCTTCTGAAGCAAACACAGGAATTCTTGCCTCATTAGCAACATCTACAATCGTTGAAGTGGCAGATACAACCATGTTGTCAGTCGTGTTATAGAACGCATCAACTTTTGAAGCCAATTGTTTTGCAGCTAGCGGTAAATCTTGCATCGTCGCTACTCCTTGAGAAAGTATCTCAATACCCATTTCTTCTGCTATAGGGACTAGCGTTTCTATTTGTACCTTAGAGTTAACCTCTGCAATGTTGTAAACAATACCCACTCGTTTAACCTCTGGTAGCAATTCTTTAACAAGTTGAAACTGCTTCTTAGCAGGTGATATATCACTTACCCCTGTAATTCTTTCTCCAGGTTTATCGTTTGACTCAACTAGTCCTGCTGCAACAGGATCAGTAACTGCATTAAATACCACAACTGTGTCAGTTCCTTCTGTCACATTATAGGCAGTCTGAGCAGCATTCGTTCCAATCGCATATATAATATCTACTTTATCCTTTACAAACTGTTCAGCTATCAACTGCACATTTGTCATATTCCCTTGGGCATTCTTTAGATTCACATCATAGTTATCTTTTCCAAGTTTCTCATCAAGAACATCAATCATCCCTTGATATGTCGCGTCAAGAGATTTATGTTCAGCTAGTTGAAGAACTCCAATTGTAGGTTTCTCTCCACTTTTCTCTGAACACCCTGTCAATACTAGCATTACCATTAAAAGCGTTACAATGATTTTTTTCATAGTTTCCTCCTATTCAAGTAAAAAAGCCATGTATACAACATGGCTTTAAAATGAATACTTAAGGAGCCATGTCGATTTCCATTGGAAAATGGTTAATCTCGATGGCGAAATTAACCGTTTAACTAAAGAAAAAGAAAAAGCTCTTACTTGCTTGTAAATTGTGAATTGTCGACATTGTACCCCGACCTTTCTAAATCCATAGTATCAAAGGACAAAACAAATTACAATATCTTTCTGAAAAACAATGAAAATAAATGTTGTTGTGATATAATTGTTTCATAAATTAAAGGAGAATATAAAATATGTACACATGGTCACTCGATGCACTTTATCCTGCATACAACGAAAAATTTGACAGTGATATTAATGAGCTAAAAAAGATTATTAGAACTATGGACTCATTATCACAGAATTTAGAAACTCAAGCTGATTTAGTAAAATGGCTTGAGACCGAAGAAGCTTTCTACACTCTAGCTATGTCTCTATCTAGCTATATTTCATTAAACTTATCTACTGATGCTACAGATGCTGTAACAAATCAAAAGCTTGGTATCCTACAACCAATCATGAGTAGTACAGCTAAACCTTACGCTCGATTCAAGACATTCTTAAGCAAACACCGTGACGAATTCCCTATTTGGGTTAATAGCAACGATAAAATTAAAGAATATGAATTCATGCTTCAAGAAATTATTGATCAAAGTTCCTATAACTTAAGTGACGATGCTGAAGAAGTTGTATCAAAAATGAAAATTAACGCTTCCAATAACTGGAGTCAACTTCAAACTTACTTAACAGCTATGACAACCATTGAATTGAATGGAGAAACACAAACACTTTCTTCAATTCGTAACTTAGCATATGATAGCGATCAAACCGTTCGAAAAGCTGCTTATGAAAAAGAACTAGAGCTCTACAAACCAATCGAAGAGAGTGTAGCATTTGCACTCAACAGTATTAAGGGAGAAGTGAACACACTTTCCGAACTTCGAGGATATAGCTCTCCATTAGAACAAACCCTCATAAACTCTCGATTAAGCCAAGAGACATTAGATGCATTGATTGCTGCAATTGAGGAGTATTTACCAACATTTAGAAAGTTCTTTAAACATAAGGCTAAACTATTAGGACATAAAGATTCCCTTCCTTGGTATGATCTTTTCGCACCATTTGAAACATCGAATCCAAAAACATACACCATCGAAGAATCAAAAGAGATGATCGTTTCTAGTTTCGCTGATTTCTCCGATGACTTGAGTGAAATGACACGTACTGCTTACGAGAATAAGTGGATTGACTTCTTACCTAAAGAAGGTAAATCTGGTGGAGCATTCTGTAGTAATCAACCACAGATTAAACAAAGTTATATCTTAACAAATTTTGGAGGAAGTATTTCTGATATTATCACGCTTGCTCACGAATTGGGTCATGCTTATCACGGATACATGATTGAAGACCTTGCAATTCTGAATACCGATTATACAATGCCTGTAGCTGAGACTGCATCGACATTCTGCGAAAACATTGTGTTGAATGCTGCTCTTAAAACAGTTAGCGATGAAGAAAAGATTGTACTCATCGAAAACTCAATCAGTGATTTAGCTCAAATAACTGTCGATATTCTTTCCCGTTACAAATTTGAAACGGAAGTATTCAAACGCAGAAAAGAAGAGTTCCTCTTTGCTAAAGATTTAAAAGAAATTATGTTGCAAGCACAAAGGGATACCTATGGAGATGGACTTGATGAAAATGCTATGCATCCATACATGTGGATCAATAAAGGACACTACTATAGTGGTGAACTTAGCTTCTATAACTTCCCTTATGCCTTTGGGGGGCTCTTCGCATTAGGTCTTTACCACCAATTTGAAGAAGAAGGAAAAGACTTTGTTCCAAAATACCAAGCACTTCTCAAAGCTACACCAACTGCAAGTTGTGAAGACGTTGCGAAAATGGCAGACATTGATGTCACAGATATTAACTTCTGGAAATCTAGTCTTGACGTTGTTGCTAAGCGTATCGATGATTTTATCGAATTAACAAAATAATATAAAAATAGAACATCACATTTGATGTTCTATTTTTTCGATTAATCGATAAACTGGTTCATCCAGAGATGCCCCAAGCTGTTTAGCAAGTACCATTTGTCGTACTATCTTTAAATACGATGAGTAAAAGGGTTCGTGTTCACTGTGTACATCAAACATGGTTGCACAGGCAACAAACAACGTTACCATGTCCACAAGATCTAAAGAATCAAAATGTTCCGCAATGTACTTTACTCGATCAAGTATTTGAAGTTTCATTTCATCCATAGTATCATCTCCTCTTGTTTATATTATAACAAAGTTGTTCATCGTTTTGTCAGTATCAACGTCACTAATTGTCATAGAATTCACTTTCATTACCGGAGATAAACCTTTCTTAATTTCAGAAAGAAATACATCAAGCGATTCTTGACTACCTTGAGCATAAATTTCTACATCACCATTATCTAAGTTACTTACTGTACCCGTGATGATTAATTTATCAGCCAACATTTTACAGAGCCATCGACACCCTACCCCTTGGACTCTACCTTGTAGAATTATATGAATCATAAATGGTTATCCTTTCAAAAAAAGTACCTTTCGGCACTATTTTACTTGTTCGTACATTTCTTTTAAGATCGAATGTACTTCTTTGTATCCTTTACTAAAATACTGTGAGTAAATAAGTACAGACAAAGTAATTGCACAGACTACTAAACTTACAATATCACTAGGTTTAGCAAAAATTATCGCGATTACAACAACCATTGAGATAATAGAAATAATCATATTATTTTTCGCAAATTTATCGTGCGCAGTATTAAATCTTAACAACTCTTTAGGACGAAACTTAAAAGACTCAGTTTGTCGACGCATCATTTTTTTCTTAAATTGTTTAAATGTCATAACAATCCCTCATTTCATAATAAAGTATAACAACACTTTTAGCTAAAAACAATGATTCGTAACACTAAATCGTACTTTCAGTACATTTGATTGTCTTATCAAATTATTGTGGTATTCTATACAAGGTCGAATCATTCATCCCGAATGTCCAGGGCTGTAGTGAAAGGAGGCAATTATAATGAAGAAACGCATTATAATCAGTTTAATTTCGTTATTACTTGGTGGCTGCACAGTAAATATTAATACACCCGCACCAAACGAAACCAATAATTCTGAGAAAGAAGCCATTATAGAGAGCACTTCTGATAAAAAAGAAGAGTCAGCTCCTGTTGAGATTGAAGAACCATCTAAGACCGAAGTAGTAGTTACTACTCAAAGTAAAGAAGAGTTCATCATAGCTAAATTCAAAGAGTATGGAAAAGACGTTAAAGCATCTGATTGGATTCTTAAAGAAGAAGGTCCAAAAACTGCAGTAATAATAAAAGAACTCCGTACGAATACGAGACCACTGATTAGTAAACTAATTTTCAAGTGGAATGGTTCTAGCGATAAAGCTGAAATTTACTTCATAATGGTAGATAACAACAACCATTATGGTCAAGAATAAACTTCACATTTGTGGAGTTTTTTTATATGAAAGTGCCTTTCAAAGCCATTCACAAACACTATTCTTTACCTTGATAAAATAAACAAGCCAAAGTTTTTCCCAAACCTTTATCATTCTTTTAATAACACTTCCAAGATATAGGTATTTCTCTTTTGATTCATGCATAAATCTAGTCTATAATTGATGTAGCTAGGTTCTTGGAGGCTTCACATGAAAAAATACATACTACCAATACTTATTCTAATATTATCCGTTGTAGCAGTCACTTTAGCTTTTCAGCAATTTGTAAAAAATGACTTTATTCTTCTAGCTTTAACAAGCGTTTCCGGATTACTTTTGTTTATACTTAGTATCATGTTGTTTAAATCAGCAAAGGAAGACACTTCAATCTCAGAAGATACTCAATTTAATGAAACGATTACACACGAATCTAGTGTGGTAGAAGTGAATCCTATTGATGAAGTCTATACAGAAGAAGTTGAGGAAGTTGAAGTTTCTTCTAACACATTTCAAGATTTACCAATAGATTCCGATACTACAAGTGAACTTACAAGTGAAAGCATCATTACACGAGATGAAATATTAATCGAAAATCCTAATCAAATCCACGAGTCTCTTTCTAATATCAAAGCCCGACTCAAACCAAAAAGAGACCAATATTTATTAGCGTCATTGTTTATCAACTTAATTTATTTAATGATTGTTGTCTATTTCCTGTCGAATCACTTGGATTTTAAGCAAGCTAATCTGTTAAATCAGCTGAAAGAGTTAAGCTTAAGCAATTTACTTCCATTTCACGTTCTTACGATATTAGTAGCAAGCATTACCAATTACTTAGCGTGGTATAACAATTCTCGAATAATGGCTATTGTTACTCTAGCGCTGTATATAGTAAGTCTCATGCTCTTACCTCTCAATTTCTGGGGAGTAATAGTCCAATTGATTCTTTGTTACCTCGGTTACAATAAGCTCTCATCATAGGATTTAACCAAGCATTAACATTCCTCCAACTCTTAAATGTTATAATATAGATGTCATAAATAGTGACTTCAATAGGCTTACAGGGAGGAAAATATGAAGCAAGAAACAAAGAGTTATTTACTGACCACATATAAGTTATTTGCTTATCTACCTGCGTTATTACTTACTGGAATCAACGTTCATGTAATGTTTACCTTTGGTATTAATGACTTTTTCTCACTTGATCGAGTTATTGGTTTATTGCTATTGTTTTCCCTCTTTTTATTAGCTTACCTGATAACAAAAGGTGAAATCACTAGCCTAATATACGCACTAATGCTTATAGTTTTTTATGATATTTATATCTATACAAAACAAGATACCTCACTTTTAAGTGTTAGAGATTCAATAATACTATTTTCTGGGTATTACTTATTTATTATTATCGTTGGAATCATTCTAAAGCATCACTTAAATACTCACAACAGTAATTCATAAGTCAAAAAAACCGACCTTACTTGATAACAAGTTTTGGTCGGTTTTTATATAAACTATATTAGTTAATTGGTTCGATACGAGCAACTTTACCAATTGTTCTTGAATCTGACATTCCATTGATACCTACGAAGATTACTTTATAATTTTTACCTACTTCTAATCCTTCGATTACAGCTGACAATAAAGAATTAGTAGGACCATCTTCAATGGATAATTCAAAGATGCTTGGTTTCTCTGCATTCTTATCTTCCATGATTAATGTTAAAGATTCCACTTTACCTTCTAAAGCTGTTCCCTTATAAGGATCAACAACATTTAACAGTTGTAGCTCTAATGAAGTCATTGTTTCTTCTCTAACTTGAATCTTGTTTGTGATCGCTTCGATTTGCTCTTTCATGCTCTTGTTGTCAACTTGCATAGTAGCAATCTCTTGATCAGTTAAACCGCTCTTTGGCTTAGAACTACAGCCTGCTAATAAAGCAAACATAGCAACTAATACCAAAGCAATTTTTACTCCTCTATTTGTTTTGTTCTTCATAAATTCCCTCCTGTAATAATAATATCACAAACTAACAATAATAAAATCATTTTTATGTATTTTAGCTCTATATAAGTACGTTTTTGGTAGTTATTATGAAAGCTACCTTAGGAGTTAAGTATATTTACTGCTTCTTCTATATTTTTGGCACTTATCCCAATATTAGGGTCACAACGAATCCAATGTTTTTCTAATTCTTTCCAATGAAAATCTATGTCATCTAGAATTACAAACGTTTCAACAATCGGATGATTACTTAACCATTCTTTTATTTCCTTATATCGATCAACCCCATATACATTAGTTTTATCAAACAAAGATAAATTTTCTCGCTCAAGTGCAGTTAGTAAGTATTCTGCCATGATGCTTCTTGGCTTCATATCTTGATTGAAAGAGGTACGCCATGAAGAAGACAACACAATAACTGCCCCGTTTTCATAACAATATCTTTAAGTTTTAGTATCAGTTCGCGACTCAAAAACATGTAACATCTCTCAGACTCACGATTAACTTTATGATAGTAAAAGTTACTGTTAATAACACCATCGATATCTAGGAATATAACTTTCAAAAAATCACCTCTTGTATCTCTACCTATAATATACACCTACATTAGTTGAAAGAGATATTCATTTGTGTCTTTTTTAATCAAAACCATTGAATCACGATACTTTTATTATAAGTTAATTCCCTTGCAAAAGTATAATGTTATATATTTATACTGTTTACTTATTGGAACACTAGCTGTCCACAGTACTTTTGCTTATGATAGACTAGAAGTAAATAATAAGGAGGGCCTATGAAAAGAAAAGTAAGTGTTATCTTGATAGCGTTAATAATGTTGACAGCTTGCGCTAAGAAACCTGAAGCAGATGAGCAAAAACAGCAAGCAATGCTGATTCATCCATGACTGTTTTAGAGAATGCAATCAATGAAATTATAGAAAGTGATGTAATATCTTATCTATTACACTTAAGTAACGAACCCAATCTATTATCAGGAAGAAAAGTCTCTTTAAATAATCTCAATGACTTCCCTCAAGCTAAAATGATTAATGAAACATTAGTTGAGGGAGAACAATTGACAGCAACTTATATCAATGAAGGATATATTTATTATGATTTTCCTAGTGGTCAACTAAAGGAACAGTTAACTCATGAAACACTTGAGTTTGCATATGGTGATTACTTTGATATGAATGTTGTTGCGTATCAGCTCACTGTCCTTACAAAAAGCCCAAGCTTCTATGATTCGAAGATTTTTACTACGAAATCAAAGGATGGTGGAATCTTATACATCTTAGATAAAGAGGAATGATAATGCAAAGCCACTATTAGATTCATTTGACTCACCATTAGATGAAGACGATCCAGTAAATATAGATAATGTAAGTTTTCATGTAAAGGGCTCACAATTGATAGGCTATTCAATTGAATTTAGGTCGCAACAAAATGATTTTGGACATCAAGAAGTATTTATCGAAGCTATTAATGATGCCGTTAAGTTTGATTTCCCAGACTTTAGCAATTACATGGAAGTTCCATCGTAGAAATTTTGCCAAGTTTAGATATGTGAGTATTCTTGTTCAATCAAACTTGGGGGCATTAAAACACAAAAGTTTTAATGCTCTTTTCACATCATCAAAGTTCGTCTTATTATTAGTATTTCCTCAATAATATGTAGTTGCCTTTTTTTGCTTAGACCAATGGTGAAAAACTTCAGATTCTGAAACTTTTAGATATATCACACATGCAAATTTAGTTTTAAAATTTTGTAGGGGTTTTGTATGTGTTTCCAAAATAAAAACCCACTAATAAGTGGGTGTAGTTTCATATGGCGGAGGACATGAGATTCGAACTCACGGAAGCTTACACTTCGCCACCTTTCCAAGATGGTGCCTTAAGCCACTCGGCCAATCCTCCAACTGCTTTTCTATTATACATAATTATATTCACAAAAACAATCTATAAAATGTATAATAGTAGAAACGGAGGTTATTATGTTACTCATTCATAAAATCCAAAACTTCGATAATCTATCTGAAACCGAAATTAAAATTTCAGAATATATTCTAACTCATCAAAGGGAGGTATCATCGTTAACGATACAAGAACTTGCGAATGCTACCTTCACATCGCCTGCAACCATTACGCGCTATTGTCGTAAAATGGGAACCGAAGGTTTTAGTGACTTCAAATTACGAATAGCACGAGAGCTAAGTTCACACTTTAGTGATAAACGCATTCACGATGATGTCCCCTTTGTTAAAGATGAGTCAGAATCTCAAATTCTAGAAAATATTCTAGCATTGAACTTTCAATCAATGCAGGATACTTACAACATTCTAGATCAAAAACAATTATCAAGGGTTGCTCGAAAAATTCACGAAGCCCCTCACACATACTTATATGGGACGGGACAATCATTAATCCTCTGTCAGGACTTTCAATACAAGTTGTTTAGAATTGAAAAAGATTGCAACCTCGAGAGCATGGTGGGATTCCAATACATGAAGACCCTCACACAGCCTCAAGATAGCGTCACTATCATGGTGTCATACTATGGAGTATCTCGAAGTAACCTAGCGCTCATTCAAAGTCTAAGAGCTCGTGGACTCTATATTGTACTCATCACCGGACCTAAAGATAATCCTTTAGTCGAGTACGCTGATGAAGTCATTCATGTAGCACCCCAAGAAACATTAATACGCAAAATGGCATCATTCTCATCTCGTACTTCAATTCAATTAGTTCTTGATTTATTATATGCACTAATCTTTTCATTTGATTATGAACGCTATCAAAAACTCATCGAAGAAGAAAACATGTAAAAGGCAGAAACCCTTAAGGGAATCTGCCTTCTTTTATTAATCAGCGATGTAAGTAACGCCAGCTGCTTCTAATTCAGCAATCTTATCTTTAAATTGTGGTAAGTAGTCTTTGTGAGCTACTAACATTTCATTCAATAGATCTTTAGCGTATGTTCCACTTGGAATTAATGGGTTCACATTAAATGCTTGAATTGCTTTACCATAGTTACCTGTAGCTGCTGCTTCAATTACTAATTCTTCCATTGATTTCATTAGTTGTAATTGTCCGCGTGCTGCTGGTGGGAATGATCCCCAGTTAAATGGTTCAGCACCATGTGATGTAATTACAGAAGTAACTTCAACGACACAGTCATATGGTAAGTCAGTAATAGTACCATTATTTTGTGTACTTACTGTCATAACTGCACGTCCATCATTATGAATTGATGAAATAATTTCACATGCTGCATCTGAGTAGTGTGCACCACCACGTTTTGCAAGTTGTTCTGGTTTGTAGTCTAATGCAGGATCTTTGTAAAGTTCAAAGAGTTCTGCTTCTGTACGTTTAACTTCTTCTGCACGTGTTTGGTGTTTGTTGTATTTTTCTAAACTTTCTTCTAACATATCACGTTCAATGTAATAGTAACGGTGATATGGACAAGGTAACATACCTAAATCTTGAACTTGTTCTAATGTGTAGTTAATTGCTGCAATATTCGCAACTTCTGCACGTTTTTTCTTAGCAAATTCACTTTCTGGGTTATAGAACGCATCAATAAGTTTATCTGTAACTTCTGTTCCGTCTTTATCCCATACACGATGCCAGTGGAAATGGTTCAAGCCTGCGAATTTTTCAAATAATACAGACTCATCTGGACCATAGCCCATAGCTTCATGGTTCATTTTTGTTGCCCCTACTGGAATATTACATAATCCAATTGTACGTTTCCATCCACCAACTTTAATAGCTGCTTCAGTAACCATACCTGCTGGGTTAGTAAAATCAATTAACCAAGCATTTGGTGCTAATTCACGCATATCATTAATAATATCTAAGATTACTGGAATTGTACGGAACGCTTTAAAGATTCCACCTGCTCCATTAGTTTCTTGTCCTAATAAACCATATTTTGCAGGAATTCTTTCGTCTTTAACACGTGCGTCTAATTGTCCAACACGGAATTGTGTCGTTACAAAGTCTGCTCCGCCTTGAAGCGCTTCACGACGATCAAGAGTTAAATGAACTTCCCAATCTAGACCAGCCGCTTTAACCATACGTTTCGCCATTTCGCCAACGATTTCAAGTTTTTCACGACCCGCTTCAACGTCAACCAACCATAGTTCTGAAATGTCTAATTTATCACGACGGTTAATAAATCCTTCCATTAGTTCTGGTGTATAACTTGAACCACCACCAATTGTTACAATTTTAATTTTTTTACTCATATTTCACCCTCCTAACCCCATTGTACTCTTTTGGATTTTTCTATTCAATGATAAGCCCTATCTCGGTTACCTTTTTCATCGAATCCATGTTTTTATCCAAGCAAATGAAATTAATTTTCTTAAGTTTATGCTATTATAATATAAGGAGGAATCGTATGACTAAAATTCTATTAGGAACATATACTCGCCGAATAAGCGAAGGTATTTATGAAATTACTCTTGACGAAAATAATCAAGAATTGAAAGATCTTAATCTAGTAGTAAAAACACAAAACCCTACATACTTAGATTTTGATGAAGAAAGTAAAACACTCTTTAGTGTTTATCAAGAAAATGATAAAGCTGGAATCGCAGTTTACCATTTTGAAGACGATAAAGCGGAATTAGAATATACTCGTATTAACGAAGGTGTTCAACCTTGTTATGTGAGCTACCATAAGAACGAAGGTTCAATCTATGAAGCTAACTATCATGCAGGTTCAATTACAGTAACACGTGATAAAAAAGAAGATCGTGTCATTGAGTATGCAAAAGGATCTCATGCTCACTTTATTGACTTTGATCCTAAGACAGATGATGTCTTTGTTTGTGATTTAGGACTTGATACAGTTCGCAAATATCGCCTTATGAATGAGATTGCAACTTATAAAACTGCAGATGGAATGGGACCAAGACATCTTGTCTTCCACCCTACTGAACCTTATATTTACATCTTTGGAGAACTCAACAATACTATTGATGTCGTTCGTGATGAAGACTTTGATTTAGTACATGTCCAAACAATCAATACTTTACCTGAAGAAGGTATTAAGAGCTCAGGTGGAGCAATTCGCATCAGTAATGATGGTAAGTTTGTTTATGCAAGTAATCGTGGTCATGACTCTATAGCTGTCTTTAAAGTTAATGATGATTATACATTAGAACTTGTTGAACATATTCCAACTGAAGGTGAACATCCACGTGACTTCAACTTAACACCAGACAACAAATTCATGGTGGTCGCAAATATGATTACTGATAATTTAAGCCTTTTTGCAAGAGATGTTGAAACAGGTAAACTCACATTACTTCAAAAAGATGTCCATGCACCAGAACCAGTCTGTGTTCTGTTTCTATAATAAACGAAAGGTTAATCCGTAGATTAACCTTTTTTTAATGCTTCAATTAATTGTGGTAAATAAATTGGTAGATCTGGTGGACGTCTTCCAGAGATTAGATTACCATCTGTTACCGCTGGTTCGTCGACCCATGTAGCTCCTGCATACATAAGATCATGTTTAATACCCGGTGTACTTGTGACAGTACGTCCTTCTAAGATACCTGCTGAGGATAGTACCCATCCAGCATGACATATTTGCCCAATAACCTTATTATGTTCATCCATGTAGCGAACAAAGCCTAGAACACTCTCTAAACGCCTTAGATAGTCAGGAGCCCAACCTCCAGGAATCACAATTCCATCATATTGACTAATATCTACATTTTCAAAAGAAATTGATGAAGTAACTGACAATCCGTATTTCCCTTTATACTCATGCTCAGCAATTTCCGCAGCGATATCAACACTCGCTCCAGCTTCACGAAGTCTAATGATTGGATACCAGAGTTCCAAGTCATCAAAGTCCGGACTTACGATTGTTAGTACTTTTTTACCTTTTAATTCCATGTCATCCCTCCTTTGTATGTATTATAGCATGGTCTTTTAGAAGACATGTGTTAAAATACTTATAAGATTATGAGGAGGAACTTATGTTTGTTATTGGTTGTCACCTTTCTTTTTCAAAAGGATATAAAGGTTTAGGTTTAAAAGCTCTTGAAGTAGGAGCGAATACGTTTCAATTTTTTACTCGTTCACCACGTGGTGGTAAAGCAAAAGAACTTGATGTTTCTGATATAGAGGCATTAAATGAAATTATTAAGGAACATGATTTTAGACATATCTTGGCCCATGCTCCCTACACATTAAATGCATGTAGTGATAAAGCATACACACGAGAATATGCTGAAGAAGTCATGAAAGATGATATTTACCGCATGAGTTATATTAAAGGAAGTTTATATAACTTTCATCCTGGAAGTCACGTTGGTCAAGGTGTTGAAGCTGGTATTGATATGATTGCTGAGATGCTTAATCGTGTTTTAGATCCAAATCAAGAAACCATTGTTCTTCTTGAGACAATGGCAGGAAAAGGAACTGAAATCGGACGTACATTTGAAGAATTAAAAGCTATTATTGATAAAGTAGAAGTCAAAGAGAAGCTTGGCGTTTGCTGGGATACCTGCCACTTATACGATGCAGGTTATGACCTTGTGAATGATTTAGATGGAGTTATCGCAATGTTTGATGCAGTAGTTGGACTAGATAAACTCCATGCAATTCATATCAACGATAGTAAGAACCCATTCAACTCACATAAAGACCGTCATGAAAAGATTGGTAAAGGTTCTTTAGGACAAGATGCATTTGAGAGAATCATCAACCATCCTAAGTTACGTCATCTACCTTTCTACCTAGAAACACCACAAGACAATGACAATGGGTATGCAGAAGAAATCGAACTTCTTAAGTCTCTTAGAACTGAATAAATGCAACTTAGTTAGTTTTTATTACAACTTAGCACCTTTTTATAGTATTTGGCTATGATTTTGCTAGGATATGGGTAAAGGAGGAAGTTCATGAAAGTTCTCACCAAAGAGAACCCAAATCTAGACGTAGATATCGTCATTGAATATCGTGAATTGACTCCTGAAGTAGAAGCAATACTACGTCAATTCCAAAAGAATGATATTCATGTTGAACATCGTGGTCGAGAATTTGCGGTATCACTTAATAAAGTATTGTTTTTCGAAACTGAAACAGATTATGTATACGCCCATACACACGATGGTTCTTATAAAGTAAAATACAGATTGTATGAACTTGAAGAACTATTACCACATCAGTTTCAAAGAATTTCAAAATCAGCGATTGTAAACTGTGATCTTATCGCATCAATTGAGCGAAACTTAAGTTCATCACGTTCAGTCCAATTCTATAACACACATAAAATTGTGTACGTATCCAGAATGTTCTTTCCAATATTAAAGAAACAACTGGATGAAAGGAGCTTGTAATGAGAAAGAAAAATTATTATTGGGGGATTATATTTACAGTTCTAGGGTTTATCTTACTTGGTAACGCCTTTAACTTATTCACTGCGACCCCTAGCTTATTTACAATAATAATTACTGTACTATTAGTTGCTTCATCTCTAAGCAACATGCCACGACTAAACTTCTTTGGCATCATAATGCCAATCATCGTTGCAGTTATTATTAACAGAGAAATATTAAATATTAGTGATTCACTAAACTCATGGTGGTTAATACTATCTGGAGTGTTCTTAAGTCTTGGACTCCAGAGTTTAATTCGAAAACGTCCAAAGAGTGGTAACTACTCAAATTACGATACCTATTCATCAAAATTTACTTATTCTAAAGATGATGATGACGATGAAGAAGTTATTATCATTGATAATGATACGGATGATTTCGAAAATGAGTACAAAAAAGAGGCATTCAAATATAAAGACAAAGAATCCTATAGTGAAACAATTGACCCTGATTATGTTCGTATTAATGCAACATTTACCGATAGAACGCGATATGTAAGAGCTGAGAACTTTACAGATGGTTCAATAGAGAATGATTTCGGATCATTACGTGTTTACTTTGATCAAGCTACATTTAATCCAAACGGCGCTCACTTAAACGTTGAGTGTAACTTTGGACAAGTTGTAATCTACTTACCACGTAACATCAATGTCATTAACAACATTAGTGCTACACTTGGTGGTGTTACCGATGATTTCAACCGCCCAGGTTACAATGCTCCTACTTTGGTCATTGATGGTGATGCGAATTTCGGCAATATTAAGATTATCTATCTATAGAAAAGAAGGAGAGCTTAGAGCTTTCCTTCTTTTTTTCTGAAAATATCAATGAGAATTACGGAGATAACCGCAAATAAAATGATCAAATCAATACTTGACGATTGTATGTTGGAAACATACCCTGCATCAGCACCTAAGACCAACGAGATCCACGCTAAACCAAACCCTAACATTGCACGATTATACCATTTCATATGCGCCCCTCCTTCATAGATAAATTATATCACTATTAAATATTAAATAGCTATTTTGAAGCATACTGTTTTACAAAAATTTCAAAAACGAAGATTTATCATTTCTTTCGTTTTAACTATTGATTAATACTTGAAAGCTTGTTATAATCTAAAAGCATTAAATATTCGCGGATGTGGTGAAATTGGCAGACACACTAGACTTAGGATCTAGCGCCTTCGTGCATGGGGGTTCGAGTCCCTTCATCCGCACCAAAATTTAATCAGATACCAATCTTAAAAAGATTGGTTTTTTTATGGTTTCGATATAATTAATATGGAGGTACCACTATGAAGTATTTGACATTATTCAAAGACAGCAGCGAGTACTTAACGTTTGAGTTATTAGACCGCATCGATAAATATGAGTATGTTCCTGGAGAGTTTACCCCAAAATATGATCTTGCTGTAAAGTTAAAGACACAATTCTACGAGCTAAATTATCGTCTTGATTTTTTAGCATATAATCTCGTTAGCTTTAGAAATTCACTGAATGACTTATATCACAGCATGAATGGAAAAGCTTATCTTAACAATGGATTCTATGATAATGACTTAACAATTAATATCCACAACATCGGTAGTCTAGGAAAAATCGAACTGAATCTAGAGATACTTCGGTATGGTGCGAATGAAGGGTTTGTTGGAGAAGATCGATTCCTATTTATAAGAGGTATGGATCAATCCTATTTACCTGAACTTATACATGAACTCGATGAGTTTCTTAATTGAAGATAATATCAATCAATAATCCTAAATGCTAATCAACGATACAAACAGAGCCCACTATTGCGGTAGTGAGCTCTGTTTTTTTAATATGAGTTTTCTGACAAATCGGTTCATTCTCTTTTAAATAATTAATTCGTTAATGTTGCTCCTTAAAATGATTTGGAGTCATCCCAAGATATTTCTTAAATACAATACTGAAATAACGTTGGTCTTTATATCCAACTGCATTTGCTACTTCGTATATTTTTATTGATGGATCCGTTAATAAATCGCAAGCTACCTTCATACGATAAACCGTTAGATACTCATGAAAGCTATAGCTTGTCTCCTGCCTGAACAGTCTGTTCAAGTAACTTTCTGAGACTTGTAAGTAATCAGAAGCAGTAGTAACACTAATATCATCTGAGTAATTATCATGTATGAAACTTAGGACTTTTTGAATGTTTTCGTGCTTGCTTCGATCACTTTTCGAGAGATAACGGTTAACTGTTGATATTAAATCAGCACGGCTTACCTTACTCTGCTCTTTAAGAATTTTCATTGTTTCAACTTGTTTTTTTGCACTATCGATCGCTTCTTCTAAATCTGAGTCAGTAAAGGGTTTAAGTAGATAATCGACCGCACCAAGTTGTAAAGCTTTCTTCGCATATTGAAACTCACTAAAAGCGCTTAATATAATAAATACAAAATTCTCTTTATCCGATAAAGCTTCAATCATTTCTAAGCCATCCATAAGTGGCATCTTAATATCTGTAATGATTATATCTGGCTGTAACTTTAAGGCTAAATCATAACCTTCTTTACCATTACTTGCTTCGCCAATTATTTCAACATCATAGTCCTGCCAAGGTGTTGTCATAATGAGACCTTGACGTGTCATCACTTCATCTTCAACAATCAATGCTCTAAACATAACTTATCACTCCTCTATTGGAATCTCTATAAACACAACAGTCCCTTTACCCTTTTTACTTTCCCATCGTAGTCCATAGGATTCTCCAAAGTGTAACTTCAATCTATTATTGACATTTATTATTCCGATACCCTGATTCTCTTTAGAAGCTTCACGTAAGACATCGACATCGCTTCCTATTCCATTATCAGCAATGGTAATATATAAAGTCTTATCATCAACCCATGAGTTGATTTCAATTATTCCTTCTTTTGATGAAGGCTCAATACCATGAATTATCGAGTTCTCAACAATAGGTTGAATAATCAATTTAGGAATCGAGTAAGTTAGTGCCTCTTCTTGAATATCTTTAAAATATCTTATTTTGTCTTTGTATCGGAATTGCTGAATATGAATATAGCTTTCAACAAACGACAACTCCTCTTCCAAGCTTACAAAAGGATTTGTATTCATACTTGCTTTGAGAAGCACACTTAGTTCCGTTACCATCTCGGGTATGTCGCTCACCCCACTTAACTTAGCTCTCCATTTAATAGAATCAAGTGTGTTATTTAAGAAGTGAGGATTAATTTGTGACATTAGAGATTTAATCTCTGCTATTCTCAGTAGTTCTTGTTTCTTATTGTCATTCTCATGATAGTAAGAAATACGCTCTAACATCTCATCGAATTGATAGGATAATTCTTCAAGTTCATTCGTATACTTTTCTTTAGTATCATCGTTATCATAGGGCCTAATTTCACGCATTCGATCCACAAGTTCTGATATAGGGTCTGATACCTTCCGTGTAGACCTATACCCAATGACTGTCGCAATAACCCCTGTGAAGGCAATCATACCTGCAATAGAAATCGATAGAAAGCGAACTTGGTCAGTCAACATAGAGTTTGGAACTAAGCCATAGATTTTTATACCATATTTCTCATTGACTCGAGTCATCATAGTCATATCTTCTAATTGAACTTTCACATCACTTGATTGATCAATGTCTAAACGATCGTATCTAAAGATGTTTTGTAGGAAGGAGACCTGACTTCTAAAACTTGAATCATTATAGATAATCATATCCGCTTTGGTAGTTAAGATAAACTGAATGTATCCAAAAGACGTTCCTTTTACCGAGGTAAGAATGTTTTGTAGATACTCAGTTGATACGTCCATTATGAGATAACCATAGTCTACTCCTTGACTCTGTAGTTTATACGCAATTGAGTAAGACGGCTTAAACTTATCGTCATTTAATGTCATGTTCGGAAAGAAAATTGCATGCTTTGCATTATTAGCTTCTAGGGTTCGAAATATTCCCCAATTTTGATATTTAGGTAGTGAATATAAATCTGGTAAATCATAGGTTCCGGTATAAGTGCCATCCGTCATGATATAGTACATATTTTGTAAGGACTTATCTCCACGCATGTATTGATACATACCACGATTAATATTTTCTTTAGATTCCGGTAATAGTTTAGAATCTTCATCAAACTTAGCTTCTTGAATAATCGATCTTCCCATTGTTTCAATATCTGTAATTTGATTACTTATTGTGGTGTCAATTAATTCGTTTGCTGACATTAGAATCTCATTAAGTCTTGCATTCAGGTTTGATTGAGTTGATGTTTGAATAAAGTATACAGAAAAAACACCTAATAAAAGAAGTGGAATCGTCGAACTCAAAAGAATGATGAGAGTTAGTGTTCGTTTTATACTTCTATTTTTAGGTGTTCTCATTAATACTCCTTAAACTACTGAAACTTTTCCTTTACTAATTACACTGAATAAAATAAACGAAAGAATCGTAGCTACTGTTAATATACTTGCTAAGGCTGCAGCAGTACCAAAACTTGCTCGAACAACCTCTGTATAAATAGCAACAGAAATTGTAGCAGTTTTACCTGTATACAGCATAATACTTGAACTTAATTCGTTAATTGTACTGATCCAACTTAAGATTGCTCCAGAAATGATTCCAGGTAACATCAAGCGTGCCGTAACATTAAAGAATGACTTCATTGGAGAAACTCCAAGATTTATGGATGCTTCTTCAACACTTTGATCAACCTGTTGTAACATAGCACTTGACGATCTTACGGTATAAGGCATTTTCCTAATAACATATGCGATTATCATGATGATTGGTGTCCCTGTAAGAACAAGAGGTCCTGACTTAAATGCCATAGATAGTCCAATACCTAGAACAGCCCCTGGAATAACATATGGGAACATTACAAGAATATCAAGAACTTCTGATGACTTGGAACGTCTCTTAGTAATCAGATACGCAATAATTATACCTACTATTATTATAACAATAATAGCTACTGTTGAATATGTAAATGTATTGGTAATATTTCGTCCGAGTTTATAGAAGATTGTACGATAGCTGTCTAAGCTGAATCCACTCGTGAACATTGGTCCACTTGTCTTCAAGAAAGAAGTAAATACTACAACTATTTGAGGAAGGAATGTTATTGTTGAAATAGTAAACACAAGCAAGCTCATTAATATTCTAGGAATTAAACTTAATTCCTCTACTTTTGGAGGACGTAAAGAACTCATAAAGTATTGTTTCTTATCGACAACTCGTTTTTGGTAGAGTAAGACAATTAATGAACATGACACAATAATAATACTTAGAGCAGAAGCAAGACCAGGGTTACCACCCATCTCACTCATAAATTCTTCATATACTAAGACTGGAAGAACTTTGTAACCTTCTCCAATAAGCATCGGTGTACCAAAGTCAGCAAGGCTAGACATAAAGACCATTATTGCCCCTGCAGCAATTGTAGGAAGAATTACTGGGAATGTAACTGTCATAATACGACGCCATTTGCTCATCCCTAGATTCTCTGCCGCTTCTTCTAATGAAGCATCAATTCCTTCAAGTGCCCCCTTAACATATAAATAAACATATGGATAGAGTTTCAATGTAAAGACTAAGATAATACCAAAGTAGCCATAAATAGACGGTACATTAAGTCCCAATTTAGTTAGAAAGTTTGTCACGACTCCATTACGACCTAACAACATAATCCAAGAGTAAGCTCCGATAAACGGTGGTGACATTAATGACATTACAATCATTACATTCACAATACGTTTACCCCAAACATTAAATCGCGTTGTGATATAAGCAAGAGGAACCCCTACTAACACAGAACATAATGTAGTGATTAACGCTACTTTTAATGATCTAAAGAGAGTTTCATAATAGTACTTATAGGAGAAGAATGTTTTAAAGTTTTCAAGTGTAAAATTACCATCATAATCAAAGAAACTACTTGCAAACAACTTACCAAATGGAAATATTAGGAAAACAAAGAACATGATAAAGATCATTATTTTTGATATATCCCAGAAATCCATCTGTCCTTTTCTCATTCTATTAACTAATTTTCCTTTTTTCTTAATCATTGAGGTTCACACTTCCTTCTTTATCGAAGATGTTAACTTTATCCTCCGCAACTTTAAGTACAACAGGACCTTCAGGTCGTATTGAGTTATTAGTTTGAGTATACTCGTTTACCTCAACTATTGAACCATCACTTAACTCAACTTCATAATTAACAAAATCACCTAAGAAAGTAGCTAATGTAATTGTACCCTTAATTCCTTCAGCTTCATCACTAAATAGGAACTGTTCTGGACGAATTGACACCAATACTTCCTCACCACGATTCGCTTTATTCTTCTTATTAAATACGTAATCACCGATAATAATTGAGTTTTGATCGACAACTACTCCTTTTAAGAAATTAGATGTACCAATAAAGTTAGAAACGAATTTGTTAGCTGGAACTTTATATAAGTAATCAGGCTTCGCAATTTGCATTACTTTACCTTTATTCATAACAGCAATTCTATCAGAGATTGCTAATGCTTCTTCCTGATCATGAGTTACGTAGATAGTAGTAATATTAAGTTGACGTTGTAATTTCTTAATAATTGTTCTCATTTGAACACGTAATTTAGCATCTAAGTTTGATAATGGCTCATCCATCAACAATATCTTTGGTTCAATAACAATTGCTCGTGCTAATGCAACTCGTTGTTGTTGCCCACCTGATAGAGCCTGTGGCATCCTATCCTTTAGGTCAGCAATCTGTACCGTTTCTAGAGCTCTCATGATTCGTTCATGAGCTTCTTCTTTTGGAACTTTTCGAGCTTTTAATCCATAACCAACGTTATCATAGATACTTAGGTGAGGAAACACTGCATAGTTTTGAAACACCATACCAATATCACGTTTGTGAGCAGGCGAGTCATTAATTCTCTTGCCACCAAAATTTATATCTCCAGCTTCAATTGAGTTGAAACCAGCAATCATTCGCAATAAAGTTGTTTTCCCACAACCAGATGGACCTAATAATGTAAAGAATTCCCCTTCTTCAATAGAAATAGAAACATCGTCAATTGCTTTAAAACTTCCGTACATTTTTACTGTATTGATTATATCTACATTAACACTCATAATAAATCTCCTATCCTCATCTAATATTAGAAAAAGAGGGAAGCCCTCTTTCTCTACTTATTGTCCAATAACAATATCTTTCCAAGCTTTCAAGTTTGCATCTTTTTGTTCTGCTGCCCAATTAAAGTCATAATCAATTAATTTAATTGTTGATAATGCTTCCAATCCTTCTGGAGCTTTGGCATCGTTACGAATTGAGCGGCGACTTAATTTATCAGACATAATTTCTTGTGTTTCTTTACTTAATACGAAGTCTACAAATTTCTTTGCATTGTCCATATTCTTAGCACCTTTGATGATAGCTACGCCATCAGGAATTGCAGATGTTCCTTCATCAGGATAAACAATTTTTACTGGTGCTCCGTTATTTACATATTTAATAGCTTCTTTTTCAAGTGTTAATCCAACTGAGTATTCACCTTCAGCAACACCTTTATAAACTCCTGATGAACTTGTAAGAACTTTACCATCAAGGTTTTTGTAGAATTGCTCTAAAAATCCCCAACCATCAGTATCTTTTCCATATGCTTGAACCATTGTTGCCATAATTGTATATGCTGATCCACTCTTAGCAGGATCTGCCATAGCAATTTTACCATTGAATTCTTCATTTAGAATGTCTTTCCAAAGTTTAGGTGCATTTTCTTCAGATACTAAATTAGTATTGTACATCATTACCATTGGTAATGGACTTTCTCCTGTCCAACGGTAATCTTTGTCATAGTATTGTTTATCAATATTTGCCAATTCTGGTGATTGATAAGCTTCGAAATATTTTGTGTATGAAGCAAGTGATTCAGCACCACCACCCCATAATACATCACCTAATGGATTTCCATCTTCAGCTTCCACACGTTTTAGTAACTCACCTGTACCTGCTGCAACTGGCTCAACTGTAATCCCAGTTTTTTCTTGAAACTCCTTAACAATTAAGTTAATTGTTTCTGCTGGGTGAGGAGAATAGACTACCAGTGTTTCACTCTTTGATCCACCGTCTCCTTTACTTGTTGACGAACATGCAGTTAAAGCAAGAGCTAAAAATGCAACTGTCATTACTTTAAACATTTTCTTCATTTACTTTTCCTCCTGTAAACGCTTTCTTATGATATTTTAAGAATACCACATGAATTTCACATGAACAATGTATCAAAACAGTCAAAATGTTTAATATCCGATACAGAGCTTGTTTTTACTTGAAAATATCGATAATTTAGAATTAGGAGGAAATTATATGATTCAATTTGGTACTGGAGGATGGCGTGCGATAATCGCTGATGGTTTTACAAAAGCAAACGTACAAATATTGGCACAATCTATTGTTACGGAACTTGAGAAAAAAGAAATAGTAATTGGGTTTGATCGTAGGTTTTTATCGGATACAGCTGCACAATGGCTCGCTGAAGTTTTCGCAGGTAACGGTATTCATGTTTACTATATTAGAAAAGCAGTACCTACTCCAATGATAATGTTTGCGACTGAGAAGCAAAACTTAGACTTTGGATTAGCTGTTACAGCAAGTCATAACCCAGCAATTTATAATGGTGTTAAAGTGTTTACTAAAGGTGGACGCGATGCAACACAAGATGTTACAGCTGTGCTTCAAAAGAATGCAGATAGTAATCCTGAGATAAAACACATTGATTTTAAAGAAGGACTCGATAAAGGAATAATTGAGTACTATAATCCACAGAACGACTATATTGACGCAATCTTAGACTTTGTTGATACTGAAGCAATACGTAAAGCTGGTCTACGGGTGTTAGTTGATACAATGTATGGTGTATCTAAAACATCTTTATCTATAATTTTAAATACTACACGTTGTGATGTTGATATAATAAACGATAGACACGACACTCTTTTCGGAGGAAAACTTCCTTCCCCTGCTTCTGCAACCTTACACAAACTAAGTGATCAAGTTAGAGAGAATCATTATGACTTGGGTGTTGCTACTGATGGTGACGCAGATAGAATCGGAATAATCGATGAAAATGGGCGATACATTCATCCCAACTTATTAATTGCATTAATATATCGATATTTATTGGTAGAAAAAAAATGGCATGGCCCAGCAGTACGAAATCTATCAACCACGCATCTTATCGATAAAATTGCAGCTAAGTATGGACAATATGTCGTTGAAACACCTGTTGGATTCAAACATATCACTGAGGCAATGGAAGAGCATAATGCAATTATCGGTGGTGAGTCTAGTGGTGGACTAACAATCTCTGGACACATTAAAGGTAAAGATGGAATTTTTGCAGCAACCTTACTTGTTGAAATGATTAGTGTGACTGGGAAACAGATTGGACAGTTAGTAAATGAGCTGTATAAGGAATTTGGCAGTGTATATAATGACGAACGCGATTATTCTTTCACTCAGGAAAAGAAAGATGAAATCAATGATATTGTATTCAAGCAAAAGAAATTACCCGAGTTTGAAAAAGAAATACGTTCATTTAGCTATCTCGATGGATTAAAAATAATCTTTGATGATGGTTCTTGGATTAGTGCACGTTTCTCAGGAACAGAACCACTTCTTAGAATATTTGCTGAAGCAGAAACCTACCAAGATAATATTTTCGCGATTAGAACTATGGAAGAGTTCTTAGGTCTGTAAGTATCTTATTTCATTAAATATATTATTAAAACCGACCTCACTTACTGTCTATTTGTAAGTGAGGTCGGTTTCTCTTCTAGTTGAACTCCTAATCTAAGAATTCAACAACATTCAATATCTTTAATTATTCTCTTCTATAATATATTTTTCTTGAAATTTTCTTAAATTATCCACTAAGCAATTAAATCTTTCAATACCATATTGGTAAAAATCGTTAGTTGAATTATCAGATTCCTGCGTCTCTCTAATAAAACCCCATAAGCTCCACAATAAATCGATACTCAATTTATTTAATTCAAACTCTCTTAAATCTTCAAGCTCAGGTTCTTTTTCGAGATAGGTACTTAATAGTATCATATCTAAGTCATCAGAGTAGTCAGCTTCTATAGAAATATCGGCTAAATCCCAATAAGGATTATTCATTCCAGCATACTCCCAATCCACTAAAAATAATCGATTATCGCTATCTAAAATAAAGTTTTCAGGTAGTGGATCATTATGACTTAATACACGTTTATCACACTTCGATGTATTAATAATATTCAAAGCTTGTTCTCTGATAGTATAATAATTTTCAGGTGTTCTTGCGTTGGAGTCGCTAATTGCTTTTTCATAAAGAGATAACATTTCATTAATATCAAACAGTACGTCTACTTTATCTGCCTCTGTATGAAGATTCTTCATTAAGTTCGCTACTTGAATAACTGTTTTCTTATCTCTCAATTTTGCAGCATTCATTGTTTCTGCACCTTCGATATATTTAGAAACTTTGATTCCACTAACATCATCAAACAAGACTAAAGGAGCATCAATTTTTAGATGTTCCAAAGCTCTCACAATAACTCCTTCATCCGATCTGTTAATAATTTTATCAGTTTCAAACCCTGGTAACCTAACTACAAAAACCTGATCAATAGTCTTAACTACGAAGTTTCTATTAGTTAAACCTCCGATTCTCGAGATATCGAGAATGTTCATTTTCGTTGATAAATCATTCATTTCCATTACATTATATATTTCTTTCATATTTTCCATGTTCATATTATAGCATAATATTAAATTTATGAAAATTTCTTTAACAAAAGCAGTTGAAAACTGCTACTTTTTCTATCTATGAGTTAAGCTACAAAAAAGACGCCTAGCGTCTTTTAATTAAACATTCACTCTAATAAAGTTTGCGTTACCTTCTAACACTATTGAGTCAGTACCAGCATCAATGAACACAGAATCACCTTTTTTAAGTTCTAACGTTTGATTATCATTAGTAAGTGACATTGTACCTTCAAGTACAACTAAAGCATTGAAGCTTGTATTATCTACCGAGAACTTCTCACTACCATTTAAGGTATATCCTGTGGTTGTAAAGTATTTACACCTTGCCAACAGTTGTTTGCTTCCAAATTCTGTTGTCTCAAGTAAACCAGATGGTTTAAACGAAACATCTAAGGGACTTAGCTTGGATACATCGATTGATTGTTGAATATGGAGTTCACGTAGGTTCCCATTAGCATCTTTACGATTAAAATCATGAACTCGATAGGTCGTATTGGAGTTTTGTTGAATCTCACAGATCACAATCCCAGCTCCAATAGCATGAATTGTTCCAGCTTCAACGAAAATCACATCACCTTTTTTTACTGATACAGTCTTAAGTTTGTCGAGAATACTATCTTCATGAATTGCTTCAGCAAACTCTTCACGTGTCATTTCATTTTTCACACCATAATAAATTTTAGAATCAGGTAAAGCTTCCAAAATAATCCACATTTCAGTTTTTCCATATTCATTTTCATGCTTAAGACCATACTCATCATCTGGATGTACTTGGATTGATAAATCTTTCTTTGCATCGATGAATTTTATAAGGATTGGAAAACGATCAAATGACTTACCGTTGTCACCTAGAACATCAGAACCTTTTTTATTAATATATTCCTGAAGCGTCAAACCTTGGTATTCTCCATTTGCAACTACAGACGGTCCATCAGGATGCGTTGATACTTCCCAGCTTTCTGCTAAAGGATTTAAATCGGTATCTTTTTGATATTCACTCTTTAAAAGATTCCCTCCCCATAAGTAATCTTTATAACTTGGATTTAACTTTATTACGCTCATGGCTTACCTCGTTTAAATTGATGAAAAGTGATACTATCCAATTTTCACCAAAATTATAGCAAAGCTATCCTTAATAATTATGTGTTTAAGGCTCTTAGTAGACTTTGATTTTGAAATAATTTTCTTATATATATTATATTTTTATGAAACGAGTATTCTTGGGGGAAAAACCGAAAAACATACCTATATTTGTTCTATTCTTGAGTCAATCACAATGAAAACTATGTAAATTATTTTACATTTCTCCATTCTTATGATAAGATAGCTCAGAAATAAGGTTAAAACTCGTTCAATAATTAATTTTGTTATGAATAGTGTTCTTATTCAAGACAGGAGGTATTATTAATGGAATCAGGAAAAATGAAATTTTTCGATATCGATAAAGGTTTCGGTATCATCGTTCGCGATAAATCCAAAGAAGAAATATACGTACACCATTCCGCCATTAATATCGATGGTTATGTCACTTTAACTAAAGGACAACGACTATCATTTGATATTGTTGAGGGACAACATGGTAAACAAGCACACAACGTAAAGAGCTTACTCTTAAGAGCATAAGCTCTTTTTCTTTGTAGTTTTGGAATTTTTATTGTTGAGCTTCTCTAAACTGCACTCTATAATAGAGATATAGGTACTTTGCTACCAGTGGTTGACACATTATACGCTTCAGTTTCTCGCTTGCAACTGAATGAATTGGTAAAGTTTAAGTAGCAAGAAAGAGAGAAATCACACAATGATCCTAGCAGATAAAATTATTAGTTTAAGAAAAAAACAAGGGTGGTCACAAGAAGAATTAGCCCATCAACTTAATGTATCAAGACAAGCAGTCTCTAAGTGGGAAAGTACTGCATCAATACCAGAGTTGGATAAAATTATTAAGATGAGCCAACTATTTGGTGTAAGTACAGATTACTTACTTATTGACGATCTAGAAGATGTCGAATATTCCGATTATGAAGAATCAACAGTTAGGAAGATTGATTTAGAAACAGCAAACCAATATCTAACTGTCTCAAAGATGGCATACCAAAAAATCGCTTTCGGAGTAGCATTATGTATTTTATCACCTGTTGTACTACTAACTCTGGTCTCCTATTCTGAATCAAACCCAAATCAATTAAAGGAAAATACAGCAATTGCAATCGGACTCTTTGTTCTATTCCTTATTGCATTTATTGCTATCGCAATTTTTATCACCTACTCAATGAAACTATCAAAATTCAATTACCTAAATGAAGAAGACTTTGATTTAGAGTATGGCGTACGAGGTGTCGTTGAGAAACGTGCAGAGAAAGTTATAGATAAGCTCCATGAGAAAATAGTAATAGGAATTGGAATTATTTTTGTAGCTGTAATGCAGCTAGTAGTTGGCAGTATGTTGAATGAAGATATCATTATTTACCTTACAGCATCATTGCTTGTCTTAGTATCCTTTGCAGTATATATCCTTACTTATTACGGAATGGAGAAAAACAGTTATTCCTTAATTCTTCAAGAAGGTGAATTCTCACCAAAGTCAAAAGCAGCTCAAAAGAAGTCGGAACCATTCAGTAGTGCATTCTGGATTCTTACAACAGGTCTCTATCTTGCCCTAAGTTTCTTTACAATGGGCTGGCATAAAACATGGATTATTTGGCCAATCGCAGGATTTATCTACGCTGCAATTAATGTAATTATCACAAAAGAATAGAGTTTATGTATTAATCAAGGAGTATTTATGATCAAAAATTATCTAGTATATCTTCTCTTTATCAATATCGTTTCTTTCATTGTAATGGCAATTGATAAAAGAAAAGCAAAACTACATACACTAAGAGTCTCGGAATTAACCCTTACGCTATTAAGTGGATTGGGTGGGTTTATTGGAATGATTATCTCTGGGACCCTATTTCGACATAAAACACAGAAAAGAAGTTTCCAACTTAAAGTAGCACTTGCAGCTATCATACATTGTATTCTTATCTACATTTATTTAAACAGTAATCTTGTCTGATATGCATTTAAGTCGTTTCCTTTGTAAAATGATTGTTTGAATATTGTTTATAAATCACATAGTTGTTAAAGAGATGTAAAAGCAATATAATTAACATATACAGTATAGGAGGCGATTTGATGTTTATTATTCATTATTTAAATAATGGAACAGAATCAAAGAAAGAGTATCCATCAGTTAGTGATTTTGTAGGTGCTCAGTATCGTGAAGTACCTGATTTGCAGGACTATTTCCAAGTTGTATCAGCAACAGTCGATGGAAAAGAAATTGAACTTCAAGATAAAACAATTGGCGGATTATTCGCTTACCTAACAAAGAAATGAGGCAAGTATGACAGAAAAAGAACTCTTAGAAAAAGGGTATAGAAAATATGTTGGAACTAAAGTAGATGTCTACTTTAATAAAGATATATGCCAACATTCAGGTATTTGTGTTAAAGGACTTAGTGAAGTCTTTGATCTCAACAGAAAGCCTTGGATAATACCTGATAACGCAACAGAAGAAGCGTTAATTAATCTAATAGATAGTTGTCCAAGTGGTGCTCTTCAATACATAGTAAAAAACGAGAACTAAGTTCTCGTTTTTCTTTACATATATTTATCTACATAACGCATGAAGTTATTGTAAGCAATATCTCTTGCACGATCTTCTCCATAACGTTTTTCAATGGCTTGTAAGACGTTTTGTGTATCTGAGCTGTCCACAAGATTCTCAACTTTGGTGAAAATACCATCAAAGTCAGATCCTAGCCCAATGGAAGCTTGATACCCTTTCTGCGTAAAGTACTCTAAGTGAGTAAGGATATCATCTATTGTTGCAGGTAACTCGTCCACAATAAATGGCTCACAATATACAAGATGAATTGGCGAATCTTTCGATCTGAGACGTTCAATTTGATCATCGTTGAGATTTCTTCGATGGGATGCAACACTTTGAGCATTTGAGTGAGATGCTATGACATGTTTGGCATGATCAAGTACATCTTCAAAGCCTTTAAGACTAATATGCGAAACATCAATGAAAAGATTTCTCTTATTCATGAGCTCTACTACCTCAAGACCAAACTCTGTTAATCCGGCACCACGTTTTTCTCCAATACCATCACAAGCTAAGTTAGCATTATTCCATGTCATACCAATGGATAAGACACCTTCTGATAATAAGTGTTCTACCTTATGAATATCTGTATCAACACAATCTAATCCCTCAAGCGTTAGAAACGTACCAATTTCATGTTCTTTCAAATTATGAATGTCATGAAAATTAAACAACTGAACAAAACCATCTTGTGCTAATACTTTTTCTTTATACATACGAACTTGCATCAGTGCTGCTTCGTATTTCTGATTCCAAGGAATCTCAGGATCAATAAAGATTGCGAAGGCTTGGACTTTAATTCCACCCTCGCGCATTTTTACAACATTTACATCAAGTTCTTCACTATCATAAAAATCTAAGTCTGGATTTTCTTGTAATTTAAGTAGTGCGTCACAATGCCAATCTATTACTGGATATTTCATAGTATCACCAACCTTTTGTTACTATAATATCACTTTTTAGTACGACATGTGAGAATAATAAAAAAAGATGCCAAAGCATCTCTAATTATTCTTTATAGCTATACATAGAAATGCAAATCATGATCTTATATTAGATTAAGCGAACTGTCTTAAGAAATTCTCTAAATAAATCAACATTACCATTGTAATGATAAGCAAACATACCTACTTTTTGAGAAGCCATAACATTAGCCATGATATCATCTACAAAAAGACATTCCTCAGCATTTAACTTATTTTTCTCAAGCAGATATTCATAAATCCTTACGTCAGGTTTAGAAATATTTATATCAGCAGAAATTACGAGATCATCAAAATAATTAAAGACTTCATATTTATCTTTATAAGTATAGAATCTAGCTGCTGCATTCGAACATAGATAGATCCCATACCCTTTTGATTTTAATTCTTTAACTAATTCTAGCATATCAAGTCTTGGAACCTTATGATTTTGCCATGTACTAAAGATATCCTCAACCATATTGCGTAGATGGTCTGGTGATTCTTTAGATATTTTCTCACTAGCCTCTTCAAATGATATATCACCATTATCAAGCATTCCCCACAATGGACTCGTAAAAATAACGCGTTTAAGTTCCTTAATTGTGTCGAGATCATCAGTATAACGCGATAGTATATAATCTGGACTAAAGTCCATTAAAACATTACCCATATCAAAAACGAAATTTTTTATCATATGTTTACCCTCTTTTATTTAAAATAACACAAAAGGATGAACGAGTCATCCTTTCCATGTTAAATAATATAGTTTTCACTCATTAATCAAGGTATCTTTCGCTTTAAATCGCAAGAGGATTTGAATTGTTATGATGGATGCAAAATAACACAGTGCAGCAAGTGCAAATGGATAGAGAGCATTAAAGTCATAAACAAAACCTGCAATTAATGCACCTGTAACAGCGCCTAATGACTTCATACTGTTATGAGCACCCGTGATAATACTTTGGCTATCATGACTTGCGTATGTTGTACTTAAGTCTTGCATAATGGATACAACCATTGTATCAAATGACATAGCAAAGATTGCTCCTCCGATGAATACTCCCACAATATGTGGACTAAACAACATCATCAATATTGAGAGTATTGTTAATCCAATTGCTATGGATACATTCTTTTCAGCACGTACAGATTTAGCTATACGTATCGTAAAGGTGGTATTAAGAATGATCGATATCACCCCTACTACACCACGAGCCATCCCATTGACTGAAGATCCAAGGTGTAATACATCAACAATGTAGTAACCAAAGGTTTGACTGATGGATGTTGATGCAAAGCTCAATAGGAATACTGTAATAAATTGCATCATAAAGAGTGGTGTTAAGTAGTTCTTTACCTCAATGAATGATTGAATCGGATTTGATTGCTTGAGAATTGATTTATCTTTGTCACGTTCCTTGACGGTAAATTCTTTACCCGTGAGCAAGAACGCAAAGGCACAAAACACCAAGATGGCTACTTGAATGATAAACGGTATTGCAATACCAAAATCACCAAGGACTCCACCAACAAATTGACCAAATGTTCCCATAACCACAAAAGATGTCAACAAGATAGGTAAACTTGTCTTTCTTTCTTCTGGAGTCGTTAAATTAATCAAACTTACAACAGCTGCAATTGCAGTTGCTGATACAAATGCACCGGATACAATTCGACCCAGTAAGATGAGTGCTTGCGTTTGAGCAAGTCCAAAAATTGCTTGTCCAACAGCATAACCAATACATCCCACAAAAAGAACTTTTCGCGCTTGGAAATAATTGCATAAGTTGCCCCAAAACGGTGACATAAGAAAGTTTGAAAACTGCATAACTGCAAATGCTAAACCGAATACATATGCGGGCATCGCAAGGTTTTTTAAGAGCGAAGGTGTAACTGGATGGGCAAGGTTAGCTGCAAAGCCCTCTAAACCATAGAGAGCTATAAGGACGACCACAGGCTTCGGAATCTTACGAAACGAAGACACGCTTACCTTCAACTACTGTTTCTACTAATTTCATATCATTATCTACGATTGTTAGATCGGCATCATATCCAGCTTGAATACGTCCTTTTGATGCATCTAATCCAATATATTTCGCAGGGTTAGTACTTGTAATTTTTGCTACTTCTAAATATGTCATAGGAGTATGTTTCAGCATTTCTCGAATTGAATCAATATAACTCATTTCAATAGTTCTAATTGACTCATAGTTCGATAAATCTACTTCCTCAACTTTTCCAGAATCATATTTCATAATCAGGGTATCACCATTTGGAATATAGTTAATTCCGCGTGTGTATTGATAACTTGGTTCTTTGCGACGTGCTGATCCAATACAGTCTGTTGTCATAAAGATACCATCTGCACCTTTAATTCGGTATGTAATATCAAACGCTTCATGTCGCACAGTAATTCCTGTTTGTTTTGCAAACTCACACATCAAGTCTTCATAATATAACGCTGTTCCAGCAACGCCCAGTTCTCGGTGATGTAAACCACTCATACCACTAAACATATGAGTTACTCCACCCAGTCCAAATTCTTTCAATTCACTAATCTCTGCAAACGTTGCACCGGAGTGACCAATAGAAATTTGAATACCATTAGCATGACAGAACTGAATCACTTCTTTAGCACCTGGTAGTTCAGGAGCCATTGTCATTAACTTAATCATTGATTTATCTTCTTGAAGATCATAGAATTTTTGCATGATTTCCATATTTGGATCGAGGCAGAATTCTTCTTTTTGCATTCCCTTATGTTTAACACTTAAGAATGGACCTTCTAGATGGACACCCAATAATTTTGAACCTTCAATATGAGTATTGTAGACTTCGTTTGCTGTCTTAATATATTGATAGGTATCTTCTAAGGAAGCATTTAATGTCGTTGCCAGGAAGCCTGTAACACCTTCTCTAGCCTGATCTTCACCCATCTTGATGATTGACTCAGGTGTATTCTCAATGGAATACGAACCACGACCCCAACCATGAACATGAACATCAATAAATCCTGGTAAAATAACTTTATCGCTATAATCAATGAAATCTCCAGAATACTCTTTAATTACTTCTTTGATTTTATTGTCTTCAACAATTACATATGCAGAAATAATTCCACGAGGAGTGACTACGTTGTCACTATAATAAACTGTCATTTCTTTCTCCTTTTTGGTAGTTTTCTTTGAAATACATAAGTTTTATAAATTAAGAAACCAATGAATACACTATAGAACATTGCTACTTGAACTCCAGCGGTTTGAATAAATGTTGCTGGTAAGTTTGTAAAGTATTGCAATACTTCTGGACTATCTGAACTGTACGTTTCAAGTGCTTTTTGAATTTGAGGTCCAAAGACAAACACATTCAAGCATAAAGTAAGTATTGCACCTTGAATGATTATCGTTAACATTCTAAAAAGGTAATGAAATAGCAATTTCTTTTCTTTCCAACCTTCTTTGAACGCATTGATTAGTGCATTTTTTCCTGTTTCTTCAAACTCAAAGTACATTGCAATTACACCTGTAACATAAGCAAATAGAACTGCAATTAATAACATTAGTAATACAATAATGGATGGAATCTGAGTTCCAAAATATAAACCAATAAATACGATTAAACCTAACGCAACATACAAGGAAAAACCAATACCGTGTTTCTTAGTAATTTCTGGTTTCGATAAAAAGTGTTGTTTATCAAGTTTCTTTCCACGAGCAATACGTGCTGTAATCTCATTAATCTTTACGAAATATAAGAAAACTATGACACTTGAGATTACTACCCCTATTATTGCTAAATTTAAAGAATTAAAGACTAAAGAAACACTAGTAGAAACTGCAGAGAATGCTGCAGCATATGCTAGTATCTTAAAACGGTTTTCTTTTGTATATGTACGTGCTAATTGTTTAATCGTTTTCATCATCTACACCTTAATGGCAAAAATTCCTGCCTCACCTTTATCCACTACTTCATTTTCTTTTAATAAGACTACTTTACGACCTTTAAGATTGGTAACAATCACCGGTGAAGTCATATCTACATTATGTTCTTTGAAGAAGTCATGATTAACTTCTACAAGTAAATCACCCTTTTTAACAACTTGCCCAGTTTCAACAACAAGATTAAATCCTTCACCTTTTAAGTTTACAGTATCAAGACCTAAATGAATCAAGTATTCATTTCTATCTGCAGCTTTAATACCTAGAGCATGTTTTGTCGGAAATGTCATAATGATTTCTCCATCAACTGGTGAATAAACATTTCCTTCATTAAATTCAATTGCGAATCCATCTCCTAAAGTTTTCTCTGAGAAAACTGGATCTTTTACATTTTCTAAGGAAATTACTTTCCCTTTCATTGGAGCTACACAATCTGTAGCTTTTGGTTTAAATAAGTTCTTAAACATTGTCATCCTCCATGTAACTTAGTACCCCCATACAATATGTTGCCTTTAGATTAAAATGATCATCGACCACTAAGAGGTCAGCATCTTTTCCAAGCTCAATGGAACCTTTTCGATCTTCGATTCCTAGATATCGAGCACAGTTTAACGCGGTAATTTTAATTATATCATGAATTGATGGTCGTACATTTTTAATTAAGTTACGAATTGAACCAATATAGCTTAATTCAATGTCTTTGATCTCTTCATAATTCGTTCTATTGTAAGTAATCTCGGAACCATCATCATGTCTTAATGTAATAAAATCACCATTAGGAATAAGTGTCTCTTTACGAGTATAGTGATAACGTTCTTTCTCTGCAAGCGCAAGAGCTCCGTTATCCGTTGTCATAATAATACGATCTGGTCCTTTTAATTTATAAGCCATTGCGAAAGCTTCAGGCTTAACTGTCCATCCTGTTTGCTTAGCGAACTCACAATATAAATCATCAAAGTGTAAGGCTGCACCTGCAACTCCTAACTCACGGTGATGGAATCCACGCATACCACTAAACATATGAGTAACTCCACCAAGACCATATTCTTTAAGCTCAGCAATCTCTTCAAATGTTGCATCACTATGTCCAATATTAATTTGAACACCTTCTTGCTTACAGAGTTTAATAACAGGTAGTGAGCCTTCAAGCTCTGGTGCCATTGTCATTAACTTAATAGTACGTGGTGAAACTTGTGCATCAATAAATGACTGCATTACTTCTACTGATGGTTCTAAGAAACAACTAACATTCATCATCCCAGCACGTTTTTCATTCACAAACGGTCCCTCAAGATGGACTCCTAAGCATGTTGCACCATCCCCGGTTTCTGTGTATTTAATATCTCACCTGTTGATTTAATACCTTCATAGACATCATCAAGTGTTGTTGCTCCTGAAGTCGCTAGGAACGATGTAACACCTACTGAAGGCAATTGTTCCTTCATCGTTCTTACAGCTTTACCTGAAGGATCGTTATTATATGAGCCTGTACCCCAACCATGAAGATGTTGGTCAATAAATCCAGGAATTACATGATAATCACTATAATCTTTATAGTCTGCTCCTTGAGGTAATTCTTTATAAAAATTCTTAATTATACCATCTTCAAGTTCTAAGTAACCTTCACGTTTAATTTGATTTGGAAAATAAATATTTTTTGAATAAAGTAACATATGACCCTCCTCTATAACAGAAACGTTAACGGATACACCATTAACGTTTCATGAACTTTATCGTTTTAATTCTTCGTCAACAGCATTTCTAACGAATTCTACTAATGGACCATAAACAATATGGATATGTCCACTTGATGGGAAGAATACTCCAGTACTTCCCGATTCTTTGATTAATGCATTATCAATCTTCGTCTTGTCTTTAAAGTCTACACGAAGACGTGTAATACAGTTTTCAACGTTACCGATGTTTTCTGGACCACCAAGTCCTGCAACAACGAGTTTCGCTACTTCATCAAAACGACGTTCTTGAATAAGAACACTGTCCGATCCACCTTCGTCTTCACGACCTGGTGTAGGAACATCATACTTAACAATATACCATTTAAAGATAAAGTAGATTAATGCTGCTTCAATAAGACCTACAATTACAATATTTAGCCAACCTGAGTTTTTAAACATCACTCCGAATATAATGAAGTCAAAGATTGTACCTCGAATATATCCAACAGCTGTACCCATAAAGTAAAGTGCGATTCCACCAATAGATCCAATGACTGCATAAATGAAGTATAAAACAGGAGCAATAAATAAGAATGTAAATTCTAATGGTTCCGTTACGTTACCAAAGAAGGCTGTAGCCACACTGGTAATAATTAAACCTTTCGCCATTGCTTTGTTTTCATTGTGTGCTGTTTGATACATTGCAAGACCTATTGCAGGGAATACAAACATGGTACGGACCATTTGGTTTTGTGCACCAAATCGTGTTAATGAAGGCATCATTGCCCAGTATTCACTATCCGGACCTAAGTTAAATAAGATTTCATTCATTGCATCAAGATATCCGATGTACTCTACACCGTTAATTGTGTAAACTCCACCAGCTTCAGTAAAGCGTAACATAGCATTCCATACATGGTGAAGACCAAATGGAATTAACATTCTATTGATAACACCGTTTAATATTTGACCAAGTACTGGACTTAATAACAATCCTGACATACTTGCAAAGAAAGCGATGAGATATCCCCAGAAGAATGGAATAACAAGTCCAATTGCTGCTGTAATTAACATTGAGATTAATGGTACTGATTTTCTACCTGCGAAGAATGCAAAGGCAATCGGCAGTTGTAAATCGTAATATTTATCAGTAGCTAAAGCAGCGACAATACCGGCAACGATACCACCAAAGACGTTGACGTTAACCGTCTGTATCCCGAGTACTCGTGCTTGTCCACCGACAGCAATATTACCTTCAGTAATTAAATTTCCAGTATTTGTTAACCAGACATTCATGACAATTAGAAGAACTAAATATGCAAGAACTGATGAGAATACTGCAATCCCCTTATCCTTGCGAGACATTCCATAAGCAACCCCCATAGCAAATAGAATTGGTAAGTTACCAAAAATCACATCACTTACGGTTCTTATTCCAATGAAGATCTTATTGACAAGTGGTGTCCCTAAGAATGGAATAAGTTCGATCATATAGCTCTGTGAAAATGCTCCCGATACCCCTAATAACAATCCAACCGGTGCCATAACACCAATAGGAAGTAGCAGGGAGCGCCCAAATCGTTGTATTTGTTCACTATACTTTTTCATAATTCTCCTCCTTATTATAAATTTACCATCGTAGGTAAGCGTTTACAACGAAACTTCAAACTTCTTATTCACTTCAAAATACCATGGTCCCTGATTATGACCATTGTCATTTATATATCAATCCCCCGCCTTCTTAGTTTCTCAACTTCGTCAATAACTTCTCTTGAAATTGCATCAGCGACATCAGGATTAAAAACATTTGGAACAATGTTCTCTGAATGGATCTCTTCTACTTCTTGTGCTATAGCATGTGCTGCTTTAACCATAATGGATGATGGCACATTCTTAGCACCAGAACTTAGAAGCCCTTTGAATAAACCTGGAAACACTAATACATTGTTAATTTGGTTGGGATAATCAGATCGACCAGTAGCCACAATACTCGCTCCTGCTTGTTTGGCTAAATCGTAATCAATTTCAGGATCAGGATTTGCAAGTGCAAATACGATAGAACCTGAGTTCATTGAGCTAACCATTGCCTCTGTTAAGATATTCGCTACCGAAACACCAATAAATACATCAGCATTCACAAGTGCTTCATCTAGCCGTATATCTTCATCATTCATATTTGTATAGTTTTTAATATCATCAAGAACACTATCATTGTATGTTACCGAAGGCTTAATTACTCCTTTAGAATTAAATGCTGTAATGTGCTTTACACCATATTCATTCAGCAACTTTATGATTGCACTTCCTGCAGCACCTACTCCAGAGATAACACACTTTACTTCTGATGCTTCCTTATTTACATGTTTTAAAGAATTAATAAGACCAGCTAAAACAATTATAGCTGTACCGTGTTGATCATCGTGGAATATTGGGATATCAAGTGTTGATTCCAATGCTCGTTCAATTTCAACACAACGAGGAGACGATATATCCTCGAGATTAATCCCTCCAAATCCAGGAGCAATTGCTTTCACAATATTAATTATTTCTTGAGTATCTTGTGTATCTAAAACGATAGGAACTGCATTGATACCTGCAAAGCGTTTAAATAATGCAGCTTTACCTTCCATGACTGGAAGTGATGCTTCAGCTCCTATGTTACCCAATCCAAGAACAGCACTACCATCTGATACAACGGCAATGGTGTTTCCTTTCCAGGTGTAATCATATACTTTCGATTTTTCTTTCGAAATCTCAAGACAAGGAGCTGCAACCCCTGGTGAATAAACCAGTGATAAATCTTCTAACGAATTTATTCCTGTTTTTAATTCAGTACTTATTTTCCCTTCTAAGTCTTTATGAAGACTTAGTGATCGTTCATAAATACTCATCTTACTTTAATACCCAATAATCTTTGTTTGCTTCCATTAAATCATCAAGTACTGCTTTTGCCTTTTGAGGATCCACAATACTGCGATTTAGTGTTAATGCCATAAGTGCTTTTTCATAACTTTCTTCTAAATAAGACTCAACAGTTAGTAATTCGTAAGCATATTGTCCTTCCATCAATCCTTTATAGAATGGTTTAATTTCACCGTATACAGGTGTTGTTGGTCCATCTTTTCCAAGTGTTCCCGCAACCTCAATCATTGCATCGGGTGAAAAATTTGGAATGATTCCATTATTTTTTACGATGACTACAAAGTCTTCATTTAAGTCATATAAAATTGACTCAGCAACCTCAATCATAAGGTTACCAAATACTGAACCTTTAAGAATTTCTAAGTCACCTAAAGTATCACGACCCTCTGCTTTTGCACAGAGTTCAAATACATCTTTTTCACGTGATGCTACTGCCTCATCGGCACGAGTATAATTAGGATCGCTTTCCTCTACAATTTCTTCTGGGAAGAAGTAATATTGTAAGTATGTATTTGGTAGATATTCTGTAAAGAAGCTTAAGTATTTATTAACACGTTTATATGTTTCAAGCCATGATTGCGAACGTTGTTCTGCATTATATGGTTTAAATTCATTAGTTCCAAGGTAGTCCATGACTTCATTGAAGTAACTCTTATTATCTTCTTTACCTACAATGTCAGTAAACCAACCGAAGTGATTCAATCCAAAGTATTCTGCTTTAAGGGTATGTTCTTCTTTACCTAGAATTTTTGCGTAAGTACGCATCATTGAGTATGGTTGATCACATAGATTTAAGATACGTTTGTCATCAGGGAATACTTTATCTAAGGCAACAGCTACGATAGCTGCAGGATTCGTATAGTTAAGAATCCATGCGTCTTTATTAACAGCACGAATATCATTTACCATTTCAATCATTGCACCAATAGAACGCATTCCATATGCAAATCCACCTGGACCACAAGTTTCTTGTCCTACTAATCCATGTTTCAATGGAATCTTTTCGTCTAGTGAACGCATAGCAGTATTACCCGCACGCATTTGAACTAAAACAGCGTCAACACCCGTGTATGCAAGCTCTTTATCTGTTGTAAAGATTACCTGACATTCTGGCATTTCTTGTTTCAATACAAGCTCCATATAGCGTTGCATCTTGCCCATACGAATAGGATCAATATCAAAGAAGATTATCTTTTCAAGTGGGAACCTCTCTTTATAGTCCACAATCGATCCAACTAGAGCAGGTGTTCTGGAACTTCCAGCACCAACAATTGTTATTATCTTTGTCTCTCTCATTTTAACTCCCCTTTTCTAACATCTTCATAATAGCACTGTAATTTTTGCGGGACATGATATTTTATGGTTTTCTTAACATATACCATTATCTAGGTCATCAAACGTGACCAAAGTCCCATCACTGACGGGACTTTGTGTTTATTTCTTTGACTCTATTGATAATCATTTCAACGTTGATAAACATACCAAGTCTTGAGATTGAATCGTTATCAATGGTGTCTGTATCTTGGGCAAGACTATAAATTGATATGTCAGCCATTCTCGATAGACTGTTATGCGTGAATGAAGTAATTGCAATTAAGCTTGATTCTCGTGCTTTTACTCTTCGAGCTGCGTCTACAATCTTCGCAGTTTCTCCAGAAAGAGATAAGAGGATCATTAACTCATTTTTATCGATTCTATCAGCTATCAAAGTAAGTAAGTTATAATCATCGATTAATACGCATTTGATACCAATCGTAATAAGCATATGGTTTAAGTGACTTGCAATCGATTTAGACGTGCCTCGAGCTGCAATATAGACTGTCTTGGACTCTAATATCTTACTAGCGGTAGTATCGAGTTCTCTTTCTCCAACAAAATTACAGGTCATTTTAGTTGTTTCAATTAACTCAGTATTAAAGTCTTGCATTGACTTCACCACTGTTTTTGTTTTCTTTGTATCACCAATGTGTTGTTTAATATAATATTTCAAATCGGTAAAACCAGTAAATCCTATTTTCTTAGCAGTATTAATAACAACAGTCTTAGAAGTGAACGCAGCATCTGCAACTGAGTAAACACTCATATCCACCACTTTGTCCATATTCTTAATTATATACTGACAGACTTTCTTTTCGGATTCCGACATGATATCGAAGTTTTCTGTAAAACGATTCATTTATTTTCCCCTCTCAAAAAACAAACAGAACAATACGCCTATGAAAGCGCTACATTAATTATCTACAGTGATTGTATCATACTTTTTAACCGCTGAGAACAAATGGACTGATATGAAAACACCATTTACATCAATTTTTGACTCAATATTTTCAATATAAATGTAAATTTTTCAATTATTGATAAGATTGCTTGACTTCATCAAGAATAAGTATTATATTTAATGAAATTGAATATAGAGGTTGCGGTGCATCAGAGTACGAATTGGAGCAGGTATGCTATGAAAATTCTGAAAGGTAATCATCGCCGAATAAACTACTAGACATAGGAAGTTTATGGGGATAGTGAGAACATCACTATCACTCGATCCACTTGGATTGGTGCTATTAAGACTAAACTCTCTAGCATATATCCTGTTAGAGAGTTTTTTGTTCCTCAGTATTCAATAATAAGGAGAGACTTATGAAAAAGATAGGTGTAGTAATATTATTGAGCTTACTTGTCCTTACAGGATGTAGTCCTAAAGAAGATACAAGTAATACATTTACAGTTGGTATGGAGTGTGGATATGCTCCCTATAACTGGACAGAGCCTTCAAAAACAGACTCTGCAGTACAAATTGATGGTGGTCAGTACTGTGACGGTTATGATGTTCAAATAGGAAAAATCATCGCTGATAAACTCGGTAAAACTCTTGTAATCAAGAAATTATCTTGGGAAGGCTTGATTCTTTCATTACAAACCGGACAAATTGATGCCATTATTGCAGGTATGTCTCCTACTGAGGAACGTAAAAAAGAAATTAACTTCTCAGATATTTACTATCGTGACGAAACAGCATTCGGAGTTGTCGTCAAGAAAGATGGAGCTTTCGCTAATGGTAAAGGTGTCCAAGATTTTGCAGGTGCTCATATTGCTGCTCAGATTGGTACATTCCACGTTGATCTCTTAGACCAACTGGATGGTATCTCTAAAGCAGAAAACCTCAAAGACTTTGCGACAATGACTGTAGCGCTACAATCAGGAGAACTTGATGGTTTTATATCCGATAGTGGTACTGGTAGAACTATCAATGTCAATAACCCTGATCTTCTCTACTTACAATTAGATGGTGATAATGGATTCGTTGTTACTGATGCAATGGCTGGAGTTGGTGTTGGTATCGCTAAAGAAAATACCAAACTACTTAATGAAGTCAATGCAGCAATTGCAGAAATTCCTTTGGAAACACAACAAGAACTCATGGATACAGCTGTAAATGCCAAAACATTTACAGGTGACTCATTCTTTGGAACCGTCGTTAATATTGTTCAAAACAACTGGCAATCCTTCTTACGTGGTACCGCAACAACATTAGGTATCTCACTTGTAGCAACAACACTTGGATTCTTCATTGCTTTATTTGTAGCAATCACACGTAATACTAAAATTACCAATATCTTAGCTAATATTTATATCACAGTATTTAGAGGAACCCCAATGATGGTTCAAGCAATGATTCTCTATTATGGAGTATCAATGGTATTTGATGGCTTTAGATGGTCCAATCTACCTTTTGGTAACATTATTGCTGGTCTTATTATCGTAAGTATCAACACTGGTTCCTATATGTCAGAAACAATGCGTAGTGGTATACAAGCTATAGATGATGGACAATTTGAAGCTGCTAAGAGTCTTGGATATACACGTTGGCAAACAATGCGATATATCATCTTACCGCAAGCTATACGTAATGCAATCCCAGCACTTGGTAATGAGTTAATTGTAAACGTCAAAGATACATCAGTATTAAACGTTATTGCAGTAACTGAACTCTTCTTCGTTTCGAATGGTATTGCATCGACGTCATTCAAAGTATTTGAAACCTTTACAATCACAAGTATTATTTACTTAACACTAACAACAATACTTACAATCATCCTTCGTTTTGTTGAATTAAAACTTGATAAGACAAAAGAAGTTGCAACGTCCTATCCTGCTTCAGTAACTGATCACAAACACCTTAATATATAGAAAGGCACACTCATGGAAAAAGAAACTTTAATCTCAATACATAATTTGAAAAAATCATTTGGTAATAACTGTGTTTTACGAAATATCAACTTAGATATTCATCGTGGTGAAGTCGTTTCTATTATAGGATCATCTGGATCAGGAAAATCTACTTTACTTCGTTGTATCAATACTTTAGAATCCTTTGATGATGGTGATATTACTTTAAATGGTAAATCCATTCTTGAAACAGATACTGTAGAACTTCATACGCAAGTTGGTATTGTTTTCCAAAACTTTAATCTCTTTAGTAATTTATCAGTATTAGAAAACTGTATTCAGCCACAAATGGTTGTCTTAAAAAGATCTCGTGAAGAAGCAACAGCTACGGCTGAAGAACTTCTACGTAAAGTTGGTATGATTGAGGCAATGCATCAAAATGTCATGCAATTATCTGGTGGACAGAAGCAACGTGTTGCGATTGCCCGTGCTCTCGCTATGAATCCTAAGATTCTACTCTTTGATGAACCTACCAGTGCACTTGACCCAGAAATGGTTGGAGAAGTTCTTGAAGTTATGAAAGACCTCGCACAAGAAGACCTTACAATGGTTGTAGTAACTCATGAAATGAGCTTTGCAAGAGATGTCTCAACACATGTTGTATTTATGGATGGTGGCGTTGTGTTAGAACATGGCACACCAGAAGAAATTTTCAACAACCCACAAGAAGCTCGTACAAAAGCATTCTTAAGTCGTTATAGGAGGACAGCATAATGAATAGTAAAATTGCAGAACTTGCACAGCGTTACGTTCCCGAAATGATTGCTGCTCGTCGTCATTTACACATGCATCCCGAACTTGCACACGAAGAGACTGAAACTCAAGCCTATGTTATCAATTTCCTTAATAATTTAGGCATAGAAAATCACGTCTTAGCAGGTACTGGTGTTGTTGGATTAATCCAAGGAGCACATCCTGGTAAAACAGTACTACTACGAGCAGATATGGATGCTCTACCTATTGATGAACAAGCTGATGTTGAATATAAATCATTAGTCGCTGGTAAAATGCACGCATGTGGTCATGATGGTCACACTGCTGGCTTACTAGGGGCTGCAATGATTCTGAATGAATTAAAAGACGAATTACACGGGAATGTTAAGTTGATGTTCCAACCTGCTGAAGAGACTGATGGAGGTGCCCTTCCAATGATTGAAGAAGGACTCCTTACAAATCCACAAGTCGATGCTGCTTTTGGTTTACACCTTGCAGGACACGAACCTTATGGCACAGTCAAAGTAAAGTACGGTGCAATGTATGGGGCTCCTGATGAGTTCAAGATAAAAATTATTGGACGAGGTGGTCATGCTGCTAGTCCAGAACAAACAATTGATCCTATCAGTATCGCAATTCAGTTTATTCAAAACTGTCAGTATATCTTCACACGTCGTCTTGACCCAATTAAACCAGCACTTGTATCCTTTACAACGATTCATGCCGGTGAAGGCTTGAATGTTATTCCTGATATCTGTGAAATAGGAGGAACTATCCGCACCTTGTATCCAGACTCACGTGAACAAGCATCTACATACATTCAAGAAACTTTAGCTTCCATTTGCAAACTAAACGGAGCTGACTACGAGTTTGAATTTATGCCTTCTTATCCGCCATTAATTAATGATGACGCTATGACAGCCTTTGCTCATAAAAGCTTAGAAGCTCAGTTTGGTAAGGAAATCGTATCAGAACTTGAATTCCCTACCTTGGGAGCAGAAGACTTTGCATACTTAAACTTAAATGTTCCTTCCTCTTATTATAATGTTGGAATATGGTCTGAAGGTGAAGAAGAACCCATTCATCACCACCCTAAATTCGCGTGGAATGATGAAATTTTGGAAACAACCAGTGCTTCTTTAGCTATCATTGCTTACGACTATTTGAATCAATAAGTCACCCTTTGGTGACTTATTTTCATATTTCATGTCTTGCTTGTGATAATGTGGTAGAATGTTAATAATGTTTAAGGAGGACTCATGTTTAAAGACTTTATTAGTTACTACAAACCCCATAAACGTTTACTTGCGTTTATCTTATTTATTGTAATTTGCTTTGCTCTGATAGAATTATCAATTCCTATCTTCTCACGTCATATACTAAATACTTTAGTACCAGAAGGTGACCTACAAGGAATCATCATCATTGCACTCATCCTTGTCGCACTCCTATTCCTTTATGCTTTATTTCAATATATTGTTGGTTATTATGGACATATGCTTGGAATATCGATTGAGAATGATATGCGTCTTAAGGCTTTCCGTAAACTTCAGAAACTAGGATTTGAGTATTATGATGTTAATAAAACAGGTATTATCATGGCTCGTTTAACTTCAGACCTTCATGAAGTGGCTGAACTTGCTCACCACGGCATTGAAGAACTGGTCGCTACTGGTTTCATGTTAGTCTTTGGTTACATCTATTTGATTCAACTTAATTTCTGGGTTACCACACTCTTATTTATTTTATTTATTGTAATGCTCGTTACCCTTCTCTATTCACGACGTAATCAAATCACTGCTTTTCGCTTTTTACGAAGAGAACATGCAGAAATAAACAGTCGTTTAGAAGGAAGTATCTCTGGCATTCGCCTTACACGAGCTTTCTCAAATGAGGAGTATGAAATCAATCGCTTTGAGAAAGACAATCAACGATACATGGCTGCATATGATGTTGCTTATAAAGCACTGGGTATTTCTAATGCTACCAATCAGTTCTTTGTACAGATTGTAAATGTCATGGTACTTGTATGCTCTGCCCTACTCGTCCTTAATGGCAACTTCTCAACTGGAGACATGGTTGCTTACTTTCTATACTTTGGTATGCTCGTTGGTCCTATCAAGCGTCTTATGACAATGTTGGAAACGTTCCAACAAGGGATTGCTGGATTCGAACGCTATACCGAACTCATGAATGAACCTATTACAATTCAAGACTCTGATAATGCTCGTGATATCTTAGATGTTAAAGGAACGATCGATTTTGATGGAGTGAGTTTCCGATATAACAACGACACGAAAAAAATACTTGATGACTTTAGTATGTCGATCAAGCAAGGTGAAATGGTTGCTTTGGTTGGTCCAAGTGGAGTTGGTAAGACAACCATCGCTCAGCTCATTCCAAGATTCTATGATATTCAAGAAGGTTCGATTGCAATCGATGGTATTAATACTCATGACTTTACTCTAGAGTCTCTACGTAGACATATTGGTTATGTTCAACAGGACGTATTTATCTTCTGGGGAACAATCGCAGAGAATATCGCTTATGGAAATCCGAAAGCCAGTCAAGAAGACATTGAACTCGCTGCAAAGAAAGCTGGAATTCATGACTTCATCATTACCCTTCCCGCATCCTATGAAACAATGGTTGGGGAACGTGGAGTAATGTTATCAGGAGGACAGAAGCAACGTATTTCAATAGCTCGAATTTTCTTAAAAGATCCAAAGATATTAATCTTAGATGAAGCGACGAGTGCACTTGATAATATTACTGAAGCTTATATCCAAGCAAGTCTTGAAGAATTATCAAAAGGACGAACTGTCTTAGTAGTTGCTCACCGCTTAACGACTGTTCAAAACGCAGATAAAATAATTGTAATGGATCAAGATGGTATTGCTCAATCAGGAACCCATGAAGAATTACTTGCTACCGAAGGTCATTATCGTAACCTTTATGAAGCAAGCAACAATAACTTCTTACCTAGCGATTTAGAAATCACGAATTAGTAAAAGAAAACCACAGCTTATGCTGTGGTTTATTCGTTTGCAAAGTTATCGAAGTATCCAGAGACTAAAACAATAGGAGTCCCCTTATCACCTGATCCACTTGTTAAGTCACAAAGTGAACCGATTAAGTCAACTAAGCGACGTGGTGTTGTTCCTTGAGCTGCCATGTTACCAACAAGATCATCTTCTTTATTCTTAATCTCATTAGCAACTGCTTCTTGAAGTTCTTTACCACTTAAATCTTTAAAATCATTATCTGCTAAGTATTTCAATTTCAACTCGTTTGGAGTTCCATCAAGTCCTGGAGTAAATGCTGGAGATACTGTTGGATCAGCAAGTTCCCAGATTTTTCCCATTGGATCTTTGAAGGCACCATCACCGTATACCATGACTTCGAAATGCTTACCAGTACGATCAAGCAATTGGTTTTGAATACTTAATACAAGATCTGTACATTCACGTGGGAAGAGTTTTACAGAATCTTCAGTAGATTTATTTGAACCAAGGAGTCCATAACGTTCGTTATAACCACTTCCATCAACTGATTCCGTTAAAATATCATCAAGTCCTAATACTTCTGTAGCACCATTTTCTTTTAAGATACGTTTGGAACGATATGCTGTATGGATATCACATGTTAGCACGGAGCTTGTATAATTTAAAATTGTCTTAGCGTGGTTAGCGAAGATTATTTCTACTTCACAACCTTCTTCTTCAATAATTGATTGATAGTAAGATACATAATCTACTCCAGTAAAAGGATGGACTGTATCTCCAAAATGTTTGCGATAGTCTTCTAAGCTTAAAACATCTACATAAGGGTTCACACCTGATTCATCAAGTTGTTCCCATGTAATGAGTTCATTACCTACTTCATCCGAAGGATAGCTAAGCATTAAGTAAATTTTCTTAACACCTCGTGCAATACCTTTTAAGTTCATTGAAAAGCGATTTCTCGATGTAATTGGAAATATAACACCAATTGTATCTGATTTGAATTTGTTCTTGATATCTTTCGCAATTGCATCTACCGATGCATAGTTTCCTTGTGCTCGCGCAACAATTGACTCAGTTAATGCAACAATATCGCGATCATGAAGATCAAATCCCTCAACTGTACTTGCATCAATAACACTGTCCACAACGATTTTTGCTAAATCGTCTCCCTCACGAATAATCGGACTTCTAAGTCCTCTTGAAACAGTACCAACTTTTCTTCCCATTATTGGACCTCTTTTCTACTTAAGGATGATAACTATCATCACCAGGAATATTCTATCATAATTAGCCTAGCAATTGGAAATATTCAGTTCATTTTTCCACATTCACTTCGTGAAAATAATAAAAGAAATCTTCACAATGAAAGATTTCTATTCTCTGTATCGTTTTGCAATGTCTTTTGTTTCATGCAAAATCTTTTGGTAACTGCTTAAATGTGGCTGAACTACTCCTAAATAGATTAAATCTGCTACAATCATCGAATTAATCTTGGATGTAATTTCACCTACTCGAATGAGCGGTTCATTCTCTGGTATTCCTATGGATACATCCGCTAGTTTCGCGAGTCTCGACTCTCTATCTCCCGTAATTGCGATAACAGGTACACCTTTTGACTGCGCAATCTCTGTAGCGTAAATAGGCTCCCTTGAGCGCCCTGTATAAGAGAACACAATCAAGACATCTGTCTTCCGCGCATTGTTCAAGAGAACGCTTGTAAGATGGGTATCAAAGTTAAAATGAGTGGTCTTATTGATACGATTGAACTTCTGCGCTAAATCATACGCTGGTAAGGATGATGACCCTATCCCAAAAGCGTAGATTGTAGTTGCATGCTTTACAAAATTAATTGCTTCTGATAATTTTTCCATATCAAGTTGATAGAATAAGTCTTTCGTTGAATTTTCCATAATGACTTGGATCTTCTGACTCATAACATCAAAGCTATCGCCTTCATTCACAATCGGATCAAAAACGATTGGATTTTCTTCAACTTCTTCCTCTTCTGTTAACATAGAATCTTTGAGATCCTCAAGTCCTGCAAATCCCATTTTCTTTGCAAAACGTATTACAGAAGCTGGTGAAGTGTTACTTTTTTTGGCAATTTCCTGTGCCGTTTCTTGAGCTACATCGTCCAAGTTATGAATAAAATAGTCAGCAATATTACGATTAACTTTACTTAAGCTCCCATAAACACTACGAATTCTTAATACTATACTATTCATATGCTTCTCCCTCAATTATTCGATGATATCTAGTGCTCTCATCGCTTTAATAATACCACTATTTAATACAGTATCTGTAATAAAATCTGCATATTCTTTAACATTATCTGTAGCATTCCCCATTACAACAGCTACTTTTGCTTTCTCAAGCATTTCGATATCATTATCACCATCACCAAATGCCATAACGTTCTCCCAGCTTAAGCCATTCATATTAAGGACATCTTCAATTGCCTTTGTCTTATCAACACCTTGCTTTGTAACTTCAAAAGCTATGTCTGATGCTCTTGTGAAGTATAGCTCTGGCATCTTTTCTTGGAATACTGAAATCATATCGTTTGGACCAAAGCAAAATGCACCTACAGGATTATTATCGCTTAAGTATTTACGTTCATTATCCGGTAAGAGAAACTTAACTCCAGGGTGTTCAAAACCTACATAACGTGTTACATAATCTTGATAGTCACCATGAATACCAATAAAGTCATGATATTTGATTCCTATTGGGAACTCATGTTCTTCTGCAAAGTTGATAAGATTATTTAAGGATTCATGGGAATATCCGTAACTCTTGATTACTTCACCTTTTCCATCATTTAAGAGTGCACCATTCACAGTCACATAATAGTCACTAGGCACCCTTTCTCTTACATCATCATGGATAAAGAAAAATGAACGCCCAGTTGCTATGAGTATCTGGTATCCCTTGTCCTTAGCCTGTTTCATTGCTTGTATCGCATCATCCTCAACCGTTTGCTTGCTTCGATCTACAAGTGTTCCGTCGATATCGAAGACTAATATCTTAATGTCCATAGGTTCTCCTTATTCATATCTTTAAATTATTCTCTAAATTTGATACACTATTAATATATATACAATATTGAATTTGCACGGAGGCATCATGAAGAAATATACCGCCAAAGAAATCGAAACTATCATAGAAAGTGATATTCAAAATAATATTTATAAACCCCACGAGAAACTCCCAACAGAACGAGAGTTAATGGAAACCTACAACGTCAGTAGGACTACAATTCGTACAATTATTGACCAACTCATTATTAAGCGTCTCGCTTATCGTGTACCTGACAAAGGTGTCTTTGTCGAGAAAGAAATTATCCGTAAAGCGAATCGCATAACTGGATTTACCGACATGATTAAAGATACCGGTAGTGTTCCCACTACAGAAGTACCAAGTGTTAAACATATTATTCCTAATGAAACGATTCGTGAAGCTATGAAGCTTAATGAAGACGAAACGGTATTAGAAGTTGTACGAAAACGATCGGTTGATGGTGACCCATTCTTATATGAGGTTGTATTTATTAATACTGCTTTATTCCCAGATATTGAGATGTATGATTTTTCCAAGGAATCGCTTTACGATATTATTGTGAATAAGTATCATAAGAAGATTTACTACTTACAAGAAGTTGTAACCGCAACTCCGGTTGATGGAGAAATCAGTAACTTCCTGTATCAGAAAAACTCAGGATTCTCGTTAAAGGTAGAAGGTGTTTCTTATACCTATAAGAATGAAGTTATTGAATATGGTATTAGTTATTACCACACTGAACGCTTTAGTTTCGAAAGTATTTTATTAAATCAAGAATAAGAATAAGGGCTAAAATATTTCTATTTTAGCTCTTTTCTTTATCCATTCAATTTTAGAAGTGTTTTACACGATCCTCGTATTTATCATACAATGCATCATTATCAAATCCATCAACGTTTTGTGATTGGAAGACTGGAATGTCGACACCTTCTTCACCAAGAATCTTTATTGCTTCACTAACGATGGTATTTAAAATGAAAATACTTGCCATTGTTGACCCAGGACCTGTACCAACAGACCCTACTTGCATCATTGCATCCCCTGAAGGAACACAGTTATCAAGTACGAAATCTACAACTTCATATAATTTCTTACCACTTTCATGACGACTCGTAGTTGCTTGTGATTGTGCTAAGTTTGTAAGAGCGATGGTATAGATACCTTCTTTTTTAGCACGCATTGCCATTTCAATTGGCATTGCATTTCTACCTGAGTTTGAAGTAATAATCATAATATCACCTTTTTGAATATTATAACTATCGTAAACAACATCCGATACTCCGGATAGTTTCTCCATTGCTCCGGAACGACGTGCTCCGTTTGATGTTAAGACATCAGGATCAAGCATCGCATTAACGTTCGCAAGACCACCAGCACGAGCAAACAATTCGATACCAATCATGTGTGAGTGACCTGTACCAAAGGTATGGATTACATGATTTGTCTTAATGTTCTCTGCAAACTTAACTGCTAATTCCTTAATATTTTCTTTTTGGCTTTCATACACCTTTTGGAATAATTCATCCAATTTATTCATATATTCAAATTCGTATTTCATTATATTCTCCCTTCATACTTCGCTCTTAGAGCTTGGTTATGTTCTTTTGCTTCAGCACTATCTTCGAAGAGTAGTACTGGTACTTCATAATTATTATCTTTCAAGATTGATGTAACTTCTGCTGTAAATCCCTGAGCAATTAAGATACCAATAATTGATGATATCGAACCAATCTTACCACCATCTTCAAGAGGTATCATAGCATCACCACGAGGTCCACAGTTGTCAATCACGATATCTCCAAAGTCCATAAGTTTTTGTCCACTTGGGTGACGTGATGGTTCAGCTGTAGTATGTTCTAAACTTGTGATTACAATTACTGGATGGTTCTCTTGTTTCGCTTTTATAGCTAAATCAATAACAACTCCATTAATTCCTGAGTTCGAAATAATTACAAACGCATCTTGTGGTTTAATGTTGTACATATCGAAGAGCTTATCTGCAACACCTGGTCTTCTCTCAAATTTATTGACTGGGTCTCTAAAGTCTTCCAATGTTGTGATTCCTTTGGTAACGAAATCACTGGTTACTATTTGATGGATTGGAACCAAGTTACCTGGACGTCCAATCATCTCCATACCAACTCCTACTGAGTGACCTGATCCAAAGAAGTGAACAACTCCATCACTCATAATTGATTCTGCAAGAATCTCACTTGCTTTACGCATATTTTCCATTTGCGTTTCTTGGTATTTATTGACTACTTTATGTGTTTCTTCTAAGAAACGTTGTGTGTTCATTGTTGTCATATGCCCTCCCTATGAATTATAACGTCCGTCAAATTTCGAACAGATAGAATCATTGTGCTCATCAGCACCTACAATGTTAGCACTCCATAATACTCCAGCTTCATGGCCACATTCGATTAATGCAGTATAGATTTCCATTGTTAATGATTGTGCAAACATGTTACCAATTAAGTTTGCGATTTGGCATACTTGTGTACCTTTAACATCCATTACTAAGTCAGGATATGGAATCTTCAAATCTAATCTCTTATCAGCTAATGCTAGAAGCTCTTTAGCATTCTTAGCATATTCTGTTTGGACAATTGTAGCTTCTGAACTTACTACAATCACTTTATGATTCTTTTCTTTCGCAAGTTTTGCGAGAGCTAGTGTTACGTTATATACATTCTCGACAGCATAAATTACAAGTGCGTCTCTTGGATCTGTTTCATACATATCCCAAAGTTTTTGAGCTAAATCTTCACGATCATAGAAATTTGGATCTAGTGCTTCCTCTGCAGGAATATGCCCTCTAAACGCTAAATCTTTAATTGACATTTGGTGATACTGAACCAATCCCCCGCACGGAATCCTAGTTCCATACCAAATTCTAAGTCATGTTCGATACCAAATAATTGAATAATTCCCTCATCAACCATGATATCTTTAATGAAGTGAGCAACATCTCGGATGTCACTTTCAGCTCCATTAACAGCAGTATTAATTGAATTCATCGCTACTTCAACATACTTCTTAGCTTGCATACTTTCCTCCTTATTGTATATACAATCTATATTAAAACTACCAAATGTAAGCGGTTTTGTCAATGTATTCGTGGTAATTCCATCCATCTTTCACGAATACTAACGATTAGACTCTATTTCTTTCACAAGGCGCTCTCCCTCACCCCGTTCGTAAATACTCGATAAAGCTTCATAAGTCCCAATATCAAAGGCTCTCTTATTTGGTAAATATGATTGATATTGATTACCTAAAGAAATGAGCCATGTATTCCCTTTTTCTTTTAAAGGTTTAACGAGTTCTGAGAACACTTCACTACTTAGAGTTATTACATCATAATCATTAATTTTTATTATTGAGTAATCAAAACCCTTCACCGTTTTACCAACAAACCCCTTACTTAAATGCTCATTGAAAAGAGCGCCTTCTAAGCGTGATTTTATGATTCGTAATTCAGTACCATCAATGTTGTGAGCAAGTGCTTCATTGTATTCGTCTTGGGCATATTTTACTTTTCGTTTTGCTTCGTCGATTGTATCAAACTTCTTCAATTGAATATCAAAATTATAATTATGTACTTCGTACTTACTAATTTCAATTTCATCTCCCATTTCTTGTACAGCTCTTTTTACACAATTTACGGCAATGGTACCCAAACGTCTGCACTCAGCAGGACTTGATTCTTTACGATAAAAACGAGTACTCATATCACCACAGGGTGCATTGAAGAACATTGTAAAGGGATAAGTTTCTTGAAGTACACGATCAACTTCACCAACGTAATCTGATGAATACAGTGTACTGTTTCTATCCAGTATGGTAGGATGTCCACCAAATGAGTAGAGTAATATTGTTTCATGAGGCAAGATTACTTCCACTACCAATACTTCTTTATCATCTTCATATTTTTGATTGATTCTATTTGACTGGAATCCTTCCATCATAGAACGAGCTATGCGAACTTTAAAGGGCTCAAGGGACGCATTACTCTCAATAAAGGCATCAACACATAGAGAAACCAAACGATCAAAATACTGACGTTCTGGACCGTTTTCATCTTGTTCATAATACTGACTTTCATTAAGAACTCTTGGCCCAGAATGAGTATGGGTCGAAAACATTTGGAAGTCATCATAGTGATATCCTTTAGCCTCTAATTGTGAAAGTATCTGTTCTTTGAGATAAAGATCATTACCCAGTAAATCTGTAACCATCCAAGCATAACGCTTATCACCATCAGTAAGTGTTAATACTTTGACATGTAGTTTTGAATGAATACCAGTACTCATTCTACTTGGTATAAAACCAACAAGTTCCATATTATATTCAGGAGTAATATCCCGCAAACTATATCCTATTCTCATCTTAATCCTCTCTTTATTAAAAATGTGGTTAAAACGATAGTTGTTAGTAACGATCATTTTAACCACATAATTATTTATTTAAATATTTTATGCATGAAAGATAATGTCGCTCATTAAAAGTCAATAAACAAAGTATGTCTGTTTATTACTCATCTTCTTCCATATCATCATCAAGCATACTTCTTAAATCAACAATTCCTTCGTTACCGGCATTGATCACTTCTTCAACTGTAATACCATCTGTAAGTATTGTTGTGAGAAGCATTGGGAAGTTAACCCCAGAAACAATGTGGAAACGTGGATCGACTGCTAATTTCATGAATGAAGTATTTCCTGGTGATCCACCAAGTAAGTCCGTGAATACAAAGATTTCATCATAGTCTGTTAATTGTGAAATCAAGTTTTCTAATTTTTCTTCAAATTGGTCTGGTCCTTCTGTTGGATATAAACCTAAAGAAAATACATCATCTCTTTCGCCAGCAATCATTTCTACTGACATCTTTAAACCTTTGGAGAAATCTCCGTGTGATACTATTAACACTGCCTTCATAGTGTGTCTCCTTTTAAGAAAGAAAAAGGAAGAAGTATGATACTTCCTCCTTTAATGAATTATGTATTAAACAAGAAGTTCAACAACTGTGTAGTTTCCTAATGCTGCTGCTAAAAGACAGAATAGAATAACTCCAAAGATAAGTTTATTAGAGTTCATATTCTTTCTACCGAGTAACCAGTAACAAAGAGCAACCATCATAACTCCACCAGCTTTTGGCATTAACTTGTCAAATAAATCTGTTTGAAGGTTTAGGAAGTAGTCAGGAACCATTTTCTTAGCTCCGTTAACTTCAACTTCTTTCATCAGTTTGACTCCATTACGAATACCACCAAAGTTAACGTTAACCATGGAAGCAATCATCGCACCAATAACTGTAACCCCCAATACTGAAGCAGCATCGGTAAATGCGTTTAATTGATGACTTAATGTTGTAACTAAAGCAGTACCTTGTTTGTATCCTAAATCAAAGAAGATTGGACGGATTACAAATAGGTTTAAGAGTGACCATGCAACTAATAGTGCAAGACCAAAGTAGTTTCCATCTAAAGAGAATGTAACAGCGATTGATCCTAAGATTGTACCAGCGATCATACCGAATACGGTATCACCAATACCAGCAAATGGACCCATCAATGATGTTTTAATAGCTGCTGCTGTATCGATAACGTCTTCGCCATCGAACTCTTCTTCAAGAGCAATGTTCATACCAACAATGATATCACCCATTGAAGGTTGTGTATTAAAGAATTGTGAGTGAACACGAAGTGCTTTATCCATTAATTCAGGATTATCACCATAAGAATCTTTAAGAACAGGAAGCATGGTTGTTAAATAACCAAGACCTTGCATTCTTTCGTAGTTCCATCCAATTTGTGAATGCCAAATCCAACGATAGTGTAATTTTTTCAGTTGTTTTTTATCATAACGTCCGTGTGCTTTACTCGTCATATTCGTCATCCCCTCCCATATCTGATGGACCTGCTGCGACTCCACCAACTCCTTCAACGTTTGTACGGTATACTAGTAATGCTGCTGCAAGACCGATTAACGCTACACCTAAAGTATCCATCTTCAAGTATGCTGATAATACGAAACCGACAATTAACCATGTGAAGTGGCGTTGAACAGGTAAATATTTAAGTAAGATTGTGAAACCTACACCAGGTAAAATCTTACCAGCGATTTGGAAACCTTGTGTTAACCAAGGAATATTGTTGTTAATAAATGCAGTGAAGTTTGTAACAGCTTCCCCACCGAAATAAAGAGCAACAAACATAGGAATTGTACGTGATAATGCCCATGGGATTGTACCCATTAAGTTCATACGCTCAATACCTTTTAAATCCCCAACTTCAACAAACTTGTCAGCACGACGTTGGAAGAATGTATTTGACATACGTCCTAAGATATCGAACTGAACACCAAGTGCTGCTAGCGGAACCCCAACCATCGTAATTAATGTTTGAGCTTGATCAACGCTTGTACCTAAAGCTGTAACCAACATTGCTGCTGATGTCCAGTTAGGAATAGAAGCACCACCATAAGTACCAATACCCAATGCATATGATTGAAGTGTACCACCAACGATAAGACCCAATTCTGGACGTCCTACGAAGATTCCGGTAACTACACCAGTTTGGATAATACCATTTAGACCGATTCCAAATGATAATCCATCAACCATTGCAATACCTGCATAGAGTGACAGGAATAATACTTGCAATATATTTAATTCCATAAAGCTCCTCCTTTTTTTCTCTATTTCTTTAAATTTTACTGCCTAGATTTAGTGGATGATTAATCAAAGATTGAGTCACTTGCAATAAGTGGAGCAAAATCTACGATATCATCAGTAGGGATCATTTGTGCTGTTAATTTAACACCATGATCAACTAACTTACGGAAACTCTCAACATCTTCTTTGGTTACACCAACTGTACGACGAACCTGAACACTTCCGAATTTTTCTGACATATTCCCAACGTTCACTGTTTTAAAGTGGAATCCTTCATCCCAAGCTCTAACGAGTGTTTTAGGATTACGTGCGATTACAAAGACGCGCTCGCCTTCGTATTTACCTTCCTGTAAATTCTTTGATGCAGTAGGTACCGTTAATATTGATAATTTAACACCTTTTGGCGTAGCCATCTTAAGTGCCATTTTTTGGATTTGGTCCTTTGCTGCAAAATCGTCAATAACAACAATACGTGTTGCTTTTAACATTGCTGTCCAGTACGCGGCAACCTGTCCGTGTATGAGACGCTCATCAATTCTAATATTCACAATTTCCATAAGAATCCTCCAATCATCTGCGCCATTATTTCAAGACTAAGCGCTTACATCTCGATTATAGCAACCACTTTCTTTGATGTCAAAGACTAATTATGGGATTGAGTCACATTTTTCGAATTTCTCACACATTTTACGTCTTGAAAGTTTTAGTATTTCATTTCACGAAGTTTCGTATGTATGAAACGCTGTTTCTTATGTAAATTTTCAGTTTTGTATAGACAACTACTTATATAAGGGTATTTGCCCATTTCACTTGTGTGAAAACCTTAAAAACAGAGCATATTCTTGATATCAAATTGAATGAAATGGAATCATTCTTCTCAAATGTTACTGAAATTTTAGTAAAAATATGAAATTTGCGTGAAATCTGTATTTCATATTTTATTTGTCATTTCTAGACTTTGAAATATTATTTTAATGCGATTATGTGATGAATATAGAAAAGATGGCAGTATAAACCACCATCTTCTAATAATTATTCTTACTTTAAGTAGTCAAGACACATATTTACAACCTGTGTAAACATTGCCTCATTAATTTCTAAATCTTTGTTGTTAAAAACATCTTTTATTTCCCAAAAACCATCTTCATTAGATGCTGCTGAGATAGATACTGCACGATCATAATATGAAAGTGAATGTCGTTTCAAATCAGTATCTGTTAATTCATACAATGATACATTTTTCTGACCCTTGGATATCTCTTCTGCAAAGTCTCTATTACTTACAGTGTGTCCAACAACAATACTTTTCACATCACTACCGATACCTCGCAGATGAATAACGTTCTTAGTATGAATTGATTTTGGTAAAGATTCCTGTAACATCACATCACCAAGGTTATCGATACACTCCCTATCAGTTAAGACATAGGCTGTATCTTTAGGATGTTTCTCAGCAATCGCTAGAACCCCTAGAACACCAGACGTGTTCAAGTTTGAGTTAATTGGATTACCAATACCTCGTAATATATAAAACCCTACAGCACTAAGCAAACAGGTAATAATGATCGCGAGTATGTTTAAGGTCATCTGTTCTAAACCTGAAAACTTAAAGATTAGAAACATTAATACAAACGCTGCTAAAGCAATGTATAAAACAACACGTTTGGATACTTCTTGTTGATTACGCTCCGTCCCCTCAATGTTAAAGGGATAGAAAACCATATTCTTATCAAATGAATTAATAGGAGTATCATAATGTGCAACGACAATGTTCTTCGCATTGACTAGGTCACCAACATAAAGATTCAAGCCCTTAAAACGTTTTAACTTAGTATAACGTGCTTGTACATCATAGCCCAACTTTTGAAACTCACTACCAATCTCGTTGATAAAGAGTTCTTTTTCATTGTCTTTGTAGCGTCTTCCTAAATAGATACCATATTTAAGTGCTTTCTCCTGTAAATCCATCAGCGATTTCTCCTCTTCCCAAAATAATTTATTACTTCTTTGAGGCTATTGCCTTCCCCACGTTTATTCTGTTCATCTTTAAGACGGTATTGCTTACTTGTTTTTGGAGCATATTCTTCAATATATTTTGTAATCCTATACGGACTAAACAAATAGACATACATTATCTTATTGTCATGATCTTCAATAAGAATACAATCTTCTCCACCAGAATTACTTTGTAAATCCCAAGTGAATATATCTTCCCAAGCAATTACTTGGCAAAGTTCTGGATTTTTTATATCATAGACAATTAATTGTGTTTCTGTGATTGTTGCTACTTTTCGTTCTTTAAATCGAATAAAAACAGCTAAGGTAAAGATTACGAAAATGAGTCCAAAAACCTTCGCTAAATTTGGTCCGAATAGAATCATCAAGACGCCAATCAAAGATGGCACAATAAAGGTAATAATCTGACGATTGCTTACATCTTTTACAATTTTATGCGATGGTAGATCTTGAACTGAAATACGTTCAATCTCTATCATAGGCCTTTTTCCTTGTAGAGTGTTTCAAGATCAATATTATATTGAACGTTTTCTGGATAGTTCACACTACCTAGAATTCCAGGTTTTAACCCTTTTTCTAATAAGAGATCAAGAAGTTCAGCCATTACAGTCCACATAATATAAGCTGCTGATAGACCAGATGCTGGAATAAATGCACGGTCTACACCTTCTACATCTAACATAGCATCACCAAATGGTGCACAGTTATCAATTAATACATCATTAATTTCGTAAAGTTTCTTACCGGATGAGTGGAGTGCATTAAGTTGTTTTGTATAGGTTACTGATGTAAGAGCTACAATCTTAACACCTAGCTTTTGTGCTGCAAGTGCTAGATCAACAACACTAATTGAGTTTCCTGATACAGAACCAATAAACATTACATCTCCTGGGTAAACATTGGATGCACGTAAAGCAAATTCTGCGAGTCCTTCCATGGAGCGATTTTTATCACCCTCAAGATCGTCTTGGATACGAGCAATTGAATCTACATTTAAACCATATTTAAAACTACGGATAAAGTTAAAGCCACCTGCACGATTCTTAATTTCTGAATCAATAATATGACCGGTGTCAAACAAGTGAATAGAATGTCCTGCTGCAACTGCTTCAGCACACATTGCTGCTGCTTCACTCATTGCTTCTGACTGTGTATTTCGTATTGTTTCTTGTAATTCATCGACTGCTTTAAAATAACGATTCTTAATCATATACTTGCCTCCTGTATATTAAGTATATATTATCACATTCAAGTTCCATGTAAAGAAAACCATTATTGTATGTACAACATTGTCATGTTATAATTCAACTAAATGGAGATGATACTATGGATTTAAATTCGATTACCTATTTATTAATAGCTGCATTAATGGTTTATATTGTGTATTCACGAGTAAAGCTCTATTACGATCATACCGTGAGCCTACAAAATATTTCAAAAAAACAGAAATTTAAGATTTATCGATCTTTTTCTTGGTTCTACGTTGTTTATGGTCTTGTGATTGTCGCTTCAATTGGAGCTGCTATCTTTACCTATATTGGTACAGCAGATGATAAGACGATGTGGTACTTAGTCTATGCTGTACTCGCAATTACAAGTGCAACAGATCTTCTTCGTACTTATATGATTAACACTACCTACTACAATGAGGATGGTTTCTTCAATACCGCAAACTATGTTCGCTATAAAAGTGTCCGTTCCTTTAAGCCAGGTAAGTTTAATCTTTCAACAGAAGTCCTCTTGTTCTCTGGTGAGACAATCATCATGCCTACAAACGCACTTCAATTCCTTGAAGATCGAATGATTAAAGCTAGAAAGTAAACTCTAAATGAGTTTACTTTTTTTCATGAAATCTAAGAGTCTTTCTAAAAACTCCTGAATAATTTCAGGTGGTGACACAAGAACTAATCGCTGATAGTTTTCAAAGTTTTGACCGAAATCTATTCCATCCGAAAATGCAATGCGAGCTTTATCACGCATTGTTTTATTTAGTCCTGGTTCATTTACTTTTGAGAAATCTATCCACATAAAATAGGTACCATCTTCAATTGATGTACTGAGTGGTAAATTATGCTCTTGGATGAAACTCACTACTCGATTTCTATTCTCAATAATAAGATTCTTAACACTCTCCAACCATGCATCTGATTCGTACAGTGCAGGTTTTAGTACAGCTAAGCCGAAGAGATTAATACTATGAATCCCTACTGTTGCTGCATAATGTCGAAAGCGTTCCATCAACTCTTTGTTTTTAATGATGCATGCCGATACTTTTAAACCTGCTACATTGAACGTCTTACTTACTGATACACACGCTATTGTATGGTTCAACATATACTCACTAGCATTCATTAAAGGTAGATGTGGTTTATCGAATACAAAGTCTGCATGAATCTCATCGACTACCACATACAGATTATGCTTCTCTGCTATTCTTGCGATTTCTTTTACTTCCTCATCATTTAGGACTTTACCTGTCGGATTGTGAGGATTGCATAGTAAAAGAATCTTTGTATTCTCTTTAATTTTAGATTCTAAATCAAGGAAATCATAAGTCCATGAGTCCTTCAGTACTAAGTCACTTACCTGACACTCACGGCCATTCTTTAGCACCATATCTCTAAAGGGTGGATAGGTAGGTTCAACATAGAGAACTCCATCTCCTGGTTCAGAAAGAAGCTGTATTGCTGCGCTAATTGAATACATTACTCCTGTTGATAGGGCTATATTATGTGTCTCGACCTGATACTTATGCTTTCGATTTAACCAATCAGCAAAAGCTTGTTGATACTCAATACCACGATCAGTGTAACCAAAGGTTGGATGTTCTGCTCGAGTTTGAATCGCTTCTAAGATTGCAGGAGATACCGGCAAATCCATATCAGCCTGAATCAGAGAAATGACATCCTCTTCAACAAGTGTCCACTTGGTTGCACCATAGAATCGTCGTTTACTTATTAAATCATTCTCCATGTGCTCGTTGTACCGCTTTCTCTAATTCTTCCCTACTTACATCAAAGTAATCTGGCTCTCTCTTCTTACCAATATCACTATAACGTGATGAAGTTGGGTCGCTAATCCATTCCTTAAAGGAACCATGAATTTCTGGAATTCCAGTTTTATCAAGGATTTCTTTAATATTCGCTGCCACAACACCACCTCCAGGAAGCAGTGCTATTTTATCTCCATATTTTTCATGTAAGTCCTTAAGTAAAGGAACTCCATCAATCGCATTCGCTTGAAGTCCACTTGTAAGAATACGTTCTATTCCACATTCAATCAGAGCTTCAATTGCTTCATACGGATCCCGTACATTATCAAAAGCACGATGATATATAGCCTCTTTTCCATATTGATGTGCTAAGTCAGCAAAACGTTTCGTTCGTTCCACATCAACATTGCGATCAATATCTAAGAATCCAAAGACTATCCCATCAGCTCCGTTCTCTAAAAGTTGAACGGCATCAAAATACATTTGCTCGACTTCATATTCATCGTAGAGAAAACCACCAGTACGTGGACGAATCATGGTTACCATTGGTAAATCAACATGCTTCTTCGCTTCGATTAGTGTTCCTACTGTAGGTGTAAGCCCCCTAAAAGTGTTGCATTGTTCAATTCGATACGATCAGCACCACACTCTTTAGCGATAATACATCCTCTTACTGTTTCACAAAGTACTTCAATGACTGGTTTCATACTATCTCCTTCACATTATCAAATACATGTTTACCCATTACAAATGCATCAAGCACTCTAAATGAATTATCAACACAAATTAAGTCTGCATCATATCCTACTTTGATAAGACCTTTATTTAAGCCCATCATTCTTGCAGGGTTTTCTGTAACGGATGCGATGACATGTTTTGCTGGTAAACCAAGTGTATTAATTTGGTAATCGACAAGATTATTTAAACGATTGGTACTACCTGCTAAACGTCCTGACTCTAAGAATACCCTACCTTCTTCATCAACACGAATATAACTGCCTTTATCTGCTCTATGGTATTCTCCTGAAGGAAGACCTTTCGCAAAGATAGCATCTGTAATTGTGATGATTTTCTTAGGATTCTTAGCACGATACACGAGCTCTATCGCTTCTTCGGATGCATGGACACCATCTGCAATAATCTCGACATACGTTTCATCATCTAATAAACCAATCCCTATTGGACCAACATCACGATGGTGGAAGGATGTCATCCCATTATACAAATGAGTAAATCCTGTTGCACCATGATCAATAGCTGTTCTGATTTGCTGTGTATTTGCATTCATATGTCCCATATAAATACGGATGCCTTGCTTAACACATGCATCATAAACATCCATTGCCCCTTCGATATCTGGAGCTATGGTAATAATCTTAATTTGATGGTTGGATGCTTCCACCATCTCTTCTAATAAATCTAGGGTAGCTGGGAATATATTCTCAGGCATGTGAGCACCTCGTGCTTGAGGATGTTGGGAAAACATTGGTCCCTCAGCATTAATACCTAAGAACTGTGCTCCTTCTTTACTCCCTTGATAACTTCCCAACACTTCAAGAGCTTGTAATAAGCCTTCTTTTGATAGTGTTGAAGTTGTAGGATAAAAAGCAGTAACTCCCTCTTTAATTAGAAACTCTGACCAAGAATCTAGATACTCATGTGTCGCTTCATTTGCAGAGCTTCCAAGAGCTCCATGGTCATGAGTACTAATAAAACCTGGCATAATACGTCCACTATAATCTTCTTCAGATAATGCATCATCATAGGCATTGATAGCTTCAATCGTTCCTGTATCACTTATTTTAAGTTGCAGTGGTTGAAATCTATCACGATACCAAACATTTTTACTCTGAATAATCATTATTATCCCTCCTTTACTTTTTTATTGTAGCATAGATTGTACATACAAAACACAAATAATAAGCGCTTTCACAAAACCTTTATTTTATGACTACATATATTGTAACGTATATCATGTTAAATTAACTGAAATCTTAAAGATAAAGAATAATTTTCTAAGGGTATGATATCATATCTGTATTATCATATGAGGAGGGTATATGACATTATTAAAAGATGTATTATGGAGTGAAGCTCAAGAAATGATGGATGAATTAATTAGTATTCGTCGACATATTCATAAAAATCCTGAATTAGGACTTGAAGTATATGAAACTCGTGATTTCGTAGAAAAGAAACTGCAAGAGTTTGGCTATGATGTAACACGTGTTGGACAAGCTGGCTTAACGACTACAGTTGGAAATGATGAAGGTAAAGTATTCTTACTTCGTGCAGATATGGATGCTCTACCTATTGTTGAGGATAACGATCTTGATTATAAATCAACAATTGAGGGAAAAATGCATGCATGTGGACATGATATCCACACAACTATGTTATTAGGAGCAGCAAAGCTTCTACAAAAACATAAAGACAGTATCCCAGGAACTATTAAATTCATGTTCCAACCTGCGGAAGAATTATTGCTGGGTGCCAAAGATATGTTGGAGCACGGAATCCTAGAGAATCCGAAACCTGATGCAGCACTGATGGTACACGTTGCTCCAGGTTATCCACTAGATGTAGGTTCACTAATCTTAATGCCTCATGGCCCAGCTATGGCATCTTCAGATTGGTTTGAAATTAACATTGAAGGTAAAGGTGGACACGGTTCTACTCCTTACTTAACATACGATCCAACAATTCCTATGAACCTAATCTTTCAAGCAATCCAAGCAATTCAATCACGAGAACTACCTCCAAACAGTTTAACAACGATTACTGTTGGTGATATTCGTGGAGCAGTAACATCAAACGTAATTGCGGGAAGTGTTGCAATGGGTGGAACAATTCGTTCCTATAACGAAGAACATCGTCAGTTTATTAAAGATCGTATGGTACAAATTGTAGAAGGTATTTCTACAGCAATGCGTTGTAAAGGAAGTGTTACCTTCCCTGCTGGCGTTCCATTCTTCGATTCATCTGAAAAGGTATCTAACGTTGCTAACGAAGTTCTTGGAAAATATATCCCAGACTTAACACTGATTCCACCAATGAAACAAGACATACCAACAATGGGCTCCGAAGACTTTGCTTTGATATCACAAATCATCCCTGCTACTTCAATTAACATTGCAGCAAGTGATAGCCGAAAAGGTGGGGTATACGGAGTTCATCATCCTAAAGTTGTCTTTGATGAGGCTTGCATTCCTTATGGGGTCGTTGCTTATGTTGCGACAGCACTGAACTGGTTAGATCAAAATAAGTAAGAAAAAATCGGTTTTGATGTGCACCCCTAAAGTTGGAAAAAACTCTAGGAGGTGCATTTTAAATGTCAAAATATTCAGTTGTTCTTTAATTTAAGAATTATTTCATAGTAACTTGGCAAGATTTTTACTTTTAGACATTATCAGTTATCTTTGACAACATTCTAAATAAAACTCAACTCTTATAAAAACGCAGTTAGGGTGCTATCCTACTATTTTCCTCATCTTTAGCAATTATGTTATAATATTAATCATATAAAAGAGAGATTCAACACTATGAAAAAAATAATTACCTTACTATTTGTTGTTTTAACCTTATGTTCATGTACAAAAAAAGAAATAAATGAAGAAAAAAAAGATGTAAACCAAAAGAACAATCTATTTATTAGCGAAGAGTTTATCGATCCTCTTACATTAAAAAAAATAGAAGTCACCAATGTTAAAACTTTTCCTTTAGCAGATATGGAAAATTTTTTTGGTCTCCAAGGTTCTGTAATTAATCACACTGAAAAGGAAATTAATTATTATTATATACTAGTTAATTTAAAAGATGACAAAGATAGAGATATATTAGGAATGAGAGATTATGAAGAAGATGTGTGTAACTATCCTTGTTCTTTAGTAAAGGAAATTTATGGTTTTATTGGAAGTCCCTATAAATTTACTGATGGAGAGGCTATTTTAAACAAACAAATTGAATTGTTTGCTTTTATATATGTTTTTAAAGAACCTATTAATGATATACATAGAGTATCTTACAACTTCCATACTAAAGAGTTCATCTTTACAGATACCAACAATAACATAGTTGAAAAACCTGCTTAAAAATGCATTCATCAAATGGCTTATTCTTTCCAGGAGCCATTCTTTCTGTAGGGACAAGGGAGGTTAATCCATGTATTCGGATAGGACAAACAAAAGAGTATTAAGCAAAAAAAAACAAAACAAGCATTAATGGAAAAAAAGTCTGTTTTCTGTAATGCTATTTAGTATAATAATTTTGTTCTTTGGACTCTATAGAAGAACAGTTAAACTTTCCATTTTCACCTTTTTATTGGAAAATATTAATGGTGATTTTCAAATTTCATTATATATATTTTTCCCAATCATTTCATTTCTTATTCCTATAATTTTTCTTAAAAATAAAAAAGTAAAAAATGAGAAATGTATTTATATTGATTTGGTATTATCACTCTTTATTTCACTAATTTTCGTATTTTCTGTTCCTAAAATAGAAGCTGTTGTTTCTAACACAGATATTTATGCTTCTAATTTTGTTGTTAAACCAAAAGATATTGATAGAAAATCTAATTTCTTTTGGTTAAGAGTATCTATTTGTTCAATGACTTTTGGACAAATAATTAGTGATTTAATGAAAGAACAATAATTAATTCATTTCTTCGCTCTTCCTGAATTTAAGAATTCTCTTTTAGTATTGTTCTGGTTAAGATCTTATAATATTAGAAACCACATTTTGTAAAAAAAGGATTGACTACCAGATAACACTGGAATCAACCCCTTAAATTTAAAATATGTTGAACTTCTAACACGATATTTAAGTCAGTTTTTCTGACTTTTTTATTTGCTTTTTACGACTAGATTTAAAGCTTCATCAATACCTTCTAAAGAGATATCATATGTTTCTTCAATAGTTGAAACAAGATTTGCTGTAGTGATAAGTGACATCACTTTATCAACACTTGAGCGAATTGCGCTTAATTGTGTCACAATATCCTCGCAGCTTCTTTCTTCTTCCATCATTTTAAGAACACCTTGAACTTGTCCATTAATTCGTTTAACGCGATTTTGAATACTTGGATCACATTTCATAGTTTAAAGCTCCTCGATAGGCACTCATACCGCCCATCACATTCACAACTTTATAACCTTGTTGTGATAAGAATTGACTGACCATCATTGATCGTGAACCTGTATGACATACTACATAGTACTCTTTTGACTTACTAAGTTCACTTACACGACCTGGTATCATTCCCAAAGGAATATGAGTTGCTCCTGGTATCATCCCAGAAATTACTTCTTCATATTCTCTTACATCTAGAACATCAATATTTTTTAAATTCATCATTTCTCGCATTGTTATTGAGCGCATTCTTTAATTCCCTACTTTTCCTGTCGCAACTTTATACAGTTGGTAACCACCATCAAGGTTTGATACATTAAAACCTGAGGCTTTTAATATTTGTTCTGCGTTGTATGAACGAACACCACTTTCGCAATGGAGAACGATATGTCGATCACGTGGTAATTGAATCATACTGCAACGCATGGAATCGAGTTTCATATGAACAGATCCCTCAATAGCACCTTCAGCTACTTCATCATCTTCACGTACATCAAGGATAAGCGCGCCTTCATCTTGAAGTTTTTTAATCTCATGCCATTGTACTAAGTTAGTTGTTCCCATTAAGATATTTTGAGCTACATATCCAGCCATATTCACAATATCTTTTGCAGAACCAAATGGTGGTGCATAGCTAAGTTCTAATTCTTGTAAGTCTGTAACTTTCATATTTGCTTTAATAGCTGTAGCAATAATATCAATGCGTTTATCAACGCCATCTTCACCGATTGCTTGTGCTCCTAAAATTGCTTCTGTTTGTGGATCAAAGATTAGTTTCAAGTTAATCTTAGTAGCGTTTGGGAAGTACCCTGCATGATTGTTTGCATATAAATGCATGACTTTGTAGTCACGTCCCTTAAGTTGACGTTCATTCAATCCTGTTGATGCAAAGGTTAAATCAAACAATCTTACAATTGCTGTTCCTAATGAGCCATGATTCTTATGTTCAATACCACTTAAGATGTCCGCTAAGTGACGTCCTTGACGGTTTGCAGGTGAAGCTAGAGGAATCATAACGTCATCTTGAGTTACAGTATGTTTAACGATGATTGCATCACCAACAGCGTGAATATGCTCGTTAGATGTTTGATAGTTTTCATTAACAACCAAACCACCACGCATACCAAGTGTTAATCCTGCATCGCTAGCAATCTTAGTTTCAGGAAGCACTCCTACTGACATAATAACTAAATCAGCATTTAATGTACTTTCATCTTCAAGTACAGCCAATGATCCTTCGAAACGAGTCACACTTGTATCAGTATAGACTTTAACACCATGTTTGTTTAATTCAAATAAAGCAAACTTTGCCATTTCTTCATCAAACGGTGGTAATACCTGTGGTGCTTTCTCGACAACACTGACATCAAGTCCTAAATGTTTTAGGTTCTCTGCCATTTCTAAACCAATGAATCCTGCCCCAATTACGACTGCTGATTGTGGTTTCTTATTTTCTACATAAGCTGTGATCGCATCAACATCAGGTATATTACGTAATGTGAAAACACCTTCATTATTATCACGACCTGGGATATCTAAAACGATTGGTTTAGCACCTGTAGATAGTACGAGTTCATCATAAGCAACATCTTCTTGACGGTCACCAATCTGAACAGTCACAGTTTTTGCTTCCGGGTTAATTGAAATTACTTCATGATTGTTGCGGATATCTAATTGGAAACGGTCTTGAAGCATTTGTTGGGATGCAACAATTAAATCTTCACGTTCACTAATTTCTCCTGAAATATAGTATGGTAATCCACAGTTTGCAAAAGAGACATACGGCCCTTTCTCAAAAACAATAATATGATCATCTTGGTTTAATCGACGGTAACGCGTTGCAAAGCTCATGCCACCAGCGACTCCTCCAACGACTACAATTCTTTTAACGTCCATATAACATCATCCCTCCACGTACATTTTTGGCATCAATGCCTTTTTTTCTTAATATTTTAACTGCTCGTTTACTTCTTGATCCACTTGCACACACTACAAAGACTTCTTTGTTGGTGTCAAAATTAGGAATATTTGAAAGTGGTACATTCTTTGCGTTTCGAGCATGACCTGATTTAAATTCGTGACGTTCACGAACATCGATTATTTGGTCACTTGGTTTTAAGTCACTCCATGTGACTGTTGGTACTTTCTTGAAAAAAAACATAATATCATTCTCCTCAACAAAGAAAAATATACCCCATGGGGTATATTAATTCAAGAGACATGCTCAACTATTTTGACTAATTTTATTTACAACTTCATTTAACGCATTCCGTGCGTCATTGATAGAGTGTTTTGTTAGTTTATGGTTCTCTACAAGAACATCGCCATCAACCATAACCGTATGAATATTTTGTGTTTGAACTTGATATACAATACTTGGAATCGGGTCATAGAGCGGATACATATTTGCTTCTTCTGTTGAAATCAAAACAACATCTGCACGCTTACCAATTTCAAGACTTCCAGTATGCGCATCAATTCCTAATGCTTTCGCACCATTGATTGTAGCCATTTCAAGAATCATTGAACTTGGGAAAATATCACGTTCATGATATTTCGTTTTTTGTCCCATAGCAACAAGTTTCATAACCGTCATAATATCAAGAGTATTTCCACTAATCGGTCCATCTGTACCCAGTGCAGCTTTCACACCATGTGCATAAAAGCCCTTAAGGTCTGTAATTCCTTTACCTGCTTTCATGTTTGCACCTGGACAGTGAATCACATGAGCACCGTTTTTCTTCATGATACTTTGGTCATTATCATTGGTATGAATCATATGAACACCAAGAAAGTTCTTATCGATAAAATCTATTGAATCTAAGTAAGCTACTGGAGTACTAGGAGCAAAGTGTTCCATCTCATAATCCATCTCAGATACATGCATCATAACCTTTGTATCTGTCAATTTAGATAGATCTCGAATCTTTAAGAGACTTGCTTCACTAACCGATACTGGTGAGTGTGGAGCAATCATTGGCTTAATGCGATCATGGTCTTTCCATTGTTCGATTAAAGACTGAGTATGCTCTAATGCTTTCTCTTCCGTTCCGTAGTCTATCTGCGATGTTTCAATGATTGTTTGACCAACTAAAGCACGAATACCCACAGCATCGAGCTCCTTTGCAACATCTTCTGCATAATAATACATATCAGCTACCGTAGTGGTCCCGTTTAACAACGACTCCAATGCTGCATAATGACTTGCAGAAACCACCGTTTCTTTATCCATGTATTTTTGTTCCATGGGGAAGAGATACTTTCTAAGACGATCTGGCATATCTTCACCCAGTGATCTTAAAGGTATGAGTCCTAAGTGAGTATGTGCATTAATAAGTCCAGGAATGGCTATCATTCCCTCACAATCGATAATTTTTTCACCTTCACTCGTAAAATCTTTCATATCACCAATATTTTGAATCAGTTTACTTTCAACACTAATAAAGCCGTTTTCATAAACTGTGAATGATGAGTCCACCGTCACAATTCGTAAGTTAGTATAGGTTCTCATGATGCGTTCCAAGACTTAAATGTTTGCGTACGAACATCAACATAGCCATGCTCACTTATCTTTAAATACGGAGACACTAAGAGTCCTAGGATTGAGAAACTCATAATAGAGTTAATGCTTTCATACCCAGCAGTACGCATCTCTTCTGATATTGTTTTTATCTTCTGAGCAAGTTGAGGCATTGGTTCTAATGATACAACGCCCCCATAAGGAAGTGGTACTTCAACAACACTCTCACCATGCCATACGATACCACCTTGCATCTCGATAACACGATTTACAGTCGCTACAATCTCTTGAACATCTGTACCCATTACAAGAATATTATGATGGTCGTGTGCCCATGAGGAAGCGATGGCTGCTTTAGTAGTAAATCCATTCTTCACAAATCCCCAAGTGATTGGGACATTGTGTCCGTATCGTTCGATAACACTAATGAGGGATAATCCAGCCTCTTCCCACTGTACAATGCCATCCTTAACAGCAACATCCACAAACTCTTCATGAGTAAAGGTAGCTCCACTTTCACGTTCCATAACGCGAACTTTGACGCTATCCCCTTCGGCTTTCACAATGAAATCATCAATACTTACAGGATTTCTTTGAATTGAATGGTAGCTTGATTCATTAAAATTTACGATTGTATCTTTTTCGATATCGTTAATATTACGCCCTTTTTTATAAACCTCTTCAATCACAAAGTCATCTAATGAACTTAGAATAACAGCATCGGCAATCTTACCTGGTGCAATAATCCCTCGATCAAAGAGTCGTAAACGTTGTGCAGGAGTATAGGTTGATGCAAAGATTGCATCTTTAATATCCATTCCCATGGATACAACCTTCTTAATAATATGGTTAAGACTTCCTGTATCCATTAAATCATTAGGTAAGACATCATCAGTAACTAAAGCAATACTGTGAAGAAGTTCATAATCATAGATTGCTTGAATAATTTCTGGTGTCAGTGATTTTTCTTGAAGTTGTACAAGAATACCGGCACGTGTCTTTTCAATGAGTGAATCAACCGATTGATGGGTGTGATCGGATCCAATTCCAAGTTCAATAAACTTAGACAACTCTAAACCTGACACACGAGGTATATGTCCCTCAACAGGTGCTAATGGCAGTGCTGAGCGAAATGATTTAATAATTCTTTTTGTAAGTGTGTCTTCATCGGAAGTCACATCTTTAAAGTTCATAATCTCACCTAGAGCAATCACTCGTGGATGTTTCGCAAGTTCAACGACATCGTGGTCACCGATCGTTCCGCCCGTTGTTTCTAAGGTCGAGTTTGTCGAAGGAACAGATGAAGGTATTGCCCAATATACATCTAACGTTTGTTCCTGATTCATATACTCAAGTAAACCTTGCACTCCAAAAACATTCGCAACTTCATGCGCATCAGCAAGGATTGTGGTTGTCCCAAGTGGGAGAACTGTATTTGAATATTCTTGTGGTGTCGTCATTGAACTCTCAATATGCATATGAGAATCAATGAGTCCCGGGATCATGTAATGGTCGTGTCCATCGACTAAAACATCATAGGGAATGTCATCATTCCCTATGTGATAAAAATATTCATCTTTGATATAAACATCCAGTTTCTCAAAAATACGACGAGACGTATTGTAGACTTGAATGTTTGATATTCGGGTAATCATTATTGATTCATGATTCGGTTGTATTGGTCAATCCAATCGGACATTAATGGATTGATAATACTAAAGTCTAATGCTTTAGCACGTGCCGCTACATCACCGTATGTCTTGTTTTCTGCATCTGCTCCTGATAATACAACTTCTGAGTTAACTGGTGCTTCGTTTAGTGTTTTTGGTGAAGCATTCTTTGTTTGCAACTCCAATCCTAAACGGAAGTTAATAAATTTATAAGCAAGATCTTTATTCTTTGAGTTTTTATTAATATCAAGTGTATTAAAGTTTGCGTAAGTACCTGATTCAGGAATTACGTATTTAACAGCTTCATTTGATTTCTTAATAACTGGGTAACCAAAGTCGCCAACAATTGCAGCTGAAATTTCTCCAGAAGCAAACATAAGTGCTAAGTCTGATGATTTAGAATATGTCTTCACAACGTTTGGTTTCAATTCTTCCAGTGCCGCAAGACCTGCTTTACCACCATCACTTGCAAGGTCTACACCCTTCACATCACTTGCCATAGAAACTACAGCAGGTCCAAATGTTGAAACGATATCTGGTAATGCAATTTGACCTTTAAGTTCTGGACTCCATAAGTCTTTCCACTCTTTTATTTCAATAGGTGAAGTTTCTGGATTATAGATGATACCAATACTATTAATAGTATACGCTGGTCCATAACCTGATTTTGTAAGATCCTTAGCACCTTGGATTAATTTTTCTGCATTAGGAATCTTTGAGTAATCGATTTTTTCAAATAGATCGTCAGCATATCCGTCAGCTGCAGCTTTTTGTGAGAGTTCAATGACATCAACTGTTGAGTTAGGATCATTTTTTAATTTAGCGTAACGTTCTGCTGTTGTACCTGTATCCAATTGAACTTTAACGTTGAATTCTTTTTCAAAAGGTCCGTATACATCTTCAATAAGGATATCTTCACTGAGTCCCCATGTTGATATAATAAGCGTTTTTTGTTCCTCTTCTTTTGAGCTTGAACACCCTGATAATACTAATAAACCAATAAGTAATACTGATAGAATCTTTTTCATATTTTCCTCCTATATGAATCGTAGTTTGTTTTCTGGTAAATCTAATAGAACTTCCGCATCTTCTTCAATACGTAGGTTATGATTACAGTGGATGGTGCCTAGATCTGTTTCAATACGATGCTGATATGTGTTTCCCAAAAACTCACTTGTGACAACTTTTCCTTTTAACCATCCTGATTCTGAAACTAGAATATCATTAGGACGGATACAAGCTAAGCTCGCGTTGGAATTGTTGATGGTATGTGGGAATTTGTCTACAGGTATGAAGTTATCAAAACCTACAAATCGTGCCACATACTCTGTTTTAGGATGTGAATATATTTCTTCTGGTGTACCCAATTGTTCAATTTGACCATCTTTCATAATCGCTACTCGATCACTAATTGCGAAGCATTCTTCTTGGTCATGAGTAACAAAGATAGTTGTAATATTTAATTCACGTTGAATACGTTTAATTTCATTACGCATTTGAATTCTTAATTGAGCATCGAGGTTACTGAGTGGCTCATCAAGTAAGAGTAGCTTTGGTTCAATGACTAAAGCTCGAGCTAAGGCAACACGTTGACGTTGTCCTCCTGATAAGTTCTTAGGGAACCGTGTTTCAAATCCTGTTAAATCACAGATTCGCAACATCTCATCAACTTTTTGTTTGATTGACGCTTTATCAAGTTTACGTAGCTTCAATCCAAATGCCACATTATCAAAGACTGATAAATGAGGAAATAATGCATAACTTTGAAATACAATTCCAAAGTCACGATCATGGATTGCTTTATTGGTGAAGTTATCACCATCAAGTAAGAACTCACCATCCATCACATCAATAAATCCTGCAATGGTTCTTAGGGTCGTTGATTTACCACAACCTGATGGTCCTAATAAGGAAAGAAGTTCACCTTCTTGGATATCCAAATTCAGGTCTTTAAGAACTAAATCTTTTTTATTGTAACTAACGTTTATATTCTTTAATTGTCCTTTAATCACTTATTGCACCTCCGCTAATCCTGTTGTTTTTTCAATAATCATCATCAATGTGAATGTACCTACCATAATAATTACAGAAATAGCACTAACTGTTGGATCAAAGTTGTATTCAAGATGACTCATCAAGGCTACTGGTAATGTATTGATACCAGGACCTTTTAAGAACAAGGATACTGGTAAGTTATTAAACGAGTTAATAAATGACATCATAGCAGCTGCAATGATTGATGATTTAATATTTGGTAATAATACTTTAAAGAATGTTGGTACGGGTTTACAGCCAAGACTCCGTGCTGCCTCTTCAATACTGTCATCCATTTCTTTTAGACCTGCCGCAAGGATTCGAATTGAATAGGGCAAGACCACTAAGATGTGACCAAGTACTAACGATACCCAAACTTGTAATCTGAAAGTTAAGGTTAGCGTTTGAAACAATGCATATCCCATAACAATTCCTGGAATTAAACTTGGTGATAAGAAATACGATAATAAGCGATCACTAAGTTTAGAAGGAACTTTAGTCAGGGCATAACTTGCTGGTAAGCCTAATAGAATACCAATAAATGAAGCGATAAACGCTAATTGTAAACTTGTACTTAAACTACTTACAAGACTTCGTGAAGCAAACACTTTTCCAAACCAATCAAAAGTAAAACCTTTAATAGGAAATTGGATGATTGCTTCTTTTCCAAATGCTGTCACAACTATCATTAGTAAGGGTAACAGTAAGAATAAGATTGTTAGGAAGCTAATAAACTTAAGTCCTTTATGTTTATTCATGTTCGTAACCTCTCTTATCTAAGCGAAGATTAATACCATTCATGATCTTCATAACGCCATAAGAAAGAATAATCATAATTAAGGAAATCATTCCTGCTTGGGTCCAATTTGATAATTGGTTGGCTTGTTGGTATAGAAGTGTTGCGAGCATCATGTTCTTATTACCACCTAATAATGAAGGTGTTGTATAAGCACTCATGGTACCAGTAAACACTAGAACTGAACCAATAATAATTCCTGAAAATGATAAGGGAACAATTGCCTTCATAAATACTTGCCAAGGCTTCGCTCCTAGACTTTGTGTAGCATACACAATATCTCCATCAATACTATCCATTACTGAAGTTAAAGTCGTAACCATAACTGGTAAGAATAAATAAACAGAACCTATTACAATAGCAAATTCAGAATATAACAGTGACAAGGGTTTATCAATAATCGATAAACTCTTTAATAATGAGTTAATAATGCCGTTTGATCCTAAGATTGTCATCCATGCAAATCCACGAATAATTGCATTCGTTAGAAGTGGGAACATGATAAGTATCGTTAGGATTCCTCGAACTGATTTACGTTGTGTTGAAATGTAGTATGCTGTTGGCACACCTAAGACTACACATATTAGAGTCGTGATTAATGAAAGCTTCACCGTTCTCCATAAAATCTTTTGATAAAATGGATCACTAAGAAACGATGAATAATGCTCAAACGTAAATACCCCATCAAAGAATGATGGATAGATGATGGATATTAATGGAAATACTAAAACCACAGTAATTAATATCACACACGGTATTATTAACAGGGCATAGGTTTTTTTCTTCATTCTACCTCCCATAAACAAAGGCTTTCTACCATAACGATAGAAAGCCTAAAAGAAGGTTTCCTATCATAGTCTGAAATTTAAGGTCTCAGGTAGAAACGCATCACCGTATTTGATGCATATATGATAAAAATCTTTGTTTTATATTTTAAGTTTTTAGCAGTGGTAAAGACCATGTTAAAAACATGTTCATTATATCATTCATACGTGAAAAAGCAAGAAAAGACAAAAGTTTTCTAAAGCTCTTTCCAAAGGGGATTATTGAAAAAGATACAGTGTATTTTAAGCGCTAATTTCCAAGAATTTGAGAAAACGTTTGTTGGATTTCTGAGGATAAATATCAATGCTTTCATTACTTCTTTGAGTGTATTTTTTGACATAAGCAATAACCCCTAAAGCTGATGCGAAATCTTCAGTAATGTATCGTAATTTTCGTTGCGTACAGTCTGCATAGATTTGTCTGAAAAAAGGTTCTTTAAATAGACCACCTGTGATATTAATGACTTCATTTTCTTCACTAATATCAGCAAGTGATGCAAGATTAAAGAGTACCCCTTCAACAATACTTGCAATCTTATCTTCTAAGGTATGGTGTTCTAAAAGTCCTACGAACTTTTGAGTTTTGTGGTAGTTCCAGTCTTTTCCCCTCTCTGCATAAACAAACGGGAGAAAGAATGGTCTGTCACTCTCACTTCTTTCTTTATAGATATCAATGCACTCCGATAGAGTATAATCTTGAGCAATACCTGCCAACATCCAATCAAGGACATTACCACAGTTATTACTTGCATAGCCTACAATCCAAGCATTGTCATCAATGATATAGTTAAAAACGTCTTGTTTCGATGTTCGTGGTTTTACTTGTGCAATTCTTCGATAAGCACCACTTGTACCAGCATTGCATACACCGTTACCAGTATACTCTGGATCAAAGTAGATATTAGCAAGACCACCATCACTTCCACCTAAATAAACCTCTATAGATGCGTCATTTTGTAGCGATAGCTTATAGCGACCATCCTCAACACGAGGCAGTGCATCTTCACTTAGTTCAAGTATGTTTAATATTTTTTCATCATAGCTCATAGTATCAGTATTATAGAGCCCAGTAGCACTTGCGATTCCTTTATCTACTGCAAAAACACCAGTTAGATGATGAAAGACAACACTTTTTAAATCGCCTACTCTCACATCTGCATTGAGTTGACCTTGTTTTTTGAACCACATTAACTTCATAAATGGGTTCATTGGATGAATTGCAGTTCCTGTGCGTTGATAGATATCAAGTGCATCATCACGTTTTAAGAACTCGTCAACAACGTCTTTGGCACGGCTATCACTCCAAATTAATAAATCTGAGATTACTTTTAAAGAATCGTTTAAGAGAATCACACTGTGCATTGCACATGATAATGCCATATCATTAACTGTGAATTCAGATTTGGCTTGAGCAATAATGTCATCAACAATCGTAATAATATCTTGGATATTCTGTGTGGCTTTATCACCATCATAAAAAGTAGGATATGAGCAATCCCAAGTTTTTATAACCTGTAAGTCTTTATCAGTAACAACAGCCTTAACCGCTGTTGTTCCCATGTCTATTCCTAAATGAATCATTAATGTACCTCGATAACACCTTTATTATCTTTAGTATATCATTATTTCATTTTAAAAATGCATTCTTCTGACATAATATAATCTCTAAAGCAGTAGTAGTTGGAAATTATTTTATCTCATCAATTGAGTTTGTAATAATCCAATCATCCATATTACTTAGGCGATTATACTTAAATTGTTCAATGGCTTCGAGCTCTCCTACTGAAATAACACATAAGAATTTTTTCCCAGCCCATCGTTTCTTTTGATGACTTGCCAGCATTAGTTTATCGCTATATTTCTCAACGAACGCATGGGACTGATCAACTGTCATTTTCTCAGATTCGACAACCTCTGTTACAATTGCACGGTGAGTAACCATTAGATCACCACCTGTTTCAACAAAATATAACATATCCCCTTGTCTAACCCGTCCACCTAAAGGAGTTTTTCTTCCAGCTGCCCCTCTAATTATCATTGACTTCTCGTGGTCCAACATTTTTTGTAGTTCTTTTGCTTTGCTATCAAGATACACTAGATGTTCTGCAAAGCCTTTTTTATCTTCATACCAATTTGACATTGTTAATACCCTCCTATTGCTAAAGTATAAACTCTACTCATAGTGTAGAGTCAAATGATTATTTGCAAGTCCGTAACAAAATCATTACTATTTTCAGTATGAGTCCAGTCAACAAGATACTTTTCAATGGTTTTACCCTTATAGGTGAATCCATTCTCTTCAATCCATTTTAGCATTTCTCCATATTTCTTTAGCATAGATGAATAATTTCCAGTATAACGACAGTCTGTAGAATAGTAAGCCTCCAACAATCGTGTGACTCCAGGAATAATTTCTGAAGTACTAACTTCCACAAAGACTTCGATATCAACACTATCTTTATTATAGTCCCTATAGTCGTCATGATTAATTAAGGACATGGGACCAATTGGGTAAAGTTTGAATTTCTTAATTAAGTTAATAAGTTCAATGTACCTTTTTTTTATCGCTTCCGGATTTCCTACATCAATACTTCTGAAATAGACAATGACACTTTCCTTGTTACTATTTATTCTTATACTTTCATCTTCTTCTTTGCAATATGACTCAAGCAGCTTAATAATATCGTTTTTTATTCTTATTTCATCATGAAGCTCATGTATTTTCGATTTCACCTTAGCTCTCATTGTTTCATATTTCGCGTTTTGAATAAGTTGTTTAATTTCATCCAAGCTAAATCCTGCTAGCTTGAAGTTTATTATAGTTGTGGCTGTAATCACTTGACTTTCCGTGTAATAGCGATAGCCATTCGATTCATCAATTCTTGAAGGAACTAAAACTCCCTTCTTATCATAGTAATGAAGTGTTCGAATAGGTAAATTTGAACGCTTAGAAAAATCACTAATTGAGTAATATTTTACATCCATGATTATTCTCCTTTTACTTATTATATCATTAACACTAAAATAGCTATACTTGTAAATCAGATTTACTTTAGCTAGACTTGAGGGTGAATGAGAGAAAGAGGTAGACCCATGAATGAAACAATACAAACACAATTAGCACATCGTTCTATTCGAAAATTTAAACAAGAAGCGATATCCCAAGATATCATTAATACTTTAGTAGACGTAGCTCAACATACATCAACAAGTAACTTTAGACAAAACTATTCCATTATAAGCATTACTGATGAGACTAAGAAACAACAAATCGCAACAATATGCGATCAAAATTATGTAGCAGAGTCAGGACATTTATTCATTGTTGTGCTGGATCAATATCGAAATTATACGATTGCTCGTGACAAGGGAGTCGATACCAGCGTCCTGGAAACTACCGATAGATTCTTGGCAGCATCAATGGATTGTGCCCTTCTAACTCAGAACATGGTAGTTGCTGCCGAGAGTCTTGGTTTAGGTGCAGTTATCTTAGGTAGTATCTTAAATGATTCAAAAGCTATCATTGAGATGCTTGAACTTCCTGAATATACCTTCCCAATCCTAGGCTTAGCAATTGGTTATCCTGATCAAGAGCCACAATTAAAACCTCGCTTACCAAAACAGTTTGTGTACTTTGAAAACACTTATACCAAGTTTGAAAATATTAACAACGAACTTAGCGAATACAATGAAACCGTACAGACTTATTATGATTTAAGAAACAGCAACAAACGTGTTGATTCATTCTCAAATCAAATGAGTACTCAAATGAATATGCGTCATCCAAAACGTATGCAAAACCTCGAGAGATTGCACGAACAAGGTCTCCTAAAAAAATAAACGCTCCAATCGGAGCGTTTTCTTATAACCATTGCATCAGTGCATTAACATCGAGTCTTTGTTTTGCATGACCTTCTTCTTCAGCTTTACCAATCGAAATCAATAAAATTGGGAAGTATCGAGAATCCGTAATATTTACAACTTCCATAATGGAATCTTTATCAAAGCCACCAATTGGACAGGTATCATAACCACGATTTCTAGCAGCTAACATGAAGTTCATAACAACCATTCCTGCATCAAGCATAATTTTTTCTTTAAGCTCTCCAGCTGGGATCGTTTGGTAGTACTTAGTTAGACGTTCCTTTTGCGAGTTGAAAGCTTCAAGCGACATTGTCCCTTGATCAACTGCATTTTGATAGATAGCATCATAGTTTTCAAATGCCTTAATATCACCATATATTAGAACCATTGCTGAGCATGTCTCTAATTGTTTTTTATTAAACTTAACACTTTCTTCAAGACGCTTCTTACCCTCATCACTATCAACAACAAAAAATCGAACTGGTTGCATATTAAGTGATGATGGTGCAAAAACTGTTTCTTCAATTATTTCACTAAGCTCTTCTCGACTAATTTTATAGCCAATCTCATATTGTCTTATTGATTGTCTTGATTCATTAACTTCTTTATATGTTTTCATTTTTGTCCCCTCTATCTATATACTACTAATATTCATGCAAATGAAGATTCTCCAAATCATTTAAATAGTCGTTGTAATCACCCTTTAAATCTTTTTTTAATGATCCACTAAACTCAGGTTTCTCTTTAATTAAGATGGGTGATTCCTTTTCATAGTACTCAAAGCTGTAATCAAGCCAGCTATGAACACGGACAATATAGGGAGTTTCATTAACCCTAACTTCAACATCATGATAGGAAAGCATTAATACTTCTCCCATCAAGAACGCGAATGTAAAGAAAGCAAATCCTATTGAAGCTAGCCAAGCTGCTATTGATAAAACATTCCCTAAAATTGATTTCTTAATATTTACCCAGCACACTAACCAATAAAACAGATAGATGTTTGCTGAGGTAAAGCTTATTACTAGAAACCAGTGGTATACTCTATCAAAGATTCCATAAAACTTATATCCTTGATGTTCTACAATTGCCCTATACCCACTTAAACCTATTGTAATAATGGTACATCCTACAACAATACTGAGAGCTATTTTCTCAAAACGCTTATAGCGTGGTACTTTCATATTTATCACCATTTACACTATACAACACTTATAAAACAATATCTTAATTACCATTAATTCACATCAAGTTCACAAGCGAATTATCTTATTCATCTTTATGAATTTCATCAAATTTCTCTTTCATTGTAGGGTTATTCTTCACCAATTTTTTAACAGTTAAATCTTCTGCTTTATTGTTGGCAAGGCGTAAGTTATTCTCTGATGACAACAATGCATCTTTTGTCTTTTGAAGATGGGTAATTGTTTTATCAATCTCATCTATTGCAGTCTTAAAGCGACGACTTGCTAGTTCAAAGTTCTTCGCAAAGGATGTCTTGAATGTATCTAAGTCCTCTTCAAAGTTTGTAATATCGATGTTTTGTGCTCTCATAAGTGCAGCTTCTTGTTTGTATTGCAGAGAATTCAACGCTGCATTTCTTAATAACGTAATAATAGGAATAAAGAACTGTGGGCGTATCACATACATCTTTTCATACATATAGGAAACATCTACGATTCCATCATTATACAGTTCATTGTCAGCTTCAAGCATGGAAACTAGAATTGCATACTCACACTTTTTATTGCGACGGTCTTTATCAAGTTCTTTAAAGAAATGTTCATTCTTTTTCTTAGTAGCAGTCTCATCATTTTCGTTCTTCATTTCAAACATTATGGAGATGATTTCATTTCCATGTTCATCAAACTCACGGTAAATGTAGTCACCTTTGCTTCCAGAAGTAGCATCATTGTCTTTACCAAACTGTGCGTTTGGGAAAGCAGTCATTCGGTAGCGATTGAATTCAATTTCACAGTGTTGTTCTAAGCTTTCTCCAACCATTTTAGTAGATTGCTTAGCCTTAAAATCTTTATAGAAAGCAATCGTTTCATCTTTTTGACGGAGTGTTAAATCATGATGTTCTTTCAAGGCGTTCTTTTCTAATTCGTTCTCTTTAGATTGCATCTGAATTTGCGTATTTAACTCTGAAACTTTTCGTTCATTCTCGTGTTTTAATCGCTCTAATTCTTGTTGTTTTTCTAGTTCAAAGTTTTTGTTCTGTGCATTAAGTTCTAGTATTCGTTGTTCTCGTATATTAATTTCATTAAGTAAATGTTTCTCAGCATCTTGCGATAGTAGCTTTTTCTCCTGTTCAAAGCTCTCAACCAGATGTTGATAGTGTGCAAGTTCTTTGTCTTTATCTTGGAGTGCTTGTTGGATCTCTAATTCTTTTTGTTTTTCTACTGATTGTGTTAAGCTTCTTAATTCTATGATTTCTTTATCTTTTAAAGTTAACTCAGTATCAAAAGAACGCTTTTCTCTCTCCAAAGCGAGTTCTAAATCACTTGCATGTTGTTTCTTGGCAAGTTCTAATTTCTCGTGAATTTCCTCATGAAAAGCTTGGTTGCGAACCTGATTTAAGATATCTGCGTATCCAGCTTCATCAATTGTAAAGGCCTTTCCACAGTGTGGACAAATAATTTCGTGCATTGGTTTCTCCTTATTCTGCTAATTGGTAAGTAAAGCTATCTCCCGATTGGAAGAAGTACTGAGGTATTGGTTCTTCTACAATCTCAGGTAAATAATTTAACATGTATTCCATTCCGTACTCTTCAAAATTAAAATGACCGACACCAAAGATAATTCGTGGTCTACCTAAGTATGATGAGTCTCTTATATATTCACTGACTGTATAGTCGATGACTTCCATACCTAGGATTCCATCGACATCGTGTTTCTCCATTATCTCGATAATAAATTGATCATTTCCCATTATATGACCAGGGATAATCAAGCTCTTTATCTGCATTGAAGCATCGCCGGTAAGTCTAATTCCATTTAAGTTCAGTTTCTCGATAAGTTGTCTTGAAATCTCTTGTGCGTCAATACCTGGGAACTTGAACTCAAAGTCTGAAACTGCATAGTCTTCCCATTGTAGGCGATTAATAACACCATAGAAAATTCCATCATGATATCGATCACCAACATGTAATCCAGAATGAATATAGTCATGATTTCTCCAGACTACAATCTTATGATCTTCTAATAACTTAAGTTTTTGTTGGTAGATTGTATTATCTTGAAGCCAATCTGTTTTATCACCATGATTCCAGAAAAGTGCTTCATGACATATTATTAAGTTTACCTTGTTTTCAATAGCTTGTTGAATAACCTCAACAGAAGCAAAGCATGTCACGGCAATACCTGTACACTCTAGATCAACATTTCCAAACAAGACCTTATCACGTGTTGTTTCATCATCAATGCGATGTCCCTTTGCATCAATACCACGATAATAAGACTTTGTCCGATAAATAATCTCTCGTATTAACATAATGATCCCTCTCTTATATCTTCTTTCTATATTATATTATACAACGGAAATTCAAGAAGCGATGGTCTTTTCAGCTAAATATATAAAAAGCTTATGGATTCTCACCCATAAGCTTCAATTATTATTTATCTAATTTCTTGTAGGAATACCACCAATCAACATAGGTACCACCATCTTTTTCAATGCGTTCTTTTTGTTTTAACGCATCTTCAACAGTTTTAGCAGGTTTATATAGTACTGCATCTCCTAAAATCTTATTATTTGGCCAGTTTTCTGGAATGACGACTTCATTAATATCAGCCATTTGAAGTCCTCTAACCGCTCTTAGAATTTCAGCAATACTACGAGCAACATCCATTGGATAATACATAATCAAACGTAGAACACCTTTATCATCCACGATGAATACTGAACGAACTGTACTTGTACCAACAGCATCATGAACCATTCCTAATTTAAGAGCAGTTCTACCGAGTTCATCTGCTATAATTGGGAATTTTACATCGACCCCAATATTTTCTTTGATCCACTCAACCCATTTCAGATGCGATGTTACACCATCAATTGATAGTCCAACTAGCTTAGTATTGAGTTCATCAAATTCTTCTTGAGCTTGTGCGAAACCTACAAACTCTGTTGTACATACTGGTGTAAAGTCACTTGGGTGACTAAACAATACAAACCACTTACCTTTGTAGTCCTCTGGCAATGTTAAAGCACCATGCGTAGTAGTTACTTCAAGTGTTGGGAATTTTGCCCCCAACATTGGCATTCCTGTATTTTCCATAATATACCTCATACCTCCTACATTTCATTATAAGTGATAATGATTATCAATACAATGATATCGAGGAGTTTCTCATAATTCTTTCAACTTCACATAATACAAATCATACCCAAAAAAAACAGATGCCCTCAAGCATCTATTTTTTCCATTCTTCTAGTTCTTCTTCGGTCGCTAGTACATAATGACTTCCTGAAATATGTTGCTTCTTCCCTTTTTCATAATCAATACCACTAGTAGCATAATCATAACTTAGTGACTTACGATTCTTTTCTACGCGTGGGTTGGGAGAAGGAATAGCACTCAAGAGTGACTTAGTGTACGGATGAATTGGATTGCTAAATATTTCTTCCGTTGACCCTGTTTCTACAAGATGTCCTAAATGAAGTACTCCAATACGATCGGATATGTACTTAACCATACTTAAGTCATGAGCAATAAACAAATAAGCAGTGTTTGTCTCTTCTTGAATCTTCTTCATTAAGTTAACAACCTGTGCTTGAATAGACACGTCTAGAGCTGATATTGCTTCATCCGCAATAATTAAATCAGGGTTCATAATCAATGCCCTAGCAATACCGATTCTTTGACGTTGTCCACCTGAGAATTGATGTGGAAACCTTGTAGCATGTTCTCTGGATAAGCCAACCATCTCCAAGATTTCATAAACTTTTTCTTCACGCTCTTCTTGCGAACTATACATCTTATGAATATCCAATCCCTGAGCAATGATATCAAGGACTTTTTTACGTGGATTAAGACTAGCCATAGGGTCTTGGAATATCATTTGCATTTTAGTATTCAATAATTTTTGTGTATCTCTGTTTAGTTTTTTTGATATCTCTTTTCCATTAAATAACACTGATCCTGCTGTCGGTTCATACAAACGAATAATACTTCGACCTGTTGTAGACTTCCCTGATCCAGATTCACCAACAAGACTATAGGTTTCTCCTGGAAAGATTTCAAAGGAAATACCATCAACTGCTTTGACAGTAAATTTTGATGATATTCTAAAGTGTTGTTTTAAGTCTTTAACTTCTAACAAAGGAACTCTTTCTGTCATAACATTCCAGCCTCCCTCTTCATCTTTTCAAGTCTCTTTTGAAGACTTCTTGGCATTTCAACTTTTGGTGCATTTTCATGCATCAACCATGTTGCAACACGATGATTTCCACCCGCATTAAACAGTGGTGGTTCTAATCTAAAATCAATATTCAAAGCGAACTCGTTTCGTGGTGCAAAGGCATCGCCAACGATTGGCTTCGAAAGATTTGGTGGTGTTCCTGGTATTGCATAGAGTTCATCATTATTGGTATCAATGTCTGGCATCGCAGATAATAAACCCCATGTATAAGGATGCCTTGGATCATAGAAGACTTCATCAATTGTCCCCTTCTCAACAATACGTCCTGCATACATTACCGCAACATAGTCAGCCACCTTGGCAACAACACCCAAATCATGAGTGATATAAATAACAGACAGGTTCTTTTCTTTTTGAATGTCTTGAATTAATTCCAAGATTTTAGCTTGAATTGTAACGTCAAGTGCCGTAGTAGGCTCATCACAAATGAGAACGTCAGGATCACAACTTAATGCAATCGCAATAACAACCCTTTGTCTCATACCACCCGATAATTGGTGAGGATAGTTCTTCATTCTCTTTTCAGCATCGACAATTCCTACACGTTCTAAGAGTTCAATTGCTCTTTGATACGCATCCTTTTTAGAATACTTATAATGGTATATCATCGCTTCCATTACTTGCTTTCCAATTGTCATTGTTGGGTTAAGTGAAGTCATCGGGTCTTGGAATACCATCGCAATCCTCTTACCACGGATTTTATTACTCATTTCTGCACGAGTAAGACTTAATAAATCTTCACTACATTCTTCATTATTATCATCTTTATAGGTGTAAATAATTTGTCCACCATTCACAAATCCATTACCACTTAAGATACCCATAATCGCTTTCGTAGTTACTGATTTACCAGATCCTGACTCACCAACAATCGCTAAAGTTTCTCCGCGAAAAAGATCCAAACGGATACCACGAATTGCATCCACGACTCCACTATCTGTCTTAAATGAGATGGATAAATCACGAATTTTTAGTACGTTTTCTTTTGTCATAGTACCACCTACATTTCTTTCATCTTAGGATCAAACGCATCCCTTAATCCATCAGCTAGTATGTTAAAACTAAGCATTAGGAGAGCCAATACAACAACAGGAATAATCGTCATAAATGGTGTTACTAAGATTGACTTAAACCCTGTATTAATCAATGTACCAAGACTTGCCATTGGAATCGGTAGACCAAGACCAACAAAGGCAAGGAACGCTTCATAGAAGATTGCACTTGGTATTGAGAACATGGACATAATAATGATTTGTCCAAATATATTCGGTAACACTTCTTTAAAGATAATAAAGAAATCACTTGCTCCTAGAGTTCTGGAAGCAAGAATAAACTCTTGTTCTTTAATTTTAAGAACCTGTGCACGTGTTACTCTACTCATCCCAATCCATCCCGTAAGCATTAGAGCAATAATGATTGTTGTGAGTGATGGACTCATTACAACTAATAAGAGTACCAGTATTACGAGGTTCGGTATACTGTTGATAACCTCAACAATACGTTGCATAACAGTATCAACTTTGCCACCAAAATATCCTGAAATTAGTCCGTAAATCATCCCAAAGCAGATATCAATAATTACGGCAATAAAGGCAATTGTCAGTGAAATTCGGGTACCTTCCCAAACTCTCACCCACAAATCTCTTCCAAGCACATCAGTTCCAAAATAGTGAAACTCATTTACGAGTCCTAATGTTTGATATTTATTAACACCATTCACGGTTCCTGTAAAGATTCCTAAATTTTCCAAAATGGGAATACGAGGTCCCATACTTTGCTTTTCAGTAAACACTTGATCGTATGAGTAAGGACTCAATAGAGGAGCAACAATGGCTACTACAATTAAGAAAAGAATAATGAATAATGCGACAACAGCACCCTTATTGGACGTAAATCTGTTTAAAGCATCTTTCCAAAAAGGAACAGCTTCAATGACTTCGTCCTGGGAATTTGAGAAATCTCTGTTTACAAGTTCAAAGTCGTGTTCCATGAATTCAATTTTATCCATTGTTTTCTCCTTTCGTGAGTCTAATACGAGGATCAATGACCCCGTACGATACGTCAACAATTAACATCATTCCAATGTAGAGTAAACTGTAAAGGAAAGCTACAGCCATAATAACGTTGTAATCATTGACTTCAATTGCTTTTACTAGCAAGGTACCAAGACCCGGTATTCCACAAATTTTCTCGATCACCATACTACCTGTAATTAGCGAGATCATAATCGGAGCTAAAACAGTGATGACCGGTATCAACGTATTGCGTAAGGCATGATCAAAGATTAACATCTTGCGATTGATACCTTTCGCTTCAGCAAGTAACATATATTCACTACCTAATACCTCAATCATTTCACTTCGAGTAAATCGCGCAACGTTAGCGATGACACTTCCTGATAGAGCTAACATTGGGATGATTGAAGATAAAATTGGTTGTCTGGAATTATAAATAATCGGTAGAACTGGAATTTTTACACCAAATAACATGAGTAATAAGAGTGCAAAAACAAACGATGGAATGGATACTCCCAGTACTGATAGAATCGTTGAAATGGTATCCCATATTGTATTACGATTCAGTGCGGCAAATACCCCTAAGATTATTCCAATCACTGTTCCAAAAATTACTGCAATAATACCAATGGAGAACGAAATAATAGCACGTGGTACTACCAGTTCAGCAACGGATGCATTCTTTGAAATTGAATATGAAATACCAAAATCACCTGAAATCATATTCTTAAAGTAATTAATAAATTGGATATGAATCGGTTGATCGAGTCCATACTTTTCAAAGACTGCTGCCATTTGATCTGGTGTTAACTTCTCACTATTAAATGGTGATCCAGGCATAAGTTTTAACATGAAAAACAGAATAGCAATAATTACAAAGAGTGTAACAAGTGCGATAAGGAGCCGTTTCCCAATATATTTCAATGTAGATTTACTCATAGTTTACTCCTTTTCTTATAAAAAACAGCACAAGTTAAACTGTGTCTTGTGCTGTTTTCATGCTGATAACTATTCAGCAATATCGACGTTTTTATAAATGAATGGAACGCCTACAGCATGTGCTTCTATTCCACTTACTTTAGGATTAATTAAGCTCGCTCCACCAACTTGGAACATTGGTGCAATTGGCAAGTCTTCCATCAATACCTTTTCAGCAGCTTGAAGTAGGTTCCAACGCTCTGTTACATCAAAAGTTACAAGCGCTTGTTTTTCAAGTCTATCGTATTCAGGGTTTAAGTAACCACCGAAGTTATAGGTACTATCTGACATCATTAAGTTTAAGTAGGTTGTTGGGTCAGCATAGTCTGGTCCCCAACGTGTTAATTGAAGATCAAAGTCTCCTTCACGTTGTCTTGCAAGACGGTTTTCTTTTGGAATACCTTCCATCTCAATTTGTAAGCCTTCTAAAGTATTTGTAAGTTCAGATAGAATAAACTCTGCTGCAGGTTTTGCAGGATCACTTGTCTCAAATAAGAAACGAAGTTTAAGAGTATCAATACCTAATTCTTTCTTACCTTGTGCCCACAATTCTTTAGCTTTCACTTTGTCTGTTTTATTGTAAACTGGTGCTGACTCACGATAGTCTTTTCCATCTGGTCCAGTTGCAAGTCCTACAGGTACAAATCCATCACCTGTAACAGATCCATCTTTAAGAACGTTATTTACAAGTTGTCCTTTATCAACTGCTAGAGCAATTGCACGACGAATGTTGTTATTGGCAAGAGCTTCATGTTTGAAGTTGAACATAATATACCAAAGGTATCCTTCAAGTACGTTATTGAATGCCTCTGAGCCTTTATATTTATCAACTAAATCTGAGTTTAATTTCAAGAAGTCTGTTGAACCACCTTCGAAGTCAAGAACAGCTGTACTTGCTTCCGCTACGATATTGAAGACTAACTCATCTGTTTTTACATTTGCTGCATCCCAATATGTTTCATTCTTCTCAAGAATTACTTTAGAACCTTTTTCCCAGCTAATCATTTTGTAAGGACCGTTCGCTAGAAGTGCATCTGGGCCTGTTGCATACTTATCGCCTTTTTCTGTTACAAACTTCTCATTAAGTGGGAAGAATACAGGGAAAGCCATAAGACTATCAAAGAAACTAACAGGATTATCCAGTTCAATTTCTAAAGTTTTATCATCTAAAGCTTTAACACCTAGTTCTGCTTTATCTTTAGCTCCACTTTGTACATCTGCTGCATTTACAATACCCGCACCATCTCCTGTATAGAGATAGTTATAGATTGCGTCTGGGTTCGTATTGGCATTTTGCCATGCGAATACAAAGTCATGAGCTGTTACAGGATCACCATTGACCCATTTAGCATCTCTAAGTTTAAATGTCCATGTTAATTGGTCAGCACTCACTTCATGGCTTTCTGCCAATGCTGGAATAACTTTACCATCTTTATCAACACTCATTAAACCTTCGGTCGTTGCCGCAATAATTTCAAACGACATTCCGTCTGTTGCATAACGACTATCCATAGAGGCAATATCATTTTCTTTCGCAAATGTTATTGTCTTTTTACCGCCTGTTGCACCGCCACCGCCCTTGGGACTACACGCTACTAAGCTTAATACCAATAAAGCTATTGTGACACTTTTGAATAACTTTTTCATAGTTCCCTCCCTCTTCTGAAATATCTTTCATACGACTATGTAAGATTTACATACATTATTCATATTTTTACATTGCTTGTCAAGACATTTTGTGTTTTTCCCATATTTGTTTGTTGTGCAAAGTAAATTTAATGTCTTATTGGTATCTCGATCTATGTCTTTTAGTCATAATAAAGGCCCTTGCGGAGCCTTATTTTCGTTTTTTATAGTCTTTTGATATTTCTTCATTCCAAGTATCCGGCATAACTGACGCACACCGATAATGACTTATAGCATCACTAATTGCTTCAAAGTTCAGAGTCACACCCTGTCCATCCGGATGAAAGTTCTGTGCACGATCTTTAGATATCCCATACATTCTTGCAGTTTCTACAGCGTCTATGTTCGCTCCAAGGAATATAAATTCCCATGCATTCTTTGACTTCTGGTATTCAATCATTTGCCGGATATCTTTTATGTTATAATCTCGACTCGAGTTTTCCTCACCATCTGTGATGATTACAAACATGACATTATCTGATTTATATTCTTGTAGTGTATTCCTTTGAACATTCTCAATCTTTCGAATGCACATTCCCATTGCATCCAACAATGCAGTTGAACCACCCACTTGATATTCTTCTTCACTCATTTCTTTAATACCCCTAATATCAATACGATCATGCAACAATCGAAACTCATTATCAAAAAGCATTGTCGTCACATAGCATGTACCTTCTTGAGACTTCTGTTTCTTCAACATGGAGTTAAAACCACCTATTGTATCCATTTCAAGACCTGCCATTGACCCACTTCTATCTAAAATAAAGACTAATTCCGTAACTGTATTTTTCATAATATATCCTCCTTCGGTACCTATAGAATACCTAAGGATGCATAAAAAAAGGTCGCCTGTTAAGCGACACTTTCTACGACCCTAACAGAGATTGATCATAGGAGAATAAGATTTCATTAAGTTCATAGATATTATAGTTCTTTGAAACAATAAAGTATTCTATGATTACATCTGATACCTTACTTTTGGACAATGAATATCCTGCAGTATTTAGAAGATGTTGTGTTTCATCAAGTGTTAGATGTAAAGAGATTGCTAGAGCGAGAATAGTATTCTTACTCGGAATATAATTTTCATTTGAACGAATTTTCGAAAAAAGTTTGCGATCGATATTGGCACCTTTATAGACATCAACATCACTCATTTTCTTTAGGTCAATATAGCGAAACAGTGTTGATACAAAGGGTTCATCAAGATTCTCTAACATGTCATCTAAATTATTAGCGGCGACAGGTATGGAGTATTTTGCTTTATGGTCTACTTCATATTCAAAGAACTTTGGAGAATACAGTTCTCTTGAGATTAAATTCTCATCTACATAGTTGTCATCAATATAGGACTGAACATCTCCTACTAGATCACGACTAATTTTCCACGATTGCTTATCAAAGATAGTAAGATAGATGGTCATTTCATGATTGTCTAAAAACTTTTCAATTTCTGAGGCAGCAATACGAAAGGCTTCTTCTTGAGGATAGCCAAAGATTCCACTTGAAATTAATGGAAAAGCAATGCTATTAAACCCTTCATTCGCTGCAATACTCAGAGCACTTTGATAGGTCATTCGCAATATACTCTCACTTAGCTCAGGATGCACAGAATCATAGACCGGACCTACTGCGTGGATGATATGTTTGGCAGGTAAGTTATATGCTGAAGTAATTACAGCATTTCCACTTGCTACAGGAGCAAGATTTTGACATTCAAGCATTAACGCATCAGAATTAGCTGCCTTAAAAATTGCACCGCAAACACCACCGCCTTGTACCAATTGGCTATTTGCAGCATTGACGATTGCATCAACTTCCATAACAGTAATATCTTGTCTTAATATAATAAAAGGCATAATTTTCTCCTACATCACTAAGCACATAATAACATAGCTTCTATAAAGTAAAAAGCTGCATAAGCAGCTTCAACTATTTATTCACTTCTTAAAGCTTCAACTGGATCTTTACGAGCTGCAGCAGAAGATGGGAAGAGACCTGAAATAAAGGCCAATGCCATACTAATTGCTACAAGTATTCCAGCTGCCTGAGTAGGTAATTGAGCGATATTCGCAATTCCAAACTCATTGTATACTGCAATATTGGCAACGATACTAATGAGATACGTAACACCTACCCCTATACCACCAGCAATAAATCCGATAATCATCGTTTCAGCATTAAAGACACGACGAATATCTCGTTTACTTGCTCCAATAGCTCGTAGAATACCAATTTCTTTCTTACGTTCAAGTACGGATACATAAGTAATAACACCAATCATAATTGATGAAACCACTAATGATATCGCTACAAAGGCAATAAGAGCATAACTGATTGTATCAACAATATCTGTAACTGAAGACATCAAGGTTCCAACCAAATCCGTATATTTTACGATTTGTTCTTTATTACCTGAGTTTTCCATTTGTGTATTGTAGCTATTTAGAAACTCGATGACGTTTTCTTTCGTTGTAAAGTCTTTTGGATACAAACCAATTTGTGAAGGAGTATTTATATCTGCATATCCAAGCTTCTTAAGATTTGATTCAACCGTGCTAACTTTTGGATTCATGAGAGCAGTCAATAAATCTAAGATATCTTCTTCATTGATTTTAAGCTTGAATGCTTGCATAAACGCAGCTTGGTCAATTGATATTGCACTTTGAATTTGTTGAGGTAATTGTTTAAGTGTTGATTGAAGTTGTGATTGAATTTGTGACTGAACAGTTGTCATTAGTTCATTCATTGTTCCTCGTAATGCTGTAGAAATGTATTTTTGAATCACTTCTGTGACTTGTTGACTGATTTGAGAAGGATTGACACTTGCTTGTAATTGTTCTGCTAATGCTTTTTGAACAGCAGGTCGGCTAAGATATTCATTCAGATTTTGAGCCATTTGCAGTGGGTCAGTAATCCCTGCTTGAGCTTGTTCCTTCATAAACGCATCTAATGTTGAAGTGAAGATTGCATTCAGCTGGTCAACCGGTATTTCTACTTGACTTGCGATTTCTTTGTTCATACCTGCAATATCAAATTCAGGTAGTTTCAATGCATTAACATCGATGCTTAAGTCAGGAACCTTTACATTAAGTTTCGAAGTATCAAACTTAAATGCATTTCTCATCGCTGTCTCGTCAATGGTAAATAGGTCAGAAAAATTAAAGGATGCCTTATCATCTTTTACATTCTCCGAAATAAATGTTTCACCAGTAAAAACATTAACACTTGGATTATCCAATTGTTCTTGGACAATATCGTGGTCTGATGCCTGTGTTAATAAATGTTGAACAAGTTCAGGTGTGTAATAGATACCTGATGAAAGCATTGTTGCTGTTGCATCCGAATCAGCTTGAACAACACCTACAATCTTTAATTGAACCCCATCTTCAATAACTGTTTTCATATGGGATTCGTTGTCAGATTTATCCATCCAAACACCATAGTTCTCATCATAAACATATTTATTTGCAGCATCAATAACACTTAGTTCTGAATTTAATAGATCATCATATTTAATATCAAGATTACTATTATCGATTGTTAATGATTTCCCTGGATTATTTACAAAGGTATCCAACATTCCATGTAGTTCACTTCGATCTTTTATGCCTAATGAATACAATACGAAGTCAGAAATACTTCCATCTCCCATTAACACAACGACCGCTTCATCATATGCAGATGGCCAGCGTCCAGATTTAATATCATACTGATATTCAAACATATCGTTTTTACCTGGGAGTTCATGGAAATTATTCATCCCTGCACTACCACCACCCATAAAAGCATTCATCCCTGAGCTATTTCCGATACCATAACTTCCAAGTATAGCATCTGGACTTACTTGACTGATGTTGTAATCAACATTTTTCAAATATATTTGAGGAGTGATATCGTATTTATATTGAATGTTTTTAATATAAGGTTCTAATGAGTTTTGATTTTGTTGTATGTAAGCCTTCAGTGATTTTAAATCATTTTTGTTTTGATAGTTAAACATTGATTCAAATACATTACGAACTCCAACATCACCTTTTTGCTCTTCTTCTTTTGAACCACTTGGACCAAAATTATCTGCATCGGTAATAAAACTAGTAATATCAATTCCCGAAGATTGAATAGTGAGTGGGTAATTACTCATTGTTTCTTCTTCGATATTTCCAATATAGGCATTGATTCCACTCGCTAATGCTAAGATAGCAGCAATACCAATAATCCCAATCGAACCTGCTAAAGCAGTTACAAATGTTCTACCCTTTTTGGTCATTAAGTTACTTAAAGATAAAGAAATTGCAGTAAAGAATGACATGCCAACTTTTCCATGTTTTTTCTCACTAATTTTTACTTCATCAGTATCGAAAGGATTGGTATCACCAATTACTTTTCCATCTTTTAACTCGATAATACGGTTTGCATATTTATCAGCTAAATCAGGATTATGAGTAACCATAATAACTAGACGGTCTTTAGCAATCTTGGTAAGCAAGTCCATAACTTGAATACTTGTTTGGCTATCAAGTGCTCCTGTTGGTTCGTCAGCAAGAACAATCTCTGGATCATTAATAAGTGCACGAGCAATCGCTACACGTTGCATCTGACCCCCACTTAGTTGACTTGGTCGTTTACGAATATGGTCTTTCAAACCAACTTCATCAAGAGCCTTAATCGCACGTTCTTTTCTCTCAGCACGTGATACTCCACTTAGTGTTAATGCGAGCTCAACGTTAGCAAGAACAGTTTGGTGAGGAATTAAATTATAACTTTGGAAAACAAATCCAATTCGGTTATTTCTGTATGTATCCCAATCGGAAGATTTATATTTCTTCGTAGATATACCGTCAATTTCAAGGTCACCTGAATCGTAACGATCCAAGCCCCCTACAATATTGAGTAAGGTAGTTTTACCTGAACCTGATGTTCCAAGTATTGCCGCAAACTCATTATCCCTAAAAGAAAGTGACACGTCATCTAGAGCCACTTGTGTAAAATCATAAGTCTTATATGATTTTCTAATGTTCGTTAATTTAAGCATAGTTTTATCCCTCTTTAGTCACTATTAGCCGATTTTGTATAGCAATCACACTTTCAGTTATCCAACTGTTTCTTTTTCGCTATACTATACAGTTAATACAATAATACAACATAAATGAACACAGTTCAATTTATTTCATAATAAATTCACTTGTAAATTGTTGCAAAATAAAAGATACCTAAAGTGATAAGGTATCTTGTTTTAATATAATTAATTCTCTGTAATATCTATAATCTCTGAGCTTGGTGCATTCTTACTGACGCTTTCAATTCCATTCTTGGCGCCTGCTTTTGATTTGTATCCTTCAGATGCAAGAATAATTTCTCCATTCACTGCTTTCAAGCGGAATCGGAACTCTCCCGACTTATCAGTATACAATTCATATTTAGGGTGTTTCAAAGTTTCGTCTACTGTTTGATCTTCAACATGAACTGTAGCATTCTTTTTAACACTCTCAATACCATTCAAAGCAGCACTCTTAGAAGTATAAACTTCACTAGTTCCTATTACTTCACTATTACCAGCCAACAAATCGAATTTATAGCCTGTATTTGTCGACTTTAAAATAAATTTACCCATGGTAAATACCCCCCTTTATAAAAGAATTATAGCAAATCATATTTGTGATAACAACGAATCTTATCTATCAATTATATGGATAATTCTTGTTTAATGGGGACTACTAATTAGGCTGCTTGGGCATTATTACCATCATTTGCTACGGCAGCATCAACTGCAATAACAATACATAAACAAAGTAGTGCATCTTCAGAGTGTTCAATGTTTAATTCATAGCTATCTCCCCAAGTAAACCAATGTTTGGTGAGAGACATAATTGGACGTTCCCCTTTAATAAGTTGATACTCGTGTGATGTGAAATTACCTTCTAATTCCCAATCCAATCCTTCTAATGAAAATCGATTGAATAGAAAAGTAAAGTGACGTTTTAAGGTTACGAATTCGTGTTCAGTTTGGATATCATAACGGCTCAACAAGCGAAACATTTGTTTCTCAATAGTCGCCAGTAGATTCCCTGACATATCGTAAATTCTAAACTCTTTTGGGATTCTTAGAAATGATCCTTCGACATAAAATACATCCGCTCCATCTTCATTGCGAACATAAAATCGTTCACCAATTGAAAATACTTTTTGTTTTATATAAAGTTTCATATTATCTACCTAGCAATAATATCTTGCTGTCTCCTTTTCAATAGTTTACCATATTCTGATAAAATATTTCTCACTATTATTTTATGATATGAATATATTTGAGTCCAACATTAACAAAAAAATTTTTATGTAATCTTAACAACCCTACTAGCAAATATTCATTAGAATAGTCATCCTTTGGTTTTATTGCATGTCTTGAACTCATGCTTTTTATGGTCTAAAAATTTGTGATTCATTTGAAGCTATTTATATTTTCCATCAAAAAAGGAAAGACTAAACTTTCCTTTTCAAATACCATCATTCTCTTGATGAAGTGCAAGAAATGCCTCTCTCCCGAGATTATTACTTATCGTTCCCCAAAATGAAATTTGTTTTCTTGAGGTTCCCAAAGGAGTTCTCCATTATATACCGAACTTGTATCAATGTTTCCAATTACTTTCAATCCAGCTTTATTACGAGTAGAATAGATTGTTATCATTAGATCTTCTCTTACTCCTTGAACTGATTTCCCTCTTTTAATATAGTTCATTGTCCTTTTAAAGCATAATGGCTTCAAGCCATTCAAATCAACGTCTTCAAGACTCACCTCATATGTGAATAAGAGTGGAGTTATCGCAATATGACACATTGGTAGAAAGCGATCTGTTTTGTCTCTGTAGCTTAATACCACCGCAATACCAAAATGTCCTTCTTCTGGATTGGTTATGATTACATCCCCTTTTTCAAAATGCTTTTTAATTTTTGTCATACGTCACCTACTTTAACTACGTATATATTATTGAGTTAAATAATTGTCGATTTTACCACCTATCATCATGTGCATTGCAAGTTTGCTATCTCTCATCTGTATTAGATACCAAAAGTTCAATTAGTATTTGTGTTGAGAGGTAGTATCCGATTCTTGAGTTTGTATCCATAGAATTGAAAATACGTTCTTCGTCCGTAGTTCGAATAACAAAATCAACTAATTTTATCGAATCTGAATTTGAATCTTTTGAAGTAATTAATATTACCTTTACTCCTGTATTCTTAAATGTTGTTAAAACATCCAGGAACTTCTCATCTTGAAGCCTATTTGAGTATATTATCAACGTCGATACAGTATTATCATTTTCTGCTAAATTCTTGAGAAAATGTAATTCAGATATCAAAACGACATACATATCAAGAGTTAGCAAGTTATTATAAAAATAATTTGCTACAGCAGAATTTAACCCTGTTCCATAAACAACAATTCTTTCTGATTTTTTAATCTGAGTTGCAATTTCTTCATAATAAAATAAATCCAAATTTGTCTGCATTTCTAATAAGTCAGATTCAATCAACTTTAGTAGATTTTCACTGTTATCTAGAGAATTATTTTCTTGTCTGTATAAATCTCTTTTAAGATTAAATTTAAAATCGTTAAAATTTGAAAATCCAGCTTTTTTCAACATGTTAGTTATACTAGAGGGTGAAATAAACATTTGTTTTGATAGTTCATCGAGTGACATATCAATAATCATATTCGTATTTTTTTCACAAAAATCAATAAACTCATATTCGAACTCATTAAGATCTATGTGAGAAATATTATTAAAGATTTTCATCATACCCCTCCTTTTTCTTTCTAATAATACACTCAAATATAGTATGCAATATATAGAAAGTTGTAATCCTATTTGTAAATTCTGCACCATTGTTTTCTCTTAATTCTCCAAAATAATTAAGATTATAATAAGAGTTTTGGGCAATTTCATTTCTATTGTATGGCGTTATTGTTAATGTTTTGATATTGGATATTTTTGCCATTTTTATTGTGTTTATTGCAGGCTTAAATTCTCCCGTAGCACTTGTTAAAATAACTAAATCATCTTGACTCATCATCGATATTGCGTGATTTATTAACTTGGTAGAACTATAAGAGTATACATTGAATATTCCAGCAGAAAACAATAGCTTTTCAAAATAACTTACAGTATTTGCTGATATACCAACACCAAATAAGTGAATATTTTTTGCTATAAGAATTGAATGAGCTATCTCATCAATTAACTTGGGATCTAGAAGTTTTATCGTATTTCGAATGTCCTTAAATATTAAATCTATACTCTCATGGTGATTTACTGAACTTAAAGAAACACTACTATCATTATCCAATTTCAGTTCAAACTTTAGCTCAGAAAATCCCGAGTAGCCAATTTTCTTGCAAAATCTACTTACGGTGGCGGTTGAATAAGAAACAAAATTTGAAAGATCTCTAATGGTCATGCTTTCAACACTTTTTTTATTACTATTTATATACTTTAATATATATAACTCACTTTCATTCAGACTATTTATTACTTCTTCGTTAATTCTTCTACTAAACAAATTCGTACCTCCAATATTTTGTTACCCTAATTGTAACAAATTCCAAGTTGAGTAACAACAGAGTATGTTAGCCCTTTCAATTGTCTGTCTAGAATTTATTTGTTACTTTATGGGTGTAGCTACTAGAATTTATTAGGAAGGTGAAATTATGAAAGAGTATAGTGTTTGTATTGTTGGTGGAGGAAGTACATTTACTCCAGGATTTTTGAAATCGTTTGTTAGGTTAAGAGAAAAATTTCCAATTAAAAAATTAGTGTTGTTTGATATTGATAAAGAAAGACAAGAGCTTGTAGGAAAGTTTGGAGAAATTTTATATAAAGAACATTTCCCAGAACTTGACTTTTCTTATACAACTGATATTAAAGAAGCTTATAGTGGAATGGACTTTATTTTTATGCAAATGAGATCTGGTGGTCTCCCAATGCGTCAGGTAGATGAGCATATCCCATTTGCACATGGAAAAATAGGACAAGAAACCTGTGGTGCTGGTGGACTTTCATATGGTCTTAGATCTGTCGTTGATATGATAAAAGCTATCTATGATATTAGAACTTACGCAAAAGATGCTTGGATATTAAACTATTCGAATCCAGCAGCAATCGTTGCAGAGGCTTTACGCCGAGAATTTCCAGATGACAAGAAAATCCTAAACATTTGTGATCAGCCAGAGAATGTTATTCGTTCCGTAAGTCGACTACTTAATGTGGATTGGGAAGATTTAGACCCAATTTATTTTGGTCTTAACCATTTTGGATGGTTTAAACATATTTATGATGTCAATACAGGAGAAGACCTACTCCCTAAGGTTAAACAGATTGTAAAAGAAAAAGGCTTCTTACCACAAGATGCAGAGCAAAGAGATGCTTCTTGGTTAGATACATATGGCTTTGTAGAAAAAATGTTGGAAGATTTCCCAGACTATTTACCAAACACATACAATCAGTACTATTTGTATCCTGAATATAAGTTTAGTAAACTAGATCCTAACTACACACGTGCTGATGAAGTTATGGCAAGCCGTGAGAAACGTGTATTTAGTGAATGTGAAGAAGTAATTAAAGCCGGTACACTTGGTGATAAATTTGAAACAATTAGCGATGCTCACGCTGAGATGATGATTGAAGTAGCAATTTCTATCGCTTACAATAAAAATAATCGATATATCTTAATTGTTGAAAACAATGGAGCAATTAACAATCTTCAAGATGATGCTATGGTAGAAGTTGTTTGTGAATTAGGTATAAACGGTCCTCGTCCAATGCGAGTAGGTAATATTCCACAACTATACTATGGATTACTAGCAAATCAGGTTTCTAGCGAAAAACTCCTTGTTGATGCTTACTATGAGAATTCATATACTAAAGCATTACATGCATTTACAATTAACCGTCTAGTTAATGATGTAACAGTAGCTAGAGAACTTCTTGATGCTCTTATTGAAGCCAATAAAGGATATTGGCCAGAGTTGAAATAATATAACTTTTCGGAGGAAAGAAATGAACAAAAACAAAATATTATCTATCCTATCAAATTTAGGTAGAAGTCTCATGATGCCAATTGCTGCACTCTCTGCAGCAGGTATCTTTCTTGGGCTTTCAAGTGCACTTAAACGACCTGAAATTATCGAATTACTGCCGTTTTTAGGAAATGAATATGTATTTTACGCAGTATCAATGATCGGATCTGTATCAGGTGTCGTATTTACTCTTATTCCAGCATTATTTGCAATTTCAATTGCTCTTGGTCTTGCCAAAACTGATAAAGAGACTGCTGCTTTTGCTGGATTTGTTGGTTACTATACATTCTTAGTTAGTGCTAGCATTTTAGTTAAGTCTGGTTTTATTGCAGTCGACAATTTAAGAGTAGCTTCAATATTAGGGGTTGAAACTATTGATATGGGAGCTGTTGCCGGAATTCTAACTGGTTTAATTGTAGCTTCCTTACATAATAAATACCATAATATAAAATTCCCTGACGCTATAGCTTTCTATGGTGGAAAAAGATTTGTTACCATTGTAGTAATTGTAGTTATGGCTCTTGTCGGACAAATCATGCCATTTGTTTGGGGTCCCGTTTCAAACGCAATTAATTTACTTGGAGAACTAATTACTAGTGCTGGACAGTTCGGTGTCTTTATCTTCGGATTCCTAGAAAGACTCTTAATTCCAACCGGACTTCATCACATACTAAATAGTGTTTTCAGAACAACCTCAATAGGTGGAGTGCTAGATGGTGTTGAAGGAGCACTAAATATTTTCTTACAAAATATTGGTCAAGTAGACATGTCTGTACTTGCTCCTTATACTAGATTTTTAGCTCAAGGCAAATTTCCATTTATGATATTTGGGTTACCAGCAGCTGGACTAGCAATATACCAAACTACGCCAGAAGATAAGAAAAGTCGCGTTAAAGCCCTTCTAATTGCAGCAGTTGCTGCATCCTTTGTCTCAGGTATTACAGAGCCAATAGAATTTGCATTTATGTTTATTGCACCTCCTCTATTCTTATTCCATTCTATTATGGGAGGCTTGTCATTCATGCTTGTTTCTATGGCAGGGGTTGTAATAGGTAATACTGGTGGTGGACTCATCGACCTTGTAATTTGGGGGGTAATGCAACCCGGTTCAAATTGGTTTAGAGTAATCCTTATTGGTATTCCATTCGCATTTATTTATTACTATACGTTCAAGTGGTACTTCACTAAAAAAGGTATCGTTATCGAAAGTACAGATGAAGAACTCGAATACATCGACTCACCAGAAGTAAATGAAATAAGTTCTGATACCAAGTCCCTTAACATAGTGAAAGGTCTTGGAGGATTTGATAATATCGTATCCGTTGATAACTGTATTTCTCGTCTACGAGTAGACATCAATGATTCATCACTTGTTGACGAATCATTGCTAAAATCAACAGGAGCAATGGGAATAATCAAACAGTCAGATAAACATGTTCATGTTGTCTATGGACCTGCAATTGAGTCTGTTGCAATTGGGGTTAAGAAAATAATTAAAGAGAATAACTAAAAATAGAAATATATTTTTCTAGATACATCATGCAATACAAAAGGGTTGATTTCAGTCTTACGAAGAAATCAACCCTTTTAGATAGTTATTAATCACCTTAGATACAAATATGAATCTAGGCTATAAATAATATTGGTGGCATCTTAACCCTAATTTAATTTTTGAATCTCAATATTCAGTTCTAATACATTTACCAACTTGTGCTTATCGGTATGTCCATCGACGATTTCTTGCACTTTTTCAATTGAAACATTATTTGCTTTAGCAACTCTTTGTATTTGAATCTTTGCTGCTTCACTACTAATGTGTGGATCCAATCCTGATGCCGACTCACTAATTAAGTCCATAGGTATATCATTTACTTCGAGTCCCGGATGTTGCTCCAACAACACTTGGATTCTTTTCTCTATAAGCTCTTTGTACTCTAAAGAGCTCACATTTTGATTGCTTGAACCTGATGCTGTATTAACACCAGTCATGTTGTATTGGTTTGCTGAAGGTCTTCCCCAAAATAGATTCTCTTCTGTAAAATCTTGTCCAAGTAGTTCCGAACCAACAACCTGATTATCAATCGTAATCATACTTCCATTCGCTTGATACGGAAACACAAGTTGAGCAACACCTGTAATTGCTACTGGAAATGCAAAACCACAGAGAAACACTAAAAGTAATGAGAATAGAATCAACGTTCTTATTTTTTTCATACACCCTCCTATAAAGAAATCATTGCGAGTATTGGCGATATTACAAGATCAATAAGTTTTATCGCTACAAATGGTGTCACAATTCCACCTAAACCATAAACCATCATGTTTCTTACTAATAACTTATCCGAGCTGTCTGGTCTATATTTTACCCCTTTCATTGCAAGAGGTATTAAAGCAGGAATAATAAGTGCATTGAATATAAGAGCAGAAAGAATCGCGGAGTTTGCTGAACTTAATGCCATTACATTTAATACAGATATTGCTGGGAAAGCAGATACAAATAGTGCTGGTAAGATTGCGAAGTACTTCGCTAAGTCATTAGCGATACTGAATGTAGTCAATGCTCCTCGTGTCATTAATAACTGTTTACCAATCTCAACAACATCCAGTATTTTAGTAGGATCAGAATCTAAATCGACCATGTTTGCAGCTTCTTTAGCAGCAATAGTTCCACTATTCATTGCAATACCAACATCTGCTTGAGCTAAAGCAGGTGCATCATTAGTTCCATCACCAGTCATTGCAACGATTTTACCCTGGTCTTGTTCTTTCTTAATGGCTTCTATTTTATCTTCAGGCTTACATTCTGCTAAGAAACCATCAACCCCTGCTTCTTGAGCAATCGTGGCTGCTGTTAAGGGATTATCTCCCGTACACATGATGGTCTTAATACCCATTGAACGAAGCCTTGCAAATCGTTCGACTAAACCTTCTTTAATCGTATCTTTAAGGTAGATTACTCCTAGTATTTCTCGGTTACGAATAACCACTAATGGCGTACCACCTAATTTTGAAATAGACTGTACTTTAAGGTCTAGATCTGATGGTATTGCACCATAGTTTGCTTCAGCATACGTTTTTATTGCATCTGCTGCACCTTTGTATACTTTTAAGGATTCACTAATATAGCCACTCATACGAGTTTGAGCTGTGAACTCTTCGAACAGTGATTCTCTCAACATATCATCAGTAATTTCTATATCAAATTTTCTTGCTAAAGCGATAATAGATTTGCCTTCTGGAGTCGTATCTTGAATTGAAGACAATGAAGCATGATAAATCAAATCATTCAGTTCAACACCTTCAACAGGGATAAACTCTGCTGCCATACGGTTACCATAAGTAATGGTTCCTGTTTTATCTAATATCATGACATCAACATCACCACAGGATTCAACAGCCTTGCCAGACATTGCAATCACGTTAAAACGAGTGACACGGTCCATACCTGCGATTCCTATAGCTGATAGAAGTCCACCAATAGTTGTTGGGATTAAACATACAGTTAAAGCGATAAGTATTGATGATGGTATCTCTATTCCTAGTGACTTTGCCATAGGCTGTAAGGTAATGATAACGATGAGAAAAATAATCGTTAGAGAAACTAAAAGTGTACTAAGAGCAATTTCGTTTGGTGTCTTTTTACGTGAAGCACCTTCTACCATTGAAATCATTTTATCTAAAAATGAATCCCCTGGCATTGAGGTGATTACTATTTTTAGCTGATCACTGGCTACTGTTGTTCCACCAGTTACTGAACAGAAATCCCCACCTGGTTCTTTGACTACTGGAGCAGATTCTCCTGTAATTGCTGATTCATCAACAGTCGCTACCCCTTCGATTACTTCACCATCGTTTGGAATAACTTCACCTGCTTTGACAATCACAACATCACCTTTTCTTAAATGTGTTGCACTGATGCTTTCGATAGTTCCATCAGAGGTAAGTCGATTCGCCATCATATCTTTCTTTGTTTGTCGTAGTGTGTTTGCTTGAGCTTTACCACGACCTTCTGCGATGGATTCCGCAAAGTTCGCAAAGAGTAATGTTAGTAATAAAATTACCGCCACAATCCCATTCAAAGGTCTTAGCTTAGGATCACTATCGCCAAATAGTGTAGGAAAGAAGGTAAGCAGTGTTGTTAAGACAAAGCCTACTTCAACTACAAACATGACAGGATTCTTAATCATATCTTTAGGATTCAATTTCTTAACACTTCCTAAGAGCGATGTTTTAATAATATCTTTATTCATACAATCACCTTATTTCTAGAGTAAACTTTCTGTAATAGGTCCCAGAATTAGTGCTGGGAAAAATGTTAGTGCTGATATCAAAATAATAATAACGAGTAAAGCAATGGTAAATATTCCTGTATTTGTACGAAGTGTTCCGATGGAATCATTCATTGTTTGTTTCTTATACAATAAACCAACAACACTGAGTTGAAGATACATCGTGACATATCGCGCAATAAACATAACTAAAGCTGTGGATACATTCCAAAACAATGTATTATCCTGTAGACCTTCAAATCCAGATCCATTGTTTGCGGAAGCTGATGTAAACTCATAGAGTATTTGTGAGTAATTATGATTGCTAATCCCTGTAAGTCCCAATACTTTGAGAGCAATAGCAGTGAAACCTAGAATTAAAAGTGGATGAATAATAATAACCATAGCTACTCGTTTCATTTCTTGACTTTCTATTTTCTTTCCAAAGTAAGAAGGCGTACGACCTATCATTAAGCCACAAATAAACACAGTTAAGAAGACGTACATCATAAGGTTCATAAAACCAACACCTGAACCTCCAAAGACGATATTCAACATCATTAGGAACATTGGAACTAAGCCACCCAGTGCCGTTAATGAATCATGCATACTATTCACTGATCCAGTGGTAAAAGACGATGATACTGTGGTAAAGATTGATGAGTTCAAAATACCAAAGCGTAGTTCTTTACCTTCTAAGTTTCCAGTGTTCATAAGTCCTAAGTCTGCGAGAACTGGTGATCCTTGATACTCTGCATAAGTAATCGTAAGGAAAGCAACAAGAAAGAAAATCATTGAGACAATAATCAAAGGAGTGCTTTCTAACCAAGACTTCTTGTCACCTTGTTTTCTAGCACTTAAACCAAAGGCAACAAGTAAACCCCCAGGTATCGTAATCATCGCTAGCATATTAATAATATTCGTAACAAGATTAGGGTTTTCATAAGGCATTGCAGAGCTTGCACCAAAGAATCCTCCACCATTTGTACCCAAGTGTTTGATTGCTTCTAGAGCTGCCACAGGACCTAAATTAATAATCTGGTGTCTTCCTGTGATTGTAGTTACTTCCATTTGTGTTTGTAGTGTTTGAGGTACGCCTTGCCATACGAGAAGGATTGCAATCACAAATGAAACAGGTATTAAGAAACGTATTAGTATTTTCACGATATCTTTATAGAAATTTCCAAAAGGTTTACCTGTTAATCCTCGAATGAATGCAAAACCTACAGCAATTCCTGAGGCACTTGATACAAACATAAAGGTGATAATTACAAACATTTGAGAGTACAAGCTCAACTGTGTTTCACCGGCATAATGTTGTAAGTTTGTATTCGTCATAAAACTTACAATTGTATTGAAAGCTTGGTCAACACTCATAAGGCTTCCTGACGTTAATAGGATAATGATAAAGCCAATAATAGACAAGACCATATTCATTGAAAATAGGGCCCAAAAGTACTGTTTCCAAGTCATTGGTTCAGTTGGTGCTGAGAACGATTTCAAAAGAACTCCTTCGATATTTGAAACAATTCCACGACTCTGAGTTCTTGGTTCATTCAATAAATAAAATAAGTAGCGACCCGAAAGCATGACGACACATGCAGCTAGGATCATAAAGATAATTAATGTTTCCATGATACTTCCCCTCTTTTAAAACTTCTCTGGATTCATAAGTGCATAGACAAGATAGCCTAGCAGTAATATAACGATAATTAGTAGGTAAATCATTAGCAAAATCCCTCTCTTTTAATCAATGGAATTACTATAGCACCGAAGATATTAAGATAGTATTAAGATTAAAAAAAGATACCGGGTGAACAGTATCTTAGTTTTCTATTTTGATCATTCGATAGCCAACTCCTACATGTGTTTGCAGGTAGTTGTTGTTGGGATCATACTTTTCAATTTTCTTTCTTAGGGTCGTTACAAAGACTCTGAGTGCAGGGATGTTATCGGAATAGAGACCCCATACTTCTTTTAGAATCGTATTGTAGGTCAAGACTTTACCAACATTTTGTAGCATCAAAAGAAGTAGCTTGTACTCAGTAGGAGTTACATGGAGCTCATGATTATCAACCATTACCGTTCTTTGTGACACATCCATTTTCAACAATCCGTTAACCACAATATCTTGCGAACCATCAACAGATTGAAGCCTACGTATTGCCACTCGAATTCGAGCGAGTAACTCATCTGGATCAAATGGCTTTGTAAGGTAATCATCAGCACCTGCATCCAGTGCTGCTATTTTATCCATCATTTCTGAACGAGCACTTACCACTATAATGGGAGCATTGGATTCTTCTCGAATCTTGTGAACAACTTCTACACCATCTTTATCTGGTAAGCCAAGGTCTAAAAGAACAACATCAGGATTATTAGCATGGAATAGTTGAATCCCCTCTCTTGCAGAACTTGCAAACTGATAAGAGTAGTCGATTAAAGAAAGAGTGGCTCCAACTAAATCTTGAATTCTTGGATCATCCTCAATGATTAAGATTTTTGCTTTCATCGACAACATACCTCCTTAAGCTTATTTCAAATGATACACCATGAGGGGTAACATCATTAACTTTAACTTTACCACCATGTGCCTTTACAATCTCATGAACTAGGTAAAGTCCCAGTCCCATGCCCCGTCTACTATCCTGCTTTTCTGTATAAAACATATCAAACAGTTGAGACTTATCTTTGATGCCAGGTCCATTATCTTCAATAATAACACTGACTGTATCTTTCTTTGATCGTGTGCTAATTTTAATCTTTGCATCAGCAGGTGTGTATTTTATTGCGTTATCTAAAACATTTGTAAATACTTGAATGATTAGCTTAGAATCGACACTTACTGTATCTATAACTTCACTCGTCTTGTATTCAAGTGTGCGATTCCCTAGTTTTGATTGAACTCTATCAATGCTTTCCTGTATCAAGTCCTCTAAGACTTCTCCTTCAAAATGAAGCATGGTCTTAGAATTATCAATACGTGTTACTGCTAAAAGGTTTTCAACAAGATCAATCAACCAAACAGCATCCTTATGAATTCCTTCATACAAGTTAAGTCTTTGTGTGCTTTCTAACTCAGGATTCTTAATCAAGAGATCAGCGTTTCCAGATATGCTTGTTAGTGGCGTTCTAAGGTCGTGGGAAATCGTGCGTAATATGTTTGAACGTAATTTCTCTTGCTCGAGGCTGAGTGTGGACTCTTTTTGTTCTTCATTAAGAATAGCCTTCTCTAGGGCTAATCCTCCTTCGTTAATCAAGGATACCAAAAGGTTCTTTTCAAAGGCTTCCAAAGGATCATGGAGTTCAACAGCTACTACAGCCACTACCTTGTCTGATGAACGAACTGCAAGATAGGTACATACTGCATTTGAAAGCGTATTTGTTTGTGCTCCTGCACGTTTATTATTCTCATAGACCCATTCTGCAATGGCCCGTTCTTGTTGACTTAACAGAATATCATGAACATATTCTTGCGTTGCATCGACAAATACCATTGGGACGAGTTGACTATCTTCAAAAGTATAGATGATGACATTTTCATTGACTAGTTTCTTAATTTGATTACCGATTGCAGCAATTATCTCTGCCTTTGTGTTTGCACCTTGGAGCTTCAAACTTGTCTCTAGAAGTATATCGGTTCTATAGGTCTTCTTAGCAGAATCAATACTTCTTTGTTTTAATTTCGTAGTTAAGGTACTTGTGATAAACGCTGTCGCAAACATGAATAAGAATGTAAAAGGATATCCTGAATCGTATGCTGCAAAGGTAAATCGTGGATCTGCAAAGAAGAAATTAAACACCAATACCGCGAGTACTGAGGATATGATTGACCATATTCGTCCATCAGTAATAAGGGAAGTAATGAGTACACCTAGAATAAAGACAATTATTATATTTGCTTCAGTAAAGCCTAATTCAAAGAAGAAGTAACCGATAGCAGTCGCTATACTTAACATCGCAAAGACTTTCAAACCATCTCTGAGTCTAAATGTTTCTTTACCCAAAATATTAGAACGTTTCTCATAGTAAACTGTTGATGAGTCTGGGATAACGTGAATATCAATATTAGGGGCATACTCTGCAAGTTGGTCAATGATGGATAATTGTCCAAATCTGACCCTTTTCTTAGAACTCTTACCAATTACTATTTTTGAGACATGACTTATTTTGGCGTATTCAGCAATTTGATTCGCAATATCATCACCATAGAGTGTCGTCAATTGTGCACCAAGTTCCTCTGCTAAACGAAGATTCTCTTTAACACTTTTATCACGTACTGAATCTATTTCCTCAAACTCAACATAAACCGCAGTAAACTGTGCATGAAAAGCATCTGCCATTCTCGCAGCTGTTCTAATAACTTTATCACTTGTAGGTGAATCAGAGATACAAACTAAGATGTGTTCTTTTGTGAAGCTACTTGATGGCAAGTAGTTTCGTTGGTTGATTTGATCCGCTGTTTTCCTTAAGGCAATCTCACGCAAGGCAATCAAGTTTTCTTCTAGAAAAAAGTTTGATAATGCACGTTGAGCTTGAATATCTTTGTATATTTTTCCTTGGTTGAGCCGTAACATTAATTCTGATGGAGAAATGTCGATAAGTTCAACAGTATCTGCATCTTCAAATACGTGATCTGGTATCCGCTCTTTAACAACAACTCCAGTTATCTGTTCAACAACATCATTAAGACTCTCAATATGTTGAATGTTTACGGTAGTGTAGACATTAATACCATTTCTTAGAAGCTCTTCAATATCTTGGTATCGTTTCCGGTGCCTCATTCCTTGTACATTAGTATGGGCAAGTTCGTCTACTAATATAACTTCTGGATGTCTTGATAAAGCTGCTTCCAAATCAAACTCTTTAATTTGGATTCCTTTGTATGAGATGATCAATGGTTCAATAGACTCTAACCCTTCGGATTTTTGAATAGTTTCTGGTCTTTGATGAGGTTCAATATACCCCGCAACAACATCCACTCCTGCTTTACGAAGACTTTGAGCAGCCTCAAGCATTGCGTATGTTTTTCCAACACCCGCTGCATACCCTAAGAAGATTTTAAGTTTCCCTTGTTTCTGTTCCATAATTCATCTCCGACAATTAGATTCTAGTTGAATTCATTATATCACTCTAGGTATTAAGAGTGTATTAAGATAATGGTCTGTGAGGTCACTTTGGATTACGTTTTTACTTAAGTAGTGGGCAAAGAAATTGATTGCATCCATATTTGAGATTATGATTGAGTTAGAGGTGAATCATATGAATACTATTTATGATTATTCAATAACACGACAAGATGGAACTGAAGAATCTCTTGTAAACTACAAGAATAAAGTTCTCTTAATTGTGAATACAGCGACACGATGCGGATTTACAGGACAGTACGAAGGACTCGAAAGTTTATATCAAGAGTTTAAAGGTCAGGACTTTGAGATACTCGATTTCCCAAGCAACCAATTTATGAATCAAGCTCCAGAAGACGATGAAGGTATTAATGAATTTTGTTCCTTGAACTATAATACGAGTTTCTCACGCTATAAAAAGATTGATGTTAATGGAGATGATGCGACACCACTCTATCGTTATCTTAGAAAACAACAACCAAAGGATGAAGGAACTCATGCAAAAGACTTTGCTCTGAAACTAGCAAACTTTAAACATCGTAAAGAGAAAGATGCAATCAATTGGAATTTTACTAAGTTTCTAATTGATAGGAATGGAAACGTAGTTCATCGTTTTTCTCCTTCGGTAGAACCTTCTGAACTTAGAGAAGTGATACGAGACATGTTAAAGGACCCACAATAGGGTCCTTTGTTTCGTTTATTTCTTATCCTTCTCAATTTTCATCCGAGTTTTAGTTTCAATATCTTTCATAAACTTACCCATCTTCTTACCCATATTACGAGTGCTTTCCGCAGCTTTCACTGTACCGGCAGCTACATCTGAAATGAAGTCGCTAGCTTTTTCTCCAAATGAAGCTCTGTCTTCTTCAATAAGCTCAACAATTTCTTCTTCAGGTAAATGATATTTACGAAGTTCGTTCTTCAATCTATTTGCCATGGGAACCATTGTAGCGGTATTGATACCTGCTGAGGCAACTCCCCCAACTATTGGAATAGCTTTGGTAGCAAATCCAGATAATGAAGATTTAGTAAGTGTCTTAGAAGAAACAACTTTTGTAATTTGTTTAAGTGTAGGATACCACACTGTCTTGGTAAGTGGTTTAGAAAGAATCTGCTTAGCTGCATACTTACCAACGTTTGGTGAGATTGCCCTTAGAACAGTTCCACTACCAGTAGCCATAAACATTATCCCTAGGAATAGGATTAATGTGTTCCTACTGGTTTCACTTAACTCATCACTTTCAAATAGATCAGAGAATCCATATGTATATGCAATTTGCTGTGCAAGTCTTAAGCTAAACGCAAAGTTTTGCATAACGTCTGCTGGTATTGATGCAGCCATTGCAAAGCCTCCGGGCAAGCCTAAAAGAAATGCAGCAGAGCTTGAAGCTGTAACATTCTTTGCAATAATTGATGAGGCTACCTTGTCCATGGTTTCAATACTTAGGTCTTGAAAAAAATCAACCCCATCAGCTTCAATAGCACTAAGATTATATGCTTCCATCAAGAATGTAGTTCGATTAACTTTTACCCCTGGTAAAGTAATTGCTTTTTCTATTACTCCTATTAATGGGTTTTCCCCTAAATCATAACTATCATCCGCTATGGCTGGTAAATTTTGATCGTCTTCTTCAATTTCTACCACTACTTGTGAATCTAATTCGTCATTATTTTTCATATCATCCACCTATATTTTCCTATAATACTAATTTATCATATTATTCGAATAGTTACATCAATATATAAGATTTTAATATAAAAGAACACCTTGCCGTTTAAGTAACAAGGTGCTCTTTACTAATTATATTTATCGTGTTAACAAAGACGCAGCATCTTCATCTAGGACTACCGTTAAATTTGGATGTAGTTTTAGTATTGATGCAGGAACAGTTGATGTAACCGGACCTTCCAAGGCTTTCTTTAGAATTTCAGCTTTGTGTTTACCATTTGCGAACAGTAAAATTTGCTTCGCATTGAGTACTGTCTTAGGACCAAATGTTACACCTTTACCTGTAGGTTCAATACCCATGTGTTCCTTCATCATTTTATATTCCACACTATTTTCATCAAATTCTATCGTATAAATATCATTTTCAAATTTTGTGTATTGTGGCATATTTGCACAGAAATGACCATCTTCACCAATTCCGATAACTATCAAATCAATACCACCTGTATTGCTTAGGTCTTTTGCAATGTTTTGATAATTATCAGCTGTCATTTCATGAATGAATTCTTTATCAATGCCGCAAGGTACATAGAACGACTTTGATAGTTCTTGCATTGTAACACCCATTGCCTCATTCTTAATTCCAATCTCATCGAAATTGTAAAAATGTGCCTTAAGGTCTGTATGAATATCTTTCAATTCATTTGCGAGAATCTCATACATTCTTTTTGGAGTGTTGCCTGCAGTTAGGGACATATTCACACGGTATTCAGACAACATTTTTGTAAGAACGATTTGTGCTGACACCCTACTCATTGATTCATAATTCTTTGTTACGATTACTTTCATTTAATTCTTCTCCTTGTCGTTGTACATCTCTTGTGCCAATTTATAGATATTTTCACAGTTTTGCAAACCATAGTCTAGGGTTGCAATTGGGCTGACTGGTATAGAGGTGTTCTCTCTGACTTCTTTAATTCGATAAGCGACCTGAGGTCCCATTAATATTATATCGTAGTTCTCAGCATGATATTGATAGGAACCCAATCCACACGCTTTAATACTCAGTTCAACACCAATGCTATCCCAGTGTTTTTCCATTTTTTTAAGGAGGAGTCCTGTTGAAGCTCCTCCAGCACAGACTAAGAGAATTTTCATAATGAATCTAAATCTTGACCATTTGATTCAATTACTTTTTTGTACCAATAGAATGAATCTTTTCTATAACGATCCATTGTTCCATTTCCTTCATTATCTAAGTCAACGTAAATGAAACCATAACGTTTCTTCATTTCGCCTGTACCCGCAGAAATAATGTCGATACAACCCCATGAAGTATATGCAATCAAATCAACTCCGTCTTGAATAGCTTCATCCATTGCCTTAATATGTTCTCGGAAATAATCGATACGGTATTCATCGTGAACTGATCCATCTTCTTCAAGAACATCATCTTGACCGAGTCCGTTTTCCACAACCATTAATGGAACTTCATATCTTCCGTATACTTCATTCAAGAAATAACGAAGTCCTGTTGGGTCAATTGCCCATCCCCATTCGCTATATTCTAGGTGTGGGTTCACTGCACCAAATGAGAAGTTACCACTTGCTTTTTCTACATCTTCTTTCGCTGTAACACACATTGTCATATAGTATGAGAAGCTGAAGTATTCAACTGTACCTTCTTTTAAATCAATTGTATCTTGTTCTGTAAAGTCGAGTTCAACACCGAATTGATCCCATAGTCTCTGTGCGAACGCAGGATAATGACCTCTTACCTGTACATCACCACAGTAATAAATATTTCTTTGGAATGATTTTTGTGCTGCAAGAACATCATCAGGATTCGGTGTTAGTGGATACGGTGTAATACCATTTATCATACAACCAACTTTATAGTCTTCACTAATCTCATGTGCCAGTTTTACAGCATGACTACTTGCAACAAATTGATTATGAAGTTCTTGGAATCTTTTGCTGATTATTTCTTTTGGCATATCTTTTGCAAATTCCACAAACATTAACTGATTGTTGATTTCATTAAAGGTTAACCAATATTTTACAAGTCCCTTATACTCTTCAAAAACAGTCTTAGCATAGCGATCGAAATGTTTGATTACTTCACGGTTAGACCAGCCTCCGAGCTCTTCTTCTAAATATATCGGAGTATCAAAATGCCATAAAGTCACTAGAGGCTCAATATTGTATTTCTTCAACTCTAAGAATACATTTCGATAGAATTCAAGACCTTCTTTATTTGGTTCTTCCTCAATACCCTTAGGGAAGATTCGTGACCAAGCAATCGACATTCTGTACATTGTAAATCCCATCTCCGCAAATAAAGCGATATCTTCCTTATAACGGTTATAGAAATCTACTGCATTGTGACTTGGATAATAACGATCACTTTTTACGTAACCTTTAGCATTTTCAGGTTTTGATTGGAACATTGGAACTTCAATAACATCACCATTCTCCAACTGATACGTTTTAGCACGCAAAGTATCAAAACTTCCTGCTGTTGTGATGTCACTATCAGTCATCCCTTTTCCATTTACATTCCAAGCACCTTCACATTGATTAGCGGCAGTTGCACCACCCCAATAAAAATTTTTAGGAAACATAATTCACCTTTAGTCTAAGTCCTTTCCTTGTGTTTCAATAACTTTCTTATACCAGTAGAAACTGTCTTTTGGATAGCGGTTTAAACTTCCTTCTCCGTCATCATTTCTATCAACGTATACAAATCCATAACGTTTCTTCATTTCACCAGTACCTGCAGATATTAAGTCAATACACCCCCACATTGTATAACCTATCAATGGAATACCATCAAGATTGATTGCTTCTTCCATGGATTTGAAGTTAAGTTTTAGGTAGTTAATTCGATAGTCATCATGTACTTTATTATCTTCAGTAAGCTCATCGTCCCATCCAATTCCATTTTCTACAATCCAAAGTGGCTTGTGATAACGGTTATAGAGTGTATTTAATGAGATTCGAAGACATGCAGGATCAATAGACCATCCCCAAGCATTTGTTTCTAAATAAGGATTCTTGATGCCCATGATGAAGTTCCCACCACTTGCTTCAAGATTCTCGGTATGTACTGTATAAGTACTTGAACCGTAGCATGAGAAGCTCATAAAATCGTGTGTGAATTCTTTCAATAATTGATAATCTTCTTCTGTATCTTCAAGAACAATTCCTTCACGTTTGTATTTTAATAGACGGTGTTTTGGATACTCTCCAAGCATTTGAACATCTGCATAGAATAAACCTGTTTGCGATTTTTCAAGTATTAACAATTGATCTTTAGGATCAGCTGTATAAGCATATGTCGGTTGATAGCCTAACATCATACCTACTTGGATTGTTGGATCTATCTTTCGAGCAGTACGGATTGCTTTTGCGCTTGCTACGAACTGATTGTGGGCAGCTTGTGCTTTAGTTTGAGGTGTATCTACCATTAAACCACCAGCCATAAATCCTGCAAATTCCATCATATTAATTTCGTTAAATGTTAGCCAATATTTTACTTTACCTTTGTATCGTTTAAATACGGTTGAACTGTATGTTTCAAAGAAGTCGATAACTTTACGATTTGCCCATCCACCATAGTTAATTGCTAGAGCTAGTGGAGTTTCGTAATGTGACAATGTCACAAGTGGTTCGATGCCGTATTTGATACATTCATCAAAGACTGCATCGTAGAATTCTAGTCCTTCTTCGTTTGGAGTAGAATCATCCCCATTAGGGAATATTCTTGCCCAGTTCATACTCATTCTAAATGTTTTGAATCCCATTTCTGCCATCAAAGCAATGTCTTCTACATAGTGATTATAGAAGTCAGTAGCAACGTGACTTGGATAGTACTCATCTTCTAATACAGCAGGAATTGCACCTACAGGAAATGACATTGCTGAAGCAAATCCAATACCTGTTCTCCCAGTTTCTTGTGTCTTAGGATTAATCCAAGTAATTTCTCTAGGTCTTGTATGTGATCCACTTACAATTACATCTGATGTACTCAATCCTTTACCACCCGATAAATATCCACCTTCATATTGGTTAGCAGCAGTAGCTCCTCCCCATAAAAAATCTTTTGGAAACATAATTTCTCCTTTTCTAGTCTAGTTTTTCACCATTACTTGCAATGACTTCTTTGTACCAATAATAACTATCTTTAGGATAACGATTCATAGGTGAATTTTTTGCTACTTCATCGTCATCATTTCTATCAACATAAATGAATCCATAACGTTTATTTATTCCTTCACGTGTTGATACAAGGTCTAAAGCACTCCATGGGCAATAGCCAATAATATTTGCACCTTCTTCAATTCCAAATTTCATGTGTTTGATTGTTTCTCTTAGATGTTCAATACGATATTGATCATGTACTTTACCGTCTTCTTCTAGTGTATCTGGTCGACCATACCCATTCTCTGTAATAATCAATGGTAAGTTGTATCGGTCGGTTAAGCGTCTTGCAGTGATTCGTATACAGTATGGATCATAAGTATTGCCATCAACTGAGTTTTTTGGAAGGAAAGGATTCTTAACAGCCTTACCAACACCAGGTTTATCCATTAATTTCATTAAGTAACTAATATCACGGTTATCTGCATCTTTAAGATCACTTAAATCTAGTTCATAATACTCAAGATATTCAGTAGTATCATTACCATAGCAATTAAACCCAATGTAGTCAGGTTTACATGCTTTCATAACCTCAAAGTCACCTTCTTGTACATCAATAACGATATTATTTTGTTCAAAGTACTTCCATACACTTGCAGGGTATCTACCAAAAATTAATGAATCAAGATAGAAGTTATTTCTTAAATCATCCATATTTAATGCAGCAATATAGTCCTCTGGATTTGCTGTTGCAGGATATGACGTTGTAATGTTTGGTGCAGGTCCGATTAATGCATCTGGACACATTTCATGACACATAATAATTGCCTTTGCCTGTGCTACTAATTGGATGTGTGCTTGATTGTAAAGCTCTGTACCCGTGTTGAATTTTCCTGAACCACCGATCATATCGAAAGCTCCAAAGAAAATTAGCATATTTTGCTCATTATATGTTAACCAGTACTTCACATCATCTTTAAAGTTCTCAAATACTACCTTACAATAATTTAGATACGCATCGATCATCTTTCGATTTCCCCAACCCCCATACTTGTTTTGTAAATCAAGTGGTAAGTCAAAGTGGAAAATCGTAACGATTGGTTCGATTCCGTATTTATGACATTCTGCAAATACATTTTTGTAGAATTCAATTCCCTTTGGATTAACTTCACCTTCACCAGTAGGAAGGATTCTACTCCATGATAATGACATACGATATGCTTTAAATCCCATTTCTGCCATCATAGCGATGTCTTCCTTGTAATGACTATAGAAATCAGATGCATAATGGAAAGAACATGTTCCTGGATTAGGTTTCTTTACATCCCAAATTGATAATCCACGACCGTCTTTATCAAAACCACCTTCAATTTGTGCGCTGGATGAACTAGCACCCCATAAAAAATTTTCTGGAAAACTCATATTTGCCCTCTTTTCTAAAAATGGCGCCGTATACTGGCGCCATAAATTTTTAAACTGCTTCTTGTGCTTCTAGCGCTTCTGCTTCAGCTTCTTGTTTAATAAGTTGTTTTTCGTAAACTTTAAAGAATGGTAAGTAGATTAATGCTGCAGGAATTATCATAATATAATCCCAGATAAAGTTTACCCAACTTAGTGATCCTAAGTATCGACCAAATCCCATTGGTAACAGTGCCGAGATTGGAATAAATGCAGGAATTAATAGACCGAACTTGTAACCCATCCACGTTAGAATCATAATGACTGGAACGTTTAATACGTAAGGAATACATAAGATAGGGTTATACATTATAGGCATACCGAATGTTAGTGGTTCGTTAATTCCAAACCAACCAGGGATTAGTGAGATCTTAGCAACTGCACTAATTTGTTTTGATTTAGAACGTAATCCAAAGATTGCTAATGGTAATGTGTTACCTGTACCACCAACCATTGCAAGTGCACTAAAGAGTGCTACAGGATAGAATTGTAATGCATCGATTCCACCTGCTGCGTATGCTGTAGCATTAGCTACTGCTGCTTGGATTGATAAAGGCATGATAATTGGAACAACGATCATTGTACCGTGAATACCAAAGCACCATAAGAGTGTTGCAAAGATACCAATTAAGAACATACCAGGTACGGATGTTAATGCACTAAGAGGTGCACTTAACAATGCCATAAATCCTGAAGGTATTGTATACTGACCACCTGTAGTTGTTGACACTGCTACAGATACACCAAGGATGATTACCAAACTAATGAACAATGGTAAGATTGCTGAGAAACTGTCTTGTAAGAATTGAGGCACAACATCTGGCATTTTAATACGGATATTATGATCCACACAGAATTTCTCTAATCTAACTGAGAAGAATACAACGATGAATCCAACGAACATACCTGTTGCTCCTAAGTAATCCATCATGATTGCTGTACTCATTCCACCTAATGCAGCAGGGTTTTCGACAACTGTAAGACCACCAGCTACAATTAGGAAACAGATTAATGCATCAACTGCGTTCATAATAGGTGATTTCATTTTTAAGTTCTTTGCATAGTTATATGCAAACAATGCAACTACCCATAATGACAATAAATTCATTGTATATTGATAAGGTAAATAAATCAGATTATAAACTGCATCACCAGTCTTGAATAATCCTAGCATTTGTTCACTACCTACTGAACAAACGATTTGGGAAATAGCCCCAACCATTATAGCCGCCATAACTCCCATCATTGCTGATTGAAGTGCAGCTAAGAATTTATTACTACCAAGTTTTTGTCCAAAATCTTGCAACTTTGCCATCATTGGACTATTAAACAAATTCTCCATTTATTCTTTCTCCTCTATTTTTGAGCGTATAGTTTATTTGCGAGTTTCATAATGTTATCGCAGTTAGCAACAGCATAATCAAATGATTGAATTGCTTCTGTAGGTAAACCAGTATTCTCTTTAACTTCTTTTAAACGATAAGATACTTGAGGTCCCATCATAACAATATCAAAGTCTTGATATACATCTTGGTACTCACTAAGTCCCACAGCCTTAATATTTAATTCTTGACCATGTTCCTTCCAATAAGTTTCCATCTTCTTCATTAAAATACTCGTTGACATTCCACCAGCACATACTAATAATATATTCATAATTTACTCCTTTCTGCTTCTTTCTTTATCTTTGTACATTTCTATCATTTCTCTGATCAGTTCACTTGCTAACATACTTGTCATTAAGTGATCCTGAGAATGAATGAGAAGTACATTAATTTCAACTTTTTCCCCATTTGCTTCCGCAATTAATAAATCTGTCTGTGCTTTGTGGGCAAGATTTCCAGACTTGGCGGATTCTTTCATTAAGCGATCTGCTTCTTCGAAATTTCCTTGCTTAGCTTCTTCCAAAGCTTGAAATGCAAATGAGCGAGAATCCCCTGAATTAGCAATAATTGTCATTGACGCTAATTCGAGTTGGTTGTTATCACTCATCGGTTTACCTCCTTCATGTCAACTTGAACACCCACATCTTAGTGTATAAAACACCATACAGTCAAGGAGACAAAAAAGTCCGAAATTCACATAATATACAGTGTTTTCTTAGTTTATACTCAAAAACCGATAAAAATCACCTATTATTAGTGAAAGTTCTTGTTGTTTGAATTAGTGTATAATCATTTCGCTTTTTATCAAGCTAGTGTATACTTCGTTTGTTTAATGTATATTTTTGATGAATAATTTCCTGTTTTTGAGAAACCTCGAATCCTTTTATTTGAAATATTCTATGCTATAATACGAATATGAAACTAATAAGAACCTTAAAAATAGATTCTGATGACTTCTATAACTTCTTAGAGAAACAGCTTATAGAAGAATACAAAGAGTCTACAGGAAAAACAATCACTGCTGATAATATCGTTAAAGGTCTTCGTTTTAAAAAAGTGGGCGACAAACAGTTTGGGAGCGCTGATGTACTTGTCACATACTATAAACGTGGAACAAATTATGCAGTAACAATCCGTTCTGCTTCGGACACCATTCAGATTTCTTATACAACTAGCAAAGACCCTAAAGGGTTAACCATAGAATTTGAACAAATCATCCAAAGCTTTGAGAACAAGAAACAAAATAGATTCTTTAGAATGTTCAGTGAAGGTGTATATCTTGGGAGAATGTCTGACACACTTTATGACATTCAAAAAGCAATAGACAAGAATAATGAACAATAAAAAAAACCCGATGTGAGTTATGGGAACTGGAATCAACCAGCCCCACACTCTATCGGGTTTTCTATATTTTCTTCAACATCATGATAATTGTTGCGATTTCATTATCATCAATCATTACCTTAAATCGTTTTTCTAAGTCTCTCATATGACGACTAATTACTTCGTAATCTTCCTCAAACATATTAATTATCTTATCTCGGTCTTTATTAATGTGAGGATGTATACCTTCTAGCAGTCTTTCTAATAAGCTCGCTAGATGAATAAATAAGCCCAAACGCTGATCTTCAGTAAGTGGGTATAGAATACTTAATTGATCAACAATCTCTGGTAAAGTTGTTTTCAACTTAGGAACAGAGACATAACGCAGCTGTTCTTCCAGATGTTCATAGATTTGCTCATAATCAAAATTGGTTGAGTTTACAGGTTGGAACATCAAGATACGATCTAAGAATTCTTTTCTAGTCTCAAAGATTTTAGAAATCGATATAAATGGAATTCCAAATAGCTTAGGATCATAGGTTCCTACAAATGCATGTATTTTATAGACCTTACGTATTTCTGTAACTCTTAGTATTAGTTCTTCTCTATTACTAATTGCAAGTGGAATTGTTTTCATATCAAGTAGTGATGAGTTATCTATATAATCTTTCAATTGAAGAGCTCCACCCTCTCCCGTATGACAAAGCGTAATAATAACTTCATTCTGGCGTTCTTCATTCTTAGCATACTTACTAAAACTTAGGTTCGTCATATGGAGAACATAGTCGATATCAGTCTCCATAGAACATCTTCGAGCAATGTCTATACCCATTAGTGTAATTGGAATGTTGATTGTACGAATCTTTATTGGCAATTCTTCACTTAACGTATCCAACATGGTTTTTATTGAACCCATATCATAGAGAACAAGTACGCCTTGTCCTTCATCTATTTTTAAGATTAGGTTTCGAATATCTTCGAGTGCTTCACTAGTATCAGTTGATAGTTCCAAATCATAACTATGAGCGTTGTTGGAATGAGTTAGTGCATTCGTTACTTCTTTTAATGATGAAGCGGTACTTGAACCGTGCATAATATAGAGTAACACAGGATTCCCTTCGCTCTTATCCTCATCATTTTCAATAATAAACATCGTAATGAGAACCACTTCCTCAATAGGTAAGTCAATATCTAGAGATCGCTTTAACTTCTCAGCAAATTGAATACTTAGTGCATATTCCTTTGGATAGTTTTGAATGATATCAACAATACGTGTATCATCGACTCGCTTCATCTTCGTATCAGTAGATAGTAAGGAGTTAATATGCAGACATAAGCCGTAGAAGACATTGGATTTAAATGTACGTTTTAGTTCTTGACTACATAGATCAATGAATGCAGATACCTTTGAAATTACTCGACTGTCTACTATTTTAGACAACTGGTCTACTTGGTTTTTATCATCTGATTGCAAGTAGTAACGATATTGTCTTGATAAATTAGATACGTGTTCATTGATTATATCTTCAATACTCTCTGTGTTGATTCCTCGATTAGATAGTTCATCATATTGCTTACGTATCTCAGCATACATGTCATCTTTTCGATGATTATTTAGAAGTAAGCCAACCTTTTTATCATAACTTAATGAAGGTTCATCACCTATTAACTGATTAATCTCTAATGATTCGCCTCTTGCTATAAGTAGACTCTTACGTATTTCTTGTTTGAAATCTGACAGGTAAACATACACATCTTCATCTTGTTCATTCACAACACGAACATAAGCATTGGCACAGGCAGAGATGATTTCAATCTCCATCTCTTTTATATTGTATTCAAACTCATGAGCAATTAGGGCACACACGATATCTCTTTCCACAATAATATTTCGATCTGAGTTCGTAGCTTCAATTGTAAAGAAGTGATTTACCAGTTCAAAGCGTTCTTCTATACTTCTCTCAGAAAGATTCGGAAGTTCTATAGTCATTGGGATTTTTTGATTGATATCGTTTCCTGTTAAGGTTGGACTTGCAATAATAAGAACAATATCATCAAATACTTGGACTTCACTTAAATCTGAGTTACTTACTCTCCCAGTATCAATGAACTCGAATAATCGACTTTGTTGCTTGCCATCTAAAATGTCAAAGTTATCAATAAACAGAACACCATTTTGAGCTTTAGCAAAGGAGCTCTTGGATAAGTCATCGTTATAGCCAAATATTTCGTCAGTTAATAATTCTGGTGTTTTAATAAAATGCTTACAGTTAATTCTAATAAATGGGGCATTGCTTTGAAGAATTCCTCTCTCAATAGCAAACTCGTACATTAGCCGTGCAAAATAGGATGTCCCCGTTCCACGTTGAGACATCAGTAGTACGTTTAAACTTTTCTTAGGATACAGTATCGCTGCTTTGGCCAACTGAACTGCATTCTTTAAACTACCATCAAAGCCGACGAGTTTTTCAAAAGTACTATAATATGCACTTGCACCTGTTTGTTTCGTAATGCTGTATAGCACCGGACGAGAATCACTTTTTTCTAATTTTCCTTCCTGTACTAACTCATTAAGGACCGCACTTACATTCGATCTTTGCATGTTTAGTGCAAGAGCTACATTTTTTGTATCTATACCAGAAGTAAAATCATTATTAGTGTAGGTTTCTTTCTGAATGTACTCATAAATTAGTTCTTTACTTGTTTTCAATGCAATTTACCCCCAATTGATTATATTGATTTTAGTATACGATAAAAGAAACACTGATTCAAACTTAGACTTGAACTTAATAAATATTACTTCTATTAACTATTAGCATTTGTAGCTTGTCAATCTATGTCATGAAAAGTGAATTACTTAGATGACTCGCCAATAGAAAACTCCTTGGAGTTATAAGAAGGATAAGTCTATTAGAAAAGAATATGCATTAAACTTATTAGAAGCTCTGACACAAGAGAAAAATATTTGGAATATATTATTAACAAACGAGTTTCAATCAAATAAAAGGACTGACTCCTCAAAATACAGAATTCAATCCTAAAATTTAATCTTAGAAATTCAAAGTCCCAAATAATGGGTTCACTTCAAAATTAGTCATTTTCTCCCACATACTAATTTACAGTAGCGAGATTTTTGAAAATAGTAGAGTTACCTATCAAAAACTAAATCTAAACTATTTAAGTGCCAAATACTTAAATCCCTTATTATCCCTCCACTAAGTACAGTTATTTGAAATCAATATTTTTCTTATGTTTCAGGACATAATCTATGACGCTTGGCAAATTTATATAATGTTCAATAATTTTTACGCCATCTATATCGCTTCTATCTATATGTGTTTTCGTATAATAATTCTTATTTGTTGGCATTATTAATCCATTCACAATCTGTTGATTTGGATATAATGTTTTCATGTGATAGTGATAATACGCTTGTTTGTAATTCATGTCTCTAATATCTTGATTAAAATACTTGGAATCAAAAACATAAACCACATCATCAACATATAAGTGATCCAACTCAATTCGATAGAATAAGTCGTTTCCTTGACTTCCTCTTTTCTTTCTTATTGCATTGGACTCAACATAATATTGTTTCGGCTTTTTAAAACTAGCAGAACTATTTTCAATAAACTCAATTTTATCATCGGTATACCCACCAAAATTACCATTTAAATAAACTTCAACCATTTTTTCCCAATAGTCCTCAAATTTTAAAGTTAATAAGCGAACATTGTCCTTCAATCTACTTTTCCATTCCATGTATTCGATCAATCCATGAATCAGGCGTTTCTCAGCATCCTTGAAATAATTAGCTTTAATTCTGTTTAGTTGAATGGTAACATATTCTAAGTTTTCAAATATACGATTGTTACCTTTTCTATTATAATTAAATATTACAGAAATCATTTCAGAATAATTAGCTGCATCTCCAAGAGCGAAATCCATACATTCACTCAATAAAACACTTTTATTCCTCGTCTTTCTCAATACAAACGGAGAAAAAATTATTCCATTTTTCACAATAAGTTTGTTAGATGTGTTTACAGTTCTATTCCAATCTACATTACCTACGTACCCAAGTTCGTTGTATTTCTCACTATCTTTGTAAAGCCCGAATTTCTTGTAATAATTTGCAATCTCCCAGTACGCCCTTACTGGAAATTCCTTCTTTTCACCATTATCGAAACTTCCTGAACTAATTCTACTCATTGAGATTAAAGTTAATATTTTTTTGATGCACTCACCATCGTTGTCACTAAAACTAGAAACCTCATAATGTTTAGGAAATGAAATTATACATAAATCTCTTTGAATAATGGTTCCCACAAATGAAATTGTCATAATTCCATTTCTTACATCACAATACTCAGTAATCTGATGTTTTTCTGCAAAAGATCTTTCTATTCTTTGACCATCATTAATTATTATCATTTCTTTCGACTTCATCAGCTCACCTCTAGTATACTGTTGAGTCATAAATTTCTATGAAGTCTTCACTGAATACATTATCATTATTTCCAAACGCTTTGTATAATTTAGAAAATGAAGAGAAATCTTCTTTGAATATACTAAAGTCGTCTAACATAGCTGCCCCTTGGACATCACTCCATAAGTAGTGTAACAATTTATTTTGCAAAGATTCATATTTTTCAGTGTCATTCTTATAATTATCAAATTTAATAAAGAATTGTCCCAATTGTTTGTCTTCGCTTAACTTCAATTTTTCTATAATAAACTCATTAATTCCTAAATATAATTTATTCCATTCAAATTCTTTACCATCATTGAATGTAAACACAAAAGTATTTAATAGCTCATTAGAATCCCTATCTCTAACAGGCTCTACATCAACATATATTAAATCAAAGCGTCTCTTAAAGGCCGTATCCATTACATTAACATTTTGATCGCTTGTATTAATTGTTCCAATTATATGAAGGTTCGATGGTAAATATATTTTATTTATATCGATAGCTTTTCTTTCAAAATAATGAGATATTAGATCATTATTAATTGAGTACTCACTAATCCCAAATTTATCTCTATCCAACAATTGAAACAGGTCTCCAAAAATGCTAGCAATATTACCTCGTGTCATCTCTTCAACAATTAGAAATATATCTTTCTCAGCAAAATTTAATGCCATAGCTAATGCTTGCGTAAATATTCCAGGTTGGAAATCATAACCAATCTCACCATTTCGAGATACTGGCATTATATTTCCAACAAAATTATAGTATGAGTAATCAGAAAAAACTGTAGTTTTGAAAACATAAGGGTTATCCTTTTCTTCAATTGATGGATAACATTCTTTTATTAATTTCGATACATCAAAGCTTTTCCCAGTTCCTGGAGCTCCAAAATATAGCTTCTGGATCACGCTATTACACTTATGATGCTCAATATCATCTGGATTTATGTAATCCTTTTGTTGAGGAATCCAAGAATCAACATAATCAAAATAAGAAGTCCGTAGCTCATTAAATTTTTTGTCTGGATCTTCATAATCCCAAAACTCATCAAATGTTATTATATCTAATAGTTCTGATTTATATTTAATATCATCATCTTGCATGTCTAATATAAGGGTTATTTTATCTCCAGAATAATCAACAAACTTAGACCAGCTTAGTATGCTTAACAGCTCCTTTATCTGTCTGTCTTGGTGTTTCCAAGACCTATTAGTTAATGAAGCAATATTGCTTCCTAGTTTCTTAGATTTTCTAAATTCTATTATTTCTTTTATTACCGCAACTCTATCAGGGCTAGAACTTTTTGCAATTGCATCATTATAAAAAATAAAAGACAAAATCTCCTCCACAGATAAATATGCACTATCCTTATCCATTTGTTGAAATAAAAATAAGAGCTTAATAATTTCTCTGAGAGGAGCAACTTGAATCTTATCATCTATTGTATCGTTAAAATTTCCTTTTGTTCTAGTATTAGGAAATTGAAATGTCTTAATAAAGTTTAAGATAACTCCTCTAACATCATTTTGCGCAGCAAGTAAAGCACTATTTCCTTTGTTAGTCAGATTAAGATAAAAACCAATTGTCTGTGCACTATTATTTATTGATTTATCTTCTTCTGCTGTAGGTACTGTATCCGTAAGAAACATTTTAGAAAATTCTACTGCTTTTTCCTCTAAATTTGATACTCTCATATCGTTGGTATATAAATAATGATACATAGTTAGCTCCCTTCATTTTCTATTTTATCTAAAATATCATTTACCGCCATTCCAATAGCATATGCAAGTTTTGGAGGAACTGCGTTACCAATCATTTGATATACATTACCTTGAGACCCAAGGAATTCAAAATCATCATCAAACGACTGTATTCTTGCAGCTTCTCTAGGTGTAATTGTCCTTGCTTGCTTAGAATCGTAATGAATAAATCTATTTCCATCTTTGTATAAATGAGCAAGTATAGTAGTTCCAGGTTGGTTTTTTCTAAGTACATGATATCTATGAATTGGAGAATTTGAACCAACTTTTTTCGCATATAATTTCGTCAATTCCTTAGCTTCAATATATTTGTTTTTTCCTGTTTCAATATCTTTTGCTAGTAGTTGAAAAATCTCCATATCTCTTAAACTGTGGTATCTAGGTTTATGCCAGTTCACAGTTTCATCGAAATTATATGATTTTCTTTGTTTTCTATGTTTTTCATCCCATATAGGATAAATAACAGGCAAGTCACCAATTGCATCTTCCACTGTATATCTTTTATCTGTTTTGTACTTTGGCAATATTATTTTATAGAAGTCATCCACGACTTCAATAGCTGCATCACCACATAAATCTTTTCGTACACCAAAAATAATCACACGTTTTCTATTCTGTGGAACGCCATAGTCAGCAGCATTAATTACTCCATATTTTTTTAAATCAGAACTAATAAGATATCCATGTTTAGAAAACTCCTCTTTTATAGTATCAATTATACTAATTTCTTTAGGTGTTGCACTAAGAATACCTGGGACATTTTCAAATATGAAAAGCTTAGGTTTATATCGATCAACAACAGATAAATAATGTTCAAACAAATAATTTCTGTAGTCATCCTTCATTCCATTCTCGTCTCTGACTCTACCCGCAACAGAATATGCTTGGCATGGAGGTCCTCCCATAATCAAGTCAATACCGTCAGATTTTTTCACTAAATAATCAAGTCCTTTTGAAATACCAAATTCAGAATCATCCCATCCACTAAATAATTCTTCTTCTCTTTGTATGTCAAAATGCAATACTTTATTATCAGCATCATCGTAATTCCATTTAGTTTTTAGTCTATGTCGTAACGTTTCTACCTGGGGCTTTAACCACTCAACTGAGGAAACACACTCGTAATATCCTGTTTGTAAGAAGCCATCCTCTAGCCCCCCACACCCTGCAAACAGATCAACAAATTTAAACTTTTTCATTATTCGACCTCTTTAGATACTTCTCAACCTCGTTAGCAATTGCTCTTCCAAGCTTCGGTGGAACAGCATTACCAACTTGCTTATATTGTTCTGTTTTAGTTCCATAAAAAATAAAATCGTCTGGGAAAGACTGTAGTCTCGCACTCTCTCGCACCGTTGGTATTCTATTGTGTTTATAATGAAAATGTGACCTATGTCCAGTATTAATGGTTAGTGAAGGTTTTGAGCTACTATACCTAGTTAATGCTTCATTATATTTATACATACCTCTATATTCTTCAGGAAGAGATTTATAATTTTTCCCCTCTGGAACAAGAGAAATCATCTTAATAGTTTTCTCAGAGTGAATCGTCCCCAAATTATTATAGATTTTTTTAGAATTTTTTCTCATCTCTTTTTGATAATCAGTCTTGGCTCTAGTTTCATAGTCTTGTACTTCATCCCCATAAATACCTTCTAGTGCTGGCAAATCACCGATTGCATCTTCACAAGATATGTACATATTTTCACTATGGCTAGGCAATGGAAATTCAAAAGGCTCATCGGAACCTAACAATCCAACGAAGAATGCTCTTTTTCTAATTTGGGGAACTCCATAGTCTGGGGCATATAGGACTTTAACACTCATGTTATACCCTATCCTCTCAAAGTCCTCAAATATTCGATCTTTCGCAGCTCCGTTGTACAAGGTTAACATCCCAGGAACATTCTCCAAAACTATTACTCTTGGTTTTAATTTTTCGGCAACTTTAACCATTGCTAAGTATAGAGTATTTCTTTCATCGTCAGCTTCACGCTTTCCAGCTAAAGAAAATCCTTGGCATGGCGGTCCACCAACTAGAACATCAATTTTAGAAGTTATTCTCTTAGCTTCTTCATAAATAATATCTATATTTTCGAAATTGAATAAATCTAATTTTAAAGCTTTTGTATTTCCATGATTGTGAGAGAAAGATTCGAGGGCTTTATCATCAAAGTCAATGCCTAAGACTACATTAAATCCAGCATCAAAAAATCCTCTAGATAGACCGCCAGCTCCGCAAAATAAATCAATCACCGTATATTTACCTGTTTTGTTTAAAGTCATTCTTCCACACACTCCACAATTTCAGAAATATCACAATCCAACACATTGCATATCCTAAGCAGTATATCGGTAGTTACATTTTCGTTATTTTTCAGCTTATAAAAAGTGCTTTTACTTATAATTGCTTTTTCCATAAGTTCGTAATTTTTCATTTCTACGTCAATTAACTTTTTAAAGAGTTTTTTATAACAAAGTTCTTTCATTTCTCCCTCCAGCTATTTTAATACAGTTAGCTAAGGCATTATACCATCAATTTACTATTTTGGCACTACTTTTTTCTTTTTTCTCGTACTTTTGCAACAATAAGAAATCCTGAGCAATCCGATTTAACTGCCCTTTTTTCCATGAAACAAAAGAAATAATACTTTTATGCGAATAATTGTAAAATAACACAGCATTGGATGGGAACACGAATTATACATAGCAATAAAAAAAGAAGGTTATAGAAATTTCGATCATTTAAGGCGCAGAAATATATTGTATCAACAAAAAAGGGATAACTTTAATAATTATCCCTTAAAATCTCAACGTTCCTCGATGCTTTCTCTTTATTTTCTAAAAGTTCCTCGAAGATCTCGTTCTTCAATAACATAAGATATTTTATACCAAAACTATAAACCTAAGAGCCAGTTTTACTACATACGCGATTAATATTATTCTCTTTTAATGTATGATATAAATTACTGATCTTTGATTTTTAGTCAGACTCTATTGTTTATCTTTTTAGAGATTATAAAATACCAATCATACTCATCACTAAACCAAAGACGATGACCCCAAGCAGAAGATAATTTGTTTTAATATTCTTCTTAATTAAAGAGTAAAGTCCAAGAGTCACTAGCAACGGTAATAGTTTTGGAAAAATTGAATCCAACATTTGTTGGAGAACAAGCTCTGTTCCCCCTGCAGTAAATGTTATTGATGTAGTGATTGGAACCATGCTCGCAATCATTCCACCTACTACTGCAAGTCCGATAATTGATGCAAATTGCATCACTCGATCCATTAGTCCATCTTGATATAGTTTTGCTAGATACTTATTTCCTGATTTATATCCTAGGAATGTTGTATGGTAAGCAAACAGAAGTGATGGAACAGCAAATAGGGCAACTGCTAAAATAGGACCCAATACACTTCCTTGTTGAGCAAAAGAAATACCAATACCAAATGTGATGATTCTGAGTGTTCCTTGGAAGAAGGAGTCTCCGATTCCAGCAAAAGGACCCATTAACGAAGTCTTAATCATTCCGATTGAATCGGTATTGAAGTCACCATCACTTAATACGTTTTGCTCTTCCATAGAAGCAGCTAATCCGAGAATAAATGGTGTCATTTGAGGTGTACAGTTGAAGAACTCCATATGGCGTTCATACGCTTGTATTTTAGCCTCTTCATCATCAAGATATAATTTGTCTAGAACTGGTGACATTCCATACATAAATCCCATATGCATTTGTCTTTCATAGTTCCAGGAACACATGATCGTTAAAGATTTCAAGAAAACTTTTCTTAAATCTTTCTCAGTTACTAAATTTTCATTTTTTATTTGTTTCATATTATTCTGAGCCCTCTCTACCATATACTATCTTATCCATGACGAATGCAAAGATAATAGCAAATAGTGTAAGTCCGATTAGATCCAAACCTGAGTATGCTACTACTAAGAATCCGAATAGGAAGTAAACAAACATTTTTTTGCTTAGCATTGTGCTTAATAACATTGCAAACCCTAGTGCTGAAAGCAAGTTTCCAGCGACAGTAAGTCCTTTTGTTACAGCGTCTGGAATAGCTTGAACGACATTATCGATCACATGAGTTCCAAAGTATACAGTTAGAGCAATTGGAATGAAATAAACGAATGCATTAAAGATAAATGCTCCATAGGTATGAATTCCTTTTGCGACGTTAAAATTCCCCTTCTCAATAGCGCTATCAGCAACGTGTGTAAATTGAGCGATAACCATACGCATTATAATACTCATAAATTCCCCAGCAATAGCAACTGGTATTGCAATAGCTAAAGCAGTTTCTGTTGAAGCTCCTGTTGTAATTGCAAATGCAGTAGCGATGATACTTCCAAGTTGCATATTAGGAGGTCCAGCAGCTCCAATAGCAACGAATCCCATAGACATTAACTCTAGAGATGCACCAAGTACAATCCCCGTTGTTAAATCATTAAGTACTAGACCAGCTAAACTACTTAAAATTAATGGTCTACTAATGTTTTGTCGACCGAATAATCGTGAGTCTGCTACTGCCAATACTCCTACTAATCCAAGTAAAATTGCTTGTATTAACATATAATTTTTCCCTTTCTCTTATTTAAAGTCTACATTTTCAACTGAGGAACTAGGTACTTGTTGAACATAGATCGAAACACCTTTGTTCAGTATATTTTGAGTTGCTAACAACTCTTCTGGAGTTAAATAGACAGCTTTACCAAAAGCTTTAGAACTATTTTTCTTTGCAACTCCTCCATAATTAATTTCTGTTATTTCTGGTACTTTATTGACTAATTGAAGTGCTTCAACAGGTCCTTTTATTAGAATCATTACATTCTTTTTTTCAACTTTTGATAGTGCCTCTTCTAAATCACTAAATCCAATAATATCTAGTCCACAGTCGGCTGGTTTTGCCATTGATAATGCCATTACTGTGATAGGTTGCTTTGGAACCTCATCGTCAAGTACAATAATGTGATTCACAGATTTCTGTTTTGTCCACGAGAATATTACTTGTCCATGTAATAATCTGTGATCAACTCTAACTAATTTAATCATCGTGTCATCCTTTCTACTAAATTAAATCATTCAAATATAATATTCCCTTTTTTGATTCTTCGATAATACTCACTATGTCTAAGTCAGTTAAAGAATCAAAATTATTTCTACGGACAAATAGGTCTAAAGCTAGTGCAAGGTGAACTCCGGAGACAATATGAATATTCGAATCAACATGTTGAAGACTAACATTTGTCGGAGTTCCACCGATAATGTCAGTGAGTATAAGGACATTTTTCTCTTTAATTTTTTGAATTTCATTTGTGATTCTTTCGTTAAAACTTTCTAAAGATTCATTTAATTCAAAACCTACATAATGAATCGGTGACTCTTGTTCTCCTAATATCATCTCGATACTTTGCGCCATTCCTTTAGCCATTGAACCATGGGATGCAATTATTATATCATAGTCATATTGAGTCATTTTCTAGTACTCCATTTGCCACATATAACGTCTGACATCAAGTGAGTGACCTCTTTCAAATGCAATTTTCTCAACATAATGTCTAATTGCTACTCCAGATAGAATTGCCGCTATATATTGTTTACCCGCTTCTGAAACAGTATCTAGCGGTAATTCACTTTGATCTAATACTTCAAGTTTATCTGTATATTTTACTGCGAAATCTTCAGCACGTTGATCGAGGTGACGTGTCTTGCCAATACTCTTTACGAGTAAGAAAGGAACATCGTAATCAGTGATTTCAAATGGACCATGGAAGTAATCTCCAGTATGGATTGGGCATGATTGAATCCACTGCATTTCCATAAACCAACAAAGAGCTGTTGAGTAGACTTCCCCATAGTTTAATCCACTTCCCATAACATAAATTAGTTCATCACGTTTGTGAGATTTAGCCCATGTGACTGCACGTTCTTCGTAGAGCTGTTTAGTTTTTGTACTAAGCTCAGTCAATTGTTCTAGATCTTTTAAACATACATTCCATTTTTCACTTGGTTCAAAATAGTTTAATAGTGAGAAAAGTAAGCCATATAGGATTCCTTTATTCTTATCACTATCATCAACCTCTTGTCCCCAGTCATAATGAACTCCATATTCTGCTTCCTTCCAAAGTGGAGATTCAACCTCATTGGATAGACAGATTGTCAAAGCTCCACGCTGACGAGCAAGTTTTGTTGCTTCAACTGTTTCGGGAGTGTTACCAGAATGTGAGCAAGAAATAACTAAAGAGTGTTCACCAAGTGATTTAGGAGTCTCATAAATAAACTCATTAGCAGTATACACTTGAGAAGGTAAATCAGTTTCTTTATCGAAAATATATTGCCCACTCATTAATACTGCTTGTGATCCACCACAAGCTACAAAGTAAATGTTAGTAATACCCTTGTGACTTTTGACGGCCTCAAGTGCTGTCTCAATTTGATTTTTATGTTCTGTTCTCATTTTCTATTCTCCTTTTTAATATAATCTAATGCTTCATGTAAGTTCTTACAAACTAATACAGTTCTATCTATTTCAACTTCAGTAGGTACTACTAGATCCTCAACCATAATGCAGTCAACACCAGATCTATGAGCTGCTTCGACACCGATACTAGAGTCTTCTAATATTATCGATTTGGTTTTATCAATATCAAACTTTGAAATAACGGTATCGTATATTTCTGGATGAGGTTTCATATGAGTAACTTCATCACCACAGATGATGTAATCGAAATAATGAATAATATCTACTTTTTTCAATCTTTTTAAGGTGTTTTTTTTATTTGTAGAGGTTGCGACTCCAACTTTCAAATTGTTTTGATTTGCATATTCTAGGATTTCTATAACTCCATCTTTTACTTGCAAATCATTTTCGATTCTATTTAATCCTAGACTTCCGACTTCATCAAAGATATCCTTGACTAATTCAGTATCCTTAAGAAGATTATTTAATAGTATTGTTTCGGCTTGTCTGTTAGACCCAATCATTTGTAAAAATATGTTTTGTAGTTCAGGGATTTGTCGTCTTTCAGCGACATGGTTCCAAGTTTCATACCAGACTCTTTCAGTATCTAATAGCAATCCATCAACATCAAATATTAAGAGTTCATACACTTTTTAGTACTCCATTTGCCACATATAACGTCTGACATCAAGTGAGTGACCTCTTTCAAATGCAATTTTCTCAACATAATGTCTAATTGCTACTCCAGATAGAATTGCCGCTATATATTGTTTACCCGCTTCTGAAACAGTATCTAGCGGTAATTCACTTTGATCTAATACTTCAAGTTTATCTGTATATTTTACTGCGAAATCTTCAGCACGTTGATCGAGGTGACGTGTCTTGCCAATACTCTTTACGAGTAAGAAAGGAACATCGTAATCAGTGATTTCAAATGGACCATGGAAGTAATCTCCAGTATGGATTGGGCATGATTGAATCCACTGCATTTCCATAAACCAACAAAGAGCTGTTGAGTAGACTTCCCCATAGTTTAATCCACTTCCCATAACATAAATTAGTTCATCACGTTTGTGAGATTTAGCCCATGTGACTGCACGTTCTTCGTAGAGCTGTTTAGTTTTTGTACTAAGCTCAGTCAATTGTTCTAGATCTTTTAAACATACATTCCATTTTTCACTTGGTTCAAAATAGTTTAATAGTGAGAAAAGTAAGCCATATAGGATTCCTTTATTCTTATCACTATCATCAACCTCTTGTCCCCAGTCATAATGAACTCCATATTCTGCTTCCTTCCAAAGTGGAGATTCAACCTCATTGGATAGACAGATTGTCAAAGCTCCACGCTGACGAGCAAGTTTTGTTGCTTCAACTGTTTCGGGAGTGTTACCAGAATGTGAGCAAGAAATAACTAAAGAGTGTTCACCAAGTGATTTAGGAGTCTCATAAATAAACTCATTAGCAGTATACACTTGAGAAGGTAAATCAGTTTCTTTATCGAAAATATATTGCCCACTCATTAATACTGCTTGTGATCCACCACAAGCTACAAAGTAAATGTTAGTAATACCCTTGTGACTTTTGACGGCCTCAAGTGCTGTCTCAATTTGATTTTTATGTTCAGTTCTCATTTTCTATTCTCCTTTTTATGAATCGTATAAGCTTTTTCTACTAATCCATTATCTAGTAGAATTATTTCCCCTATATGTATGAATCATTTCAAACAAGTCCTTTAAATCACCCCAATCATTATATGTCATTATATAAGGTTATATGACTATTATATACGATAATAATATTTAATCAACAGTTTTTCGATAATTATGTAATCGCATTCATTCAACCATAAAAAAAAGTAACTAATGAATAGTTACTTGTTTATTAATAAGTATTTATTAAACTACAATTTCATATGTAATTCTATCGCATCTAATTTGAGAAACCGAATAGTGAATAACCTCTTTGTTGTTTTCAGTAAACGCGACTTTTTCAAGTTCGAAGATTGGATCTCCAATTGAACAATCAAGGAGCTTCGCCAAGCTTACTGAAGCGCTTATCCCATTTAGAAGTAGACTTGAAGTTTTAGGGACAATGTTGTATTCATCTTTTAAGGTTTGGTATAAGGATTTCTTCTCTGAGAGTTTAAACATTAGATTGGGTACGAGTTTATTTGATACATATACCTTATCTATTGCAATTGGAGAGTAGTCCTCAGTGATAAGTCTCTCAATAACCGATACTTCATCACCTAGAGAAATGTTAAGCTTACTCGCTAAATATTCATCTGCTTCTAAGGTAGCCGTACTGAGAATCTTGTGTTGAGTTTGATGTCCTTTTGATGCAAATAATGCATCGAATCCACCACCCATTCCTAATTTTACATTTTCTTTTTGTGGAATAACAAATGTTCCCTTACCTTGTATCTTCTCTACCAGACCTTGCTCAGTTAATAATTCCATTGCTTTTCTAATTGTAATAATGCTTACATTATACTCTTTAGCAAACTCTGACTCGGTAGGAAGTTTTTCTCCAGGTTTATATTCCTTTGTAATAATCGAATCTTTAATGCCTGCCTCTACTTGTTGATATAAAGGTTTATTATCAGCAGTAATGTTTTTCATAAAACACCTCTTCTTTTATATATTAACTACTATAACATTATACTATGATACCAGTAATATATTATAAATAAAAGTAAACATATCATAATAAAACTTTCTTCGGTCGATTTATTGAATATAAAAACCCAAATATTATACAAGGATTCTATTTTTTTGAATCAATAATCCCCAGGGTCGTCACGTGTTTATCATCATTTTTTTTATAAAGTATAATACTTATACCTAGAATAGTGCTAATATTGGTACTATAAAAATATAAATCAGAAATTTTCAAATGAAACTATAATGACACTTTTCCAAATAACTAAATATAATTATGTGTTACTATATCGAGAGAATGAGCAAGTTTAATCCATAGGTTTACCCATCATTAGTAGTATGAACTAGAAGGAAAATTCACCGCAAATCGGTTGTTGAATGGTAAAATATTAGCTTAGTATTCTATTTGTATTGTAGAACGCCTCAATACATCCATATACCGTAGATCTTACATCGTTTATATCAAGAAAATAATGATGTGATAGGTATTCCATTTTTAGTAATTCATAGAATAATTTGACACTGAAATAATTCAACAGGATATCCATTCGCGTGAAATTAGGAATACATAAATCAACTAGTGGTTCATAGTATTTGTTCAATATGTAATTGAATACTCAGCCACTATGAAGGATCAATGGTTGATAAAATTTCTTCTCTTATTGCCCTATCAAGAGATCTAACAACCATATATACAAGTAGTGCTTTACGTAGTTCACAAGCAATTGGCTTCTTAGAATACGTGCCCTTTATGTATTTTTAATAAACATAAATAGTTTGGGTCCAGATGCAAGTAACGTCACTACAACATACTGCACTCGCTCCTCAGTTCAAAAGTTTCACTTGAAGTAATCATGTATAACGTTAGTATTAATCTTTTAGAAAGAGTTTTTCCCGAGAATATTGTGTGCTGTCTTCTTTATTCGTGAATTTTAAACAGTCTTTCGAAATATTACTAAATTTACAGTATTATTCAAAAATTATTGGTACTCCGTTTATTTCGCATTAATCCTTATGAATTTTCTTGATTGCACACTAAATTCTATTCTTTTCTATAAATTTTCTTAGAAAGTTGAAAAATTCCAATTTGTAATACCCTGAAGTTGATGTATCTTAGTATCATTAGAGTGTCAAATATGTTCCCTAAGCCACATTTAAGTCAAGCTGTTTGTTTAGAATCATTTGATATTAAATTATTTGAACCAAATTCCTACAAGCTTCTATTACCGACAGTTATGGCTTATCTTCACAATAATTATGAGCATCCAGTTTAAACTGATCATCGCCGTGACTAGCGGTAGGTTTCCTTGTTACTTTATTCTTAATTTAGTTCAAACCTATATGTCTTGTATGTCTTTTTTTATTCTAAAAGCACATATTGAAAAAGGGTGCTACGCTCAACAATTTATGATAATATATCAGCAACACCAAAATTTACGAACTCACAAATTTACAAAATAACTATTGAGTGAGAATTAGATCCTATTCTTCTAGGAGTCCCTCATCATTCTGTAAATAAAGTATATCCCATCCAAGTTATTATAAGAAAAACTTTCACTCCTAGCCTAGATATATTCAATAGGCAATCTATCTGTACTTTTGCTAGTCTTTATCAACCGCTTCTCCAAATATATTCTAATTAAAAACATTATCTAAGATGTAAACTCACGTTCTCTCCAATTAATCCAGCATGAACCTCGTTCTCTTCGTTCAAAAGACCATATGATTTATAACCCAATGCTGACGCAAACTGAGCGAAGTCAGACTGTTCTACCTGGATTCCATAGTTACAAATATAATCGTGTAATTTGTAATAATTAAAACACTTGCTCTTAACTGCAGTTTCAATCATACGATACAAATAAGGATTAATAATAAAACTCTTTGATTTTGAATAGTTATCAACTTGAAAAACCCCTATAATATGATGTGGAAATATTGCATCTTTAATTATTTTTTCACTATGAATGTCATCGTACCACTCAACATTTAATCTTCTTAAGTACTGATCAAAATCTACCGTTTTAAAACCATGTTTTGATTTGTCGTTTGAGATTGCAAAAATAATGTACGAGTATTTACCTTTATTCTTATGTTGAGCGAACTTAAGCGCAGTTTTAAAAGCATCTCTTCCATATGTTGTAGAAAGAAAAGGAGATTTACTCTTATTTTCCCATTTATTCCCTACGTTATGCGCCAAAATTAGTAAAAATTCATACATCTTTGACTCTTCACCAATAACATCTCTTAGTTTGTCATAATCAATTTTCCCAAAATCATTTTTTTCTAATACCGAATTTATCAAATCTAGTAGACGATGAATTTCTGTTTTATATTCTCTATTAGTAAAATATGCTATATTATCGTCTCTTGTTATATTATCTCGATAAGCATTTCCTTTCGCACCTACAACAAAAAACCGCTTAAAGAACTCTGCTATTTTGTCACATTCTCCATAGTGAACACTTTCGAATTCATCTTCGAAACAATCTAACTTAAAGCCTCTCAGTACCCTTTCTACGCTTTCATTTTCTTCATTTTTATCTTCACTCTTATTATAGTATTTTCTTCTATTATAATATAAATTGTTCAGAATAATATTCAACTTACTTATTAAAATTGATTCAACATTTTCTAATCTAGCTCCTCCGGAAATAGAAAAAGTAATTGTTTTTAAAGACGTTTTCCTGAAAATTTCAGACATTCTATCCTCCTATATATAATGTATAGTCATTTTGTATTCTGTGTTCCAATTTATTATTTGACTAGATTTTTATTAATATCTCGTATGTAACAGTTTCGTTGTTAGTTAAATTTGACATTTATTTTGTTAGGTTTCTGTGGATGAAAAATATCTCGACTAAATATCATTTATTATTATTTTGGTAAAAGGTGATAATTCATCTATACGACGATTTCCTTTTTATTTCTTTCAGTGTCTTATAAACTGCTGAAGCTTTCGGATTGTCGTATGGTCCAATATTAGAAATCATCTCCACGACAGCGTTACAATCAATTGATGGAATATCAAAGTCTAGCAACATTTTCCTAAGTCTGTCATCTTTTCCCATATATCTTAATATAAAGTATTAATGAAATTCTTATATTCTATATGTTTTTGAGTACCATCTTTCTTTTCTAAATAAAGATATTCATCATTGTTAATGATATCAGCCTCATCATACAATAATGTTATTTCTTCCCATTTATCCGAATCATAAATAACTCTTTTATCAATTTCACCCAATGTAATTACCTCTCCTGTAATAAGGTTGTTTACATTCAATCGTCCTACTCTTCCAATTGAATTATTTAACTCGAACACTGTATTTGGTATATCTTCAATAACAAGTTTACGATTTATGTTTTAAACTCTTCAGTAAATGTGCGTCGAGCTCTTAGTGCCATAGCGGATACCTTCTTTCTTTATTACATCTTATCAAATAATTTTTGTTTGTCGTTATATAACTAATTTATTTGTCCACTAAAGTGTAGCCCATCCACTACCTATTAGCATTTGATATAACTAATGTTTTCTATCTGGATGCAGGTTTCTTAATTCTAAAGTCAAAGATAACAATATTTATATATAAGTAATATTGATTAGTGTATACATGCGTTGAGATAAAAGATTCAGCTAACTTAATTTCTTTATCTGTGAAACATGCAATAACATAAAATGCATTCTTGTATCCTGAGGTTTCAATATAATTAAGTAGTTGCTTCTCATATCCTTTAACAAGATATTTACTTGAGGCTTTCTTTATTTCAATCAATACCTTATCTCCCTCGTTACCATCTCTAAACAGAAGAATATCAATCTTATTCTTTCCTAGTCGTGCTTCACGACCAATATATACATTCATATTAAGAAAATATGAGTCTAGAAGGTGCATTAAGATTAGTTGAATTCGATCTTCAGTGACGGAACTTCCGGCTTCCCAAAACAATTCCGCCAAATCTGATTTAGATAACTTATTCTGGACATACTCAATAAATTTTGAAACCTCTCCAGTTAAAGTAATGCTTTTACTTGGAAAAAGACGACGAATGTCCATAGGTAAGATATCCCAATAGAAATCTACAGATGCACCAAGTCTTTCAACTATTTTACCATCTGAGTAAATCTCGTCATTATAGAAAATATCGATAGATAGAAAATCAGTGTCTTCAAACAATTCATCATAATAATATCTAACATCATAGTATAGTTCTTCGAAGTCATCTATTGTAAAGCTTTCTTCAATGTCGAATAATTTCGCTTCTCTTAAATCAATTTCGGAAGATTGTCTTATCATCTCTCTGATTTCATTAGTGAAATAAATTAACTCGTAATCTTCTTTATACTGAACACGTTTAGATTCAACTCGTTTCAGAAAACAGTATAATAAAACCTCATGTAGAGAACTCATCTCGTGTATGAATGAATCTTTACTCCATTCGTGCAACTCAATCAGTGATGTCTTACAGTTTTGAAACTGCTCTCGTCTCAAGTATTTAGGAGCTATTTCATCAACCAAATCATCATAGCTTATATCGTCTAACTCAATATCAAAGAACTTTGCAATTATTTTATTATATAGTCGATAGTGCTGAGTATTGTATGAAATCATTTATTACCTCCAAAATCAAATAATAATTTTAAAAGCTTCAGCAAATAGTTCTAGGTTGTCAACTATAAATAAATCACTTCTATAGCGTCCTGGCCAGACAATGTATAAATCCGAGTCATTGTTTTTTACTTTCTCATACAATTCTTTCATATTATCAACTCCGTGCTGAATTTGCTCTAACTTTCCGTTATCATTAATTACCATGTAGCAATTGTGTCTGGAGTTATACGGGAAAAATTCTACTTCACTTGCTTTTTTTACCATTATATCTATCCTCTTTCTTTACTTGGAAAATTACTTGTACTTACTTAATAAATTTCTTCATTACTCTTTAGGGGTGATCTCAACTCCTTTCAAGACTATCCACCTTTAATCTAGTTTCTGTATAAGATACACGTCAAACTATATAGTTATTTTTTCCAGTTTTAACATGATTGCTTAAAAATATTTTTAGTTAAACTACATTCATATAGTTGAATTAAAAGATAGCTTTATCTGTAAACATACTCCCCACTACCTATATTCTCACGGAAATATACTTTTCGTATTTTTGAGATTTCTCCTAGTAGCCTAATTTTTTGTGCTAAAAAAGCGATGTAACTCATCTACATAATTAACTATGCGACTACTATGCTTACTCTCTCAACCACATTCAAAACTCCAATATAATCAAAATATCAACTCTAAAATTATATCTTGTAAATTGCTTCTGACTTTATTGTTATTATTATTCTTTTGTTAAACTAATTCTTTACCTAATATTATCATTATATACGAAACCCTCAACTAAAAAAAGCAAGATCTTACTCTTGCTTTCTGATCCTAAGAAATAATCATTTATTAAGTAGATAATATTTCTACTCAAATATATTTTATAGGACTCTTCAATTACTTTAACACATTATATTTCTTATTCCCACTCAATCGTCGCCACTGGTTTTGGTGACAAGTCATAAAGCACTCTATTTACATGTTTCACTTCATTAAGAATGCGATCTGTAATCACAGTCAACACTTCCCAATCAAGATGTTCAATACTTGCAGTCATTGCATCCACTGTATTCACTGCACGGATAATTACTGGATATTCAAAGCTTCTCTCATTATCACGAACACCTACTGATTTAAAATCAGGTACTGCTGTAAAGTATTGCCACACCTTCTTATCAAGACCTACTTTCGCAAACTCTTCGCGAAGAATTGCATCTGACTCACGTACTGCTTCAAGACGGTCTGCTGTAATTGCTCCAAGGCAACGCACACCAAGTCCTGGTCCTGGGAATGGTTGACGGAATACCATATGTTCTGGCAATCCTAATTCCAATCCACAAGCACGTACTTCATCTTTAAATAACTGATAAAGTGGTTCAATAAGTTTGAATTGCATATCTTCAGGGAGACCACCTACATTATGGTGTGATTTGACCACTTTCGCTGTCTTAGTACCACTTTCAATAATGTCTGGATAGATTGTTCCTTGAGCTAAGAAATCAATGCCATCGAGCTTGCTTGCTTCCTCATCAAAGACATAAACAAACTCATTACCGATAATCTTACGTTTCTCTTCAGGATCACTAACACCTTCAAGTTTTGTAAGGAATCGCTCACTTGCATCCACATAAATTAAGTTTGCATCTAATTGATTTCTAAAGATTTCAACAACATCTTCAGATTCACCTTTACGCATTAAACCATGGTTTACGTGAACACATACTAATTGTTTTCCAATTGCTTTAATAAGAAGTGCTGCAACTACGGATGAGTCTACACCACCCGATAGTGCTAGAAGCACTTTTTTATCGCCGACTTCATCTTGGATACGTTGAACTTGGTCATGTACAAAGTTCTTCATATTCCAGTTTGTTTCTGCTTTACATACATCGAATACGAAGTGTTTCAACTCTTCTTGAGTTGGTAACTGTGTATAGTTTATTTCAGCTTTTGATGATGGGTGATCTACAGCAATCATCGGTATTCCTAAATCATAGATTGCTTCATTAATATCTACTGGTGTTCCATCGACTACACGATTTGGTCCACCATTTAAAACGATTCCTTTTACATTAGGTAGTGCTTGCAATTCTTCTACAGTAATATCGTGTGCATAGATTTCACTATACACTCCTAAATCACGAATATTACGTGCTAATTCAGCATTTTCAACACTTCCTAAATCTAGTATTACTATCATATCTTGTTTCATGAATGTCCCCTTCGTCTTTTAATTTCAAAAAAGGCATAAAATCACTTTTTGACTCTATGCCGTTGTAATCCCTTTATTTTTGGTAATTAGGTGCATCCTTGACGTTATCTACATCATGGGGATGACTCTCTCTTAAACCAGGTGCTGTGATCTTCACAAATTGTGCTTTTGAGTGCATTTCATTAATGGTTGCACAACCACAGTAACCCATACCGGAACGCACTCCACCAAGCATTTGGTAGATTACATCAGTAATTGATCCTTTATAAGGAACTGTTGCTTCAATACCTTCTGGTACTAATTTACTTAATTCTTTAACGCCACCTTGGAAGTAACGGTCACTTGATCCACGTTGCATTGCTGTAAGTGATCCCATACCAATGTATGATTTAACACGTTTTCCAAAGACTTCTAATACTTCACCTGGTGTTTCTTCACTACCCGCTAATAGTCCACCAAGCATAACACAGTTTGCTCCTGCAGCTAGTGCTTTAGCGATATCTCCTGATAGTTTAATACCACCATCAGCAATAACACCAACACCATACTGTTTCGCAACTTGATATACATCATTAACAGCTGTAAGTTGTGGAACACCAACACCTGATACAACACGTGTTGTACAGATTGATCCAGGACCAACTCCAACTTTAATGACATTTGCTCCCGCATAAATTAAATCTGTAGCTCCTTGTGCAGTAACAATGTTACCACCTACAATATCTAATTCAGGATATGCTTCTCTTATAATACGCACTGTATTAATAACGCCATCAGAGTGCCCATGAGCACTGTCAACAGTGATAATATCTACCCCTGCATCCACAAGTGCCTTCACACGTTCTAAAGTCGTTTCACCAACACCTACCGCAGCTCCCACACGCAATTGTCCTTGTCCATCGACATTTGCCTCTGGGAAAGCTTCCTTATCTACCTCTGAATTCTTCACATTCGCAATCATTGCTGCTTGTTGTTCTACAGTCATATTCTTGTGAATAAAACCAAGTCCCCCAAGTTTTGCTAACATCGTTGCCATTGCTTCCTCAGTAACAGTATCCATTGCTGCTGAAACAATAGGGATGTTTAATGTGATCTTGTCAGTCAAACGTGACTTAATATCTACTTGTGCTGGCACAACACTTGATTTTGCCGGTACAAGTAATAAATCGTCAAACGTGTACGCTTCTTTGATTACTTTTCCATTCATCATTTATGGGCTTCCTCCTTAAATCTTATTGATTATTATACAGACTTTAATCACAATATGCTAGAGAAATATGCTAAAATATCAATATGATGAAAAAAAATCCAAAATTAGCCATCTTTGATATCGATGGCACCCTCATAAAACGAGGTGACACACACATAACAGAATCCGCAATCACAGCTATTAATCGTATGCGCGATAATGGCATTGATGTCATGATTGCAACAGGTCGTGCTTTCTACTTTATTCAAGATGATATTCACGAACGTATTAACCCCGATTACTATGTCACAATTAACGGTGCCTTAGTATACAATCAGAATAAAGAAGTAGTCCATGAAGTGCCTATGTTATTCAACGAAGTAGATACTTTAACGAAGTTTGCGCGTGAGCACAATCTTGGTATTGGGTATAAACTCCGTGATGACATGCATATCTATAGTAACTTCCAAATCTTCTTAGATGTTTATCTACAAGGAAGTCCTAAGGCTTACATTCTTAAAGATTACTCATCTGAGGTCTTAGCAGGTCAAGATGATGAAATGCCTAAGGGTATCTTCTTAATGGGTGATGAAGCAACCATTGAAACTAAACGTGAGTTTCTGGAAGATTCTTACTTATCAAAAGCATACCATGATGCTTACGATGTTTATTCCAAACGTGCAGGTAAGATGAAAGGTATAGAAGTTGTTCTTGAAAAGCTTGAGTTAAGCTGGGATGACGTAATTGCTTTTGGTGATGCTGATAACGATGTTGATATGATTGAAGCAGCTCGTATTGGTGTTGCAATGGGTGATGCACCCGAACACTTAAAAGAAGTAGCAGACTTTGTAACGAAGAAACTTGTTGATGATGGCATTGCACATGCTATTGAAACACTGATTGACTTCAACTAAAACGAAAGAAACCATTGCTGGTTTCTTTTTTACTGCTCAAATAGATTTTTTAAGAGGCTTAAATCTTTTTCAATCGCATCTAAGTTCGTACGATAATAGACCCGTTTGTTCTTAATTTGAGTAAACATATAGCCAAGGTTCACAAGAACCTGCATATGATGACTCACGGTTGCGCCACTAATTCCAAGTTCCTCTGCAAGTTGTGATCCATACTTCTCTTCTTTAAGACATAACTTCAGAGCTGCATATTTCATCGGTTCTGCTAGAGCTTTCACCCCTTCTTGAAACTGCTTCTCTAAGGATTCAGTATTCGAGCTTAAGGCATTTAACGCAAGCATCTCTAATGAAGCCGATACAGTCACCTCTTCAAATGATAATTTACTCATCTGAACTCGGATGTTATCAATCGTTAGCATATAGGGTGTTATGACGACACTCTCTGCTTTATCAATATCTGATATGAAGTTCTTAATAAAGGCAATCAAGCTATTGATATCCACAGTTTCTTGGTATGTCTTATTATAGTCAGGTAACAAAGCATCCAACTCTTTTATCAATGGTCGGTAATGTTCCATGTACGTTCTAAAACGTTTCGCAACACCGTCATAGTTTTGAAGGAGAAGAAGCATACGATACTTACTTTCAGCATCCAAGTCTTCATTCATCATTACATAATCTAGAATTGCATCACGGTCCTCAAACTCTGTACCTAATTGTTCGTTTATCGATGCAATGAATGTCTCTTCTGTATAAGTATCACTTTCTTTTTCAAAGAAGAACGAACCAAGGTTAGTCTGTCTATTGGGACCAAATGGTTTAAAGAACAACTCATACTCGTTATTATCAAGGATACCAAAGCTTTCGATTGTCTCGTGAAGAGCTAGAACACGTTTAAATAGTACTCGCGCCTCATCCACGCTACCAATATATTCTTTTTGAATATAGTCATCTATATACGGAACATGTCCTGAATAGCGGTGTGCTAAGTATATCTCAAGTTCTTTATAGATTGTTGTTGAAGGTTTGAATTGAATCTCCATAGTTATACCATCCCTTGTAGTTTGTCATCATTTCTAAATAAGAAGATAATTCCTAAGAGTATTATACCATAGAGAGACATAATCACTGGTAAAGAAAGTTGAATCATAAATAAAGTAGTTAGTAAGGATCCTAAAGGCATCGAACCATAGATTGCAGCATTAAGGAAAGAGCTAACCCTAGCTAACTGTTCTTTGTCAACAGATCTCATTAATGAAACACTCAGACATGGATTGAGTACTCCAAAGCCTAGACTTAGGATAAGAAAGAGCACAGCTGTCGTTAGAAACATATTGAAGCTATACGGAACCAAGCCAATTAACGCTAGTCCTAGGGAACCAAAAGCACCGGAACCAAGGAAGATTACATAAGTCTTATATTTCTTCGCTAAGAGTGGATACACGAATGCTCCCAATAGTGAACCAACCAAGAAGACAGTATTAATATAAGCTATCTCTTTTGGCCCGCCATGTAGCACTTCAACAATCATAGGTGTTAGTACTATATTAACTCCTGTTAAAAAGAGTTGGAGAAGAAAAGTCATAGCAGTGAGCTTAATAAAGTATGGATGCTTGACAAAGGTATTCCACCCTACTGATAGTGACTTCTTATACGATTGACCTTCGATATTAGGATTCTTTGCATCTGTTTTTAAGGTACTTAGAATTAGTGCACTCAAGATAAATGATAATGCATCAACCCAAAGAGCTACCACTGTACCAAAGGTTCCAATCACAATACCTGCTAATGCAGTTGATACTAGTGCTACGAGCGTACCTGTAATCTGCCGTGCTGAAGTTCCTACTTCATAATCCTCAGAATCAAGGATGTGAGGGATGAGTGCCGTTGATGCAGGTTGACGTAATGTTTCAAGACAGGTCATAGCGAATGTGAAACAAAGAATGAGATAGGGATTGTTTACACCTATTGAGATTAAAAATATGAGTATGCCAACTAAGATTGCTCTTCCTAAATCTGTTAAGACCATGACTGTCTTCTTGGACATACGTTCAATAAATACTCCAAGAAACGGCTGAATCAATAAATTAGGAATTGCATTTAAGGTGAAGTTGATTGCGAACCAGTATTTGGAACCCGTAACTTCATAAATTAGCCAGGATAAAGCCAGTGCATCGAAATTATCACCAATAGTATTTACAAGACCTGCAATCCAAACTTTTATGAAGTCTGGATACTTCTTTAGATTTATATATGATTTTATCATTTGAACCACCTCTAACGATAATATACACATATTTATTATTCTTGTCAAATAGTTTATTTAGATTTGTATCTAAAGGTAATGAAAAAAGAAAAGAGCACATCGCTGTGCTCCTGATACTTACTGTATTAATCGGTAATTGCCCATTCAGGCATTGTATTTCCTCGACGTACAAGAATACCTTTTTGGTAATCTGTTTGATTAATGAAACGAAGGATAGCAAGCTCCTCTTCTTCATTACATCCCCATATAAGTTTTACTTCTAAATCTCGTTTAAGTATATCTGCAACAATCATGACTGCATCAATGGTTGATCGCTTAACACTACCTTTAAAAACTTTAATGGATTCAGTATCACCTAAATAACCGTAATCAACTGGGTAAACCATATTGTGGTATTGAGGATGTCTCGATCCTTTTTCTTGGGATATAACAATGTTTGTCGATAAGGCAAGCGAGTCTATCTTTTGCCAGAAATAACCATTGTTTAGTAAGTCTTGCATGGTATCACCTATTTTCTCTCTGTACTTATTATACCTTTACTTTCAACGCATGTAAACAGGTAAATGTTTCATGAAAAGAATTTCAGCCCCATCTTTATTATGATCAATATATTCAGGATTAAATTTATTCCAATACGTGATCTAAAGCTTGTTTGAAAATTTGCATAACATGATCATCTGCAAGAGAATAATAGGAATACTTCCCTTCTTTCTCAACTTTAACAAGGTTTAACTTTCTTAACGATGATAACTGATGGGAAATAGCTGACTGTGTCATACCAACAACTGTCCTTAAGTCATCGACACTCATGGTTTGTTTTGAAAGTGCTGTAAAAATTTTCAAGCGTGTAGGATCTGCAAACATTTTAAACAGTAAAGCTAGGTCATTGTAGACCTCTGCATCCAAGAGATTCTCTTGAAGTTTTTCAATTGTTTCAGGTGTTAATTCACGATTCATAAAATCACCTCTTCGTTTGTATTATACACTACTTCTGCATATTTACATGTTTAATTGCATCTGCTACTGTATCGACAAGATGGTTTGCATGTTTACGAATTGCTTCCACTCCATGACTCATCCCAAAGCTATAGAATTCACGAAGCATCGGAATATCATTGTAACTATCTCCAATAGCTACAACTTCATCATTCCACTTATAGTAGTCCACAATCGTTTGAATACCAGTGGCTTTATCAACACCTTTTTTACCAATATCAACATAGTCATCGTTAGCAAATGCAACAATATCGTAATCAGCATACAGTTCATTAATACGATTAGCTAGATGAATCGCATCTTTTTCTTCTGCCATTTTCATATAAAAACCACATGGGCCATTTTTCAAAATTACTTTGAACTCTTCTGGATCTTCAGCACGGGTAACTTCTTCACCTTCACGGTAAATACGTGCCAAATGATAACCATCCGATACACCATAAAATATAATGTCGTACTCTTCCAGTATTTCTGTCATTGCTTCAGCAATTTCAGTAGTAATTGTGGATGTGAATATCTCTTCACCTTTGCCATTCAGGACAACCCCACCATTATTACCAATCACAAAATCAACAGGAATCTGAAACTTATCAATCTCTTTTTGAATTGAATGGATATTTCTTCCTGTACAAATTCCAAAATGATTCCCTTGTTTCTTAAAATCATGAATTGATTCCAATACTGTTTCGGTTACTTCTTCATCAATATATAAAGTACCATCATAATCACTTACAAATACATAACTCATTCTTTACTAAGCTCCCTCTTTTTCGCTCGAATGAATGAAGTCATTGCATAACCTGCAATACATCCATCCGCAGCCGCTTTAACGATTTGTTGTACTCCTGGTATACAGTCTCCAGCTGCATACAATCCTGGCATTGCAGTTTGTCGCTCTTCATCTACCACGATTCTACCATTCTGTACTTCAATTCCTAATTTTACTGCTAAATCTGTTGAACTTGCTGATCCAATAGCTACAAAGATACCATCAAGTTCTAAATTACCACTTTCTAAAGTAAGACCTTCTAATTTAGACTCACCGTAGGCAGCAATAACCTTTTCTGTAATAATCTCACAACGACTATCAAACTCACCGGTAATCTCATCACCATTGGTAAGCACGATAACTTTCTCTGCAAGCTCAACAAGTTCTGATGCTTCACTTGCTGCATATTCACCTGCACCAATTACCGCAACCGTCTTACCTCGATAGAAGAAACCATCACACACAGCACAATAAGATACTCCCATCCCATGATATTTACGAATCATTCGGATTCTTGGAATGTTACGATGTGAACCTGTTGCAATAAGAACCGATAAGGCCTGATAGGTCTCTTCCACAGTCTTCACGCGATAGTGGGTACCATCAAATGATATCGACACTACTTCATCTGTAATAACAGGGATACCAAGATTCTCAGCTTGTTTTATTCCATGCTCAATAAGTTCAGTTCCACCCATAGAATGGATACCATAATAGTTTTCAACGTGACGTGCTTGAGCACTTGCTCCAACATTCTTACCAATTACTAGTGGATCAACATTCCCACGTTTTAAATATATGGAAGCTTGAATACCAGCGGGACCTTTACCTATTATTAATGCATCTGTATATATCATAATGTACCTTCGTTCTCTCTTTTTCTTCTATTTGTTTCGGTTAGTTTGAAATATCTGCACTGTTAATTATACACCAAATTTCAATAAAGTTTAAAAACATTAGTATTTTCATACCAAGTAAAAAGAGCTAAGAATATTTCTTAGCTCCTAATTAGTAAATGATAGCACCTGATACATAGAATATCTTCCTTCATCTTCATATAATTCAACTTAAATAATCATGAAAAGATTTCGATTTCTCGCAATCTTTTTCCATTTCAAATATTTTCAAAAAACCTCTTGGTTTTTTAACGTTGCAGCGTTATAATATACGTACGCTCCGTTAGCTCAGTCGGCAGAGCAACTGACTCTTAATCAGTGGGTCCACGGTTCGAGCCCGTGACGGAGCACCATGATAAAAAATAAACTGGAACTTTCATCGTTCCAGTTTTTATTTTGTATTCTCTGTTTACTGTCTTCCAAGGTACTCTTCATAGGTTACATTCTTAGAATAAACATCACTCGCTACAGATCTACCTAAGTAGCGAACATGCCACGCCTCTGGCATGTATCCTGTGATACTTTCTTTACCTTCTTGATATCGAATAATAAACCCATACTTATGAGCATTCGTTTTTAGCCACTGAGATTGCTTAGTTTCTCCAAAGGTCCACATTGAGCCACCTTTAGAAACAATATCAATTGCTAGTCCTGTTTGATGTTCAGACTTACCTGGTTTGGCAGAGAATCTGTCTGCTTCCTTCTGTCCATGATTCCTTACATAGTTATTATAGAGGTTTCTCTGAGTCTCATAGCTTCGATACGATGACGTTACATACATCCATAAGCCTGTTTCTGCATGCATTGCATCCACCATACTTACAAATGCATCACTGGTTTCTTTCGTAGCTCTATATCCATCAGAAACTGCATAGCCAGTGGGAATCACTACAAGACTTGGAGCCCAATCACTTGGCAAATGGTTTTTCTTATTAACTAAGATTAGATTTCCTTCACTAAGATTCGCAGGTTTCGAATCTGTATATGTTTCTGATGTGTTTCCTTGAGGCTTTGTTGGTTCTGGTTTTGTGACACTTGGTTTAGCAGTAATTGTAAGCTTAAAATCTTGAGTACTTCTATTTCCGTGTTTATCTTCACCGACTGCCACTAAATCAACAGTACCTACTTTTGAGTAATCTATAGTCTCTATTCCCTCAATGATTAATTCAGTCTTACCATCTATTGGGTCAACTGAAGAGAAAATGTTGTTGAAATCGAATTTAACACCTTCTTCAGTACTTACATCTGTAACACCTTCAAGTATCGGTGCTTTGGTATCAAGAACTTCATAGCTAAGTTTCTTCGTCTGTGACTTACCATCCACTATCATAGTATAGTCAACGGAAATCGGCTTTACAGGCTCGCCATTTTTTCGACTTACTTTAGATAAGTCAAGTGAATCGGTGAGTTCAAGCGTCTTATACTTTGATTCCTTAACGTTTATGATTTTCTCTTTAAGAGACTCATTACTTAATTCATCACCATATTCAAAGATAATATTATCGTTAAATACAACACGTGTGGTTTCTCGATTTAGATATAACATAAGAACAGCAACAGATGTTACTAATAACACACCTGTTAAAGCGACAATAATTCGTCGTTTTGTTTTTATTTTCTTGTTCATTGACGTCATATGATATTGCTCCCATCTATTTCCATGTAGTTAAGGTAAATATCTATTAATAGATTATTCTACTTCTTTGATTGGTATCTGAAAGACTTTTGGACTGGTAAAGTCTCCATGAAGAGCAGAATAAGTTTCTAAAATTACATAGAGATCATTATCTGTAATATCTATACCGTTTTCTTCTTTTATTCTTATATAAAGATTCTCATGATCTTCTTGCTTCACTTGTTCTATTGTAGATACTAAGATTCTGTTATATATTTGACCACCTGATTCATATTTATTTTCCACAAAATCTTTCTTAATGGCATCATTAAGCTTATTATTGTCTACGCCTGTCTTTTCTAAGACTTCCTGATTACTGAGAAGTTTTCCATCTTCTTTCGAGAATACATAAGAAGCAAGCGAGGTATACCCTTCTCCAGGGAATGCACCTGCAAAATTATAAACGGTGAGTGATAATGTTAACTTACTTTCATTGCTTGAATAGAGATACTGAGTTGACCAAGGGAAGAAAGTATCATTACCTCTTATTTGAAAGTCTGCTCGAGCTCTCGTGGTTTGATTATCCGAGAATTTTTTGTTTAAACGTTCTTCGATTTGACCTGCATCGTAAGAATCAAGGTTAACAACAATCTTTTCATTCATCATTGCTCTTTTGGTATCAAAGTTTGGAATACCTTCGGAAAAAAAAGTAATTGTTGCATCATTAATAAAGTCAAAATCATTCGTCCTACCACTTTCGGCAATTATTTTCATCAGATCATACTCATCGTTAGATTTTACATAGAAGTATTCTTTACTCTCGTCTCTTTTCGAAATTAGCTTAGTAGAAGTCTGTGTTTGTTCTTCCTTAACTACACAGCTCGTAATAATTAGTAACGTACATATTAAAACTAAGATTTTTTTCATAATATTTCCTCTTTTCTACATTATCAAAAATCTTAAATCATTCCACAAGTAGAATTGTCAAAAACATCTGAGTTGAATAATCATTATTCGTTATTACATTTTATTAATAATCTACCGATAATCACAGCATCACTTGCCTATGTAGATCATAATGTAATAAATCGTAACAATCCTTTTCTTAATTTCATTATAGTATATTTTTGAATATTAATGGGAGTAAATAAAAGTTATCTTTATTGGAGAAGGATAATTGTTGTCCAAAGAGAAGTGCTTTAATAATTAAATAGTATTATCCTCAAGATAATCACAAATATCAAGAGAAGCAGAGCTGACAAGATTAGAACAGCTAAAGGGTAATAGATTATTGGATTCATTTTATCCAATTTTTCATGAGACTCTTTAAAACTCGTAAGCACCTTAATCGAAGCAGTCAAAAAATACGCTGTTTCTAAAGCATGTAATAATAAATCCATAATAAAACCTCAGCAATCTATCGTATAATTTCATTATTTCACAACATCATATTCCCTTCATCATCAGGAATCGATATTATTTCCATATTATAGTAACATCATGAGAAATATCCAAAGTATTCTTGTTTTGATTTTGATATACTTAAATTAGATATCATCTAAGGAGGGTCATTCTATGGTTGGTCTTATTGTTACTCTTGTGTTTGGCTTGTTACTATATTTCATATTTATTCAACTAATGTCAGTTAATAGCAATCTCGAAAGAATATCTGATCAATTGAGAAATATCACTAAAACAAACGAACATAACACAACTGAAAAAGTTGAAGTAGTATCGAACACTCCTGAACAATAATCTACACATTGAAACCTCATCCGAGGTTTTTTTGTATTAATGGTTTTATATGTGAAAAAAATATCTTGAAGTTTTATGGCTAATATCTTATAGTTGTATTAATATACTAAGACACTGGAGGCCCTATGAAATTAATAGTGGAAGGTTTAAACAAGAGCTTTGAAGACAATCACGTTCTAAAAGACATTAATGCTAGTTTTGAAAAAGGAAAGATTTATGCTTTACTTGGAAGAAATGGAAGTGGGAAGACGACTTTCTTTAATTGCCTTAGTAAAGAAATCTCAAGCGATTCTGGTCATGTTTACTTTGATGATGGACTTGAAGTAAGTTCTCAAGATTTTGGCTATGTGTATGCTACACCGATGCTCCCTGAGTTTCTAACTGGTTATGAATTTCTATCCTTCTTTATTGATATTCATAAGGATAAGAATCTTCACCGTAATGATATCCATGATTTCTTTGATAAGATTCAGTTCTCTTTAGATGATCGTCATAAATTAATAAAAGATTATTCTTATGGTATGCGTAATAAACTCCAAATGATTTGTATCTTAATGCTACAACCAAAGATACTTCTATTAGATGAACCCCTCACTTCTTTTGATGTGGTCGCATCTTTAGAAATGAAAAAGCTACTTCTAGAAATCAAAGATAATTGTATTATGATTCTATCGACTCATATTCTTCAAATTGCTAAAGACATTTGTGATGAAGTCGTTGTATTACATAAGGGTCATGTGCAACTACTAACCAATGAACATCTTCAAAGTGAGTCCTTTGAATCTGAAATTGTAGAGATATTAAAAGAAGATCATGAATAATAGTATCCTCTCGAAAATAGAAACCGCAATATCAACGAATTCACTCATATACTGGTTATCAAAAATTCCTTTCATTAAGAAATATATATCAGTACGACTCTATAGTGAACCACATATTAAATCATGGTTTCGAACATTCGCAATCATTTGTAAAGCACTCTTATTTATACTTTTAAACATTCTTTATCTTGCAGCAGTCTATATCTTAAGTAATATTGCTGCTGAGTATTTTGATATCAACGGAGCTAACGCATTTATCATTCTATGGAGCTTATTGTTGCTTCTCGGCAACGTCTATCCACTTGTGTTTGAAGATACACCTTCCCGATGGTTACTCATAAATATTTTTAGAATGAATCCTAACCAAGTTTTCCTAATGTCTTACACCAAACGAATCATCAACAGACTTATCTACGGAATCTTTGCGACAGTTGCCATGTTTATTGCCAAAGGATCATACTATCATTGTTTGTGGGCTTTTATATTACCAAGTTGTATCATTGCAATCAGTAATTACATTTCCTACAAGTGGACTGTACATAAGAAACGTTTGGTTAAAGCTATTGAGTGGTTTTCCCTTTCATTAGTTTATTGTATGGTTCCACTTTCAATGTTTCTACTAAACACGCATCTTAATGTGTTGTTACCAATCTATATGCTTATCGTATTGTTTTCAGCTATATTTGCTCACAATAAACTTCAGAAGGTGAATCAATTCGATGCGATTGTTATCTTGATGAAATCAAATATGAAATTAAGTAGTGATATCGAACAATCAGCAATGGAACTTAGTAAGAAGGAACTTAGAATTGACGAAAGTTTCGATGTAAATCGTAGTCACGATTTCCTTGATAAATTTACAGGATATCGCCTTCTTAACGTAACTTTCTTTGATCGACATCGTCGTATGTGGTACAAACCTTTATTGAACTCCGTGCGTTCGGTAGTCGGTTTAGGTGTCGTGCAAATCGTTGTATTTATTGGATTGAAACTCTTTATGCCTGAAGAATTCATTAATGTTCAAAATGAGTATAACGACTTCCTCATCGTTTTCCAAAACATCTTGATAATGGGACTCTATGGTATTAATGCGAGTCGTCGTATTACGAAAGCTTGCTTCTTAAACTGTGACTATAGTTTATTACACTATGCTTTCTACAAACGCAAAGAAACGATATGGAAGCAATACATTGTCCGATTAACGATGTTAATTGGTATTAACCTTATTCCTGTCCTAGTTTTTGCACTTATCATGGCACTGACTTCGCTCCTTGGTTTCATAGATTTCTTTACTCCAACGATGTTTACTGTAATCAGTAACTTACTCATGTTCTCAGCATTCTTTAGTACCATCTATGTATTCTTATACTATATCCTACAACCCTTTGATAAAGATATGAATATGGATAGTCCATTATATGGTTTTATCACCTTAGCTGTATACTATCTAGGTCTATACAGTCATCATGTACTAAATTTACCCTATTCTAATTTAATCATTCTTGGAGGAGTAATCCTCTTCCTTATCATATCCACAGTCACAGTTCGACTGATTGGTCACAAAACATTTAAACTTCGTACCAACTAAAAATAGAGACTCCGTAAGGGATCTCTATTTTTTTCCAAATATTTTCTCTGCGTATACCTTACCAGTTTCAGTCATTGCTAATCCACCAAGTCCTGTTTCTCTTAAACTTGAAGGCATGGCATTTCCTACTTGATACATTGCTTCTACAACTTCATCAGCCGGTATTAGGCTTTGAATACCAGCTAAGGCCATATCAGCGGATACAAGTGCTTGGCTTGCTCCTAAGGCATTACGTTTAACACAAGGTACTTCGACCAATCCTGCAACTGGATCACAGACAAGTCCTAACATATTCTTAATCGTCATTGCAAAGGCATGTCCTGCTTGTTGTGGACTTCCACCCAATACTGCTACAGTTGCTGCACTTGCCATGGCAGCAGCACTTCCTACCTCAGCTTGACATCCACCGGTAGCACCAGCAATAGAGGCATTATTAGCCACTACAAGACCAAATCCACCAGCTACGAATAAGAAGTCTACCTGTTGGTCATCTGTTAAATCATAGGCATCTACTAGGCTCTTAAGAACACCTGGTACAACACCCGCACTCCCTGCAGTCGGTGTCGCACAAATACGTCCCATTGCTGCATTGACTTCATTGGTTGCAATCGCATTCTGTACTGCATTCAAGATTAAACCACCACACAAGGTCTCACCTTTTTCAAGGTAATCATGCATTCTCTTCGCATCGTTTCCAGTAAGTCCTGTTTTTGAATGAACACCAGCTATACCTCGTGTGATTGATTGCATCATTACATCTCGTTGTTTCAACATAATGTTGCGCATTTCTTCATGACTCATCCCGTGATCAGCCATCTCTTCATTCATAATAGAGACAGCAAGACTTTGGGTATTGTTTTCAGCATCTTCGATTAAATCTTTAATTGTTAGAAACATACTCTACCCCCTACTTCCCAATGTAGATAACATCATGAATGTTATCCAATTGTTTTAAGATACCCAGTGATGCTTTACAGTCATCTTCATCAACTTCAATAACCATATACGCATCTTGACCACGTTTTGCTCGATCAACTTTCATGGAGCTGATATTGAAGCAAAGTTCACTTAATATTGAAGATACTTTAGCAATCATACCGGGTCTATCATTATGGAAGATTAGGATTGTTGGTTTCATACCATCAATTTCGACATCGATATCATTAATTTTCTTAATCTTTATATTTCCGCCACCAATGGATGCTCCTATGACTGTCATACTAGTATCACCATCGCGCATGACTATTTTTACAGTATTAGGGTGGTCAGCAGGTTCATTAAGAAGTGGAATAAATCTAAAATCACAACCGTTATCAACAGCAATTAAAAGTGATTCATGCAATCGATCATCATCTGGTTTCATTCCTAGAAGTCCTCCAGCTAATGCAACATCGGTACCATGTCCTTGGTAAGTCTCAGCAAAGGATTCATACAAGTAGAAGTTTGCAGTCTGTGGTGTTTTACCAAACAATTGATACGCTACATTACCAATACGAGCAGCTCCTGCTGTATGAGAACTGCTTGGTCCAATCATAACTGGACCTATAATATCAAATACTGATTTATAATCTTTTTTACTCATTTTACTTCCCCCACAAATTGTATATCTTGAGTATCTGGATCCATCGATTCAATTGTCGCTTGAATGTACAATGGAACATTAAAAGACTCAACAATCTTCAAGCCTTTTTGAAATCCTTTAGCAATGCAAATACCAACACCTACAAGCTCACTATTCGCCTTATTCACAAGTTTTCCAACTGCTTCAACTACACTACCATTAGCGAGGAAATCATCAATAAGGATCACTCGTTTGCCTTCAAGGAACTGTTTCTTACATGTCAAATAGTACGAACTGTTCTTTGTGAAGGAGTATCCTTCTACCTGTACAAATTCATCTGCTTTTATACTATCTTCTTTTTTTATTATTACCAGCGGTTTATTCGATGCATAACTAGCGAATACTGCTGGCGCAATCCCAGAGGTCTCCACAGTCACAAAAGCATCAAAATCAATAGTGTGAAACGCCTTCGCAAAGTCCTTCCCTATCTCAGACATAAGTAAGGCATCAACTTGACCATTTAAGAATAAACTAACATCCAATTTATCACTACTTATTACTTTAGCATCACGCTTTAATCTCTCTTCTAATAATTCCACAAACACACCCCATCTCTTATCTTATTCTACACTATTTAAGCATGTTTTTGTATGCTTCAAGGGTGTTTCACGGATAAAAAAACTCAACACCGAAGTGTTGAGTAAATACGTTATTCAATCAATTATTTTTTGATGTTGAAGAATGTTTTAGCACCTGAGTATTTAGCTGCTGTTCCTAATTCTTCTTCAATACGGATTAATTGGTTGTATTTTGCAAGACGGTCTGTACGTGACATTGAACCTGTCTTAATTTGACCTGCATTGAATGCTACAGCGATGTCAGCGATTGTTGAATCTTCTGTTTCGCCTGAACGGTGTGATACAACTGATGTATATCCTGCACGTTTAGCCATTTCCATTGCGTCAAATGTTTCTGTTAAAGTACCGATTTGGTTAACTTTAATTAAGATTGAGTTTGCAATTCCTTTTTCGATACCTTCAGCTAAGATTGCTGGGTTTGTAACGAATAAGTCATCACCAACTAATTGAACACGGTCTCCAAGACGTTCTGTTAGACGTTTCCATCCATCCCAGTCACGTTCTCCAAGTCCATCTTCAATTGAAACAACTGGATATTTGTCTACGAATGATTCGTATAGGTCGATCATTTGGTCTGAAGTTAATACTTCTCCGCCTGATTTACTTAATACGTATACACCTTTTTCTTTATCAAAGAATTCTGAAGCAGCAACGTCCATTGCAAGAACGATGTCTGTTCCTGGTACATAACCTGCACGTTTGATAGCTTCAACGATTACTTCTAATGGTTCTTCGTTTGATGCTAAGTTAGGTGCAAATCCACCTTCGTCTCCAACAGCTGTAACATGTCCTTTTTCTTTAAGAACTGCTTTAAGTGCGTGGAATACTTCTGCTCCCATACGGATAGCTTCTGTTACGTTTGGTGCACTGATTGGCATAATCATGAATTCTTGGAAATCTACTGATGAGTCAGCGTGTGATCCACCGTTGATAACGTTCATCATTGGAACTGGAAGTTCTTTACCGTTAAATCCACCAAGGTATTGGTATAATGGCATTCCGTAGAAATCAGCAGCAGCAATAGCTGCAGCCATTGAAACACCTAAGATAGCGTTAGCACCGAATTTTGACTTGTCTTTTGTACCGTCTAATTCGATCATTGTTTGGTCAATTAAGTTTTGGTCTGTTACGTCAAATCCGATTAATGCTTCAGCAATAATGTCGTTAACGTTAGCAACAGCTTTTAAAACACCTTTACCTAAGTAACGTGATTTATCACCGTCACGAAGCTCTAAAGCTTCACGTTCACCTGTTGATGCACCTGATGGTACCATTGCGCGTCCGAATGCACCTGATTCTGTAGCTACTTCTACTTCAATTGTTGGGTTACCACGTGAGTCTAAAACTTCACGAGCATGAATATCAATAATATATGGCATTTTTTGTCCTCCTATACCTTTATTATGACTTACTTAATTGCATCAATGATTGCTTTGAATGAATCTACTTCTAATGAAGCTCCACCAATCAATGCACCATCAATGTCTTCTTGACTCATGTATTCTGCAATGTTATCAGGTTTTACTGATCCACCGTATTGTACACGAACTTTACTTGCAACATCGTCTCCGAATAAGTTGTGAACTTCATCACGTACTAAAGCACATGTGTTTTGTGCAATTTCAACTGTTGCGCTCTTACCTGTTCCAATAGCCCATACTGGTTCATAAGCGATAACTAAGTTTGCAACATCTTTTGCATCAAGTCCACTTAAGCATCCAGCAACTTGTTTACGAACTACTGTTTCTGTTTTGTCTGCTTCAAATTCAAATAATGTTTCTCCAACACAAACGATTGGTGTAATTCCAGCTGCGATTGATGCTGCTGCTTTTTTATTTACTTCTTCGTCTGTTTCATTGAAGTATTGACGACGTTCTGAGTGTCCAAGAACAACCCATTTAACACCGATTTCTTGTAACATTTCTACTGAAACTTCACCTGTGTAAGCACCGTTTGCTGCCCAGTGAACGTTTTCTGCAGCAACATGTAAGTTTTTAGCTGCATTAACTGATGTTTGTAATGCTGTAAAAGGAACAGCAACTCCAAAATCAGCTTTGTCTGTAACTGCTGCATCAACACCGTCAAAGAAGACTTGTGCTTGTGCATTTGTTTTATTCATTTTCCAGTTACCGAAAATAATAGGTTTTCTCATAATTACTTATCCTGAATTACCGCAATACCTGGTAATTCTTTTCCTTCCATAAACTCAAGACTTGCTCCACCACCTGTTGAGATGTGTGAGATTTTGTCTTTAAATCCTAATTGAATTGCTGCAGCAGCTGAATCGCCACCACCAATTACAGTTAGTGCTCCTGGAAGTTCTGTAATTGCGATACAGATTGCTAAAGTACCTTTAGCAAATGCATCAAATTCAAAGACACCCATTGGTCCGTTCCAAACTACTGTTTGTGCACCTTGTAATTCTTTTGTAAAGAGTTCAATTGATTTAGGTCCAATGTCGAGGCCCATCATGTCTGCAGGAATTCCATCAGCTGGAACTACTACTGGTTCTGCATCTGCAGAGAATTCACTTGCAACAACTGTATCAACTGGAAGAACCAACTTGTCCCCTGCTTTTTCCATAATTGCTTTCGCAACATCGATACGGTCCATTTCAACAAGTGATGTACCAATTTCACGACCCATTGCTTTGTAGAATGTATAAGCCATTCCGCCACCAACAATAACTTTGTCAGCAACATCTAATAAGTTTTCGATAACATTAATTTTATCGCTAACTTTAGCTCCACCTAAAATTGCAACGAATGGACGTTTTGGTGAGTAAATCGCTTCTGATAAGAATTTTACTTCTTTTTCAACTAAGAATCCTAATGCTGAAGGTAATTGACTTGCAATTCCAACTGTTGAAGCATGTGCACGGTGTACTGAACCGAATGCATCTTCTACAAAGAGATCGCCAAGTCCTGCCCAATATGTTGCAAGACCTTCGTCATTTTTTGATTCCCCAGCTTCATAGCGTGTATTTTGCATTAATACAACATTTCCACCTTCAAGTGCAGCAACTGCATCTTCAAGTTCTTTACCACGTGTTACAGGTACAAATGTTACCTCAACACCAGGTAAGTATTCCTGCAGTCTAACAGCTACAGGAGCCATGTTGTTTTTAGCTTTATCCGCTTCTGTTTTCTCAGCATCCTTATGATTTACTTTTCCCAAGTGTGACATAAGAATAACTTTAGCGTTATTTTCTACCAAATATTTGATTGTTGGCAATGCACCCACGATACGGTTATCATCTGTAATGACGCCATCTTTTAATGGAACATTAAAGTCTACACGTACAATGACACGTTTGCCAGCTACATCCAAATCTGTGACAGTTCTTTTTGTCATATTTGCCTCCTTATATACCGTAATAATTATAACAAAGTTAAACCCCATAAACAATGAAATTTCCAGCTCTAGTCAATGTTTTCACAAAAGCATCTTGATATTGTCAAGAAACTTAACAACTTTGCTAAGTGATAGCGATTTCATAACTTGTTTATAAAAAACAAAAGGTTATCGAATACGATAACCCGCTTGTTGGATTGCTTGTTTAGCAGTATAAACTGCATCATTTGAACCTTCTACAGTAACACTTTCTGTTGCTAGGCTAATAAAAACATTAAGACGTGTATTCAATAATTCTTCTTCTATACGAACTTTGTCTTCTTCTGTTTTAAGTCCTTCCACGAAAATAATATGTTTCATACTTCACCTCTGTCATTATTGTACATGAATATTTTTGAAAATACAGTGATAAGAGTGTTAATCACCCAATCTTACATAATATAAAAATTACTAAGCAATAAGTGATTGCATTCTCTTATTTAATTCGCTCATTGTAAGTTCTAAATCTTCAACAGTTACATCCGGCGATATAGTACAAATACGTACAACTTTGCGACCATGGATTTCCGTAGTAAGTACTGTTGCGATTCCATCATTTGTAATGGAGTTACAGATACTGGAGTGGAATTTATCCATTTGTTCATCAGAGAATCGTGAATCACGGTATGCAAAGGTAAGCATTCCTAAACTTGCATGTGTTACGATTTCCCAATTCTTTGTATTCAGTACAATTGATTCCATCTTCTTTGCCATACCAACACTGTAGTCAATGTTCTTCGCAAAGGTATCGGTACCTAAGACTTGCATTGTAAGCCACAACTTAACTCCTAGTGCGGAGCGTGATAACTCAGGACCTAAATCCCATGATTGGACTTGTCCCGAAGCGGCATCCTTAAGATACGATGGATTATCACTAAAACTATTGAGAAGTGTTTGTTGGTTCTTAACGAGTGCAACGGCACAAGTATATGTTTGATATAGCCATTTGTGGGCATCCCAAATGACACTATCCGCTTCTTCAATACCTTTTAGAAGACGCTTGTTCGTATCACTTGCTAGGATTGAAGCTCCAAACGCTCCATCTACGTGAAACCATAAATTATGTTTCTTGCAAATACGTGATAAATCTTCCAATGGATCAATAGTTCCTGCATTGGTTGTACCTGAAGTAGCAATAGCTACAAAAGGAATTAGTCCTGATTTCTTATCTTCTTGCACTAATGCATCTAAGGATTCAGGAATCATTCGCATATTCTCATCAGTTTCTACTTTACGAATTCGTGTATCAGGAATACCAATCATTCTTAATGCTTTATTAACACTGTGATGTGCTTGTTCTGAAACATATGCAACACCTTTATGAATTTCATCAATCGGTAATTTATCGTTTCGTGCAGCAATGATACATGTAAGGTTAGCTAGAGAGCCTCCTGACACAAAGACACCGCCTGAACTTTCGCCATAACCTACGCGACCACAAAACCATCGGATTAATTCTTGATGAATTTGCGCTACTATCGGAGCAGAAAACCATCCAGCTGCATTGGGATTGTATAAAGTCGTGATGATATCGCCAAGTTTTGATACATCACTTACAGGAGAAGGCACAAAGGCTAAACTACGTGGGTGTTCGCCATCAATTCGGTATGGGAACACATCATCATGAAGCACATTCACCATTTCCTCTAAATTTCTTCCAGCTTTAGGTATTGATAGTTCTTTTATGAATTCATAGTTTTCTGTTGTTGCAGGTATGTAGGTCTTTGGACTATCATTGCTTTCAAGTCTATCGTAATAGTCATTGATCGCATCAATCATTGTTTGTCTCATTGTATTGTTTTTCATTCAATTTACCCCCAAGTCATCTTATTATAACACAAGCATTTGTTTCTCATAAATCAATCACCGGGAACAGTCTTGAATAATATCTATCTTTGATTTTTAATATGAACTTTTATCTTCTTGAGTGCCCATTCGTAGTGGCTTGAAGTCGCACTGACACAATAGGAACCCAAAGTACTTCCACCAACCCATTTGAAAGCACCTTTAGAAAAAAGTTCGTCATTTGAAAACTCTTCGATTAGATTCATCACTTTATGATGAGACCCTTCAAACAGTTTTAATGACTCCTCTAAACTGGTATTCTCATGTTTTCTAACGAACGTACGATTCATTTCCCCATAAGTCTTCCAATTATAAGGCTCTGGTATAAACGTCCTTTGAATACCTTTTTGATTTGACTCTACCCACTCTAGGAGCAGTTGATGCCACTCGTATAGATGAATGATTACATCTTTTAGATTTTTATCCCTTTGCCAATGGGCCTCCTTGCGCTCTGGTCCTTTACTGAAATCAAAAGGCATAATCTGTACTGAATGATCCATTGATTGGATTAGATCTATTAGTTTCGTATAACTCTCTTCCGATGCATTTATTAAATCTGACTTTGTTTGTGGTCTTGCCATACGCGACCTCCTTAATATATCTCCATTATAACAAGCTTAATATGACACCATATGTCATATAATAGAATTTTGTAGATTCATTATCGTTTTCTTATAACGATCTTTGATCTGTTTCGGTTCTATATCCAAAAGATCAGTTCCAAGAGACATCAAGAATGAAATAACCCATGCATCATCAGGAAGCTGTACCCTTAAACGGTACTTTCCATCCTCTTCTTTTGAAATGTATTCTTCCTCAAACTCATCGTATAAATGAAAGGCACTTGTTTCTTTCACGAGTAGCTTTAGTTCAACGAGATTAGCAACATTAGTTTGTGCACCCTCACTATCTGAGATACTATAACTTTCATTAAAGCTTGTTCCAGAATGTCTAAGATTTAAAATTCTTGATATCCTATAAGTTCTTAGTGCATTATCCTTAACACTATGGGCGATTAGATACCAGTCTCTGGATTTATATTTCAATTGAACAGGATGCACACACTTCTGACTCTGCTTTGAACTAGAACTAATATAGTCAAAACATAGTTCTTTAGACTCTAGTATCGCATTTTTTATGAGTGTGAATTTCGATGAATCTTTTGAACTTCCCCATCTTGAAAAATCGACATCAAGCCAATCAATCGCTTGCTTATTAAACAAACTCGATAACTTCTCTAAGAGCACATCTTCTCTACTGTAGCGTTACAATTGATGTGAGACCATAATGAAGTTAAGGAGTTGATAGTTATGTCAAAACTTCACCATACACAACGATACTTACCTCATGAAGTAATTACTCGATTTCATGCTTGTAAACTTTATGATACAAGAAGGTATAGTGTTTCTTTCGTCTGTAGACGTTATAAGGTATCTAAGGCTTCTTTAATGCGCTGGATGAACCGTTATGATGGCTCTAAAGAATCTTTGATGGATAAATCTCATATACCACTTTCTAAACACCCAAACTCTCATACAGACGCAGAAATCAAATGGATTAATAATTACTTAAGGCGCAACCCAAACATATCTATGATTGAACTTTACACCAAATTACGTATTAATCGTGGTTATTCGAGAAACCCAGCTTCATTATTTCGTTTTCTTAGAAAACAGGGTTACTATAAGAAAGAAAAGCCAAAGAAGAAACCCTATAAACCACAACCATATGACACTCCTACTAAATTAGGTGTTAAGTGGCAAGTTGACGTTAAGTATGTACCATCAGAATGTAAGGCGCCAACTTTGCCTCACGATAAGAAGTTTTTTCAGTATCCAGCGATTGATGAAGCTTCAAGAGAACGCTTCTTATTCTACTATGACGAACAAACTGCTTACAACTCTGTTGACTTCATTAAACGAGCAATTAGCTATTTTAAATACCAACCTCAGATAATTCAAAGTGATAATGGTAACGAGTTCACATACATTATGAAGACTGATAAGGTGCATCCAGTAGATCAACTATGCAACTCCCTTGAGATAACTCATTAACTAATCCGCCCAAGAACACCTCGACACAATGGTAAGGTGGAAAGAAGTCATCGTAACGATAATGAGCGCTTTTATAGATTTCTTAAGTTTTATTCTCTTGATGATTTAAGATACCAAGGAAAACTTTATCTAAAACGTGCAAATAATACTGCAATGACTGTTTTAGGTTATATTACTCCAAATGAAAAAAGAAAAATTCTATCTAAAAGCAATCAAATGAGTCTATAAATTAATCCAGTATCTTCTTGTCATTTCGTTTTCCACAAAACTGATTTTTTCTAGAATTCCACCGTTTGCTTCAATTGCTTTTGCTGAGGGAACATTTTCATCGTTACATGTTATTAATACTTTGGCTATCCCCATTTCCTTACAAATATCTAAGGTTAGCTTAAGTTGTTCTTTGCCGTATCCCTTTCCTCTCTCAGAACCTCTTACACTATAACCAATATGTCCTCCAAAATTAAAAAGATATTCTGTGTCTAAGCTATGACGAATGTTTACTATACCTACCATTTTTTTGTCTTTCTTTCGAATTGTCAATAATGTTGTAGCTGGAAGTCTGCCCTCAGGAACAGTGTCAAAATGCTCGTAACTTCTAATTTTTTTAATCCATTCTTCTATATTTTCAAATTTCTCGAGACCGCTTGCTCCAATAATTGGGGTTTTACCATTATTTTTTATGTGTTCATCACGATAGTTTTCTATTTCAGAAATATATTCTTCACTAGGTTTAATAAGAATAATCATTAACATCGCCTCCTTTTGTCTTAATTATAACTTTTTAATAATAGTTATTCACTAAAACGAATTAAATCATCATTAATGAGGTCTCACATCATTGACAAGTCTACACTTCTCTAAGAGCACATCTTCTCTACCTGTTATTGTCTTAAATCCATACAGTAAATCGAGCAAACTTCCTTGCTCACTATCATTTAAATAATTACGGTCAATGACATAATTACTATCGAGAGAAATTCCTCCATTTTTTCCTTTTGTACTAAGTATCGGAACATTTGAGAGAATTAATGAATCAACATCTCGATAAATTGTTCTTGGCGAAACTTCCAGTTCATCAGACAATGTTTGAGCACTTGTTTTTCCATTTAAATATATATATTGAATTAATCTAAAAAGTCTCTCTTGCTTCATAAGTCATACCACCTTGTATTCATTATAATCGAAACACATCAAAAAAAAACCGACCTCCTATCTTTATATTAAGACAGAGAAATCGGTTCATTATTTTATTCTATTTACATTTTCTTTGGTCCGTGACGTTTAATAATTTCAGGATACTTATCAAGCAATGCTTTTCCTTCATCTGTAATAACGTAGAGACGAGTTGGAATCATTTGAGCTAAAGTCTCTTCTGATATATTTTCACGCACTCTTTGTACGATATCTTCACGCTTTCCTGTGACTGGATAACCTTTGTCTTTAAGGATACGTTTTAATATAGGAACACTGATGACACCCAGCACTTCATACATCGAAGCATCGCGAATCAATTCCTTTTCATGAAGTAGTTTGAAACTCTCAACAGTATCAACACCGTATCGATATTCAAAATATTGAGGCAACTCCATTTCATTGGTTATATTCCCAAAGTTAATACGCCATAACAACACCATATCACCAGGTAATAAGCCTTCTTCAATTCGAATCATATCTTTCTTTTCAATATATCCGTAAGGGAACTTCTCAGGTGTTTTCTCCCATGCTTCTAAGTCACGATCACTTGAGATAAATGGTTGTTCTGGGTAGTCTTTATAATGTGGATGTGTAATTTTTTTTCATAGGTACATCCTCCTCAATTTCGATAATATCATATTTGATTTTGTCTTTTAATCTTAATGCACTTCAAAATCACTAAGTAAAGAAATCAAATACTTCAATACTATCTAATTTACTATATAGAGGTGTCTCTTCTTACTTTATTAATAGAAATGAATACGCACCCAATAACAACAAGTACAATACCCATTAACATAGAGGAATTTAAGTTATTAATTCCAGTCGAAGGTAATGTCGGAGTCTCTTCTTCTGGATCTGTTGGATTCATTGGATTCGTTGGATCTGCTGGATCTGTTGGATCTGTTGGATCTGTTGGGTCTGTTGGGTTTGTTGGATCTGTTGGATCTGTTGGATCTGTTGGATCTGTTGGATCTGTTGGATCTGTTGGATCTGTTGGATCTGTTGGATCTGTTGGATCTGTTGGATCTGTTGGGTCTGTTGGGTCTGTTGGGTCTGTTGGATCAGTTGGTTTTGATGGTAATTCAGTATATGTATTAATAATGGAAAAACCTATTTCTTGATTTCCAGTAATTTCAACATGATATTCACTTAATGTTTGTTCTTTAACATAATACTTAATCTCACCGTCTTTATCATATCTGGGAAGGTCTAAGAAATGATGAATCCACTTTCCTTCGTTGTCTTCAGTGACTTCTACAGTATCAATAAGCTCGTCATTAGCATACAACTCAATATTGATGCTATCTGGGCGTTTATCGGCGTGTCTATCATCGACCCATTCCTTAGTTACTGAAAATTGAATTTTCTCTTCATTAGCCTTAGAATTCGTAATAATAAGTGAATATACCCTTGTGATTGAATCAAATGACATTGTTGAATATTCAGCTAGGTAGCCTTCTGGAATGTTCTCTTCAATTACTTCATAAAGATAATCAACAAGCACCCCATTACTTAATCCCTTGTTTGGAAGTCCTTCCCACATATATTTCCATGAATTATGTTGGCCTAATTCTATACTTTCATCTACCTTTGTAATTGTTGATTTTTCATCCTCATCAATCAGTCCATTTTCATTGATATCCAAGAAACGATTCAATTGCACACTTATTGGTGAGTGCTCTTCCAAATCATCATTCCATACTTTTTCTACAAACACATCAACATCATTGTGTTCTAGTCCAAACCTTACAACTCCATTTGAGCTGATTCCTCCGCCAGTTTCAGCAGAGTTTCCTTCAACAATGACTGTCGCGTGTTGTTTTTGTTTTTCTATATTTAATCCAGAGTAGTCGGACACCAAGCCAAACATTCCAAATAACTCTAAATTATCACGTTCTACCTTAACCTTATTTTCAGGGTATCTATTAAATTGATCATCATAATACCAGGATACTTTTTCTCCAGTTAAGGTACGATAAGGGACATGCATCGAATAACTTGCATCTTTTATTCCGGATACGAAAATATCGTCTCCAGATCCTACAGGGTTATTATTTATTCTACCTGCTGTGTTTCGTAGAATCGTTACCCCTTGTGTTGAATCACTAAACATTTGACCCGTGGGGCAAAACCAAACACCGCCACCTGACATGTCTGCCGTGTTATCTAGAATAAGAACATTCGTTGATTCCAAAACTCCCATCTCTCCTGGTTTATTTCCAGCTCCATAAATATAGATACCGCCACCACTACCAGCTTTATTATTTCTAATAGTTCCTGCATTTAGTGTTGCCTTACCAGCTCTGACTAATATGCCACCACCGATACCACCTTTAAGTTCGCCATTTACAATTTCATAAGCAGAATTATTTTCAATAACTCCCCCATTCATTATAAATTCACCGTCAGTGAATACACCGCCTCCACCATTTGACCAGTTTAAGCCAGATGCTTGGTTATCATGAATAACCCCTCCATTCATTACAAATACTCCAGAGGAGTTGTAAACCCCACCACCTGGTTCCCCTAAACTTCCAGTCGAACCAGAAATCGAACCATCATTAAGTATGAATGATCCTGAGTTTCGAATAACTGCAACTCCTACATTTCCATTACCCTGGATATCGATTCCATACCCTACTTCTTCACCGACAGTTAATTTTGCATCATCATTAATATGAATAAGATGCTTATTAACAGTCCAGTTCGCATCAACACGAATGCTTGAATTGTTTGTTGAGGTAAGTGTTATTTCAACTCCACTTGGAATCGATACAGTGTCTTCTAATATAATATCTTGAGTAATTCTAATTTCTTTTCTTTCTTGAAATTGGGTGCTTCCTATTTCACTGATTAATAGGTCATAAGAACCAACTTCCACTATTTCAGATAATGCATTAATAGGTAAAGATTTAACACATAAAACTGTAATAATCAAAGCAAATACACACATAATTCTCTCTGTAAATTTCTTGCAGTAATTTGTCAAAATTTCCTCCTTGTAATACTTGTTAATAGATTAACATACTTAACAATAACGATTTATTGCGATGTAATAAACAGTTCATTTAATGTAATGATTACTTTGATAACCAAACAATTATTCCACTATGAAACAAAATTGTGCTTGCGACCTCATTTCCAAGGTAATCAACCTATAATTTTCATTCTTTATCAAGAAATCGATATCTAGGTATTCCATCACCTTGCTCCATAACATCGTTCTAGAAAAACACTCCTATTTCTCATTTAGCGCAAAGAAAAACTGTAATAAGTGACGTTATTACAGTTTTAGTTTTTATTATGAAGGGATGTATGTTACACCTTTTGCTTCAAGCTCAGCAATCTTACTTGCAAATTGTGGCAAGTAATGTTTGTTTGCAACTAACATTTCATCCAATAATTCTTTAGCAATTTTCCCTGATGTTACGAGTGGGTTAATTGTGAATGCTTGTAATGCAGTATTGTAATCACCTGTTACTGCAGCTTTAATAACAAGCTCTTCCATTGATTTCATAAGTTGGAGCATACCACGTGCTTCCGGTCCAAATGATCCCCAGTTTAGTGGTTCTGGTCCATGAGCTGTGATATAGCTTGTGACTTCAACGATTGAATCGTATGGTAAATCATCGATTGTTCCTTTATTTTGTGTAGAAACAACCATGACTGTTTTCTTATCATTAACGATTGAACAGATTAGTTCACACGCTGCATCTGAGTAGTGTGTTCCACCACGTTTTGTAAGCTGTTCTGGTTTGTAATCAAGAGCTGGATCTTTGTAAAGTTCAAAGAGTTCTTTCTCTGTTTGTTTAACAACTTCAGCACGTGTTTGATTCTTCTTATAATCTTCAAGTCCACTTTCAAACATTAAGTCAGTAATATAGTAGTAACGGTGATAGCCACATGGTAACATTCCTAAGCTCTTAATTTGTTCGTATGTAAATGGAATCTTTTGAATATTAGCAACTTCTGCAATTGCTTCTGCACCTTCTTCAAGGTTGAATACTTTTTCGATAATTTGGTCTGTTACTTCAACACCATCTTTATCCCAAACACGATGCCAGTGGAAGTGATTCAATCCAGCATATTTATGATAAAGTGTTTCATCTTCATTATTCATAACTTTGTGGTTCATTTTATATGAGCCAATTGGAACATTACAGAGTCCAACAGTTTTCTTCCATCCACCAACTTTAATAGCAGCTTCAGTAACCATTCCTGCTGGGTTAGTAAAGTTTACCAACCATGCATTTGGACATAACTCTTCCATATCTTTGATAATTCCTAAGATAACTGGAATTGTACGTAATGCTTTGAAAATCCCCCCTGCACCGTTTGTTTCTTGACCAATCATGCCATATTTATAAGGAATACGTTCATCACGAATACGTGCATCGAGTAAACCTACACGGAATTGTGTTGTAACGAAGTCAGCATCTTTAAGTGCTTCACGACGATCAAGTGTTAAGTGAACTTGCCAGTCAAGACCTGCAGCCTTAACCATTCTTTTTGCCATTTCACCAACGATTTCTAATTTTTCTTTACCATCTTCAATATCAACTAACCAGATTTCTCCAATGTTTAATTGATCTTGACGGTTAATAAATCCTTCGATTAATTCTGGAGTATATGAACTACCTCCACCAATTGTAACTATTTTTAGCTTTTTCATTAAATCTCCTTCTTCTCTTCAACTAATGCTTCTTCCATAACCATTTGCTTGTTAGCTAATAGTACGAATGGAATGTAGATTAAGATTGATGCTGAGATTGCGATTGCTTGAGTAATAACTGTTGGAATATGTCCACCTGATGCTAAGAATGCTGATAAGAGTGGTGGTGTTGTCCAAGGTACGTCATAAGCAAGAACTGTAGCAAATCCTACTTTTGTAAGGAAGTAACCAATTGTTGCACTCACGGCTGGTGAGAGAATAAATGGTATTGCAAAGATTGGGTTCAACACGATTGGAAGTCCAAAGGACATTGTTTCGTTAATGTTGAAGACTGCTGGTACAGTTGAAATCTTAGCAATTGTACGGTAATCCTCACGTTTTGAGAATAATAGAATAGCAATTAACAATCCACCAGTGATACCTGCTCCTGTAGGAATTGTAAAGACACTGATAAATGCACGGTTAAGAATATTTGGTGCAGGTAAGTTATTTAACACTGCTTCTGTATTTTCAGATAATGCAAGTAACATTGATGCTGTATAGATAGGACCAAGTACTTGTGTTCCGTGGATACCAAACATCCAAAGGATTGTAGTCATCATGAAGATAACGATATATCCAGGTAGACCAGTTAAGACTCCTTGTAGTGGTGTTTGAATAAATACAGTAATTGCATCAAAGATTGAGTATCCAACAAGTTGTTCGAATACGAATCCTAGAATAGCCATAAATGTAATTGTAAAGATACCTGGGAACAATACGTTAAATGATTTAACAACGTTTGATGGTACACTGTCTGGTAAACGAATTTCAAGCTTACCACTGTTTGCAAGACGAGAATAAATCTCAATTGAAATCATTGAAGCAAACATACCCAAGAATAAACCAGTAGCACTTGTAAATTTACTTGCGATAACTCCCGCAACTTGTACTACTTCTTTTGATTCAGGTGCTGTTACTACAGCAGTAGTAGCAATTAAAGCAATAAAGCTTGATAAACCAATAACTGGTACCCCAAGTTCATCACGTCCGTGTGAACGACCAAGCTCGATTGATGCTAATACAACAAATCCGAGAGTAATAATACTCATTGTAGCGTAGTTTGCAGCGTTGAAGATTGGTGATAATTGGCCTAACCAATCCATACCTGGTAATTTCGCTAAACTGATCCCTTTAGTTGTTGTTGATAAAACAACGTTAAGAATCAATGTAAAGAAGGCTCCCCCAATTGTAAGTGGAAGTAAAGCAGTAAATGCATTCTTAATTGCAGACATGAAACGGTTACCTTGTAGTTTCGCTGCAAACATTAAGAATTTATCCATAATCTTATTGTTTTCCATATTCATCCTCCTAAGATGACTTCATTTTATGTAAACGCTTAGATTCGGTCAATAAAAAAAGATGGTATTGGAACTAATTACCATCTTTTTAGGAAAATCATTAAAAAAGCATGAAAGATATTTTCATTATTTGGACTTTTTGGATGTTTTTTCATCCTCAAGCTCATACATTTCTAAGTCAATATCATCTTGATAACCAAGACGTTTTGTACTTTTATAGAGTGTTTCTACATTTTCAAGGTAGTCCATATTAAAGAGTACACCATAGATGCAATCCACTGCATACGTTAAAGCCGTACGGGAAGCAAAGGCTCCCATCTTCCACACTTGATTCTCTTCTATATTAATCACTACTTCTACATCTACAAGATTAATGAAGGGACTTTCACCATTGGTCGTTACTAAGATAATCTTAATATCTTGATTACGCAGTTGATGAATCCAATCGCTTACTAAACTACTATTCGCAAAGTTGGATACGATGAAAGCTACCTCTCTTTTAGAGTTCTTCATCCGTACATGATGCTGATAACCAATCGTCGCATCATGCTTAACATTCATTCCTAAGCGCCTAAGGTTGTAATGTAAATTGGATACGATAAGGTGTGATGGGCCAGAACCTAGAAGTATAATGGAATCTGCAGCTCGTAAAAGATTAGCTGCATCTATAATTTTATTACGATTAATTTGCTTATAGGCGTCATTGAGTACTTGTGAAGGTAGTTTGAAAAATGTTTCCACAATCGTCTCTGTACTACTATCGGGTAAGAATGGCATATCTACTTCTATCAGTTTATCAAAGGAATCAAAACTACTTAACTCAGATGCTATTCGTATTTTCAAATCAGAAAAACCTTCAAAGCCTAATTTCTTACTAAAGCGAACGATTGTTGCTGGTGAGGTATACGTCTTTTCCGCAATACGATCAATAGACTCAAAGATAAACTCTTTCGGATAGTTAAGAATATACTTTGCAATAATTTGTTCAGAGCTACTAAAACATTCTTGTTTTCTTAATTTCTGGATTAACATGGTAAACATCCCCCCTTGATTCTTAATAGTCCTATCCTATCACAGCTATTGCTAAGTATGTAAGTAGCTACAAAAAAATAACGGTAGAGTATACCGTTATAATTTTATATTTTTAAGACGAAGTGCATTCGCAACAACTGAAATTGACGAGAACGCCATAGCTCCACCAGCAATCATTGGATCTAAAAATGGTCCATTAAAGAGTAAGTAGAAGACTCCCATTGCAAATGGAATCCCTATAACATTATATGCAAATGCCCAGAATAAGTTTTGTTTGATATTACGCATTGTCTTACGACTAAGATTAATAGTCTTAACGACATCATAAATACTTTCTTTCATTAATACTATACTTGCAGATTCAATAGCTACATCACTACCATGACCAATTGCAACACCAATATCACTTTGAACAAGAGCAACTGCATCATTAATACCATCACCAACCATCATTACTTTTGATGTTTCTTGAAGTTTTTGAACATTGCTTGCTTTTTCATCAGGCATTACTTCTGCAATAACTTCATCAATACCAACTTGGTCTGCAATTGCTTGAGCAGTTAGTGCATGATCTCCCGTCATCATAACAACACGAATTCCTAGACTATGAAGAGCATCTACTGTTTTCTTTGCTTCTTCTTTTAAGACATCAGCAACCGCTACAAGACCTGCAATCTCATGAGCCAAAGCCACAACCATTACAGTTTTTCCTTGCATTGACCATTTGAGAATGACGTCTTGATACTCTGATAAATCATAGTTTTCTGCTGCCATTAATTTTTCATTACCAATTTGAATAAATGTATCTCCAGAGTAAGCAATAACGCCTCGACCAACTTCTGCTTGGAAATCACGGATATCAACACGAGGCACGCCCATCTCATCCCCTTTTAAAACAAGAGCTTGAGCAAGTGGGTGTTCTGAATAACTTTCAATCGATGTCACATACGACATTAATTCATGTTCTGTAAGTTTCTTAGCATAGATATCAGTCACAACTGGTTTCCCAATAGTAAGGGTCCCTGTCTTATCAAAGACAACTGTATCAATATGTGATGCTTCCTCAAGTGATTCAGCTGACTTAATGAAGATACCATTTTGAGCGCCAACACCGGTACCAACCATAATTGCAGTTGGTGTCGCTAATCCAAGTGCACATGGACAGGCAATCACAAGTACCGTAACAAAGACTGTAAGACTTCTTTCAAGATCACCTTGATAGAAGAACCAGAACACTGCTGATAGAATTGCGATACCAATCACAACCGGTACAAAGACACCTGACACCTTATCGGCAATCTTCGCAATCGGAGCTTTATCATTTTGAGCATTTTCTACAAGTTCAATAATTTGAGCTAATTTCGTATTATCACTATCAACCAAAGCTTCAATCACAAGATGTCCGTTTTGGTTCATTGTTCCCATAATGACCGTATCATCCACTGTTTTATCAACAGGCATACTTTCACCCGTGAGCATTGCTTCATCAATACTTGAATATCCTGTTATGACTTTACCATCAATAGGAATACTCATACCAGGTTTAACGATTAAATGATCACCAATACGTACATCATCGATATCGATTGTGATCTCTTCATCACCACGTTTGAGTATTGCTGTTTTAGGCTTTAGGTTTAATAAGGATTTAATAGCTTCTGTAGTTTTTGCCTTACTCTTAGATTCAAAATATTTACCCAAACGAATAAGAGCTACAATCACTACAGCTGATTCAAGATACAAGTGGTGAACATAGTGCATGTTTCCCATGAATATTTGTAAGCTACCATAGATACTGTAAACAACGGCAGCACCGGTTCCAATTGCAACTAATGAATCCATATTCGGAGTTTTATTAAATAGAGATTTGAAACCACGAATAAAGATAAGTCGGTTCATCCATAGTACGGGAATTGTAATAAGCCATTGGGCAAGTGTGTAGAGTATTGGATTGATTTCAAGGTTAAGAAAATTTGGAATTGGCAACTTGAATGCAAACATTTGTCCCATTGTGAGATAAATCATCACTACCGCAAGGGCTACACCAATCTTCACATCCCAGTGCTTATCAATTTTTATTTCTTCTTGACTCTCTTTATCATCAGAACGTTTTGCCCCATAGCCTGCAGCTTCAACTGCCGCAATAATATCATAGGTTTTAACTTGATCAGGGTGGTAAATGACCGTTGCTTTTTCATTCACAGCATTCACAGTAACTGACTCAACACCTTCAAGACTCATTATCGAACTTTCAATACTTACCGCACATTGAGTACATGTCATATCAGTAATTTCAAGAACTAACTTCTTTGTGTTACTTAAAGGTATTGCAGCATAACCACTGTCATCTACTGCTTTTATTATTGCATCTGGTATCACATCACCAACAACATGAGCACGATTCGTTAATAGGTTAACATCAACACGTTCAACACCCTCAATACCTTCAATAGCTTTTGTGACATGACTCACACATGACGCACATGTCATTCCTTCAATTTTTAAATCAATCTCTTTCATACGCAATCCCTCAACTTAATTGTTAAACTACTTTATAACCACTATTTTCTACTGCTTTTACGAGTACTTCTGTATTTATTTCTTGATCACTTGAAACAGTTGCGTTTTTGTTTTCTAAACTTACTTCAACTGCCTTAACACCTTCTACTGCTTCTAATGCTTTCGTTACATGTCGAACACATCCTTGACATGACATTCCTTCAATATTTAATACTTTTTCCATATGAACATCTCCTTATCGTTTACATTTGTAGTCTATCACTGTTTTAGTGAGATTGCAAACAAAAAGACCGGAATTTTTTATCCAGTCTTCATTGTTTTTTAGAACTTGATTGTACTTGCAGTATCAAGAGCAATTTCCATCATTTTTGTGAATGAGTTTTGACGCTCTTCAGCACTTGTAACTTCTTCAGTTACAAATGAATCTGAAATAGTAACGATACATGCAGCATGTTTTCCTAATTTACGTGCGTTTGTAAAGAGTGCAAATGATTCCATTTCAACACATCCTACATCATGTTGATCACGTAAGTCTTGCCATGTAACACCTGAATCACGGTAGAAGACATCACTTGAGTGAATACGTCCTTCGTGTAATGGAATATTTAATTTCTCTGCACTTGCTCGTAAAGCATTGTTTAGTTTTTCACTTGGTTCCATAATATCTTCCTCATAACCAAATGCAATTTTCGCAAAGCTTGACTCACTATATGCACTGTGTCCCATAACGACATCATATACTTTTAATTCTTCTTTATATGATCCTGCTGAACCAATACGAATAATTGCTTCCACGTCATACTGTGAATATAATTCGTATGAGTAAATACCAATACTTGGTTGCCCCATTCCTGAACCCATTACAGATACTTCAACACCATTGTAAGTACCAGTGTATCCGAACATGTTACGAACTTCATTAAATTGCTTTACATCTTTTAAGAATGTCTCAGCGATGAATTTTGCACGAAGTGGATCCCCAGGCATTAATACTACCTTAGCGATTTGTCCCTTTTCTGCATTAATATGTGCTGTTGCCATAAATTCCTCCTTGAATATGTAAGCTCATTATACCATGATTTTTGAAATTATCGTTTTAAATCAATCATATGATAAACACTATGAGGAGTATAGCCCATTCTTTCATAGATACGGGCTGCTTTAGGATTGGTATAGAAAAGAACACCATGTCTTCCTTGTTTGAGTAAGTCATCACTCATTACCTTTACAAGAGCACTAGCATACCCTTTTTGTTGTTCATTAGGTAAGGTTGCAACCCCTATAATCATTGCTGAGTTATCAGTTGATGCTGTGTAGGATCCAACACTCACAACGGTACCTACTTCATTACGAACACCATACACTACACTATCTTCGCTTTCCATACGTTTACGATATGTAGCAGTATCCGTACCTTCATAACCATCAAAAGCACTTCTTAGGCAGAATAGTATCTCTTCAGCATCATCAGGTTTAAGTATCTCTACTTTATGATTCTCTAAAGGTTCTTCTTTAGGATAATAGACGGATAAAGTAGAAGCTTTATTATCGCGTATAAAGTCATCCAAACGTGTTCCAACATGTTTCATGGTTGCCTCACCAATCATGTATCGTTTCGGCTTTATCTCTAAAGTTAGTTCACGAATAAATTGAATTGCTTCATCATCAAGTGACTCTGCAAAAATATGAATACTATCATCACGATATCTAAATACAACAGCAACAAGCTTATCATCACGATAATCTCCATAATATGTCTGTATTTCATCATTAAACCCAAACATATCCAAGTCTCCAATTAAAAATAAATTAATATGTGGGTCTTGAGAGAGAAATTCCACTAAGTCTTTTCGATCCGATTCATTAAGTTTTTTCATATGTATTGCTCCTTTTACCTATTTTATCTTTTAAGCTGTCTTGAAGCAATAGAAAAAGGAGCTCTTTTGAGCTCCTTGCATAAAATATTAGATACGTTTTGGATCGAATTTCTCACCGTAGTATGCTGCTTTAAGAATTGCACGCATATCTTTTACAAGTGGAAGACGTGGGTTACATGGTGAACATTGGTCTTCGTATGCTAGGTAAGCAACTTCTTCTTCGTGTGTTAAGAAGTCTTTTTCTTCGATACCTTGATCTTTGAAGTTCATTGTGATGCCACAACGTACTGCTAAATCATGACATGCTTGTGCATAGCTTTCAACACCTTCTTCAACAGTTGAAGCTGGAAGTCCTAAGATACGAGCAAGTTCTGCATAACGTTCGTTTGCACGGTATACGTTATATTTTGGCCATAATGATGGTTTCTCAGGTTGTGTACCGTTGTAACGGATAACATGAGGCATTAAGATAGCGTTAATACGTCCGTGAGGAACATGCCATCTACCACCAATCTTATGAGCTAATGAGTGGTTGATTCCTAAGAATGCGTTACCGAATGCCATACCTGCCATTGTGGAAGCATTATGCATTTTTTCACGTGCTTCTAAGTCATTCTTACCATCGTGAACACTACGTTCTAGGTATTCGAATACAATCTTGATTGCTTGAATACAGAGTCCATCTGTGTAATCACTTGCGAAGTTTGAAACATATGCTTCTGTAGCATGTGTTAATACGTCAAGTCCTGTATCTGCTGTAACAGATGCTGGAAGGTTTGTTGTAAAGATTGGGTCAACGATAGCAACGTTAGGTACCATTGAGTAGTCTGCTAATGGGTATTTCTTATTAGCTTTCTTATCTGTAATAACTGCAAATGGTGTTACTTCACTACCTGTACCTGAAGTTGTAGGGATACATACCATCTTAGCTTTTTGTCCTAATTCAGGATATTTAAATGCACGTTTACGTATATCAATGAATTTTTGTTTTAAGTCATTGAAGTCTACTTCTGGATGTTCGTAGAAGATCCACATACCTTTAGCAGCATCCATTGGTGAACCACCACCTAATGCAATAATTGTATCAGGTTGGAATGCTTGCATTAATTCAAATCCTTTACGTACTGTTTCTACTGATGGATCTGGTTCAACGTCTGCAAAGAGTTGAATACTTACTGGATGACGTCTTCTATTTAGTTGATCAACAACCATGTTGTAGAAGCCTAAGTCAACCATTGAACGGTCAGTTACGATGAACACACGTTCAACATCACGCATATCTGTTAAATAACGAATTGAATTTCTTTCGAAGTAAATTTTTGGTGGAACTTTGAACCATTGCATATTATTGTTACGTCTCCCAACTTTTTTGATATTTAGTAAGTGTACAGCACCAACGTTATCTCCAACTGAGTTATGTCCATATGAACCACAACCAAGTGTTAATGAAGGTATAAAGTCGTTATATACGTTACCAATACCACCAAATGTTGATGGTGAGTTCCAAATAATACGGATTGCTGGAATAACTTCACCGAATTTATCAGCGATTTCTTTGTATTTTGTATGAATTGCAGCTGAGTGACCAAGTCCATTGAACTCAACCATTTGTTTTGCTAATTCAATACCATTTTCTGTTGATTCTGCTTCTAAGAATGCAAGAACTGGTGAAAGTTTCTCACGTGTAAGAACTTCTTTAGGTCCTACTTGTTTACATTCTGCTGCAAGAATAACTGTGTTTGCTGGTACTTCAAATCCAGCTTGTTCTGCTAACCATGTAGCATCTTTACCAACTACGTCTGGGTTTAATACTGCTTCTGCAAAGTTTTTATCTGTTGAAGCAACACCAAACATGAATTTTTCTAATTTCTTTTTATTAGTCGCGTTGAGGAAGTGTACACCATATTTTGTAAACTTATCGCAAACTTCTTTATAGATTTCTTTATCAGCGATAACTGCTTGTTCTGAAGCACAGATCATACCGTTATCAAATGCTTTTGATAATGCAATATCGTTAACAGCTTGATCAATGTTAGCTGATTTTTCGATATATGCAGGAACGTTTCCAGCACCAACACCTAATGCAGGTTTACCACATGAGTATGCTGCACGAACCATTGCGTTACCACCTGTAGCTAAGATTGTTGCTACACCTTCATGATTCATAAGTTCTGCTGATTTTTCTTTTGATCCGCGTTCAATCCATTGAATACAGTTTTCTGGAGCACCAGCTGCAACAGCTGCATCACGAATTACACGTGCTGCTTCAATACTACATTTTTGTGCAGATGGATGGAATGAGAAAATAATTGGATTTCTTGTTTTTAATGAAATTAATGATTTAAACATTGCAGTTGATGTAGGGTTTGTTACTGGTGTAATACCACAAATAACTCCAACTGGATCTGCAATTTCTGTAACTCCTGTTACATCATCTTCGTTGATAATACCAACAGTTTTAAGATGACGCATGTGGTTGATTACGTGTTCACACGCAAACATATTCTTTGTAGCTTTATCCTCGAATACTCCTCGTCCTGTTTCTTGAACTGCTAAAAGTGCTAAGTTACCGTGTTGGTCAACTCCTGCTACACTCGCTTTAGCAACGATGAAGTCGATTTGCTCTTGATTTAATTTATGAAACTCTTGTAGGGCTTGTTGTCCTTTTGCAACCAGCTCATTTACTTCGTTATCGATGTCATGTACTTTCTCTGCCATAACTTCCTCCTTGTTATATATTTCACATACTTAATATACCGTAGATACGAGTTTTACCCAACCGTTTCTGTCCTAAAAGAACTAAGTTTTAGCAATAAAAAAGAAAACACTTCTATCTAAGCGTTTTCATTGTGAAAAATATAACAAATTGTAGTAACTAGCCTTTAATTCCGAATTGTACGGTATAAAATGTCTCGGAATTCTTACCAGACTCTAAGGTCTTAATCGCTAATTTTTCTTTAAAGTTTCCTTTACCTTCATAAGCGTCTGTAATCCCCAACCAAGGTTCAATACAGATGAATGGTGCAAGATGTCCATGTTGAGTTGCACTCCATAAACCTACAAAGTCAAAACCGTCACACTCTAAACGAATTACATCTTTTCCAAGATTATTATCAAGGACAACTTGGTTTAGATGTGAATAAATACGTGCGTCACTCTTGAAATTTTCATAATCAACAGTAATAACTTCATTGATGTCGTAATCATTTGATTGATCGACATACCCTTCTTTAAGCGTTATGAATTTACTATCTTCTGTCCCTTTAAGTTCAAAAGTATAGGATCCTTCTGGGTCTAATAAAAAGGCAGGATGTGCTCCAATTGAATAATACATTTCTCTTGAATCAACATTCTTTACATCCCAAATTACTTTGAGTTCATCTTCAATCAGCTCATATCCAATACGAACCTCATGTTCATAAGGATATTTTTCTTGCAGCTTACCATTGCTTTTGAAGACAAATACCACCTTAGTTTCTGTTTGTGACTCCAGTTCGAAATCTTGGTCACGTAAGAAACCATGTTGTGATAGTGAATAGATTTCATCATCAATCTTATAGCTACCACCTTTTACACGTCCAACAATAGGAAAGAGTACTGGAGATACACGACCCCAATAGTTGGCGTCACCATTCCACATTCTTTCTTTATTTAAACGCTTATCAAATACTCCGCGTACCTCAGCCCCATGATGAGCAATAGATACGACTAAACAATCATTTTCTAGAATAATCATTATTTTTCCCTCACTTGAGTCTCAATTATACCATAGTGAAAGAAAAGTTATTAGTATGCTTCGATTTCAACTTTCACGTGTTCATAAGCATTGATAAGTTTCGATACTGGACAACGACGGTGTGCTTGATCTGCAGCTTTAGCTGTCTCGACATCATCGAGACCTTCAACAGCAACATACGCTGTCATTGTGAAGTACAATCCACTTCCACTTGGTTCTGGATTCAGTGTCACAACAACACGAACACGACTTCTATTGGTCCACTTACGATTTTTAAAGAGAGCTTGAATTGTAGCATTTAAGCATGTTGCCCAAGCCATCCCCATAAATTGTTCGGGGTTAGCTCCTGGTTCACCTGAAGTTGGACCGGTAACGATGATATTCCAATCACCTTCAATGCCTGTATAATTATTTTCGCTATCGTTAATAGCAACTGTACGATAAAGTTCTGCCATATTAATCGTCCTCCTTACTAACACTTTATCACATTTCTAATAATTATTTATTGTTTTAGCCCATTAACAGTGTCTTTAAGAATAGTTTATCGCTTGATAAAATCATCACATCAAAGAGCTAACAAATCTCATGCACAAGGCATGAAACTCCGGACAAGCTTCCTTATAATAAAAAGAGAAAGGAGATATGTGATGATTTCATTTCATCAAATCCGTAAGTCCTACCACTCTTTAGAAGTACTTCATGATATTAGTTTTGATATCGCTGCACAGGAAGTATTTGGGATTATTGGTAAAAGTGGTGCTGGTAAATCAAGCCTACTCCGTATCATTAATCAACTTGAAACCCACGACCATGGCACCTTGTCACTTGATGGTCAAGTTATTGAACATCTCAGTGAAGAGAAACTTCGACATTTGAGAAAAGACATTGGCGTCGTCTTTCAAGACTTTAATCTACTGAGCCATCTTACGGTATATGAGAATATAAATTTGGCTTTAAAACTTCAGAACAAAAGTGATCCTCAAGCTATTGCGGAAGTGCTCGCTTTTCTAGACATTGAAGATAAAGCTCACTCTTATCCAAATACGCTTTCTGGCGGACAGAAGCAACGTGTGGCAATTGCACGTGCTCTTGTAACGAAACCTAAAATACTTCTTTGTGATGAGCCTACCTCATCCTTAGATCACAAAACTACACAGGATATCTTAAATGTCCTTAAAGATGTGAACACATCCTACCAAACTACTATTGTGCTTGTAACCCATAACTTGGATGTCGCAAAAGCAATATGTAATCGTGTCGCAGTCTTAGAGAACGGATCCATTACAGATATAATCCCTGTAAGAAATTCTACAATTGATACTTCCAAGTCCTACACCGAAATAGCAAAAGAGGTGTTGTCACTATGATAGAACATATTCTTGAGCATCAAGATGCAATTCTTAAAGCATTACTTGAGACACTCATTCTTGTCGGGACTGCGAGCTTATTCGCAATTCTATTTGGAATGATGCTTGGCACCTTACTTTATTTAAGTAGACCGTCAGGAATGAGACCCAATCGTCTTGCCTACTCACTCGCAAACATTTATGTAAACACGATTCGTTCGTTTCCATTCTTAATATTTATTGTTGCGATGATACCCGTAACACGATTTATCCTTGGTAAGTCCTTAGGAACTGTAGCTGCTACATTGCCTCTTTCCTTAATTGGAATCGCAATCTATGCACGCTTTGTAGAACAATCCTTACTTGATGTTCCTTATACAATTATTGAAGTATCCAAATCCTTAGGAGCAAACCTAAAGCAATCCTTACACTACTTTATCTTCCCTACAGCACGCCAAAGCATGATTCTAGGACTTACATCCTCAATCATTAGCCTTCTTTCCTATTCAACAGTAATGGGCGTTGTAGGAGGAGGTGGTATCGGTGACTTTGCGTTCCGTTACGGATATCAAAAATTCGATAATACTTTAATGTATACAACTGTAGTAATCATGATACTTCTTGTGCAAAGTATCCAATTTATAGGTAACTCAATTGCATTGAAATATAAAGGAGATAGAAATGATTAAAAAAATATCAGCAATCGTACTAAGCTTACTAGTATTAACAGCATGTTCAACAACATCAAACAATGATGACAAGTCCATTAAAATTGCATCACACATGGAACCTATGACAACCGTTGTGGAAATCGCAATGAAGGAACTTGAAAAAGAAGGTTACAAACCAGAACTAGTAGCAGTTAATGATAACGTTGCTGCAAACTTAGCACTAAACAATAAAGAAATCGATGCGAACTTCTTCCAACACGTTCCTTATATGACACAATTCAATGAAGCAAACAAAGGAAACTTAGTTGGCATTCAAGCAATCTACAACGCTAAAGTTGGTTTCTATGCTAAAGATCTAAAAAACATTTCAGAGCTACCAAGTAATGCAAAGATTGCGATTCCAAATGATGGTGTTAACCAAGCTCGTGCCTTATTAATACTTCACGACAACAATATTATTAAACTATCCAACCCAAGTCATGATGCAACACTTAAAGATGTAGAAGCTACTGACATTCAATTTGTAGAAGTTGACTTACTAACTCTATCGCATGCTTATGCAGAGGTTGACTTAGTCTTTAACTACCCTACTTATATTAAAGAAGTAGGACTAACACCAAGTGATGCCCTACTTCTTGAAAACGACACAGCTAACTACTATTCAATTTCTTTAGTAGCACGTGAAGACAATAAAGATTCTGATAAAATCAAAGCATTACAAAAAGCAATGACAAGTGATGCAGTAAAAGAATTCTTATCCAACGAACAAAACAGTAAAACTCTATTACCTGCTTTCTAAATCAATAGAAGATACGATAGTTCCATAATGCATAGAAGCCAGCAACCGCTAGAACTCCACCAACTATTCCTGCGCTAACAGTAGCTGCTACTCCAAACTTGGATACAGCACCTACATAACCCATGGTAAGTACAGCATTAAACTTGGTTGAGTTAAACCCTATTGCGGCTAACGCTCGCTTCACCAAAGGCATCGTCGTCATCATGCCTGTCACGTTCTTAAAGAAACGGGTTGCATCCCCACCACCGATGGTATGAAGGATATCACCCTCTAAGATCATTGCATTTTGCGGTAATACACATTGCATAAAAAAACACCTCCTAACCTTAAATTGGAGATGTATCAAATTATTCCTACCAGGAATATCACTAAACGGTAAACTTTCACAGTTTATCGTTTTTTTATGCAAGGACATTAATGACAAGTTTGATAAGATTTGGAATTACAGTAACAACAAGCACTAAGCGTGCAATCTGCATCAATACAATCGTTGTTCGATCAACATCCATTTCCATATCCATTGCAATGAGTACCATATCACTGGCTCCTGCTGGTGCAGTTGAGAACATTGCCGTCGCAAGATCGACATGCGTCTTCTTCGATAGAATGGTAGAGATAAGGAAATTAGCTCCAAAATAAACGACCATAATAAAACAGATTGGGGCAATTAGTTTTGGAAATTGTACGACACTGGCCATTGTAATACTACAACCTATTAATGAACCTGATAAAAGTTGAACACCTTTACGCATTGATACCGGTACGTATGCCTTATCAGTCTTAATGTTATAGAATGCAGTCGCAAATAAAGAAAAGCTTAAAGGTCCTGCTGGAACTTTTAAGAGGTAGCCAATGATACCAAAGATACTTCCTATTATTAAAGTAATGATACAGTCAGTAATACTTGAAGGTTTATCATAAGCTTTAAGTTCTTCATCGTAGACTTTATTTTTTGTGGTAATTCGCTGAATAAGTATTGGGAATACAGCTAACACAAAGAAGAGTCTCATTGTTTGAATAAGAGCTACAGTTGTGATATCTGCATTAAACTCATAACTAAGTAAGGTAATATCTGAGATACCACCAGGTACTGAAGAAAGTAAAGCAGTTGGTAAATCAAATCCAAATACCTTATACAACATATAGGCAGAAAACATCATTACAATTATTATCGAAGTTAGTGAATACGCTATTGGTTTAAGAATACGACGCATACCAATGATGTTTGCTTTTGATATTCCTGCACCTATGTATGCACCTGTAACGATTTGAACAAGTGGCTTTACAGTTGTAGGCATACTTGCTTTCCCAGTTAAAATACTAAAAAAAACGACAGAAAATAAAGATCCTATCATGTAGCTTGCAGGAATCTTTAGTTTTGTCGCAATGATTGCGCCAATTAAGGCAATGCATAGTGTCATTATTAATTCCATAGGTCCCTCAAAAGTATTATCTATAGAAATTATACATAATATTGAAGAACACGGAAAGTCACAAGTGATTTTTTAGTGTATCTTTAGTTTTTGAAACTAAGGAGTAAATATCGATTCTCAGCAATAAACCTTGCACTTAAGTTCGTGTTTTCATAATCAAAGTCAGACTTTAAGTTATTCTTGTTTCGTGCTTCTACAAGAGCTTTTTCTAGTTCTGAAACATCTTTGTCCGTGAGTACACTACTTATTTGAAGGTCTACCAGGACCTGAATCAGCGTGGATAGGTTAAGGTCCATATCATCGTATACTAGTGCACTAATAAGAAGTGTATCTAACTTCTTCGCTTTTATATCATAACTTCCTGATAATATCCTGTCACTTACTCGGAATTCAACCAAAAAGTCAGCATGTCCTGTCTCTGGATTCTTAAGCAATGATACTACATCAGCCGAAACAAAGAGTGACCTGAGGTCTTGATATACTGGACTGTATTCATTGTATTCCTGATATCCATTGAGCGATGCTTGTATCAAGGTATCAAATTCAAGTTCATCAACACTGTCTGCCTTTGTGAATCCTAGATAGCCATCCTCAAGCTTAACAATTGGTTTTGAGTCTTGATGCTGCGTTTGAGTAAATTGACTATACTCTTCATAATCAACCACTTTTCCATAGTATTCGTCATCACTACTCTTTACAAGCATTAAATAGCGGCTTGTGTTATTGGTAATATTCTTATCTTCAAGACTAAATCCATACAAGTTCCCCACTTCTGAGTTTGAAATCATCTCTAAAACATAATGATATACACTGTGTCTTTGAACTGACTTAGAATAATCCGAAAAATAAATACTTGTAATGCTTAATTCGCCACTATTATTAAAATGTAAGAAGTACTGCTCACTTGCATCATCATTCTTGAATTCAAGCTTAAGGGATGTATTTACTAATCTACTATGATCTACACCATCTACAGGAGGCATATTAGGATAATAGTACTCTTCTGGTTCAGACTTTTGCGCGAGCAAAGCCATTACAAGCACAATGAGAATCACAATACCAAGTATTTTAACGACCTTTAATACTTCATCATCGGAATAGTTCATAACACTGTGTTGTGCTCGTATTTCCTCAACTTGTTCCGCAATAAAACTATCGTTCGGCCATTCTTTATAAATAGCATTCAGTAGATATTTCAAAGTTGAAAACTTAAAGTACGGATGTGATTTTAAGTGATCTTCAAGTTTGTTTAAGAAGTAGTTTACTTCATCTTCGTTCTTTATTACTTCTTGAAACCATGCTTGCTTCATAAGATTTTCGACATTAATAATCGTTAGAATCTTAATCTGTAAAAAGAAGGCATCAATGTTTTTAATGTGAGTTTCATGTTGGGTATTAGTATCTTTCTCATTGGACTCGGTGAAAAAGACTAGTGGGTCAGTTTCATGTAGTTTCTTTGTGGAGTCTTGTGCATACCCTAAGGCTTCTTGGTACGCCTTACACAGTTCATCATATTCTGAAGAACCTTCCACTAATTTTTCTTCTGTAACACGTGACTGAAATGCTGAGTGTATCGTCTCAACATCCGACGTTATCTCAATCCCTAATTGATCCCAACATGATGTACTTGTCATAATGTGCCTCTTTCTTTAGTAGTAGTAGCCTTACACAGTAGAAGAACTGCAACACTTATTACGATTCATTGTTTCGTTTAATCATGACATACTTTAATACTTCATATCCTTCACGTTCATAGAAGGCAATACCTGATTCATTCTTTGCCCAAACATTCAAACGCACTTCTTCAAACTCAGAACATGCATCCATAAGTTTGTGGCCAATCTTCTCACCTTGTCGTCTCTTATCAACACATAAATCGTCGACAAAGAAATATGAATCTTCAAACCATCCAATTAGGTATCCCCAGACTTCTCCATCTTCTTCATAGACAAAGATTGTCTTGAGTCCTTCTTGAATCATTAACTCTACTTCATTAATATCATATTTAGGTTTTGTTTCTCTGAAAATGCTCGGTTCAAGTTGATGATGATACTCTACAATCTCTTGGAGTAACTCTAATATTCTTGAACTATCTTTGACTCTTGCTTTTCTTACACTCATAATTACTCCAAGTTTGTGGATTGAACACTAACAATCGTATCTAATTTCGATAATCTCGAAACAAAATCATTAAAGGTAAATTTAAACTTACCATGTACTTCAAATACCACCGTATAGATTCTTTCATTTCCAAACATATTAACATCATACTTTGTTTGCGAATACAGAACATCCATCTCTTGGAAAACACTTTGAATCGTTTCTAATGTTTCGTTTCCACCAACATATTTGATGTGAAGTTTCTCAGCAAAAGCATGAGCTTGAAACTTTCTTGTAATAAAAAGAATTAAGAACAGGATACCAAATCCTGGTAATGCAATATTCATAAAACCCATACCTACAGCAAGACCTAATGAAGCTACTGCCCATATGGACGCTGCAGTTGTTAAACCTGAAACGTGGCGCTTCGTGACGATAATTGTACCTGCCCTAAGAAACCAATGCCACTGACTACTTGAGCAATCAATCGAGATGGATCAACTCTAAATGCACTTGAAATCTCTTGCATGCTAATCACGCGTTCAATTGTCTCAAACTCTATCTGCTCCGATATTAATGCCACAATCGTAGCCCCTACGCCAACGATCATATGTGTTTTAAGCCCTGCATTCGCATTATTTACTTCTCGCTCAAAACCAATAACCGCCGACAAAACCGTTACTAGAATTAATCTCATAGCAACTACTTCAATACTCATGTCTATTCCTACTTTCGTTTACTCTATAGAACCATTATACCAAATTTTTATACTTTGTACTTTAGATAAGTCGTGATAGAATAGTCCTATGAAAAAGATAAATCCATACCCTTACACATTTGATAATAAACGATATCAAACTTATAACTACTTTACCCAAACACATTACGGTACAAAAGCATTTAAGATTAGTCTTGATGCTGGTTTTACTTGTCCGAATCGTGACGGAACTTGCGGTAGTGGTGGTTGTAATTTTTGTAGCGCTCGTGGTTCAGGAGATATGATCTTAAAAGATCCTCAACTTGAACATCAAATCGTACATAGTGAAGCTATTATGAGAAACAAATGGCCTGATGCTGCAGGTATTGCTTATTTTCAAGCATACACCAACACACATGCACCACTCGAAGACTTGAAAGAACTATACACCCTTATTTCTATGATGATCGTTTCATTGGAATTGATATCGCTACCCGTAGTGATTGCCTTGATGATGATAAAATCGCATACTTCGAAGAAATGGCAAAACATAAAGACCTTACCATTGAAATAGGACTCCAAAGCATTCATAAATCTACAGGAGTTTGGATGAATCGTGGTCATGATTTAGATTCGGTTGAATCCTGCATCTTAAAACTTAAAGAAGCTAATATTCGTACCTGTCTTCATATTATTAATGGTTTCCCTGTAGAAGATGAAAAGATGATGCTTGAAACCATTGATTTTGTAGCTCGAATTAAACCAGATATGATCAAGATCCACATGCTACATGTAATCAAAGATACCAAATTAGCATACCAATACAAGAAAGAGCCATTCCATCTTCTTACAAAAGATGAGTTCATTGATATTGTTGTCAAACAATTGGAACGTTTACCTGAAGATATGATTATTGCTCGCTTAACTGGAGATGGTGTTGGTGATGCTTTGATTGCTCCTGAGTGGACCCGTAAGAAAACTATCGTTCTTAATGACATTGATAAGCTCATGGTCGAGCGTAATACCTGGCAAGGTAAATACTATAAGGAGTCACGTCATGATTAAAGCACAACAGGTAGGTCTTAAGAAACCTCCACATAACAGTGTCGAACATCAGCAAGAAGAAGCTACACGCCTTAACAAGTTCTTAAGTGAATCTGGTGTAAGCTCACGTCGTGGTGCTGATCGTCTCATTCAAGAAGGACGCGTAAGCATCAATGGTATCGTTGCAGAACTTGGAATGTCAGTATATGAGGATGACTCTGTCAGTCTTGACGGTGTAGCAGTAAGCAACCAAAAACATCGATTTTATATCGCACTGAATAAGCCACGTGGTATAACATCAACAACTGATCCTAAAGACCCTACAAATATCATTTCATTTTTAAACCATCCAGAATCAGTATTTCCAATAGGTCGTCTTGATAAAGATTCATTTGGACTTATCTTACTTACCAACGATGGTGATGTTGTAAATAAAATTCTACGTGAAGAAAACGGGCATGATAAAGAATACGACGTATCCGTACATAAGGCTTTTGATGAAGCATTCGTATATTCTATGCAGGAAGGTGTCGAGATTTATAATCAAGCTGCTCACCGTCATGAAGTAACCAAACCTTGTACCGTGACAAGAGAAGGTTCTAATCGTTTTACAATCATCCTACAACAAGGTCTTAACCGACAAATACGTCGTATGACCAAGGCTTTAGGATATCGTGTTACAAGTCTTAAGAGAACTCGTATCATGAATATTCATCTTGGTGATCTCAAACAAGGTCAATGGCGATATCTTAATGCAGAGGAAGTATCCGAACTCAATTTACTCTTAAAAAACCAAAAAGGCTAATTCGTTTGAATTAAGCCTTTTTTACATATTCTTGATATCTCTTTGCATCTTGAGCAGATACATTCGCACGGAATGTAATAGTTGCCTCATGATGTTCAATATTCTCTAACTCGTATTGTTCTGCAATCTTATTGAAGTCACTCATCTTATCATACGGGATTTCAAAAACAATCTTTCGGTATGATTCCATAACGACATCTTCAACCACATCAAACAACATGTCAATATCATCTTCATTGTATGCTGAGATATAAAGGCGGTTACTATTGTTTTGGTAATTCACATGATAATTATCATCCACAAGATCCATCTTATTAAAGACAGTAATAATTTTCTTATCATTAATGTCATACGATTTTAAGATTTCATGAGTTACTTCACTTTGTGTTTGATGATTACCATTGGATGCATCAACCACATGAAGGATACAATCAGCGTATCTTACTTCTTCTAAAGTACTTCTAAATGCTGCAACTAAGTCATGAGGCAGTCTTGATACAAAGCCTACTGTATCTGTAAGAATCATCGCTTGACCGTTGTTAAGGGTGATTCTTCTAAAGCTCGTATCTAATGTCGCAAACAACATGTCTTCGACATAGACTTCTTTAGATTCTCCTCCAAAACGTAAACTAGCATTCATAATTGAAGACTTCCCTGCGTTTGTATATCCGACTAAGGCAACAACAGGTATCTGAGACTTTTCTCGTTTCTTACGATTTGTTTCTCTTTGAATGATCACTTTGTCCAGTTCTTTTTCAAGTTGATGGATATGACGTAAGATATGACGACGGTCTGTATCCAACTGTTGCTCTCCAGGTCCACGGGTACCAATACCACCACCGGTTCGAGATAAGGCTCCATAGAAGCCTACAAGACGTGGCAAACGATATTTTAACTGAGCAAGTTCAACTTGTAGCTTCCCTTCAGATGATTGTGCTCTTTGAGCAAATAAATCCAGAATAAGCATTGTTCTATCTACAACTTTACATTCTAAAATTGCTTCTAAGTTACGTGTTTGTGAACCGGATAGTTCATCATTAATAATAACTGTGTGACCTTCTTCATAATCGAGGATTGTCTTGATCTCTTCAAGTTTCCCTTTACCGATGTATGTTGAAGTGTGACGTGCATCACGAACTTGAGTCACTTGACCTACAATTTCAGCACCACTCGCTTCAGCTAAAGCATAGAGTTCTTCCATTGACTCTGCTAAATCCATCGTGCTTTTTGGTGTGTGAATACCAACTAGTACTACGCGTTCTTTTTCCATACTATCACCTACTTTCTCGTGTATTTAAAAAGGAGCAAGCGCTCCGTTTTTTAAACAAATGAAAAAACTAAAACAATAATACCGAGAATAATTCGGTACCAACCAAATACTTTGAAGTCGTTTTTCTTGATGTAATTCAATAAGAAACGAATTGCGACAACTGATACGATAAATGCAACAAACATTCCTGCTAACATAAGGACTACTTCAGCACCTGTAAATGCAAATCCAGCTTTCACAATCTTCAACAAACTTGCTCCAAACATTACAGGAACAGACATAAAGAATGTAAATTCAGTAGCTGCATAACGTGATACACCAATCATAAGAGCTCCTACGATTGTTGCTCCAGAACGTGATGTTCCAGGGAACATTGCAGCAATTAATTGGAATACACCGATAATAAAGACTGTTTGATATGACATTTCTGCAATTGAATTGATTTTAGGTTTCTTACCTTTATTATTGTTTTCTACAACAATAAAGAGAACACCAAAGATAATTAACATAATTGCGATAGATACTGGGTTATAGAAATACTTCTCGAAGAAATCATCAAAGAAGACACCAACAATCGCTGCTGGAATACATCCGACAATAACCTTCATCCACATTGACATAACATCTTGTTCTATATAAAACTTATCGTTTTTCTTCTTTAAAGGATTCAGTTTATTCCAATAGAGAAGGACAACAGCAATGATTGATCCAAACTGAATAACAACCATAAACACGGATATAAAGCTTGCCGATCCTTGTAAGTTCAAGAACTTATCGACAAGAATCATGTGTCCTGTACTACTAATTGGTAACCACTCGGTTATCCCTTGTACAATTCCTAAAAACGTAACTTTTAATAATTCTAATATAAAATCCATAGTTTCACCTCAAATAACACATGTTTTATTTTAACATAAGCATCGACAAATTACACTTTAATTCTTGAAGTCGACAGATGGTGTTTTTCTTTCTTCAGTTTCAGCTTCGTAGAATGGTGCGCGCTTTTCATGAGCAAGTCCATTCACTAAAGAACCAGGAAATACCGCAATTGTTTCATTTAAGTTCGCAACATTACGGTTGTAAAGCCTTCTTGCTGCCTGTAGATGCTCCTCTGTATCAGCTAGAGATCGTTGCAGGTGTAGGAAGTTCTCACTCGCCTTGAGCTCAGGATAGGCTTCACTTAAAGCCAGAAGTTTCGTAATTGTTTCATTCATTTGATTCTCATAGTTTACACGAGTCATCATCTCACTACGAGACTTAGCAACAATCTCAAAAACTTCTTTCTCATGTTTGGTATAAGCCTTTACAGTTTCTACAAGGTTAGGAATTAAGCTAAATCTTTTCGACAATGCTACATCAATTCCAGAACTTGCTTCCTCAACCGAAATACTATACTTCTTAATCTTATTATAATAATAAATGAACCAAATGAGTCCAATACCAAGTACTGCTAATAGAATTTCCATATCTTACTCCTTAAATAGGTCTGAATCTAAGCCCAGATCATCAATAATAAACTTAATCATTCGGACATCATCCGTCACATCACTAATATAAGCCTCATCAAGGTCCCTAAAGCTGGATAACTCAAAAGCATCACGAGATGAATAAATGGCTAGATACATTATACCATTTTTAACCACGACACTTATTTCTTGTCCTAAGCCTTTATAGAATCTTTTTATTCGGTCCATGTAGTGAGGTGTAAAAATGTAGAAAGCTTCTTGAGGATTGTTTGTATAAATATGAAAGGCATCATTAAACTCTGAATCTTCAAATTCAATCTTCTCTGACTGGTCTATTTTCTTACCCTTCGTAAATCCACCAAACAATGGCCCTTTAGAGCGAATTCTTACATAGTTTTGTGTATTCTTATGGAAATCAAATACATAGACTTGCCCATGGAAATGAATGATTGTTACTCTACTTTTACCTGCTTGCGTTTCCGTCTTCGTTAAAACATCAGCTCGTACAAAGTCAACACCATGGTACGATCCTTCCATTAAGTCGTTGGACTGATAATCGATACCCAAATCAATGACAGCTGTTTCTCTCATTAATTCCAGTGGAATGCCATCATCGTGATAGTATTTTACATTTTCAAACTCTTTTTGGAATACATGACTATTAATCAAGGATTTCAAGACATCTTGATATTCTGCCTTTACGGGTTGGATCATTTTAATCACAACATATGCTAGAACACCAGAACCAATAATCAAGATAAATAAAGCACCATCTTCAACACCTGAAATTACAAGATTAAAGAACACAATGATATACGTAATGGCGATGACTACACTTAATAAATAGTAACGCTGAAGTTTCTTTTTATAAGGTTTTAATTGCTCATTCAGATTTTGAATAGTCATGGAGTGCTTCCTCTTTATCTTTTTGAGTTTGTTGATCGAGCACATCACCAGCACTTAACTTATCAATAATTAGTTTAACTAAGCTTTCCAATTCTTTACCTTCTGAATAATCAGCTTCAGCGTAATGTTGAATACGCTTTTCACGAATCATTCGATATACTTTGGCTTTATCTTGAGTATAAGGATTGTAGACACCAATTGAATGTCCACCATTCATTGATACTAGGCGCATACATGGAATATCTGTATCACTATCTCCAATATAAACCATATGAGTAAATGGAACACGATGTTCACCAGGTTTATAGTAAGAGTTTACTTCATCATCGTTAATATCCAATACTCCTTTTTCAATTCTAAATAAGAACTGAGTCTTATTCGTATAGTTTATGGCTTGAGCAGCCCACACTGCTTCACCTTTATCATCATAATAGAATGAACTTGCATAAATTCTTTTGAACACATCACGTTTACCTAAAACAGTACCTTCAATCATTTCTTTTAATCCTGAAGAAATGATGTAGTGTTCAATATCCATGCCATATAGTTCACCATATTTATTAATACGGTCAAACCAGGACTCTACACCTGGAAATAAATCAATCTTTGAACCATACTCTTGAAGACTCTCACGATTAAAAATATGTTTGCCTCGAGCCTCTTGGACCATCTTATACATATAAGCGAGGTTTGTATCCATATCTTGTTCACTCGCAATCTTATTCACATCATCCCAAAAGTCTTTTACATCAAATCCTACCGACTGTATAAAGCCTTGAGCCTGCATATCATCAGGCGTTAATGTCTTATCAAAATCATAGCAAATCGCAATAACTGGACGATCATTTGGTTTTCGTTTCATAGTTCCACCTCTTTGTTCCTAGTTTACCATGTTTCTAAGCACAAAAAAAGAGAACCGGAGTTCTCTAATACTGCTTTGTTAGTGTTTCTGAGATAGATCACGTTCAGTGAATCCATCAAGATACCACGCTGCCTGAACAAGCATACGATCATGCAATTTGAGGATTGCATAAGGATTGTATCCAAGTTCCAACATTCTTTCTTTTTTATAAAGGTATTCTGCCTCATTATCACAGAAGATATAGTCATGAACTACATGCGTATCAATTGTATCAATGAAGCTTGCGATTCCTTGCGTTAAGAGCTCAAGACTTTGAATATCACGTTTCTCAAAAGGATGATGTAAAGCCAAGTGGACTACAAGGTCATCCCCTTCGTTTGACAAGCTTAAACGCGTTGCGAAGTGTTCGTGGTTGAACTCTAAGTCAAAGCTTGCATAGGCACCTCTAAACGCCAATAAATCAATAAGTTGAACATAGTTATCAACAAGAATCTTTTCTTCCCAGTCTTCGTAATCTCCCTCTTCAGGAAAATTCACTTGTATCTGATGTACATAAATCTCTAAGAAATCAAAGAAGTTTTCAAGTTCTTTAGTAATGTTAATGTCATTTTTAAGGACAATTCCTAAACCAATATAAGTATCCATATGTGTCCTCCATTTCTAAGACAGTTATTATTATACCAAGTTTTCAACATAGAACCACCTATTATGATAGAATAGTTTTATAGAAATTGAGGTGCATTATGATTAGTTTAAAATCACAACGTGAAATTGATGGTATGTATGAATCAGGACAACTGCTTGCATCCATTCATAAAAAACTCCAAACTTACATTAAACCAGGGATAACAACCATGGAAATTAACGATTATGTTCAAAGTATTATTGAAGCAAACGGAGCGACTGCTCCCCAAAAAGGTTACAACAATTATCCTTATGCAACTTGTGTTAGTGTTAACGATGAAATGTGTCATGGTTTCCCTACAGATCAAGTACTTAAGAAAGGTGACCTTGTGAAGGTTGACTTCTGTGTTGATTTAAAAGGATTCCTCTCTGACTCTTGCTGGGCATATGCTGTCGAAGAAGCAAGTGATGAGGTTGAGCAACTCATGCGTGTTACTAAGGAAGCTCTTTTCTTAGGTATTGAACAAGCACAAGTTGGAAAACGTACAGGTGATATTGGTGCTGTTATGGATGAACACATTAAAAAGTACGGTTATACAATGGCCGTCGATTTTAGTGGACACGGTCTTGGACCAACAATCCATGAAGCTCCAGCAGTTCCTTTTACTGGTGAATACGGTAAAGGCGTTCGTCTTCGTGAAGGACTTGTTATTACAATTGAACCTATCGTTAACCAAGGAAATGGTTTTTGTACAATAGACAGTAATCAGTGGACTGCAAGAACTACTGATGGATCTCTATCCTGTCAATACGAGCATACTCTTGTAATCACAAAAGATGGTCCTCGTCTCTTAACACAACTTGATGAAGAATAAAGCATTTCCATTCTTCTTAATTGCATTTGTTTTACTGATTGCAGCAGTAGTACATCTTGAGAAACCACAAACTGCTGATCCAAAACAAGAATTCATTGAAAGTGTGTCTTTAGCAATTGATGCTAGTTATGAGGATAAACGCCCCTATAAAAGTGTTATTATTGCTCAAGCTATTTTGGAATCACAATGGGGACAAAGTCAACTAACTCAAGATGCTAATAATTATTTTGGAATTAAAGGATCATTTCAAGGTGATTTTGTATCTGTAGAAACACAAGAAGTTAAGCATGGTGAGTGGATAACAATCCAAGCTCCCTTTCGTAAATACCCATCACTTCATGATTCAGTGAAAGATTACATAACACTCATAAACAACAATAGGTATAAGCACGTTATTCAAATTAGTAATTATCGTGATCAAGCAACTGCAATTATGAATGCAGGATATGAAACAGATCCAGGATACGCACCAAAGCTTATAGAAATTATTGAGACCTACCGTCTCTATGAATACGACCAATAGAACAGGAGGTATCGTGATGATACCTCCTTTAATTTATTCAATAGGAATGAAGATCGATGTAGTACTTGATGTCTTCATATTTCGTGGTGGTTCGCTTACATACATTTCAAAAGGAAAGGTATCCCTTAAACGTAAGGTCTTATCGGGGAAGATCCACTTGTGGTACGTTTCGTTCCAAGCTTTATCATATTCATTGAGCTTCAGTTCGTACTGTAGGATTGCATAGTTTCCCGAAAACTCTAGCACGCTTATATCCTCTTGTTCTTCAATACTTGCATCAAGGGGCACTGTCATCGCAACACTTGTTCGTAAATTGGTATCCTCTGTTATATAAGGATTGTCATGATAAATCGTTAATACCTTGGTGAAACTTTCGTCTACTAGATTATTTTTCTCAGCAAACGAAAATAAACGATTAAACATCTTTCTACTATTCTTTCGAAACTCTAAATAGGTTCCTTGAAATCGTATATAAATAACTTTCATTCGTACATGTTCTTTAGTGATTATTGGATTTTCCATAATTATGTCTCCTTTAATTTAAAGATACCTCATTTTTAGATACTTGTATTGTCTATTCTTGCTTTTCGATACTCATCAGGAGTAATCCCATGAACGCGTTTAAATGCCCGAATATAGCTACTCGAGTCATTGTAACCATAGCCTTGCGCAATCTTTGCAATCGTGATGTCCTTATGTACGAGAAGAAAAATAGCTGATCGTTCCATTTTGATTCTTACGATATACTGATTAAGCGTTTCCTCACACTGGTCTTTAAAGAGTCTATGAAAGTAAAACTTAGATACACCAATAGATTTAGCAATATCATCAAGTGTAATTGCAGAGTCTAAATGATCGTTAATATAGTCTTCTGCTTTATTAATGAATCTTTTATGTTCATAATGCAATAAGCTCACTTTCATCACCCTCCTTAACAGATTTGCATGCCTAAATTATATCATGATTTCTATCTTCTTAACTAATAGACACAGTATTTTTAATCACAGTATATTCCGAAATATACAGTTTACTTTGGATATTTTTTTGACTTTAGTCGAAGATGTGCGTATGCTATTGAAGATATGGAGGGTTTACATTGAATATTTATCTGAAAATAGCGAGTGTGTTACTTTTGGGGGCTTTTGGTGGGAAGGTTGCTCGAAAGTTTAATCTACCAAGTGTTACTGGTTACTTAATTGGAGGAATTTTCCTAGGTCCGTCGGTCTTGAATGTCGTTACAAGCCAGGATTCTTCTATCATAAGTTTCGTAAATGAATTTACATTATCTGCAATTGCATTTAATATTGGAGGTGAGTTCCTCATCTCTACCATAAAGAAACTAGGAAAAGAAATCTTTATTATTACTGTCTTTGAAGTCTTAGGTGCCGTTTCAATTGTATTTGGAATGATGTACTTTATCTTTAATCAAGACTTTGTCTTTAGCATCATGGTTGCATCCATGGCTGCCGCTACGGCTCCAGCTGGAACCATGATGGTTATTCGTCAATATCGTGCACGTGGTAAAATGAGTGATACAATATTACCAGTAGCTGCACTTGATGATGCTTTAGGGATTATGGTCTTCGGGCTGGCTCTATCGCTTGCGAAAGCAACATTAGGGCTTGTCGATGGGTCTATTGTTTTCCAAGTAATGTCACCATTTATTGAAATATTCGCATCATTATTTGTTGGTGGAATATTAGGACTTATTCTTAGCAAGATTACTCAAAAGGTTTCTACTTCAGAAGAACAACTCTTTATTCTTCTAGTCTTTATCTTAATGTGTGCTGGACTAGCTCCACTTCTATCCTTAAGTTCATTATTAACTGCAATGATGATGGGTGCTGTTTATATTAACGTAAGCAGTCAAGCAGTTAGAGCTTTTACTACAATCAATAACTTTATGACACCGTTTAATGTCCTCTTCTTTGCCTTTGCAGGAACAAGTATTAACTTTGGTATCTTAGGTCAAATTGGTTTGTTGGGGCTTGGATATGTAACGGCACGTCTTGTAGGGAAGGTTTTTGGAACAACACTTGGAGCAATTGTTGCGAAAAGTGATCCCGTTGTAAAGAAATACCTTGGTTGGGCATTATTGCCTCAAGGAGGAATTTCTATCGGATTATCCTTGGTTGTCTCACAACAGTTACCACAGTTCAGTGAAGCAATTGTAACCCTTATTTTATTCTCAGTTTTAGTTTTTGAAATTGCAGGACCAATTCTTGCAAAAGTAGCAATAACACGTGCTGGTGAAATACCAAATTCGTAAGGAGGAAAAACCTATGCATGTACTCTTTATCGTTTTAAATCGTATTGATAAGCTTGATGATGTTCTTGCCATCATGTTAAAGGCAGGAGTCAAAGGGGCAACAATTCTTGATTCACAAGGAATGGGCTCTGTGATCGCAACAGGTAACAATGATGATGTACCAATGTTTGGAACATTGAAAGCATTCTTTGACCGTGATCATCCGTATTCAAAAACAATCTTTACAGTTATTCATAATGATGAACTATTAGAAAATGTAACGGATATGGTTCAATCATATATTGACGCTGAGAAAATCCCCAACATAGCATTTATGTTCTCTATGCCTATTGGGAAAATATACGGTGTTTAATTAATATCTTACCATCAGTATATAAACACAAAAGAGCCTTACGGCTCTTTTGTTATTTGCATAAACGAAACTAAGACCTGGTATCTTTAACGTCGTAGCTAAATTCGAAGGTCTTCTCAGTCTTTCCAAATTTAACTTTAACGCTAGCTTTACGTGGTTTATTGTCAACTGCAGCATCTACTTTCAAGAATTCATCAAGGTTCTTGTTTGTAGTTTTCTCTACTATATTACCGTCAGCAGTTAGTAATATTTCGATATTTGGAAATTTGCTTAAATCGTAAGTCTTCTTATTCGTACCATCGTCAACAGTAAATAGATTGTTATTAAGTTCTGTAGCATATCCAGATTGATTGTCGATTGAAACAGAGTATGATTGTTCATTCTCATTTACTGGAGAACTAACAGTTACCGATGATGTATCAATGCCTTCAAAACTAAGCACTTCATCAAATTTTGATTGGCTCTTATTAATTATTTGAGTACTTAACGCTTCTTTTTGTATTTCCTCACCTAATTCAAAGACAATATTCTCGTTAAAAACGATAACTGGTTCCTCTACTGGTTTTTCTTGTTTTGGACTTGAAAACTTCCAGACAACAATTCCTAGCACTACCGCCAATACTATTCCAACTCCAGCAATAATTTTTTTATTGTTTGATACATTTGTTTTTTCATTCATACATTCTTCTCTCCTTTGTTTTTATTCTTCGTAAGTCACACTATATCCATGTATCACTTCTCCTTGATTATTACTAACTTTACATTCAGAACTCTTACAACTATTTTGTTTTGAGGTATCATTGTATTGTTTCTTAATCAAATTATATCAAAGAGCATCATATCTTTCACTTCGGTTAAACTTCTTGTATTGATAATCTTTCCAAATTTAACACTTATCTTTTCTCATAATAAAAGCGATGACTCACATTGAGCTATCGCTTTTAGCATTTTTACTATTATAAATTAAGCTATATTCCCTTTTCTTTCACTCTCATAAGCAGCATTAATAAGATCTTCTTCGGCTTTTATTGCCTTTACAACATTAAAATCATCAATTATCTTTATATCTTTGTTCTGAAGAATCTCAATAATTTTTGGAAAGACTTCAAAGTCACTATCGTAATGGTAAAACAAAGGATCAAGACTTAAATCATATGTTTTATCATCTGTGTAGACAAACATAGAGAACTTTTCTCTAATTATATATATTTGTCGTTTTCGATAATTTAAGGCTTCACTACTTTCAGGGTTAAAGCCTCTGTTGTTAAAGTATATTTCAACTGCGTTGATTGATGAATAATGAATTAGAGTTTCTTTTCTAATGTTAAAGACAGCTTTTAATATTGCCAGGATTTTTACTTTTGTTCCATCATAGACTCTGATTCCATAGTTATCCACAATAAAGTAATTATAGTATTTATTATAATCAAAGAAAGTAATAACTGAGACAAATCCAACTCCCACTATTAAGAACAAGATAGCTCCAATAATACTGTTAGTATTAAGATACGTAATAATTGAGACAAGTAAGAGAACAGCAGTTACAAACCAAAATGGGAGTTTAGACTTAGCTTTACCAAAAACAATAGGATAGTCTATAGAGTCGGATCCATTTACCAATAGATCTAAAGGCATCTCTAATATCTCACTTAGTCGAATTAGGTTCTCAATAGAAGGCAATGCTTCTCCTCTTTCCCATTTAGATATCGACTGTCTACTAATATTCATTTTCTCCGCAAGATTATCCTGACTCCAATTGTTAATCTCCCGATATTTCTTTATTTGCTTATTGATTATCATAGACTTCCCTCCTGAATAAAATATAGCAGATTTCATATAAACTACAAAGAACCTTTTAGTTGCGGGTACATATTTAGCCTACTACAATGTATTGATAGAAGTAATATTTTCTATTTGGTACCCTTGAACTAGAAATTTCAAAAAGCACCTTGATATTTACCTTTTATTCTCAATTAAGTTTTGTTTAAACTCCTGAAGAATTGTTTCAAGCAAATCTCTTTTTCTTATATTCAATATCCAATCCGTAGGTATGTCTTCTATTCCATAAATTACAGCCGCTACTGCACCAACTAATGCAGCAATCGTATCAGTATCTTGACCAAGATTAACTGCTTTTAGGAGTGCATTTTTGTAATTGTCACTATTCAATAGAACCCATAACACTGCTTCTAAGGTGTGAATCACATAGCCAGAAGATTGCATTTCATCAACAGGATATGACCCAATATCACTATCTAAAATTCTTTGAAAGACCTCTTTTGAGTCCATTGAATCAAATGAAATTGGTGTACTTTTCATGTATTCATATGATTGGATTATATCTTTTGTATCCAGTACCGCCCTAAAGAATCGTGTGTACAGAAAACAAGCAACTACACTGATTTCGTGAGCATGCGTTAATTGTGATGTTTTCTTTATTACTTCCAAAGTTTGTTTGTCATTTAAGTTATTATAATGACAATATAAAACCATCGGAAGTATTCTCATAAGGCTACCGTTGCCATTCTTCTTAAAGTCATTTTCGCCACATTCTGATAGCGGAATTCCTCGATGATAAGCAGCAACACTTAATAAAGTGCCCCGACCTATTCCCCATCCTTTGTCTGTAGAGGAGTACTTACCATGATCAATCCATAATAGAAAATTATCCATGATCATTGAATAATCAATTTCGTTATTATCAAATTCTTTAAAAGCATCCATGGTAGCGAGCATCATCGCCGTATCATCAGACCACGATCCTTTTGGAACATTATGAGTTCCATATTCCATCATGTCTACAACGGGATTGTCAATCAGTTTCTTTCTATCAATAAATTCAACAGGAACTCCTAATGCATCTCCCACAATAAATCCATAAATACTAGCATCAATTATTTCGAGCATTCCGAATTCCCCTTCCATTTATTTGATTTTACCAAAACCTAAGCTACATTCCTGCATTATAATTTACGGTATAAAATTAATTTTAATATTGATTATATTTTCTTTCAATGAAGTCTCTCAAGTTGATTCTTTCATACTAATATACTCTTATATAAGTATCCATTCCTCTTAATCATAGCACCTTCCATTTGGAACACAATGCTGTGCATCAATTTCTAATGGACAACAAAAAAAACCACGTCTTGTGGTTTTCTAGTTTATCTTTTAATGGTGGAGGTTAACGGGCTCGAACCGCTGACCCTCTGCTTGTAAGGCAGATGCTCTCCCAACTGAGCTAAACCTCCATTGCTTTACTATTTTATACATAATCTCCCCAAATGTAAAGTAAAAACGCAAATACACTTCATTTACTTTCAATAAGATTGTATTTTTTTTAGAAAGTACTAAACTATATCATATGATGTCATGAATTGAGGGATAAAATGAAATCAACATCTAAAACAATAATGTACAGCTCTGCAATTCTAATTGTAGCTTTATTTGGTATTAACCTAATTAATTCACTACTCTACAGTAAATTTGTACCCTTATCTAATATAAAGTTTGTGATTGGAATATTATTAATCATTGTGCCTTTGGTTTTCCGCTCATCATTACTGAAGAGATTATCTAACACATCCATAACTCTATACTTTCTCTTTATATTCTTCACTTTATATTTAGGAGAAACCTATGGGTTTTACTATAAATGGGATCATTTTGATTCAATGCTTCATATCTATAGTGGTGGATTACTAACGCTTGTCTCATACGAGATATTACTACCTGTATATAGTAAATCTAAGGTATCAGAGCGATTGCTCTTACTTACATCTACCACTGTCTCAATGACCCTGGGTGTGTTTTGGGAGTTTTACGAGTATATCTTTGATGGTTTAATGAACTTAAACATGCAGCGTTATTTAGGTTTATCGGAACGTGATGTTCTCTTTGATACGATTAAAGATATGGCATGCAATATGTTAGGTATTAGTATCGTAGCAATTATAATCGCAATAAATTTTCGCAAAAAAAGAACGAACCCTTAGAATTTATCGAGAGGTTCGTTTTTCATTTACTTAGCTAAGTATTCTTTGATTTCTTGTTTGAAGTTATTTCGTGATTCTTCTAAGTGAACTGTAGGACAGTGAATCCATGTAACATTGTTGATGCCTACTGTTTTGAAGAGTCCTGAGATTAATGCATTTTGAATTGGGTCTCCAAGGTATCCGAAGATTTCTTTATTGATGTTAGCTGTTGTAAAGACTGCTGCTTTACTTACATCAAGTAATCCCACTAAATTGTGGTCTTCATCTTCGCTGTATGTATGACCTTTAAGCATAACTTTGTCGAAGAAACCTTTTAGAATTGCTGGAAGTCCATACCACCAAATTGGGAAAATGAAGATTACTTCGTCACTAGCTTGTAAACGATTTTTATAATCTAATGCTAGTTCATCATGGTATTCTCCACGTCCAAATACTCTTAAGTCTGCCGGTCTCATAACTGGATCAAAATTATCGGCATGCAAATCAATAACATCGACATCATGATTTTTTGCAATCAATGCTGCTTTTGTATCTTCTAAGATACTGTGATTAAAACTACCATCCCAAGGATGCGCGTATACGATTGTTGTTTTCATAATTACCTCCATAGTACACTATTATATTATCAATTTTTCAATTAAATACAAGAGTTTGTGAATATCTTTTGTTTTTTATCTAGCGAATTGCACAATACATCTTATTTTATTCTCATAAGTCGTTAATTGTCAATCCACAAAACTAACATTCAATAAAGTTTCCTCACATTGTTCTAATGATTCTTGTAATTTGTTAATCATTTCTACTTTTTAACAAACTATTTTCAAAATTATTGTGCACACAGAATGTCTTTGTATTACAATAATGTTACAGTAATAGCGGAGATGATACAATGATGAACAAACTGAATAAAAAATACCAATTGCTAGTAGTTTTAGGATCATTATTAGCAGTACTTGTCGTAGGACTTTTAGTCACAAGATTATTAAAACCTAGTTATCCTAAATATATGACAAAAGTTAATGAGGACATTAAACAAGTTGGTTCACATCGTACCGATAAATTTAAAGACGATAAGCTTACTTATGTATTCCATTACCCAAAAATTAAGGGTGATGCAATGGATTCATACATAGAAGAAATCGATAAAAAATACAGACCACAATCAACACCTGAGAACAAGGAAGAGATCTTAATTGATTATGAATCGTACCAAGTTAATGATACCAACGTTTCCGTACTCTTCACAATTTCTAAAAACGAAGAAATCATTGCACATGAAGGACGTGTTCTTAATCTGGATACACAAGAATTTTCTAGTCCAATAGCATTCTTAAACCAACGTGGTGCACGTAAACTTTCATACGATTTACGTACCAGCATCGGATACAAAAACAACGATATTCCATTCTTACACGCTACTGATATGAACGAAGCCAAAGACTGGGCAATGTCACAAGATATTATAACCTTTGTAGTAAATCAAAAACGATATGATTATAATCGCTCTGAGCTTGCAAATTACTTTAGTGATTCTAATGGAGAAGACATCCCTTCTGTCTATCTTGATAAAGGTACCGATCCAAAAGAAAAACTTGTAGCTTTAACTTTCGATGATGGACCACACTATGCTTATACAAAGCAAGTGTTAGATACCTTGGATAAGCATAATGCTAAAGGAACTTTCTTTATGTTAGGAAGTCGTATAGCAGGTCAGGAAGCACTATTACGTCGTTCTCTAGACTCTGGACATCAACTCGCAAACCACAGCTTCTCCCATAAGAATTTCAACGCTAACGATCAAGAAGTCGTTGCAAGTCAAATCTTTGAAACAAACCAAGAAATCAAACGAGCAACAGGACTTGAATCTAAAATTATGATTCGACCACCTTATGGTAATGCCAACGAAGAAGTACTCAAGAATAACGATCATACCTTTGTAAACTGGACCGTTGACTCCTATGATTGGCATGATAAGGACGCTTCGAAAATATGTTCTGTTGTTAAAGATCATGTATTTGATGGATCCATTGTTCTCATGCATGATATTTACAAATCAAGCGCTGACGCTTTAGACTGTTTTGTAGAGGACCTTGTAAACGAAGGATACAAGCTTGTAACTGTTGAAGAACTTCTGAAATCTCGTCTTACTGAGATAAAAACCCATGCAATTTATTACCGTGCTAAGCTAACAGACTAACCCCTGTTAGCTTTTTCTTTTGAAAACTTTAAGATTTGAGAAAGTATTTACATGGTATACTGTATTTATGAAAATACTACTTATCGAAGATGATACAACCATCGCTTATGGCATAAAAAGACACTTAAATCAGATTGGTTATGATGTACATGTAGCAAGCACTGTACGTGAAGTAGACCGATATTTTATGAATGTCTATGATTTACTTATTGTTGATGTTAATCTTCCCGATGGATCAGGACTTGAAGTAGTAAAAGAGTATAAATCAAACCATAACACCCCAATTATTTTTGTAACTGCCAATGATTCCGAAGCAACAATCAACACTGCTTTCGATATTGGCGCTGATGACTACATGACGAAACCATTCCGCTTATCTGAACTGAGTCGAAGAATTCAAGCAATTACTCGTAGAATTCGTGCAAACATCATCAGTATTGGCTGTCTTACGATTGACACTGAAAAGTTAAGTGTTCAGATAAATGATGTAGATATTGTACTTAGCATTCAAGAGTTTAAAATACTTGTATACTTAGCTCGTAACACCAATAAACTTATCACACGACAAGAGCTCAATACTGTCATTTGGGATACTAATGAACATATTAGTGATAATGCCCTTTCAGTTACTATAAAACGCTTGCGTGAGAAACTTGGAGATGCAATACAACTTGAAACAATCCATGGGAAAGGATACCTTCTAAAACATGAGCCACACCTTTGATAAAGCCGTTATCGTACTTATTCGAAACCTTATTATTACTAGCGTAATTTCTTTAATTACGTTTTTCTTTATTCCACTTTTAGGACTTCTTATCGGTGCTCTTGGATACCTAGTTTCATTTTGGTACTATTTAAAGAAACGGTCCGAATCGATTCAAAAATTGCTTACATTTCTCCAAAAATTAAATCGTGGTGACTATCACTACAACTTAGCAGCTTATGATGAAGGTGAGTTACAAACACTGCAAGCAGAGCTTCATAAGACTATGATTTTATTAAAGAACGCAAACTATGACTTAATGAATCAAAAACTGTTCCTGCAGACATCATTAGAAAACATATCCCATCAACTAAAAACACCCATTACTTCGCTTCTAATACTTAATGAGCTTCAAGATCCAGAAGACCCCTTAGTATCCAAAAGTAAGACTCAAGTAGAACGGCTTGAGAATCTAACGAAGAGTCTTCTTCACATTGCGAAACTTGATGCAAAACTTATTGAATTCAAAGATGAACCCTACTCTACCCATCACCTCCTGGAGCAACTAAAAACAGTAAATGCTCCTTCGTTAAGTGATAATAATCTAAACTTACATATTATAGGAAATGATTATCCACTTCACTGTGACGTTCAACACACCCTTGAGGCACTGAATAATGTAATGACAAATAAGATTTACTATGCACAATCACAAATCACTATACACACTTCCTACACAGGACTACGAACGCTAATCAAGATATCCGATGATGGAGAAGCCATTCATTCCACGGATAGAGATCACCTCTTTGAACGATTTTATTCAGGTCAGAACAAACGACCCGATTCAATTGGTATTGGTTTATCCATTGCTCAAGAAACAATGAAGCAAATGGGAGGTAATCTTAGCTTAGAAGATGATAATACTTTTGTCTTCTCCTTCCCCAATACACCGCAATTGTGATGAATCTGTAAGAATTAGAATCACTTAAGTATCGTAAGATAATCATGAGGTGAATCGTATGAATATATTAACAGTTACAAATGTTTCAAAACATTATACCCAAGGAGAACATATCGTGAAAGCTCTCGATGATGTTTCTTTCAGCGTCAAGAAAGGAGAGTTTGTTGCGATTGTAGGTCCCAGTGGAAGTGGTAAATCAACACTCCTACATATTTTAGGTTGTGTCGATACACCAACATCAGGTTCTATTGAGATTGATGGTGTTGACATCAATGACTTAAATGAAGAAAAGCTTACTATTTTTAGAAGACGACACATTGGTCTTATTTACCAGTTCTATAACCTAATACCAACACTCAATATTGAGGACAACATTAAGTTGCCAGTTTTATTGGATAGTGCTCCAATTGACCAAGAATATTATGAAATGCTTGTTCAAAATCTTGATTTAGAAAATCGTATTACCCATCTTCCCAATCAGTTATCTGGCGGTCAACAACAACGTGTTTCTATTGCCCGTTCTTTAATGAATCGTCCTACTTTACTCCTAGCAGATGAGCCAACAGGAAACCTTGACCAAACAAACTCGCAAGAAATCATTCGTCTAATTAAGGAATCACACACAAGTCTTAACCAAACTATTTTACTTATCACTCATGATGAAACGATTGCTCAACAAGCAGATCGAGTTATCTATATCGAAGATGGTAAAATACTTAGAGATGAGGTTTTACGATGAAATTAATTCGTAAACTTGCCTTTAATAATATTTTTAAGAATAAACGTGGTTCTTTACTTACAATCGTATCAGTAGCATTGTCAGTGTCACTAACAACCATGGTCGTATCAATCATGTTTGGTTTCTATAATGAAATGAAGCGTGAAACATTAGAAAACAGTCGCCAAAGCAATGTGAGCGTCAGTGGTGTATATGACATTGAATCATTCATTGATGGTATTGGACGTGATGTGGTTGATGCATATACAGCCACTAACTATCAATTGTCTATTAAACTACCAGAAGGCGGGCATCAGGATTATACTAATGTCGTAGGTTTCGACATTTTAGAAGAAGCGAATTTTTTACCTGTTAAAGCATCAAAGTATGCCAAAAACGAACCGACATCTGGAAGGCTCCCTAAAAATGAAAACGAAGTTGTACTCACGAGTTACGATCGTGAAAGGTTAGGTAACATTGAAATTGGAGATACTGTCGAGCTTTACTCTGTGGAATATATTCAAGATGGATTAAAAGAACCTACCAGAGTAGTCACTTTCGCTAGAAATGCAACTATCGTTGGATTTATTGAATACAACAGTTCCTATTACTATAGTAGTACAAAGGCACTTCCTGTGTTAGATATGAACACTACCGATAATGCATATTACCTCGATATAAAGTTTAAAGACGGTACAAAAAACATTGAAGACTATATTGAAAAAGGTCTTAACACAGACATAGTTAAACAATATGAAGATGAAAATGGTGTCAAACACTACAGCGTTCGTTACTCGGAAGAATTCAATACCTATAAGGGAATGCAAAGAGTCTTTACCACAACTAAAAAAGTAATGATAGGTGCTACTCTATTTTTAGTTATCATTCTTTCTGCAGCAACCTTCTCACTCATTTTCAACGCTTTCAACATCCTAGTTGAACAAAACATCCAAACATACGGACTCTTACGAAGTGTTGGTGCTACTAAGCCTCAGATTAAGAGAATCGTAAGAATTGAAGGCTATACTTTGTCGATTCTTGGTACAAGCCTTGGAAGCCTTATTGGATTCGGTATAGCCTCTGCATTAACTGCATATATTAACTACCAGATTCAAATAAGCAAAGAAGTTTATGAAGCTGGACTAAATCTATACTTTACAGCAATCTTACCGTGGTGGAGTCTAGTGGCTGTTGCAGTCTCATCATTATTGATGACTACAATCCCTATGAATCGAACCATTAGAAGACTCTTCTCATTAACTTCTATAGAATCACTACGACGCACCGAAAAGAAACGTAAACGTAAAAAGAAGATGGTACAAACACTTAATCAAAAAATATCGCTACCACTTCAGATTGCGCAGATTAATAATAAAAATGCTCAGACAAAAGTTCGTGGAATCCAAGCAACACTTGTGGTTTCGATCACTATGTTTATTGCGATATCATCAATCATTTCCTCGACACTGACACAAATTAGTCCTCAGAACTATAGTTTTAATGTTCAGGCAACAATACATGCAAGAAATTACGAAAGCTCTTTGGAATATGAACCACTGATCAGGAATGCTCTAATTAGCGACTCCAATACCATAGATTCTCATTACCGTATAGATTTTAAGGCATCGATACTCGATAGTGAATTAAATGATATACCCTCTGATCCATCGATACCAAAACGAGGTGAAGCAAGAGAAATCAGTGAAAATGTGACTTATTCTATAATATCCGATGAAGATTATAGGAACTTATGCACCCTTAATAAGCTCAATTGTAATCAAGAGACAGGGATACTAATTTACAATTACTTCGATGGAGAAATGGAATTTCTTGACGGGAATAAAGTTGGAAGTAAGAAATATAGCGGATCAATCTTAGATTTACAGAATAGAAACACTATTAGAGCAGGAGTTAAAACACTAGAACACAGTGATACTACAAAAAAAATAGAACTCATTAATTATTCTCAAGAGTTTCATATCGATGGTGTTATCAAAGAGTACCCTGACTATTTGTCACCTTCAATATCGAATTATCCCATCGTTACTGTTTATGTTCCAGAAAGTCTTAGAGCAAGATTGATTGCTGGAATTGAAAATAGTTCTGCCGATAAACATATGTCACACGATTATTACGGAACATACCTTTTTAGCGAATCAAAAGACCCTTATGCAACAGAACAGTTATTGAAGGACTTAGATATCTCCACAAACGATGTCTGGTTCTCAAATCTAGCTAAAGAGCAAGCATCAGGTCGTCAAATTGCCGATACGATTCATACAATTGTTTCCAGCATACTCTTCTTCATTGGAGCTGTCTCAATACTAAACATGATCAATATCACGATCACAAACTTTAACTTGAGAAAGCGTACCATTGCATCATATCAATCTGTTGGAATGACACAAAAACAAATGAATCAAATGTATCTTTATGAATCACTGTTTCAGTTCTCTAAGCCATTAATACTTGGTTTAGTACTGGGGACCGTTGTTTCATATGTATTCTACTTAGTACTATCTACACAAATTGAGAGTTCACTATTTAGATTTAGTTTTGATATTAAATCTTATTTAATTGCTCTAATCTTTATTGCCGTTGCGGTTGCTATTAACCTCATAACTCTGCGATCACAGAGCAAACGACTCAGTATTATTGAAAGTATGAGAGAACTTTAAACACTCCAAGTACTGGACATTCCGTCCAGTACTTTTTATATATACAATTTGTTAAAATAGTCTTCATTTAACCTTGTAAATGCTTACAGATGTTTTATAATGGACATAAGGTAGTACGGAAGAAGGACCTACTATCAAAAAAAGAGAGAGAGAATAGTATATATGGAAGAGCTTTTACCCGTAGAACGTGACGTTGTACGAATGAATGCATTGTATACTTTTGGTACTTCCATGAGTAATGTCTTTGTGAGTGTTTTTATCTTCAATTACACAAACTCATTGGAATTAACTGCTTTATATGCGTGTTGTCGATATATCACAATACCTATATTTGCATGGCTTGGGGGCTATCTCAACAAGAAAATGAAGATTAATCGAATTATAACCGCTGGTTTAATTTTGATTATTCTTGCATACGTTATGTTGCTTACAATACGAGAAAGTATCCCAACTATGGTGTGGCTTGCTTATGTTGTTGGCGTTATTATTGGTAGTGGTGAGGGATTGTATTGGTTTATTATGAACGTGCTTAACCAGAATGTAGCACGTGTACATATTCGTAACCTATTCTTAAGTTCCTTAGGAGTATGGAATGGACTGGCTAATATTGTTGCTCCACTTGTATCATCACTCATTATTAATATGGCACCAAGCGACATTCAGGGTTATATTGTAATCTTTATCGCTGTTATCTTCATTTATGGAATCGTTGCATTCCAAGGAAGTCAGCTTGAAATTGATTACCTAACCCGTGATTTCTCAGTTATTAAACTGATGCGAAGTAAAAATAAACGCTGGGTTTATCAGAAATGGATTATGTTCTTCAACTGTTTACGTGAAGCCTATACGATTATATTAAGTAGTATCTTGATTTATCAACTGTTTGATAATTCAGGTGCTCTGTTATCATATTTTAATGCTGCAATGTCTATTTTAAGTATTGTATGTTATCAGATTGTTGCTCGATATATCCCACATAACAAAATGAAGTATGCCTATCAACTCGGGAATCTTATGTTAATCGTTGCGATGGTATTCTTAACCTTCTCAACACATATCCTAGGAGCTATGGCATTTGGTATCCTAAATACCGTTGGTTCACCTTTATACAGTAATCCCTTCAACATGATTAAAATGAAGTCGATTACTGAAGAAAGCGAGAATTTCAACGTAACTGCAAACGTTATTTGTCTTGAAATCTACGTCAGTTTAGGACGTATTGCAGGACTTGGAGCGATTGTTGTACTAGCGAATCTGTTCCCTGATCCAAACTACATTTATTATTCAACCTTTGTCATGATATTTGGTGCTATCGTAGTATCACTAATGACACATTATTACGGAAAAAAAGAGGTGCTGTTATAGCATCTCTTTCTTACGTTTCTTATCAATTTCATCATACTTCTCACAGATATCTTTTCTTACACGATATTTAATGACATCATGATGCGGTTCTCTTTCCTTTTTAGGAGGATACGTCATGAAATCACCATAAATTCGTGTAAGTATTTCTTCAGAGTGTAAAGGGATGGGATACATCTTCCCTTCAAACTCTGAAAGTACCGAATGATTGTGTTCATAGACTGTACGAATATCACTCATGTATGATTTAAATCCTTGAGTCATATGTGTAACTGTATCATCATCGTTAAATCCTGCATTATACTTTGAAATTAATGATGTCTGAATTCTATTGATAACGTGTAGTGGCAACATAGCTAAAGGATACGCATGGTAGTCACGCCAATCAACCTTTCCATAATCAGCACGCATCAAACGCACTTTATGAAGCTTTGATTCTTGATAACGATAGATATCAGACTGATGTTTCTTTCTAAGTTCTTCATCCTCAGGAACTGTGTCATATGGAAATACATCAATGAATATTCCATGATGACAATCTAAATACTTCCAATCTTCTTGAAGTGCTAAAGAATCATCCAAACGTAATCGTGTAAAGCAGTGAATAAATCCTGGGTCTGTTTCATAAGACTGTACAAAAATATCTTGAGTCATATGTCTTCCTGCAATCTCTAAAAAGCGATCATAATCAGAACGTAGCATCGCGACATCAATGTCATCATCCCAAGGTATAAAACCTTGATGACGTAGACTTCCAAGAATCGTTCCAAAATCTAAAGTATAATGTAAATTATGTATCTCACAGAAGTCTTGAAACCTCTCTAAGATATACCGTTGGTTTTGCTGGACTTGGATAAGTTCTTTTTCATTATAATTATTTATCATTATTAGCCTCCTAAAAAGACAAAAAAGATTCATCTTCGAATCCATCAGTTTCTAATCAAAAGTAGTATCACAGTATGTAAAACAGTCGTTAAGAACAAGTTTAATCATGTTCCCTTTATAGATATACGATATCACTTTTAGCTAAAAGTATCAATTTTAAGACAATTCAGAACGATGAAAATTTTATCAACATTATCAGAATTAAATTAATATTCTTGACACTAGATTTTAGTGTGGTATTATGTGGTCAAACAAACTTAGTGATTGAGAGAAGTAGCACGCGAATCAATGATAGAGAGCATACGGATGGTGGAAGTATGTATTGTGAAACATGTGAATGGACTCATGAAAGGCAGAACGAACACTTTGTAAGTAGTTCTCGACGGAAGCTCCCGTTATCGTAAGCAGAGAATATGATAGTATTCTTTACGAGCCACTTTTTTTAAGTGGAAAATTCAGGTGGTACCGCGAACCCTCGCCCTGTGTGGCGTGGGTTTTTTGTTTGTTATAAGGGAGGTGACAACTATGGTATGAAGAGCAGATATGCATCAAAATACTCAATATTATGAAAGGATCAAATTACATATGAAAAATAAAAATTTAATATTATCAGCATTATTACTTACAATTGGACTAGTTCTCCATACCCTAGTTCCTGGTATCTTTGGACTCATGAAGCCAGACTTCCTCGTAGCATTCTTCTTCATGGCACTCTTTCTGCTTGATTCACTACAGGAAGCCATTACAGTATCCGTAGCTTGCGCAATCCTTGCTTCCATGACTACATCGATGCCTGGAGGAGAAGTCTCCAATATCGTTGACAAGCTTGTCTGTGGACCGATTGTCTTTGTCTTAGGTCAAAGAGTTAAACAAATGTCCCCTCTTCTTCAATCTCTTACACTTGGCACCTTAGGGACTCTGTTGTCAGGAAGTATTTTCTTAATAACACTCTCTTTCTTAGGTCTACTACCTATGGACTTTATTCAGATGATATTAGTTATTGTAGTCCCTACTGCTATTGCGAACACTTTTCTATTCTTCATTCTTCTTAAAGCACTTCAAAGAGTTCGACCAAACTATAATAAAGAACTCCAAATTAAACACCGATAAATATTGTTATTTGTGACGAACTTAAATTATCGCATCTTAAATATAATTCTATTTTCACAACTGTAGTGGTATAGTATAGACATAAGGAGGGTATTTAAGTGGCATTATCTAATATTACATATTTTTCAAATGCATTAAGAAGAAACATCAATATTAATGTATATTTACCAATTGATGACAGTGACGTTATCCATGCAAGTAGCGACAACCCAAGACCCTATCGTCTGTTAATACTATTACATGGCTTACATGGTTCTAATGTAGATTGGTTAACACAAACTCGACTCACTTCGTATTTATCAGGAAAGAACCTTGTTGTTATTATGCCTAATGGCGATAATAGTTTCTACGTCGATAATAAAAACAATGGACAATTATACGAAACACTGGTCCGAAAAGAACTTGTGGAATTTGCTAGAAAACTATTCCCAGTATCGTTAGCATATGAAGATACTTACATCGCAGGTTTATCGATGGGTGGCTTTGGATCCTTGCGTGCTGGTTTAGTCGCAAATGATACATTCTCATACATCGGTTGTTTCTCAGCTCCAATAATTCCTGTAGGATATACTAGCAAAGACTTCCCCAAGAAATTGGTGGTGTGAGCTTTAAAGGTCTCATTGAATCCAACGGAGAAGATTTAGAACTCTACAGACTTATTGAGGACACAAAGAAACTTCCAAAATTCTACATCACATGTGGCACGAAAGATTTCCTTTATCAAGAGAGTGTTAAGTTCGTAGAATATCTTCAAAGTCATGATGCAGAAGTATCAGACTTCTATGATGAATATGACCACGAATGGGCATTCTGGGACATCTCAATTCGAAATTTCTTGGAATTACTCTAATACAAAAAGAAATCCTTGTTCAATGAACAAGGATCTTTTTATGGCTTTATATAATGATAACCAGCTTCTTGGAGTTGAATTATCTTAACAACACCACTTGGTACGACTTCGACACCATCGACAAGACTCTCTGGTGCGATATTTCGACTGTTTAGAGCGTTGTTACAAACATAATAGGGAACGTTTTCAATCAGCTTTAATTCTTTGTCTTGAAAATGTTCTACAGCCTGGCTATTCGCTACAACACATACTTCGATATCTTCGCCAGATTTAATGATGTTTGTGATATTTGCACTTAATACTGTCCATTGACTGGTATTGTCAAAATGAAATACAGCTTTCATAAGAAACCACTCCTTTCTATTAGAGAAGAGGTATCTTTCCTTTACATGCATCTAGAGTTTCTTTATCCCACAGCGATACTTGAACTTCACCAATGTGTGCTTTACCTAGAAGTAACATACACATTCTTGATTGACCTAAACCACCACCAATTGTTAGAGGAAGTGTTCCATCTACAATCATTGAGTGGAATTCATACTCAAGACGGCTCATTGCTCCACGAATTTCAAGCTGCGACAAGAGGGCTTCTTTATCAACACGAATACCCATACTTGATAATTCCATTGCACACTGTAAAGGTTCATGCCAGAAAAGTAAATCACCATTCAACGACCAATCATCATAGTCAGGAGCACGCATATCATGGGGTTCCCCACTCTTAAGCGCTCCTCCTATTTGAAGAATAAAGGTTGTTGGGTGTTCTTTTACATAGGCATCTTCACGTTCCTTGGAACTTAAGTTAGGATACATATCTTCAAGCTCTTGACTTGTAACAAAGGATACCTTTGAATCTATTATAACATCTACCGATGGGTATTTAGTATGAAGACGACTGGATGTCTCGACAATCGCATTCACTAAGTCACATACTGTTTTCTTTAGATAGTCGATGGTACGTTGCTCTTCGGTAATCACGCGCTCCCAATCCCATTGATCAACATAGATAGAATGAAGGTTATCAAGCACTTCATCACGACGGATTGCATTCATGTCAGTATAGAGGCCATTACCCTCTCTAAAATCATAATCATACAATGCTTTACGTTTCCATTTAGCTAAAGAATGCACAACTTCTCCACGCTCTCCCTCAAGAGCTGGAATGTCAAAGCTTACAGGGCGTTCAACCCCACTTAAATCATCATTCAGACCGGAATTATGCGAAACAAATAAAGGCGCTGACACACGCTTTAATTTCAAACTTCCAGTCAAAGCTTCCTCAAAACAACGTTTGATAAAGCCAATCGCAGTCTGAGTTTCATAGTTACCAAGAGTCGATTGATAGTTTTCGGGTACAATTGTCTTTTTCATTTTATCTCTCCAAATTCTTACTATATAATATACCATATTATTTCACAAAATTTAAATTATCCTTGAAACTATCTCATTAAAAAAAGACATTAACGAATTAAATCGATAATGTCATTTTTCATCTTTATAAATTCAGGATCGAGATTGACTCGATATTCCGGATCATTTTCAATTCGTTTATTGAAGTCTATATCAAAACTGGAAATGATTTCACCCGGTCCTTTTTTCATGACGATGATTCTTGATGCCAAAACAAGTGCTTCTTCGATATCATGCGTTATGAGAAAGAGTGTTCTCTTTTTATCATTCCATAACTCTAAGAGTAGAGTTTGCATGGATAAACGTGTGAGTGCATCTAAAGCACCGAAGGGTTCATCTAATAAAAGAAGTTCTGGGTCATTAATCAATGATCGTGCTAAGGATACACGTTGACGCATCCCACCTGACAATTCATGAGGATAGTACTTTGCATAATCTGTCAGTAAGATTTCATCAAGCATTCCTTGCGTCTTTGTCTCAATGCTCTTCTTATCTTCTTTTTTCATTCGTAGTGAGAAACTAATGTTTTGTTTTACATTGAACCATGGATAGAGATTAGCCGATTGAAAGACTACACCACGACTTGCATCTGGCTTAACAATTTCTTCTCCATGCATTGTACAACTTCCCTCACTAGGAGTTAAGTAACCAGCAATGATATTAAGTAAGGTACTCTTACCACATCCTGAAGGTCCTAATACAACCACAAAATCTCCTGGGTAAATATCCAGTGAGATATTCTTCACAGCAACTGTCTCTTGATTTGAACGAGAGAATGTTTTACCAACATTATTTAAACTAATAATAGGTTCACGCATTGTTGCCACCTAATTTTCTAATGATTTCTTGATGAAACTTATGTCGATAAATTCACGAATTTCTTCATCACTTGGTACACGGGATGTAAATTCTTGAGCATTCCAGTATTCGGATGTAGATTTAAACATCTTTACAAAAGCACCATTATCACCCATGTAATCCGATGACATCTCTTGTTCAGGAGTTAACCACTGTGTTCCTTCAATCTGTGTTTTCGCTTCTTCAAAGCTTATTCCAATATAATCAGCTGCTGCTTGAATTGCTTTATCTGGATCTGTACGGTATAGATTTCCTGCATCTGTTAAAGCACGAATGAAATCCACAACCAATCCAGGATATTTCTCTGCAAAGTCTTTATGAACTAAACGAATGTTTGCAGTCATAATTCCTTGTTTCGCAAGGTCTTCACTGCTAATTAAGACTTTACCTGTTTCTTTAATTTTTGTAAGGGTTGGTTCCCATGTATAGGCAGCGTCAATTTCGCCACGTTCCCATGCTGCTACTATTGGAGCAGTATCCATGTTGAGTAATGTAATATCTTTCTCAGTCATCCCATTCATCTCAAGTGTTTTAAGTAAACTTAGATGTGAGGTTGAACTAAAGATTGTAGCTACTGTTTTACCCTTTAGTTCTTTAACGTCTGTGATTGCTGGATCACGGACTACTAAAGCTTCATTGGTTCCTAATATTTCATGAATCCAAATTAGTTTTACTGGGAGTTCTTTTGCAAGAGCTACTACTCCGTTAGTAAATCCCATTTCTGCAAAATCGATAGAACCTGATACAAAGGCTTGATTCGCAGACACTCCCGAATCAAAGAATAAAAACTCTGTTTCAATTCCTTTATCTTTAAAATACTTATCAAAATAATTCATTTGAATCGCTACTGCAGTATCATTAGGAACACGAATAATACCAATTCTAACTTTAGAAGGGGTATCACTTGTTTCCTCTTTTTTACCACATCCTGCTAGTAGCAAAATTAATGTTAATACGATTAATAACTTTTTCTTCATTGTTACTCCTCTACTTATCTGTCCAAAACACGAGTTTATCACCAGTTTTGCATACAACGGCATCCAATAAGATTCCTGTAATTCCCATGATAATAATGACTACGAAGGCAACATCTGTCTTCATATAGGTATATGCGTCCATAACCATCCATCCGATACCTGATGTAGCAGCAATCATTTCTGCTGATACAAGTGTTGTATAAGCTACCCCTACGGCAGTTCTTATACCCACAACAATCTCAGGTGCACATGCTGGCAAGACAATGTTGAAGAATATTTGATATTTATTAGCTCCAAGTGATTCTGCACTGTGAATGTACTCATGATGAATACGTCCGACTGCAGCTGAACAAGAAATATAAATAGGTGCAAAAGCAGCTAGAAATAAAAGCATCACTTTTGATTCTTCGTAGATTCCCATCCAGAACATTAAGAGAACATAGTAAGCCATAGGTGGTATTGGTCGATAGAAGTTAACAAGCGAATCTAATACAGCCTGTACTCGTGAGAAATAGCCACTTAATAAGCCCAAAGGAATTGCGGTTACAATTGCAAGTACTACTGCAAAGAGTAAACGTCCCATACTCATTCCAAAATGTTTCATAAATGGAATACCATTATAACCCTGGTTCAATACGACAATAAATGTATTCCAGACACGTTGTGGTGTAGGCATTAATGTACTCTTAACTACACCTAGGTTTGTAACAAGATACCAAATGGCAAGAATTAGTACCCATGTACTAATACTTAGCAATCGATGTTGTTTCTTTTCTTTTTTCATTTCTCCACTCCATTTAGTAAAAAATAGGGGACACTTTATATTGCTGTGTCCCCTGACATTTCTTAGTTACCTGAACCTGCCGCATCAAATATTTTCTTCTGTACGATATTCCCGATGATACCACCAAGAACCAAGACAACAAAGAAGATCCAACCTGCAAGTGAGAAACTAGCAATTGGTGAATATAGAGCACCAACGTTACATCCATTGGATAAACGAGTACCGAATCCCATTGTGAATCCACCCATGATAAAGAGTAGATATTGCCACTTAGGATAGTTAAAGAATCCTTTAGCTGTTTGTGCCATTTGTCCACTTGTAAGTGTATAGACTAATGCTCCAATTGCGATACCAATGTTTTGAACTGTAGTACCGTTTGCAAAGAATGGTGCTGTGAATGTTTCAGCTTTAACTTTAGTAAATGCTTCGAGTGATTCTCCGCTTACGCCTACTAATGTTAAGAATTTACCAACCCAATGTCCGTAAGGTGTTGATGCACCCCAACCTGTCTTCGTAACAATAAACATTGTACCAAATAAGATTGTAAGTAAGAATGCACCTGTTGTTAGTGACCATGGATCAACAAAGATCTTGTTGAATAGATAGTCTTTCATGGATGCTTTTTCTACTGGTGCGTCTGCATTGTTTAAGCTTTCTTGTAATCTTTCTGATGGAATTGGATGATATGTTCCTTGACGTTTTCTATATGACTCATAGTAGTGTGATGCAATCACAACAAGTAAGCATAAGATACCTGTTACTACTACTGCCATAAGGTAACCATTTAATGGTGTTCCCTTGAATAAGTCTGGTAAGAATACTCCCTTAGGATAACTTGCTGTGTTAAACCATGATACATTAATCCAATCTGCTGAGTTTTGTATTGGGAATCCTACGAATACACCAATACCAAAGAAGATTAAAGTAATGAATGCTTTTGGTAAATCAGCTACTAAGTCAGTCATAACTCCGGATGCACAGCATGATGAGAATGTCATACCAAATCCAAAGAGTAATCCACCAAGTAATAAACCTAAGTTAATTGGGTTTACCCATAAGTTATATTTAGTGATTGGTTCACCTGCTTCATTTAAGTTGAATACAAGTAAACCAGCAACGATTACTGATGATACAAAGAACATCATAACCATTGCACGCATAAGTTTTGTAGAACCACCATTATAGGCACGGTTCACACTACCTGCAAATCCTGTATAAGCTCTGGATAATACATATCCAAGTGCAATACCAATTACAAGTCTAAATACTAACATACCGGAAGCTAGCTTTGTAACTCCTAAGAATAGAGAAACAGCTAAGACGATAAATCCGATAAGAAATTCTGTAACATTAATTTTCTTTCCCATGATTTCTCCTTTTAATTAAAGTTATATTCAGTTACGATTGGTTTTCTTCCAAGAACTTGATCGTTATACCATTCAAATTCACTAATTCCTAAGTATGAACCTGAAATGTTAAACACATTGTCATATCCTAATTGGTTTAATGCACGTGTCATGTTGTAACTTCTTTGAGCTGAACGACAGTGTACATAAACTGGTTGATCTTTAGGAATTTCATTAAGTCTTCCCCTGAATTGACTTAATGGAATATTGACGGATGTTACAAGGTGACCTTCAGCATACTCGTCTGGTTCACGTGCATCAATAATAAATGCTCCGCTCTCTACTAAACCACGAACTTCTGAAACTTCAACTTGTTTATAATCACCATTTAATAAGTTTAAGCCAACTAATGCTGCATGGTTAACAACATCTTTAGCTGTACTGTACATTGGTGAGTATGAAAGCTCTAGTTCTGCTAAGTCTTCAAGATTACCGTTCATTGTAATCATTGTTGCGATAACATCAATACGTTTATCAGCAGCACCCTTACCAAGAGCTTGTGCTCCTAAGATTTGTCCGCTTGGATAAGCAATAATGAGTTTGAAGAATAAAGGATTTGAATCTGGCATTAAGCCTACTTTATCTCCAGGAATTACATAAACGATACGGTGATCAATGCCTTCTTTTTCGCATTGAAGGGAATTCAATCCTGTTGTTGCAACGTTTAAATCAAAACATTGAACAACTGATGATCCAATAACCCCTTTATTACGGTATGTCTTACCATACATATGGCCAGCTGCTGCACGTGCTTGACGTTGAGCAGGACCTGCTAATGTAAGACGTGTAGGTTTCTTTGTGATAAAGTGAGTTACTTCAATTGCATCACCTACTGCATAAATATGAGGATCATTTGTTTGATAATGATGGTTAACTTTGATACCACCTGTTACACCAAGCTCAAGATCTGCATCTTTAGCTAAACTAACTTCTGGTGTTACCCCAATTGCCATAACAACAGCTTTAGCACTCACATGTTTTCCTGAATTTAAGATAACTTCATTATCTGTAATTTCAGTAACAGAATCGCTAACAATTAAATCAACACCATGTTTCATAATTTCATGATGTAATGTTTGTGCCATATCATAATCTAAAAGTGTTAATACTTGTGGTGCAGCTTCAACGATTGTGACGTTTTTACCAGCAATACGTAAGTTTTCTGCAACTTCTAAACCAATAAATCCAGCACCTACAACCACTATATCTTCAACACTGTTGTCATCGATATATTTTTTAATCTTTGCGATGTCAGGAACATTTCTTACTGAGAAGACGTGTTCACTATCAATACCTGTAATACTACGAGGCATAATTGCATTAGCACCTGGTGATAACACAAGTTCATCGTAACGTTCTTGTGTCACTTCCCCTGTTAAACAGTTCTTAACATCAACTGTTTTATCTGCTCGATTTATTTTAATAACTTCTGAATTAACTCGTGCTTCGATATTATATTGATGTTCAAATTCCCAAGGCGTCATCAATACTAGATCATCAGAATTTTCAACTATACCGCTTAAATGAAATGGTAAAGCACAGTTTGAGAATGAAACATAAGGTCCACGTTCAAACATTACGATTTCAGCATGTTCATCAAGACGGCGTACCCGTGCTGCAGCAGATGCGCCGCCAGCAACTCCACCAATAATTAAAACTCTATTGCTCATAGCTCCTCCTTATGACTGTCCAAAAGCCAATTGTGCTCATCAGTCTCTTTGTGCGCTCAAACAAGTGAGCGCTGACCAAAGAAAGAAACTTGCATAATTGGAGAAATTTTGATCAGCTCTCTACCTAAATAATAACACTTGTGAATACTTAGTCAAACTAGTTCACAATTCAACTATTTTCACAAACAATTGTTAGCGTGAAGAAAAAGCACTTTTCAGTGCTTCTAATTAATATAGTACTGTGCTTGGGCATTAAACAGGTGAGCATACATGTCATCAACTTCTATAAGTTCATCATGATGACCATCTTGAATTACCTTTCCAAGGTCAAATACAAGCACTCGGTCACAGAATCTACAAGAACTCATACGATGGGATACGTAGATGGCTGTTTTACTGTCCATGAGCTCATCAAAGTTTCGATAAATTTCATACTCTGAGATTGGATCTAGGGCAGCAGTTGGTTCATCTAAGATAACAAGTGGTGTATCCTTATACCATGCACGAGCAATCGCAATCTTTTGCGATTCACCACCAGAAAGTTGGACACCATCATCATATTGACCCTTTAACGATGTGTGAATTCCCTTTTCAAGACTCTTCACTTTGCCACTTACTCCTGTAACCTCAAGAGACTCCATGACGCGCTGTTCATCAAAAGCTGTACCTAATGTCACGTTGTCTGCAATTTCAAAAGGATATAAATGATAATCTTGAAAGACTACTGATAATTGTCTTAAGTAATCTTCACGATCCATTTCCTTAATATCAACACCATTTAAACTAATAGTTCCTGAAGTTGGTTCATAAAGTCGACAGATAAGTTTAATAAAACTTGTTTTACCAGCTCCATTTTGACCAACAATCGCAATCTTTTCTTTATCAGTGATTGTTAGGTTGATAGAGTCCAGTACTTTCTTATCACTACCCGGGTAAGAGAATGAGACATTGTCAAATTTAAGTTCAAATGTATCTAGGTCCTTTACAGGTTTATCACCACTAGGAGCATCGGGTAGATTCAAATAATCAATAAAGAACTGTAGGTAGTTTACCATGTTTTGGAGGAAAGCAATCTTCCCTAATCCATTCACAAGTGTAAGCACAAGTGTTTGGATGTATCCAGAAATCATAAGTACTGAACCAATTGTGATTGCACCTACCATTGCTTTGACACCAATCATGCTGTAGAGAATACCCATTGCAAGTAAGGTAACAATTTGTGATCCACCTCTATAGCGAAGACTTTCTGTATGCACTTCTGTTAACCTTTCGGAGAACTTAAGACTTGACTCTTCAAATACCTTTAGGATCATTGCATCGCCATTGTAAAGACGAATTGTTTTACCAGCAGTGTTATCCGTTAAGATTGTCTGCGAGTAATAGGAGAACTCACGGTTAATAAGTGTAATAGCTTGGAAACCTTCAAATTGAAGATTGGAAGCTTTTGAGTTAGCGACAACTGACACAAGAACAGGAATAACCATGAGTAATACTAATACTAACGAAAATATAAATGAATTAGAAAATTGAGCTAGTGAAGATGTTTCCACTGACTTTGATGTGAACAAGAGCACAACAGCAGTTCCTGCAACACCAATACTGATAATGATTGAGAAAATAAACCCTAATACTTCATCAAGAAAGGTAAAGATTCCACCACTGAAGTTTGATCCCTCTTCTGCTCTTTGAAACTTTAAACGGTTTTCAGGATCACAGAGTGCTTCATAATCCATTGATAGTGACTTCTTCGTTAGTTTATCATCTAAACGATAATAGACATCGTTTTTACTTACTGTATTAATTCGAGTAAATACATCTTTTAGAATGGATAAGATATACATAATAATTAAGAATACAATAACTTCTCTCATCACTACTTCATATTGCGTAGTGTCTATTAATAAGTTAATAATTTTTGCACTGTAAAATAAGAGAACATAGGGTTGACTCAATGTTAGTACTTGCGTTATTAATACATTAAAGATTGCCCAGGGATTAATTGATTGGACAAGCTGCAACACTTGAATTAGTTTCTTCATTGGTTTCCCCTTTCTGATAATACTGACTTTGAACCTTAAACATATTTGCATAAGGGCCGTCATTCTTTAATAAGGAAGCATGAGTTCCTCGTTCAATAATTTCACCGTTTTCTAAGAAGAGTACTTCATCACAGAAACGTGTTGATGAGAGTCGGTGAGAAATGAATAGGGATGCCTTGTTACTTGAATACTCGTGATACTTCTCATACATTGCTTGTTCCGCAATTGCATCCAGTGCAGCTGTAGGTTCATCAAGCACTAAGAATGGTGCATCTTTGAAGAGTGCTCGTGCCAGCATCAATCTCTGACTTTGCCCACCGGATAGATTGGTACCGTCTAAATGAATATTTGTTGTCATGTTTGTTTGAATCCCTTTAGGTAAGTCATCAACCACATCATTCAAACCAAGTTCGCCTAAGAGTTCCTCAATTTTAGCTTCATCAAGTTCATCCGATGACATTGCTATATTTTGAGCTAATGTAAGCGCCCACACCTCATTCTCTTGGAAAGCAGGTGCAAACATTTCAAAATAGGATCGACGATTAAACTCAGTAATATCAATACCATTAAGTCGAATAACACCCGTGCTTGGTCGGATAAGTCCTAACATGAGTTTTACTATTGTTGACTTACCAGCTCCATTTATCCCAACTAAGGCAATAGAGTGTGATACTGATAAGGAGAATGACAAGTTCTTCAGTGTATCTTCAGCAAGACCAGGGTAACGGTAAGATACCTCGTCAAACTCAAGGGTATATGAATCTGCTTTGGGTACATCGATTCCATCTGTAGTATCTTCCACTTCTAAAAAGTTACGAACATCGTCGATATCTTGAGAAGCTAATCCAACTTGATGAATCGAATCAACAATTGCTGTTATCCATTGGTTGAACATCCCCATAATATTGAAGAACAAAGTAAACTCGACAATACTCATTGAACCATCAAGCACTGATTTCACGAGCACAGTATAGATGAATACATCACGAATTAAAGTTACGCTTGTACCAATTATGCTTGTTATTAGAGTGATGTTTGCTTCTTTGCGCTCATACATCATTCGTTTCTCTGTTAAGTCATCAACTTTTTTATTGTAGATTTCTTTAACATTATAGATACGAGCATCTTTACCATTTTCTGATTTAAGTGCATCACGTTTTAATTGATATCGTTGCGTTTCTATCTTTGTCCACTCTGGTCGTGTTTTCTCACGATACTTACGCGTAAAAGTTAAGAGATACGAATTAAGTATTCCTACTGCTAGAATGAGTAGAAATGCAATTGGGTTAAATGTCGTAAGGAAAATTCCAAATATTAAGATAATCCCGACATTAATGAGTATTGTTTCTACATGCTTAAACATTGATTCTGTACCAGCAGAATTATTACTGAGTCCATTTTCAGTAGCACGACGATACTGTTTCTGTACATCATCTTCCTCAAGTGTTTCATAATCCATCGTTAGGAATTTTACATATACTTTTCTACCAAATGATAGGATACGCACCATAATACTTTGTATGTCCTTGACTATCCCAGTATGGAGTTGTGTGTATGTTAAGACTCCTAATACGACAAATAGTAAGAATACTGGACTAAGAGATCCCACATTCTCCGGACTCTTAGTTAAGATTCCAATGAGTAATGTTGGTATAATGCTCGTAATTGAAACAACTACGATTGTTGCTAGGATGTGAATCCCTGAATACACATATATTTTAGGATTATCTTCTCTAATCTGAGAAAAGTAATACCTAATATTTTCGATAACGCTTCTTTTCTTTTTTTCCATATTGATCACCTGACTCCATCATACTTAAATCATGAAATTATACTTATTTTTACTGGTAAGTTGCATAATTCTATCTGCAAGTGGTCGATAATGCATGAAAAAAACAGGCATCAATAACGATGCCTGTTCGTACTATCCAAACTTAATTGCTGCTTGAGCTGCTGATAATCGAGCAATAGGAACACGGTATGGTGAGCAAGATACATAAGATAATCCTGCTTTATGGAAGAATTCAATTGAGCTTGGATCTCCTCCATGTTCTCCACATACCCCTAATTTCATATTAGGTTTCACTGATTTTGCTTTATCAATTGCCATTTTCACTAATGGACCAACACCTGTTTGGTCAAAGCGGACAAATGGATCTTGTTCAAAGATCTTATTATCATAGTAAGCTGGTAAGAACTTCGATGCATCATCTCTTGAGAAACCAAAGACCATTTGAGTTAAGTCATTGGTACCAAATGAGAAGAACTCTGCTTCCGATGCAAGATGATCTGCTGTCACACAAGCACGAGGAAGTTCAATCATTGTACCCACAATATAGTCAAGGTGAGTATTGTTTTCCTTAATGATACGATCTGCAGTTTCCACAACATAACGTTTTACAAACTTAAGCTCCTCAAGTTCTCCAACAAGTGGAATCATGATTTCTACTTTTACAGTATAGTCACTTTGTTTTTTATTGACATTAATTGCAGCTTCGATAATAGCCTTTGTTTGCATTACTGCAATCTCAGGATAGGTAACATCAAGACGACATCCACGGTGTCCCATCATCGGGTTAAACTCATGAAGGCTTGTAATACGCTCTCTTAACGTTGTTTCTGTTACGTTCATTTCTTCGGCTAAAGCAATAATATCTTTATCTTTTGTAGGTAAGAATTCGTGTAATGGTGGATCAAGATAACGCACTGTTGATGGTCGACCTTCTAATGTTTCAAAGATAGCTTCAAAATCTCCACGTTGCATTGGTAATAGTTTATCTAAAGCAAGTTTACGTTCTTCTACAGTGTCACTTAGAATCATTTCACGCATTGCTTTAATACGGTCTGCTTCAAAGAACATATGTTCTGTACGAATCAAGCCAATACCTTCCGCACCAAACTCAATAGCTTGGCGAGTATCTGCTGGTGAATCAGCATTCGTACGAATGGATAATGTACGGTATTCATCTGCCCATTTCATGATAGTTTCGAAGTCACCTGAAATTTGTGCAGGTACAGTAGGAATTAATCCATCATAAATTTTACCAGTGCTACCATCAAGTGAGATCTCATCCCCTTCGTGGTACACCTTACCGCCCAGTCTAAAGGATGTTTCATCTAAGAACACCACTTCGGAACATCCAGCAACACAGCATGTTCCCATACCACGTGCTACAACAGCAGCATGAGAGGTCATTCCACCACGTGCAGTTAAGATACCTTGAGCAATATGCATTCCTTCAATATCTTCTGGTGATGTTTCTAAACGCACTAATATTACTTTCTTGCCTTGCTCATGATAGCGGACTGCTTCATCAGCTGTAAATACTGCTTGACCACCTGCTGCTCCTGGTGACGCCGCTAACCCTTGGCCAATCTCTTTAGCATCTTTCAGTGTTTCTTCACTGAACTGAGGGTGTAGCATTGAGTCAAGAATACGCGCATCAATTTGCATGAGTGCTTGTTTCTTATCAATTAGTCCTTCATTAACTAAATCAACAGCAATCTTTAAGGATGCACTTGAGGTGCGTTTACCACTTCGTGTTTGAAGCATGTATAGTTTTCCGTTTTCAATCGTAAACTCAACGTCTTGCATATCTTTGTAGTGTTGTTCGAGCCGATGGCAGATTTCTTCGAATTCTTGGTATGCTTCAGGCATAACAGGTTTTAGTTCATCAATATTATAAGGTGTACGGATACCAGCAACAACATCTTCACCTTGAGCGTTGAAGAGGAACTCACCGAAGATATGCTTATCTCCTGTTGCTGGGTTACGTGTAAAGCAAACCCCTGTTGCACAGTTTTCTCCCATATTACCGAATACCATGCGTTGAATATTTACTGCAGTTCCCCAATTATTAGGAATCTCATTCATACGACGGTAGTAAAGAGCCCGTGGATTATTCCAAGATCTAAATACTGCTTCTATAGAAGCAAAGAGTTGTACAAATGGATCTTGTGGGAAGTCTTTCCCTACTTGTTCCTTATAGAAAGATTTAAATTTATTCGCCATATCAACCATGTCATCAGCTGTTAAATCATTATCTTCTGTGATGCCACGATTTTCTTTTATTTCTTCGATCATTGCCTCGAATTCTGCTTTTGGCAATTCCATAACAACGTCGGAATACATCTGAATGAATCGTCGGTAAGAATCATAAGCAAATCTTCTATTATTGGTAAGTGATTCTAATCCTTCAACTACTTCATCATTCATCCCTAGATTTAGAATTGTGTCCATCATTCCAGGCATTGATGCACGAGCACCACTTCTTACAGAAATAAGTAATGGATTCGTTTTGTCTCCTAGTTTCTTTCCTGTCACTTCTTCGAGTTTTTTGATATAGTCTCGGACTTCATACTTGATCGCTGGGGCAATTTCTTTATTATCTTCATAATATCGAAGACAAGCCTCTGTAGTAACTGTAAACCCTTCAGGTACTGGTAAGCCCAAGACTGTCATTTCTGCAAGGTTTGCACCCTTGCCACCCAATAGCTCCTTCATTGAACTATTTCCTTCTGAGAACATATATACATACTTCATGTATAGATAAACCTCCTTTGGTTTAGACGCTATGTAAGCGTTTACTTATATTGATATTATACCATTAATAAACCATAAAATATGCCTAGTTTCGGTAAAATAATAAGAAAGCTCCACAACACCATATTTACAGTGCTAGGGAGCTCTTTTACTTATTCATAAGACTCAAAACGATAGTTCGTCCATTCATGATAGGGTTCAAATGCTCTTAGTATCACTTCAAGACCTTCGCTAAAGTTGATTGAATTACTTATCGCCTGGGTTTCAATACAGATTGCATCTCTAAAGCCAAATTCTTTATTATTTCTAAACCAACGTTTATCTAAGAAGTTTGCAGTGTATATCTGTGCTCCAGGCATACTCGTGCTTACGATTAGTCTTCTTTTTAATGGTGGATAATCGAGTACAACTTGATTGGTAGATGTGGAAAAGTTGTAGTGATGATCAATGCCTTTTGCACGTTCTTTTTGAGGATGATTCTTTTGTAACTGTTGATAGATTTCTTGTGGCTTTCTGAAATCAAACAAAGTATCAGCAACCGGAATAAAATTACCGGTAGTTATTAGGTTTTCATCGATTTCCGCAAACTCATGAGCTTGAATTTGTAATGTATGATTCTTCAATTGATTCGATGTGTCGGATAAATTGAAATAACTGTGATTGGTCAAGTTCACAAGAGTATCTTTATTAGATACCGCATCGTAAGTGACTGATAACGTATCGTCAAAGGTACGATAGGTAATAATCACATCCACAGTTCCAGGATAACCTTCCTCACCATCGACACTTCGGTATTGCAGTTGAAGCATCCCTTCATCATAAATACTCGCTACAAACATACGCTTATCAAATCCATGGATTCCACCATGAAGTGACTTGTCGCCATCATTTAATCCCAGTTGATAGTTTTTTCCATGCAAGGTAAAACGACCGTCTTTAATTCGGTTGCAGGCTCTCCCTATTGTAGCTCCTACATATCCATCATACTTTTTATAATCTTCTAGTGTCTCATAACCTAAGACACAATCCGACCATTTTCCATTTCTATTCAACATCTCAACACGCAGTATATGAGCTCCATAATTCGTAATTGAAACTCTTAACTTCTTTGATTCAAGTACAAAAACCTGTGCATTATTAATCATTTGATTTCCACCCTTCTTTATTATTTATTGGGTAAAAATACTTCAGTAATCAGACTGAAGTATTTTTGTTTTGGTTAATTGATTAAGATTCGTTCAACAGTTCTTGATACATTTCTTGATATTGTTTGATAGATTGCTTCCAACTAAAATCAAGGGTTAATGCTTTTTCACCAAGAGCTTTCCAGTTCTCAGGATAATCAAAGTATTGATTTAATGATAAGTCAATGACTTCTAACATTGAATCTGCTGTAAAGGTATTAAAACTAAATCCTGTACCTTCATGACTTAATGGATTGTAAGGTATTACTGAATCACGCAATCCACCTGTCTCATGAACTAATGGAATGGTTCCATATCGGAATGAGAACATCTGCGATAGTCCACAAGGTTCAAAGGCAGAAGGCATTAGGAAGACATCACTTCCAGCATAAATTTGTTGCGCTAAACCAATATCAAATTCAATAATTGCTCTTAACTTATCCGGATACATTGATGCAATATGACGAAGTTCGTTTTCATAGTCAGGATTTCCAGTTCCTAAGATTACAACTTGTACATGGCGTTGCATGATTTCATGTAGTTTTTGGATAACGAGCTGAATACCTTTTTGATCTGTCAGACGCGTTACCATACCAACTAACATAGCATCATTTGTAGGTAAGCCAAGTCTTTCTTGTAAGGCTACTTTATTCATCGTTTTGTAGCGTGGGAAAGATTCTTTTAATTGATATGCAATGCGTTCATCTGTTTTTGGATTATTAGTTTCAACATCAATTCCGTTTAAGATACCTCGTATCTTCCAGCTATTGTATCGTAGGTCTCCATCCAAATGTTCGCCAAACTCATAAGTTTGAATCTCTTTGGCGTAACTTGGACTCACAGTAGTAATACGGTCAGAGTAATGAATCGCTCCTTTAAGATAATTAATACGATCATTATACTTTAAGCCATCATCTTTATATGCATCATATCCCATACCAAAGACGACATCAAGCATTAACGGATCATAAATTCCTTGGAATTGTAGATTATGGATCGTAAGAACTTTACGAATATTGCGATATGCATTAATCCAATGGTACTTATGTGTTAATAAAACAGGCACCATTCCCACATGCCAATCATGAACATGAATGATATCAGGAATAAAGTCTATCTTTTCCATTACTTCACATACAGCCATTGAAAAGAAAGCAAAACGCTCGCCATCATCCCAATATCCGTACAAATTATCGCGATTAAAATATGACTCATTGTCTACAAAGTAATATGTAACACCTTTATAGACTAATTCTTTGATTCCACAATACATTGAGTTTGATCCCATCTGAACAAAGAAATACATAATATCTCTGACATTATCTTTGTATTTCTTTGGGAAGGATTTGAAGTACGGTAGAATTACCCGTACATCATCTCCTTGTTTATTGAGTTCAATAGATAGTGAATCAACGACATCTCCTAAACCCCCGGTTTTATAAAAGGGTGCGGATTCTGTTGCTGCAAACAATATTTTCATAAATGAGTCTCCTGAGTTACATGAGTGTTCTTAGGTACGACAATTATTGCTTCTGGAGTTCCTTTAATGGTCACTCCTTCATCAACTGTTACTCCTTTATCAAGAATAGCATACTCAATTACGGCATTCTTACCAACATGTACACCCGGTAAAATAATTGAATCACGAACTACTGAGCCTTCTAAAATAATTGCATTTCTAAACATTAAGGAGTTCTTTACATCTCCATACAACATACATCCTGAAGCAAATAAACTATTATTCACATCACTATTGTCGGCATAGAACGTTGGAATACCACTCTTTGAGCGCGTAATAATGTGTTTACTACTATGGAATAAAGCATTGTATTTATTAATATCCAGCATTTCCATGTTGTGTTTGTAGTATGTTTCAATGGAATCAATGATTGCAAAGTATCCTGTGTACTCATACGCTTTAACCTTGTACTCACCTTCTGATAAGTATTTACGAAGTACTGTTCCAATTTCTTCATAATACTTATCTTCATTTGCTTGCTTAAGGATTGCTTGAAGTGTTGATACTTTCATAATACTTGTTTCCATGTTGATATTCATCTTCTTACCAAATTCAAAAGTATCTTCATAAGCTGTTACATAATCATTATCATCAATGAGTAAATATTGCTCTGGCTTATAACTTCCCTCTTGAGTACGTGTAGCATAAACAAGTGTTACATCTGAGTCTGTATGTTCGTGGATTCTCATCACTTCTGATAAGTCAATGTTCATAACAATTTCTCCACTCATGACGGCTACATATTCTGAACGAGAACGTTGTAGGAAAAGGTGATGGTCTTCATAGAAGTCTCCTGTTTGGGCACTGTCAATGAAGTAGTTCTTCTTCCAGTCTTGTTGTGAGAAAGTAAAGATACCTCCTGTGATTGTAGTATTTAAGTTCCATTCTCGAGCACCACGGATATGGTCATAAAGAGAACGGCCACTGGAATTAATGAACATTGCTACAGAGCTAATGTCTGCATGACTTACACTTGATAGCATGAAATCTACCACACGGTAACGACATGCAAATGGCAATGAAGCTACAGGACGATTACGCGATAGAGGTTTCAATTCATCAAAATTCTTGTATAGATTAAGTATTGCACATAACTGATTATTCCTCGTCATCTTTTAATCCTCCTACTGTTTCATGATATCCTACTACTGCAATTTCATCAGGTGTTCCTATGACTTCGGCGTTGTCAGCGATTTTTGCGCTCTCGCCGATAATGGCATATTCAACACGGACATTCTTGCCTAGTGTCGCTCCTGACATAACTACCGAATGATCAATACTTGAATTAGTACCTAATTTAATATTCTCGGATAGAGAAGAATTGGTTACCTCTCCAGCGATGTAACAACCATCAGAAACCATGGAGTACTTAATGTTTCCTGTCTCAGTTACAAATTGTGGTGGGTAAGCTTGTGACTTGGTGTAGATTGGCCAGTTAGCATCACGAATTTCTAACTCATGATTTGGATTCATAAAGTCCATGTTTGCTTCCCAGAGACTCTCAATGGTTCCAACATCTTTCCAATAATCTTCAAATGAATAGGCAAATACTGCTTCACCATTCTTAATAAACTCAGGAATAACATGTTTCCCAAAGTCTTCTAATCGACGTTCTTTCGCTTGATCTTCAACAAGATATTTTCTTAGTATTTTCCAGTTGAAAATATAAATCCCCATTGAAGCTAAATTACTTTTTGGAACTTTTGGTTTTTCCTCAAATTCAATAACACGCATAGAGCCATCAGTGTTCATAATTCCAAAGCGAGAAGCTTCTTCTAGCTCTACAGGAATAACCGCAACAGTTAGGGCAGGATTGTTTTTCTTATGATCTTCCAACATCTTCATGTAATCCATTTTATAAATATGGTCTCCTGATAATATCAAGACATATTCTGGATCTACAGAATCAATGAATGCACAGTTTTGATAGATAGCATTAGCAGTTCCTTTGAACCACTTTTCACCGTCTTCACTTGAATACGGTTGAAGAATCTTGACACCACTGTTGTAGCGGTCAAGTCCCCATGCTTCTCCATTTCCAATGTGCTCGTTTAATTCTAAAGGTTGATACTGTGTGATAACACCGACATTATAAATGCCTGAGTTCGCACAATTACTTAAAGCAAAGTCAATAATACGATATCGACCTCCAAAGGGTACTGCTGGTTTTGCAGTCTCTTTTGTAAGCTTTCCAAGACGTGATCCTTGTCCTCCAGCTAATATCATTGCAGCAATTTCTGTTTTCATATGATTCTCCTATTCTTTATAAATTCTTTTTGGTTTAATAAACAGAACAGACATCGACGGAATTAATACATCAATTGCGTAGGTTTCATTATGATTTTCACTTACTTGAGTCTCCATGACTTCAAGATTTTGTTGCCAACACCCTCCAAATTCTTGCATTTCTGAATTTAATAACACTTCATAAGTTCCTCGATAAGGAACTCCAATTCTGTAATCCTTCTTCTCTTCGAAAGAAAAGTTATAGATACAAATGATTAAGTCACGATGAATCTTTCCATAACGTGTAAAGATCATGATTGGATCATCTGCTTCTAGTATTTTAATTGCTTCGGTTTCAAAATCATTAAGATACAGAGCATTGTGAGACGTATAGATTGAATTCAATGTTTTAATGTAATGCTTGTACTCACTATTATGAGGATATGATAAGACATTCCACTCTAACTCGTCTTTGAATCGCCACTCTAAGAATTGGCCAATTTCATATCCCATAAAGTTTAACTTCTTACCAGGTAGCCCTAACATCAAGCCTTGCAATAAACGGAGCTGTGCAAACTGTTTATAGCGATCTCCTGGCATTTTACCGAGTAATGAATGCTTACCATGAACAACCTCGTCATGCGATAATGCGTACATATAGTTTTCATTATGCATATATACAAACAGGAAGTTTAGTAAATCAAAATGGTATGGTCGATAGATTGGATCTGTTTCAAAATATCGTAAAGTGTCATTCATCCACCCCATATTCCATTTTAAATTAAAGCCTAATCCACCATGATGTACTGGACTTGTTATTCCTTGGTAATTGGTACTTTCTTCAGCAATCATTAACACATCTGGAAATGCTTTGAAGATTTCTGTATTCATCTTTTGAATGAATTGGACACCTTCTCGGTTAATATTGCCGCCATCTTCATTAAGTTCATGTGGTCCTTCATCATAATCAAGGTAGAGCATGTTACTTACGGCATCAACTCGAATTCCATCGATATGGAGTTCTTTGAGCCAGAACATGGCGTTAGATATAAGGAAACTGTGAACCTGGTTTTTACCTAAATCAAAGTTTAACGTTCCCCAGCGAACATTTGTCGCACGTATATGACTTTGATATTCATAAGTAGGAGTTCCATCATAATAAGATAAAGCTACCTCATTACGATTGAAGTGACCTGGAACCCAGTCCAGAAGCACTCCGATACCGGCTTTATGAGCTTCATTGACAAGATACATAAACTGTTCTACTGTTCCATATCGTCCGGCAACTGCAAAGTATCCAGTAATCTGATAACCCCACGATGCATCCAATGGATGATCCATAACAGGCATAAACTCAATATGGGTATATCCCATATCCTTAACATAAGGAATCAGTACATCCGCTAGTTCTTGAAGATTTAAATCTCTTCCATCTTCAGCTTTTTTCCACGATGTAGCATGAACCTCATAGACGTTTATTGCTTGGTTCAACTGAACTTTATGACGTCGCGAACGAAGCCATGTAGCATCTTTCCAAGCAAATTTAGGAAGTACCGAAACAATTGAAGCATCTTTAGGAGGTACTTCATGTTGCAGGGCATAAGGGTCAATCTTATCGATTGTATGCCCGAATTGATCTTCTATACGATATTTATAGCAATCTCCTATTTTTGCATTGTCACATCGTAGTGTCCAAGCACCCGTTTCAAATAATGCATCCATTGGTAATGGGTTCCATTCGGAAAAATCACCAACTAATGACACCGATTTAGCATGAGGTGCCCAAACAGTGAAGCAAAATCCTTCGTCACAAGGTTTGCATCCAAGAAATTCATAACTTCTAAAATTCAGACCTTGATTAAACAGTGACATTTCACTGACTAAATCAATACTCGTAATATCCATAGTCGCCATTGTAATATCCCCTTTATCTATAAAAATATGCACAAAAAAACCACTCTAAAACACCCCCAAAATTAATAATTCGATTAATTTCTTGTTGTGTTTTAAACTGGCCAACTAGTTTATTTACAACTTAATAATAGCATTAATACTAGAAACGGTCAATCTCAAAAACTGTTTACTCTTGTCATACTTAGTGCAATTATACTCAACTTTGCACAAAGGTATGTTAAACATGTAAATACATTATTAAAAAGTAAAAATAAGGCTTAATATAGCGTTATTTTACTTGAATTATTCTTTCTCGTTTTTACAAAATCGTTGCATTTATATTTCATAGATTGAACTGTATTAGCAAGTCGTTTTATACCTGTGATATAATACATCATGAAGATTTGGAGGTCTATCTTATGTTTAATATATCAAGCTATTTTGTATTTGCAGCGACACTGGAAGAAATTCTACCAAAGGGATTTGTCCATGATATTGTGGTTGCGGCAATTCGTGTGTCTATCATTCTAATTTTAGGTAGAATTGCTTTTAGAATATCTAAAGGAGTGATTCATTCTGTATTCCTACGACGCAAACCAACCGAGAGAGAAACCTTAACTCAAGTATTTACAAGCGGTGCCAAATACATCATCAATTTCTTTGTAATCTGTGGTGTCTTAGACATCTTTGGAATCTCCGTAACGTCTATCTTAGCTGTAGCTGGTGTTGGTAGTGTTGCTATAGGATTTGGCGCTCAAACACTAATTAAAGATGTCATCACAGGAATCTTTATTCTCGTTGAAGAACAGTATGGGGTTGGTGATGATGTAGTCTTAGCAACACGATCAGGTATCGTTGAGAAGATTGAGCTAAGAACTACAACCTTAAGAAATCATGACTTGGATGAAATCTATATTATCCCTCATAGTACAATCACAACAGTTACTAATAAATCTAGACCCGATCATACTCACTACTAAAAACACAAAAGGCGCGGATGCGCCTTTTCTAATACCCTGAACGAGTTTTTCTATTTCTTGCTACAAAAAGACCAATACCCGCAAAGACAACTGCGAATAAGCATTGAATAATCAAGGGAGTGCTCATCGTTGACACTATATCCTTACCTGATGCAATAGCACTATTCGCTTCAATATTCCAATATACAGGAAACAGCTTTGCTACTGATAAGATAGCCGGACTCAATAATTCTTTAGGAACAAAAACTCCTGAAATAAAGGATATACCTAGCGAAGATACCGTTGTAATGGCAATTTGACTACTTTCTGTTTTCGCAATCTCACTGACCATAAAGGATAAGGCAATAACTATCCATAAGAAAACATAGGAATTTAAGGAAGAATAGAGGAATGAAGTGAGTTCTATATTATCTCTTAGTAGAATGATCGAGAAACTCTTCATGAATATCCATAAGGCGTGACCATACGCAACAGTACTTGCCATTAGTATTGCATTTCTTTTGAAAGAGCTCATATATGCAACTTCTGACCTACGTTTTACCCCATAAACCTTGAATACCGCCAAGCTTGGAATAAGGATTGACATCAGCGTAAACATTATTGGATATACTTCTATAGTAGAGAAACCAACATAGAGGTTTCCACTCTTGTTTTGACCTGAATGATGAATACTTACTGAAGGATCGTTTGCCTTTAATCCAACAACACGTTCAACTGCAAGCTCTTCAGAATATCCAAGGTTCACCAAAGCCTTCACACTACTCAAATACTCCTGAATATATGATTCCGCAATATAAGCATTTGATGAATCAATAAGTATCTCTGGGTTCAGTACTTCCCCTTTTTCAATAAATCTTTGAGAATAGCCTTCAGGTATAACTAATGCAAACTGAATACGACGATAGAAAAGCGCCTCTTCTATTTCACTTTCGTCGAAACTTTCAAAGATAACTTTGCCTTCAAGATAGGACTCTAGTCCTGAAGAAATTGAATTTTCATCATGGTTAATAAGTACAATGTTAGGAAGTTGTTTTGAAAACTCCTCCTGTTTCTCAATCACACTGCTTCTATTAAGAAGCGCAAAAGCAGCACTAATTAGGAGTGGTATTACGATGCTTGCTTTACGTTTGTTTGCGATCTTAAAGAATGATTTAAATACTGTCATAAGAAACGGTTCTCAACCTTCTATAAGCAATCAATCCAAACACCAATGTCATACCCACCATAATCAGTATGTTTACTAAAGAGTCCCCAATGCTTCTCCCCATGTACGAATTATAAAAATTATCAGTGATGAGAGCAGCAGGATTTAACTTGTTCACAATCGGTAGATTTGTATCAATAAAGTATTTCACATCAACACTCATCATCCCTGAAAGAAAGCTAAGTAAAACACCAATACCGGAAACAAGGTATGAAAAAGTACTTTCTGAATCTGTAAACGATACACTCAACATATACCCCATGGCAGCACTTAGAAGCCCACCTACCAATCCAGTTACGATCAGTATAAGAGGTTGAGAGCCCATTGATACGTTCAATGCGTATTTAAGGAATAAGATATGAATGACAAACTCTACAATGAATATAAGGTAAACAACGGCTAAATCCATCAATACAATATAACCTTTCTTCGTAGGAGATGTACTTGTACGAATTGCAAGTTTAGATTTGTCAGCTTGCATGTAGTAACCACTGTGTCCACCCCATTGGGAGGCATAAATACACATCATTGCTATAGTGCTATACATATTAATCATCGCTACATCATTGATTTTACTATCAAGTTTCGCATCCAAATAAGTTTGTGAATTAACAAGTTCGTCAATAAACTCAGGTGTTACCTTTGAAGCATCGACTTGTAACTGTTCTTGTATGATGGCTTGTTTATTATTATAACTAGCGAAGACATTGGCAATAATCGTAGTATTGCTGTTCTTATTCTCAGTCACTGTAAGATTGATTTGATTGTTGTATTCTACAATGCCTTGGATGGATCCATTTTCAAGATCAACAAGTGCTTCATCCTTTGAAGGGTAGTCTCTGATTTGAATAAGACTGTAATCCTCTTCCAAAGTGTCGAGAAATTGTTGGACCTCCACATTAGATACATTGACACTGGCAAGTGGCATAACCTCAATCGGCTTAATCTCAAAGGCATTTCTAATCGTTAGATTAAAGAAGAATGCTAAGGTCATTGGAAAGAGCAAAGTCCAAAACAATAATGATTTATCACTCAAGATAATCTTTAAACGGTATAAAAACTGTTTTAGCATACTAGTCACGCAGTTCCTTTCCCGTTATTTCTAGGAAAACATCATTTAATGTTGGCAGTTCGTGACGAACACTAATATATTCAACACCATACTTCTCAAACAAACTAATCAGTGAGAATAGATTCTGATCTGCATTCTTACAACGAACCTTTAATTCACTCATATTTTGTTCAATGTCTTGTACATTATCTTGCTTTTTAATAAGTTCGATGAATTCATCGTTTAATTGATACGACTCAAATGTGATAGTTTCTCCATACTGACTTAATTGCTTCAAGGACTCTTTGCTTCCTTGGGCAATTTCTTTACCTCTGTCCATGATAACGATACGATCACATAACTGTTCAATCTCTTCCATGTAATGAGATGTATAAAGAATTGTTGCTCCTTGTTTGTTTAACTCAAGAATCCCTTGTAGTATTTTATGTCGGCTTTGTGGATCAACTGCGACAGTAGGCTCATCAAGAATAATTAACTGTGGTTTATGGACAACGCCGCAAGCAATATTCAGTCTACGGAGAAGACCACCACTTAATTCTCTTGGATAGTGATTCTTAAATTCTTCTAAGCCTACAAATGATATTGCTTCCTTTACATAAGAATCACGTATATTTTTATCGCTAATATAAAGACTACAGAAGTAGTCAATATTCTCATAGACAGTCAGCTCTAAAAACACTGCCACATCTTGAGGTATGATTCCGATATTTCTTTTTATATCATAAGCAGCTGGATGCATTGGTTTACCAAATATTTTAATACTTCCATACTCATAGTTAAGAAGGGATAAAATACAGTGGATGGTGGTACTCTTTCCACTTCCATTTGGACCCAATAGTCCTAAAATCTCACCCTCATTTAGTACCAAATCAAAATGATCCACTGCTGTGAAATCTCCATATCTTTTAACTAAGTCTTTAACCTGTAATAGTGGCATTATCTGTACCCCCTGTTCACTCTTAATAATAATGATTTCACCAATGACATTCTAGTGTTCACTGTCATCACTATGATGATAATAATCACTAATAATGACAATTGTCATTTATTCCTTGCATTGGTATAATAGCTTCATCGAGGTATAAGATGAACCCATTAATCATTAAACTCATACTCTATGGTGTATTTACAGCTCTCACCTTCTATTCAGGCATTACCATGGATAGTGTTTTAGTGTGGTTACTCTTGTCATCCGCAATGCTTATTGTTTCATTAATTAAGAATCAAATATTCAAAATAATAATATTAGGTGTTTACTGTATTCTAGCTTACTTCTATCCTCAGCTACTTTGGGGATTATGTCTCCTTATTCTGGATATACAGAATCCACTTGGATTATCGATCGTTTTGGGTACAGTTATCGTTCTTAATCCCATGCCAACACTCTTAATTCAAGCATTAGCAATTATTCTAGTCTAAGCTTACTCAATTTTATCAAAGAGCTATACGCAATTACTTCATGAACATACTTCTCTTAATAACGAACTTCAATCCCAAGGAATCCATGAAAATAAACTTCGACAAGAACTTATACATAACCAAGCAATTGAACTTGAGATGTCAGTACTTGATGAAAGAAATCGCATCGCTCGAGACATTCACGACAATGTTGGTCACTTACTTAGCAGTTCCTTACTACAGGTTGGTGCTTTGCAATCACTCAATTCAAACGAAACACTAGACCCTTTATTCACTACTCTAAAAGATACATTAGATGACGGAATGAACTCGATTCGAACTAGTGTTCATGCACTCTATAAGGATTCTTATGACCTTAATCGAGAAATATCACAGATACTTACTACTTATACTAACTTAGACTTTGACTACATATATCAGTTACATTCCAACATACCTACACAGGTTCAATCAACATTGATTTACTGTATTAAAGAAGCTCTAACCAATACAACTAAGCACAGTAACGCTACTTCTGTTCATCTTAAACTTACTGAATCAGAACATCATATTTATTGTGTTATTCATGATAACGGTTCAATCAGCAAGCCTTCACCAAATCCTGGAATTGGACTGGCTAGCATTGAAAAGAGGGTTCTCAATCACAAAGGAATCCTTAATATCCAGACACAGAACGGCTATAGACTGTATCTAAGTATACCAAAGGAGTAATCTATGAAACTGATACTTATTGACGATGACCCAATCGTAAGTGCATCATTAAAAACAATTTTAGAAGTGAATTCTGACATTAAGGTGCTTGAGATAGGTTCTGACGGCAATCAAGCACTTGAACTCTACATGAGACACAGTCCCGATATTATCCTTATGGATATCCGTATGAAAGAAACAAATGGTATCGAAGCTGGAAAGAAAATTATGGCTTACGATGCCGATGCACGAATTGTATATCTTACTACATTTCTTGATGATGAATATGTGGATGAAGCATTGAACCTCGGGGCAAAGGGATATCTATTGAAGCAAGACTTTGCGAATATTGTACCAGCACTAAAAAGTATTATGGCAAATCAGATTGTCTTTGGTGAAGGGGTTATGAATAGACTTCAACCACGTCATCAACGCTTTAAGCATGATGAACTAAGCAATAAGGAACATCATTTAATTGAACTTGTAGCTAAGGGACTCAATAATAAAGAAATTGCTGAAGTAGTTGCATACAGTGAAGGAACTGTTCGTAATCAAATCAGTGCATTACTAGAGAAGCTTGAAGTGAGAGATCGCACACAACTCGCGATATTCTATTATCAAAATCTAAAAAAATAAGACTTCCGCCTGGAAGTCTTTATAGTTTATTAGCATCGATACGTGCTTTTAGATTCTCTATGTTATCAATAATTTTATCAATTGTCAGCTCAAAGAATTCTTTGCCCTTTCCTGTTGGATCTTCCAAGCCCCAATCTTCACGATGACTGCATGGTATGCTTGGGCAGACATCATAGCACCCCATAGTAATCACGATATCAATCTCTGGTAATGCATCCAATAACTTAGGTTTCTGACTTAAAGTCATATCAACTCCAATTCGTTCAATGATGTATTGAACAGCATCTTCATTGATGCTTTTTTTAAGTTCTGAGCCTGCTGAATACGCGTTAAACGATTCAGAAGCAAACTTCTTAGCTAAGGCCTCAGCCATTTGACTTCGACACGAATTGTGGACACAGATAAAAGCTACATTTGGTTTCATAATACGCTCCATTTTACTATTCTTATTTTACTCAATTTTATATTTTTAATCAATAAGTCTTGCACATCTGTATATACTGTGTATATAATATATATACAGTAGGTGATAACTTATGAATATAAAGATACGTAACAGCGTTGATAAACCAATCTACGAGCAAATTGCAGAAGCAATTAAGGACAATATAGTCCAAAACATACTGAAAGCTGGGGAGCCACTTCCATCAATACGCTTACTCGCCAAAGATTTATCTGTAAGTGTTATTACAACGAAGCGTGCCTATGAAGAACTTGAACGTGATGGGTTTATTGAAACAGTGCCAGGAAAAGGTAGTTTTGTGAAGCAACAAGACCCTAATTTTCATCGTGAAAATTATCTAAGTCAAATTCAAGACCATCTTGAAGATATTCTCGTACTCGCTCAAGCTGCAAATATTTCAAAAAAAGAAATTATAGAACTCTATTCAATTTTAGAAGAGGATGGTAATTAGTATGATTCTACGCAACATCAAACGTTCGTTTTATGAAAACTATATTGTTAATTACGCTCTTTTGTTGGTTAGATATCTTCTCGCAATTCTCTTGCTTATTGGACTAGAGGTCCCTGCATATTTCATAGGATACTCAATCGCCAATATTAATGACCTAAGAAATTCACTAGTAATCAATAAGAGTACTGTTATGTATCAATCATTTCCCGATTCATTTATCGGTAAAATCATACGATATTGTGTAACTCTTACTATTGATGGCATTGTCTTCTACTTTATTTATATTCTATTTAGTAGACAACCCTTCTCACTTCCAGTTTACCTTATGATACTCTTTCTTTCTCAGTACATTACAGTCTATCAAAAAATCAAATACCGTCATAAATATTGGGAAATTAATTTTGTAATGAATCTTGTAGCAGGAATTGGACTATTTATATTTTTCATTGATTCTTCAAACAATATGATTCACAGCTTCACACCGTTCCATGGTTTCGTAATTGTATTTACACTCTTTAAAACACTGCAAACACTAGTCTTTAGCACGACTCCTTACTTATTCAATAGAAAAATAACAGAAAGGATCCAATATGAAGAATTCATTAAACATCAATAAGCTTAACTTTAGCTTTGGAGCCTTCCATATAGGTCCTCTAACACTTTCGATGGAACCAGGAACCGTTTGTCTTTTGACAGGTCCTAATGGAAGCGGGAAATCGAGTATCGTTAATGTTCTTGTCGAGTCCTACAACAATCCTAATGTTGATATCACATTTGATGATAAGAAAGATTTTCGAGAAGATATCGGCTTTATTCCTGATAGTTTTCCATTTGAGATGAACTACACTCCCAAAATGATTGCATTACTTCTTTCGACTATCTATAAAAATTGGGATTGGACTACTTATCAAAAGCTGTTAGATCGATTTGAGATTGATCCCAAGCAGAAATTCAAAAAAATGAGTGTTGGGAAGCTTCAAAGATTCCAAGTTGCTATAGCCCTTTCTCATCAAGCAAAACTCTTAGTATTTGACGAAGCAACGGAAGGTATTGATCCCGCAACACGTTATGACATTATGCAGATACTTAATGATTACCTCTACAAATTCCAAGCATCTGCCGTCATCTCAACGCACAACGTACAAGAACTGGGTAATCGTGTTGATTATGTCATCTACTTACAACAAGGGATACCACTGATTGCGAGCGACATCGAATCCTTTTATGATGAAGCAAGCACATTGTTAGAAAAAAGAGACATTAATGGCAAGGTTCATTCTATCCATGATTTTGTGGAGAAAATGCAAGGTAGGAGGATACACAATGATTAAGTTTAAAGACGTAATTAAGAAACGAGATACAATGACTGTCGGACCTATCAGTGCTTCGATACCAGATGGCTCACTTACCCTTATTGCAGGTAAAAACAGTAAAGGTAAATCGACCATACTCAAGCTTTTATCAGGAATAATTGAAATGGACTCAGGAAGTATCATCATTAACGACAAAGACCTCTTCACATTTCTACAGAATGAGGGTATTAATTACATGCCTGATCAATTCCCTTACTATGAAAAAAGGAATGCACCTTATATGTATTCAAACTGGATGAAAGATGTTTATCCATATTACGACAAAAATCTATTTAGAGAATATGCAAAAAGATTTGGAGTTGCTCTTAATAAGCCAATCATCGAAATGTCAAAAGGCGAGAAAAAGAGAACACTCTTAGCCTTAACATTCGCTAATACTGAAAGCCTCATTTTACTTGATGAACCCAGCTTAAACTTAGATTCAAATTATAGAACCATTCTAAGAGAAGTAGTACAAGAAAAACTTCTCGATGAAACGAATACTCTTATTATCGCAAGTAATAATGTAGAAGACTTTGATACCTTAGCAGATTATCTTGTCTATTTAAAGGATGGAAAGGTGTATTTTGAAGGCTATACTGAAGACATACTTGATCGTTATATGTTGTGGAGTGGTACTAAGGAAACACTTCCAGAACAAACCTTAAACACCTGGGAAACAGAGTACACAACACAAGCGATTATTGATAAGACCCTTTATCCAAAACTTGAACTTGAACGCTTATCACTGGCAGATCTTCTTCACAATATTGAAAGGATGAAGCGCTATGAATCCTTATTTTAAAGAAAATCACCCTTTACTTATTTTTGGAAGTGGCATATTTAGCCTTTTCTTGAGTTCAATTGTCAGCAGCAATTTCTTTAAAGCGCTTTTTAGCTGGGGTATCATTGCTCAAGCAGTTGTCTTTCTCATTTGTGTCATAACTGCGGGTGCACAGGTTGGATTGTTCCTAACACGAGGAACACTTGTGCAATTACTAACTCGTGGGTATAGTAAGAAAATGGTGTTACGCGAACTTACGGTTTTTTACAGAAAAATATTCGCAGCAATCGCAATTCCAAATATCATATTCTCGCTTGTTGATCTTCTAAGCATGAAGCATGCACTCGATATTATGACCATCATCTCTACACTTATATTACTAATGGTTTACATTTTATCCGTCCAAGTATTTCTCAATACAGTACTAAACAACATTAACAACAGTGAGAAGAATCGAAGTACTCCTTCAGCAATTATTTCTTTAATCATTTATTTCTCAGTAATGCTATTTGGAGAGTTTTTAAAACAAAATAATCTTATGAACCTCTTTTTCATACTTATCTTAAGTGTTGTTCTGTTATTTATTCTTAATAACCTCTTCCGCACCGGACCCAAAGCTCGCTCGAGTTTCCTAAATGATGATATTGCATAAAAAAGACTGCCCTCGCAGTCTTTTATTTTAGTCTATATTTTTACCGTTTGATGCAATTAAATCTTTATACCAGAAGAATGACTTCTTACGTTTACGATCAAGGGTTCCATTTCCATCATTATCTTTATCTACATAGATAAAGCCATAACGTTTTTTCATTTCTCCCGTACCAGCAGATACAAGATCAATAGGACCCCATGTTGTATAACCAATCAAATCAACACCGTCTTCTACAGCATCATTCATAGCAACAACATGTTTTCTGATGTAATCAATACGATAGTCATCATTGATGCTTCCATCTTCTTCAATCACATCATCCGCACCAAAGCCGTTTTCTACAACCATGAGTGGGATGTGGTAGCGATCATACAGTTTATTTAATGTATAACGAAGTCCAACAGGATCAATTTGCCATCCCCAATCACTTGTCTCAAGATAAGGATTCTTTTGACCACCCATCAGATTACCCATCGTTAGTTCTGTTCCTTGAGTAACACTGAGACAGTTTGTCATATAGTATGAGAATGTGTAGAAGTCTATGGTTCCTTCTTTAAGAATTTCCATATCTCCATCTTCAATCTTCAACTCAAGACCAATCTCTTTCATATATTTCTTCGCAAAGTATGGATACTCACCAAATACTTGAACATCGCCACAAAGGTTATTGATAATATTATCATCGTGTTGAGTTTTCAACACATCCTCTGGTTTAGGTGTTAGTGGATAGAACGTGAGATATGCAATCATATTTCCTATCTTAAACTCTGGATTAATCTTATGTCCTTCAATGACTGTACGTGCACTTGCAATGAATACATGGTGAAGTGCCTGCATTCTTTCTTTTGGATTATCGATTGCTTCTTTATGATTTTGTGTTCCTTCATCAAGCATCCCTAATACACTTAAAGAACCATGAGGCATCATACCAAAGTTAATTTCATTGAATGTTAACCAGTATTTAACTTTATCTTTGTAGCGTTCCATGACAGTTGTAGTGTAACGTACAAATAAATCAATCACACGACGATCAGAGAAGCCGTTATATTTTTTAACAATTCCCATTGGAACTTCAAAATGACTTAATGTAACTAGAGGCTCGATTCCGTACTTAGCACATTCGTCAAAGACACGGTCATAATAAGCAAGACCTTCTTCATTCGCTGTCTCATCATCACCATTTGGGAAAATTCGACTCCATGCTATTGATAAACGGTATACTTTAAATCCCATTTCTCCAAAGAGAGCAATATCTTCTTTATAACGATGATATTGATCAATCGCTTCATGACTTGGGTAATACTGACCTTCAATAATTGGATCATCGAATAGTCTCGCTTTGTTTAACCCCCACCACGTTTGTGGTCTTGCATACTTGGTCCTTTTCCATCAATATTCCAAGCACCTTCACATTGGTTAGCAGCAGTTGCTCCTCCCCATAAAAATCCTTCTTTAAACGACATACATCCTCCTATCGAATAACCGTTCTAATAATAATATCACCTTGTTTTGCACTTGCATCATCGATTGGCAAGATATCAAGATAATCATCTTTATTCGTAATAATTATTGGTGTTTCTAAATTGTAACCAGCTTCTGTAATTGCATCGATATCAAACTTTAGTAGTGTTTGACCTTGAGTTACTTTGTCACCTTGTTTAACAAGTGCTTCAAAGTATTGTCCATCAAGTTGTACTGTATCTAGACCTACATGAATTAGTAGTTCCATGCCATTATCAGATGTAATTCCAATAGCATGATTTGTTGGGAATAATGCAGTTACTGTACCATCAAATGGAGCAACTACTTTACCTTCAGTAGGTTGAATAGCAAGTCCATTTCCCATTGTTCCCATTGCAAATGCTTCATCTTTAACGTTTGCTAAGGGAATGATTGTACCTGTGATTGGTGAAAGTACATCTTCACGATCTAGGATACCCTTTCGTTCTGTTGTTTCTTCTTCATCAACATAGTCATCTTTCCAGAAGAACATTGTTAATAAGAATGCTGTCGATACTGCAGCAGCAACTGCAATTAAAGCTTTAATAGCCCCTGATGCATCTCCATCAAGTTTAATGTAATTAAAGACTCCAAAGATACCTAATCCACCTGATTGATACGTTACAAGGTCAAATGCCATCATAATCATACCACCGATACCAGCTCCTACTAATGAGAAGATAAATGGTTTCTTCTTAGGTAATGTTAAACCGTAAATTGCTGGTTCTGTAACTCCCATGATTCCAGAAATAAATGCAGGAATTGCAAGACTCTTAAGTTTTTGATCTTTAAGTTTAAAGAACATTGCAAGTACTACTGCAGTTTGTGCAAATGAAGCAGTAAATGCAGGTACAAGAACTTGTGATGTACCAAACTGTGCAATTTGAATGTACATTAATGGAACAACACTCCAGTGTAATCCGAAGATTACGAGAACTTGCCAGAATGTACCAAGAATTAATCCATAAAGAATAGGACTAAATGCCATTAAGTTTGAGAATCCATTTTGAAGTACATTTGTAAGTACTGAGATAACTGGTCCAATTACTACAAAACCAACTGGAACAGCAATAGATAAGACAACAAACGGAACAAAGAAGTTTTGAATCATTTCAGGAATTACTCGTTTTGCGATTTTTTGAACTTGTGCAGCAAATGCTGTAACAAAGATTACAGGAACTACTGAACTTGTGTAGTTATTCAAAATAACTGGAATGACTCCAAATATTTTCATGTAAACTTTACTTTCAAAAAGTGTACCAGCAAAAATTGTTTCTGGAATTAGTTCTTTAGCTGCGAATGAAGCTTCGAACCCTGATAATTGTAAGGTTGGTAGACACATCGCCATACCGATTGCCATACCTACAATTGGATGAAGTTTAAATTTCTTAGCTGAAGTATAACCAATAACGATTGGCATAAAATAGAAGATTGCGTCACCAATCTGATAGAACAAGAGATAAGTATCACTTGTACGATCAAGCATTTTGAATGATACGAGTAGCGCAAGTACCCCTTTTAACATACCACTCGCTGCCAACACTCCTAAGAATGGTTGGAAACATCCACTAATAATATCTAAGAACTTATTGAATAAGCCTTGAGGTGCATCGCCTTGAGTTCCAGCATCAGCAATACCTGCTGCCGCAACTACTTCTTCATAAACTAAAGGAACATGGTTTCCAATAACTACTTGATATTGTCCACCACTCTTCATGATAGTTACTACACCATCCATATTCTTTAGAACATCATCATTCGCTTTGCTTTCATCTTTTAATCGAAAGCGTAAACGTGTTATACAGTGTGAAAGACCATTAATATTGTCAGGTCCACCAACATTTTCTACTATTTGCTTTGCAAGACTTGAATATTTACCCATAATAATTTTCTCCTCCATTTATTTGTAAATATATGAAGGTTTGGCCAACTTAATGTCACCATCCGTTGTTAAGTTAATTCTATCTATTGTGTCCTTTCTCTCCTACATTTCACCTTAACCTCCTCTCTTATAGATATTAATTTGTTTTATAGACAATTCGTTCGATATGAATTGTTAGATATACTTTTTCTTCATCAGATATTGAATAGAAGTATTTCTTTTGAATGAAATCACTAATTTTCATAACACAGCTATAAGCATTATGATATTTCATCATTACAATCTCTAACAGTTCATCATCTTCACCATCACCGTAAGTTCTACCCTCAATTAGTCGTTGCGCGAAGAATTTAAGATGTGTAATGAATCGATAGAAATAAACACTATCTTCATCGAACTCTATCTTGAATTCATATTTTACGATATTCGTTATTTCTTGCATGACTTTGGTAATTTGATAGACATCATGCATTTTATCTTCTTCCATCTCAGCATTAACGATATGTAAAGCAATAAATCCTGCTTCATCATCTTCAAGACTGATACCTGTCTTCTCTTTAATTATTGCTAGAGAATTCAAGCCTATTTCATACTCTGTTTTATAGAATCGCTTGATATCCCACAGTAAGAAGTTTTTGATATTAATTCCTTCTTTGGAACGGGTGATCGCTGTATCGATGTGATCAACAAGGCTAATATAGATCGTATCATTAAGCTTTTTACCTAATTTAGTTCTAGCATATGTAACAATTTCTTCACCCAACTCAATATGTTCCATTGGGATACTAACTAGTAGCTCTTGAAACTTACCTGCTACTTCCTTGTCAGTTAGAGTGAATACCTTATCAATTTTTGATTCATCTAAGTTGTCGCCAACTTTCTTCTGAAACGCTATACCACGTCCCATTACGATTTGTTCTATGTTGTTCTCATTAATAACAACAACATTGTTGTTGAGTACTTTTTCGATAATCAAGGCTATTCCCCTCCTGTTAATATGAGTTTATGCTAGAAAAAATAAAAACCTACACAACAAGCAGAACACATGTTCCGTCGATATGTAGGTTTAGCTTGTTTACACAATCACTATCCAATTACATTTTCATACTAACACAAAGTTTTTTCAGTGGCAAGCGCTTTCTTGATAAAATGAGTGAAAATACAACATTGTAATAAACAACATTTGCTCATTAGAATCATATGGTAGAAGAATCGTTTTGTAGATGAGGTGGTTCAAAATGAATAACATAATACTGCTTTTTAGATAGCATCTTAAGTTAAAATACTTTGTCCTGATAAAGAGCAACAGGCAACTTATTGAAAACATTTTTGTATCCTACAACTCTAGATTTTAATCTGGGGGTTCTTAAACATATAGCGCACTTAGTATAATTACAAAAATTCTTGCTACAACTCCGATAGCTGAACCATCTGTATAAAAATCCATAATATACGTCCTTCCTAAAGTTAATTAATTTTCCCAATCATTTCTATTTCCCATAAAATCCCAATTCCTATTCCATGTGTTATCACAAGAATCCAACCATTCTTCATCTGATGGATCTTTTTTGCTAACCCAATAACCCATAATAGTACAACCTTTTGGAGAAATAACTCCAAAATCTGGTTCGCTATTTTTCCATGTTGGCTTACTTGAAGTAGAGCCTCCACCAGTTGAAGGTTTATTGTTTGATGCATTTCCACCTCCGGTTGATGGTTTATTTACGTTTGCAAGAGCTTGTTGTTCTGCTTTTGCTTTTGCATCAGCTTCAGCCTTTTCTTTAGCTTCTTGTTCCGCTTTAGCCTTAGCCTCCGCTTCTGCTTTCTCTGCTTCTTTTATCTCTTCTAATTTAGTATTATATTTACTTACAAGTTCAGTTGATTTATTCTCAAATTCTGCAATTTCCTCTTCTTGTAAGATTTCATCGGTCTTGATTAAATCAATTAATTGACTTAAAGCTGATAAATTTGTTTCAACTTCTTCCTTAGATAAATCACTTACGTCTTCTATTGCGTTTTTATCTAATATTTTTTCGTATTCTTCTTTAAAATGCATAACGAGTTCGTTAACTTGTTCATCTAAAATATCCAGTACATCTTTATACTCCCCAATATTTTTGAATATACTTTTATCATCTGTGTAATTCCGTTTCAATTCTATGAGTTTATCAAAAGCCTCAAGTTTAACTTCTCGATTGTCTGATTGTTCAAACTCATCCACAATAGTTTGTATTTCAACAATATATTCATTAGCTAAAGAACTGCTGTGTCTATACCCTAAAAATATCATCACTGATAAAATAACGGATATTGATACAATTATTCCAATTACCAAATTCTTTTTATTCTTCATCTTATCTCCATTCTATGAGCGTAAGCACCTATTTTTATTAACTATAGCATAGTAAATATAAGTCACATCCTAACTCTTGTCTATTAGAAATTTAAAGATGAAAATACTGTATTTTATACAACTTACTCTATCAAAGTCATCTCCTTCCATAATAAAAAGACTTGGGAAATAATCCCAAGTCTCACTATTAGATAAGTCCTATATCTCTACGATATACTTTATTCTTAAATTCAAGTTTTTCGATACGTTCATTAAGCTTTGCATTCAAAGTGATTAAGTCATCACCCATCTCCACAAAGGATAGAACACGTCCTCCTACTGATAGAAGTTCTGTTTCAGTACGTTTAGTACCGTTATGGAATACAAGACCGTCATCGTTAAGAATCATTGGAATGTTCTTTTCATACGTTCCTGGATATCCTTTTGATACCACAATTGTGGTTAGGCATGTTCGTGGATCCCATTGTAGGTGAGATTGTTGCAGCGTATCATTTTCTACATGCATCATAATCTCTACAAGATCACTTTGAAGTCTTGGTAATAATACTTCCGTTTCAGGGTCTCCAAAACGAGTATTAAACTCTAAGACATACGGTGTATCACCGACAATCATTAATCCTACATAGAGAATACCATTGAAATCAAAATCATCATGATAGAGTCCAACTTCAATGTTCGCTAGAATTTTATCAATGTTTGCTTTTACTTTGTTATTAAATGCAGGTGCTGGTGAATAACAACCAACGCCTCCAGTATTTTCACCCTTGTCTCCTTCACCGATCTTTTTATAGTCACGGGCAGTTTCCATTGGGAAAATACGATTGTTGGAGACAAAGCATAGAAGTGATGTTTCATAGCCATCCAAGAATGTTTCTAAGACAACTTTGTTCCCTTCTTCACCAAATTGCTTGTTTACATAAATTTCATGCAGTGTATCTTTTGCTTCTTTATGTGTTTCACAGATAATAACGCCTTTACCTTTACACAAACCATCAGCTTTAATTACAAGAGGAAATTTCATGGATGCAATTGCATTTAATGCATCGCGATGGTCGGTGTAAGTATGGTATTCAGCTGTTGGAATATTATGTCGTACCATGAAAGATTTAGAAAAGTCTTTACTACCTTCAAGTTGAGCAGCGTGTTTGTTAGGGCCAAATATAACAAGTCCGTGTTCTTGAAAAGTATCGATAATTCCTAAGCATAGTGGGTCTTCAGGTCCAACAACGGTTAAGTCAATCTTGTGTTTAAGTGCATAGTTCAAGAGTCCTTGAATGTCATCTGCAGCAATATCAACATTATTGTCAGTTCCTCCATTACCTGGAGCACAAACTATCGAGGTAACTTTTGGAGACTGTTTTAACTTCCAATACAGAGCGTGTTCACGCCCACCACTTCCAATTACAAGTATTTTCATATTAGTGTCTAAAATGACGCATTCCTGTAAATATGAGCGTCATATCGTATTTGTCAGCAAGTTCAATAACTTTAGGATCTTTTACTGAACCACCAGGTTGGATAATTGCTTTGATTCCATGTTTTTCACAGAGTTCAATAGTATCTTCAAAGAAGAATGCATCAGAAGCCATAACACTACCTTCAACTGGGAATAATGAGCGTTCAATAGCTTTCTCACAAGCCCAGAATCGTTGAACTTCACCATGACCTAATCCAAGTGTCATGTTGTTCTTAGCAACTACAATTGCGTTAGAAGCAAGTTGTTTACATGCTTTCCATGCAAATTCAAGCTGTTCTAACTCTTCTTCTGTTGGTTGACGTTTAGAAACAACTTCATATTTAGCTTCATCTATTAATGCTAAATCACGATCTTGAACTAATACACCATTTAGAACATCTTTGATAAGCATTGAATCTTCATGGTATTCTTGAATCTTAGGCATTTCAATGAGACGAACATTCTTTTTCTTCATAAGTTTTTCTTTAGCTTCATCAGTAAACGAAGGAGCTACAATCACTTCTAAGAAGATATCACCTAGTAGCATCGCTGTATCAAGTTCTACTGGACGATTTAATGCAATAATTCCTCCGAAAATTGATTCAGGATCACAATCACGTGCTTTCTCAAACGCTTCCTTAAGTGTTTCAGCACTACCAATTCCACTTGGGTTAGCATGTTTAACTGCAACTGCAGTAGGTGCTGTAAACTCTTGAAGAACACGAAGTGCACCCGTCATATCATTGATGTTGTTGTAGGATAGCTCTTTACCATGCAGTTGTGTAAACTCAATCGGTTCAGAAGCAGTAATTTCTTCGTAGTATGATGCTTTTTGATGTGGGTTTTCACCATAACGTAAGTCAGAAACTTTACGGTATGTTTTTGTCAATGTATTTGGTAATTCAATACCTTCCTCACGTAAGAAATATTGTGAAATTAATGCATCATAACTTGCTGTTATAGCAAATGCTTTTGATGCTAGATAATGATGAATATCAAGGTCATGACGTTGTAGTGCGTCAATTACTAAATCATAGTCATCTTTATCAGTAACAACATAGACATCACGATAATTCTTTGCTGCTGAGCGAATCATTGATGGTCCACCAATATCGATATTTTCTATAATATCGTTGTGAGTTTTACTGTCATCGCGAACTGTAGCTTCAAATGGGTATAAGTTACAAACAACCATATCAAAGAGTTCAATCCCTAAAGCTTTAACAGTATCCATATGCATGCCACAATCACGTTTTGCAAGAATACCACCGTGAATTGCAGGATGAAGTGTTTTAACACGACCGTTTAAAATTTCTGGGAATTCTGTAACTGAATTAACCTCTGTTACTTTAACGCCTTCTTCTAACAATAATTTATAAGTACCACCTGTCGATACGATTTCCCAATCTAGCTTAACTAATTCTTTTGCAAAATCAACAATACTTTCCTTGTCATAAACTGACATTAATACTCGTTTGCTCATATTCACTCTCCTATTAATACATGACGACCTTGAACGTGTAAGGCATCATTACAAAAATACTCAACAGACTTAACAATAATTTGATGTTCTTTTTCAAGGACACGTTTTGATAAAGTTTCAACTGTGTCATTAGGGTTTACCGCTACCACTTCTTGAAAAATAATTGGACCTTCATCCGCTAATTCAGTTACAAAATGTGTTGTAGCTCCTGTATAACGGACGCCATAGTCTAGAACTGCTTGAGCAACTCGTTCACCATAGAATCCTTTACCACAGAAACTAGGAATTAATGAAGGATGAATGTTAATCATCCTGTTTTCAAATGCATCAATGAGTTTCTTATCAATAATCTTTAAATAACCAGCTAAGACGATTCCATCCAAGTTAGCATCCATAAGTTTTTCATAGAGGGATGCATTGTAGTTCTCTTTATCAGGTATGAATGTTTCAACGCCATGGTTCTCAGCACGTTGAAGTCCGTATGCAGTTTTCTTATTTGAGACAACAAGGACTACTTCACCTTGTGTAAACTTAGCATCGAGTAAGGCCTGTAAATTACTACCATTTCCTGAGATTAAGACCGCTAATCGTTTTCTCATTGAATGATTATACCTTGATCGCCTTTTTCAACGATTCCAATTTCATACGCTCCTTCAGAAGCAAGAATCTCTAATGCTTGTGCTGCATTTTCCTTATCCACTGCAACAACCATTCCTACTCCCATATTAAATGTGTTCAACATTTCGTCTGTAGAAATCGATCCTGTTTCTTGAATTAATTTAAAGATTGCTGGTACTTTTAATGCTTTAAAACCAATGTTTGCTTGATATCCTTCTGGCAACATACGGGGTACGTTTTCAATCAAACCACCACCTGTAATGTGTGCAAGACCTAAAACTTCGACATGATCCATTAGATTCAATACAGCTTTTACATAAATTTTAGTTGGTGTCATTAAGACTTCACCTAAAGTTTTACCTGTGTTTTCAAACTCTGCATTTAGGTCTGTATTTTTTAATACATGACGAACTAATGAGAATCCATTACTGTGAACACCAGTACTTGGAATACCAATAAGAACAGTATTATCATTAATATCTTTACCAGTAATAATCTTATCTTTATCGACAACTCCAACTGCAAAGCCTGCTAAGTCATAGTCATCACCTTGATATACACCAGGCATTTCAGCAGTTTCACCACCGATAAGAGCCATTCCTGATTGTATGCATCCTTCACTAACACCTTCAACAACTTGTACTGTCTTCTCAGGTACAAGATGTCCTGTTGCAAGATAGTCAAGGAAGTATAGAGGTTTAGCACCTTGACATACAATGTCATTAACACACATCGCAACACAGTCAATTCCAACTGTGTTGTGGATGTTAAGTTCATATGCAAGTTTTACTTTAGTACCAACACCATCTGTTCCGGAAACCAATACAGGTTTCTCAATCCCATTTAAATCCAATTCAAATAATCCAGAGAACCCACCCAAATGTGATAGCACATTTGCAGTTTGTGTTCTTTTTACACTCGCTTTAATACGTTCAACATGTTCATAACCAGCTTCTTTATCAACACCTGCCGCTTTATATGTTTGTGACATTATTTCTTCTCTCCTTTAAATGGGCTTTTACCATCGAAATATTGGGTATAAAATTCTTGATTTCCACTTGCATCCTTTAATCCTTGTAATGATAAGAAATAGAGTGAATCGCAGCCTATTTCCTGACGCACTGTCTCTAAGCCTTTACCATAACAAAGTAAATCTTCCTTCTTAGGAATATCAATGCTGACATTATCTGAGAAGAGTACTGGAGGTGAAGAGACACGAATGTGGACTTCTTTTGCTCCTGCTTCTTTGAGTAACTTAACAACACGTTTAATGGTTGATCCACGTACAATGGAATCATCCACTAAGATTACACGTTTCCCTGTTATCAATTCTTTAACAACTGATAACTTTATCTTAATGCTTTGTTTTCTTTGAGCATCATCATTATTAATAAAAGTACGGGCAATATAACGATTCTTTACAAGTGCTTTTTGATAAGGAATCCCCGAAGCTTGAGAATATCCTAAGGCAGCAATCATTCCAGAATCTGGTGATCCGACTACTATATCTCCTTCTGTTGGCTTCTCTTCATATAAGTAGTGCCCCATCTTAATGCGAGCACCGTATACTGATATTCCATCAATATGTGAATCAGGACGGGCAATATATACAAGTTCGAAGAGACATAAGTGATGACTTGAGAATGCTGCATCACTGCAGTGCATTCCTTCTTTGGTGATTGTAATTGATTCACCAGGTTTCACATCACGTACTATAGTTCCACCCATTGTATCGATAACACATGATTCTGAACATACAATCCATGTATTATCGACCTTACCAATGATAAGTGGCTTAATTCCATAAGGATCTCGTGAACATACAAGACGAGTTGGCGTTACACTTACATGAGCAAATGCAGCAGCAGATTCAGAGAATCGTTTCCCATCAAAAGCTGCCATTGTATTATTGATCATCTTAGGTAACGGTTCTTGAGATTTCTTTTCTTCAGTAAAGGCATAATTAATAAATCCAATGCCTGAGTTTGTCGATACGATAGGATAGTTATGATCTCCTATTACTCCTGGGTAATGGTAAATTTCAGGTTTTCCATCAACATAGTATCCTAAGCCAACACTATCTTGTCCTCGGTGTTGGAGTCCATACATTCCTTCAATAAGACTTGGATACACATCCTCGCCACTAAAAGAAATGCAGCCAATGATACCACTCATCTACAATTCAAGGCTTGCGTCCATTGCGCAAACCTTCTCCTTCATTGTTTCTTTATAATGGATTAATTTGTTTTTTAACTCTGTATTTCCAATTGCTAGCATTTGAATAGCAAGAAGTGCTGCATTCGTACCGCCATCAATTGCTACTGTAGCAACAGGAACACCACTTGGCATTTGTACTGTTGAAAGTAGTGCATCAAGACCATCAAGTGTACTTGATTTAATAGGAACTCCAATAACTGGTTGAGTAACCATTCCAGCTAGAACTCCTGCAAGATGAGCTGCTTTACCTGCCATCGCAATATAAACATCAGTATCATCTTTTTGTGCTTCACAATACTCTTGGAGTACAGTGAGGGCACGGTGAGCGGAAATTACACGCACTTCGTAATTAACGCCAAATTCTTTGAGCACTTCAACACATGATGATCCAATGTGTTGATCACTTGCGCTCCCCATGATTAATGAAACCTTCATATTTTCCTCCTTATATAAAGTAGTTCAATAATGTACTTAACAGAACTTCGTTGTTTTCAATTTGAGTAATTGTACCAACAACATGACCATCCTTGCTTTGTAGACCTAAGACCATTGGTTCCTCTCCCAATGTTTCTTCTGAAACGAGGAAACATGATTCCTTACTATCTGTTTCAACGTTGATGTAGAAGCCATTGAGGCTTACTGCGACATCTTGTCCTGACATTCCTTGGAACAAGACATTACGATTGTTTGCAACACGTGCAATTAAATCTTTAGAAATAAACTTGTGATATTTGCTTGCTGTAACCTTAGTATTTCCTTGGAAATATCCAGTATTTACTAAACCAACAAAACCAGCACCACTTCCTAAGACAACACCCTGGCGACGAATTAATTTATTAATTGTGTCTTTTACAAGAGGGTGTGTTAAGAACACTTGATAGTATGTACCGCTATTCATAACGTTGTTAATCATCTTATATCCATCTGCTAAGAAAAGTGTATTTGATTCGCTAAGCTTCTCTGCAAATTCTTGGATAGATACTTCATAGTTTTCATGATTAATAACCACAAATTCGTGTTCAATATTTAGATTCTTAAGATTGAGCTCAAGATCAATATCACCTGTAACTCCACTTAAAACTGGGATAATCATCTTACATTTTTGAATATGTTTTCTCATCGTTTTAGGATGTTGTTCTTGCTTGATAGCAACTTTCTTCCACTCTGTATTACGATATACTTCTTTAAGTGGTTTTTCCCAAGCACTAATTTTCTCTTCAAGACTTTCATCAATGTCGCCTGCTGTGACACTTGCGATAACTGTGTAATCCAATCCTTCTAAGATTTCTGGATTTTCTACTTGAACTAAGAGTGACCCTGGCATGATGCCTTCTTGAGGTGTGATGTCATAACTTACTGCACGACGATCTTCTGCACTCATTTCAAAGATTTCATGTTCAATTGAACGGGTAATTGATGATGCTGCAAAAATTTTTCCTGCATCATTTAATTCTTTAATTGTATTCATTGTACGAACATAGTGATCCATATCAATTAATGCATCATGAGTATAGCCACTATTAACCAAGACAATTTTTGATGTTACATCTTTCAATACACGATTGTTTAGCTTATTTACTGGTGTTGTTTGAACTGCAAAACATAGTAGACTTGGTGGAACATCGATATCATCAAAGCTTCCACTCATACTATCTTTACCACCAAGCGCTGGAATATTAAGTTCTTTCATCACTTTGAAAGCTCCTAATAGAGCTGCTAATGGTTTACCCCAACGAACTGGGTCTTTACCTAAGCTCTCAAAGTATTCTTGATAACTTAAACGAATTTTATCCACTGAACCACCCATTGCTACTACTTTTGTGATTGCATCGATTGTTGCTATATAACCTGCATGGAATGGACTTGTTTCTGAAATAAATGGATTATAACCGTGAGTCATAATTGAAGCAGTTTTTGATAAACCTGTTGATACTGGAATTGGTGCAGACATTCCTTCTGCAGGTGTTAACTCTGTAAAGCGTAAGCCTTGTTGATTAAATTGTTCTGCTAAACCTCGTTGAGATGCAAGGTTAATGCTATCCATATTTGTTGCGACTGCTTTTGATTCAATACGAACTTCAGCATGTTTATCTGTACCATTACTTGATAAGAATTCACGACTTAACTTAATTACAGTCTTACCTTTGTGAATCATTTCCATAAAGCCATTATCTGTAACTTCCGCAATTTCTACACAGTCACAATCTTCTAATTCTGCATATTGCTTAAATTCTTCAACATCATTATGATCAACAACTACTACCATACGTTCTTGAGATTCTGATAGTGCGATTTCGCCACCGTGTAATCCTTCATATTTTAACGGAACAGCATCAAGGTTAATCTTCAAGCTGTCTGCTAGTTCACCAACAGCTACAGATACTCCACCTGCTCCCATATCATTACAACGTTTGATTAATTGAATTGCTTGTGGGTTTCTAAAGAGTCTGACAATCTTACGTTCAATCATTGGATTCCCTTTTTGAACTTCAGCTCCTACTGATTCCATTGCATCTTTCTTTACAGTCTTCGATGATCCAACTGCAGCACCCAATCCATCACGACCTGTACGAGCTCCTAAAAGCAAGATACGATCACCAGGAGTTGGAATACTCTTTTGAACTACATCACTTGGTACAGAAGCAACAAGTGCTCCCAGTTCAAGACGTTTTGCTTCAAAGCCATCATGGTAATACTCTTTTACATATCCACCTTCAATACCCATTTGGTTTAGATAGTCTGTATAGCCATCAGTTGCTTTTTGACATATTTGACGTTGACTTAATTTTAATGGACGTGTACTTGCATATGGTAATGTAGGGTTCTTAGCTCCTGTAATACGCATTGCTTGATATACATATCCACGACCTGACAATGGATCACGTACTCCACCACCAATACAGGTTGATGCTCCTCCGTAAGGTTCAATCTCTGTTGGGTGATTGTGTGTTTCATTTTTGAAAAGTAATAAGGTATCTTCACCATCAATATCAACATGAATACTTGCAGCGTTTACTTCTTCTGATTCATCAAGATCTTCTAATAATCCTTTTTGACGAATCTCTTTAGCATTGATTGTCGCAACATTCATTAGTGATATTGGTTTATGTGTTGATTGTGTTGATTCACGTGTTTCTAAATATGATTCCCAAGCTTCTGTAATTAAGTCCTTGTATTGACCTTCAATTGAAACGGAATCAAGGTGAGTTAAGAAAGTTGTGTGACGGCAGTGATCTGACCAATAGGTATCAATTACTTTTAATTCAGTTCTATTGGGATTACGTCCTTCTTTCTTAAAGTATGCTTGTGTAAACTTCATATCCTCAAGATCCATTGCAAAGTCTTTATTGAACTCTTGAATTTCTTTATCACCCATAGTGATAAATCCTTTAATTGGATCTAAGTCAGAAGTATCAAGGTTTTGTGTTGATTTCTTTTCACCATACACTTCAAGCTCTACAGGATTAATGTAGTATTTTTTGAATGTTTCAAAATCTTCTGCATTAATACCTTCTAAAGAACAAATCATTGAATGAGAAACATTCACTGAACGCATTCCCATCATTTTCTTTACCATGTATTCTACTTCATCTTGCAAAGCATCGTATTGACCTTGTAGATAACGCACATGTAAGTGTGTATCTGGTAAAGTTGGTAAGGTTGTTGTAATGATATTTGATCCTTCGTCAAAGACTCTTTCTTTGATAACGTCCATGTGTTTTGGAGTAGCATTATCAAATTCAAAAATGTGGAAAATTTGAATTCCTACTAATGAATGTAGATTTAAGAATGTTTTTGCTTCGTTTGTTAGAAAATTTGATTCAGTAGCATCCAGTCCGTTGCGATTTGTAACAATGAGTTGACCCATAATTCCTCCTTGTATGTTCACTCTATTTTTCATATTTAAAACAACTATTTTTGATTTAATACTTTGTCGATGAGTTCAAATGGTTTCAGTACGCTTCCGTTTTCAGAAACACGCATATTACCGCTTGATAGTTCATCAATCAACATAATCTCGTTTGTTTCTTGGTTTCTACCGAACTCAAGTTTAATATCGAGTAAATCAATTCCATAGTTGTTGAATTCTGCTTTAATTTGTTTTGAGATATCTTGTGTCTTCGTTACAAGATCGTTATATTCTTCTGCACTCATGATGCCTAAAACTTCAAGACCTGCTTGAGTAATAAGTGGATCGTTACGATCATCATCTTTTAATGTGATTTCTACATAGGCAGGTAAGACTGTACCATCTTCTACATAGTCACCATAACGACGAATAAAACTTCCTGTTGCTACAAAACGACAAATTACTTCAACTCCATGACCAAACATAGTAGCTGGTAATACTGTCATTGTTGCATTATCTACATCACAGTCTACATAGTGTGTAGCTACGCCATTATTGTTTAATAGTTCAAATAGATACTTGGATAGTTTCAGGTTTTCCTTACCAATCCCTGAAAGTGTTAATCCTACAGTGTTTGCACCTGGATCAAAGACTCCATCTGTACCTGTTACATCATCTTTGAAAAGCAGTTGTAATGTGCCATTATCATTTTGATAAACATCTTTTGTTTTACCTTTTTTGACTAAAATCATCTTTGTCCTCCTTAAGATAGATTTCGCTCGAAAAAACAAAAATAAGCCCAGAGAAGGCAGGCTTAGCGAAACCTACCCCTCTGGGCTTTTATCCCTTAGGTGTGACATAAGATGTCTGTACCGCTTGGACCAGCAAGCTTTGCTCCGGAACCCTAGGTACACTTTCGCCCATATACATGAGCATATTTAGTTTTTACATTACCAATATAACAACACTAATAAGCGATGTCAACACAGCCTTTTGAAAAAATTTTCACCAAAATAATCAGTATGAATCTTCAAATATTTTCTTAAAATCACTCGCTAATGCGTTTAAGTACATTTCTTAGATAAAATTACCACCTTTCAACTATTTATTTTCTCTTGTGTTTTTCACTTAGTGTCCAAGCATTGTAGGCGTGTATGCCAGTTATCGATAATAATTCACAAACTTTTGTGAATGCTGAATCAAGAGTCATTGGTTCGTTGATAATATCTAAGATAAGATCAATACCATCTTGTTTAAGTGTATGGGCGTCTTCAGACTGACTTCCTACGATAGCTATTACTGGTTTATTGAATCTTTTGGCAACTTTCGCAATGCCATAGGGAACTTTCCCGTTCTTGGTTTGTGCGTCAATTCTACCTTCACCAGTGATTACTAAATCTGCATTCTTAATTTTATCTTCTAGCTTTAATATCTCTATCATTGTATCCATGCCATTATTAATTTCCGCATGTGTCAAAGCAAGTAATCCTGCTCCAAGTCCCCCTGCAGCACCTGCACCTGGCACATCTAATATATCTTTTGACGCATAGGATTCCATTATTTTTCCTAAATGAAGTATTGCTGAGTCAAAGCGTTCAATTTCTTCTTTTAATACCCCTTTTTGAGGTCCATAGATTGCACTTGCACCATTACTTCCACATAGTGGATTTTGCACATCTGTTAAGACATGAATTTGAAGCTCTTTTAGTCTTGGATCAACATCTTTATCGTCAAGTGATTCTATTGTTTCGAAGCCAAAAACATCATTGGTAATTTCTTCCTTATCAGAATCTAAGAAGCGATATCCTAACGCTCTTGCCATACCGAGTCCAGCATCATTGGTAGCACTACCCCCAAGTCCAATATAGAGTGTTGTACAGCCTTTAGACATAGCATCGAGTATTTGTTCACCCAAACCATAAGTGCTCGCAAAACGTGGTTGTAAGTCCTGTGAATTCAGTAATGCAAGACCTGAAGTTTCAGCTACTTCGAGATAAGCACTCGTGTCTTTGATACCATACCGTGACTGAACAGCTTTCCCCATAGGACCTGTAACTTCCATCTCAACAAACTTACCACCATTACTTGAGATAATGCTTGCGACAGTACCTTCACCACCATCAGCAATCGCAACTACCTCAAGTTCTACACTATTATCGACACTACGGATTCCTCGGGCTATTGCTTGACCTACTTCTAAAGAAGTAGCACTGCCTTTAAACGAATCCGAAACAATTAATATTTTTTCTACCATTCTTTGCTCCTTTTCATTTCAAATAAAGGTATAATTATTCTATATGGAGGAATGTTATGACACTTATTAGATACGCTACACTTGATGATTTGGATGAAATTATGCTCATCATCATGCAAGCAAAACAATCACTTAAAGAAGCTGGCATTCCTCAGTGGCAAACTGGTTCTCCTAATGAAGCGACCATTTGCCATGACATCCATAACAATCATACCATTGTCATGTGTGAAGAAGATAGAATAATTGCTACTGTAGCACTACTTTTTGAAGAAGAACCCAGCTACAAGACATTAAAAGGTGGCTCATGGTTGCAAGATAATGCTTATGCTACAATTCATCGTATTGCGGTTGCAAGTAATGCAACGCAACAATCCATTGCAACATCACTCATCAATCACTGTATAGACTTGACTCGTAAACAAGCTCTAGCAAGCCTTAGAATTGATACTCACACTGAGAATACAAAAATGTTAGGATTGATTCGCAAATTTCCATTTGAGAAATGTGGCATGATTACTTTAAGCGATGGAAGTCCACGTCTTGCCTTTGAAATGCTTGTATAAAAAAGAGTGAGGTTTACTCACTCCAAATATTAATCTTCTCTGTTTTAGCTTTTGCTTCTGCAGTTTCTAATAATTTTAATAAATCAGTGTCAACTGTTTTCTTGTTGACATACTTTATAATGGCAAGACCTTCTGATACTAATATTTCTTGAAGTAATTCATCATCAACATAAACCCAAGCAAGTTGTCGACCATACTTGTCATTTTCATTCCCAACATCTTGTTTAAAGCTGATTGACTGCGCATTCTTTAATAAGCTACATGTACGGTTGCTGGCTTCTTTACCATACGGTTGCACAGGTGTATTTGGTTTAACTGTCTCTGGTGTATCAATTGCGAGCATTCTCACAGTTGTCTCACCATAAGCGAAGGTATCACCATCAATACATCGTATGTTTTCCTGTGTTTCCGCAAAAGAAGCAGGAACTGAATTGTTCTTAATAAATAAATCTTGGTTATTAACAAGCCATGCACCCGCTGCCACTAATACTACAAGTACTAAGGCAACTCCTGGATTCTTGACATTCTTCTTAATAAACTTTTCTGCTTGATTTTGTTGTGACTTCGTAATTCGTTTCTTAGACATACATTCCCCTTCTATAATCCTTAGGTATCATATCATAGATTTGAAGTTGATTCGTGAAGTTTGAAGTCTGATTTGGTTTTTTTGAAATCCTTGTTCCAGAGAATCAGCGAGAACGGAAGTGTGATTATTTCTGTTAGCGGTACTGCCAACCAAAGAGCACTTGCATTTGGGAATCCATTCATAATAAATAACATTGGAACTAAGATAATGAACGATCTGAAAAGAGAAATAAGAACTGAGAATAGTACCGAATGTTTCGCTTCAAATATTGATGCGGTTGCGACATTCACTCCCGTAACACAATATGAAAAGAAGAAGTAGGTAATTGCCGTAAAACAGAGTGCAATAACTTCTGTATCGTGTGCTTCTACAAATATTCCGATAACTGTTGAACGTGTGACTAATAAGAGACCGTAGCTTACTAGTCCAAAGACAATGCTTAAGATGACTGAAAAGTTATAGACTTCTTTAATGCTTTCGATGTCATGCTCGCCATAGAATCGACTTACTAATGGTTGAGTACCTTGACCAATACCTAAAAAGACCGAAAGTAGAATTAAGTTAATATAACCAATCACTCCAAATGCCGCAAGACCTTCCGCACCCATTGATTTCGCAATAAAAAGATTCATTAAGAAACTCATAAGTCCTAGTGAGAACTCAATCGAAAAGGAAGGAAGACCACCTACTAAGATATCATTGATATACGATACCTTTGGACGTACTTTTTCAATGTAGAGATCACCCTTTTTAAAGATAAAGTGTGGAAGAAGTAATGCAATACCAATGACTGGGCCAAGTCCTGTTGCAATGGCAGCACCCGCAATCCCCATTTTCATTGGACCCATAAAAATGTAATCAAGAACGATGTTTGCAAGGGCACCAATCACTTGAGCAAACATTGCAAGGTTAGGTTTACCATCGTTACGAATCCATGTCCCCAAGGCATAGTTTAAGGTAAAGAACGGTACAAACATCATGAACCATGTAAAGTAGTTCAGAGCTTCTTCATAAATTTCTGGAGTAGCTCCTAATAAAGTTACAATCGAGTTTCTAAATACCATTGAACCAATAAGTATTAAGATAGAAATACCAATAACAAAATAGAATCCTTGATTAAAATAATAACGAGATTCTTCAAGATTGTTACGACCTTTTTGAATAGAGATATGAATACCACCGCCAATAGCAATCATTAAACTCAAGGCAATTAAGATTTCCACCACTGGCACAACAGTAGTAACTGCCGCAAGTGATTTCGCTCCTAACATCTTTGATACAAAGATCCCATCAACTACAATATACAGTGAATTTGCTACCAAACCTAAGATGCCTGGGATGGCATAGGTCATGATTTCTTTACGAATAGATTTTTCCATATTTTTCCTCCTAAAAAAAATAGGTCAGTGTTGTGAACACTGGCCTATCTCACAAGATTATCCTCGGCAGGATTTTATGTAGTCACATTATTATACAACAACATGAAGCAAAGTCAAATATTGGAAAACGATTTATGTTATAATTCAAATATAGAAATTAATTGAATAAGATATTGTACACACATTAACTATTTATTGATGAAAACATTGGCAATATATGAAGTTTTTATTATAAATTGTTAATAATTCGCTTATTTGACTTGAATGACAAGACAGCTTTTGTTTTAATATGGGTGCAACGACTATACTTTTAAGGAGGTATATATTATGTCAGGTTTTATTTTTAAACTGCAAAATGTTTTGACTTCGCAATCTCATGCAAATAGTTCAGATGCTCAGATCGCGAAACTTATGTTACAAAACTTGCATTACGCTAATAAGAATGTAACGATTACTCAATTAGCTAAAGCATGTTACACGTCCGTATCAAGTATCAGTCGCTTTGCAACGAATCTTGGTTACGATAGCTTTAACGAAATGAAACAGGACTTCATTGGAATTCCTGCTGAATATGACGATTTACAAGTAGATAACTCATTCTTCAACACGAAGTCATTGAGTCAATATAAAGAAGAAATCATTAACTCTTTCGAAGGATTTAATGAAATAGATATTAAAGACCATGCATTATGGCTAGCAGAATTTATATTTAATCAAGAAAACGTATATATCTTCTCGACGCACATCCCAAGTAATATTATATCGATTTTACATCGCGCAATCCTTGCAACAGGTAAGTATGTTGAGTTTGTTCAAGATAAACATGAACAGATTAAAATTGCGGAAAACGCAACATCTGCAGATTCCTTTATCTTTGTTTCCTTAGATGGAACATTCGTTATGGCTAAAGAAATCACCATTCCAGTCATTATGTCTGGTGCAAAGAAAGTCTTAATTACCCAAAATACCGATATGAAGTTCGCAAGTAACTTCGATTATCTCATCCCACTTGGTTCTAAATCACCAATATATACCGGAAAATACAAATTACTACTCTTCGTAGATTACTTCATTAATGTATTCTTTACATACGCTAATGAACATTCAGAACTTTTGAATAAGAAATAGAGAAGTCACAGCTAAAGCTGTGACTTCTTTTACTTATTGAGATTGTTTCTGAATAAATTCACTAAACCACTGACCACTCTTCTTAAGAGTACGTTTTTGTGTTTTTAAATCAATACTGTAAAGTCCATAACGATTGTTGTATCCATTTAACCATGACCAACAGTCTACGAATGTCCATAAGTGGTAACCGAAACAATTACTTCCCTCTTCCATACCCTTATGTAGCATTGTTAAGTGTTCTTGAATAAACTCAATACGGTAGTCATCTTGTATCATTCCATTCTCATCTTGGAAACGCGCTTCATCTGCGACTCCAATACCGTTTTCTGATACAAACCATGGTATATTGCCATATTCATTTTGAACTAATTTTGATATATCATATAAAGCTTCTGGATAGATTTCCCATCCACGATAAGGATTGATTCTACGCTCTTTCCAGATATACGGTGCATAGAGGTCCTCTGGCATGAGAGCTGGTCTATTGACATCCCCTTCAGGTGCTTGTACACGCTTTGGTTGATAATAGTTAACACCTAAGAACTCGGCTGTGTTCTCACGAATAATTGTAAGATCATCCTCATTCACATTAAGTAACAAGTCATTTTCCTCTAACAATAATACTAAGTCTTTAGGGAAAGTCCCTTTAACCATCGGTTCTAAGAAACTATCAACATTAAGCAGTTGTGCATATCTTGCTGCCTGTAAGTCCTCTTTTGAATCTGATTTACTATAGATTGGCGTTAAGTTTAAGATGGTTCCTACTTTAATATCTGAGGACACTTCTTTCATTGCCTTAATTGCTTTAGAATGAGCTAGAATCGTATAGTATCCAGATTCAATAGCTTTCTTAAAATCACGGATTGCTGGGTAATGAAACTCATAGATATAACTACACTCGACATGAACAATTGGTTCATTAAAAGTAACCCAATACTTTACGAGATCACCAAACTGTTCAACACAGGTTCTTGCATAGAATGCAAACTTATCAGTGATAATCGGATTGATCCAGCCACCAAGTTCCATCATCCACCAAGGCATATCAAAGTGGAATAAGTTAATAATAGGCTCAATACCTTTATCTCTCATCGTTTGAAAGTAATCACGATAATAAGCAACTGCCTCTTGGTTTAATGTTTCACCATCCGGTAATAAACGTGACCATGAGATTGATGTACGGTATGAATTGAGATTAATGTCTTGCATACGTTGGACATCCTCACGATAGAGATTGTATACGTTTGATGTTCTACCAGGACCTATTTCTGAAAATACCTCTGGTGCCATCTCAAACCATTTATCCCATGTGTTCGGTGCTTTACCATATGCGAGACTTTCTCCTTCAGTTTGAGGTGCGGAAGCAGCAGCTCCCCACCAGAAATCTTTAGGAAATTTAAGCGAATCAAATTTTGTCATTGTTACCTCCCTTTATCTTAAAAAAGGTATATTCCAAATGGAACATACCTTTGAAAATACTATTACATTTCTTGTTCTTTTTCGTCTGCTCTATTCGCAATAACTACAAATGGAACATAGATTAGGACCATTAATAATAAGTTGAATGCTGCAAGAACTCCACCTTGAATACTTTGTGTTGCTAAGACTCCACCAATTACTGGAGGTGTTACCCAAGGAATAACAACTGTAGCAACAGGGATAAGTTTCGCACTTGTTAATAGGTATGCAATTGTTGAGAGAACAACTGGACCAAAAACAAATGGAATAAAGAAGATAGGATTCAATACAATAGGAAGTCCAAATAGTACGGGTTCGTTAATATTAAATAAGCCTGGCCCAATACTTAAACTTGAAATTGTTGACATCTTTCTATTCTTACGTGCTACTAGGAAAATTGCAACAAGTAAAGCAATTGTTGTACCTGTACCACCCATGTTTACAAATGCATCGAAGAATGCTTTATTGACGATATATTCTGGAGCTTTTCCAGCTGCTATTGCTGCTGCGTTTGCTTCAATAGCAGGAGCATTAATTAGTTGCATAAATGGATCAATCATGTTTGCACCATGAATCCCGAAGAACCATAAGAATGGTGGTACAAATGCAAGAATAATTGCTGCAGGAAGTGTTGATGTTAAACTCATAAATGGTTTTTGGAACAACTCATAGAACACATTGATAATGTTTGGAATTCCAAAACGTAAAAGTAATGTTGTGACAAGTCCAACTAAAGTTACCACAATCATCATTGGGAACATATTATTAAATGCATCAGCAACACCTTGTGGAACGCCATCTGGCATACGCACTTGTAATGCTCGAACTGATGATAAGAAACGAAGGAATTCAACGGAGATAATTCCTACGATAATTGCAATAAAGAGACCTTTTGCATCAGCACCTACCATACCACCAATAGCTGCAAATGAAGCTAATGAAGTAGCACCAGCAATTTTCCCATTCATCTTGTAGGATTCACCTAAGTTATCTCCAATTAAGAAAGCCATGAAGATTGACATGATTCCAAATGAACCATTCCAAATATTTCCTCCAAGTGTTTTCCATATTGGGCTACCATCTTCAAGTGCATATGAGAATATTTTTCCCATAAATTCTTGGAATCCTGGTATTGGTAAGTTGTTGATTGCTACTGCAAGTGCCCCAACAATCATCAACGGCATTATTGTAGTAAATGCATCACGTATTGCTAACAGATGTCTTTGGTTTCCAAATACATTCGCAATTGGAAGTAATTTTTCTGACATTCTATCCATAAAACTATTCATATTTTTCTCCTCTTTTTCTTTCCTTAAATCTATCCAGTAAGTTGCTTAGAAATCCAATATTAATATCTGAGCTATTCAGTTTTCTTCTCTTTCCCCGTTCCTCCTAACTCTTTGGTATTTCTTATACTTCTATTCTTACATGTGCATTAAGCGCTTTCAACACAATCAAGATTGTATTCAAGAAAGCTCTTTCATTTTCAGAGAATTATTTCCTATTGGATAATATTTTCGTAAAAACTAATGATTTTCTTGGTTTTATGTCTTTTTTAGCTGTTTTATACTCTTTTGTGGTCTCTACAACAAAAAAAGGGAAACTCAAAATTCCCCCTGTACTTATATATTAAGATATTTCTCAGCTATTTGCACTGCATTTGTTGCAGCTCCTTTACGAATTTGATCACCACTACACCAAAGACTTATACCTTTTCTCCCTAAAACTTGTATCTCTCGCAACCTCCCTACAAAGACATTATCTTGATAAGACGTATCCAGTGGCATTGGATATTCTAGTTTATTAGGATTATCTACGAGTCTTACTCCTTCGGCATTCATGAGGATGTCTCTAGCTTCTGAAACACTGATTGCTTCATTAAAGAACAAACTAATTGATTCCGAATGGGATCGCATTACAGGAACACGAACACACGTACACGATACCTGTAAACTCTCATGATGGAGTATTTTACGAGACTCATGAAGTAACTTCATCTCTTCACTTGTATTCCCTTCGCTATCAAATCCACCTATTTGCGGTATTAGATTATATGCAATCTGATATGGAAAGACTCTTGGTTCACTTTCCTTTCCTAAAGCAATATCTTGAATTTGTTCTTCAAGCTCATAGATTCCTGCACTACCTGCCCCTGATACTGCTTGATAGGTTGAAACAATCATTGAGTCTATAGGTACAACTTTATGTAGTGCGTTAATGGCAACTAAAGCAATAATGGTTGAACAATTCGGATTCGCAAGGATCCCTTGATGTCCAATTATATCCTCTGGGTTTACTTCGGGGATAACTAATGGTACAGTGTCATCCTTTCTATATGCGTTTGAGTTATCGATAATCACAACTTCATCATGAACAAGTCGTGGCAGATAGTGTCGTGCTAAGTCATCATCAAGAGCGGAGAAGATAATCCCGTCTTGTATAAATACATCTTCATTAAGTTCTTCAATAACGATACGCTTACCATCAAAGACAATCTCTTTCCCAGCACTTCGTTGTGATGCAAAGAGTCGTATTCCTTTATATGGGAACTTACGCTCTTGAAGTTGATTTAGTATTTCTTTACCAACCTCTCCTGTAGCACCTAAAATCGCAATGTTATGAAATGTCATGCCACGCCTCCTTCAAATTCATGGTAAATAGTCTGAATTGTTTTATCATAATCTTCATTATTAACACCTACAATAATATTAGACTCATCACTTGTTTGTGAGATGAGGGATATGTTAATACCCTTTGACCCCAGTGAACCGAAAAGTCTACCACTCATTCCTGTCTTCTGTTTCATAAACCGTGACACAACTGCGATAAGTGAAATTTCGTGGACAACATCAATACGATCGCTATTACAAGCTTCTTGTAATTTACCAAGGACTTCATACAAACTATTCTCTAAGTGCTTTGTTTCAATCACTAAGGAGAACATATCAATTCCTGTAGGAATATGCTCAACTCTTAATTGATACGTATCCAGAACACGAAGAGCTGCAAGCAGTGTACCTCGCTCATTTGACATATGTGCTTTAAAAATAGTAATAATCGAAAAGTCTTTCTTACCAGCTATTCCTGTAATTTCTTGTTTTCGTTCCGTTTCAACTGTATTTAGAATTGTTGTTCCTTTATTAGTAGGATCATTTGTATTTAGAATTTGGATGGGGATATTCTTTTCTTTGACTGGAAAGATAGCTTCTTCATGAAGTACAGAAGCTCCCATGTATGAAAGTTCACGGAGTTCATCATAGGTTATGACATCAATTTGTTTGGGATTGTTGATAATCCTAGGGTCTGCTTTAAGGATTCCTGATACATCTGTCCAATTCTCGTAGCAACTAGCATTCGATAAATTCGCCAAGATGCTTCCGGTAATATCGCTACCCCCACGATCCATAATCTTAATATCTCCGTTTGGTAATGAACCATAGAACCCTGGTACAACTATCTTCGGTGTATCTCTGAGTACTTTATAGAGACGTTCTTCCATAGCTTGATAATTTAAACTCAAATCATAGTTAAAAATAATGAGGTCTTTTGCATCTACAAAATAATAAGACAGATACTCACTTAGTAACTTTGCGGTGAAATACTCACCACGGCTTACAATTTCATCAAGATGGGTTCTAGAACTGATTGACTCTACATAGTCACTAAACTCATCCATTAGCTTTGATGATAAGTTTAATTCTTTCTGGATAGAACTCAGTTTCCCTGAAATTTTATCAATAATCATCTCAGCATCGACACCGTATTTATAATGCTCATACAATAAATATAATAGGTCTGTTAGCTTAGAGTCGTTTTGATCTGATTTCCCACTTGCACTTGTGACAATAATTGAGCGACTTTTATCGCTGAGGACAATCTCTTTTACCTTTTGAAATTGCTCAGCATTCGCTACACTGCTTCCACCAAATTTCGCAACTTTTAACATATACATGCCCCTACTCCTTTAAACACCACGGCTTTGTCATCATCAAGCTCCATGAGTAAGTCACGAAGCATGGATAGATTTATTTCTCGTGTAAATTGATATTCCTTATCTTTCTTGAGGAGATACTTTGTACCGATTTCCTTTGTACTTCGAATTACATAAGTACTCTTCTTTTGAGATTTAACTTTCAAACTATTATTAAATTTGTAGCTTACTTCATAAGTATTCTCCTTAATACTTAATATATCTTGAACTATTGAGTGTGCAGTAGGATACTTCCCCGCACCCTGACCAAAGAATGCTAGTTCACCAACAATCTCACCATGCAATACCCCAATATTATTATTGTTTCTCACACTCGCCTTAATGTCACTTGAATCAAGTACATGAAGCATTACTGATGATTCAAATAATCCATCATAAGATTCAGATTCACCAATATACTTCAACATTCTATCCTTTGAATTAAAGTATTCAATATCCTTCTTAGTAATGTTTCTCATACTGAGCCTAAGAATATCATCACGCTTTATGGTCGTTTGGTATGCAATATTAGAACTAATTAATATCTTGCTTTGTACATCATAACCATCAATATCATTTTTAGGATCTCTTTCGGCATATCCTAAATCCTGAGCAATCATTAACACTTCTTCAAACTCTAATTTTTCATGAGTCATTTTATCAAGTATAAAGTTAGAAGTTCCGTTAAAGATTCCTTGGATTGATGTAATAGTGTCACTACGAAGCGTTTGATAAAGATTATGAATCCAAGGTATTCCACCTCCTACACTTGCTTCATAGCGAAACTTAACACCATGCTTTTGTGCTAAAAAATGGAATTCTAAGAAGTGTTCAGCAACGACTTCTTTATTTGCGGTAACTACATGTTTACCATGTCGTAATGCCTTGACAATGTACTCATAGGAAGGATGCAAGCCCCCCATTGTTTCAATGATGCAATCCACTTTCGAATCACTTATGATTTCATCAATATTTTCGGTTAAACGAATACCCGTAGTAAAACGACCTGGTCGTGAAAAGACATGGCTTACTTCAATATCTAATGATTTATTATTTGAAATAATATCATAAACACCTGATCCTACGGTTCCAAAACCTAAAATTGCGATTTCCATATTCGCTCTCCTGTTAAATACACTTGTATTTCTGTTGTGGTCATTGTATCATAGTACATAGTTTAAACACAAGGAGTGAATCCAATGATTAATTATTATGAGAGCAGTCGAAATGCTCATGAAAAAATGTGTTCCAGTGAAGCTATCTTAAAAGGCTTAAGTTCTGATGGTGGACTGTATGTACTCCGAGATTTTGATAAACATACTTTTGATATTGAGCTTTTACCGAGCTTAAGTTATATGGAAATAGCACTAAGTGTTATGAGTCTGTTCTTTCCAGACTTTGACTCCCAACAAATCGAAGCATCCATTCTTGAAGCTTATTCATTAAATTTTTCTGATCCCGCAATTACTCCACTTAAGAAGGTTGGTAATAATTTTGTATTGGAACTTTTCCATGGACCTACACAAGCGTTTAAGGATATTGCTTTATCAATACTCCCAAGTCTTATGAACCATGCTTTAGAGATCCAACAATTTCAAAAAGACATTATGATTCTGACAGCTACGAGTGGTGATACTGGTAAGGCTGCACTTGAAGGGTTTAAGAATAAAGAAAGGATGAATATCATTGTCTTCTTCCCCAATGAAGGAGTATCAAAGGTGCAAGAATTACAAATGATTACTCAAGAAGGAAAGAATGTTCACGTGTGTGCGATCAATGGTAACTTTGATGATGCCCAAAGTATTGTGAAAGAACTCTTTCTTGATGAGGACTTAAAAACAATAGGCGATAAGTTTTCCTATCAATTATCCAGCGCTAACTCTGTGAACATTGGTCGCCTTATCCCACAGGTTATTTATTACTTTGATGCATACAAACAGTTGCTTAATACCAATGAAATAACAATGCATGAAAAAGTGAACTTCATAGTCCCAACAGGAAACTTCGGTAATATCCTTGCCGGGTACATTGCTAAGAAATTAGGACTTCCCATCAACAAACTCGTATCTGCATCTAATGCCAACAATGTATTGCATGATTTTATCTCAACTGGAGTTTACGACACTAGAAGACCGTTTATTAAGACTTCATCACCAAGTATGGATATACTAATTTCATCAAATCTCGAACGTTTACTTTACTATGCAAGTGGACAAAATAATAATTATGTTAAAGAGTGTATGGATAGCTTGAAGAATAAACAAGTGTTTCAAGTAAGTGAAGAAATTCATCAAGAAATACAAAAAGATTTCTTAAGTGGTTATGCTCTTGATGATGAAGTCAGTGATACGATAGCCACTGTCTATAAGGAAGAGAAGTATCTTCTTGACCCACATACTGCCGTAGCATGGAAAGTCATGTCTGATCTTAAGTTAAGTGACCATAAGAATATAGTGATAGCAACCGCATCACCTTACAAGTTCCCAGGAACCACAGGTAAAGCTCTCGGAATTGATATTCAATCTGAGGATGACTTTGTCATGATGGACGCTATTCACTCATTAACACAAATACCAATCCCTGAGGCACTTGTGGAATTAAAGCATAAAAAAATACTACACGACACAAAGATAGATACTGAGTGCATGAAGTCTTATGTGATTTCGAAGGTAGGACAAGGCAATGATTAAAATTACAGTACCAGCAAGTTCCGCTAACTTAGGTGTTGGATTTGATTGTCTTGGTGTTGCACTGGATGTTTATGCTGAGTTTAGTTTTGCTTACAGTGATGTATTAAGTATCAGTGGATGTAAACCTGAATACCAAAATGAGAACAACCTTGTGTATCGTTCTTTCATTCATGCTTCAAAGTTTCTTGACTTAGAGCCTAAACCTATCACGATTCATATTAACAGTGACATCCCTGAAGCACGAGGACTTGGATCAAGTGCAAGCTGTGTCGTAGCTGGCGTTTTAGCTGCATATTCCTTATCAAACACACCACTAAATTACGATAATATTCTCTATCTCTGTACTGAACTGGAAGGACATCCTGACAATGTTGCGCCTGCATTTTTAGGTGGATTGATTGCCTCAGCACAGTTTAACGATCAAATATACACACAAGAATATTCCGTTCATTCAAAGTTTTCGTTCATAACTTTGGTACCTGACTTTGAAGTAGCAACAGAACAAGCACGAAAAGTCTTACCAAAGACGGTTCAACACAAAGACGCTGTTTCCAACCAAACTAAACTTCTCTTTGCAATGGAAGCATTCGCTCAAGGAGACTCACTACTCTTAAAAAACTGTCTAGATGATGCTCTTCATGAACCCTATCGTATGAAACTTATCCACGAGTATGAAAAAATCAGAGCTATACTCGAAGAATCTGGAGCCCTTGAAATATTAATATCAGGTAGTGGTCCAACACTTTTAGGAATTTTTGACACCGACATTCCTACTTCTGTAATTTCTACCCGATTAGAAGAACTAGAGTATAAATGGACACTTAATCATGTTAGAATTGACACGAGAGGAGCACATATATGCTTGACCAATATTTAGTAGTTGATGTAAAAGTATTACCCGAAGTATTTCATAAAGTAATTCAAGTTAAAAACATGCTTGCTTCTGGAGAAGTAACACAAGTCAGTGAAGCAGTGAAGATTGTGGATATATCACGAAGTGCTTATTATAAGTATAAAGACTCAGTCTTTGAAGCGAGTACCTTTAAAAGTTTGGAAAAAAAGGCATTGTTACATGTTGTAGTGGAAGATGTTAAGGGAGTTGTTTCTCGAATACTTAATGAGTTATCAACTCATGGCTGTAACTTGTTAGCAATCAACCAAAACTTACCTATTCAAAACACAGCTAGTGTGTTTATTAGTATTGATATTAATGGCTTAACAATTTCTATTAATGAACTTCTTGATAGAATTACAAGTCTACATGGTGTTTCAAAACTTGATTTACTTTCAATAGAATAAATAAAAAATGTAGAACCTATCGTATTATAGGCTCTACATTTTTTCTGTTAATAGTTAGTGTTCATTAGGATCATCAATAGCATCTTGATGTGTTGGGTGAACTGTACCCACAACATGATCTGGTCCTGCATAGATTGTGTAAAGTTTTAATGGTTTTGTACCTGTATTGGTAACATTATGCCATGTATCAGCAGGAACAAAGATTGCATAGTCTGCTTTCACTTCTTCTTTAAATGTTAAGTTATCCTCAGCATCTCCCATTTCGCAAAGGCCTTCACCTTCTTCAATTCTTAAGAATTGATCAATGCCATGGTGAATCTCTAATCCAATGTCATCTCCAGGTTGAATAGTCATAAGGGTTACTTGTAACTTGCTTCCAGTCCATATCGTAGTTCTGTAGTTTTCATTTTCCAAGGTCATACCTTCGATATCTTCAACAACTGGTTTTTTACCACGATCACTATAATCAAACATCATTTAACACCTTTCTTTCTATACCTTAATGATAACCGTTATCATTCACTTGTGCAAGGATTATGATTAGTTTTTATTGATTTCTTTTTAAGGTAGATTCTAAGGATGCTTTAAAGCTATCAGTAGTCGTATCAACTGCTTCAGTATAGGTAAAAGTATCCGTTCTTCGCTTCAATTCTTCAATCATCAAATCACCAATTTCTTGTACTGTAAACTCTCGTCCAATTAATGAAGACAAGGTACCCATTGCATGAGGATCAATGATAATGTCATGCTCTTGCATACTATCATAGAAACCTTTTACAAGCTCTCCACGTTCATGTTGATCTCCATTAACCCCAATATAACAAACTAACGCAGAAACATCTTTACGCTTACGTTGAGCTGTACCAGAGAACTTTTTACCATAGATACTCATATCTGATTGCCCTGGGCAATATGCACCATCAATAAGACCAGTTTCAATATCCTGGGTTATGGGTCTTAAGGCATCTTTAATAAATTGATCAAGATATTCAAAGTTCTCATACATGTTCTTATTGTTTTTTACAATTAATGACATATTCAAGACACCTTCATCAGAAACAACCGATCTTCCACCAGCATTTCTGATTGTGACTGGGACATTATTTTTCTGGTAGTAGTCCAAGCCTTGCTTAAAGTCTTTGATTTTTGTATCATCATTCCCCATGTTAATTCCTGAATGTTGAAAAAGATGAAGAATGATATCCCCATCTTGAATCGTCTTCATTGAATGATCATCAATAGCTGTAGATATTAAAGAGTTCTCTTCTTGTTTCAATTCGTTAATTACAATACCGTTCATACAATCACCTCACTCTAAAATAATAAGTGCTGGTGTGTCTTTAGTAAAGCAATCCACTCATTCAATAAGAAAGCCCAATATCTCTTAGAAGAAATATTGAGCTAGATATTAAACTTCGATTGCAAAGTCCTGCGAGAAAAATTGTGAGATTAAGATCTCTTGAGTCTTTGAGTCGGAAATCTCTAATTTACCTGACATTAGTTTTTTTGATTCATTACGAATATCAGCAATTCCATCAATATTTATTTGATGACTGTTTATATTTAGTTTAAACGATCCAGCTAATGCTCTTACATCGATTGGTTTCATATAAACGATGAGATTATCAATTCCTAATATATCAAGTTTTACTTCGATTTCTTGTTCGGTATTATTACTGATAAGTAATGCCTTACTTTTATATTTATTAATAATATCTAGCTTAGACTTCTCACGACAACTCATAACAACAAAGATTAACAACACCAAGTTATAAAACATCCAGAATAGACTTAAGCCAGGAAATTGTTTATGTTGGAACAATTGAATACTATGAATTATAATTGCGAACACGTAAGCAATAGCAAGGATAGAAAAGAACGTTGCTGTCTTACCATCAAAGTAGCGATACATTGTATTGAGACCTTTTTCAGTAACTTCAAATTTACTCTTTGAACCTTTAAGGCTGAATAGCTCGCTTATGAGTTCTTTGGCTAAATATGGAGCCATTACATATTCCATGATTTGTGAGTAGAAGATACTTATCTTACCGTTTGAAATAATCTTAAATTGAATTAGTTGCGAAACATAGAATGGTAACCAAACCAACAACAAGTGAACTAAATTCGCTTGAATAATATAGATACTTAAAAATACAAAGAGAAATGGACTCAATAGGAAGAACATTCTACTAAAAGATGTTAACCAGTAAATTACTCCATCAAAGTAAATAATACGTTGCATCATAGTTAAACCTTTTTTATTGAATATTCCATATTTCTTAGCAACTTGAACCGTTCCACGTCCCCATCGTTTCTTTTGCTTAACATAGTCTTCCACAGTTTCAGCTGATAGACCAGTAGCAAGTTCACGATTAATATAGGTCGTCTTCCATCCTTCATTCTGAATCAACATACCTGTAACCATATCTTCCGTGATAACACCTGTAGAGAACCCATTAATCGATTCCAAAGCTTCTCTTCTGAAAAGACAGTTACTTCCTATATACATGGCAGCTCCCCATTCATTACGAGCAGGTTGCATATAGCGCATAAAGAAGTCCTGTTCGTTTGCTGCTTCTCGTTGCTTGAATAGGTTCTTCTGAAATATATCGAGATTATAGAATGTCTGTGGTGTTTGCACATAACCCATCTTTAAGTCATCAAAATATGGAATCGTATAGATAAAGAAGTCTTCTTTCATAATCATATCCGCATCTTGAGTAACAATGATATCACCATGAGTCTGACTGAAAGCATTATTTAAGTTCCCTGCCTTTGCATGGATATTTTCAGTTCTCGCGATGTACTCAACACCAAGACTTGATGCAAGCTCTTTAACTTCTTGACGATTTCCATCATCTAATACATATATCTTTTTCTTTGATTCTGGATATTTTGCGTTCTTCGCACCGATGATCGTCGGTGTTAAGACTGCAATGGGTTCATTATAAGTTGCTATGTATACATCTACAGTTGGTACATTGTCGAAGCTTTCAACTTGCTTATCATATACTGTAACTGGCTTCCAGAATAATAAGAAGGATACAAGGCTTTGAAAGAAGCCAATGCATTCCGCAAGTAGCATTAGCATCCCAAAACTCTTATTCATGATACTGTTAGTAGGTATCGTATATTTGATACGATAAACAAAGTATGCCAGTTGAAGCATCATTGTAAGCACTAATATGGTACGCTTCATTCGATATCCCTTTTTGAATAAAACATACGCAATAAATGTAAGCGACAATGAAACAATCGCATACATGATTAATAGTAATCCATAATTCATAAACAAATTTTCCCCTCAATAGTTTAATACTAAAAATTTCACTTGGATATTTTTAGACACGACCTTTATTATAGCCTAACTAATAATAAAGGCAAGTTTATAACATATAAATAATGTATGTTCATCCTAAAACATAAAAAAACTTCTAAAGATTAGAAGTTTTAGTTTGGCTCGGTGGATCGATATCTAATATTTGAGTCATGTACATCTTCCTATTGCGAAGTGCACTTAGTGATGCGAAGAAGATTCCAACATTAAAGTAATAGACAAACGTCAGCTTCAAATTCAATATTAGTATCGGAATAAACGGAAAAGAGAAGTCTGCAGGGGAAATGTAATCACAAAAGTAATCCCAGTATACTGTACCAAGAGATGTCGCTGCAAGATCTTGTTTCCATTCATACATATACATTACCGCTATCACTGCCATAGCAATAATAAACAGTGAACCAAACATTGGTTTTTTATCATGAAATTGTATTACTATCACAGATATACATACTATCAGAACAATAATATTGGCAAGCAGTAAAAGATTTACCATTTCATAAATTCCATACGGATTTGCGTTCAAAGTTGTTTGATTCATCGGATCAATTTTAAAAAGTGTAAAATATGCTATCCAACAGAAAACACCTACTACAAAAGCTGAGGCAATAAACAAATATTTACTGCTTTTTTCTGAAATAACTCTAAGTGCATGTAACATCCTATAATCTCCTCTACTTTATTGGTTCATTGTTACCTTCATTATCTCTGCACAATACTATCAGTGTCATTAATTAATTATAGCTTAACGATAATTTGAGCCTCTTTCAAGGAGTTATTAAAAATCCTATAATATCACATAGATATATCTATGAAAGAGTTTTGTATTGAATAAGAAATTTAATTCAGGTTCCGTATTACTATCTTAAGTCCTTTTACATTCACAACCATTATTCCGACGATAAAAGGACCATTGACTTGTGTCAACGGTCCTCTGTAGGGTCATATTATTCAGCATTTCTAATTTCTACCCAATCAGTTACGGTTTCTTTTAATCGAATTGCCTGTCTTCCAGACTCTTCGATAATTTTAACCGCTTCGCCTGAAAGTAAGCAGTGAGCTCCTCGACAATACGCAACGATTGGTTTGTTTTTAGGAAGTAACTCAAGTTTTTCTTTTATTTCTTCCACTGGAATTGATACTGCCCCTTCAATATGAGCATGTTCATATTCAACTGTTGGTCTTACATCAAGAAGTATAATTTTGCCACTCTTTACTAACTCATCCAGTTCTTGCATCGTGAATGGTTCAAGATGCTCTACTTCACTTAAGTTATCAATTACAGTGTTTCTTTTCTCATAGTAGTCATTACCTATGTTTAAGAAATGATCAAATAGCATGGCGGTATCCTCATCTGCGATTTCATAGACAATGTAAGCACCGTCACGACTATTGGATACAAACCCAGCCTTTAATAAAACTTGAAGGTGTTTTGAAACATTGGCAACACTAAGTCCTGTTAATTGAGAGAGTGATTCGACACTTCTACTGTTATTCAATAGGTATGTAAGAATACTAATTCTACTTGAACTAGAGAGTATTCGCCCTACCTCGGCATACGTTTCTAACATGTGTTGGTTTAGCATAATACCCTCCTTTTGCGACTTAATTCTATTATACGACATTAGCCAATTGAATTAAACTTTGTATTTTCAATCTTAATATCTGTTGAATAATTACCTATCTTTCTTTTGATGACCTTCTTTTATTTATAACTAGTAACACTAACCCAAGCATCAATGATGCGATTGATGAATGCATAGTACCATTTGAAACTCCAGTATCTGGCAATTCTTCATCATCTTGTATACCGTCATTTGGATCTTCGGGTTGAGGACTTACTGGTTTTGGATTGTCTTCTTGTTTTTCGTTAACGACAATCACTTTCTCCGGAATATATACTCCATTGTATTCTGAAGCAATTATCACCTGGTACTCCATATCACTTGCAACATATCCTTCTGGAGCCATAGTCTCAATTAAGGTATATTCTCCTGGTTGAAGCTGTGAAAAGTATGTCAACCCATTGCTTGTTGTCTGTTCAGCAAGTGTGATTCCTTGAGAGTTACGTAATTCAAAAACCGCTTCACCAATTCGGTTGCCATCAGTATCTACTTTTTCAACCATAACACCACCTTGATAGTTAATGAAATCATCAAGCTGAATAAGTGGTGTTTCTTCACTAGAACTTACTGGAACAGTAAAATCAATTGTCATTGAATTAAGAATGTAGCCCTCAGCTGCAAGCTTCTCTTTGATACTGTACTTTCCAGGTGCTAATGAAGTAATCTGAACTAATCCATTTTCATCAGATATTGCTTCTGCAATCACTTCATCTTGTCCTTCTTGATAGAGTTCAAAAATCGCACCTGACAATGGTTTTCCATCAATAGCTCGTTTGATAAACGATACTGTTGCTTTAGTATTAATGAAATCATCAAGCACAATATGTGTATAGTCTGAATCTGTACCCTCTGGAATCACAAACTCGATCTTATTTGAATTTATTAGATAGCCTTCGTTTGCTTTTGTTTCTTTGAAGTAGTAGGTCCCTGGTGCTAGTTGACTAACTTTAACGAGTCCTACTGTGTCAGAGCTTACAGACAAGAGTGGTGTTTCTTGTCCTAAAAGATACAAGTCAAACTCAACTCCCAATAATCCTTCCCCAGTCTCTGATTTCTTCGTAAATTCAACCATTCCTCTATGATTCACGAAACTACCAAGATCAAGATAAACGTCATCTTGATCGCTCTCTTCAGGAATGACGAACTCTATCTTATTTGTATTTAAAATGTACTCAGGCAATGCTTTTGTTTCTTTAAAATAATACTTCCCTGGTCCAAGTTTATCTGCTTTAACAACTCCGTCTTCATCAGAGATGTAATTAGCTATCGCTTCAAGCTTACCCTCACGATAAAGCTCAAATTCGACTCCTGGCAAGACGATACCTTCATCATTAAGCTTTGTAAATTCTACTGTTCCCGTGTAATTAATAAAATCATCGAGTTCAACCACTAGCTTTTCGTTAGCTGAAGTCTCAGGAATAATGAACTCTATTAGTTTTGAATTAATGATATATCCTGATTTTGCTTTAGTTTCTTTAAAATAGTAATTACCGGGTGCTAGATTGTCTACACTAACACGACCATCACTATCCGACTGCACCACAGCAATAACTTTATCGTCATCTGCATTAACAAGCTCGAACTCAACATCAGATAATACCTCACCATCCTCACCAAGTTTCATAAATTCTACTGTGCCTGTATAATTTATGAAATCTATTAGTGTAACTTTAGTGTTATCTTCTTCTGCTGTTTCTTCAATAATAAAATCAATTGGATTTGAATTAAGAATGTAAGCATCAAGAGTTTCTTTCTCCTTGAAATAGTATGATCCCGGTGCTAAATTTTTTGCGCTTACGATACCCATTTCATTAGAGACATGTTCACTGAGGGCTGTTTTATTACCTTCTTCGAATAACTCAAACACTACTCCGGATAAGGCATAACCCTTCTCGTTAATTTTCTTAAATTCAACGATTCCACGATAATTAATATAATCATCAAGAGACACAATGACGCGCTCATGATTTGCTTTTTGAGGAATCGTAAAATCAATTTGTTTTGTATTTAGGATATACCCTTCTTTTGATTTAACTTCTTTAAAGTAATAGCTTCCTGGAGCAAGTTGATTTACGCGAACCATTCCTTGTTCATCAGATATAGCTTTCTCAATAGGAGTTTCATTACCTGATTGATACAACTCAAATTCAACATCAGACAATACTTCTCCAGTTTCAGCAACTTTCTTAAATTCAACTGAACCTTTGTAGTTTACAGCCTTCACTTCAACAACTGATGGCTCCCCTTTTGATTCACTACTAATTTCAAAATGATACGGTGATTCATTCACAATATACCCATCTACCGTTTCCTTCTCAACAAAATAGTATTCCCCTGGTGATAGTTGATTTTCTATTAATACTTCACCATTATTATCTGATACTAAATTTTCTAGAACCACATTGTCATTAACATCATAAAGATTAAAAGTAACTCCCGGTAAGACATCTCCTGTTTCACCAGTCTTTTTCAATCTTACACTTCCCTTATAATTCGTGTAACTAACAGTAACATCTTCTGCTTGTCCAATAGAATTTTCTGTGATTTCAAACTCTAAGCTTTCAAGGTTACGTACATACCCTTGTGGTGCCACAAGTTCTGTTAATCGATACACTCCCGACTTTAAGCCGCTTAGTACAAGTTGTCCGTCGTGTAATGAAATGCTTTGATGAATCAGGTCATAAGCTTCACCATTCTTCTTTTCAAGCTTAAATTCTGCACCATCAAGCAATTCACCCTTCACGTTTTGCTTGGTAATTGTTAGTGTATTCATTCTATTTTTTAACACAACAATATGATTAGGATCTGATGTTTCATCATTAATGGTAATTACTTTACCGTTAAATAACTCCTCATCGATAACATAACCTTCTAATGCTTTAGTTTCTTTTATTGTAAAATTTCCATACACCATTCCAACAAAGCTAATCTTTCCTTCAGCATCTGTTAAACGTGTCGCTACTTTACGATTTAATGGATTGTAAAGTTCAAACTCTACACCTTTAAGTGGATTCCCGTGTTCATCTGTTTTCTGAATCGTTAAAGATCCTTTAACACCAACTGCACCTCCACCTGCTTGGTTTACATCAATAACAATTGATGTAGTTCCTCCACCATCTTCATAGCTCAACTCTTTACCCTTTAAGCTAACACGGTTAGAGATCGTTTTATTGTCAGGAGTAGTACTAATTTGTGAGTCATACTCTAAAACATATGTTCTATCAATAGTATTTAAGAACTTTAGAACAAACACCTGTTTACCTTCTGCATCGGTATTAAATAACACTACATACTCTTTATCAACTTCTAGTGGATTACTATAGTCGATAGTATAAGTACCATTTTCATGAACGGTCACTGGATAGAGTTTAAATGTATTCTCCAACAAGATTTGGTTGGTAGAAGGATGATCGTGTAACTCTGCATCCTTGATTGTCGATTGCGATTCATTAATTGCAATTGACCAGTGAATAAGAGAGCCATTTTGCTTACCTGTCTTGCTTACATATTTCTCTCCATTAGTAACTGTTACTGATGCATCCAAGTTTCTTACATAATCACCATTTGTAAAAACAGCTCTATTTTGGTAATTCGCCTTAATTGCCTCACTTCGAACTGAAGTCTTAAATTCAATAGAATACTTTAGTTCATTCTTATTTGGTAGTGTAATTGTTAAAGTATTGTTATTGACTGGATCAGGATATTCAATATCAAAGAAACTCAAGTCTTCTGTAGTACTGTTTGGTACTAAGTTTCCGTTTGTATCGACAGTATATGTTTTTAATATGAGAGAACCATCGATATATTTCTGTCCAGCTTGAATTACATCAACTATCTTGGCATTCTTGAGCTCTTCAGAGTTATAGTTTACATCAACTTTCCATGTAATTTCTTTAGTTATCGCATTATAGCTACCTGATTTCTGACCGTTTTTAACTGTTTGTGAATTAACTCTTCGATCAGCTTGGCTCGTATGTTTATGCGTAATATTATCTTTATCTGTCCAATCAAGACTTACGTGATTTCTAAAAGTTGATCCATCACCACCAACTAAATGATTCACATCATAGTTTGTTTTAAAACTAATTTTTAATTGGCTAGATGTAGTTTCGTATTCACCTTTAAATATTAGCTGGAAGCCTTCCTCTACGTCATTCTCATAACGTTTAACGAGATCATAGTTCACAGGATCTACCAGTTGTTTCTTTGTTACATCATAAACTTCAAATGAAGCATCTACAAGACCCAGTCCTTTGTATAAGTAAGTATCTGTTAATGTATAATTTCGTATCTCATAGCGATTAATATTTACATCGATTTTCCAATCAATTAACTTGTTTTGATAGTCAATCGCTGGTGTTGTCTTATGTATCATTTGTGGCTTGGCAGTTCCTACGCTACCACTTGATGTACTTCCAGTAGTGATACTGTTTGAGTATTCCTTATTTTCAACAATAAGTTTTCCATCTTTGATTTTAGTTTTGTACGTTAATTTAAGTGCTTTGGATACAGGCTCTTCAAACTGAATATTCAGTTTATTCTTTGGATCATTTGAAAGAGTATACTTGTAATTTACAGGTTTACCGTTACTATCAGTGACTACAAAAGAACCTGCTACATATTCTAAATCTCCATCAAATATGTCTTCGAGCAGTGGATTTTGAATCGTCTTCTCACCATAGTTATAATTCACAGTCCATGTGAAGGATTGATCTGCAGCAATATATGTTGGCTTCTGCTTAGTAAGTAGTTTTCCATAACTTGCAATGACAGTTGAATCTGTAACAATAACGTCATTCTCTTTCGAACTCATTGTTGCATGGTTCTTAAACGTTACATCGCCACCAGCATTAGGCTTTACAGCCTCATCGATCTTCGTAATATATCGTATTGCATACGGTTGATTGATAGCATTGTTAAAGCTCACTGAAGACCCTTCGACTTTGTAAAGTGCTGTCGAGACTTTTTCCCCGTACGAGTGAAAACTCCCATCATGATTTAAATTAACTGGGTATACTTCTACCCCTTCAAGAGTTAAGCCATGTGGAAGAGTATCTTGAACTACAACATTAGACAGTGTTTCATATGCTTTGTTTATCTTTACTTCCCACGTAATCTTACTCGGATTTAGCTCTTTATCAAGCTTTCCGTTCTTCTCAATTGAAGTATCCTTTGAAATAGGTGTAACGTTGAACTTGAACTCATTGTCCTTACTAATAGGAAGTTCAATTACCTTTTCTCCAGGTCCTCCAATTATTTTCTCATTAAACTTAGCATCAAACTGAATGTATCCCTTAACATTCGAACTTTGACTGACTGCTTCGTTAAATGTAAAAGTAACGGCGCCAGATGTATCTATTTTAAATGTCCCATAATCACCTAAACTTCCGGACATTTCAGTATGTATTTTAAAGACTTCAGGTAGTTTAAATGAATAGTAATCTCCATCTTGAATTAAGAGTGAATCTTCATTCAATAATGACCAATCGAATCTCACAACTACTTTTGAGTTGATAGACGGATTTTCAACTATATTTCCTTCTGTATCTCTAAATACAATGTTGCTGTTCTCCAGAATGTTTAACTCTGGTTTCCCAACACGTGTACCAATATCTATTGGCCCATTTGCTAATAAAGTATTGTTTTTCGGTTCTGCAAGTACGTTAGTAATGCACAACAAAAAAGACAACGTCATTATTGCAACGGCCTTAAATTTATTTCTCACCTCAAAAACCCCCGATTTTCTATATGGCGAAAAGCTCACTTCAGTATGTATTTTATATAGTATCCACTGTCTAAAGCATAATACTCCTTTAAACGAGCTAATCCCACATAATCACTAATATATCATTAATCAATACCGTTTGGTACAAATATGTAATGAATAAGACAAAATTACTAACATATTTAACTCCACAAGTCTAAATTTGGGAGCTAGACTAATATAATATCCTAGACACGAAACGACCTACTAATAGAGTAATATAATAAAAAAGCACTTCCGATATTATTAAAAATCTACCTTGAAGTGCAAATTGTATTAAAACTATATCAAATGCTATTTTTCCTTTGATTTTTCCTCAACACAAGCTAGTCTTGTAAATTAACTTGGAACAATAATAGAACTACACATGCATACGATCTAAAATTTTCAATTCCAATCTGAGAAATAGCTATACCGCTATACAATAATTAATATTCAACGCATTAGTTTTCGTAAATGATTTTTGAGTCATCCTTGTCAGCAATTTTAATAGTTGATAGTTCTCTGAAGTCTTCGTAAATTATTATGTCTTGCGGATAATTGTCACCAAAGAATATAGAATCATAGAAATATAGAGTCAGAATTCCTTCTTTATAGTCATGTTCATAACGAGTAAACTTTTTGGAACTATTCATGGATCCACTAATTTCAATACTTACACTCTTATTACTTACTTCATTTACTTTACATGAAATAGAATTTGGGTTTATTATCTCTCCCTTACTAAGGGTAATGCCAGCGAAAATCACAAATATTGCAGCTAACACAACTATTCCACTTATCTTTTTTTTCATCGTGACAAATCATCCTTTCTATTTTATCTTTGTAAGTAAACTGAAGACGTTATTTTTTTCAAAAAATAATTACTCTAAAATTTGGCACCAGACTATTTAATGAATTGAGTTTAAGTTGTAGACAGCTTCAAAATTACATCATTTTCTTAAAAAAAGAGAATTAAGAGTTTTGTGAAATAGATAACTTGTTACATATATCATATCAGATCCCCTATATTGGACAATCCATTTTTTAAAAAAATATAACATTAGTTGGAATCTCAATTGGATATGATTTGGATGAGAACTCTTTCATACTACCAAGATTACGAACTCCACACATCTACATTAACATACACTTGACATAACAATTATATCTATATATATTGAAACTAGAGATATGTATGCGCTTACTGCTTCAACATTACGAATAAATATTACAGGAGAACAATTATGAAAAAATATAAAATCGAACACATCGTCATTGTAGCTTTACTATTTATCCTCTGTGTTGTTGTTTATAAAGATTACAAAGAGGACGAAAGTGCGAATAATTGGCCAGTATTCATAACTACTTCTGAAAAAATTCAGGTAAAACAAGGTAGTTTACCTTCGTTCGAGGAAATTATTAATTTCACGCAACCAATTAATGTTGATAAAGTTGTTTTAGGAAGTATTGACACAAGTGAACTAGGAGATTATAGAGGGGAAATTTATATGACTAAAGGAGATAGCACAGTTGTTGCGACATTTGACTATATTGTAATATCTTAATTCAGTGTATAAGGATCAAAAACATACTTTCAGTTCTTATTAGTTTTGACTTATCGAAGTACTGAAATACCTTACACTCAAAATTAGAATGCTCCATTTTGGTGCATTCTTTAATTGTTAAAGCTCTTACTCGATTAAGGTGAACACCTAATTCTATTCGTAATATCGCTTTCCAAATAAAAAACCCTCTGAGTTTTTCTCAAAGGGTTCGTTTAATTTAGAATTGGCTGGGCCACCTGGGATCGAACCAGGGAATGTCAGAGTCAAAGTCTGATGCCTTACCGCTTGGCTATGGCCCAATTTTTCAATTGCTTAATCATTATAACACAACACTATAACAATGCAAGATATTCTAGACATTTTTTTCATTTTTACCCCATTCCGTATCACCTATCCTTATATATAGGAGAATTAGTATACCCATCATTGTTTGGTGCTATATTTAATCACATGATTTTGATATAATATGTACGTTATTGGAAGAGGTATAAAAATGTCACTAAAAATAGAATTGGAAAAGATGGTAAAAGATGCATTTAAAGCATGTGGATACGAAGGAAATGTAGGTAATGTTACAGAGTCAAAAAGACCAGACCTATGTCAATTTCAGTCCAATGATTCTTTTGTAGTTGCAAAACAAGAGAAGAAAAATCCTAAAGAAATCGGTGAAGCAGTTGCTGCCGAACTCGATAAGGATTCAAGGGTAAAAGAAGCTGTATTTGCTGCACCTGGATTTATTAATATTACAATGAATGATGAATACTTAATTGATTCACTTTATAAGATGGTTAACGATGAAAACTTTGGAATTAAGCAAATTGGTTCTGGAGAAACATTGGTATTAGATTACGGTGGACCAAACGTCGCTAAGCCACTACATGTTGGACACCTTCGTACTGCTGTTATTGGTGAAGCAGTTAAACGTATAGGTCGTGCTTCTGGATACAATGTCATTGGTGATATTCACCTTGGTGACTGGGGTCTTCCTATTGGTTTAGTAATTTACGAATTAAAATTACGCAATCCTGAGTGGGCTTGTTTCCAAGAAGGCTTTGATGCAGATACTGATGAGACAATTACAGTAACTCCTGAGCTTCTTTACGAAGTATACCCTACTGCAAGTGCTAAGAGTAAAGAAGATGAAGATTATCTTGCTGCAGCTCGTGAGATTACTGCAAAACTTCAATCAGGACACAAAGGTTATTATGTACTTTGGGAAGTAATCCTCGAAGTATCAAAAGCTGATGTTAAGAAGGACTACGACAAGCTCGATGTTGAGTTTGATTATTGGTATGGAGAAAGCGATGCTGTTCCATATATTCCTGAACTCATGAAAACATTAAACGACAAAGGCTTAATTCGTGATAGCGATGGCGCTAAAGTTGTTGATGTATTAGAAGAAACTGATAAATCACCAATGCCACCTGTTATTGTTGAGAAATCTGATGGATCAAGTATTTACGCTACTACAGATCTTGCAACAATCATACAGAGACAAAAAGACTTCAATCCTGATAAGATCTGGTATGTCGTTGATAAACGTCAAGGATTACACTTTGAGCAAGTTTTCCGCGTTGCTAGAAAAGCAAATTTAGTTGGAGAAAACACAGAGTTTGAATTCCTAGGCTTTGGAACAATGAATGGACCTGATGGAAAACCATTCAAAACTCGTGATGGTGGTGTTATGAGTCTATCTTCATTATTAAACACCGTTCAAACTACAGCTAAATCAAAACTACTAGAGAACAATCCAAACGCAACAGATGAAGATGCTCTTCGTATTGGTGTTGCAGCTCTCAAATTTGGAGACTTAATTAACCACCCTTCATCAGACTATGCATTTGATGTTGATAAGTTTTTAGCATTTGAAGGAAAAACAGGAAGTTATATTCTATATAATAATGTACGTATCTTAGGTATCTTAGAAAGATTACAACAAGATCCTGAAATGATTGCTCCTCAAAAAACTATTGCTAGTGAAAACGAAAGAAACTTAATTCTTCTACTCTTAAGAAACCCTGAGCAATTCCAAATGGCAATGACGGAACACTCTCCAAGTTATGTAACTGAAAACACTTATAATATTGCAGCTGCATTCGCAAAATTCTATGCTGAGCACAATATTGTAAAAGAAGAAAATGTTGAACAACAAAATTCATGGTTAAACTTACTCAAAGTTACACATAAAACCTTGGAATTTAACCTTGATAAATTAGGTATCAAGACCGTAAAAGCAATGTAAATACACTTAACCACTCATTCCGAGTGGTTTTTCTAACTTTTCTAGAAACATCGTGATATAATAGTCAAAGTATAGGAGGAATTGATTTTATGGAATTATTTGAAGGTTTAAAAGCAAAAGTTTCTGGAAAAAACATCAAAGTTGTTTTCCCAGAAGGTTCTGACGCTCGTATCGTCGGAGCAGCTGTTCGCTTAGCATCAGATGGATTATGTCATCCAATCGTGTTAGGTAGCAGAGAAGAAATTACTCGCGTAGCAGACGAAAAAGGATTTATGGTAGATCGTTTAGAAATCATTGATCCAAAAGAGTATGCAGAGAAAGATGCAATGATTGATGCATTAGTAGAACGTCGTAATGGTAAATTAACACGTGAAGATGCAGCAAAATGGGTTGAAAATGTTAACTACTTTGGCACAATGTTGACATACATGGGATTAGCTGATGCGATGGTTAGTGGAGCTATCCACTCAACTGGTGATACAGTTCGTCCTGCATTACAAATTATCAAAACAAAACCAGGTGTTTCAAGAACTAGTGGAGCATTCATTATGTCAAAACGTAATGAAACATACTTATTCTCAGACTGCGCAATCAACATTAACCCAAATGCCCAAGAATTAGCAGAAATTGCTGTTGAATCAGCACGTACTGCAGAGTTATTCGGAATTGATCCAATTGTTGCACTCATGAGTTTCTCAACAAAAGGTTCAGCAAAAGATCCAATTGTTGATAAAGTTGTTGAAGCAACAAGAATTGCTCAAGAATTAGCTCCAGAATACCAAATTGATGGTGAATTACAATTCGATGCTGCATTTGCTCCAACAGTTGCTGCATTGAAAGCTCCAGAATCAAAAGTTGCTGGTCAAGCTAAGGTATTTGTCTTCCCTGAAATTCAATCAGGTAATATCGGATACAAAATTGCACAACGTCTTGGTGGATTCGAAGCAATCGGTCCTATTCTTCAAGGTTTAAATAAACCAATCTCCGATTTATCTCGTGGATGTGTTGAAGAAGATGTATACAAACTTGCAATTATTACAGCAGCACAAACATTAATCTAATAAATTAGGTGCATAAAATGCACCTTTTTTTTGTTTTCAGCGCCTTTTAATTGGCTTTTCTAAATATTATGTAATTTTGTCAAAATTATTCGTTTTTTGTGTTGACTATCACGGGTAGGACATGTTATATTATTAAGGCATTAAGGAACACATGGAGGTTTAGCTCAGTTGGGAGAGCATCTGCCTTACAAGCAGAGGGTCAGCGGTTCGAGCCCGTTAACCTCCACCATGTTGCCGACTTAGCTCAATTGGTAGAGCAACTGATTTGTAATCAGTAGGTTGGGGGTTCAAGTCCTCTAGTCGGCACCATTTAAAATTATGTGGGGAGATAGCGAAGTGGCTAAACGCGGGTGACTGTAAATCATCTCCTTAGGGTTCGGCAGTTCGAATCTGCCTCTCCCCACCATTCAAGTTTTGTCCCGTTAGCTCAGGTGGTAGAGCAACTGACTTTTAATCAGTGGGTCGTAGGTTCGAGTCCTACACGGGACACCATTCTTATTGCGGGTGTAGTTTAATGGTAAAACTCCAGCCTTCCAAGCTGGCTACGGGAGTTCGATTCTCCTCACCCGCTCCAATAGAAATAACACTCACCGAAAAGGTGAGTTTTTTTTATGTTATTTCGAATTTATTTTTTTGTGTTTAAGAAATTCGCTAGACCAACCACCACTACTGGCAGATAAACTGTAAGCAAGACTCTTGCTGCGAGCTTTACGCCTCCCGTAAGTGCAAAGACGAAACCCATTGGAAACGAGAGCATAAAAGCTGCTGATACTATTAAGAAGGTCCAAGCGATTATTTTATTATATATATCGAAAATTTGATCAGGGCTTAAAAAGTACATTAGTCCATATACAAGGTAGTAAACCCCAATTATTATGAATGCTGTTTTCTTCCTAATTACAAAATCAGATCCCATATAAACCAAAAAGGGGTTCAATATTAAGTTTGTAATAAATACAAGAGCGATGTTTCTATTCATATCACAACTCTCCTTACTATTATCCCCATCCTATCAAATTTACTTTACACTGTCATATGTTTAGCTCAGAAACTATAAATCATTACATGTTCATTTCCGTCATCAAATATAGGATAACGTATAAACCCACATTTTCTATAGAGATTATATGCAACATCGTCTTCTTTTATATAACAAAGCTCAATGCCATCATACTTATTATCATCTATCATAATAATTAGTTTCAGAAGGCTCAGCTCACCAATTCCCTTACCTTGATGATTTTTATCAATTAGAAATTGATCAATACTGCAATAGAACTTACTATCCATATGTATATCTTTAAGCATAAACATCCCAACAATTTCATCATTACATGTAATATACATTGCCCTAGCATTACTCTTGCGGAAAGCATAGGCCTTCGCCAGAATTTTTGTGGGGTTCGATACAAATGACTTTTGATTATCAAAAACTTCAAGTTTCGCATTTTTCCAGTTAGTTTCATTTGCTTCCACAAAATCAATATTCATGTCGTATCTCACTCCTTTATAACTTATTTTACTATATCACAATCGTTTAATCGTGTTCAATTGTACATGACGAAAGATATTTGCTACACTATCTAAAAGAAGATACAGGAGGGTATTATGAAAATATTTGATGCTACTAAAGTCATTTATGAGTTTAAATCTGGTCTCGATGTCATTGGCGAAGTTAATGTTGGTGAGTCTTTCACAGTTCACTGTAATGATTGTTTTTCTCAACAGGTTCGACATGAAAATGACATAATTTCTAATATCGATTTCTCGAGAGTTAACCCCGCAACCGGTCCTATTTATATTAACGGGGCTGAAGTTGGAGATGTTCTAAAAGTAGATATTCTTGATATCCGTCTTGCAGATCAAGGTTCAATTGTAGTATTACCTGGCGGGGGTCTACTAGGTGATCTGGTTAATAAACCAGCTACACGAATCGTGACAGTAAAAGAAGGTATGGTCGATTTTCTAGGTATTAAGCAAGCTATTGATCCCATGATTGGAGTCATTGGAGTATCACCAGGAGCTAAGCAAGACGGTGTTGTTACAGGCACTCCTGGCAACCATGGCGGCAATATGGATACAACTGATGTACGAATTGGTTCAAGTCTCTACTTCCCTGTAAGAGAGCAAGGTGCAATGCTAGCACTAGGTGACTGTCATGCAGTGATGGGCGATGGCGAAGTCTGTGTTGCTGGTCTAGAAATAGAAGCTGAGGTAGATTTAAAAGTATCACTTATTAAGAATAAACAGATTGAATGGCCTCTACTCGAAAACGATAAAGAGTTTATGGCGATTGTCTCTGGCGAAACATTAGATGATGCAATCTATGAAGCAAGTAAAGTGATGTGTGATCTTGTAGAACGTGGTTTAGGCATTACTTGGAATGATGCATACATGTTTAACTCAATGTTTGTAGATTATAAAATATCTCAGGCAGTAAATCCTATGAAAACTGTACGCGCAGTTGTAAGTACAGAATTATTAGATTTCACCAAGATTTAAAACACCAAGAAAACTTGGTGTTTTTATTCGTTCTTCCGTTGTTTATACACAAGTAAACATATCCCTGTTAACATAATCAAGCACGGTAGATTCGCTATTTTTCCTTGTCCTGTCGATGGCAACATTGGACTGGCTTGCATATTATAAAACTTAACGACATAAGTATTATCGTCAGTCTGATACGTTGTCTCAATTGTTATGGAGTCTTCAGATAATTCATAGCCAAAAGGAGCTTGTAGTTCTTTCAACGAGTACGATTCAAGAGCACTAACCTTCCATTCATGAATCCCGTTGTCATGCCTTTGGAACACTGGAATAATATCCCCTTTTGTATTGGAAAGCTCAAATCGAATGTGTTCATCTTCTATTTCTTCAAGACTGAAAGCATCGCACTTAATAACCCTTATTAATACCTCTAATCGTTTGTTACCTATCGCTTTATCAAGATGTATCTCAGGTTCATACATCCCTTGATATTCAAACTCAAACATTTCTACATCATCATTCAAAGCATAACCATACGGCGATTCAATTTCAACGAGCCCCCATTTTTTTGTGATATCAAGATTCAGAAAATCTAGTGTGCCATCATCGCCTGTTTCCCCAGCATACAATGGATTACTATCCTTTAGCAGCTGTGAATCGGAAAAGGAAGTTTCAGTGATGTCAAATAAACCAAATTTCACGCCCGCAATTGCTTGATTCGTAGACTCGTCAATCTTTAAGATATGAATAAAACCACGTGCTTTTTTATTCTCAAAAGTGAGTTCTTGTGTCTCTTCGTGTTTTTCAATCTTAAAGGTTTTGAGATTCTTTTCTTTGTCTATCGCATACGGCTCTTCTACCCATATCTCTTCAAGGCTATACTCACCATATTCTAAGGATTCAATGAATGCCTCACCATTATTAGTGCTTAATTCTTCTATGACTGAACCTTCACTATCGTAGAGTCTGAAAGAAGCTTCAACAGGATCTCCCGTTTCCGTATCAATCTTTTTGATGACAACACGTCCTTTGATTCTTTCATTCTCGACTTGTCCCAAATCAATTATGTCACCTGAAATTAAGTCTTTTTGAATATCACTACTCTCATCAATAGTAAAGCTCGAAGGTTCCATTTTTATATAGCATTCCGGTGCATTTACTTCAACAAGTTGATACTTTCCATAAGGAAGAGATTTCTCTGTAATAAATACACCCTCTGCATTTGTAAACCACGTATCAATGTTTTTAATTTGACCATTTTCATCGAGCTCATAGCTCACAGCATTTCCCTTCTCATCGATAATTTGAAATGTGACATCAGGTATAGGTTTCTTCGAATCAGCATCAACCTTTGTAACTTTTACCCTTGCTTCAATTGCTTCATTTACATGATGTATCTCAATGATTTCACGATTATTCCGAATAGAAAATGGCACCGGTTCTGAATCAATCCAATAACCTTTAGGCGCATTAACTTCTTCAAAGTAATAGTCACCATAGATCAATTGTTGACTTTCAACGATTCCATTCTCATCACTCATCAAGTTCTCTTGAAGGATATCACTATTCAATCCAACAATATTAAAAACAGCACCTTGTAAAGGATTCCCTTTTGAATCTTGTTTTAATATTTTTAGCTTTCCAGTAAGTAACTCATTACCTAATTGATAATAGTGTCGTGATATGAGTGATTCAGGATTCTTAGAGTCATAGGTTAAGCTTACCCTGTGTTCTTCGTCTGTAAGTACGTAGGCACTCGGAGCCTTTGTCTCTTTAAAATAGTACTCACCCAAAGGCAAGTTATCAAAGATTACCTTACCTTCTTGATCACTTACACCAGTGGCTACCCACTGATTTGCTTTGTAGATTGTTTTACTTCCTTCATTAATATCTTCTGCAGCATACAAATTAATACTTGCTCCACTGAGCGACTGATTGAGTGTCTCTTTAGAAGAGCTGTACTTCAAAATTTCTAAAGAAGCTCGTTGGTACTTGTTCTCGAAACCTATTGTACTCATTGATTCTAATTTACCGTCGATGGATGTTAAAGTGATTGTTTTTTCCGTCTTATCTAACACAAAAGGTTTGGGCACAAAAAGCTCACTTACTTTATATTTTCCTAAAGGTAATTTCGAGCTTAAAGCCTTACCTTTTGAATCGGTAGTGTATGTTCCAACAGCAACATTATCTTCATTCTTCACAAGAAATTTAGCTCCCTCAATGGGATAACCTTCAGGACTTCTTTTATCAATTTCAATTTGACCAGTAAAAACTCTAAAATTAACAGTGAACTTAATTTCTTCGTCAAGTTGACTTTGTAGAACCTTTTGACTTGTTCCATCACTAAATACATAACTTGGGCCTTCACTGTTACCTTGTTTCTTATTTAATTGTATAAAAGCATAATCACTGAGCACTCTTAAAGTATATTTTGTTTTTGATATATCTAGAACCTCCACTCCACTAGATCTAGTGTATAAGAACTCTTCTAATAACGGACTTTCAAAACTTATCACATCGCCCTTATTTACATACATTTGATCAACACACCAATTAGGAAGATTACCATGTTCATTTATTAGGCGCTTAATTTCATTTATTTCATAATCGGGATTCAGTGTCCCAGGTTCAAATTCCCATCCTAAGGCATCAAAAATAAGAAGCTGCGTTGCCCAGCGATACCCTTGCGTATCATGATCAGGATACTCATAACCATAATTGGATATTAACTTGATACGGTTTCTCTGTTGATTTGATAACTTAAAGGATAATCGACCATCCATCACTCTAACAGTATCGATATCACTTAAATCTTTTTTTAACGCATATTGAGTATGGGAGTTAATTACTGTAGGCTCAATACAATAAGCTACGTTTCCATCCACAAAAAGTTCGCTATAGCCTCCTGGGAAATCAAAAGCATAGGTAGGTGAAGGTCGATAATAATAGCTAACTGCTTGGGATAATCTCTTCCCTCCTGTAATCTGGTGAACGGAACGTTGAGATGAAGTAGGACTTGTAGATATTTTTTCTTTCGTTATTAATCCCGTCTCATTATCAATCACAAACATCTCGTCTTCATCCAAATATTGATCAATTTCACTCATTGGCGGGATACTATCGTAATACTCAGTCACTTCATCGGCATGTATTGTAGTAATCGTTGTAACTACTGTTGTAAATAAAACCAAAAACATAATTACTGTTCTTCGTATGATGTTTTCTATCTTCATTGCGTCTCCTTGATCGTAATGATCTACACAAATAAATAGATGTCTACCACCTTAAAACCTAAATATTTCTAAGATAGAATTTACTGACCCCAAGTTTACTAAGAAACATCCGATCATGACTCACGACTATGATTGTTCCTTCATATTCCCGTAATGCTTCCTCTATGATTTCACAACTCATGATATCCAAATGGTTCGTTGGCTCATCAAGAATAAGACAATTTGAATCACTTAACATCATTTCTAAGAGTTTGAGTCGAACTTGTTCGCCACCACTAAGATATGATAACGGTTTATACATGTCATGCTGGTAGAACCCAAAGCGAGCTAAATATCTACGTGTTCTTTCTTCGTCAAGTCCGCAACTCTTCTGAATGTAAGCTAGTATTCTTACTGAACTGTCTACAAATACCAACTCTTGGGGTAAGTAAGAAAACTTCACCGATTCTCCAACTCGAATTTGACCTTCTTTTGCATCTAACTCACCTAAAATTGTTTTGATTAACGTTGATTTACCAACACCATTATCTGCAACAATCGCAAAACGATCGCGCCAATTTACCTGAAAATTAATTGAGTCTTTTAGTACAGTATCGTATCCAATTGCTAGATTATCTGCTACACAAACAATTTTTCCACTTCTTACTCTGACATTAAATTTTAGATTTAATTGATTACGAATTTCTACTGGTTTTGGTAATCGATCAATTCGTGCAATTCTCTTTTCTACCGCTTTTGCTTTCTTGAAAAAACCTTCATTGTCTGACTCATTACCCATTGGCGATACCGTTTTGCGGCGAGCGTAAGCTTTTGAATTTGACGTTGTTGTTCATCAAAATCGTCAACAAGACGCAAGTATCGTTCATGTCTTTGGAGACGATAGCTGTCATAGTCACCATGGTATGAGACAAGTTTACCATCTTCTATTTCATGATATACCGACACGATATTCTTCAGAAACTCACGGTCATGCGAGACTATAAGCAATGTCTTTGACGTCGTATTACAAAATGATTCTAACCATTCAATACCCCTTGTGTCCAGATGGTTTGTCGGTTCATCAAGACAAATTACTTCATAGTCTTGTAGCAATAACTGGACCAAAGAAATTCGTGTTTTCTCTCCACCACTTAAGGTGGAAAATCCTTGTTCAAGTAAATGATAAACCCCTAATCCCTTAGCATAAGAGTCTAAAGAATTTTCCAACTCATAGCCGCCCATCAGTTCAAATTTCTCTTGAGCGTTTGAGTACTTCTTAAAGACATTATCTAAGTCACTTGTATCACTCATCGCCAATTCTAAGTCACTTAAACGAGCTTTTAAAGTCTTATAGTCATCAAAAGCACTTAATATATACTCTTTAGCATTTCCTGGGAAATTAGTATAGGTTTGTCTCATGTATCCGACATTCATATCTTTAGGAATATGGACTTGACCCGAGTCAAACGGTTCAATTTTTGACAGTATCTTTAAGAGTGTTGACTTTCCACTCCCATTCTCTCCAACAATTGCGGATTTACTACCTTTTACTATTTCAAGACTTAAATTATCCAGGATTAAATCTCCTGCGTATGTCTTCGTTAATTCATTAATATGTATTTTCATATGGTTCTCCTTTATTATTTGCATAAAGGAACAAAAAAATCTGCCTGTATAAAAACAGCCAGATACGAAAGTCATGACGATTAATACAGTTCCTTTATGTTTGTGGACGCACTTGTCCCTTGTTAAATAAAGGATTTGTAAAAGTTATTGTACGACAAAAAGCATCAAACATATTGATGTCATAACGTGATTTGATTGTTTTAGTCATACAAATTAGCACCGTCATTCACCTCCCTAACGATATTTTAAGTATAGCACATATTAGACTGAATAAAAATAAAAAAACTATTGTAATCTTCGTTGAATAGAATACAATGAATTTAGGTGATACTATGATAAAAATCGAATCCATTACTAAGAAATATGGAAATCAATTTGCAGTTAACAATGTCTCTCTTGAGATACAATCGGGAGAGGTTTTTGGCTTTGTAGGGCCTAATGGCGCTGGAAAATCAACGACAATAAAAGCTATCCTTAACTACATCTTCCTAGATAATGGATCCATAACTGTACTGGGTCTTGATGCAGTAAAGGATAACGTTGAGATTAAACAGCATGTTGCTTATGTTCCTAGTGAAGTCAATTTCTATCCTACGTTTACTGCTCTTGAGCTTATTAACCTATCAGCGAGAGCTCATGATATTGATGATGATACGATGATTGATGTGCTTTGCCGTGACTTTCAGATAGACAAACATAAGAAATTACAAGACATGTCATTGGGTAATAAGAAGAAAGTAGCGATCGCTTGTGCTTTAATCGTTAAGCCTAAGATATTAATTATGGATGAGCCTACTAGTGGTCTTGATCCACTTATTCAAAAGGTTTTATTTAGCTATGTAAAGAAACTTTCTCGTGAAGGTGTCGCAACATTTATTTCAAGCCATAACTTAAAAGAAGTGCAGGACCACTGTGATCGTGTTGCTTTTATTAAGAATGGTGAAGTGCTTAAAATTGCAGACCTCAGTGAATACACCCATTCTGGAAAATATATTAAAATTACTGGTGATGTTTCTCAAGTAGTTCATTTCCCTATTAAGATACTTTCACAAAAAGAAAATACACTTTCCTTTATCTTTGAAGGTGATTTATCTCTACTCTTTAAATCATTGCTTGAAGCACAGATTGATGATATTCTCATCGAAGACTTGTCCATTGAACATCAGTTCCTAGAACTTTATAAAGAGGAGGAAACTCATGATACGACTCCATATTAAACTCAATCTTAAAGGAACCATTCTATGGGCACTGATACTGATTCTAATAGTCTTTGGTTTCATGGCTTTTTTCCCATCAATGGCCAACGACTCCATGAAGGAATTAGTAGACGGAAAACTAAACGGCCTACCTGACTCCATTCTTAGCATTGTAGGTTTTGAGACCTTTCCTGATTTCACAGATATTAATGTGTTTTACGGCTATATTATGCAATATGTAATGATGGCACTTGCAGTATTCTCAATGAGTTTAGGATTAAACACCTACATTAAAGAGGAAAAAGAAGGAACTATAGAGTTTCTCTTTGCACAGCCTCAATCACGACAATCATTAATAATTAATAAACTCATTGCCAATATACTATTACTTACTGTGGTCATCACGACACTAGTCGCTTCAAGTGTTTTATCCTTTATATTGTTTAAACCTGAATCAATAAATCTTGGCACTCTTCTCAGTGACAATCTAATAGTCTTTCTATCCTATTATCTTTTATCTTTCATATTTTTATTACTGGGAACATCGTTATCAATGCTTCTTCCTTCGAGTGTCTCAGTTATCGGAATATCAATGGCACTTGTCTTTCTCCCTTATCTTGTTGGAACCATGGCAACAATGATTAAAGAGCTTAAGTTTATTAAAGGTGTATCAATCCTTCACACCTTGATGCCCAATCAATTGTACTCAAACACGATTAACTGGATGTCTCTTACTCTATGGTGTCTTGTAAGCCTTGCACTGTTCTTGTACGCTTATCAAAGCTTCAAGAATAGAGATATTAAAGTATAGTATTTATCTTGAAATTCTATCAGATTACGAAGATTCCTTAAAAATGGTATAATAGAGGTAGTTGATACTTAAGGAGGACTAGAATGTGGTCTATTAATGATCGTGTAATGCATAATGTATATGGTATCTGTAAAATTTGTGAGATTACTGAGCGTGAAGTTGATGACGACATTGTAAAATACTATGTAATGGTTCCTATTGATGATGAAATAACTCGAATTCTTGTTCCTGTGAATAAAACCACTTCAATAAAAGAACTACTAACAAGAGATAAAATAATTGAATTAATACAAGCAATTCCTCAAAGTGAGGCAGTAAATATTGATAACAAAAATAGACGTCGAATGGTGTTTAGTGATTTACTTACTAAAGGTACACGACTTGATCGTTTAGGAATTATAAAAATCTTGTTTGAAGAAAAGCAAGAATTAGAAAAAGATAATCGCAAGCTTCATGTAAGAGATGAGGCTATATTAACACAAGCTGAAAAACTTCTTCATGAAGAGCTTGGTTATGTACTAGAAATCGATGAAAAGGATGTTGGGAAATTCATCCACAACATCCTTCATAATTCAAATTAGAAGCTGATATTATTCAGCTTTTTATTTTACTGTCATTGATGAGATAGCTCCTGCTAAACCACCAACTGTCATTGTTTGGAGGGTTACTTTTCCGGGACCTTTAATGACTGTATCAAAGAATCCCTCTCCACCAAGAAACTTATTCTTTATTCCTTTAACGCTTACGACTTCAAGGGAACATGTCTCAGACATAATTGCCATTACACCTGTATCACATACCAAGGATTCACCTGCTTCAAGTTCATAATCAACAGCAAATCCATCAATCTCGACAAAAGCTGTACCTGGTCCACTTATCTTCTGAAGAATAAACCCTTCTCCACCTAAGAAACCTTGGCTTAATTTACCTTGCATAAACGCTTGTAAGTTAACACCTTCAGTTGCAGCTAGAAATGAACGTTTCTGACAGATGATACTCTCACCTTCTTGTAATTCATAAGCTCGAATACTTCCTGGAAATGATGAAGAAAAGGCAATTTCTGAGGCTTCATGAGCAGTATAATAACTAAGGAACATGCTTTCACCTGAAAAAATTCGTCCCATCATTTTACCGACGCCTCCACCTTTAGTTTCTGTTGTGATGTTCCCTTTCATCCAGGAACGTCCACCTACTTCACTAAACATTTTCTCTCCAGCTTCTAATTTACAGATTACTGCTGGTAAAGTTTCTCCTATAATAGAATATTTCATAGTAAACCTCCTCGGTGTATTACACTATTATTTTCTTATTATTTCGCGACTCAATTCTAGCAATGATTGTGATACTTACGACTACTAAAACAATAACCAATACTAAGATATATGCATAACTGTTAAAGATATCGTGGAGTACACCGTAGACAGATTGTGACACAGCACTACCTACGTTCATCACCATAGATATTGTAGCATAAGCTACTGCATAATGTGTCTTACCAAAGTATCGTTCTGTTAATAAAGGAATTGCTACTGAACCAATAGCGTATGTAGCACCAAACAGTAAGGATCCTATGAGTAATGGAGCTGCAACATTTGATGTGTACAGTAGGATTGATGCTGTCAGAATTGTGAGTAGTAACGTTAAACTTGCTTTGTAGACACCCATTCTATCAATAATAAAGCCAACAATAATCTTAGATACAACATTTCCTACTTGAGCCATTGATAACATTAAGGTTCCGGTTGTCATTGCCATCCCAAGGGTTGTTGCGAAACTAGGGAAGTACTGAACAAAACCAACAATAAAGTTAATCAAGAAAGCAAAGGTCACAAAGAGGATAAAGATACTATCTTTTCGAGAGAAATGTTCTTTATCCATTTTTACGACTTCTTCATTGATTGCTTCTCCATAAGGAACATCTCCACCATCTTCAGGACGAGATGTAAATGGCACCAAGACAGCAGGTAAACAGAATAGTAGAACTGCAAGTGCTGCTACTTGATATCCAACAGTCCATCCATAATTAGCGATGATACTCCCCATTGCCATAGAAATAAGTGCCCCAACAATACCACTAAAACTTACGATGATACTTGTGATGACTCCTTTATTTTTATAGATCCAATTATTTACAATTGACATAATGGTAATCATTGAGATAAATACGACTCCAATACCTCTTACTACACCTAAAAGCATAAAATGAATCATGCTTGATGAGAAAGCCATTAAGAAAGTTGAAGCAACTGTCAGAATGACGCCAATTCGAAGGATTGTTTTTATATCAAGTTTTTTATAGATTTTTGGTGCAATCAAAGACGTAAAAGCCATTGATAACATAAAAACTGTAGTGGAACTTCCAAAGGTTCCAACACTAACACCAATTGCATTTGCTACAGGTTCATAAAAGACCCCCATAGAGTTTACTGAAATTCCCATCGATGCTGCCGCTAATCCACACATCGACAGGATTACCCATATATGTTTTTTATTCATAGTTCCCCTCAATTTTCTTTATTTCTAAGCCACGCTATCTCATTATAAAGAATTATCCTTCAATTGAAGAAAAATCATGTTGAATTATTTCTTCTAATGAAAATACTTCATTTTCATACTCAAATCTAAAGATTGAACAATTCTGAATTCGCCCTTTGCGCTCGATACTACTTGTACTCTCACATGAGCGAATAAATTGAGCGATTGCTGCACCGTGAGAAACAATGAGTATGTTCTCATGATCATCATGGTCTGCTATTTCCTTAACAGCTCTAGCAATACGACTACGAATTTCTAACTCATCCTCACCACCAAATTGCACGAAGAAATCACCATAAGGTAGTGGTGGATTCAGGTGTTCACCTTCTGCTTCTAGTCTACCAAAATTCCACTCTCTTAGGTCTTTATGTGCTTCAAAATTCATATCAGTAATTATTTTCAAGGTATCGATTGCGCGTTCGGATGTAGAAGCATGAACACTATCAAACTTTAGTCCTAATTCATTGATATGATCACGAGCAATTTCAGCTTGCTTGATTCCTATCTCCGTGAGTGGCGAATCACAGAATCCTTGTATTTTATGTTGGACATTAAACAATGTTTGTCCATGTCGTACTAAATATATATTTTTCATAAGTACCCCTCTTTCAAAAACAGTATATCTTATTGGAGTGACTCCAAGTCAAATGAAAAGGTGAAATTAATCATTCACCTTTCCGATTTTTATCTTTCTAAGAGCTGATTAACCAGTGATTCTGGTACTGCATCATACCTGACAAAGTCTTCCGTATAGCTTGCACTGCCTTGAGACATGGATCGTAAATCCGATAGGTATTTAATGACTTCAACTTTTGGAACTTCTGCCGTAATTTCTTGAAGACTATTATCGATTGCTTCAACATTTTGAATAATACCACGGCGTTTGTTTAAATCACCCATAATTGTACCTGTGTAAGCCTCTGGGGTTGTTACCACAAGTTGTACGATAGGTTCTAAGAGTTGCGGTTCAGCCTTAGCCATCGCATCAAGATATGCTAAACGAGCAGCTTGCTTAAAGGCAATTTCTTTGGAGTCAACATCGTGATACTTACCATCAAAGAGTGTAGCTTTAACACCGACAACTTTATAGCCAGCAAGAACACCTTCTACCATTGCTTCACGAAGCCCTTGTTCAACAGCTGAGAAGTATTGTTTTGGAACAGCTCCCCCAACAACACGCGTTTCATAGACCATTTCATCTGTATCAAACGGTTCAAATTCGATAAAGACGTGTCCAAATTGACCAGCACCACCTGATTGTTTCTTATGACGTCCTTCACCCACCACTTTTTTACGAATGGTTTCTCTGAATGGAACTTTAGGAACGGTCGTAGACACTTCTACACCGTATTTATCTTTTAACTTGGTAATCATTGTGTCAAGATGTTGCTCCCCTAAACCATAAAGAATTTGTTCATTAGTTTCTGGGTCTTTGGTATACAATGCTCCAACATCTTCCTCAATTATCTTCGCCAAGGAAGGACTTAACTTATCTTCATCTTTCTTGGTCTTTGGCCAAATTGCCATTCCAAATAGACCTGCAGGAATATCTGGGATTGAATGAATGATTGGATTCGCCTCAGTTGATAAAGTATCAAAAGTCTTTGTATATTGAAGCTTTGTAACAGCTCCAATATCACCAGCAAACAGTTTACCAACAGCGATTTGATGTTTACCATTAACACTATAGACAGTATTAATTCGTTCATCTTCATCTCGATTTGCATTATATACATCAGAGTCTGATGATAAAACACCACTCAATACTTTAAGATAACTAATCTTACCCACAAATGGGTCAACGATTGTCTTAAATACTTGTGCACTTAATACTTCATCTTCTTGAGTTTTTAATGTACGTGGATTCTTTCGGTCGTCTTCAGCCTGAACTTCCCCTTTTTCATAATAACTTGGGAAATATTCGGTAATTAAATCAAGAAGACGTCTCATACCAATACCTTTATCAGCACTACCACAGTAAACTGGACGAATATCTCCACTTCGCACACCTAAAGAAACACCTCTTAGGATCTCTTCCTCTGTTAGAGAACCATTTTCAAAATAATTTTCCATAAGGCTATCTTCAGTCATTGCGACAGCTTCACATATCTCATCCCAATGAGCATCAACTTGTTCTTGGTATTCTGCTGGAACTTCTTGTGGAGTTTCAGGATTATCGTAATACCATACTTTCTTACTTAATAAGTTGATACTACCAATAACTTGATCATTTTCTCGAATAGGAATCTCAAAAGCAATAATACTTTTACCTAATTCATCTCGTAATTCATTATAGATTTTATGGAAGCTAACTTGTTCGCTGTCCATTTTATTGACGAAGAAGATTGTTGGTTTTTGATCACGTTGTGCCCATCTGAATGCTGATTTAGTTCCCTCATCAACAGATGCACCAGCATCAACTACAATCAATACATTATCACCTACACTGAATCCTGACAGTGTTTCAGCAACATAATCAGAATAACCCGGTGTATCGATACAGTTAATTTTTCTATTTTCCCACTCAATCGGTACAAGTTTTAATGATAAGGTTTGACCTTTCTGTACTTCAAGTGGTTCAAAGTCTAAAAGCGATTGTCCACTACTTGCAGTTACTATTCGTTCTATTTGCTTTGCTTCAAATAGCATGGATTGAATAACACTACTTTTACCGCTACCATTATGTCCTAATACAACTAGGTTTCTAACATCTTCACTTTTATAGTCTCTCATCATCTATCCTCCTACTTCAAATGTTTCTTCAATGCATCAAAATCATGTTGTCGAATGTAGTGGATAGCAAGTCTTCCTTCATTATCTTCAATTGTTTTATCAGCACCGTTATCTAATAAGTAAACAATTAGTGGTTCAAATCCTGCATAACATGCACGCATTAATGTAGTACAACCTTTTTCGTCTTGGGCATTAATATCTGCACCATGGCGAATAAGATACTTAATAATATCTTCATGATAAGCAATAGTTGCTTCCATTAGAGGCGTTCTTCCCATCTTATCACCGATATTAACATCGCTTCCTGACTCAACCAGGAGTTCAACGATATCAACATGTCCTAAGAAGCTTGCTCTCATCAATGCAGTACGACCTTTATTATCTTGCAAATTAACATCTGCACCTTGTTTAATCAAGATTTCAGATATCTTTGCATGTCCTTTTTTGGCAGAGCTCATAAGTGCATCCTTACCAAATGTATCACGTAGTGTTACGTCAGCACCGTTATCTATTAACAGTCTAACAACATCAATATGGCCACGTTTAGCACTACGCATTAGAGCAGTACGATGTTCTCCATTAACAACGTTAACATCAGCACCTTCTCGTAAAGCAACATCTACAAGCTCAAGATCTCCTTGTGCTGCAGCATCAAATAATTTCTTGTTTGTCTGATCCATGTCTAAAACCTCCCTAGCAAACAAAAAAGACAGGTCCATACCCGTCTCACATTAAAACCATAGCAATCACAGCGTCTTCAATGCATTGTACATTGGAATCAACCTCTAAGAAGAACATTGTGATCACCTCCGTATCTATATTGTAACCGATTACAGAAATGATTCAAGTACTTCTATTTAATTTCTTAATATCTTCACAATATTTATGTTCTCGATTAATAATCCAGCTTTGCTTCATAAAATTGCTTGTGTTTTTCACATATTAATATCTTATCACCAGAATAATTTTTACTTACTACATGAGCAAGAAACCTTAATAATACATAATAATATAAAAGAACCTATCATAAACATGACAGGTTCTCTTTGATTATTGATTTAATAATTTCAATACATTTGCAGGAACTTCAGATTCCGAAATAACTTTTTGTCCAAGAACCAAGATATCACTTGCTTCAACTTTTAAGTATTGACCAGGTTGGAAAAGTTCTGCTGCATTTTTTGTATAGACTGTAAATTCAACATCTCTTTTATCACCTTTTTCTGTATAACCTGTTAAGATATACATTTTCCCTTTACCTAGTGATGATTCATCATCTCCGACAATGTCATCAAGTGTTACAGATTGACTGTCAGGGATTCTAACAAAAACATCATCCCCTGCAACGTAACGATTTTCATAATATTCTTTAAATTTAATAATTCCGAATCCTACGACTACAATCGCAATAATGGATCCGATAATACCTACTGTTTTTTTCATATTAATTCTTTCTAGAACTCTAGTTCTTTATGATTAAAGACAATGATTGCAGCTACTGTAGCTACTAAGATATAGCCACCCATAATCATGAGGTTTAGAACAATATCGCCAGTACCGTTTTGAATGTACATGGAAATACTTCCAATAACTTCCGTTAATAAATAAGGTTGTAAGTTTCCAATAGCATTAATAACAAATGACTGTGTTAGGAATATTGAGAACATCATATGGAATACTCCAGCACTTAGTAAAACATACAAGGTTGTTGCTGTAGTTGCTTTTTGGAAGAAGAATACTGCGACACTTGATAATGCGAAGAATCCAATTGATTTTAAGAATGATATTAACACTGCAGTATTAAGTCCAAGAACATGTCCTGCTTCAAGTTTAAGTCCCATAACCATCGGTACTACGTGCACATGAACTAAAATCAATAATGTAAAGATTAGCATCAATAATGTAGCATCAATAAGTTTAACTAAGATAATTTCTGATCGCTTCTTACCAAATCCAATAGCTGTTTGTAATGATTTCGATCGTAAGTCATCCGTATAAACTGCTCCAAACGAGTAAACTCCTACAAATATTGGAACTAAGTTTAGAAGTGTTCCAGTTAAGATTGTATAGATTTCAGAAGTATAGTTATTACCACTCATAATAAAGTTTAAGGCTATAAAACCTAGTGAGCATACTGCTAAGAAAAGGTAGAAACTTTTCTTTCTAAAAATTCTGTAAAAATCTGCGACGATATAATTAAGCATTTGAGTTTGCGCCTCCTGTTAGGTGGAAATAGACATCTTCAAGTGATTTCTTCACTTTATATATTTCTTTGACCTTGAGATCATTTTTAACTAAGACATCAACAATTTCAGCTGTGTCAATTGACCCATTTATTAGTTCAAGTTTTCCATTTAGTTCTTTAATTTCATCCAGTTTAAAGTTTGCGAGAATAAGTTCCATTGCTCTAGCGTTATTATTAGTTGATATGATAACACTATCTTTTTCACTGTCTTGTAAGTGTTCTTTGTCCACTTCTTTAATTAGAACACCGTGATCAATAATTCCAAATCGATTAGCAACTAAATCAAGCTCACTAAGGATATGGGATGATACTACAAGTGTCATCTTATATTCTTCATTAAGCAGTTTGATTAGATTACGAATATCAACAATACCTTGTGGATCAAGCCCATTAACTGGCTCATCTAGAATTACTATTTCTGGGTTACCTAAAATTGCATTCGCAATTCCTAGTCGTTGTTTCATACCCATAGAATATTCTTTAAATGGTTTTTTCGTACCAGCAAGACCGACGATTTCTAATACACGAATTGTTTCATTCTTATCCTTGATACCTTTAAGAATACGATAGTACTCGATATTTTGGTAAGCATCTAAGTAGCCAAAGAAATTTGATCCAATTAAGAATCCGATATTATTTCTTTCCTTTAATAGCTCAGATTGAGTACTGCTACCATTAATAGAGACTTTTCCTTCTGATGGGTTAGATAATCCTAAAATCATTTTGAATAGTGTAGTCTTTCCTGCACCATTCTTTCCAATAAGTCCGTAAATATCACCTTTACGAACATTTAAGCTTACATTTTGTACTGCTGTGAATTTGTTATATTTTTTTGTTAGACTTTGTAATGAAATAACATTTGTTTCCATAGCTTCCTCCTGTGGTGTATCACTATAGTAACACAACGATACAAGTATAACATAACAATTCTGTAAGATAAAAAAAATACCGAAATCCGGTATTTAATTTTTATATTATTCTTGTTATCCCCATAGCATAATATATTATCATGAAGAAACTTGCATGCATAAATACAAACAGTACAAACTCTTTAAATACTTGCAAGCTATTAAAATGATTCACTAACTTCTTAATGAATGATTTAGGATGTAATAAGTCCCAGGAATTAAATCGTATTTGTCGTCCTAAGTATACACCTATGGCTACAAGAGTATTTATGATAAACCCAGATATTAGAAGAAAGATTCGATTCTTTTGTGTAATGACTTCAGGGTCAATTAATACAAGCATAAGGATTTGAATAATCGCAATATTCGCAATTGTATTGATGATCCCTGACATCGCAAAGGATGAAACAGATACGATATCATACCAAATTGGTACCAAATCACCATCTTCACTTCTATGAGTCATATTAAGCTCAGTAATAAGATATCCTGAGTTTGGTAACATTATTAACCATATCACTACACCAATAAGTAATAATACAATAGCTACATCAAATAACCAGAAAATTTCATATGTATTTCCAATAGTAATCGCAATCCCGACTAATGACAGAGTAACCAAGAGAATAATCATTGGTAACATTGATAGTTTGAAATTCCATATCATTGGCTTAAATAGTTTTGTTTTGAATAGTATAGGTCTAAATCTAATTGACATGTATGCAAATAAGTTTATTAACACGACAGTGATAAATAAGGTAGATAAATTCATTGTAACGCCTCCAAAGTGCTATCTCCCGTTAATAATAACACATTACTTGTAGATAAGCATTCGTACTCAAGTGAAATAGAGCACTAAAAAAGAAGACCCTTCACAGTTAGTGGTCTGCGTTAGCGGGTCTTCCTAAGCTGGATAAGGATACTTCCTAGAGGTTCTTGATGATACCTACTACACTTGATGTGCTTACCTATATCCCTATCTGTACTTTAATGATAACAGTAAACGCTTACATTGTCAACAATATATGATATATTAATTTTATTGGTAAATTGAAAAGGTAAAGTCCACTTCTAATATCAAAGTGGAAGTTACCTCAAGACCTTACTTCCAGTTGGAATATTCTTGTTTCAAATACATATTTATTCTTTATTTATCTTACATAAAAATTTAAATGGAACATTGTGATAAGTAACAACTTTTCCGCTTGTTTCTGTTTCATCCCAAACTATTTCCACTTTTTTTCCAGAATCAAAATCAATCATATGTCCATTCTTTAAATCAGTACGTGTCGATTGAGTACCAAAACTATTTGAACACTCTATTTCCATAGGGGTCACAAACCATACCTCGTTATCTCCGCCTCTTTGATAGATTCTCAAGGTTGATAAATTGTTTGGTGAGTTAGCTTCATAAACAAGTTCTCGGATTGTTTCTATCCTTATTTTTCTAACGATGAAAATACTAGAAAAAAATACCACTATTATGCTAATGACAGTAAGTAATATTCTTTTCAAAATTTTCATAGTACTCGATCTCCGCTAATTTTTTTACTCTCTCTTTGTTTTTATTTGGTAATAACACTAATTTTTCTAAGAATTACTTATAAGCCGTGAAAGTAATTATCTCAGATTGATCACTACCATAACCGATTTCATATGAGATATTGGTGTATCTAGATAGTGATAATTGCATCATGAATTCTTCGATACCATACCAGTAAAGTGTAAAGTTTGATATTTCTGTATCCACTACTTTACCACTTTTTACGAGTTCATACTTACTTATGTATGACGTTTTCTGAGCTAACCAATCCATTTTCTCACTATAAGAAGTTAATACGATTCCTGTATCTTGAGATAGATGAAAACTGTTTGAAGTAACCTCGTTTTCTCTGAAGTAAGAAGGCATTTCTAAATCAATAATTATTTTTCCACCATCGTTAAGATGATTGTAGAAATTATCTAGCACTTTCTTACTTTCTTTTCTATCAATAAGACAGAAACTGCCTGTCGGCATAACTATCGCACCATAAGTGTGTGGTAAGGATAGTTCGCTTAAGTCTTGGTGATACAGATTTGCCGTAACATTGTATTCTTCCATATTAAGCTCACACTGCTTGAGCATATCTGATGATAAGTCTACTCCATCGACTGTAATTCCACTTTGAATAAATGGGATCAACATTCGACCTGTCCCAACCCCTGCTTCAAGTACACGACCTGAAATATTCTCTAATTTACTAGTATAGTATTCTATATCTCCCTGTAGTGAGCGACCAACAGGTTTTGTATGCTCATACACTATTGTACTTAATTTTCCATATTCCCTAAACATTAAAAAAATCCTCCCTTATTACCATACTATTTTATGATAGTATATCATATTTACTAAAATTAATTTTTTGCTAGATACGTATCTTTGTTATGGACTGAATCATAAATGTTATCGCCTCTTACAATCATTCCAACAATATCCAATTCATCATTAATTGTGATTCCCTTTTTATTTAAGTAGTCACACAGGATTGGAAGATGTTCAGTCACATATGGAGAAGCTTCTTGTTGATAAACCTGTCCTGATTTTGTATAAAACTCAATCTTAAATATATCTGGATTAAAATCAAAAGGACTTAATCTCCTTCTCTTTATATATATAATCTTAAAACTTGCAATATCATCAAAAGAATACTCAATCACTGAATTACTAGGTTTAAAAATCGATATTAGTTTTTGAATGAAGTTCTTATACTCAACTATTTTGATTCCTTGTTTCGTTATTAGTATTTTACCCTCCATTACGCTTATGACCGTAGTAGCTAATAGCATAGTCAGTACCACTATAAACGCAATTAAGTACTTCCCTCCAGAAGCTAAACTAGCGAATAGTATGGAAAGTAAAATTCCCGTAGTTAGGCGTCTACTATTCTTATATTCCCCTATTTGAAACGGCTTATTTAAAAATTTTGCCCCTCTCAGTAATTGATCGATTGAAATATCATACAGATCACTTAGTAGAATAATGTTCTCTAAATCTGGCAACGATTCGCCACGTTCCCATTTAGAAACAGCTTGACGAGACACATATATTTTTTCAGCAAGCTGTTCTTGAGTTAATCCCATTTTTTCTCGGTTTAGTTTTAATAGGTCTTTAATTGCCATTTTTATCATCCCTTTTCTAGTTTAAATATAGCGTATGTGTCGTATCCTGTAACGCAACTTATGGTTTCACAAATATATTTACGTGAAAATAGGACTTAAAACAGATCTTAATCTCGTTTGTGTTAACTATTAAATGTAATTTTTTATTGTACTAGACGTTATTTTCTATAAAATCTTTAAACTATAGTTTAATTTTTTCTTATCAAGCTACCCATTCCACAATAATTCAAAATCATACTTTCATTTTTCTAACTACCTTATACTCTTCACATAAAATAGAAGTAGAAAGGAAGATGATTATGACAACATTACACTTCAATAGTAATCCTAAGGAATTACTAAACTTACAAAATATTGGAAAGAAATTTGGTGACTACACCGCTATTCAAGATATCTCATTTAAGATTCATGAAGGAGAAATCTTCGGATTCCTGGGGCCTTCTGGTGCTGGTAAAACCACAACAATTAAGATCCTAACAGGACAACTTCTTCAATCTCAAGGAATAGCTTCCATTCTTGGAAATAATACCAAAAATATTGGAGAGGAAATCTATGAACAAATTGGCTTAGTAACTGATACCGTAGGAGTCTATGAGCGTTTGACAGTTCAAGAAAATTTAAATATTTTCGCCAACATCCTAAAAGTTGACAAGCAAGAAATCGACAAAGTTTTAAAACGAGTTGGTCTCTATGAGAATCGTAAACAAAAGGCTGGTAAGCTTTCTAAAGGTCAGAAACAACGTCTTGGTTTAGCAAGAGCTGTCCTTCACAAACCTAAGATATTGTTCTTAGATGAGCCTACAAGTGGTCTAGATCCCGCAACCGCAAAACATATCCACTCTATGTTTTTAGAACTCAAGAAAGAAGGAGTGGCAATCTTTCTAACAACTCACAATATGGATGAAGCAACGAAGCTATGCGACATTGTTGCACTCCTAAATGAAGGTCATATTGTTGAATACGGAACTCCAAAAGAACTTTGTCTTCGATACAACGATCAAAAATCATACAATATTACACTCACTAATGGTGACACCCTATTGTTGGAAGACACTGTTGAAAACTATAGTAAAATTAATGACTATTTCTTTAATGAAAAGATTGCAAGCATTCATTCAAATGAACCGACACTTGAAGATGTGTTCATTAAGGTAACAGGAAGGAGCCTTGAATCATGAAACTATCATTCCATAAATTAAAAGCTGTATTATACTTAAAAGTAAGAATGCTTATGAATAACACTTCTGCACTAAGTGCCCCTCTAATGGGAGTCATTATGACAGTCATTATTAGAATACTTTATACTTCTTTAGCTGATGGTGATTCATCAAGAATGGACATGTTACTAGGCATGGCACTAAACCTTGGTTTATCCTTTAATATCGGAATGGGTGCCGTCATGATGACGTCCCTTCCCTTGGCAGAAGAAAAAGAGAAGCATACACTACGAGCACTCATGACTTCCTCAGTTAACGGACTTGAATTCTTTTTAGGAAGCTTGATTCCTCCATTCATTATTACAGTAATCATGAACTTTGTACTTATCTTTGTTAGTGGTATTGATATCGCAAACATTAATTTCTTAACTTTTACATTTGTAACGGTAATATCTTCCCTATCGAGTTGTATGCTTGGTCTCGTAATAGGTATCATGGCAAACTCACAAGTTAATGCAAGTAATATTATGTCACCATTCATATTTATACTTTCATTATTACCTACATTCTCACAATTTAATGAATCTATCGATAATCTTTCAAACTATCTTTACACAGGTATCGTAGAAAAGATGATTAATTCATTTATGTCTGGTGGATCATACATCATTCATACACAACAAGTTTTCGTTCTCATAAGTAGTCTGGTAGTGTTTAGTGTAGTATTTATATACTTCTACCAAAAGAGTGGTTTTGAGCAAGACTAATCCAAAGCACTAAAACTAAGACCAAGAATCTTAAATGATACTTGGTCTTTTCATGTTATTAATTACTTTATAATTCTAGTCTAATTTACTTTTTGATCATGAATTGTCTTCTAACGATTTAATTGTGAATTGTGGACTTCCAGGTATTATTTTATCGGTAATAATACTGTCCTTTTGGTGCATTAAGTAGGTATTATACATTGCATTTGCAATCGAGTCATAGCCTTTTAGTAACACAAGGACATTGAGCGAGTTACAAATATCTACTAGTCCCGAATCATCATTGTTTCTAATCTTAACAAGGCCTTCTAAATATTGCATTTCGATTATATTCGATATATTAGCAATCGTCTTATCAAACTTGATACTGGCCTTCATTTTAATAAATAAATCTTCTGCCTCTTTTATTGCGTCTTTTCTTAATAACTCAAGAATGGCATTTCCAATTATTTCTCCAGCACTTTCATCATCTATCATTCTAAGTTTATTGGAGCCTGTTTTCATATTTCTTATTAAACGATCCATCACACTTACAATTTCATCTTTTGAAAATAAGAAATTTAAACTATTAAACAACGTTCTTTCATACTCTGTCCATGTTTCTATCTTGAATAGATAATCTTTAATTTCATGTTTCATACTTTGAAAGTATTCAGCACTGACTTCTTCTTGATTGCCCCGTCCCATAATTGAAATCATTTCTATCGCAAGTGCAAAATGATGATAAACAATCCATTCTGTTTCAAGGTATAGTTTTTTATACTTTTGAATTAACTGTTGTGCCGTTAAAGCATTCCAAGAGGAACCTACCACTCGCAAATCTTTTATGGCATTTTCCATTATCTTTTCCAAGGTTTCATCGTATGCTACAAAGAATTCTTCATAGGTTAAATTTATTTTCTCTAATATTTTTACAAAATTTGATAAAGAAATATTTGAGTTTCCTTTTTCAAAGTTATTTAAGAACTGGTAGGATACAATATCTTCCGATACTTCTCGAATACTATAACCTTTCGCTTCTCTAAATTGCTTAAATAATGTACCATAAGCAGTCATATTATTTTCCCCTTACTGTAGACTTATTATTGGCGGATATCATTTATCAATTGCATAGATTATACACGTAATTTTTATAGTTCATGAAAGATAGGCTGCATCTTATCAAAGGTACAATGATACTTAAAACCAATATCCTTAAGAACTTTCTTTGATGATTCAATATGTTGAGCTAAGTCTTCTTTTTTATGACTATCACTTCCAATAGTAATAATCTTTCCACCTAAATCATGATACAGTTTAAGAATTTCGATAGAAGGAGTTAATCCATTTATGTCATAACGGAAGGATGATGTATTAATCTCAATTCCTTTTCCATCTTCAATAACAACTTCTAGGATTTTACGTATTGCATCTTTAGTCTCTTCAAAATAATCCAGATTCTTATCGAGATAACGACGAATGAGATCCATATGTGCTAAAACACTGTAATCATGAAAGTTTTGAACGACATTATAGAGCTCATCATAATAGCCGTCATAAGCCTCTTGCATTGTCAGACCTTTTTGATACTCTCCTGTCCAAAATTCAAGATCGTTTATCTGATGAATTGATAGAAGCACAAAGTCCATTTCATACGTATTAAACAACTCTTGGTATCTAGGAATAGTATGCATTTGAATACCAAATTCCAAGCCTTTTTTTATAACAATTTTATCTTTATATTTCTTTTGAAGCGTCTCAATTTCATCAAAATATCGAGGATAATCTACATTTCTTACTTCTTTTCCTAAGTAAAAAACACCTGTACCCTTTTCTCCCCAATCAGCTTTGATTCCATAATCAACGTGATCTGTAAAACATAACTCTTCAAGTCCTAAGTTAATTGCATCAATTACTACATTTTCCATCTCATAGATTGAGTCATCGCTGTAGTAACTATGTACATGATAATCAGAAAACATACACCCTCCTGTATTTTTACCTAATATACAATCATTATACCATTCAAAAGCAGTGAATAAAAAAACAATATTTGAATATAGAAATATTGTTTCACTAAAATTTCATATTACATATTTGCTATCCTGTTTCTAGTTTAATAAGATGTCTCACAAATCTTCACATCGATAATGTAGAATAAGGCACTTCGCACAAGCATTATCGTGTCTTTTTGAAAATCTTAAAACCCTCTAATTTTTATTAGTACTTAACACTTTGTAATTCGTCATGAACAACATTTCAGTCCGTGAATAAATGTTGACTTATATTCACAATGTGTTAGAGTGGTGCCATAATTATACTGAAAAATGCTCTATCATCAAGCATTTTCACTGAGGGAGGATTTATGATGAGATATAAAAAACTACTGATGGCATTCATTTTATCTGCGTTTCTAGTAATAAGCTTGCCCATTAACATCCATGCCGATACATCTTTTGCAGAAGATGTAAACGATCAAAACATCGTAGAAGTCATGCCAGATATTAATCTAAGACGACTCTTTGCAACAATGATGGGATTAGACTCCGTTGATGACTTATCTCTCGAGAGTCTCGATGGCATTACATCAATATCCTTGAATCCAGAAAATCTTCATTTTTTTGATGTAGTTGATTTCACTGGAATTGAATTAATGGATATTCAAGGATTATATGTTGAAGGTTTGGATGCTCTACAAACGAAAAGACTCATGGATTATGATTTCTCTTCCTTTGCAAAACTCAAGAATATCGATGTGTTATATATTGCTAGAAACATATTTAGTAATGGCTTAGATTTTAATCACTTTACAAACTTATTAAATTCATTTGGGTCTATCTTTTTCGCTGATAACACTATAGTTATAGATAAAGAATTGAGTGTTCAAGATTATCAGACACTTGAATTTACTACAAAAGATTGGGGACTAATATTACCGAAGTTAGGTGTTTTTGAGTTCAGTAAAGTAGATAATGTATCAGTCTTTGACACGTTATCACCTACAGATGACTTTTACATTAGTAATAGTTCTGAAGAAGAGTATGCTTACCTTTACGAAGAGGACTCTCACTACGATTCCGATAAGACTGATGAATCAGCACACATTTTTGTGCCCAGTGATACGTACCGCTTCTTGTGGAATGATACTCCCCTTGATGATTTAGAAGTATTATTAAAAGATTCTTATACGTCAACCTACGAAGACGGTATTGAAGCACTTCAATTTGGTACAGGTACTACATACTATGACGGCAACATAAACTATACGTTTGCAGATGTTCGTTTCCACTTAAATGTGAAATTTACACATCAATCTGATGTAACAATTCATTATGTTGATGAGTTGGGGAACTCTATAGCTGATGATATTGTATTACAAGGCGATTACGATACTCCATTTAGTATTGATGTACCTGAAATAGATCTCTATCAATTTGAAAGAATAGAAGAACGTACCAAACCTGATACTGAACGTACAAACTACAATTTCACTTTCGAAAATAGAGAATTCAATGTAGTCTATTCGAAAAAATCAATTATTAACAAGTATTCTGTAAGCTATACAGATGGGGTTGATAATGAAGTCATTTTTGAAGACCAAGTATACTCGGAAATTATTGAAAATAGTAAGACACCAGAGTTTATTGGTGCGCCTTCACGAGAAGGATACAAATTTACTGGATGGAATCCCGAAATTGCAGATACGGTTACTCAAGATGCAGTATATACTGCTCAATGGGAAAAACTTCCTGTTCCTGTAAAAACATTTACCGTTATCTATACAGACGGTGTGGAGAGTGAAGTCATCTTTGATGATCAAGTCTATTCGGATATTGTTGAAAACAGTAACACCCCTGTATTCGAGGGAACTCCAATACGAGAAGGATATACTTTCTTAGGGTGGACTCCAAACATTGCAGCTACTGTTACAGAAGATGCAGTTTATACTGCAGACTGGAAGATAATTGATATTGAGGATGTTATTCCAGATATTACTCCAGATGTTCCAGTAGAAGAAGCACTTCCAAATACAGGTGTAAAATCAAGTATTCTCATGTCATCGTGTATACTAACACTGTCAGGCTATGCGATACTTTCAACTAACAGAAAAAAGAATAAACAATAATAAAATACCAGCCATAGAGGAATCCCCTCTATGGCTTTATTCTTATTCGCAAACGCTTTAAATTTTTTCTGAATATTATTTGACAAATATTCACAGAAAGCATATACTTAAGTTGTGAATAAATTACCGACAATATTCACGGAGGAGGATTTTCCATGTTTAAACTTACAACACCTACATTACTTATTCAAAATCTCTATAATCTTTTTGTGTCTGCAGTGACATCAGAAGTTAGTTATATGATAAATATCGGAACACTACTTTTTGGTCTAGCTGGTATAATAATTTCTACGGTATATATTTTAAAACTTAAGAAAAGTAAGATCCAAGTCTACAAGTTTTTGTATATCTCAATGATTCTATCTGTTCTACTAACATTGAATAGTTCAGTTCAAGTACTATATTTTACATGGAGGTAACAAATGATACGCAAAACAATTATTTCAGTAAATAAAGCAACTGATCCATTACCCTTACCTAAAATTCCTGTACCAAGTGATAAAGCAATGGAGCTCGGAAAGGCAGTAAACTTTGCAGTTGGTACATCACTTATTGCATTTGGTTTATTCACACGACATAAGTGGTTAATTGCATTAGGAGCCGGTTCTATCGCTTCTAATCAAATAGTAACTAAGAAAAAGTAAATCTTCTGTATCTTCCTAGATAAACATGATATTATTAGGACGAACAGGGGTGATCCGATGAAATCAAACGCTTTTTCAGAAAAAGATAAAATTGAGCTGAGAACTAAGATGTGTGCGATTTGCGAAGAGAGTTGGAGAAAAAATGGTTATATGAAAACTTCCATTACTTATCTAACTTCTCAAACTAAGATATCAACAGGTGCTTTCTATTTGCTTTACGATACCAAAGAAGATGTCTTTGTTGATACATTAATTAGAATTCGTACACGTTTAGAAGAACAGATTCAAAGAATTCTTATTGATAATCCCAATAAACGTGGATTAATTGAATCGATGAAATGGATATATAGAGAATATGAAAAGTCACAATTCTTATATGACTTCTCTAATCCTGACTTCCGTTCATTCTACCAAAAGCTGTCTGAAGAAAAACTTAAAGATCTCAAAGATAGTAGTATCGAGTATACGAACTTCATTATTACACAAGCGCAGCTAAAAGCTAAAGGTGATGTTAATGTGGCTTATATGGCCTTAAACACTCTCTTATATTCAGTAAGTATGCCTGCAGAGGTTCAGTCTGAAAAGATGGCAGCTTTCGATACACTTGTAGAAATAGCAGTAGACACATTATTTGAAGAAATCTAGTATTAACAACACATAGTATCATTACAACAAGGATTCCTAAATCCTTGTTTTTTATTATGTTTCTTTTATTTGAGTGCACAATAAAAGGTGGTCACCCACCTTCTATTCTAGTTCTAAGTATTCTTCATAGGTTAATCCTAAGTTATATATCTTTGTAGCTGTTTCCATACCAATATATCGAAGATGCCATGGTTCTGCCATGTATCCTGTAATATCTTCTTTCCCTTCAAGATATCGAATAATGAATCCAAATCGATGGGCATTCTGACTTACCCACTTCGACTGAGGCGTTTCTCCAAAGGTCATCATCGTTCCACCTTCTGCAACTAAGTCTAATGCTAGACCTGTTTGGTGCTCAGAGTGTCCTGGCTTCGCTGAAAATCTATCGGCTTCTTTTTGTCCATGTTTCGCTACGTAACCATTATACAACTGACTTTGATAATCATAACTTCGATAAGAAGATGTCACATACATTTTAAGTCCTGTTTCTTTAACCATGGTATCTGCGAGTTTCTCAAAGGCATTAACTGTATTCGCAGTCGCTCGATATCCTGATGATACTGCATACTTTTCAGGTATTGTAGCTAGCACAGGCTCAAAGTCTTTTGGTAAAGAATTCTTGCGATTTACGAGGATTTGTTCATCATTAAGCATTGACTCAGGTACAAGGCTTGTGGTTGGAATATCAACTGCTTCTGAGAAAGGCTCTGCTTTATTTACTTTCTTTTTAACACTTATCTTTAAGTTCAAACTTGCTTCATTGCCTCCCTCGTCCACTGCAGTGAAATCAACACTATGTTCACCAATATCTAATATTTCAGTGTAGGATTCGCTTGCAGTCACACTTATATCTTGAACATAGTCTCCAAAAAAATAGTCCTTTGCACTAACTGCAAGATTATCCTTTACTGTACTGCCTTCAGATATTACGATATCAGTAGCTTCTTCATGTTCTGTTTGATTAAAAGTGTAGAATATTTTTGGAGCCGTTGTATCTTGCGTCTTTATTTCTACTGGAATTTCAACACTAGCATCATCATTACCTATCATCATATAGATAAGATTCATATCTTTATACAAAGGAACCATATCATCTTTATACTCAATCCCAAGTTCTGTAGAAAGCTTCTTTGAGTATGTCTCAAGACTTTCGTATTCTTTATCACTACCGACATCAACAAGAATCGTTAAGTCTTTGTAGTAGCTCTTTGATTCATCGATGAGATCATAAAAACTTTGTTCCGAAATGAATTCATAGCGTTCGTACGTTTCTAAGTCTCTAAAGCTAACATGGGCACGAGGTCTTCGATTCCATAAAAAGAACGTAGTAAAAAGTGCAATTAAAACTGCACTTGTCACAAGAATCAAGAGTCGTTTCGTTTTCTTTCTCATAGACCCTCCTAGATACCTAGCAGTGAATCAATCAGTATTAAACAATCAAATTGTGTAGTGTTTCTCTTTCATTCATCATACCACTTCTCTCAGTCAAAAGAAAAGCTCCCCTGTATTAACGTTAGGGGAGCATGTTCTAGTGTACTCACTATTTTATCGATTCTGGAATTCAATGATTCTCTTATTAACAATCTTTCCGTCTTTAATATCAATGGCATTCTCTAATACTTCACCATAGTTATCATATACAAATTGATAGAGATAAGGTTTTAGGCTTTTCGATATCTGATAACTTGCACTATCCCACAATAAAGTAGGGATATGATCTACAGCATAGTACTGTATCTTTCCAAACTTGAGGATTGGTTCTTCAAAGCTTGTAGCTTGTGCAAATGGGAATCCCATTCCTTCATCACAGCTAATATCTATAATAAGAGTATTATTCTTGAAGAGATGAATATCATCTTCATAAAAGTACATGACCGGTTTATTTGGATTTTGTAGTATTCCATTAACAATAACGTCAGATGCAGCAAACTCATCCACAATCCGAGGTTTTCCTGGCTTATCGACTCTAAGGATATGATTTTCGTCAAAGTACATTTGTGAATAAGTAATTGCATGAATTTGATCGGCAATCAAATGAGATGGTCTCCAGCTATATACTTCTATATCATAAAAACCTTGACTCATTAAGGCATGGATTGCTCCTCGACTAACTGAACCAAAGCTTACTATCTTAATCTTTCGTTGAGGTCCATAATATCCGTCAACACCAATTTGTTGAAGAGCATGTTGGACACCACAATAGCCAGCTAATTCATTATTTGTTTGAAAGATATGCACGCGTCCTCGCTTCGTCTCATAGTACATGTTTTCCCATGCTACGTAGCTTAGTTTCTTTTCAAGTGCTAAATCTACCAGCTCTTTGTTTTGAACAGAGTGGATCCAACCAAATAAAGTTGCACCGTCTTTCATCATTTCAATATCTTGATACGTTGGTTTCGTGATAATCACCTTATCACACTCTCGTAAGAGAACATCTTTCGGCAAACACGCATTCCCTGTATACGATTCAAGCACCTCATCATCAACACCAAAATACATACCGTAATCCTTTTCAAAGATTAGATTTCTAAGTACATCTTCGTTAATGTCGTCTAAAAACTTCGGGTGGATGGGAACGCGGCGCTCTCCATCTTTATAAGAATGTCTGATTACTGCAATTTTCATATTTTTATTCCCTCCTGCAAATATTATAACACAGCAATCTCATTCTATTTGAAACGTGAAAAAGAACTCATAAAGAGTTCTTCATTGTTAGTTTGCCAGAATCCATCATATAGCGCTGATTAGCAATGGTTAAAGTTGATGGACGATGGGATACAAGCACCACTAGTTTGTCCTTACTCGAAGCATATAATGACTTTAAGATAAGTGCCTCATTAAGACTATCAATATTTGATGTTGGTTCATCCAGAATAAACATTTCTCCGTCATGACAAAACATGCGTGCAAGGGCTAATCGTTGACGTTCTCCAGCAGATAGGAAACTTGATTTCTTATCCACTAATGTCTGATACCCTTTAGGTAATGACATAATAAAATCATGGATTGAAGCTTTCTTCGCAGCTTCAAAAACGTCTTCCTTTGTAGCATTCTCATTAACACTTGCGATGTTATGATAGATTGTTCCTGTCATAATCTCTGTCGTTTGACTCATACTTGATTCATAGGACCGAAGAGAATCATTGGTGATATCAGCAATAGATGTTGAATCAAAGCGTATGCTTCCATTTTGGCTATCCCAGTAACGCATTAGCAGTTTAAGTAATGTTGATTTACCACTCCCTGATGCTCCCTCTATACCATAAATTGTACCTGGTTTAAATTGAATCGACACATCATTAAGTACATCTTCATCCACATAGGCAAAGGAAATGTTTTCAACACTTACTGTGCTCTTATCGTTTATAGTATGACTTCCATACGATTGAATTACAGGTTCTTCATCCAATAAATCTAGGACTCTTCTACCTGCTGCAAAAGTATGCACTAAATCAGAGCTTAAGTTAGACAGTGAGATTAAGGGACCAAAGCTTGAAAGATGCGCTACAACTGCCACAATCAATGAGCTAAGACCTATTTCCTTAGCAAGTACCAGATACATCAAGGCACCACCAATGACACTAAGTTCAGTTAAAAGTCTATTTATCCCTGTGTAATGGCTAAGTCTTCCTTGAGCATTATGGATCTCAGTGTTCAGTGAAATGATTGAATCGAGTGATTTCTTATCTGCATCGTATTCCATAATTGATTCATAACTATTACTCATTTCTAAGAGTCGTGCATTAATCTCTGAAGTTGATGCTCGTTTTAAGTCTGCAGATTGTGAGCCATATTTGTAGACAATCATTGGGAGCACTGCCCCTACGAGTAAGTAGCTAACTAAACTTATCATTGCATACATCCCTGCAAAGGATGCAATAAATGTAAGCATTATTATGGAAACTAGAACTGCAATCGCAATCGGTGATAGCGTATGAGCATAGAATACCTCAAGCAACTCTACATCTTTGGTTACTGTTGCGATTATTTGACCTCTGTCTTTCTCATCAAGCTTAGCAGGTGCAAGTGTCCTAAGTTTCTTGAAGACTTCATGACGAATTTTCGCTAAAAGTTTAAAGGCAATATAATGATTTAAGGATTGTTCACCATAACGTAAGAATCCACGTAAGACTCCAGATGCAATTAATAAGATTGTATAGAGTTGAACAGATTCTCCTTGGGAAAAACTATAGAGAATTAATGAACCCAATACTGGAATCGCAATGGCAGCAAGATGTCCGAGTGTTCCAAGTAGAATTGCGGCAATCATTGGTAACAACATTGATTCCATTAGAACAACTAGAGAAACCATGATTGATAATGACGATCTTTTTTTCATGCTTGTTCCTCCATGTATTCAAAGTTTTCAAGGGAAGATTGTTCTCGATACATGTCATAGTAAAGTCCTTCATTGCTTAGAAGATTTTGATGATTCCCAAACTCTACACAACGCCCTTTATCCATGACCATTATCGTATCCATTGATTCCACATTCTTAAGGCGATGTGATACATAGAGAATCCCCTTACCTTCTTGTTTTAATGCATCAATAATACCGTTAATAATTGCTTCACTCTCCATATCAATGTTGGCAGTTGCTTCATCAAAAATATAATATGACGTATCTTTGAGGAGTGCTCTTGCGAGCTCTAAACGTTGTCTTTGTCCACCTGATAGGTTTTCACCACGTTCTAAAATCATGTCATCCAGTTTAATATCATCAAGATTTAATAACGATAGAATTTTCTCCATGTTTTCGTCAGCATAGTGATAACCCATTTCTAAATTATCGCGAACGCTTGCCTTAAATAAATGAGGTTTCGCGGATACAAGAGCCACGTGATTAAAGATGTTCTGATTCAGAATCAATTCTCCACCAAATAGAACTTCACCACTACTTGTGGTTACTCGACCTAGAAGACTTTGAATAAGCATGCTCTTACCTGCTCCACTCGGACCAACTAAACCTACGCTTTCCCCACGTCTTAATGATAAAGAAATCGATTTGAGTATCTCAGTTTGACCGATTGTGACATGTAGATTGTTGACTTCAAATCCAAGATTTTCATCAACACTCATGCTGTGTTCCTTAGTTTCATCTTTTATGCTTAATGCTTTATCCAGTAGATCGCTTGCTGCTTGTCCATTCATGGCAACGTGGAAATAAGAACCTAGTTGCCTCATTGGAATAAAGAACTCTGAAGACAAAAGAATAAACATAAGTACTCCATAAAGACTCATTCCACCATTTTTATAGGATAGAAGGGATAAACCGATAGCAATCATCGAACCACAATAAGCAACTAAATCCATAACTGAAATAGAATTCAATTGCATTATTAGGACACGCATTGTAACTTTACGGAACTCTTCTGCTTCTTTATCCATCACTTCTTGTGCCTTTTCATCAATATTGAACACTTTTAATGTTGTGAGTGACTCAAGATTATCAAGGAAGGAATTACCCAGGCCTGTATACTTATCCCAGTATTTACTGAGTAGTTTCTTTGCAAACTTCTGTACAGCGATTATAGATATGGGTATCAGTGGAACGCCAATAAATAAAGCAATTGCAATTCCAAGATGAACTCTTCCAAGAACAGCCACTAAGATTACTGGGGCCATCATACTGTAGAAAAACTGTGGTATGTATTGAGAAAAGTATACTTCAATGTGTTCAATACCCTCTGTTGTGAGTTGTGCCCATTCACTATCTGTTAATTGATGTTTTGCTTCAGGGTTCTCAAACATTGTCGTTAAGATACGTGTTCTGAGTGTAGAACTTACTTGTTTGGAAATAGTATGATTGAGTTTTGTTTGAAAGTAAGGTAGAATCACTTTCAAAATAAAACTGACAAAGAAAACAAGCGATGTCAGAGGCTTTAGAGTTTGGTGAACAAGGGCATTGACTAAACTACTTATCACAATGATATTTACACACAAATGGATAAGCTTAAGGCCCACCAAGAATGCGATAGGTTTCTTTGCTTCTGAGCTAGAAGCTACTAATTTCTTATCAATCATACTTAACGACTCCAGTATTATTAGGTATAGTTTTTATCTTAAAAATAAAGTAATAGTATTTTGTGATCACAAGTATCACGATTACGATACGAGCAATTGTATTCTTCGACATGATAAAACCGATTGCCAACAACACACTTGCGATACTTAATATTTTTATCTTTGAATCTAATGTCATACTTCTACTTTCCACAAAGTCACTTGCATGCTTCTTATACATTTTGGTAGAGGTTAACCATTTATGAAAACGATTGGATCCTTTAGCCGCAAAGATACCTGAACAGATTAAAAAAGGGGTTGTCGGTAAGATAGGTAGAATAATACCGATGACTCCCAATAATAAGAAAAATATTGATAAACTTAATGATAATATTCGTTTCATTACTCCACCTCACTAAAGATATTATAACGAAGCGCCTTAACATTCTTTGTGTGAATGGCAGTGTATTCTCATGATTCTTTGAAACATTTGCCCAAATATCCCTCCTGTGCAATAATATTGTGAATGAAATTACATTTATCACAAAGATATTACACACAAGAAAAGACACTGTAACGTGTCTTTTTATTCTTCATCAATATGTACAGTTGAACTTAGACCATCTGCATCGATTGTGATGGTTGGAGATTGTGGATTGTACGATGGTGATGTAAAGTGCATGGAGCCAAAACCTTTATTTACCTTGCCATTATAGTAAATCTTTGACTTCAAGCCATCTAAAGAAACTTTATAATTTACTGCATCTTTAGGATTCACTAAATAGATTTTGGAAGAAACACCATCCATCTCAATGTTTAAGCTGTTTTGAACATTTCGTACATAGACAAGGTTCTTGACACCATCACTATCAATGGATCCTGAGACACCATTAGCATTCAACTTAGTATTTACACCATCAATTTCAATACTTGAATGAATGTTTTGAACGTTTATATCGAGATCAACACCATCAAAGCTTAAGCTAGAAAGTGTTCGTATTTCTTTTGACATAATGCTTACGATTGTTCCAACTGCATCCACATCCATACCACCTGAATAGTGTAGTGGTAAATCTATTTCCATGCGTTCGATGCGAGGTAGATCATTAATATTTACATTTTTATGTTCTTCATTAATCGTATAAATATCAAGATGTTGGAAGTTTATTTCTTCTTTATACTCGCTAAGGTCACCTTCTACCCGAATACTAATATCATCTTCTTCGACAAAGCGTACATGAATTGTCTTAATCTTTCCACCGGTAATGCTTATATTTCGAATTGAATCTAAAATCGTTTTTTGATAGTTCATAGGACTCTGCCTCCTTGAATGTATCATACATCAAATTGAATCTTTCTGGAGTGTATTCTTGCTAAGTTGTAATATTTATCCTCTAACATGCCTTATCAGAGAAAAGAACTCCTGATGGAGTTCCTTACTTATTGGATGCTTTCGCAATATCATCAATCGAGTGTCCAAGCATTTCATTGAATTCTTCTTCACTTTGATTGGCATTCAAGCCTTCTACAAGTGCTCTTGAGAAGCTCGCAATCAAACCTCTATTGCTTGCAAGCTTGTGGTTGGCAACTTCGCGTGAATAACCACCAGATAATGCCACGATTCTTACTACTTGTTCATTTTTAAGTAAGTCTTCATAGAGATTTTCTTCATTTGGAAGTGTTAACTTAAACATAACGAGAATATCTGAGTATTCTCCAAGTGCACGAACAAGTTCATCTTTAAGAATTGCTTCCGCTTCTTGCTTGTCAGGTATATTGATATCAATTTCTGGTTCAACTATTGGGATAAGTCCTGCTTCATAGACACGTTTCGCAATTTCAAATTGTTGGTCTACTACAGCTCGTATCCCCTCTTTGTTTGCTTCTTTTATAACAGAGCGCATCTTTGTACCAAAAATATTTCTTTCCACTGCACGTGCTAGGAGTGTGTCTAGTAAAGGCATCTCTTTCATGAGTTGAACTCCCATATTGAGATCTGCAAGACCTTGGTCAATCTTTAAGAATGGAAGAATCCCTTTAACATCCCAAAGATAATCACCCGTATAGCGACCATCAATATAACGGGCCATTGTTTGTTCAAAGAGGATCGCCCCTAAGATATTGTCAGAAGTAAATTCAGGAGATGTAATAATTCGTGTTCGCATTTCATGAACAAGATAGAACATTTCTTCATCGTTTTTGTACGCTGATTCATCAATGCCGTAAGCCTTCAATGCCTTTGGAGTACTTCCTCCACTTTGGTCTAAAGCAGCAATAAATCCTTTGCCAGTTCGCATTCTATTCAGTCTTTTATCATTCATCATGTTACTCTCCTTCCTACTTAAATTATAGACCTCTAAGCTACTAAGTTCAAAGAAAGCTATCTGAAATCGTAATGAAAAAGTGAACCACCTAAGCAGTTCACTTCTTTGTATTCATTGATATTATAGATTGTTGAGAGCGAAGAGCACTGTTGAACCTAGTGAATATTGAAGGGCATCATCATCCAAATCAAAGTAGTCATTATGATGCTCAGCACCACTTCCATACTTCTCGTTGGCGATTCCTACAAAAGCGAATAAACTTGGTGCAACATCTCGGTAACGGTTAAACGACTCGGATGCATACCATTTCACATCATGAACAAGCTTACCTGGGTATAGTGATGCTACTGTTTCAATTTGCTTAGCAGCTAGGGCATCATCATTAATAACTGGACGCGTTCCCATTCGTGTATTAGGACCAAATTCCACACGGCAATTATGGACTGCAGCTGTTTGTTCACTGACACGTTTTAAGACATCAAGTGCAGCTTGTCCTGCTTCTACATCAAAGAAACGAAGACTTCCAGAAATATATACCTTATCAGGAATAACATTATTAGCAGTTCCCCCAATAATTTGGGTAATTCCTAGAGTAACAGTTTTATTGACATCCAGTTGATTAACCCACGCAACAGATAAAGCATTAAGAACTTGTGCTGCTCCAAATACCGGATTGATTGATAAGTCAGGACGTGAGCCATGACCTGAACGTCCAATAATGTTCATGTCGATAAGTGCAGATCCAGCCATTCTAGGTCCAGCATCAACACAGATTGTTCCTGTTTCCATAAATGAAGCAAGGTGAGTTCCGTAGATTGCACTAATTCCAAGTGGTTTAAGTGCAGCCACCATCTCCTTGACACCAGCACCAATCTCTTCTGCTGCTTCAAAAATAAATACAATCTTTCCACTTAGTGAATCTTTAAGATCCGATAGAATGTTCACAGCACCAAGCATCGCTGCCATGTGGCCATCATGACCACACGCGTGCATAACTCCATCTATCTTAGACTTACATAAACGCTTTCCTGCAAGGTTATTATCTTGTTCTTGTATTGGAAGTGCATCAATATCTGTACGCATTCCAATTATCTTTCCAGGTCTTCCTGTATCGAGTACGGCATAGAAACCTGTTTCTGTGACCATCGTTACTTCTAAACCACGTTTTCTTACTTCTTCTTGAAGAAACTCAGAAGTCTTGAATTCTTCAAGTGATAACTCTGGATTTTCATGAAGGTAGTGACGTGTGTTAATTATATAATCATTGTATTCTTTTACTTTATTCAGTATGACTTGATTGTCTATCATAAGTATCCCTCTCTTAACTTATTATTCTTGATGCTTCTCAATCGTAGCAAGACTTAAGTAACGATTTACAAGAATCGCCACAATAATACCAATCATTGTTTCTACCGTTCTACTAATCATATATCTAAGCATTGTCGCTACATCACTGTTATGAGTAATTAGTACTGATAGAACAAGAATTGCTGACATTGAGGTCGCATATTCACCAATTTTTAATCCCTTAGCAATCATAAAATCAACAAGAAGCGCTAAACTAATCAATAAAATGTAGAGAAGACTTGATGCATCTACTGATAAAAATCCTGTAATCAGAATAAAGACGCCGCCAATACATCCCCCTAACAAGGTTCCAATCATTCGACCTTTTCCAAAAACTAAACTTGCATCTGGATTTGATTTCATGACGATGACACAAGCAATGCATGCATAAAACGGCGTTGAATAGTTCAAGATATGAGCTATTACTAACACAATAAAGACAGATACAACTGACTTAATGATCCGCATTCCCGGTAACATCGACTTCATAGTACGCCTCTTTTCATTCGACCCTTTTATTTTACCATGTTTTAGATTAAAGATTTAAATAAACGTGAAAAGATACCGCTGAGTCTCATTACGAATCGTTTCTTAAAAGATACGGGTTTATCATAGTCACGATGATATGTATCTCCATAACTCTTTAGATTCACCGATTGATTTTCAATGCGATCCAAGATCTTGCGGATATCTTCATGAAAATGAATATCATCACTAAATATCATCGTCTCTGTATTGATATTAATACTGCGATTATCAAGATTAAATGAACCCATTGCAGCCCATGAATCAAATAAGTATGCTTTTGTATGCACGGATATATTTTCGTGATTTTGGTATTCAAATACCGTAGTACCAGTATTCATAAACTTGTCTCTTTGAGTCCAATAGTTTGAGAAGGCTGGATAATTGGGTGAGGTTTTTAGGGAATTGGTATACAAATTTAGACTCGACTTTGTATTTATGTCTTTAAGTATCTCCAATATTCGTTTGTCTGCAGTCACATACGGGCTTTGAATTCGTATCGATTCTCTATTATGCTTTGCCAAGTAATATAAAGCATAAGCAACAATCGGTTCTTTAAGACCAAGATTGCAATTATTATGAACAGCTCGGATACGGCTCACTTCATACATTCTTGATTGAAGCGAAGCAAGATCCATCTTTGTCTCTTCATTGTACCTTCTATATGCATCGATAAACTTATCCTCAATGCTCTGAGTTCTTTTATTTCTTTTTTTATGCATAATACTTGAGACAGTACTATCCATTAACGAATGACGCAAGCTCGAAAAATCTTGGTAAATGTGACTCTCAAGCTCACATTCAATCAATAAATCTAAGTCTAATGAAGTTGATGATTTCGAATGAATTGGTTCATAGAAAGTATCTTTAATATTTCTTCCTCCACTGATTATCCATCTGTCATCCACAATCAAGTATTTATTATGTAAGGTTGTTTGGAGTGTTGATGGGTGAAACCAGGATACAGGATTATAGAAATAGACTGTCATGTTTTCAATATTCGTTAAGACTGATAAAAAGTCTGAATCAATTCCTCCAAGCTTAGCATCAACGACAAGATTTACTTTGACTCCACGCTCAGCAGCTTTTATCAAGGCACCATAGAAGATAGAGCTTACCTTACTATGCGTATCGATTCGATAGTAACTAATGTCAATTGACTTCCTAGCTTCATTAATAAGTCCAATACGTGCCGCCAATGCTTCCGGTCCATCTTCAAGAATGCATACCTGTGCATTTGTATTTTGAGCATCACTAAAAACAGCTTCTACTCGATTCTTCGCTTCTTGACTTACTTTTCTTCTTTTAATAAACGGTAACCAAGAAAGGGTCAAGATAGCAAGTATAAGTAGAAACAGTGAGTTCCTAAGTTTACGTAAAGTCAGCATTCAATCACTTCCTTTACTTAGATTCTAGCTGATTCTTTCTTTGAACATTTTTCAAATGAATATAACCTAACGTTACAATGACCAGTGCCCCCATAAAATTAATCATGATATCTTCCATGGTATCAGCAAGAGCTGCGTGACCTGTTAATATTTCACCCGTTGCAGTCATAAATTTCTGCATATTAGTTCCCAAGATATGGTCAGCAAGATATTCATAGACTTCCCAAATGACTCCACATATTGTTGCGAATCCTAAAGCAAAGAAGGAAACAAAGAATGGACTTAACTCTATAATCTTATTATCTTTATTGTTGAAGAAGTTTACAACCACAAAGCCCAATGCACCCAGCATTGCTGCGCTAAAGGCATGAAGTATGTTATCCCAGTAAGGAACTACATAATAAAAGTTTTGAACTTCACCAAGATAGATTGCACAAAATAAGAATACAAAATAGATGATTTCCATTATATCTGGTATTTCGACACCAAAACGTTTCTCAACTTGCGACGGTAAAAACACGACCACAAATCCTACAGAACACTGTAGAATCATTAAGATATAATCACTCTTTACATACTCATGGGCTTTATTTGAGACCCCTGATGGCGCTTGTGTAAACATATATGCAGCATAAAATACGGAAAGACCTAATAGTACTAAAAGTATCTGTGCATACCGTGTCTTTCTCTTTTTCATTCGTAATTCTTTTTGACTTAATTTTTCCTTCATTATTTATCCTTTATCACAAACGCAAATGCTAAACAGTTTGGTCCAACATGAGTTCCTATGATTCCCCCTACGGGAACCATTTTCGCATCATTAATATTATACTTCATTTCTGTTTCTTCCATAAATTCAGCACCATTTTCTCTATCAAGAGTGTAGCCAAAGTAGATTGGGTAATCAGTATCGATACCATATTTATCGATTTGATGTTGAAGCATTTCCACTGCCTTTTTTCTACCTCGAGACAAACCAAGTTCTTTTAACTCACCATCTTGTAAAACGATTGTAGGTTTAATACGTAAGAATTCACCAACTGTCGCTAGTGTTGTGGGAATTCTACCTCCCATTTTTAAGTATTTTAAGGTATCCAAAGCACCAAAAGTAAGAACTCGATCTTTAATTGATTCCAGTTTCTCAGCGATTTCTTGAACTGATTTTCCTTCATCACGAAGCTTTACTGCATGTTCAACAAGAATTCTTTGTCCCAAAATCGCAGTCTTGGAATCTACAATCCAAATATTATCTTTACCACTGGTATCCTTTGCGAGATTTGCAGAGTTATAGGTTCCACTTAGTCCTGTTGATAAAGTAATAACGAGAATGTCCTCATCATACTTATTATAATACTCTAGGTAAGCTGCTGGTGATGGTTGACTTGTAACTGGTAAGGTATCACTTTCCATCAGTCGTTTGAAGAATTTGTCGAAGTCTTCATGACTCTCTTGTGGTAATACTTCATCACCAAAGGTAGTTGTTAATGGTACGATATCAATTTTTAAAAGTTTTGCTTCTTCAAGAGTAATATCAGAAGCACTATCCGTTAGTATATGCATAAATTCTCCCTCAAGCATTTAGCTTTAAAGATTACTATATCAAATTTTAGGTGTCATAAGCTAAGTCATTAATTCCTTTTCATCAGATATTAACAATCATTAACAATAATTTCACAATATAAAAAGAAAGTCCGAAGACTTTCTAAATATTTATTCAATTTAAGCTAAATCTTCACCATTTGATGCGATAACTTTCTTATACCAATCAAATGATTTTTTCTTACTACGTGCAAGAGTTCCGTTACCATAATCATCACGATCAACATAGATAAATCCGTAACGTTTGGTCATTTCACCTGTACCTGCTGATACTAAGTCAATTGGGCCCCAAGTTGTGTATCCTAATAAATCAACGCCATCGATATCGACTGCATCACGCATTGCTTCGATGTGTGCACGTAGATAATCAATACGATAGTCATCAATGATTTCACCGTTTTCTTCAACCTTGTCATAAGCTCCAAGACCATTTTCAACGATAAACAATGGTTTTTGATAACGATCATACAATTCATTCATTGTTGTACGAAGTCCTAGTGGATCAATTTGCCATCCCCAATCACTTGCTTCAAGGTATGGGTTCTTAACTGTATTGATTAAGTTACCTTCTGATTGTTCAACTGTTTTTTCTGCTGTTGCTACTCGTGAAGAATAGTATGAGAAGGAAATAAAGTCAACTGGATTTTCTTTTAGAAGTTTCTTATCTTCTTCTGTAATATCAAGTTTAATATTCTTTCTCTCAAGTTCTTTTAGGAAGTAGCTTGGGTAGTATCCCCATGATTGAACATCAATTAAGAATAAGTTACCACGTGACATTTCAACAGATGCAAAGACATCTTCAGGTTTTGGTGTTAATGGATAAACAGCACCAGCCGCTAGCATACAACCAACCATGTTTTCTGGGTCAATCTCATGAGCAATCTTAGTTGCTAATGCACTTGCCACAAGTTCATGGTGAGCTGCTTGATATTTCACTGTGTCTTGATCTTCACCTTCTTCAAAAACAATACCTGCTCCCATAAATGGTGCATGAAGTAAGACGTTAATCTCATTAAATGTTAACCAGTATTTTACGAGTCCTTTATAACGTGTAAAGAGAACACGTACGAGACGTTCATAGAATGTAATCATCTCACGATTTCTCCATGAACCATACTCTTTGATTAAATGGATTGGACAGTCAAAGTGTGTAATTGTTACTAAAGGTTCAATTCCATACTTCTTACACTCTTTAAAGATGTTTTCATAGAATTGAAGTCCTGCTTCATTAGGTTCTAATTCATCACCTTTAGGGAAAATACGTGTCCATGCAATGGATAGACGGTATGTCTTAAATCCCATTTCCGCAAACAATGCGATATCTTCTTTATAGTGATGATACATATCGATTGCGTTTTGAGCTGGATAATAGAATCCTTCTTCAAACTCTAACATTTTGCGTTTACCAGTAACGACATTAAATCGTTCTTTACCATGAGGAATGACATCAACGTTTGCTAAACCACGTCCGTCAAGGTTGTATGCACCTTCACATTGGTTTGCAGCAGTAGCTCCACCCCATAAAAAATCTTTTCTTAATCTACTCATTGTCAGTTTTCCTCCTTTGACTGTTGAGTTCTACAATTTGGGAAGCAACACTCTTCCCATCCATATTCCCATAAGCACTGATGCTGATAACACCAACAGCAATGTTATAGGGTTCGTATTCTTTTTTAAAATATCTAAACAAATGCGCCAGTTGTGGCCCAAGTAGGAGTACATCAATATCATTAACGAAGTTTTCGATTTCAGTGCTGGATACCGATTGTGCAATGATATCCAACTCACTTTCGTTAATTTCTTTATTGATTCTCGACAATAACAAACTTGAGGACATGCCTGCCCCGCAGGCCAGCAATACTTTGATCATACACACCCTCCGTTCTCTAATATTTGATAGTGTCAACTGTTTTTAAGAAAGCTTTATAATCTGATGCGTTAACTAATTGATCAACTAAATCAGAATCATTCATTATTGCTGTTAAGAAACGTGTAATTTCACGATAGAGGAATAAACTACCCTTACAAATATTAAGCAAGAAGATAATGCGAATCTTACTATCATTGTAGGTCATATCCTCTTCAACAATAATAACCCCTATACTTTCTTCTATTGCATTCAGTTTCATCCCATGAGGGCCAGCAACTCCGTTACCATAAACGGTTGTTACAATGCGCTCTCTTTTTAATACAAGTTCAGGAAATGATGCATCGGCATAGCCTTCATCAACCATACTATTCGCAAGGGATTCAATCTCTTGCAAATAGTCTCCTGATTTAATTTTGCGATAAAATTTTTCGTTTAGTAACTCACTCATATAATTACGATTTAAGGTCGTACGCTGGATATTCTGGCAAGCTATTACTGACTCCTTAAGATTTGGAAGATCTTCCTCTTCAATAAGCTCATCAATTTTTATAATAGGTGTCTGACAATCGTCCCTGTCACTCTCAAAGTCAACTGATGAAAAGACAACATCTAAGTCCATAGCATCAATCTCATCAAGACTAATAATTGAGGCAGTACCAATTGTTGCGTTAGGTAGTATGCTTGATATCTTATGTTTGTTTAAGAACATATTGCCACGTCCTAACTCGGATACAATCAGAACTCGTCGCACAGAATTTAACGTTTCAAGTTTTTTACGTTCAAAATGACCCGCAAAGTGTAGCGCTATATAACCAATTTCATCAATAGATATATCTACAAACTCAATCGTATTCCATAGTTCCACAAATCGTAACGCTACAAGAAAGACGTTTGCATAACGACTACTTACAAGGTCGATTAGTGGATTTTGAAGTTCCATTTTATGCGAAATACGCATCAACAAGGGATACATATGCATAAATAGAGCTTCTTTAATAATCTCGTCTTCAGAGAATTCAGAATCGAATTCTTCATCTATTATTTTTAAGTTATCATGTATTTGTGATACCAGAAGATATTTATATAAATCAGAAATTGTGGAGATTGATGTTCTTCCTGCAATCTGTGAAGCAAGATAATAGATTTCTTCTTTTGGTAAATCTATCTTCTCTTCTTCTTTAATCCACATTCCTAATTTAGTAGCAATATCATAATACTCTTGTGGAATATGGCTGGTACTTTCAGTAATAGAACTAATAAAGTTATGATCTTTAGCACGATAAAATAATATTTTAATGTGGTCAACAATGGAATTCATTGCATCCACACTTACACTTACATTATACTGCTCAAACAACTTTTTAGTAACATCTCTTAGACGTTCTACGTCAAGATTCGCAATATAATCAAAATAAGTTTCAGTATTTTCTAACGGTTTTTCAGATTCTAAGACATATTTCGAGATTGCATGACGAACATTATGTTCATCTCCAACAATCTTAATTCCATAATGTGGTTTTGAGTCCAATACTAAGTCAAAAGGAACTAGGAACTCGTGAATAAGTTGACTGTCTGATATCACTGTGTTTCTACTTACCGATAACATCTCTGCCAAATCATTCATACTTACGTAATCACTTTGTTGCAAAAGATAATACAAAGTCTTCATAATGCGATAGCGTTTATTGCTATATACATCTTCATCTAAATTAGAATAATATGCTTCAAAAATTGATGGATCTTTAACATCTAGCATGTAGCCTTTACTCGGAACAGTACACACTTCAAAGCCATTATCTTTACCATCTTCTTTTAGTACACGAATTAATTCACGAATGGTTCTTTCTTTTAAATCAAGAATTTCAATCAACTGATTTATGTGTACTGGCTCATCACCTGTGATTGCATCTATCAATATCTTTTTGTTGATAATGACCCCTCCATTCAAACACAATAGGCATGTTTATACATGCCTATCATATCATATAAATGAATAAAGTATGGTTACTCTTCTTCACCAATTTCAATTGCATATGCTTTATTATCTTGAACTTTAAAGAATGGATAATAGATACCGAAGCTCAATGCAATAAGCCCAACTTGTAATGCTGCACCTTGCCATCCACTTAGGATAAATCCTGAAATAATTGGAGGCATTGTCCATGGTAAGTTGATACCGTTCGTTAACGGAACAATACCCGATGACATTGCTAAGTATGTAATTGTTGTTAATAACAATGGTGTAATGATGAATGGTATTAACATAATAGGGTTAAGCACAATTGGAACACCGAATACTAATGGTTCGTTAATATTGAACACTGCAGGTCCAATTGCAAGTTTACCTAATGTCTTGTATTGTTGTGACTTCGAGAAGAACACTGCTGCTAGAGCAAGACCGATGGTTCCGCTTGATCCACCAATCTTAACAAAGTTTGAATAGAATTGGCTTGTAATGATATTTGTAGGAGCTAATCCTGCTTGAACTGCTGTAGCATTTTGAACTGTTAATGCTGTCCAAATTGATGTCATAACGGCACCAACAATGTTTGAACCGTGAAGACCAAATGACCAGAATAGTGATTCAAGTAACATAATTACTAACATCGCTGGTAATGTATTACCGAGTGATAATAGTGGTTGTTGTAGCACTGTAAAGATAAAGTTATGTGCTGTTGTATATGATGTTGCTTCGAATCCTAAACGGATAAAGTTAAAGATAATAGCTACAAATAGAATTGGAATTAATGCCTCAAATGAACGAGCAACGTTTCCTGGTACTGATTCAGGCATTTTAATTTTCCAACCACGTGCATCAATAAAACGGAAGATTTCAACTGCAAGTACAGCTGTAATCATACCAACAAATAAACCTGCTGCCCCGAAGTTACCAATAGGGAAATAGTTTGCACCTTCTACTGCTACGACTGGTGTAAGAATTAAGAATGCAAAAATTGATGCAGCTTGTCCGGCGCCCTCATCGATACCGTAGAAACCTGCAAGGCTTTTTGCCATACCAAAGATAACGTAGAATGTCATAACATCCATAGCCATACTGTTGACTTTTAGGAAGATGCTCATCCAGTTTTCCCCGAGCACCGACTTCATAAATGCTAAGTATGGTGGAATTGGTAATTGCGTGATCAATAAGAATATTGAACCGATAATTAACAATGGCATTGCGACGAAGAAACCATTCTTAATTGCTGTTAAGTAACGATTTCGGTCGAGTTTTTCCGCTACCGGTAAAAGAACTCGTTGTAATGTCTCCATAGAACTTACTTCTCCTTTTTTATGTTTTTATAGTTAGGATCCTATGAACTTATCTTAAGTGAAACCGCTTCAAATAAAAAGACCAAATTTTGCACAATGAGATTGCAAAATCTGGTCGATTACACTATAAAAGGCGGTATTATCCGCTATTTATAGCTTTGTTCTATGGAAACAAACTTCTTAATTCTTAACTTTCTTAAAGAAAATTAAGAGATTACTCATACCCCATAATCTTATGAGGTACGTACATTTCTTCTAAATATTCCATGTCTTCATCACTTAATGTTACATCGAGTGCCGCTACAAAGTCATCTAAGTATTTTACCTTTGTAACACCTACGATTGGTGATACTACACCTTTACGCCATAACCAAGCAATCGCAATTTGTGCACGAGTTACTTGATACTTATCAGCAATATCTTTAACCCTATCAACGATTACTCGATCACTATCTTCAGTACTGTCGTATTTACGTTTAGCAGTTGCATCTGTTTCAAAACGAAGGGATGTTGATTCCCAATCACGTGTTAGACGTCCTGCTGCTAAAGGACTATACGGTACCAAAGCAACTCCCATATCTTTACACATTGGATTCATTTCACGTTCTTCTTCACGATACAATAAATTATAGTGACCTTGCATTACGCTAAACTGTGTCCAGTTATTTTCTTTCGCAATACGTTGAGCTTTCGCAAATTGCCAAGCATACATCGATGAAGCACCTAAGTATAATACTTTACCTGAACGAACTAAGTCGTTGAGTGCGCACATTACTTCTTCAATAGGAGTATCATAATCCCATCGATGAATGTAAAGAATATCAATATAGTCGACATCTAATCTTTTTAAGCTATGTTCGACTTCTTGCATGATTGTTTTACGAGAGAGTCCTGATTGATTGGGACCATCGCCCATCTTGCCATGAACCTTTGTAGCAATTACAATTTGATCACGATTTGCATGCTTTTTGAATGCCTTAGCCATGTATTCTTCGCTCGTACCAATTGAATAAACATTGGCAGTATCAAAGAAGTTGATTCCCAAGTCTAGGGAACGTTTTACAATTTCTTCCGTTTCTTGTTCATTTAGCACCCATTGGTGAAACCATTTTGTTGGATCGCCAAAACTCATACCACCTAAACATATTTTAGAAACTTCTAAACCTGTATTTCCTAATTTTACATATTCCATAGAGCGACCTCCTGTATGTTTGATTTCATGATATCAGTTGGAGTCAACTCCAAGTCAAGCCTTTTAGAGATATTTTTGAAGTGAAACTGCAATTCCATCTTCGTCATGCGATAAAGTTACGTCATCTGCTGCTTTTAAAACAGATTCAACGGCATTACCCATTGCTACACCGATACCAGCATAGTTAATCAATGACAAGTCATTCTCTCCATCACCAAACGCAATAAGTTCTTCTGCCTCAATATCATACATATGAAGTACCGTATCTAAAGCTTGTGCTTTATCAACACCAAGTGCTGTAAATTCAAAATAGAATTCTGCACTAAACATACCATTTACGTGACCTTCAAAAGGACTGAATATTTCATGTATATGTTCATCATAATATTGTTTTTCTGCTGCTACGAGAATCTTAGGAAGACGATGATCTACGATTGATGATAAATCTTTTGCTTCACCCAAGAGGTATCCACCACCACGGGATTCATATTGAATAATATTAATTTCACCACGAGAGGTATTGATCATTCCTGAGAATACATCGTTTACATACATCGTGTCGCCTTTTTCAACCATTGGAATTACTTTAAACTTGCTTAGATGACGTAAAATCTTTTGTCCCTCTTCAACAGTTAATGATTTTTCATAGATTGTTTCATTCGTCGAAACATCAATAACACATGCTCCATTATAAGAAACAAGTAATCCATGATGTTCGTCCATCTTAAGTTCCTTTGCGAAGTGTGTCATACCTTGAGTAGGTCTTCCAGAAGCAAGAATAACCCTTACGCCTTTTTCTTGAGCTTCAATAAGAGCCTTTCGAGTTAAGTCTGAAATTTCTTTATTACTATTTAATAATGTGCCATCCATATCTAGCACGATTGCTTTTATTGTCATATTGTCCCTCACTTATGCTTTGATTATATCAAGTGAATAGTTATTTTGAAGCTTTACAACGAATAATGGTACTAATTTCTCAAACTTCTATCGTAAGACATAAAAAAAGAAAGATTTATTCCAAACTTGGTTCCATCTTTCTGTAACTTTGTAGTTTATTGTGTACATTTTGTTCATAGTTTTCTGTGAAATAGATTGAGTATAGCATGTCTAAGATATATAAAAGAGACAGTCTAGACGAAAATGACGATACCTTTTGATAGTGATCTTCAAAGGATGTCATGAAAATATGGTAATCGGCAATCTCCTTTAACGGGTTATCTTGTGTTGAAGTAATTAAGACAATCTTTGTCTTATTCGCTTTAAGGATTTTCACTACTTCTCGGGTAGTCTTACCTCTTCCTCCAAACGAAATAACAATCGCAAGATCATCAGCGCTTGAATTGGATGCAGCGAGTCGCATCATGTAATCTTCGGAAGGAACATCAACATACACACCAATCTCTTGCATTTGAAATTGAAAGTTCTGAGCGAAATAGACATTGGAGCTCGAGGTAAAGAGTGTTATCCTATTAGCTTTCAACATTTCCTTTGATACTTCTAAAAGGACTTCTTTATTAAACAGAGCACGTGTACTGGATAAAGTTTCTTCATAAAGATTCTTAAGGTTATCAGATAGATCTGATATGTGATCTGTTGGTACAATTGGGAAATTAAAATCAATGCGTGATGCAGTCGTATTACTTCCTTTACTTTTCGCAATCTTAACTTTTAGATCATTAATACCACTAAGTTCTAATTTTGTAATGAGACGGTATATCGTAGAAACCGAAACAAAAGCTCCCTCACAGATTTCTTGTGAACTCATGTTGGGGATGTTGTGAGCGTTATTAATAATATAGTTAGCTAAAGTCTTTTCTGAGTTTGTTAAGTCCTCGAGAAGTTGTAATTGTGCTAGAATATCCATCTTTATCACCATCCCCATTATACCATCGCATTTTCTAATTCCTATCAATTTTTACTAAGTAAAGAAAAAGTGCTACTCGCAATGAGTAACACCTTCTTTAGAGTTTCTTAGATTTTACTACGAATTCATCTTCTGATAAAGCGATGATAATATCACTTTCTTGAACGATGTAATCTGGTTTAATTGTGATGTTTAATTGTTTAGAACCTGTTTGACGCATGGCAATAATGTTAATACCGTGTTTCTCACGGACGTTTAACTCATCAATGCTTTTACCTACCCATTCAGGGAGTACATGCATTTCGATAACATGGTATTGATCATCGAGGCGAATTAAATCAAGCACATCTGTACTTACGAGTTCATGAGCGAGTCTTACTCCCATTTCAACTTCTGGAAGTACGACACGGTCAGCTCCAACTTTTTGAAGCACTTCTTGGTATGTGAAGTTCTTTGTTTTAACAACAACTTCCTTAATACCAAGCTTCTTAAGGTTCATAATTCCTAAGATAGTGATTTCTAGTTTTTCACCTGTCGCAATAATTGCGATATCACACGTATCAACACCTGCTGCGACAAGTTGTTCAATCTTAGTAAAGTCTGCTTGAACAGCATGCTCTACAACATCAATAACTTCTTCAACATGTTCCATGTTTAAGTCTAATGCAATAACATCAGCACCATTTTCTGCTAATTCTCGAGCTACGGCAGTTCCAAAAAGTCCAAGACCTAAAACTGCGATTGTTTGTTTTTTCATAAGAATCCTCCTAGCCTACGAGCACATTACCTTCAGGGTAACGTATTTTTTGATCTTTGTTTGTTGGTTTGAAGGACCAGAAGAATGTAATTAAACCAATACGTCCGACAAACATTAAGAATATGAGTACAAGTTTACCAATTGCTGTAAGATGTGGTGTTAAGCCCATTGTAAGGCCTACAGTACCAAAGCAAGAGAATACCTCTACTAAGATGTATTCAATACCTACCCCTGCTGGAATCGTCTCTGTAGCGGTAAGTATTAAGGCACTTACGGAGACAACAGTGATCCCCATAGCTACGAGCATGAGGGAACGTTTAACACGTTCTATAGGAATGGTACGGTGATTGTACACCGGTTCTTCGCCACGCATTGCTTTAACTAAATAGATAGCAATAACCGCAATAGATGTAACTTTAACTCCACCAGCAGTAGAACCTGATGATCCCCCAATAAACATTAGAATGATTGTTAGGAGAATACCAAACTTAGATACCATCATATAATCAATGTTTGCATATCCAGCAGTACGTGGTGTAACAGCCATAAACCAAACGTTGATGATACGATCACCTAGTGATAAGGATGAGAAGGTACCATTTTTTGTTTCACTCATAAATAAGAGAAGAAAGCTTCCAACTAAGAGTATCGAAGTGATAATCACAACAATACGTGTATGAAGTAGTAATTTCTTATTTCTTTTAAACGTAAGAAGATCTCTCCACACAATAAATCCTAGACCACCAATAATGATGAGTGAACTAATTGTTAAGAGAACCAATGGGTTTGATTGGAACGAGATAAGACTATCACCAAACAAATCAAAACCGGCATTACAGAATGCTGATATACTATGGAATAGCGAGAAATAAATTCCTTTCCATAGTCCAAAACGCGGAAGGAAATCAATGGATAAAAGAAGTGCTCCCCCGATTTGTACAACAACCGCAAAGCGAATAACATATTTAACGAGATCAGATGCTTCTGAGATACTGTCCAGGTTTAATGACTCTGAAACTACTTTACGTTGTTTAATATTCAGTTTCTTACCAATAAAGAAGAAGAGTAAGACGATGACAGTCATAAAACCTAAGCCACCGATTTCAATCATCGTAATGATTACTGTCTTACCAAAATAACTCCAATGTGCAGCTGTGTTGAGGGTTACTTGCCCCGTTACACAGGTTGCTGATGTAGCTGTAAATAGTGCATCAAGAAATGGCGTTATTTCCCCAGTTTGCGTGGATATTGGTAGCATTAATAGCAGGGTTCCCGTTAGGATAACCGTACTAAATCCTCCAACGATGAGTTGGAGGATTGACCACGTCTTTAATTTGTTCTTTAATTTACTCACTCTTTAATCAACCTCTCAAAAGCTGTTTGATCCGGTTTCGATAGACTTGCGATCATTGATTGTATCAAATCACGATTGTCTTCTTGCCATGATGAATCAAACACCCAAGCATCCACAAAAAGTGTACACTTATTACTTTCATAACTAATAATTCCATTATACATTGAAAATGGGAGCTTTTGCTTATCAATTTTTATATATCCGTGCCCTTTGCCCAATACAATTTGAGTATCCATGTGATTGGGTAATAAAGTTCTCATTCCGTCAACTGTGGGAATGGTTAATGAACTCACGTCATCGGAGTATATTTTCTTGTTCATGCAGTAAACATTAAGCTGAAACATGATTTGCACGTTCCTTTACGTCATCAATTGTTGCCGCAAATAAGAAATGTGATTCTGAAATGTTATCAACTTCGCCATCAAGAATTGCTTGGAAACTACGAATCGTATCTTCAATTGAAACGTATGCACCTTCTATTCCTGAGAATGTTTGCGCAACTGTAAATGGTTGAGATAAGAAGTTACGAATCTTACGAGCTCTGTTAACAACTAATTTATCGCTGTCACTAAGCTCATCAATCCCTAAGATTGCAATCATATCTTGAAGTTCTTTATATTTTTGGAGATATTGTTGGACTTCATTAGCAACACGTACGTGTTTTGCTCCAACAACATCTGCTGTTAATAAGTTACTGCCTGATTCTAATGGGTCAACAGCTGGGTAAATACCAAGTGCTGCGATATTACGATCAAGAACAGTTTTCGCATCAAGGTGCGAGAAAGCAACTGCGGCTGCTGGGTCAGTTAAGTCATCAGCAGGTACATAGATTGCTTGTACTGAAGTAATAGATCCATTACGAGTTGATGTAATACGTTCTTGTAATTGTCCCATTTCAGTTGCTAAGGTTGGTTGGTATCCAACAGCTGAAGGCATACGACCTAAAAGCGCTGATACTTCGGAACCCGCTTGTGTGAAACGGAAAATATTGTCGATGAATAAGAGAACATCTTGATGTTTCTCATCACGGAAATGTTCTGCCATTGTAAGAGCTGATAATGCAACACGCATTCTTGCTCCTGGTGATTCATTCATTTGACCATATACAAGAACTGTATTGTCGAGAACGCCTGAATCTTTCATTTCATGATACAAGTCATTTCCTTCACGAGTACGTTCTCCAACACCAGCAACAACGGATAGACCATTGTGGTTGGTTGCAATGTTATGAATCAACTCTTGCATTAAGACTGTTTTACCAACACCAGCACCACCAAACAATCCAATTTTACCACCTTGTGGATAAGGACAAAGTAAATCAATAACTTTAATTCCTGTTTCTAAGATTTGTGTTGATGTCATTTGTTCTTCAAATGAAGGTGCACTACGGTGAATTGATTTCTTTTCACCTTTAAAATCCCATTCAAAGCCATCAATAGGCTCGCCAAGGACATTAAACATACGACCTAATATTTCTGTACCAACAGGTACTTTGATTGGTGCGTTCGTACTTAATACCTTCATACCACGTGACAAGCCATCGGTAGGATTCATTGCGATACAACGAACACTATCATGACCAACGTGTTGAGCAACTTCTAATGTAATAGGAGGAGTCGATTCAACGATTAATGCATGGTATAACTTTGGCATTGATTCGCGATCAAATACTACGTCCACAACAGGACCAATAACTTGACTAATTCTACCTTCTATCATTCACTCACTTCCTTTCCGGAAACAATTTCCGATATTTCTTGGGTAATACGTTCTTGACGAAGTTTGTTGTAATCTTGTTTCAAACTGTCGAGCATATCTTCAGCACTCTCACTTGCTTTATCCATAGCAATTTGACGAAGCATGTGTTCTGAGGCTTTATTTAATAATCGAATGTGTTCAAGGATTGCTAAAGCAACAACTTGACATGTCTTTGTAGAGACTTCTTCAAAGTTAGGTTCGTAGAGTGTTGTATCACTAAACTTTAAGGAATAGAATACAGGGATTTCTTCAATTTTCATGGTTGAACGTTGAATTAATCCTACCTCTAAAGCCACAAGATTGTATGAATCTTTAAGTTCATCAATCATTTCTTGAAGCTGTGCTTTTGTTACTTTTTCACTTGAAATTTTGTCATTATGAACAAACAACGATGGATGTCGTTCGATTGTTTCATAATTTTGATGACCAATCCATAAGACATGTTTAATCTCATGATTCAAACAATAGTTAAGGATACCTTTAGTAAATGTTGATACCAATCCTAAATCAGGAACTATACAGATTGCTAGTTTTTCTTTATCAGATTGGATTGCTTCTAAAGGTTGATCCATTAACGCATTGTAATAATCTTTGAACTGATCTCTAAGGTTTGCATAACGTTGTAACTTACTCATTGATACAAGCTTCATTGTGTTTGTAATCTTTTGAGTTGTTGTTATGGTCGCCATTCTTTTTTTAAGACTACTTAGACTACGAGCCATAATTCATGTCCCGATACTCTTGAATCAGTTGCGGCATGATTGTTTTCAATGATTCGATTGTTTCATCGGAAAGCTCATGGGTTTCTGCAATCGTATCTACTATTTCTTTATAGACGGTACTCATACGTTTGTGCATTAATGCTTCAAACGGTAGAACATCTTTTACTTCTAGTTCATCGAGATATCCGTATTTGTTTAGGAATAAACTTAAAACGATCATTTCATGAGATAGTGGACTTGAATCTTCTTGTTTAAGAAGTTCGACAAGACGTTCCCCATGATCAATAATACGTTTTGTTTCTGGATCTAAGTCACTACTAAATTGTGCAAAGGATAGAAGTTCATAGTAAGAAGCGAGTTCAAGTTTTAGTGATGATGAAACATGCTTCATTGCTTTTGTTTGAGCTGCTGAACCAACACGTGAAACAGAAAGTCCACTATCTACCGCAGGACGACGTCCTGCATTGAATGCATCTAAGTTTAAGAATAACTGACCATCAGTAATTGAGATAACGTTTGTAGGAATATACGCACTAATATCTCCTGCTTGAGTTTCAATTATTGGTAGAGCAGTCATAGACCCACCACCATATTGTTTGTTAAGTTTTGCAGAACGCTCTAATAAACGTGAGTGCAAGTAGAAAACATCACCAGGATACGCTTCACGACCCGAAGGACGACGTAACAAGAGTGAAATGGTACGATAAGAAACAGCATGTTTTGATAAGTCATCATAGATAACTAAAACATCCTCACCTTTATCCATCCAATATTCAGCAATTGCACACCCTGTATAAGGTGAAATGTATTGAAGTGGTGCAGACTCATCAGCAGCACTTGAAACTATTACAGTATAATCAAGAGCTCCATGATCTTGAAGTTTTTTAACAACACGAGCAACAGTTGAAGCTTTTTGTCCGATTGCTACATAAACACATTTAACGTTTTGACCTTTTTGACTTAAGATTGTACTTAAAATCATACTTGTCTTACCAGTTTGACGGTCCCCAATAATTAATTCACGTTGACCTTTGCCGATTGGTATCATAGCATCAACGATTTTCATTCCAGTAAATAATGACTCATGAACACTCTCACGTGTCATAACACCAGGTGCCATGCGTTCAAGGTTTAACATAGCGTCAGGTTTAATATCCCCTTTACCATCGATTGGACGCCCTAAAGCATCAACAACACGACCAAGTAAAGCATCTCCAACACCAACTTGAACAACATGTGAGGTTCTACGAACAATGTCGTTTTCACGAATGTTCATATCACTCCCTAAAAGAGCAACCCCAACTTGATTTTCTTCGAGGTTTAATGCAAGACCATAGGTATCCCCATCGAATTTTAGCAATTCTCCAGAAACTACATCTCTTAAACCACGAACGAAAGCAATACCATCACCAACAGTACTAACAACACCGTGTTCTTCTGATAGATCAGGCAGTTCAATCGATTGAATTCTCTCTTTTAATTTTTCAATGATTTGTTCTGATTGTAAACTCATGACCTCACCTCACTTACAATACTTTGAAGTTTACCAAGATACGATAAATCAAATTGTTGATGATTTATTGTGACTCGTAAACCTCCAATTAAGTCTTCATTTAATACATATGTCATTTCTAAACGCATTGGATGTTCTTCTTTGATAAGAGCTTCTATACGTTCTTTAAATTGATTTGATAATTCCTTGCTCATTTCTATACGTGCAACACACAGTTTATTATCATTGATTAACTCGTCACGATAATACTCCAAGATTCTTGGAATTTGACGTAACATGCCGTCTTCATATAATACGTTAATAAATGACACCAGTTCTTTAGGATATGTTTCTTCGAATATTTCGAGTACTTCACCATAAAACTGTTGTGATTGTTCACAACGATTTACAAAACGTTCAATCGATGTCGTGACTTTATTTAATGAATCCAGTGCATCATAGCAAACTAAAACATCCTGAGCTGATTGATAAAGCGCTTGAGCATAAAGATCGATCATTTCACTTTACCAATCGATTCTTCAAGTCTTTTTAACATCATCTCTTCGCTCATATCAAATTCATTTAATGTCTTCTTCGAAAGCTCATAAGCAAGATCAACAGCATGTTCTTCAACATCTTTGACCATTTCTTGTTTTTGAACTTCTAAAGATTGTCTAAATGATTTTTCTTCTTGTTCCATAACGCGATTTGCTTCATCCAAACGACTTGCGTAGCTATCATTTGCTTCTTTCATTAATGCAGATTTAACGTCATCAACTTCTCGAAGCATTTGCTTGCGCTCTTGAGCAAGTTTTTCTTTATTTAATTCTGCTTCTTTTTTAACAAATTCAGCAGTTTCACTTGCTTCTGTCATAGCTTGTTCACGCGCATCAAGATAGTTCAAGACTGATTGATGGATGTATTTGCGATATAAACGATAAATAATATAGGTTGCACATAGTTGGCTAAGAATTGTCACAACATTGGGAAATAATTTTGCTGCAATATCTACCATACTAGCCTCCTATTTTAGAATACAAAGATTAAAATAAATGCAATTAACATACCATAAATAGCAGCTGTTTCAGCAATACCAGCACCAAGAATTAACATTGCTCGGATTTCTTTGTTTGCTTCTGGGTTTTTACCAACTGCTTCAACAGCTTTAGCTGCTGCGTATCCTTGTCCAATTGTAGAAAAGATACCTGTCATAACTGCGAGTGCGGCTGCAATAGCAACCAATCCTTTACCAATACTTACGCTATCCATAATTTTCCTCCTCATCGCTATATTCAATAGCTATAAAAATAGATGTTAACGATATAAATATAAATGCCTGGAGAAATCCAGAGAATAAATCAAAATATAAATGTAACCATGGTGTAACAACCAAAGATACAAAGTTAAATCCTGCTACGTTAAACGGAATAAACGAGCTTAACCATGCAGTAAATGTATAAATCAAGCCCATAATAACTGATCCTGAAATAACGTTCCCAAATAAACGCAACGACATACTAATTAAGGGCGCTACCGTTGAGAATATATTCGGAATAAGGAATAAGGGAAATGGATCCAGGAATCCTTTAAGGTATCCTTTAAAGCCATTCTCTCGTATTTTTGTAATCTGAATCATAAGCCACGTAATCAGTGCTAATACTAAGGTTACACTAAAGTTAGATGTTGGTGCTTGTAAACCAAAGAGACCCGATATATTCGCAACAAATATATAAATAAAGACACTTCCTATATATGCTGCCATCGTTCTTCCGTGTTTCTTCCCCATGTTCTCAACAGTAAAGTTGATCAACATCTCAACTCCAAGTACTACCGCTAATAGGGGTCCTTTAGGAACATCCCTAGGCGATAATTTTCTTATCTTCGAACCTACAAATATAAATGCAGCTGATAATACACACGTTATTATGAGAATTGATATCTGCTCAGCTTGATACATGTGATTCACCTTCTTTCTTAAAGAGATTTGAAAGGTAAAGATAGATTCTATCTAAGAAAAATACTGCAAACACTGAATATGGACTGATAATATCTTGCATAAAAAATGACAATCCTAATGGACCAATGATAAGAATCATTGTCATGATGACATATCCTATGTATTGACGGACATTAAATGTCTCTTGTTCTAAAATAACTGTATAGAATTTCTTCCTAAGAAACTTTAGAACACTTAATGCAATAACACCAACGATAAAGCCTCCGCCAATAGGTAGAGATACAAACATTAACGCTATACCGATGAATAGTGCTACTACACTATATTTCATATTCATTCTTTATCACCCCTTATTCTAAAAATGCAGAAAAGTGCCTGGGACACCGTTTTTCCCGCCCTAGAAAAACAACGCCTCAAACACTTAAGTTTGACCTTTAATAGCATTATGGTTTACCCACTTGTTGATAATATCACAATGGCTATTTCATTACAATGAAAAGCATCAAAATATTCACTGTTTATTGTGATATTTCACTAACAAAGCGCTATCAAAATCAATACTGTCTGTTTGAGATTTTCTAGCTTACATTACTAGCATATCACATTTAAAAAAGAAGACCTAAGTCTTCTTATTTTTGAAAGTTTAGAATTATCTTAAAGAGGTCGCCATCGGTCTCAATTTTCATGTCACCATCTTGTGCTTGAGTAAAACTTTGAACGATTGAAAGACCTAATCCACTACCTTGTTGATTCCTTGAACGATCTCCTCGTACAAAGCGTTCTACAATCTCTTCAGGTTCAAAATCAAGCTGTTGACGGGCAATGTTTTTAACTTCAATACTTACACCATCACGATGTTCAATACTTATATAGACCCGTGTGTTCTCCAAGCTATACTTTAGAACATTACTGAAGATATTATCGAAAATACGTTGTGTTTTATTACCATCTAAAGATATAAGAGGAATGTCTTCATCTATTTTCCACACTGCAGTAAGTTGTTGTTTATCAAACTCATCATGATGCTCTGCATATACTTGTTCTAATAGCGAGACAATATTCAGTGGTTCTTTATTTAATTGGATATTACCACTGTTTACTTTACTCAACTCAAATAAGTCTTCGATGAGTACTGTTAAGCGTTTTGAATACGAATCAAGTTTCTCAACATATTCTGATTGTTGTTCTTGTGTTGTCTCTGGATTTTGTAGTAGCTCTACGTAATTACGAATTCCTGTCACAGGAGTCTTTAAATCATGGGATACATTAGTCAATAATTCTGTTCTCATATTTTGAGATTTTACTTCATCACGAACAGCTTTCTTAAACCCAATCCGAACATGAGATAAAGCTTGATATGCTAATCTAAATATTCCATGTTCTGCTTCTTCACTAATATCATTAAAGTTCCCATTTCCAATACGACGAATTGTCTCTAAGAGTTCCACATATTGAAGTTGGATCTGATCTTGTTTCTTTAATACGAGGACAATAAATGCAAAGGATAGAATAAAGAGAAGTAAGAGCCCAAATAGTCCTAGTTGAAGAAGAAAAGCAATTAGCAGTAGGGTCGCAAAGACAGCGACAAATATCATTACATTATTTTTCTTCGTGAGATCTACACTTAAGATTGAATGGATTGTTCGTTTAAAGAATCGTAATATACTACCAAGCACTGTATCTTCAACTAAGAATCGACCAAAACCATCCGCAAACATATATTTAATGTAGAAAGCAATCAGCGTCATTACATAAAAGAGTATTGACCAGGATAAAATATTAATGATTGCGACAAGACCTGTAGGTGACTTGAGTCCATACGGAACGACAATGTATTCTTGGACCCACACCGTTAGTTTTCCAGTTGATGTAATGTCTGTCATAAACATCGATAATAGACCTGTAGCTGTCGCCACAATCCCAACCGCAATAACATTAAACAACGCTTTTTGTTGAATCATAAAACTATGAATTCCAACCTCACGAGTAATACTTAGAGGATATACTAAGATAAAGATGAAGAGTATTCCGAAAGCAATTGCCATTCCTATAATAGAATATACCATGAATTCATCATTATATCGGATTGACTGCTGGTAAAGGTAACTACTTGTATCTGTTAGGACACCTTCATCAACGTTAATGATAAATTTTAAATTATTAGGTAGGCTCACTGATTCTTTAGAATCTAGAAGTTTCATCAAAGGATCAGATTCCGATAGGTAACGATTGCCATAGTATACAACGGACTCCATTACTGAGTATCTTCGTGTGTAACTACTGCTGTCTCTTGATATATAACCTTCGTCTGAAAACGATAATTCTAAGGGAAAGTAGTAAGCCTTATTTTCATAAACGGAAGAAGTATCTTCCACATTCGTAAATAGAACCTCATTGCTCAGTTTGTCCACAACTGTATATTGAAGATGTGAGTCTTCAAGTATGTTTTTAGCATTTTGAGAAACACGCTTTTCAAAAATTTCCTTCAAGGTCGCATTACTTTCACCGTTAGTCATTATATCAACATCGAATCCAGCTTCTTGGGTAAGTTTTAAAACTAGATTTGGTAAATCATTGTCAATTGAATTGTTAACGGCATTGTAAGTAACACCCTTACTTTGATAACTTGCAAACATCGTCATACTTAAGGCAATAATAATTGGCAGAAGTATCGCATAATATATTATTGTACGTTTTTTCACGTGGTAACATCTCCTTCTAGAATGTAGCCAACTCCCCATACTACTTTTATGTATTGTGGATTCTTTGGATCTACTTCTATTTTCTCTCTTAATTTCCTAATATGAACCATAATAGTTTCTGTATTTATTGCCATTTCTTGCCAAACTGATTCATAAATTTGTTCGGCAGATAAAACACGATTGGGATTATTCATGAAGAGTTCTAGAATTTGAAATTCTTTCGGTGTCAAATGAACACGCTTGTCCTCAACCCATACTTTCTTTTGATAAATATCAAGTTCGATTAGTCCAACTTGAAGTTTTGTTTTTTCCTTTGGTTGTTTCGTATTTTCCTTATATTCAAGCATACGTTCATAACGTCTTAAATGACTTTTCACACGAGCGATAAGTTCCATGGAACCAAATGGCTTGGTAACATAGTCATCTGCACCGATGTTTAATCCCGTAATTTTATCAATGTCTTCAGATTTCGCACTTAAAAAGACGATTGGAAAATCATATGTTTTTCGTGCATGGAGGGTCATCTCAATGCCATCCATTACCGGCATCATGATATCTACAATTGCAAGATGAATTGTATGAAGCTTCATAGCTTGTAAACCTTCTTCTCCATTGCCACAAAGGATTGGATTGTAACCTTGTTGTGTCATATAGACAGCTATTGCTTCGCGAATCCCTTCATCATCTTCAACGATTAATATATTTTTCATTATACGCATCCCCACTTCTTTCCTTATTATACATCATGTACTACCATTCCATATATAATAAGAACAAATGCTCCTAACATCCATAAGTTCATATTTCTCACCTCTTTACACCACCTAGTATGACGATTAATTCTTAATAAAGGCTTGCCTGAATTCTTAAGCTTTTCTTAAGGATTAAAAAAGACTCCGCAAGAGAGTCAATTAGTGTTCATGATGTAAGCTTTGTTTCGGTGAATGGATAAGCGTGATTAGATATCCTAAAACAAGTCCAATTACTGTAAAGTTAACCCATGCTAAACCTACTGATGATAATGGCAAGGATGTCTTATAGATGAGTACCCATTCTTTACTAAACTTAAGATTCTCGAAAACACCAGGCATTGCAAGAATTTCAAAGACACTTGCAATCATCGTAGTAATGAGAACAATACGAATTAAGCTTTGTTTATGACTTAAGTCCTTGTACATTAAATTCATAAATACATGCATAATCGCGAGTGGGTAAAGGAACTTCAATACAGGTAAAGCAAGTTGGATGATTGCATTCAATCCAAAGTTCGATGCGATAAATGCAAGGAGTGTTACAAGCGTTACTGTGCGATTGTAATTAAGCTTTGAACTGTAGTTCATGAAGAAATTACTGCATGATGTAATCAATCCGATTGCTGTTTTTAAGCAAGCTAATGTGATGGTTATAGATAAGAAGAAGGATCCAAAATTACCGAAATAGAAATTGAATATTTGACCTAAAGCAACGCCACCATTAACAGCAATAGCCATTTGATTAAGTGAAGAAGCGCCAATGAGTGCCAGTACTGTGTAAATGAATGCCATCATCAATCCAGCAAATAGTGAAGCAACAATAATATCCTTATGTTTCATCGAATTACTGCTTTTTGACTCGGAATTGACTCCAATAATTACAAAACTAAAAATTAATGCTGCAAGTACATCCATCGTTTGGTAGCCATCTTCAAAACCTTGGAGAAAGGCATTAGAATTGTAGCCACCCATTGCTTCATAGTTTGAAAAGCCACCCATAGAATTAAAGATAAATACTACGAAGAATACTGCTAGACAGGTAAGGAAGAGTGGGTTAATTACCTTCCCTACAAAAACATTAATCTTATTTGGTTTTAGCGCCATTATATACGCTAGTCCAAAAAAGATACCAGAAAATAATGCAAGACCAACCGTATGATTTACTTCTGGAAATAGAGCATGAATTGCTACTTCATAAGGTACTGTTGCGGTACGAGGAAGTGCGAACATCGGCCCTATTGTTAAGAGGAGTAAGCTAGTAAAGATAAACGCATAGGTTTTACCATATGGCGAAAGCATTTCTACTAATGATTTTGCCTTGCTGCGCTCACATGCAATAACCGCAAGTGACGTAAAGCCTACACCTGTAATAATAAAACCAATTGAGGAAACGACGACGGATGCTCCAGCATTCTGCCCAAGACTTACCGGAAAGATAAGATTACCTGCACCAAAAAACAAGCCAAAAAGTAAGGATGATAATACGAGCCTGTTTGTATATTTTTTGCGCTTTGAAATATCCATAAATTAATTCCCCCAAATGTATAATATGTAAATTGTATATTGTTTCAGAAAACAATTCAATATAGTTTCATATATTTATGAAACTATACAACCATTCAGTCAATTTGCTTAAAGTATTGTATTGAAATCACGAACATTAAGTCTCAATGTTTCTTTAATTATGATATTATTCAATCATGGAGGGTATAACATGAAATATCAAATTCTAGGAAATAGTGATTTAAATGTTTCAAATATTGGACTTGGTTGTATGAGAATGAGTTCAAAGACATTAGCAGAAGCTAAACAGATTATTAACACAGCACTTGAGTGTGGAATTAACTTCTTTGATCATGCTGATATTTATGGAAAAGGACAAGCAGAGGTAATCTTTGGTGAAGCTTTTAAAGAGTTGGGCATTGAGCGTTCTTCTGTTATTATTCAAACAAAATGTGGAATTAATCAAGGAACTTTTGATTTCTCAAAAGAACATATCTTGAAGTCAGTTGACGAATCTCTTGAGCGACTACAAACAGATTACATCGATGTATTATTACTTCATCGTCCAGATGCATTGATGGAGCCAGAAGAAATTAATGAAGCTTTCAAGGAACTAAAAGCTTCAGGTAAAGTACGATGGTTTGGCGTAAGTAATCAAAATCCATATCAAACACAATTACTTGCTAACTCACTCGATGTTCCATTACTCTGTAATCAAGTACAGTTCAGTATTGCACATACACCAATGTTAGACTTTGGTTTTAATGTAAACATGGGTGATGGTCCTGCAATTAACCGTGATGGTGGTATTATTGAGTATGCACGTCTAAATAATATGACCTTACAAGCATGGTCTCCATTCTACAGTGGTTACTTTGATAAAGTATTTGTCGACCATCCTGACTTTCCTGAATTGAATGAAGCAATGTCAATTGTTGGTAAAAACTATAACATTTCCAATGAAGCAGTTGCAGTAGCATGGATACTACGTCATCCAGCAAACATCCAAACAATTATCGGAAGTATGAATCCTGAACGAATTCAAAGAATCTGCCAGGCATCAGAAGTAAAGATTACACATCGTGAATGGTATGATCTTTATAAAGCAGCTGGTAATCGTTTACCATAAGCAAAAAGCGTTAATCTCGTTTGATGTGAGATTAACGCTTTTATATATTTGTTGCTTATTACTACTTATATACTAAATACCTTTTTATAAATCAATAATTTTTTTTTGATTTGACTTTACCATCTTCTCACTTACAATTTTGACTGAATATTTTGCTTGGTCAAGATTTGTGAAAATTATCGGCGTAACAACTGAGTATCCTTTACTCTTAATTAGGTCAATGTCAATCTCCGCGATTAAATCACCCTGCTCTACGTAATCACCGACAGCCATATGTAATCTAAAACCGTCTCCGTCTAGTTTTACAGTATCTAAACCGATATGTATCAACACTTCGTTACCAAAATCGTCTACCATACCAATTGCATGCTTAGTCGGAAAAACGCTGATTACTTTACCCGACACTGGTGCATATATTGTATTTTCTGTCAACTCAATCGCAAAGCCATCCCCCATTACTTTTTCAGAAAAAACTTTATCTTCTACTCTTTCAAGTTCTAATATTTCTCCAGTAGCTGGAGCAGCAATTTCAATTAATTTTTTTGGATCTTTAGAGATATTAGCTTCCACTTTTGAACTCAACACTTCTGCTTCTTTTCCACTTAATACTGCTAGAACGCCTTCTTTAATTGGAACTGCTTGATTACCATAGATTACTTGAACATTATTTCCTAAAACACTTATTCCTGAAGCTTCTAGTTGTTCAGCAAATATGTCTTTATCAACAATTGAAGTATCAATCACATCTACTCGTAGTCGTGAATAACATGCATTCACATTCTTAATATTATTTTTTCCACCCAACGCTTTAATGATATTACTTATTTGATCTCCGTCATACTCTACCGTGCTTTTGGTTTCAATTAAATCCTTAGAACGTCCAGGAGTTTTCAAATTGAACTTAACAATTGCAAATCTAAACATAAAGTAGTTAATTGCGAAGAACGCTAATCCTACAGGTATTAATATCCACCAATTTGTACGAGTTGTTAATAAGTTAAAGAACAAGAAGTCCAGTAAGCCTCCCGAGAAAGATAGACCTAAGTGCGCACCAAGTAAATTCATAATTGTAAATCCTAACCCTGTTACTACTGCATATACCAAGAAAAGGGCAGGAGCACTGAATATAAATAGGAACTCTAGTGGTTCTGTCACACCAGCAATCAGTGAAGTTAGAGCACCTGATACTAAAATCCCATAAACTTTGCTTTTTTGTTTTTTATCTGCTGTATGATAAATTGCTAAAGCGACAGCAGGCATTGAGAATATCTTAAGCACAAATAGTCCGTTCATAAAGTTACCAGCCGTAATTGGAACTCCATCAGCTAACTGTGCAAAGAAAATCAGTTGATCCCCATTTACTACTTGACCTGCTTTATTAACATACTCACCAGCTTGTAGCCAGAATGTTGGCCACCAAACATGATTCATACCAAATGGAATAGTTAGTCTTTCAATAAATCCAAACATAAAGCCAGAAACACCAGCGTTGAGATTTACTATAAAACTAGAAAGATTATTGATTCCTATTTGAACTGGAGGCCAAACGATAATTAAAACAAATCCTAGAAGAAGTGATGCAAATGCAGTTATAATTGGAACACTTCGTTTACCTGCAAAAAATGAAAGAGCGCTTGGAAGTTTTACATCATGGAATTTATTGAAAATCGAAGATGCAAGTACACCTACAAAGATCCCCCTAATACTCCTGTTTGGATTGTAGGAATGCCCAAAATAGTTGCATACATATTAGAATCAGCAACCATTTCAGGTGTAATACCCATGGTTCCACCGATTGTAACGTTCATTATTAAGTATCCTACGATTGCAGAAAGCGCTGCAATTCCGTCATTATTAGTAAGCCCGATTGCGACACCTGCTGCAAAAATCAATGGTAAGTTTGCAAATATAATATTACCAGTAGACAACAGAACATTAAACACATTATTCATAGTTTCATTTTGAGCAAAAGGCATCATCTCGACGAACGCAGGGTTAGTAAATATTGTTCCCAACGCAAGTAAGATCCCCGCAGCTGGCAAAATTGCAATTGGTGTTTGTAAAGAACCACCAATATTCGTTAATTTATTGATGAACTTCATAAACATATTTTTCATATTTTCTTCTCCTTTATATGATTTTTTATTCTAGAAATTCTTTTATTGTAATATTTGAATCAATATTATGCTGAACACTCGATACATCTTTCGATGTAATCTCAACAAGTTTGGAGTTTGGAATATACTCATTAAGTAGATAGCCATATTTATATGGGTGAATTGGATCATTTTTAGAAACCAATATCAAAGTTTCACATTCTATAGTCTTCCACTCATTTCTGTCATGATTTGGTGCATCTTTTGGTATGTAATTAAGTTTTTCAGCAGTCTCAGATGCATTAATATAATCAAATTGTCCGAGCAATGTACTTGATGCATATTTCGAAATTTCATTCATCATAATATAAATATTTGTTTTCTTATATGCGTCTTTTTTATCCGTAATTTGCTCATCAATCAGAATTTTATATATACTCTCAAAAGCTTCTTGAATGTTCAATTCCTGAGGACCATCATTCCATGCAGGTCTTGACAATACTAGCTTATTCACAACATCTGAATTAGAGAGTGCCAGGTGTAGCGATACACCCGCTCCTGTAGAAATCCCCCAATGTTTGCTTTTTTTATTCCAAGATGCTTAAGTAATGCTAAAGCGTCTTTGGAAAATTGACTAAAACTTAAGTTTGATACTCCACCAATATCAATAGTTTTCCCATGACCTCGAAAATCAAAACTTATTCTCCTAATCCCTGGGGTAGCTTGTAAAACTGACATGGTTTGTTCTGTGCTCCCACCTAAACCATGCATAAATAGAAATGGAAAACCATCATTTTCATCATCTTCAAAATAAAATTTTATTCCTTCATTTATGAAATATGATTTTTTCATACCTATAAATCACCTGTTACATCCGCTACGACTACCCTTTCTTTTCTTTCAACTGATAACTGTACTGCTCTCATAATTTTCATAGTTTCAATTCCATCTTGGATAGTCGCGCCATCTCCAACTTTACCCGTAATAATAGTGTTGGCAAAATCTTCAATTTGTCTACGGTATACATGACCGTCCGCTGCTATAGGTCGATGGTAACTGTTATCTTCAGACTTAAATATTTCAACATCACTTGCCTTTAAAAACCAAGGATTGTATGTCTTCCCAATAACTGATCCAAACTCTCCATATACTTCAAACCCTTCGTGCCAATCCATTCGAACTTGAAGTGTTAAGTCTAATTGAGCAACGAAACCGTCTTTATACTCAGCAGTTACAAACCATGAATACGATCCGTATTTTTCTGTAAGCCAAGCAGTAACAGCAACTATATCTCCACCCAAATAACGTGCAGTGTCAAACAAATGACTACCGTGTCCTCTCATATAATATCTTCGTTTATCTGCTTTTGGATCGCCAGAAGGACGTTTTACATTTTTCCCTTCGATAATGAGTGGTTGTACATTATCAGTGGTTGTATAGCGATAAGTATTATCACAATACCATGCCTTTAAGCCAATAATTTCTCCCATTCCATCATCAATAAATTTCTTAGCTTCTTGCAACCCTTCATCAAACCTCTTCATATTTCCAACTTGTACATGTACATCACTTTTTTTAACAACTTCTCCAAGATGTACAACTTCTTCAATTGACATTCCTAAGGGTTTTTCAACTAAAACGTGTTTACCTGCTTTTACTGCTTTTTCTGTCATAGCAACATGATATTGGTCAGCAATTCCAATTACAACAGCTTCTACCTCAGGATCTGCCAACATCTCATCATAATCTGTATAAAGCTTCGTTGGGTGATATATATTGTTCATTTCATTAAGTAGGAATGTATCGACATCACAAATTGCATATAACATAGCATTGCTTGAACGACGAATCGAATCAAAATGTCCAGCTTGTGATATTTGACCAGCTCCTAGTACTCCAATTTTTACTATTCTCTCTTTACTCATACTTATCTCCCGTTTTCTAAATAGTTTAAGGCAAATTCTACATCTTCTTCACTAAGACCGTGCATTATAATTGGACCGTGGTAAAACTCACTTAAAGAGTTTATATATTCACGAAGTGGTAAGTCCCCTCGTCCAACACTAGCAAATTCAATTCTACCTTCTATAAACTTGCAGTCTTTACAATGAGCTATTACAATATATTCTTTTAATTTTTTTAAAGAATCATTTATTTTTTCTTCTAAAGTATTTCTATCTTCGTAAGTCACAATATTTGCGGCATCAAATAATACACGTAAATGTTTACTATCATAATGCTTCATAAGTCTTATAGTATCTTCAACAGAACTCACAACATTTGCCTGCTCGGGTTCAACGACAATTACAATATCGTACCTCATGGCTGACTGTAGCATCACATCCAATGATTGGTACAACATCTTCCAAGCATTTTCTGAGTGATTATCAGGATGAGAGCTCCAAAAGTCATCTTGATTGAAACTACCGGTAGAAATTGATACAAATGGAATATTAAGGATTGATGCAACTCTACACACTTCGTCAAAGCGTTTCATGTTGTCTTGGCGCTTAGTATCGTTTAACTCCAAAGTGTTAAAGGTTCCAGAAACAATCGGTATTTCTATTCCATAATCATCGCTTACTTTCTTAATTGTTGAAATAATATCATTTCCTACACTTTTTGGCAGACTGTTAAGTCCAACGTTGGAAAAATTAAACTGTACATGATGTAATCCATATGACGCAATTTTTTTAAACGCATCTTCAACTGAATAATCAATAAATACTTTTGAAAAAATTCCTAATTTCAAAATTCATCCTCCCTTTCTGCAGTAATTTTGGTATAATTACATTAATTGAAATTCATTGTTTCGCGAAAATCAATGATAAACGATTATATAAAGCGTTTACATATCTAGATTATATGTAAAATCAATAAAAGTCAATTAAAATCGATTAGAATCGATTAGAATCGAGGGTTGAAATGTTAAAAAGAGAGCGTCACGAGTACATATTAGATCAATTAAAAGAAAATGGAAGAGTTATTGTTAATGAATTAACAAACGAATTAAGTGTTACTGAAGACACCATACGCAAAGATTTACAGGAACTTTCAAAAGAAGGTCTAATCAAGAGAGTACATGGCGGAGCCCTTAGGGTAGATGCTTCGGTTGTAGCTTTCGAACAAAGAATTGGACAACATCCTGGGCTAAAAGAAGAACTGTCACGATTAGCTATTCCACTATTGCAATCCGGTTCTGTTATTTACCTTGACAGTGGCACAACTAACTTAAGTCTTGCAACGCAAATTCCACTAGATTATTCTGGAACAATTATTACAAATAGCCCCGCTATTGCACTTTCTTTAACCAATCACAAGTTGATTAACATTTACTTACTTCCCGGGGAATTGAACAAAGAAAGCAAAATACTACAAGGCGGAACTACACTTCAGGCAATAAAGGATATACACTTTGATTTATGTGTACTGGGAGTATCTTCAATAGATGTTGATCAAGGTATTACTGTACCATCCCTTGAAGAATCAATATTAAAGAAAACAGTCATCCAACAAAGTTCGCAAGCAATATCAATAATTACTTCCGACAAAATCGGGAGCACTTCTACATATTTCGTAGATAATGCAAAAGCTATAGATATAATTATCACCGAATCTTCTGTTCCTAAAACAATAATTTCAAGATTAAACAATATCGGAACAGAAGTAATTACCAATTAACCTAACGAATACATTTTTCATTGTTTTATTGATGTATCATTAAGCACAAAAAAAGCGTTAATCTCGTATGATGTGAGATTAACGCTTTTTCTTTGATTACATAAGTTTTCTAAATAATTCTTTATATTGTTCAATTGTCGCTTGTCGTGGATTACCTGGAGTACATGCATCATTTAATGCTGACTCTGCTAAGAAATCAAGATCTTCTTCTCTTAATTCTGGTAACTTTGTAGGGATTCCTACATCGACAGAAAGTTGTCTTACGGCATCAATGGCTGCTTTACGATACTCTGTTTGTGACATTGTATCTGTACCCTCTACACCCATTGCTTTCGCAATCTCTTTAAAACGTTCTCCTGTTGCTTCTTGGTTAAACTCCATTACAATCGGTAGCATCATTGCACAAGCTACTCCATGAGGTGTATCATAAACTGCACCTAATGTGTGAGCCATTGAATGCGCAATTCCTAAACCAACGTTTGAGAACCCCATGCCCGCAATATATTGAGCAAGGGCCATTGATTCTCTACCCTCAGCATTGCCTTTTACAGCATCACGTAATGATTTAGAAATAAGCTCGATAGCTTTAAGATGGAACATGTCTGTCATTTCCCATGCACCTACTGTAGTATAGCCCTCAATTGCATGTGTTAATGCATCCATACCTGTTGATGAGATTAATGATTTTGGCATTGTTTCCATCATGTCTGGATCAACAATCGCTACAACTGGTATATCATGTTGGTCGACACAGACGAATTTACGTTTTCTTTCGACGTCAGTAATTACATAGTTGATCGTTACTTCAGCCGCTGTACCTGCTGTTGTTGCAACTGCAATGATTGGTGCACATGCTTTCTTAGTATCGGCCACTCCCTCAAGTGAGCGTACATCAGAAAATTCTGGGTTTGTAGCAATTATCGCAATCCCTTTTGCAGTGTCAATTGGTGATCCACCACCAATAGCAATAATGTAATCTGCATTGTTGTCATGAAATGCTTTTACACCATCTTGAACGTTCTCAATAGTCGGATTTGGTTTTACTTCAGAATAAATTGCATAGTCTAGTCCAGCTTTATCTAATAAATCTGTAACTTTAGTACTTACACCAAATTTTATCAAGTCAGCATCCGTTACAACGAGTGCTTTTTGATACCCACGTAGTTTTACTTCATCAACAATAGCTTCGATTGCACCTTTACCATGGTACGATGTTTCATTCAAAATAATTCGATTCATAAAGTCCCTCCTTCTCTTGTTATTATTTTAACAAGTTTTAATTGTTTGTGGAGTTACACTTTCCTTGTACTGTCACAAAAACACTCACAATTAGAGAATCGTGAGTGTTTTAAAGAGTATTTTCATAGGATCAGGCATCGCCTGTATCATTAAATGTGCCAGTTCTTCAGGTGTTTCCTTCATTCCTTTTTGAAGCCAATCCACCGTTTTAAAGACTGCACCCTGACAATAGAGTTCTACTGAAAATGTCATACTTTCATCAGGGTTATTGCCTGTTTTATCTGTAATTAGATCAATATAGAAGTCTCGAATCATTTCATAATCATGAGTTTTTAAAGAGTTCTGACTGTCGGATTGAAAACTTACAGTAAAGAATAGTTGCTCCGACTGTATATACTTGAATTTACGTACAAGTCCATCAAAGACAGTTTTTCCTTTACCCATTTCTTTAAATGACTCAAACAAGAGTTGATCAAAATACCAGTTAATAAGATCATACTTATCAAGGAAATGTCGGTAGAAAGTTTGCCGTGATAAACCGCTCTCCTCAGCAATTTGAGCAACAGAGATACTATCAATCGAGTCCTTAAGCATACATCTCTTAATGGCTTGAGCAAAACGCAGTTTTGATTTATCTTTGATCATTATCTGCCCTTCCTTTCAAAATTAATCTAATAAACGTCTATAGTTTTACCTGATACTTTTCTTTAGTACCCAAAAATGTGTCAAACTCAAAAAAGTGTTTCTCATTTTGTGGTAACTCCGAAATAATCTTGAAGTGTACACCTTCATCACTTTTTAGATGCACAAATCTTTTATTACCATTTTCATCAATCGTTTCTGTTTCTAAACTTAAATAATTATCAAATGGTATAAATCTAGCAGTTTCTCCCTTTTCGGATACTACTTTAATATCTTTGACCCCTATGTCAAATTCATGAATCGTTGGATTACTAATAGATACACTTGACTCAAGAAAAATACGACCGGGTTCCGCTTTCACAAGCTTTCCACTACTGTCGGTATACGAATCAAAATATGAGTTACCAGTAATCGTAACGCTGTAACCTTCCTTTGTGACAAGATTAATTGGAATCTTCATATATGATATCTGGAATATATCGATGAATTTTAACACAGGTCTGTCTTCGTCTCGATAGAGATCACAACAAGGACTAAAACTTCGCATTCCTTGTTTAGTAATAACTTGCGGTTCAAAGTTTGAGGCAGCAAATCCGAGGGCATCAAAGCCATAGTCGAGCATGAAACGTTGATACGCCTTATTTGGGTTTACAAAGACTTCTCGGTTCCCTTCGGTAGTACAGAGATTATAAGCATCACTGTCTTTGAAATAGGAATTATGATTACGAATTACAGTGTCATTAATACATTGATTTCTTGTACTAATGTTTCTATTTTGATAATCAATTGTAAACACAACACCAAGAATAACTATCGCAACAACGCCATACTTCATAAAAAACGATTTGGTATCTGCCTCTTTATTATCTTTAAGCAACGAACGTTTTTTATACAATCCAAAAGCAAGAATAAGAATAATACTAATTAGTGTGAGTATGTACATTTTAACTTCCTCTCGTGTATCTTTCTCTTGTTCAGTATTTCACCAATTATATAATTTCATTTTAACACTTTTAACTAACATTTTAAACATAATAAGGTATAGACAATTTTTTGACTTCTGTTACAATTTATACTAATAGAAAAGAGGGATTCTAATGATTAATAGAGATCGTGCATTACAACGTTTTATGGAACTTGTACAAATTGATAGCCAAAGCATGAATGAGCGTGGCGTTGCTGATTACTTAATTGCATATTTTACTGAGCTTGGATATGAAGTTCATGAGGATATGGTGTCTCGTAAAGCTGTACCGCAGTCTAATGCTGGAAACGTTATTGTCAAGGTTCCTGGTAAGGGCTCAAAAGCTCATGAAGATATTATTATTCTTGAAGCACATATGGATACTGTTGAACCAGGGAATGGCGTAAAACCTTCCTTTAGTGAAGATGGTTTGTATATTGTCTCAGATGGTACTACAATTTTAGGATCTGATGACAAAGCAGGTATTGCTCAAATTATAGAAGTGGAAGCTGTCCTTCGTGAAAACAACTTAGACCACCCTCCACTCGAACTACTCTTTACAATTGGTGAAGAAGTTGGAATCCTAGGTGCCTTTAATATTGATAAAGAACTTGTCAAAGGGAAAATCGCTTATGTTCTTGATGGTGGTGGCGGACCTGGTGCTGCAGTAATTGGAGGACCTGACTACTATGATATTCTTGGAACAATTACAGGACGAGCAGCTCATGCTGGTCAAGCTCCTGATGAAGGAATTTCTTCAATTCAAGTCATGGCAGATGCAATCTCTAATATGAAACTTTTGAAGATTGATGAAGATACCACAACTAATATTGGTCGTGTAATCTGTGATTATCCTACAAACGTTGTACCGGAAGTGACTCGTTTTGCGATGGAAGTCCGAAGCCTCGATACAGAAAAAGGAAAAGCACAAGTTCAACATGTTTTAGATACCCTACAAGCATCCGTTGATAAGTTTGGTGCTAAGCTAGAAGTAAGTGTTGATCAATCACTTCATGCCTATCATCATAGTGAAGACAATCCTGTCTTAAAACGATTCAAAGCAATGTGTGAAAGACACAATCTTGACTATCGTACTCTCGTGATGCGCGGAGGAACTGATGTAAGTGGTCTAAGTTATAATGGCATTGATGCTATTGCACTTGCTGCAGGTGGAGAATTTGCCCACGAATTACGTGAACGCCTCATTATTAGCCAATTCTTAGAAAATACTCAACAAGTTTTATGGTTAGTGACCGAATAAGATGCGAAAGCATCTTTTTTTATCGTCTTAATTGCACAGGAACTTAAGTATCGTTACAATAAAAGAAAAAGGAGATCGTATGACAGCCGAACTGATTCAAAAACTTAAACTAGAGAAGTACGAGACAATACATAGTGAAGATCCACATGCCTTTGACGACAAACTTCCACCATATAATGCAAGTTATCCTGTAGATTTAAGAATCGTATACATAAAAGACTTAGAAGAAATGTTAGTGGCAATACTTGAAAGTGACAGCAAGAATCTTATTAAAGAGAAAGGTTCTTTAATGCTTGTCTATCCAAAGTTACAAAATAAAATCCAACTTGAAGGTATACATCGTGATGCAATCTTCCCTTATTGTCATGTTAGTGATGAGACTGGAATTGTTGAAGGGACTCAGCTCCAATTTACGCAAATGCTATCCTACGATGATAACTTCACGATGATTCGCTTGAAGAATATCAAAGGACTAAAAAAGACACGTACAGCTCCAAGTGATCAACGCGTTGCTCTTTATGAGGATCGTATTGGCGAACTGGAAGCTTTATTGAGCCATGATACTTTCGCCCTTAAGTTCTTTAAGGAACTACCTAAAGGGATGCAGAAGGATTGGACGCGTCATGTACTGAGTGCAAAACGAGAAGAAACTCAAAACAAGAGACTACAATCTATGATTCAAGGATTCCACAATGGCATCCGCTCTAAAAACAACTAGCCCCTAAGGAGCTAGTTGTTTGTATTTATCTTGAATAAATAAACGTTTATTAAAGTATTGATGCGTATAAATGAGTGATGATACAGACATCTTGTTTTTAACGATTTGATTTACTCGATTAATTTCATCACTGCTTATGCTATCTGCTTCATCGAAAGGATAGAAACGTGCATCTGCTGTACTGAAATAACCTTTCTGAGAATACCAGGAACCACTTTGGAAAATAACGAAGTTCTCTTCATTACTAAAGATATCATTTCCCATAAAGAGACGTGTATCATACTCTAAATCAAATAAGTTCGCAAAAGTCGGTGCCATATCAATGGTACTGGATACTTTTGAGACTTTTTCTGGTACTTGTTGAGGATTGTAAACAATCATTGGCGTACGATCCAGTTCGTACATTGCTAAGCGATTAATATCCGAATACTTATCAAGATAAGCACCCTTCATTTTTAAAGGACGATGGTCAGCATACATGGCTACTACTGTATTATCCATGCTTGATAGATTTTCAAGAAGGTATTGCATTGCAAGGTCAAGTTCTACAGCTTTCGATAAATAGGTTCGTATTTCTAAGGGAGCATCTGGATATACTTCCAATACTTTATTGACATAGCGATTACCAAGTGACGAAGACACATCATATGGAAGATGGGTTGAAGACGTAATGATATACGACATAAACTTACCTTCTTCAGCATTCAATTCCTTCACAATCCCTTCCATCATGGTGAGATCACTTTGCCAACCACTGATTAATCGTGGAATTAGAGTCTTTACGTCACGATAGTGATCCGAACCTAATTCTGGGTGAATAATACTACGTGGGTAAAATTGATCGTTCCAATTATGATAGGAAGACGTGTTATAGCCCTTATTCTTAAAGAGATTAAATATCGTTTGAGGTGATGTTCTATCATAATATGCACTCATCGTGCATGTATCAATTACTGGGTATAATGATGATAATGACATTAATTCCGACTCAGCTGTTGCGCAGTTGAACTGTGGAGAATAGAAGTGATCAAAATACGTACCTTCTTGTTGCATTTTATAGAGAGTTGGCGTTAAAGTTTCATGAATTGCGATCATATCAAAGGCTTCCACAAGGACATAGATAAAGTTCTTATCTTTATAGACACCAGTTTTATCATTTCTTTCGGTATATGACTTCCCAAGGAAATAATTATCAATGGAACGTATTGTATCGTTTTGTTCAGCATCTCTTGCTTGAATCCATTCTAAGTCATCTTGAATACGACCATCTAATGTCGACGGTTTCTCTTCTTCTGATTCTTCAATTGGCTCATCCACGATTTCCTCTTGTGGGATTTTAACTTCCAAGCTTCCATCGGAAGTTAAAGAGTAAATAATATCTGTTGAAATAAAGGAAGACATCCCAAGTTGATTCATTGCGTTCTCTGTATAATATGGTTTGATATAAAGTTTAATCGAAGATTCAAAAGCATTGGGAGCATCTCCTATAAACAGCATTGCGATATAAGCTAAGTAAAGTAATAATGGGCTCATAATAGAAACCAATAAGTATTTAGGATTAGTATCTGTTGCTTTTTCAGGCTTAATATATAGATAAACAGCTATTGCGATAAGACCAATTAGTATAAATGCGTATGTCTCAAATTTAAGATACTTTAGAAAATCGACCGTATAACTTCCGACATCAGGAGTCCCTTCAAACAAGAATCGCATTGAAAAAAAGTGACCGTAGTAGTAATGAATTCCAGTTTGGAAAAAGGCATAAATACTATTGAAAAAAAAGAGTAGTACGGTAAGGATTCGAGCTAGGATAGTGTTCAAATACGTATTAATAAGATACAATATTGATGTAAGAAACCCTACAAATAGCAAGGAACGTACAAATACGATACTTGGATATGTTTGGCTATTTTGGACTCTAAATAGGATTTCAATAAGTAATAGTGGGATCATATAAATAAAAAATGATAATTGCTTTTTCTTGTTCGACATTTCTGGAATTCCTCGCAATCTAATAAAACTATTGTAAATGATTTTAATTTGATATTCAAATTGTTTAAGGAGGGTATGTATTATGAAAGTATTAACTAAAGAGTTCATTAATCAACTTCTTAAAGAAGTTATTGTTAGAAGACCCGTAGAATCTCATAAAGGTGACTTTGGGAAGACTCTAATTATTGGTGGATCACAACAATTTGGTGGTGCCGTTATTCTATCCACTAAAGCTTGTGTTTATTCAGGTTCTGGACTTACCACAGTAGCTTCTGTTAAAGATAATCGAACTGCACTTCTTTCTCATTGTCCAGAAGCTATGGTGCTTGATAGTGAAGATATCGATGAACTTATCAATTTTATGAGTACTGTAGATGTCGTGCTACTGGGACCGGGTATGGCATTATCTGAAGACAGTAAACACATCATTCATAGGGTGCTAAAGAATCTCAAGGAACATCAAATACTTATTATCGATGGTTCGGCTCTGACCTTGATATCAGAACAAGTGGCACTCATAATGAATAAACCCAACATCATTCTGACACCTCATCAAAAAGAATGGGAGCGACTTAGTAGCATTCCCATACCAGATCAATCTCCTGATACCAACCAAAAATTTATGGATGAGTTCAAAGGAATGCTTGTTCTAAAGAAACATCACACCGAGATATATTTCCAAGGAAATATTGCAGCGATACCTTATGGTAATCCAGGGATGGCAACTGGTGGTTCTGGGGATGTCTTAGCAGGCATGATTGCAGGATTCTTTGCACAATTTCCTCATTCATTTCATACATTAATTGCTGCAGTTAGTTTACACAGTATGATCGCTGATGAAATCTACGAGGATAAATACGTGGTCATACCTTCAGAACTCATTCAGTTGATTCCCCAAACAATGGCTAAAATGTAAAAAAGAACCTCTCGGTTCTTTTTTTTCACTCACTTTATACTGCTTTTCTCATTAATGCATACGTTCTATAGGCACGCATACCATGACGTTCATACATTTGTTGTGCACGACCACCAGTCCACAAGAAGTAAACATGATGGATACCTCGTTGTGCCATATCATGAAGCATTTCATCAAATAGTACTCCACCGATACCATAACTACGTAGATCTTCACGAACTCCGAACGGTCCAAAGCGATCAGGATGACCATCAATACCTCTTTGACAGTAGCCAACAATTTCTCCGTCTTTATCTTTACATACAATCAATGTATCTAAAGCATCTTTACGTGTAAATGATTCTTGAATGTTACGGGTCCAACCTGAACCAAAATTTGTCATCATAAAATCAGTTAACTCCGTTGCATCTTGATATGTAAATTTTGAGAAGCGATAGCCTTGCTCTTCAAGTTCTGCTTTTTTATTCAAGGTATATTCAGGATAAGTAAATGGCATCAATGTTTGATTCATTGACACTGCTTCACCACGCTTGTTATAACCCTGTGCTTCAAAGAAAGGTGTTCCGTTTGCATAATTATGAACATCAACACCAGGGAAGAGATAATTAGGGCTGTATGCACCTAATGTAATTTCCTTTACTCCCTCTTGAATCATTGTTTCTTCAACATGTTTTAAGAGTTTACTACCAATACCTTTACGTTGATGCTGACGAGCAACACACATCGCTACAATGTAACCACGTTCTGGCTCAATCCCTCTTTCAAGATAAGGATATTTACGTTTAACTGCCCATATGAAACCAGCTAACTCATCACCTTCATAAGCAGTTAACACATAGCGTTTATCAAAATTATCATCGCCGAGAACTAATGCTGTAAAACTCTCAACATCAAGAGCATCGGCACTCATTTCTTGGTTCCATAAGTTCATAACTTCTAAGATTTCTTGTCCCTCAAATTGTCGTATTGACATACTTAAATCTCCTTATTGTTGTTTTTCTTTATTGATTAAAAAGTTAATAAATTTACTGAAAAATGCATATAATATTACGTGTGAATCCAAGCTAATTGAATCGTTATTATCAGTGAAGTAAGGTACAAAGATACTTTGCTTCACACGATTTCTAAACATTGAGAATGTATTCTGAGTTATTAATACTGTGTTTAGATTGCGATCCTCCAATTGGTTGATAACCTCACCGATAATTGCTGTATTTCCTGAGATAGAAATAATAATCACAAGATCATCAGGATCAATAATTGATGCCTTTTTATGGATATTAAATACCTGTGAGACAACCTCACTATCATAGCCATAAGCTAAAAGGCGTTCTGAAAAATAGAGTGAAGATATCGCTGTTTCTGCATAAGCAAAAATCTTAACGTTCTTAGCGTTCTTAAGCTTCAGATAAAGTTCATTCATATCGTCATCACTGACGACATGATCGATTGCTAAGATCGTCTCTGCGTAGATTTCAGAGATCGTTTTCTGACTTGGATGTTTCAGTCCTTCTGATTGGAGTTCATCAACATAACGTGATACATCATACTTAAATTGACTGTAACCCTCATACCCAAGTTTCTGACAAAATCTCAAGAGTGCCGATTTTGAGATACCAACAATATCTGCAAACTCAACAAGTGATAAATTTGTAAGAGATTCAATCTTATCAATAATTGTATTCATAATCACAACTTCTTGTTTCGTGAAGTTGGTCTCATTAATTCTCATTAATTGGATAGGATTCATGCATGCACCTCATTCCTGTATCCATCATACTAAAAAAGAGTTTCAATTACAATAGACACTTTGGTCCAAAGTTTCTGGGAAAAAGTGTTGACATTCTGTTTTAACAGATTATAATGGGTTTAGGAAACGCTTACACCGGTTATGTTTCTTAAAATCTGCTTAAGCATGTGCTTATGACAGGAGAATGAATGATTTAAATTTTTGAAAGAGAGAGGAAATATGAAAGAATATAAACGTATTATCACAGTTGGTGCGCACCCCTTGGATGCAGAATTAATGGGAGGCCCAATGTCGATTGTTATGAATCGCTTTGGTGCAAAATCTACTTTTGTTCATGTAACAACAGGTCGTCTACAAGTAGCTGGTGCTACAGAACAAGAGAAACAAGATTATTTAGATTTGCTTGTTCGTCAAATTGATGAAGTTGCAAAGGGTATGGGAGTTAATGCACATCGCTTAGACTACCTATCAAGTAATATGCCAAGTGAGGAAGAGTTCATCCAAGAAATGATGGAATACTTCAAACAGGAAAAACCTGATCTTGTTATTACACACCATATTGGTACAATGCATGATCGTCATTACTATACCTATAAAACAGTAACTGCAGCAGTTAAACGTCTACGAGCACAAGGTGCAGACATTGATCTTCTTTATGGGGAAAATTTAGAGGACCTTGTTGGATTTGTACCTACTAAGTATCTTGAGATGAGCCAAGAAGATGTTGATACATGGTTTAATTCTTTACGTATTTATGACCTCTTTAGAGGGAAAGTAAGCAGTGTACCATACGAAGCTTACTACACAACTATGGGGAAAGTTCGTGGTTTAGAGTCAAGCTGCCCTAACTTTGTAAAAGCATACATGCATGCTGGACTTATCGACTACACCATAGGAAAATAATAGAAAAATATTAAGGAGTATATATGCATAAATTATCACAATTTGTTGAAGAGAAAATGGCGCCGCCGTTAATTCGCTTCTCACAGTTAAAATATGTTCAAGTAATGCAGTTTACAGGTCTTGGAATTATGACTTTATTAATTATTGGTTCATTATTCCTTCTAATTGCATCATTTCCAAATAAAGCTTACTTAGCGTTCTTAGGTAATTTCCGTTGGACAATTGCTCAAGTTGCTGGTCTTGGAACTAACTACATTGGTCTATTTACAGTATTCACAACATCGTATGCTTTAGTTGATTGGTATAACCGTAACCGTGGTGAAAACCTCGAAATCGTACAACCAGTTATCTTAGCAGTTGCATGTTTCTTATTACTGAATCCAGTTCAAACATTACACATCGTTGCTGAAGGTGCAGAACCTGTAGGCGTACAAGCTGTTGCTCAAGCATTCTTAGGTGCTGATGGAGTTTTCACAGGGATTCTTGTAGCGATTGTATCTGTAGAAATTTTCCGCTTCTTCTTACGTAAAAAAGTAACCATTAAGATGCCAGAAGGCGTTCCTCCAATGGTTGTTAGTGTCTTTGCTGGTCTTATTCCATCAATCTTTGTAGTAGTATTCTGGTGGACAATTGGTGGCGTATTAAAAATTAATATCGCTCAAATCATCACAGGTCTCTTTACACCATTACTTCAAGTTGGTGACTCACCAGCTACAAGTATGATTATCGTTGTTATTGACCGTATCTTATGGTCAGTAGGTATCCACGGATCAAATACTATCTCACCGATTACTGGTACATTTATGACACAAATGGTAGCTGCAAACCAAGCAGCATTCGCAGCTGGTACACCACTACCATATACATATACTTCATTATTCTTAGATAACTATGTATGGACAAGTGTTGTTCCATTAGTAATCTTATTAATTATTTCGAAGAAACCACGTCTACGTGGATTGGGTGTGTTATCTGCACCTGGTAGTGCCTTCAATATTGCTGAACCTGTAATTTTCGGTCTTCCAATTATGCTGAATCCGCTAATGGCAATTCCATTTATTCTTTCCGCCGTCGTTCTATTGATTCTGTCCGTAATTGGTGTATGGCTGAAGTTCTTGCCGACTCCTGTATTAAGTATTCCATGGATTACACCGGCTCCTATTAAAGCATTCCTATCTACTGGTGGCCGATGGGAAGCTGCAGCCTTTGTACTCTTTGGATGGTTAGTCTCATTTGGAATCTATTATCCATTCTTTAAGATCTTAGAGAAAAATGAAGATATAAATATGGAGAGTGTTAGTGAATTAGAATAATTCTAGTCTCACTAAATTCAAAGACAGTTCTTGCGAACTGTCTTTTTTTCTATTTAAGATGTTTTAAACTCATTTCCATGATACGCATTACTTCAAGTGTTTGTTCCTTAGTAACGAGTGGCTCTTTACCATTCATGATTGTTTCATAAAGTGCATCATAATAATATGCATAGTCACCTTTTTCTGAAACGATTTGTTCTTCATGGTATTGATTTTCTTCGTAGTATGCCAGTGTTCCATAGTCTTCAATACGGTCAATACCAAAGTCACTATTATTTGGCATGTAGAACTTCTTAAGATCTTCTTCCTGACGGTCTTTAGTTTGTTTGGTGAAGATACCTCGTCTTCCGTATGCAACAAAGCTTGGTCGGGATTTCACTCTAAAGAAGCTAGACTTAACAGACACCTTTAACTCATTATCATAAAATAAATCAAAGTCAAAGTAATCATTTGCTCTTCCTTCTCCTAGGAGCTGACGAACATCATAGTGCACATTCTTAGGAATACCAAAGTATGAGATTGCTTGGTCTAAAGTATGGGATGCATGACCATAAACAAAGGAATGATAAGGGTTAAACTCTTTTGAGTTTTCTGATGTCTCTGGTCGATAGTAATCAAAGTGCATTTCGACTTCATAGAGATCTCCAAGTTTTGAGCTTTCAATAACTTTTTGGACTGTTAAGAAGTCACTATCAAAACGTCTGTTTTGGTAACATTGAAGAATTACACCCTTTTTCTCTGCCATCTCAAAGAGCTTTTGAGCTTCTTCTAATGTATTTGTAAAAGGTTTCTCCACAATACAGTGCTTACCAGCTAAGATTGCTTGCATAGCATAGTCAAAGTGACTTGCAGCAGGTGTTGATATTACTACTACATCAATATCTTCATCACTAAAAATATCTTCTGTAGTATCGCAATATTCAATGCCTTCAATTTGATCCCAATTATTAAGAGAACGTGGAGATGCTTGAATCTTCTTTACCCACATTGTTTCATAACGGCTGAGAATAAACGGCAAATGATAACGATTGGTACTCTTACCATTACCAATAAATCCAATACAGAGTTTACGAGTAGTCATAGTTTTTCCTTTCAACTAACGATTGTTTTCATCGTACACAAAGAGTAAATATTCTAATACAGATTTACGAGTAATAATACCCATAAAAATATTACGGTCATCAACAACCGGAATAAAGTTTTGATTCAGGACCCTTTCCAATACATCCTCTAAAGGAGTATCAAAGCGTACCGGAGGATTCCACGGTTTACGCATAATTTTTGTAACTGTTTCATCTTCGGTATTTCTAAGATCACTAGAATTTCGATCGACAAGATGCCAAAGGAAATCCCCTTCACTAATTGTACCGTAATATTCACCATTCTCAGTTACTACTGGAATGGCAGTATATCCATGATGTTTCATTTTTTCTATTGCTTGTCTTACTGATGATGTGGTATCGATTGTACCTATTGTAGATTTCGGTTGGAGTAGAAATGCGTTTGATTTAGGAATATTTAATTCAAAATGAGTTCGTTTATCAATATGATTAATTATAGCCATAATATTGCCTCCGTAATTCTATTGTAACATGGAAAATCAAGAAGATTCTAAATCTGACAACTTCCCAAAATTGAAATGATAATCACTTGCATAATAAATCTTTATCTTGACTTAGAGTCGACTTCAGGGTGTATGATATTAGTAAGAGGATAAAGGGGTGGCCTATGGTTTATGCATATAATTTGATTATGTTCTTTGGCTTGGGAGTCTTACTGTCGTTTATGTCCGTTTTCTTTACAACTGAGACAAGTCTTACAGCTTCTCAAGTCACAATGATGATGTCTTTTGCTCCTATAATTTCGTTTTTCTCAACAAATTTCTTTGCTTTTATTAGTGATAAAACGCGACAACATAAGAAAGTCTTGATGACCGCCATGGTTCTCGCAATTATTACCAGCATTACACTCGCAACAGTCGCTCAATATGAGGCCGTTGCCTTAGTTATTCTATCCTATGTAGTTTTCTCATTCTTTATGTCTTCGCCAGGTGCATTATCAGATAACTTTGTAATGCAGTACTCGAACATTAAGAATATTCCATACGGACGAATTCGACTCTTTGGATCACTTGGCTATGCCATCGCAGGACAAGTTGCAGGATATCTAACCGATAGTTTTGGTCTTACAATAATCTTTTGGGTCTATGCATTATGTATCTTTATTCCTTTAATTTTTGTACCTAAATTTCCTGACATTGAAGATGTCGATGATCATGAAGAAGAAGTTACAGTTGAATCAAAAGGGATATATAAGAATCTTGTTCAGAATAAGCCATATGTTGCTACTATTATTGTTTCCTTCTTTATTCTAGGTTCAGTTCAAGCAACAGGCACATTCTTTGGTCTCTATATTACGCAACATGCAAACTTAAGTCTTACATTCTTAGGTACTACGATTCTAATCTCTGCTGGGACTGAGATTCCCATGATGTTTTTCTCAGATAAGTTAATCGAAAAGTTTGGTGCATATAAGATTCTCGCTGTTTCAGCTACTTTAAATACTATTCGTTTCTTAGCTTATTTCTTCTTCCCTGTGAAGTGGGTAATTATTGCAGTTACCTTAACACACGGAGTTGGTTATGGTTCAGCTTTCACCAGTGTCATGCATTTAATTGGAGAGAATGTCTCAGCGAAAGTAAGAGCTTCAGCTATTTCTATTAATACAACGGTCGCAATTGGATTGGGATCCTTTGCGATTACATTCCTTGGAAGCATCTTCTTAGATGCACGTTCCATCTATGTAGCCCTGGCAGCGTTTGAGTTTATTGGACTGCTTCTTTGTCTTTACCTCATCCTACGCCATAAAGAATTCAAACAATAAGACTGTCAAAGGACAGTCTTTTTTAGTTATACAGTGAACCATATCGTTTTACATACCAACGTTTCACAAAGGATACTGTCAAGCTATACGAAATCATATTGAATCCAAGTAAGATAAAGAAGCTCGTGAGAGGTTCTACCATTCCTAAGTAGCTTGCGAAAAGTGTATAAGGGATCATACTTCCAATTAAGATTCCAAGTAATGTAGAGATAAGTACTCCATGTGATGGTTTGCTCTCAATAAAAGGAATCTTTTCAGTTCGAATAAGATTGATGATAAGACTTTGGCTCCATAATGATTGGAGAAACCAAGCAGTATGAAACAAGCCTTGGAATAGTATTTGTTGAGAACTCGTTAGAGTCGTATAGGATCCTTGGAAATACTGTGGAAGAATCCAGAGGAACAGCATCATAAAAGTAAAGATATCAAAGATTGAACTGGTCGGGCCAAGCCATAACATGTAAGTCTTTATTGATTTTCCATCCCAGTGATGTGGTTCTAAAAGATAATCTTCATCCACATTATCCCAAGGTAGTGTTAAACAGCTTATGTCATAAATTAAGTTAAGGACTAAGAGTTGGACTGGTAGCATTGGAATAAAGGGTAAAAACATTGAAGCAATAAGCACACTAAACATATTCCCAAAGTTCGCTGATATCGTCATCTTCAAATACTTTACGATGTTAGTGAAAATCTTGCGTCCTTCAAGAATCCCTTGTTGGAGAACATCAAGATCTTTATCCAAAAGAATGATGTCAGCACTATCTTTTGCAATGTCTACTGCTGTATCTACTGATATCGCCACATCCGATTCTCTCATTGCAAGTGCGTCGTTAACGCCATCGCCCATATAACCAACAGCATGACCTAGCTCTTTAAGATTTTTAATCACAAGAGCTTTTTGTTGGGGAGTAAGTTTTGCGAAGACATCATACTTTGTGATAGAGTCCTTAAGTTGTGCCTCTGTCATAGTATCAATATCTTTACCTGTAATGATGGTTTCAACATTGATACCTACCTTAGCACACACTGCTCTCGTAACTGAGGCATCATCACCTGTGAGTATCTTTGTTTTGACATGATACTTAGCAAGAGCTTGTATTGCCTTTTGAGCACTTGCTTTAGGAGGGTCTAGAAAGGTAAGAATTCCTAGAAGAACCATATCTTGCTCATTGTTTAATGATAACTTCTCAGATGCAAGGATATCTGATTTATAAGCTACTCCCAGTACTCGAAGTCCTGACTCTCCGAGGTTTTTAACATATTTTCGAATATCATCACGGATTGAGTCATCAATTGGGATTGTTTCATTGTTAAGTTTTACTTGTGTACATATACCCAATATTTCTTCGATTGCACCTTTTGTGATTAATTCTAAATTGCCTAGAGAATCTCTAACAGCAACACTCATTCTCCGTCTCTCAAAATCAAATGGTATCTCATCCACTTTCTGATAGGATTGTAAGTCGCTCTTAGCCAAATGAATCCCATAGTCAATAATTGCTTGATCCATTTGATTCACAAGACCTGTATGATAATAACTATTTAAGAATGCCTTTTCAACAACTTCGTCGCTTTCTTGATGCTTAATATCCAGTGACTGCATGACAGTGATTCTATCTTCTGTTAGTGTCCCAGTTTTATCAGTACAAAGGGTATCAATTGATCCAAGACTTTGTATTGCAGACAGTTCTTTCACAATGACTTTTTGCTTGGATAATTTTGTAGCTCCTTTTGAAAGACCTGTAGCTAATACTGTTGGTAACATTGCAGGTGTTAATCCTACAGCAACGGATAATGCAAATAAGAAGGCTTCTAACCAATTTCCTGAGTGAAGTCCACTTAAAAGAAATACTCCAGGTACCATAACAATCATAAAACGAATTAAAAGTTTGGATACATATGAAATGCCCTTTTCAAAACTTGTTTGGGGACGTTTATGAGAGATGCTTTCTTCCATGGCTCCTAGAATTGTATCGTTACCGATACTAATCACAAGAGCTTTACCTTCACCACTCAGGATTGTTTCTCCCCAAAAAGCTAAATTCATTCGATCGAACAATGCATGATCATCAGTGTCCACTTTACCATTTCTCTCCACGGCATTACTTTCACCGGTTAATATAGCTGTAGATAGAAATAAGTCTCTACTTTCAAGAATTCGTATATCAGCTGGTACAAGATCTCCGGATGATAATTCAATGACATCTCCTACCGTTAACTCTGAGCTATCAATAATTTGTGAGCTAGCAGAATTACGATAGACTCTGGCATTAGTCTTCATAAATTTACCTAGGGATTCAAGTGCTTTATTGGATTGATAGGACTCTATAAAATTAATTACGCCACTTAAAAGTACCATTCCTAAAATGATAAGTGATGATCCTAAGTTTTTATTTTCTGTAGAAAGTAAGTAATCAGCAATAAACGACAGTACAGACAAACTCAACAATAATAGCGTAAAAGGTGTAATAAAAGAATGTGCAATTTGTCGACGTATAGATCGTGTCTTCTTCTTCATAATAACGTTACGGCCAATCGACTGAATTGATGCTTGAGCTTGTTCCATAGAAATACCACTATCTGAACTATTATAAGTCTTTAAGAGCTCATGTTTTTCCATCATCGATGCGTGTCTATATTTCTCTTGATTATCCATGAGATACCCCCATCATCTCTATAATTTAATTATAAAATTATTCATGAACAATGAAAGATATATGCATTAAAAAAGGAAGCCCGAAAGCTTCCATATTTGATTATTCGAGAACTTCTCTTTCAATCATTAAGACATCATCAATGGTAAATGTTTTACCTGCATCTTGTGAGTAATAACGAGCGAGTTCTTCAAAGAATGGTTGTGGATCAATACATGTTTCAGGAGCAACAACTCCTTTTTCTGTAATCTGTCCTTTCCCCATCATGTAGACCCCAATTGCTTGTCCTGAATTATTATAAGCAGCTGAGTCATGAACACCCATTTGAACTCTCGCTGTATAGCGAACATGTTCACCATTTTCTAAACCTTCGGCAATCGCCGCTTGTCCACCCCAGACACCACGATCTTGCCAAATGTCGGTTCCTCTAAATGGTTTTTTATCAGTAGCAATCGGTGGATAGAGAGCATCTTTGTGTCCTCGTGCTTCTTGTCTTAGCTTACGCATTACTTCAGGCATAATGGAGCCAAGACATGCACAGAAATCATTAATCTTTAAATTCTTAGCTAATGTAATCGGTTCTGCGTGACCAATATAATAGGATTCTGCACTTCCTAATGGTTCATCAAATTCAATCCACTCTCCATGTTCAAGAGCTTCGATACTATCCCATCTACCTTCTTTCCAAATAGGAATGCGACCAGTACCAACATGAATTAAGTGTTCCCAAGCTGCATCAGACATGAGTCCACCCTCTGCAGCAGCTTCAAGGTACGTACCTTTAATCATATCTGCTGGTGGGTTGGTAATCGCCCAAGCAATCTTAATCGAATCACAGGAATCAAGTTTGTCATAAACTACACGTGCCTGTACATTACTGATACCAGGTGTTGTACCCATACAAATTAGAGCACTGATTCCTGCATCTTTAGCTTTTTGATCCAGTCTTAATAGATCTTCTGCAGCATCGTGATCATCACACACGTCAACGTAATTAACACCTGCTTCTATTATCGCCTCAAGAATTGGTACACCAAACTTAGTGAATGGACCAACACAATTCAAGACAACGTCATATTCCTTAGCTGTCGCAATTAACATATCGCGATCTAAGACATCAAGTTCCATAACTTTGATTTTAGGGGAATTAAGCATTTCAGCAACTTTTGTTACTTTATCAATATTAATATCAGATAATACAATTTCAGATACATCTGGATAACGCATTAGGTAGCTAGCACCACCCATTGCCATCGATCCAGCACCGCCAAGTACTAATACTTTCATGGATTATTCCCTCCTATATACATAGTGTAGCACAGTTCTTGTGATTGAATGTGAAATTTTTAACAAATTCTTGGTGATCTTGAGTGTATCTATCTTTATTGGTGTAATTACATCGAGCTATGATAAAAAAGACTCAGTATTATACAATACCGAGTCCTTCAATTAAGCACCTAATTCTAATTCAAAATCGTTTTTTTCTTCGACTAAAGCGAGGTTATTTAACCATTTTTCCTTAGCTACAAAGCGATAAGCGATAAAGAGTTTCACAACATCTGTAGATTGTCCTAAGATATATAAGGAAATAATTCCCCAGCTTGTAAAGTGAGTTGCAAGTCCTACTGCGACAAGATTAACTGTCCACATGTATAGGGAGTCAAGAAGGAGCGTAGATTTCGTATCCCCTCCTGCTCTTAATATAAAGTAACAGGTGGTGTTCATGACATAGATACTAAAGAGTGGTGCCTGAATACGCAAGAACGTTTGTGCTGTATGTAAAGCACTGTCAGAAACTGAATAAATGTAAGGAAGAATAAAAGTTGAGCCAAAGAGTAACACTGCAAAGAACATGCTGAGTACTACACCAAATCCAATAAGATGATATCCGTTGTCACGTGCTTCATCCAGTTTGTTTGCACCAAGTGCGTGAGATACAAGAATTGTTGTTGCAACACTCATCCCGGCATTCATCGTAAAGAATAAGTCTGAGACAGTTGTCGCAATTGAGTATCCTGAGATAACATCAGCACCACGTGTTGCATAGAACTTAAGTAAGAGAGCCATTCCACTTGCCCAAAGAATTTCATTAATTGAAAGTGGTAAAGCTTTAACGAAGATATGATTGATTAATCTCTTTGAAATATCAAAGAGTTCTGATATTTTTGATTTAAATGCATAGTTACCAAATGTTAAGAACATAAGGATAATTGTTAACTCAACAAAACGAGCAATAAGTGTTCCTAATGCAGCTCCAAGCACTCCTAATTGAGGGAAACCGAAATTACCATAAATTAATCCATAGTTGAAGAATGCGTTAGTAAGCACGGATACAACACTTGCCATAAGAGGACGTTTTGAATCCCCAGTAGCTCTCATTGAACCTGCAATAGCCATTGTAATCATATTTGGTAAGAATGTTAAAGCACAAACTATAATGTATTTAAGCCCTTCAGAAACTACTTTGTCATCCTGAATAAAGAAACGAATAATATGTTCAGGGAATAATAATGCAATCCCTACAAATGTAGACATAATAATACAGGACGTTAATAAAGCAAATCGGAAGGTTTGCTTCATATGTTTATGATCATGTGCTCCATGGAATTGAGCCATGAATACAGATGCAGCAGCGATAAAACCATTGGTGCCAAACGTTGCTATTAAAAAGTATCGATTAACTGTTGCTACTCCAGCAAGAGAGTGATCCCCTAACTGTCCAATCATAAGATTATCAAGCAAGTTAACAGATGTACTGATCAATTGTTGCAGCATTAATGGTATCGCTATGATCAAAGTTGTCTTAAAAAAATCACGATCACCAATAAACTTTTTAATATGCATAATAGCACCTCCTAAATGACATACGATTATCATATAGAATTCACAATTAAAACACAAGAAAAAGACCGCATGTTTATGCGGTTTTTTACTACTTTTTCTCATTTTACTTGATAAAGAATGAACGATTGAAAAAATTACCAAGAAATCAATGATATTTATAGTTTATTTGTAATTCTCAAGTTCACGCATTGTTGATTGTAACGCTTCAAAAGATGCAGGTTCATAAGGACTATGACCACTTGATTCACTGATAATTAACTTACTGTTGTTAAGTTGCTTATGCAACGCATGGGCAGCACTTAAACGACAGTCTACGTCATAACGACCATGGACTATTGTTGTTGGTATATCTTGAATCGCCTGAATGTTGTTTAGAAGATAGTTGTCATCATTCCAGAACATTTTATTTGCAAAGAAATGACATTCCAAAGTAGCAATACTTATGTCTGCATCCGTGAGTTCATTTTCATGAAGCGTTGTATTTGGAACTAAAAGAACGACCGAACCTTCCCAGTCTGCCCAAGCTTTTGCTGCTTCACGTTTTCGTGAATCATTATCAGAAGTGAAAATCTCATAATAAGCTTGCACGAGATCATTCCGTTTATCCTCTTTAATAATCGCTTTAAAACGTTCGTGTTCTTGAGGATAAAAGTACGAAGCTCCTTCTTGATATAACCAGCGAACGTCCTCTTCACGTCCTAGGAAAATTCCTCTTAGCACTAAATTATCAACATGTTGAGGGTATTGAATCGCGTAAGCTAGTGCTAATGTTGAACCATAGCTTCCTCCAAATACGGTCCATGTCTCAATGTTGAAGTGTTTTCGAATCAGATTAATGTCTTCAACTCCAAACTGAGGTGTGTTATTGATTAATGTCGCAAAAGGTTTGGAACCCCCACAACCACGTTGGTCAAAAGCAATCACATACCATTCATTCAAATTAAAGAAATCAAATGACTTCTCACTTATTTGGCCTCCCGGACCACCATGTAAAAAGATTACTGCTGGTTTGTCAGGATTTCCACGTGTATATATTGCCAATTCTTGTCCATCTTCTGTTTTTAGATAGGTATCTACGTTCATATTAATGCATCCCTTCCTCTCTAAGTTTCATAACATGTTTATAAAACTCTTTTGCATATCGATACTGTTTAATGGTGTAATCACCAAAATCAACGCCCATATTAGCCTTATACTCGCTCCATATAGACCATAAGAAGCCACTGACTGCTACATAACTATAGACTTTAATACGGGACTCTTCACTTACCTCTTGATCAAAATAAATACCGATAGCTTTATCAATTTCATCCTGATTGTAATCGGCATAGATGCAGAACATCGCTACATCAATATGTGGGTCACACATGGCTGCATATTCCCAATCTATTAAGTGAATGTCATCCTCTACAAACAAGAAGTTCACACTTGCAGAATCAATGTGACAGAGTGTCTGCTCTTTAGGTAAGGTATCCAAGAAATCTAAAAGTTCCATCACCTTCTCTCGTATTTCTTCATAATCCATAAATGAAGACTCACTTGCTCTAAGTGTTTCGTAATGCTGAATACGATCTCTTAAGTCAAAACTATGATTTACTTGCAAGTTCATATCATGAAGCTTTCTTAAATGTTTAATTGATCGGGTAACATCCTCCCAATCCGTATGATTACACACACGTGCCTTATCCCAGAACTCTGTGATCTTATACCCTTTTTCTGGAGTCATTACTATAATTTTATCACTAATGTCTTTTCCTTTAAGAACAGAATATACTTCTGCTTCCTGGAATCTATCAATAATTTCATTGCTTCCTTCACCAGGAACTCTTAACAGATACTTTGTACCGTTTACTGAAAAACGCATATGACGGTTGGTCATGCCTTCAAAAAGACCTGAGATATTCGTTATTTCTGACTTACCAACACCAAACATCTCACTAATATAATTGATTCGTTTTGACTTAAGGTCTCGTGATTGACTGTCTAATTCACGAAGTTGTTCGTACTTCTTAATTTGGTAGGCAGACTGACCTAACATGAGTCTTCCATACACAAACATTTTATTATTCTCAAAGAGTGTTTGTTCCCAAGACTCTCTGTTATATTTACTCATGGTACTAAATGAATCTAGATTCTCTTGAACTTTGATTGCTTTTTCTCCAAAGAGATACGCAACACCCGTCATGGCGTTACCACCTTCTTCATCACCACAATAGATAAGTTCCATGTCACGGTTTAGTCGTACGATACTGTCGTTCTCAATATATTCTGACACGCCATACCATGAGAAGTATTCATTAATATTGAATGGATTCCTTGAAAACCATACACTACTCGGTACAATATAGGCATTTTTTAGTTTATCGGAAGCAAGACTTAAGGAATATAAGGAATCTTTCAGCTCATATTCGTGATCATAAATTAGCTCTACATTATATTTATCAATAAGATATTCAAACTGTTCCATAAGATATCCAACTACGATGTAGATTTCTTTAATCCCCACTTCATGGAGTTGTTTTATCGTTCGTTCGATTACTGGTTCATCATTGACCAAGAGCATTGCTTTAGGGATTTTATCAATCGGAGTCATTCGTAGACCCATCCCAGCAGCTAAAATAATAGCTCGCTCTGGTTTTGATTCCTGAAGATATTCCTTGGTTTTACTCGTAATTTGATACTTGCTGTCCAAATAACCATAATCAACAAGTTTCGCAAGTGATTCATTGAATAAAGCTTTGGAGTACGTGCTTTTTTCAATAAGATTATTTAAATCTGTATTATTATTGTTTATGAGTGCTAAAACAATCCAATCTCGTTTGTTCATTATTAATGCCCCTTTCCACATGATTTCTTACTTATAATAATACGCTTAGCTTAGATGACTGTCAAAATGAGACATTGTATACTTTACAAAAAAAGGAATCAACGTACTAGACGAGATTCCTCTATATATTATGGTTCTAATAATGCTTCAACGATGGCAATCCCTGAACTTGTACCAATCCTACTTGCTCCTGCCTCAATCATTTGAAGTGCTGTTTCTAAATCACGGATTCCACCAGCTGCTTTAATCGCTACAGAATCGCCGACTACTTCTTTCATCAACCTTATGTCTTCAAGGCGTGCACCATCGGTGCCAAATCCAGTCGATGTTTTCACGAAATCAGGTTTTACCTGTACAGCGATTTCGCATACTGCGCGTTTTTCCTCATCACTTAAATAACATGTCTCTAGGATTACTTTACTGGTAACACTTTGAGCTCGACAAACTGATACAATGGCTTCCATTTCTTTTCTAACATATTCTAAATTTCCATTTTTTAACTCACGAATGTTGATGACATAATCAATCTCATTTGCGCCATTGCGGATTGCATCTTCTGTTTCAAAGACCTTCGTTGAGATTGTAGTCTGTCCTAAGGGGAATCCTATTGCTGCACCCACATTAACTCCCGTACCTTTAAGCTTATCACTACAATATGCAACTGGTGACGAGTTTATCGCAACCATTTTAAATCCATATGTTTTCGCTTCTTCACAAAGCACATCAAACATTGCATTATTTGCATCTGCCTTAAGCAAAGTGTGGTCAATCATTTTCGCTAACTCTTTACGTGTTATCATAATCTATCTCCTTTTCGATTCCATAGAAATTTAAAAATTCTGAGTCTTTTATGTATTCTGCAAGTTTTGGATTCTCTCTTACAATTTCTGTATCATGAGTATAAACACATATACCTTCTTTATACACAGCAATGACTTCAAATATGTCACTAAAGACAACACAATCGGCACGTTTTCCTTTTCGTAAAACTCCACGATCTTCCAAACCTAAGAATCGTGCTGGATTCCCTGATGCCATTTGTGCTAAATCAACCGGTGATATCTTTAGATTTTGATATAAGTAGTTCAAATCGTAACGTAATGGTTTACTACTTCCACTAAGTCGTCCATGTTCATTAATGACAATTCCATCTTCTGTCATTGTCACATCACCTGTAGGTAGTCGATAATATCCTGGCTTACACCCTGCCAATCCAACAGTATCAGATATTAAGATAATTTCATCAATATCCTTTGTCTTAAAAATTAAATCAAGCATTGGTTTGTGTAAATGAAGTCCATCTGCAATAACTTCAACCGTAACATCCTCTAGTAATCCATATCCAAGTGCTCCCATATTACGATGGTGAACTCCAGACATTGCGTTACCAAGGTGTGTCATAAGATCAACAGGAGATTCAAGATTACTGAGCTGTTCGTAACTAACATTTGAATGTCCTACGGCCACCTTCACGCCTTCTTGTTTTAAACGTTCAATTACTGCCGTCGCCCCTTCCATCTCAGGCGCAAGAGTCACTACCTTGAGCATTCCTTTACTTCTTTTAAGGATGCTTTCTAAACGTTCTATACTTGGTTTTGGGAAAGGTGTATCTGGTGGTGCTGCCCCATATTGCTCAGGATTTAAGAAAGGGCCTTCCATATGAATCCCAACAATCTCACAACCTCGTTTATCTTTTACCGATTCACTGATTGTATCAAATGCGTAAGGACTTGCGGTTGCCAGAACAGATGTAACGCCTTCTGAGAGGTAGCGCATCTTAAGCAAGTGTAGATCCTCAAGCGAAGAAGTTCCCGTAAAGGACCAACCCCCGTATCCGTGATTATGAATATCTATAAGTCCAGGCATAATAAAAGCATCACCATAATCAATAACATCACCTTTTACCTCATGATGTAGATCGGTAATAATTCCATCCTGAAATTCTAAGATACCATCACGAATCGAGGAATCCCAAATTATATTATTTGATTTAATAAACATCGTACTATTCCCCTTAGTGACATTATAACACAGTTGTATATACAAAAATAATGATGTTAAAAAAGACTCCATTTATGTTAATAGAGTCTTTCAAATTACTGTTTAAAACTATTCTAAATCATTACCATTAGTAGCGATAACTTTTTTATACCATTCAAAGCTCTTTTTCTTAGTTCTGGATAATGTTCCATTACCAAAATCATCACGGTCTACGTAAATAAATCCATATCGTTTACTCATCTCTCCTGTTGAGGCCGAGACTAGGTCGATACACCCCCAAGGAGTGTAACCAATTAAATCGACACCATCTATTTCAATCGCATCTCTCATTGCTTTGACATGAGCTCGTAAGTATTCGATTCTGTAATCATCATTAATAGAACCATCTTCATTTGGCGTATCTATTGCACCAAGTCCATTTTCAACGATAAATAATGGCTTTTGGTATCTATCATATAAGTTGTTTAAAGTAGTTCTTAGACCTAACGGATCAATCTGCCATCCCCATTCACTTTCTTCAAGGTACGGATTCTTGATGCCACTAAACATATTCCCAGATGTTTCTTTGCTTAATATTTCTGGATCTGTAGCAGTGACACGTGATGAATAATAAGAAAACGAAACAAAATCCACTGTGTTTTCCCTCAATATTTCCCTATCTTCATCGCTAATGTTAATTGAGATATTTTTCCGTTCAAATTCCTTTAATATATACGTAGGATAGTATCCCCGACTTTGTACATCAATAAAGAAATAATTCTGACGTTCGTTTTGCATTGCTTTAAATACATCCTCCGGACGGCAACTATATGGATAATTTGCTCCTGCAGCTAACATACAGCCTACCATATTTTCCGGATTAATTTCATGTGCAATTTTTGTTGCCCATGCTGATGCTACTAGTTCATGATGAACTGCTAAGTATTGATCTTGTTCTTTCGTTTCTTCATTATCAATTAGTAAGCCAGCACCCATAAAAGGTGCAAACATGATTATATTTATTTCGTTAAAAGTTAACCAATACTTCACCAAATCTTTATATCGTGTAAATAGAACAGTTACTAATCGTTTGTATAAATCAATCAACTTGCGATTTTTCCATCCACCATATTCAATTGATAAATGTATTGGACAATCAAAATGTGTAATTGTAACTAAGGGTTCAATACCATATTTTCTACACTCTTTGAATAAGTCTTCATAATACTTTAGACCTTCTTCATTTGGGTGAAGTTCATCTCCTTTTGGAAAAATACGACTCCAAGCAATAGATAAGCGATAAACTTTAAAACCCATTTCAGCAAACAAAGCAATATCTTCTTTATAGCGATGATACATATCGATGCCTTCTTTAGCAGGGTAATAGTGAGTGCTTTCAAATTCAAGCATCTGTTTTGTTCCCATCATTACAGGAAATCGATCAACACCATGAGGAATAAAATCTACATTAGCAAGACCTCTTCCTCCCAAATCGTAGGCACCTTCACATTGGTTTGCAGCAGTTGCGCCACCCCATAAGAAATCCTTTGGAAATCCCGACATATTACACCTCTTTTCTATAGTCAATTAGACAGTTTTCTCTAATTTGGTTTAGATTATCGCTTGTTAGATCTAGTACTTTTTCTAAGTAATTTTCAATTGATTGGTATTTCTGTTCTATTTCCTCAAAAGCCGCAAGAATGTAACTCTCTTTTGCACTCATTAGTGATTTCCGTAATTCTAAGATTTTCTTGTCTTTATACTTTTCTTCATATCGCGCCATTTTAAGAATATTATTTTCTTTATTCAATTGCTCTGTTAATAAATACTCTTCTATGATTGCTTCTTTTGACACACCCAGTGCAAGTAGAATTAACATCGCAGCAAATCCAGCTCTATCTTTTCCACCACGACAGTGGAAAATTATTGGTAGGTTCGACTTATCCTTAAACATATGAATGAATTTCTTATAGACCATTATTGCATCATCACCACTAACAAAGCGCTTCATTTCACCGATTAACAGTTGATCTGGGTTATCTAGAAAGTGCTTCATTTCATCGGGGATTTCTTTTAAAATATTATTATTTACTTTATCGTTTGAATCTTTTGCAGCTTCTTTAGCCACCATTGCATTTGGTGTAATGTTATAGTAAACTGCACCCTTAATAATATCGTCCGGTGCAGCTTCCACCTCTTCTAATGATCGAAAATCAACTACCGATTTTATTCCAACTTGTTCTAATAGATTAATATCCTCTTCCGATAAGTTGGTTAATGCCTGAGATCTAAAAATCAGGTTATTCTTTACCACATATCCATCTTTAGTACTAATACCACCTAGTCCTCTGAAATTTCGTATTCCAGTAAGTTTAATCTCATTCAGCACACTAAACATGATTTGACTCTAACTCTTTATTGTATTCAATAGTATCAATGCGTTTAACAAATGGAAGATACAGCGCTATGACTGCAACTAGTTGAATTATCTGTACTACTGCACCTTGCCAACCCGCAGCCATTACCCCAGAAATAACAGGTGGAATTATCTGAACAACATTTGCTGAAACTGGATTCATGAAACCGATTAATGTTGCTCCATAAGCAATAGCAATTGAAACAACTGGTGCTAATGACATTGGAATTAGCAAATATGGATTCATAACCATTGGAATTCCGAATTTCATAGGTTCAGAAATTGAAAAGAAACTTGGAATAATTGATAGCTTACCAACTGATTTAAAGTGTCGACTTTTACAGAAGAATAATAGAACTATTGCTAATGCTAAAGCACGTGGTCCTTTAAACGCTCCAATAAAAGACGTACTAATTATATATGGTATTGGTTGACCACTAGCTAAAGCCTCTAGATTTGCTGTAGCTTGAGTACTAAATAGTGCCGTCAAAAATACGTTTGTTACCATTGATCCGTGTATTCCAAAAAACCAGAACAATTCAGCAAGTAAAACAAGCGCATAAACCGACCAAATACTATTTCCTAAATTTGCTAGAGGAGCTTGTAGTAGAGAATATACTAAGTCATGAATATTTCCAAACGATGTTTGAGAAAACGATAGATTTATTCCTACAAATATCAGTACAGTCACTAGGTACGGAATAATAGAATTAAACATCTGTTTAATTGTTTCAGGAACACTGTCTGGAAATTTGATTTTAAACAACTTTCCTTGTAAGAAAAAGTAATAAATTTGAGGTGCAAGAAGTCCTACAATTATTGCCAAAAACATCCCTTTATTTCCTAGATATCCAGTACTTAATGCAAGCACTCCTTTGTCATCTTTTGTAAAAGGTGTAACTAATAAGAACATCAAGATTGACAGTATTATTGTTGAAACTGTATCTTGTTCTTTAATTTTTGCTAAAGCCCCAGATACAGAAGCAACAACATATAATGAAATAACACTGGCTGTCATTAATGCCATTAAATTAAGTCCATTTTTCAGAACATCAGGAAATGGCATTGCCCCAATATTCCACAGATCCCCCCAATTAATGATACTGGCATAATTCCCATCATACCCTGAGATATAGCCCTAATGTAGATATTGTTTTGAAATTTTATCATAACACCATCTAAATTTTTGATTATATTTTTCATAATAATCCTCCTTGACCCAATTGTAAGGGTATTCAAGTTGAATTAAGACTGACAAATTATTGTTATTGTCAGTCTTTATTGCAATATCTTTCCTGTGTTATTTTTTCTAACTATATATCAACGATGTCCTTTAAATACATCATGCAAATTAACATTTCTTATAAAGGTAGAGAAGTCAATAATATCTTCTGTACTAATCGTAAAACTTGAATCCATCCATTCTCTTAATGTAAATCCAAAAACATTTGCGACTGCTTTTCCAGCAAGATTAGACCCAAACCATCTGTTACCATTAATATCATATTTTCTTAATCTTTCTTGCGAACAATAAGTATCAAAAATTAATGATTCAAAGTATTTATCAACAGAGTGTTCTTTGTCATAAATATAGATATTTAAGTAGAAGTTTCTTTTACTATATATTTTATGATACATATATTTTAATGCCTCTCTATGCATGCCAACATGATACATATCATCAAATTGAAGCGTAAGCTCCTGATCATACGTCCACATTAACAATGCATAAATGTCACTGAAATAATTATAAAAGTTACTTCTAGAGACACCACTGTCCTTTATGATGTCACTAATTGAAATTGTCCTAATATCTGCCCCTTTTGATACAATCTTTATGAGGTTCTCAGACATTATTTTTTTACTTTCATGTTTCTTTATATCAATTGAATTTTTCATAGTGATACCCCACATTTACTTTTATTTTATCATTTTATTGATTAATTAACCAACTCCTTCTTTTCCTTCTAGAAAACATTCAATAAAAGCCAGCAGATTATTTCCCGCTGACTTTTAATCACACTTATTGATTAGTATCTATCACTGAACATTATTTCTATGATGGTGTCTTTCTTGTTGATTACCATGTCCTTGGTGGTGACCCTTCATAGTACCTGATTGAACATTCTCATTATAACGTGGGCATTCCTCGTGGTTAGCAGCTCTTCGTTCTTCAACTTCCTCACGACTCACCTCACGCTCAAGACGGTCACAATACCAACTTTCTTCATCAGTAGTCCTTCCTTTACGACTACCCACTCCATAGTCATCAGAAGCTGCATTGATTGGATTCAACGCTAATAGCATTACCACCATTCCAGTAAATACAGCAGTAAGAGCGATTAAGTACTTTCTATTTTTCATGGTTATTCCTCCTTTGACCTTACTTTACCAATAACTTATGACAAAATTATGACTTTATGTCATTTTTTGTCACAAGTCTAAAGATTAATTATGGTACGATTACAATAGAAAAGGTGATATTCATGAAAACTATCTTAATAAGTGATGACAACGATAACATAAGAGAAATCCTTGTGAACTATTTTAGAAATGAAGGCTATCGCGTTGATGAAGCCAGAGATGGACAAGAGACACTCTATTATTTTGATAATAATGGTTATGATATTATTCTTTTAGATGTCATGATGCCTCTTATTGATGGTTTTGAGGTATGTAAAACAATTCGCAGAACTTCCAACGTTCCTATTATAATGATAACTGCTCGTGGGGAAGATTATGACCGTATCATGGGTTTAGAAATAGGTGCTGATGACTACATCGTTAAACCATTTCTACTTGAAGAAGTGCATGCTCGAGTCAAGGCTATATTAAGAAGAATGAATCCTCAAGACACTCACAACAGCTTGAAATACTCTAATTTGTTTATCAGCCTTGATGATTACACTGTACGAATTGATAGCAAACCAGTTTCTCTAACTAAAAAAGAGATTGAAATATTATGGACTCTCGCTAATCACCCAAATCAAGTCTTTACTCGTGATCTTTTATTAGACAGTGTGTGGGGTATTGATTACTTTGGTGATTCTCGAACTGTTGATGCGCATATCAAAAGGCTTCGCGCTAAGCTTACGGATTTCAACACCAAAAACTGGAATGTCGCAACTGTTTGGGGAGTCGGCTATAAGTTTGAGGTGAATCAACATGAAGTATAAACTAACACAAAAACTCTTTTTATATTTTTCCTTAAGTCTTTTATCCTTTGCGATAATTATTGCTTTTAGTTTTTCTTCAATGTTCAAGCAATCAACACAAGAGCAAGCACGAGATGATTTACTTGAAAGAGCCCAAACGATTGCTCAATCAGTTTCTTCGTATCTCTTAGAACCAACAAATTCAACAGGAGGACATATGTCTGGAAAACACGGTATGAATAATCGTACAATTTCCACCTATCTAGAGTCTCTTGAAGCTGTCACGAGTGGAGAAGTTTGGATTGTGGATAAAGATATTCAAACGATCGGCCGAAGTCATATGCATGGGAACCTGAGCATTAATGATTTACCAAGCGATGGTGAGCAAATGATACGCGATGCCAGCCTTGGCAATGTTGTCTTTAGTGAAGGCTTTAGTTCTCTACTTAACTCTGAATCAATCAGTGTGGGAGTTCCTGTTTATACTGGTACTAGTGTTGCAGCAGTTGTTCTTCTCCATGCACCTTTGTCCAGTATTGATTCCGTGATTCAACAAGGCTATCAGCTCCTTGCACTCTATATTTTAATTGCCTTATTGATTTCAATTTTTCTTGCTTATTTCTTATCTCTAAGGTTTGTGAGACCTCTTATGAAAATGCGAGATGTATCATTGAGTATTCAAGATGGAGACTATACTGCCCAAACAAACATTCAACAAAATGATGAACTTGGTGAACTCGCTAGTTCTATTGATGAGTTGTCCAAGCAACTCCAAATGGCACAATCAGAACGAGATAAATTGAATTATATGCGAAATGAATTTTTTGCAGACATCTCCCATGAACTCCGCACTCCTGTTACTGTATTAAGTGGAACTCTTGAGACTTTGAATACGGCAACAGATGTGAATCAAGAACAGATACAGAATCAGATTTCAGTCATGCAGGATGAAGTAAAACATTTAAGCCAGCTAATTAATGATCTTCTTGATTATTCAAAACTTAATACTACAGATTTCTCATTAAATATGGAAACAGTTAATATTAATGACATAGTAAATGATGCCATTCGTTCTTCAAGACCACTTTCTAATGCAAAGTCGATTAATGTAACTTTTGAATCTGAGGAGTCAATTACTGTATTCTATGGAGACTATGTGCGTCTAAGACAAATGATTTCCATCATCTTAAATAATGCGATTAAGTTTTCTGATGAGTCTGGTACAGTTTCACTAAAACTTACCAATCAAACCCTAACAATTCAAGATCATGGTAAAGGTATCTCCAAAGAGGAACTCCCTTATATCTTTAATCGTTTCTATAAAGATGAAGGAACCGATAATGCACTAGGTAATGGAATCGGATTAGCAATAGCACAGCAAATTGCTAATAGACATGAGATAACTATTGAGGTTGAGAGTGAATTAGGTAAAGGCACAGCGTTTATTATTCACTTTCAATGATATAATTCAACCACTAAAAAGCTCTTCCGCAAGGAAGAGCTTTGATTATATTAAGCTATTTTTTTATGCAATCTATCGTATTCTTGCTCTTCAGCATACGCGCGATTATCAGCTATCCTAAAGAATGGATACCATATCACTGCGTTTACAACAATCATAGAAAGTGCAATAATCGCATACTTCCAGCCTCCAGTCATAAGTGCCTGGACAATACCTGGAGTTGTCCAAGGTAATTGTGCTGTTGGGTTAACTTGGGTTAGTCCTAATACGTACACTAATCCAATTCCAACTGCAGACATCACTGCCTGACCAAATACCATAGGAATAAAGAAATCAGGGTTCATCATGATTGGTGCTCCGAAGATAATTGGCTCATTGATATTGAATACAGATGGTACAATTGCGAGTTTTCGCAATGACTTATACCTTTCTGATTTGGCAGTAAACGAGGAGATAAGGAAGCCGTAGGTACCTCCCTGTCCACCAAAGGCATTTCCCGAACCAAGATATACTACAATCAGCAATAGATGTGGTATGGGTCTACCGGCATTGAATGCTTCAATATTCTCAGGCAAAATAGCCAACATCATTGGGAATATTAATCCGTAAAGCATATTAGGATGAATTCCAAAGAACCACAACATATTCGCAATCATAAAGAATATAATCATCGTAAATGGATTCGTCACAAAATTCTGTAGTGGTAATGTAAAGATTCCTACAATATTTTGTAATGAGTGAAATGGTGTATAGGAAAAACCAACACGAATAATAAACCACATTACGAAGATGATTGTTGCAATGATTGATGGACTTAGTGACGCGGAAACATTTGATGGAACACTTTCGGGAAGCTTAATTCCCAGCCCCTTTTCATTCATTTTCACAAAGAGGAAACTAGTAATGGAGGCTACAATAATTGCTGTAAATATAGCCATTCCCCGGTAAAATACTGAGAAAACGCATCAAACATTGGGAAAATTTCTGTATAAATTTCTGGTGCTGTACTTGCTATTTCATAATCAACACCCATTCTGAGTGAAGGCATTACGATAAAGAAAGAAGCTAGTGATATTAATCCAGCAGAAAGACCATCTTGATCTGATTTATTCGCATAAGTATACGAAAAATTAAATACAATAAAGAGAGATATAATCCCCGTAGTTGCAGCTACTAGACCATTGAAATGATCGGTTAAGCCTATGTTGCTTAGAAAATCGAGCCATCCTTGATAAGGGAAATTACCGACAATCATTATCATGGCAGCACCTACTGTAACAGGTGTTGTTCTCATGAATGCTTCTGATAGACTTCCAAAGAACTTGTTATTTGCCATGTAGTTAGCAATCGGACCTAAATACTTATTTAAGAACTTCTCCAATCCTTGCATAGTTACCTCCTCTACAATTCATTTCCGTTGGATTCAATAACTTTCTTATACCAATAAAAACTATCTTTTTTATATCGTTTTAGTTCTTTCGCATCGGTTTCATCACGGTCTACATATACGAAACCATAACGTTTTTGATAACCATTAAGCCAGCTTAATAGATCCGTAAAGCTCCACGTACAGTAACCTAATACTTCCACACCATCAGTGATTGCATCTTGAATTGCTTCGATATGTTTTCTAATATAATCAATGCGGTACTCATCATGAATTTCATCACCTTCAAGTTTATCGTACTCACCAAGACCGTTTTCAGTAATAAGAACTGGTAGATCATAGCGACTTGAAATGCGTCTCATGGCAATTCTCAAGCCTTGTGGATCAATAATCCAATCCCAGTTTGTTGTTTCAAGATTCTCGTTCGGTGCAGATTTAAAGAGTCCTGGGAGTCCTTGTTGTCCAGCTGTTCCTTTTTTACCAGAATAGTTCGGACCGCTTTGTTCGAGTTTTTCTTCAAGTTTCATGTCTGTAACTACAGAGGATTGATAGTAATTTAGTCCCATAAAGTCAGGCTTTCCTGCTTTAAGTAGTTCTTCATCTCCTTCACGAATATCGAAATCTAGTCCCATTTTCCCAAATTGTTTTAATACAAACTTAGGATATCTTCCCCAAGCATAGACATCCATCCAGAGGTCAGCCATAATTGCGTTTACATTTTCATTTGCCAATACTGATTCAGGTCGTGTGTCTAGTGCGTAAGCAGGACCATATGCAAAACTTGGTCCAATTTGGCCCTGATATCCACCTTCACGGAATGCTTTAATAACAGAAGCGTTCGCAAGGTTTGCAATGTGATTTGCCTTTGCCATACGGGATAAATCACTCACTCCAGGAGGATGGGAAGCCATCATATAGCCGTGCGTAATAAACACATTTTGTTCATTGATTGATACCCAATATTTAACACGTTCACCTAGCTTATCAAATAGAATTTTTGAATAGTTCGTAAAGTCATCAATTACTTCGCGAGATTCCCATCCTAAATATTCGTCCTGTAAAGCTTGGGGAATATCCCAGTGATAAAGAGTAACAATCGGTTCAATATTATATTTCAGTAGCTCATCAACCAAATCACTATAAAATTGAAGTCCATTTTCATTTATCTCGCCTCGCCCTTTCGGTAATACACGAGACCAAGAAACGGAGAAACGATAAGCCTTTAATCCTTGTTCAGCCATCAACTTTACATCTTCTTTATATCGATGATAATGATCAACAGCTACATCACCATTACTACCCTTGAACGTTTTTCCTTCTATTTTTGAAAAATTATCCCACACTGATGGACCTTTTCCATCTTCGTCATAAGCACCTTCAACTTGATATGCTGCTGATGCTGAACCCCAAAGAAAGTCCTTCGGGAATGAATCTTTTACAAAATGATACATAACATCATCTCCTTTATCTTCTACCTTAATAATAGAACACAAAAAAACCAGTGTAAACACTTACATTGGTTTTAGGTACGTATTACGGCATCGGTACACAGTGTACCTTGTAATGCTCAATTATCCTCGTTTTATCAACAGTATCTTCAATTTGACGGAATTTGTTCCTTATTGCCCAGTTCATGAAGCTTACGTATGACCGTTTCAATTATATATACTACCGGAATTTGAGACGTGAAATCCACATTAAATATGAATCGATCCAGAGTAACGTAGTAAGCAATATTTAAATCTGTCTCAGACGCCAAAGAGTTCATTGAATTATTAGTTATCGATATTGTATAGGTGAAATGGGGTTCTATTGTTTGAGCTATTGTTACTAACTCACGCGTTTCACCTGATGTTGAAAAAAAGATGAGATTACTCGTCTCATTAGATAAATCTTTTCCTAGGTAATATGGTAATCCCGCATCTTGATAATATAAGCTGAGATGACCTAGGGAATTGAGCAATCTTGAAAAGTACTCGGCCATGATTCCAGAAGAACCGATTCCTACACAAAAAGTTACATCAGCTTGTGCAATTCTTCCAACAAGCTTATCTATCTTATCCTCAAAGTCACTTTCAAACACTAAAGGTTCTTTGTAACTTAGCTGCGAAAGGTTTGATGTAATAATCGATGCATCTCGCACCAGTTTTTTATGAATATCAAGTTTGAGCTCAGTAAAACTATCATAGCCCACTCTCTTTACAAATCGAATGATTGTTGAAGGCGAAACATGAGTGGCATCAGCAAGCTCTCTCACTCTCATTAAACTGGAAATTTCTGGATTATGAACGATATAATTTATTATCGAACGATCAATTTCTGATAGTGAATCATAGTCGATATTGTTGAACATACTTAGACCCCCATATATTTTCTATTATACATTGAGGTTGGTGTTCAAACAAATACTTAGTCTAGCGATTAGTCTTTCTATTTGTCTTTATATTTTGATAAAGGAGCACGTTTCCATTCTTGTTCAGTTTCTTGACTAGGTTTGTATTTATTCTCAGTACACTTTATAGCACCATTTTTACACTCGATAGGAATAATGCCTCCACATTCACTACAAATATTATTTACATAACGTTTTGGCTTTTCGACAAGATTAATAATCTCTGATTTATCCGAGATACTATCTTCTCTGTTGTTTACCTCAAAATTATACTCCACACTTACGTTATCTATTAATGATTGCTTTCTATTCACCTGCTTTTTCTTTTGTTTTGAAGATCTTGAAATTCTTTGACTTGGTGAAACGCTCGTATCTCTTGAATCATAGTTCCATTGCTTATTTTTTGCACTCTTCTTAAAAGTATGATTTTTATTCGATTTATTTTGTACTTTGGTTAGATTGTTAGTTGATTCCTGAGGCTGTTTTTCAGTATCTGGTTTGGTAATTTGCAACTTTTTTTGTTGAACAGTATTGTTGCTTGGGAGAAAACTATGATTGAGCATCCTAAAGTTGTGTATCTTTTCAATTCTATCACTTGAAGAAAGAATAACAGGGTCTTGAGAATGATAATGAACTCGAATAACATCACATTTTTCTGATGACTTGGATGCTACAGTTACAACAATTTTTTCCCACTCCCAAGCATTTAGTCTTGGTTTTTTAAATAAAAGTAATAATGCAATTTCATTATCATTGTGAACTATCTTAAAGTATTTCTTGTGTTCGTCTTTGTCTTCTTCATCCGCACAATAATAATTCTTTGCTTCAATAAGTTTATTCGGGCTTAACTTGTATTCTTTTTCAAGATACGTTTCGAGCCATCCAGAATTAAAAACTCCAGTTTTTTGTAAAATAAAAATAGATAATGTTTTCATGTTCTCTCCTTTTCTTAATCTATCCTATTTAACCTTATTTTGTTATAGAGTATCATCTATTATCCAGAAAGGAATATTTTCATGTTTATTAGTAATCAATTATGTAATTCTTTGGTAGTTCTCTTGATTCCATTATATCTCTTTTCACTTTATTGTACATAAAAAGCATCCTTTCATTGATTTGAAAAGATGCTTTTGACTGTATATTTATTAAACTATGCTACTTTATCAAAAAACATTTGATTGTTCGGACTTTCATTAAATCCAAGTCGCTCGTATAATGCGATAGCTTTTTCATTCGATGGTGATACCTCAAGTCTAAATCTAACAACATCATCAAAGCTGTTTGTAATTGTTTCTAAAACTTTCGAACCGTACCCTTTTCCTCTGTATTGCTCAATAATATGAAATTCTTCAATCCAAATAACCCTTTGAGCGATCTCAGTAGAAAACATTTCTGTTCCTAGCACATATCCCATGATAGATTCATCATCATTAACAATAAACCAACCGTGTACACCTTTTCCATCCATCATAGCATTGAAGTTTCTTGTAAATACATCAATATTTGCTGGGGTGTAACTTGCAGGACTTGAATGAAATTCTGTAGCAAGTTCAATATAATCATTTAAAGACTCTTCTTTAAAGCTTATTAGTTTCATACTGTTTTCCTCCTTCACAACAAGGTCTCATTATAAAATATAAAGAAGGTTACTGCAAGAAAAATTGATCGATTACAATATAGCAGACAATTCTGTTAGTAAGTAATAAGTGATGTTACAATTACAGAAAAGGTAGACATGACAATCATGACTACCTTAAAAACAAATGAACACTACGGTTTACTATTATTGTGAATTTAGTTTCTCTCCATTACTTTTAATTATTTCTTTATACCAATAGAAAGATTTTTTCTTGAATCGATTAAGTGTCCCGTTTCCATTATTGTCTTTATCAACATAGATGAATCCATATCGCTTTTCCATTTCCCCTGTTGACACACTTACTAAATCAATTCCACCCCAAGAAGTATAACCTAACACCTCAATTCCGTCTTCCTCTATTGCTTTATTTATTTCAAGAAGATGGTCATTTATGTATGAAATTCTATAGTCATCTTCGATTTCTGCATCTTCATGAAAACTATCATACGCTCCAAGTCCATTTTCTACTACAAATAATGGTTTTTGAAATTTGGAATATAATCTATTTAGTGAAATTCTTAGTCCAACTGGATCGATTGTCCATCCCCAATCCGATACTTTAAGGTAGGGATTTTGTTCTCCGATAGAAACATTACCAGTTACCATCTCCCTCGGCGTAGCAGAAATTACGCTGCTGTGATAGTAACTTAACGAAATGAAGTCAACACACCCTTCTCTCAAAATCTTTTCTTCCTCTTGGGTTATCACAAGGTCTATTCCCATTTTTTTATATTCATATAATTTTTGCTTAGGATATCGTCCATTACTCTGAACTTCACAGTAAAAATCTAGAATATTACTCATTTTTTGTTGCTCTAATTGATCTTCTGGACTACAGGTGGCGGCATATGAAGCGGCATATGCAATCATCATTCCAACCTGAAAATCTTGATTAATCAACTTAGATTTTCTAACAACTGAAGCACTCGCAATAAACTGATTATGTGTTGCTACTGCAATAGTTTGAGGATTGACTTCTTTTAATCCTGCTGCATTGAATGGGATACTTCTTATTGCGTTAATCTCATTAAAGGTCAACCAATATTTGACTTTACTTTTGTATCGTTCCATTACTGTTAATGCGAACTTTTCGAAAAAATTAATTACTTTCCTATTTATCCACCCGTCATACTTGTTTACTAAAGTAAGAGGCATTTCATAGTGAGAGAGAGTCACTAACGGTTCAATATTGTTTTTTAATAACTCACTAAATAAGTTGTCATAAAATACTAGACCTTCCTCATTTGGTTCATCATCATCTCCATTTGGGAATATTCGTGACCACGAAATCGAAATCCGCAAACAGTTAACTCCCATTTCAGCTAACAAAGTAATATCTTCTTTATATCTGTGATAAAAATCTATTCCCTCATGAGAAGGATAGTACACTCCTTCTTCACAGATAAATTCAGATTGCATTTCAGTTCCTTTATAGAATAATGCTCGTTCTCTCTTCAACTCTCCATCAATAATATATGAAATTAATCGTTCACCATCATTATTTTTCACTGCAATTACATCAGCTACACTTAATCCTTTTCCACCAGACAAGTATGCTCCTTCAACTTGATTTGCAGCAAGGGCTGTACCCCATAAAAAGTCTTTGTTAAATTTCAATTTACTATCTCCTTACTATTTACGTATTACTGTGTGTTTTGTTCCTCTTGCAACGCCTTCTGATCATCGATTCTGAAAAATGGATAATACATTAGGAACGACATCAAAATTGCTACAATTGTAATTATTAACATACCTAATCCACCCATGACGAAGTTTGAAATAAAGTATGGAGTTACCCATGGCATTGATGCTGTCGGATTAATTGATATTGGTATCAATTTTGATATCAGTAATGCCGCGCCTGAAGAAACAGCACACGTAAACACCATTGGAAATAAGTAAATAGGATTTAGAACTAATGGAAATCCAAATACAACAGGCTCGTTAATATTGAATAAATTTGGTACAATCACTAGCTTACTCATTGACTTATACTTTTCTGATTTTGCAAATAGAGTTCCTATTGATAATCCTAGAGTATTGCCCGTTGCCCCGATATTAAGAACAAGTGAAACAATCATAAAGTCTAAATATGGCAAAGGCTGACCAGCAACAAACGCCTCAATATTCGCTAAAATTATCGGATAGGTCATTACAGAGTAAGTCGATAATATTGGACTAGGATGCAGACCGAAGAACCAACACAAATTGGCAAACATATAAACGGCTACTTTTCCCCATGGAGATGATCCAAGCAGCATTACAGGTTTGGTAATTATCGTAGTGAAGAAGGTAAAGATATCTCCATACGAAGTAAATGTGAAACCGTATTTAACTGAAAAAGCAATAATGAAAATAATCATTCCTATGAATATAGGTGATATTGAATCTGAAACCATTGGTGGCACTGAGTCTGGAAGTTTTATTTTTATGTTTTTATCTTCAAGTTTACCATAAATGTAAGGAATGGATAGACCACAAAGCATGGCTACAAAAACACCATTACTTCCAAGTTTAGATAATTCGATAAAAGTCGAGTTTCTACCATTCACCTCAATTACACTTAGAGGAATCAATGATAAAAATGAAGCCATTGTAATAACTAAAACAGTAATTGGATTTCTATTATCATTTTTTGCATAGTGATATGCAATAGAACCTACCAAATATATTGCTATTAGTGTTAAAGTTGTGCTTACAAAGTCTAAACCAACTTTGCTTAGACCACTAGATGTTAGAAAATTCTGCCAAGCTTCTATCGGTAAATTCACTAATATCGCTATAATAGATGCACCTAATGTAATAACCATTGTGGACATAAACCCACCTGTTAGCGCAACAACAAACTTATTTGTACTCAATTTACTCGTAATTGGATTAATTATTTTTTCCAAATACACTTGAAATTTATTCATATTCTTTCTCCTTTTATATTCAAATTATATATAGAATAATATATTCTTTCTCACCACTTCTTAATGTAATCATAGCGCTTTCTTAAACAAACTTTTACCACAACTAGATTATAGATACGAATTCTCGTATAATAATCTTAGGTGATACAATGATCCAAAGTTCTCTATTTCTCAATAATACTGAGTTCATTACTAATCCGGACTACACTTTCATTCATGCAAAACGAATCATAACGGATCTTAATCAGATAACCCAATACGTTGATTTATATTTTGATGAAATTGTAATCCTACAATTGAATTGCGGTGAGATATGTGTAAGTGCTGATAGCAATACAATACATGTTTCTAAAGGACAAATATTGTATTTAGGAAATCATCATCCTTATGATATTTTATTTTCAAAAGGAAAAATCGATGTAACTGTTATATATGTAAAAAGGGAGTATATTTATGACCATATTAGAGTTACAACCTTAATTAATGATACCTTATTTTTTGAATGTAATTCTCAGATAAAGAAACTTTTTGAGAGCATTTTAGTTAATTTGCCTCTAGATACACCTGCGAGTAATTTAGTAGTAAAAGGAGACACTCTCTCATTGATTGGACATGTGCTTTCTTTTTCAAATCGAGTAGACGGCTTAGAAAATGCTGGTTATAGCAAAAAAATACAGGAATTATGTGAGTATATTAAAGATAATTATCCAACTAAAATTACTCTTAACGATCTGAGTTTGAAATTTGGATACTCTAATCAATACATATCCACGTTATTCAAAAAGGAGCTAAACACTACTTTTCTCGAGTACCTAACCTACAAAAGAATTCAAAGAGCAAAGTACCTTCTAAGTACTACCAATGATAGAATAGTTGATATTTCTTATGCTTGTGGGTTTTCAGACGAAAGAAGGTTTATTACACACTTTAAAAAACGCTATGGTGTTACTCCTGCACGTTTTAGAAAGATGCTGAAAGACGGAGCAGATCAATAGTATTGTACTTAATTTGATTAATTATTATTATAAAACAAGTATTATTTTTCTTAATAATGAAATAGTATTATTAGTTCAATTAATGTTAGATTGCATCATATCACATAATATTAATTTAAAAAATAGAACCTCTATAATCTCTTTCTAGCGCTTAGCTAAATCAGAAACTATAGAGGCTCTTTATTTATAGTATATTTAGTAATGTATAACTTAGTATTATATTACATCTCATGATTACAGACAATTTGTCACTCATGGCGGACTTAAGTTGATTAACAATAAAAGAAAAATCATTAGAGTTTTTGATATATAAGATCAAGCTTAAATCATAATAGAAGACATATGAACTCTTCACTCAATAAAAGTTTCTATTAATGAGTATTCCGAAACCTTAATTTCTTCTACAAAAGATTCGTAACTATCTTGTTCTTGAGGGACGTAGAACTTATAGGTGAAAATATCACCACCTCCGTAAAGAGTACCCAGACGAACAAAAGACTTCGAGTCATACTCATCAGTTGGTTGTAGAAAACCTCCTTGCGACGACTCAAGAATATGAACATAGGTAGTGATTTGATTGTAGTCATTACGTTTATCAAGGCGACGCTTGTACTTGGTATCAATTGGAACACCATTTACTTCGAAATCGGGATATCGATGCTGTTGTGTTTCTTCAAAAAGTTGCTTGAATAGCTTCAGTGTTCCCAAATGACTTTTTCTTCCATAGTGATTCCAATTGGTAATCTTATGAATATATTCTTCCCATAACCACGCTACATCTATAATAACACCTTGCACTTGCATTTCATCATTACCATAGCCTGTCTTATTATCTTTAAGTATTTGAAGACATAAACGTTGTAATGATGAATATTCTTCATAATAGCCATGTTTTATTGGATTTAATAAGTTATTTCTTACTACGGCTTCCCTGCATTGATATGAAAAAGAGTGTGTCATTTCTTTAATTGTACGAATATTTTCTCTTGTTACATCATTCTGAGTGAGAATGTGGCTCTTCTCTTTTTGAATTTTTTCAATTGTATGGCGTATCAGTTGCGTTATTTTATTATCATAACTAAACTCTCTTGTTGTATATGCAACCTTCCCTGTGAACGGTGAATTGTATTTTATTTGACTCGCAACATCAATTCTTCCTTTTATATTTGCATCATTATAACTCTTTTCTACATATTCTTTGTATACTCCCTTTTTCATTGCCTCATTTAAAAAATATGGAAAAACGTACATAAGCAAATCATAATATGATTGCATATTATCACTATTCAGACTACTACTAACAACATTAAAGTTTAATACTTTCTGCATCATATATCTTAGAAAGAAATCTTCATTACTCTTTTCCATGAACCTCGATTGAATCTGAATAACATCATTATTATAGCTTAGCAATCCAACAATATTTCTTGTCCAAATTTTTCCATTGCTTAATTGAAAAATATAGTTGTCATTTTCTAAATCTTTGGACTCCGAAGTTTGTGTAGGAAAAACAATAAAGTTTTCACTTCTCAAGGTTGAAATGTCTTTATTTAGTAGTTGCTTGATTATTGGATGATCAGTCAAATCGCTACAGACTATACTATTATCGTTTAGCAATGTCATAGACTATACATCCTTGCCAAAATATTCCTCTTCAATTTGACGCAATTTATCTTCTGCCTTACTTTCACCTCGGAAGTAATCTTTCAAAAGAGGTTGAAGCTTATTGTTCCATAATGGTGCGTCATTACTATCTGTTTCTGCAGCTACTAAATCAATGAAATAGCTAGCACCAATATGATAATCAGTTGTTAATTCTCCTATTTCAACAATTGCATTATTTAAACGTTGCATTTGATCTACAATTTCGATGTTCTTAAGCATTGCTTTGGCTGACTGATCAGCTGTGATTTCAATAAAAGTAAATCGACGACGCATAGCAAAATCAAACGTATCAACAGATCTATCAATATCATTCATTGTTCCTATAATGTATACATTTTTTGGAATATAGAATTTTTCTGTAGGATTATCATGCAGATTTGCATATTGTGTCCTAACACCATTTATATCGCCACGATACCCAGGATCTATTGAGTAGAATAATTCACCAAATATTTTTGATATCTCTCCTCTATTAATTTCATCAATAACAAATACAAAATGATCGTTTTTTCCACTAGCTAGATTGATTTTAGCCTGATTCACAAATTCGGTAAAAACGCCTGTTTGAAGATAAAAACCGTCTCCATTTTTCTTTGGTCTTAACCCTTCAACAAAATCAGTATAATCGTAGCTTGGATGGAATTGAACAAAACCAAAACGACCCTTTTCTTCATCAGAAAGGTCATTGAATACTGTTGTAGAACCATTCGATATTATATCCGCAGCGATCTGCTTTGCTAAATAGGTTTTCCCTGTCCCAGGTGCACCTCTTAAAACGATGTTGTAATTACTAACAAGTATATTTGATAGATTCTTCTCGTAATTTACTTCTATATCAATCACAGGTTCAACTTGAGTTATCTTGTTATAGGTGAACTCACGGAACCCCCATAAAACCCAGCCTAAGGAATCACCTTTAAGTTCAGGATACTTATTAATAATACCTTGAGTAATTTCGTAGTTTTGTCGGTACACCCATCCATCAACTTGTGCTGGGGCAACTTTATCCCAAATTTTTACTCGATCACTGGCTGTATTAATCCCAGAGTATGTCCCTTTTGGTGAATAGGTGCACAACAATTTAATTATCGTTGCAGTCTTACCAAAAAATGAATTGAATGGTGGAACGTTCTTTAAGACAGGACCAGTAAAATCTCTATTTATTCCAGCATAAATTATTTCTACCAAATCCTTACGTAATTTATTGAAATGGTAACTCACATCAGATTCTGCAATAGGTCGGTTGTTTTGATCACAATACGCTTCATGTTTCTTGCTCCAATATATTCCAAACTTTCCTGCTGAGCCTCCAAGAATACTTAAATATAAGTTTTTAAACTTTCCATGTTCTATTTCATAACATAACGATTTGTTTTGTGCTCCTTTTCCAGTGACATACTCATCAATTGTCATTGTCTCTAATCGTTCAAGTGGCCATTCATTTAGGAATTGCTCACGTAGTACATCATTATCTGTAACCCAATTATTTGCTAATTCTATTTGTTCTTCTCTATTTTCCAAAAACCATGTAGAGAAAGCATCTAAATCTAATTCATAGTCATTTGTGATCATATTTGTATCCTCCATTTGTCATGAAACACTGTTAACTATAGTTTACTTATTATTACCAACAAATTCAAATGAATAATTGTTTGCTTGTTTATTTCTATAATGGTCTTTAAATCATCGAATATAATATCATCCTTAATGTAATTCTGGTGAACTAAAGTTAGTCTGTATTTCGTACTTGACCTATATCAAGGCACATTTCTTATTTCTACCTATACTAGTCTTAAGGAGGTCGAAAGACTATGGAAAAGAAATTTAGATTAGAAACTCTCACATGTCCATCGTGTGTTGCGAAAATTGAAAAAGGTGTTAGTAAGCTTGATGGAGTTAAACAAGTTGAGGTTGGCTTTAATACTTCAACAGTTCTAGTCAAGTTTGACGAAGAGAAAGTGGATGCGGATGTAATAGAAAATCGCATAAAGGATTTAGGATTTGCTCTTCGATAGAAAATGGATCCCATTTCTTATCGCTCTTGTTATGCGTATTGTAATCCCACAGTCGAATATTGCATTAGTATTATTTGCTTTAGTCGGAATTTATTATGCATCTTTCTTTTCAATTCATAGTATCAAGAACTTGCGTTATGGAATTATAGGCATTGATTTACTTGTAACCCTAGCAGCATTTGGTTCTCTATTTATTGGAGAACCTTGGGAAGCAGCATCAGTAAGTTTCTTATATGTGTTTGGAAAACACCTAGAGTCAAGTGCTCTCTACAAGACGCAACTTCAGTTAAACTCACTAATTGATTCCTTACCAACCACAGTCGAAGATATAAACGGCAACTCTTATGAAATGAAGGATGTCACCTCTGGATTAAAGATTAAAGTGACCGCAGGAAATGTAATACCTGTTGATGGCATTGTCTATGAAGGATTTGCCACTGTCGATGAAGCATCGATTACTGGTGAGTCAATTCCCCAACAAAAAAGGACTAATAGTCCTGTATATATGGGAACAATACTTCGTGAGGGTTACCTATTAATCACAGTCGAAAAAATTAGTGAAGACACAGTTTATGGTCAGATTCTTGATTTAGTTGAGAACGCTCAAAATCAGAAATCAAAGGTGCAAAACTTCATCGATAGATTTGCAAAATACTATACTCCGAGTGTTATAGGAATCTCATTATTATCCTATTTTATAACTAGTGATATTCAAATAGCATTGTCACTCCTTGTAGTTTCATGTCCAGGAGCATTGGTTATCGCAATACCAAATGCATCATCTGTTGCCTTAACCAATGCATTAAAACACCATGTACTCATCAAAGGTATCGATGTATTTGATAAACTAAATTCCATCAAAACAATAGCTTTTGATAAGACAGGTACGCTTACACTTAACACTCTCAGCGTTGTTCAGTTTATCCCTCATGCACATTCACAAGAAACAGTCTTGCAAATTGCAGCATCATTGGAATACTTCTCAGAACATGTGATTGCTGGCGCTATATTAAAAGCAAACAAATTACCATTAAAAGACGTTTCGTTGTTTGAGGTTGTTGAAGGAATGGGATTGAAAGGAAACATTGATGGTGTTCATTACTTAGTAGGACAGGAGAATCTCTTTCCATACGATGTACCCTCTATTTCTTCAAGCGTAGTATATGTTGGGACTGATACTGAACTTTATGGTATTGTTGTTTTAGAAGACACGTTGAGACCAGAATCTCCTCATGCTCTTAGTCAGCTAAATGATTACGAGCTATTAATGTTAACAGGAGACAATGCTCAAAGTGCTAGGCGTATTGCTGATATGGTTAATATTAAAGAAGTACACAGTCGCTTGCTTCCACAAGAAAAAGTAGCAATCATTAAGAATCATCAAAACATCATGATGATTGGTGATGGAATGAATGATTCTCCTTCACTAATTGCTTCAGACTTAGGTGTATCAATGGGAGGGTCAGAAAATCGCGTAGCAATGGAATGTAGTGACATGATATTAGCAAATCGTGACCTAAATCAAATACCAAATATGTTCCGATTGGCAAGACAGGTACGACTCATTATGCTTCAGAATATTATGGTTGCACTTATCACAGTCGCCGTACTACTCATGAGTGTTCTCAATGCTCATGTTAGTATGTCGGTTGGAATGATTATTCACGAAGCGTCAGTTTTAGTAGTTATTGCGAATGCAATGAGATTGCGAGGATAAAATGGATTCCTATAACAGTTGTTTATTACAAGTACATGTATTTAAGGAACTTAGCGATGATCGTTTAAGCACGATATCCGAGCTTCTTAAACCACGTCATTATCATACCTACGAGACTATCTATCATGAAGGTGATGTCATTGAAATGCTCGGAATTATCCACCATGGTTCTGTAAAACTTCGTAAAATAAATGAGGACGGGAAAGAACGGATTTTAAGTATTCTTTATCCTGGTGATTACTTTGGTGAATCTTCCTTACTTACTCCAAAAAAGAGTCAATATGACATCGTAGCGTTAGAGGATAGTACGATATGTACAATTGAATTGAATGCTTTTCGTAACATTTTGAAGCAGGATGAAACCATGATGATTTCCATGATGGAATCATTAATTCAGCGCATTGCCAGTAGAGATAATCTAGTTATTGCCGAGAGTTTAGTTCCTGCTAAAGATCGTGTTTTAAAAGCACTACAGCACTATGCAAGCGATGACGGACATATCCATCTCCCCTTATCAAAAAAGGACCTAGCGGGCTCCCTGGGAATCACACCCGAGACAATGAGTAGAGCAATAAAATCCTTGGTTGATGACGGAAAGATAGAAAAGAATAATAATGATTTATTTATTAAAGTATAGAATTATCAACGATTATATACCTGCGGTAACATACTATGTAAGATTTTTGAAATGAAAAAATAAAAGTCTCCATCATTGACTTAAATGATAGAGACTTTTCGCTTATATAGTTTCTTAATAACAATAGAATATAGAAAAGTTAAATAATGTTCTATTACCTTTTATTTAATTTTTAATTATTTGAACAAGAGCGTGTAATCATATGATGCAAATGAAGATACCTTTTCTAGATAAATTTCAGGAAATTCAATATAACTAGTAACATCATTGGTTACAACAACAACATCAATTCCTGCACTATTTCCCGCAAGCAATCCATTCAAAGAATCTTCAAATATTATTATATCTTTCTTATGTACTCCTAAAATATTTGATGCCTTAACGTAAATATCTGGACTTGGTTTTATATTTTCAACATCATCAGCAGTCACAAAACCAACAAAATATTCTTCAATTTCAAGACGTTTAAGGTGATATTCTAAATGCTCCCTATTAGAACTTGTTCCAATAACACATGGTATATCTTTTGATTTTGCAAATTCCAATATGTTTTTAACTCCTGGACGCAGTGGAAGTTCGCTACTCAAAGAATCAGCAATTTTATCTATCTCATTATTAAATCTAGAATAATCAATATCAACTCCTAAATCTTTATTTACTCTATCCACAAAATGAAAATTTGTCGTACCTATGCATGTTAAAAAAAGATCGAAATCTAATTTGTAATTGAAATTTTCACTCAGCCATTTCTTATATGCCTCGAACCATGCCGACTCTGTATCAATAATTAACCCATCAAAATCAAAGATTATTGCTTTCTTCATTATGTACGCTCCATTGTTTTAAATCGACATTACCTATAATATTCCCAAAAACACTCTACATTGTGCTTCGTAACAATATTAAGACTATTTTTTTACTATTTCTAATGACCTTAATGTACTTAATATCTCAGAGAAGTCACAATATGTATAGTGGGAAATTTCATTTTCTATACAGAATTTTTCTAGTCTATGATTCCTTCTTGCAAAAACAATATCAGCATTGGTTGCAGCATCAAAGTCTGAATAACTATCTCCTACGAAGATAACTAATTTTCCTTCATGCTTAAATTTTTCAATAACTGATACCTTATCAATTGCATTATCTGTACCTTCATGTTGTATTTGTACATAGACTCGATTATCACGAAAATCAAGGTGATTGGAAATTATTTTTTCTTCTGGAAAGTCAATATTGTAACAATCTAGAACAGTTGTTACATGTTCAAAGGCACCGGAACTCACTATTAATGTATCTGGACATTGATCATAGAATTGAGCGAACGAGTAATCAATTGGGATTCTTGAGCATAGTGTTTTTTTATACATATTTTCATCTACTTCCAATATTTCAAGTTGATCTTTAATATAAGACTTAACGCTAATGCTCCCATCTCTCAACTTTTTTACATACTCTTTACTAACCTCTGGTAAAAATTCTCGCATTATTTCTGTTGTTGTATCTTTTCTTGTAATCGTACCATCAAAGTCAACAATATATTGATACATTCCCATTCCTCCCATATACAGATTCACAGGCGCCCTTAGGCGCCTATGAGACTACAACGACTTTCTAAACTTCTTTACCTTATCCATAAATTCTCTTACACGTTCCTCATCAACATGATTTTCAAACACACCATCTTTTTTAAAAGTTGTCCCAACAACTGCACCGTCAGCAATGCTTAGTTGATCTTCAACATTAGCTAACCGCACACCTGTATTAGCAAATACAACTGTATTCGGGACTGTGTCTTTAACTTGCTTCAATACAGCCGAATCAGTCTCACTACCTGCTGTTAACCCTGATACGCATAATGCGTCAGGTCTGTTATTAAATACTGTCGATTTTGCAACACTAATAATGTCACGATTTCCAAGATAGGATGCTGCTTCTGGAACAATGTTGAAAAGGAGTTTGATATGACCTGCACCAATTCTTTGTTGATGACGAACTGTCTCACCCACATTTGTATTCCAAAGACCGAAGTCCGATCCATATACACCAGTGAAAATTTCGCGTACAAACTGTGCATCTACCGCTTTAGCAAGATCTAGAGATTTCTTAGGATCCCACAATACATTAACTCCAAACGGAATCTTAATTAGCGGTTTTAATTCACCGATAATACGCGCCATTGCAGCAACAGTTTCTGTTTTGACATCAGTTAAATATGGCAATGAGAACTCATTTGAGAACATTACTGCATCAACACCCCCATTTTGCAATGCTAAGAAATCTTCTTTAGCATGTTTTACTACCAAGTCCATACCACCTTCTTCATCAAAATGTGGATCTCCTGGCAGTGCATCAAAATGACACATTGCGATAATTGCCTTTTCTGTACCAATTACTTCTTTTAACCAACTCATTTATTTCTCTCCTTCTAAATTATTAATCTTTCAACGCATTCTTTTTAACATAGAAAACCATAATAATTGTAAATATTATAAGTGCAGCTATACCAAGAATTCCGAAACTACCAACCTTAGCTATTACTGCCATGAAGACATTCCCTGCCCAAAGTGCAGAAACAGAGTTTCCCGGTTGAGCAAGTCCACCTTGAATAGCAAGATCAGTAAATTGTGGAGCAAACCAAGTTGCTAAGTATAGGATTCCAATCATGTTAAGAGTACCACTTATTAGTGTTTTCATGATATTTCCTCTGTGGATAACAGTTGCCATACATAAGAAGAATGCAGCAAAAGCAAGATCCGCGAGTGGAAGCACTTTATTTCCCGGTAAAATAGCAGCTAGTACCAGCGTGATTGGTATGAGCAATGTTCCAATAATAACAGTTGTTGGATGACCTAATGTTATTGCTGAGTCTAGACCAATAAATAACTCTCTTCCTGAAAAATGTTTTGCAAAGAATTTTTTCGCTGCTTCAGATAATGGGAGTAAGCCCTCTACAATAATTTTAATCATACGTGGGAAAAGAATTAAAATCGCACATACTGACATGACTAAATTTGCAGAATCAGCAAAGTTATATCCAGATAGCAAGCTAAGAATAATTCCCAAAATGACTCCAACAATAACTGGATCACCGAAGAAACCAATTTTTTCTTGTAATCCTTTAATATCAAGTTTAGAATCTCTTAAGGCAGGAATCTTGTCATATATTTTATCAAGAATTGCGAAAAGAGGCACACTACTGGATGCATATCCTTGAGGAATAGATACGCTATCAACACCTAACTCACTTTGGACACGTTTTGCACTGTAATCTGCTGATAACAAAGACCATGTTGCTTGAATTAATGCCGCTGCCATACCCAGACCAAGGTTTCCGGTTATATTGTGTACAACTGCTCCCGAGAATGCATAATGTGAATAATTGAATATATCAATGTTAAATGTCTTTGTTGCTCCAATAAGAATGAGAACAACATTTAACGCGAATACTGCCGGTATTATTAGCGCACCAACAACTGTAGAGAACGCTACTCCTGCACCAGCACCAGATCCAAGGTCCATAACTGTTAAGTTCAAACCAATTCGTTCAATAATAAGAGTTACTGCTGGGTCCAATGCCGACGATATAAGTCCAACGGCAAGGTTAAACCCAACAAATCCTACTCCAACAGTAATTCCAGCTTTAATTGACTTAAAGAGTCCCAATCCAAATATCAAGCCAATTATCATCAAAACGATAGGAACGAACACTGTAGACCCAAGTGATAAAATGTAATTTAATACTTCTTGCATTTTCTTTCTCCTTTTATTTAAGTAATTCTAATATTTTATTTCCTGCTTCTTCTTCTCCAATGCCGACGAGGAACGGTGTTCCTACAACCACTGGAATTCCATAATCTTTATCAACTCGCATTGCTGTTACAAATAAGTCTGCATTTCCTTTGTGCGAATCAAGTTCGCTTAACATACATTGGGAAATAGTGTATTCGATGCCATTTCCATCAAGCAACTCTCGGACTTTTTCAGCCATCATGGTAGATGTCGCCATCCCAGTGCCACAAGCTACTACGATACGTTTTGTCATTTTAGTTATCCTCCTTTCTCAAAACATCGAAATTCTTACCAAACCGTTTTGTTTCATCAATATCGTATACAAATCTTTCAAGAACCTTTGTCATATCCTCTAAATCATTCATACAGATTACTTCGACAGGCGTGTGTGTATACCTTGTTGGAAGCGAAAAATTTGCAACAACACAATCCACATGCTCTATTGCTATATATGCTGTTTCTGTAAGAATCCCTGTTGCAATTTCTCTTTGGATATTAACTCCGAGACCTTCTGCTAGTTCTGTAATGTAATTAATGTATTTTCTATTCGGAACGATTCCAGCTAGTGTACCTCGACTGTGATGGTTCATATAGGTAAGTGCCGGCCCGTTTCCAAGATATATTTCAGAATATCCGTTGAGATCGGGTGTATCTGTAGCCGGAGTGACATCCAGTCCTACAACATAGTTCGGATTAATTTCACGTACTGTTGGCATAATTCCTCGTGTATTGAACTCTTCTTGAACACTTATTACAATGTATGTATCACATTTTAATTTCATAGGATCTAACGTTTCACTCAAGTAAATAAGAATTGCAAGCAATGCACGATCATCCATTGACTTATTTGATACACAATCATCCAATAATTCCATAAACTGTGGTTTAAATGAAACAGGAGAACCTAGATTGACACCCGAATCAATAACTGACTTTCTGTTTTTAGCTCCTAAGTCAATATATATATTTTGAACTGTTGCAACGTGATTTTTATCATTACCTTGTAGGAGATGATGCGACTTAACTCCAACTACACCATCTATAGTTCCTTTATCGCCCGCTACTTGAACTTTTAGACCAGGTAAACACGTTGGGTTAACCGAACCTAATTTTTCAACATAAATGAAACCGTCATTGTCTATTCGTTTTACCATCATTCCAACTTCATCTGAATGACCGAAGAGCATAACCTTTGGTTTGTTTTTTTCTTTTAAGTGTGGTGTCAAATGAATAGTAATGTTGCCTAGTGAATCTACTTTTGTACTAATATCTCGAATTTTTTTTCGAGAAAGAATATATTCAATAATTTCTTCTTCATACCCTACATTCCCTTGTAAATTTGTGAGTTCTTCTACCATTTTTTTTAACTGTTTCATTCTTATTCCTCCTCTATTTCACCAAAATGTTTATCAATAAATTTAACAAAGCCACTTCTTGAGTTTATTTCTCTAATTTTATCAATGTTTTTGTTATCTAAGAGAAGTTGAGATAGTCTTTGCAGGACTTTTAAATGATCCTTACCATTCGTTAAAACTAACCCAAAAACTAATTCTACAGGCAAGCCTTCAAAATTTTCAGCATTTCTGAATAGTACCGGCTCTTTAAGTTTAATTACAAAGATTGCATTTTTCTTTGCATACTGTGGTTCAGCATGACATATTGCAATATTGATCCCATTTAACATCAAGCCTGTTGGATAGTTATTTTCTCGTTCTATTATTTTCTCTTCGTATGATTCAGTTACATAGCCTTTTTTAAATAAGGTCTTAGAAATAAACCTTAGTAGGTCATCTCTGTCCTCAAATTGCATGTCGTAATATACAAACTTTTGATTTTCTGTCATATTAATCTCCTATTTCAACAAGTAATTCTTAATCTCTTTTTTGCTCGCATTTTGAATTATTGTATACAATTCTGCATCCTCCGTTAATTCCTTCGTTTTCATTACTGTCGATAGCAAGCGCGGTTTGTCGGGGGATGCAATAAAAATCAAAAGTCTTACAGATAATCCATTCCCAAATACTACATCTTCTTTTGAATAGACTATTGTTATTCCTGAGTTGTTAACTCCTGAATCTATGCCCGCATGTGGTATTGCTATTTTATTCTTGAGAATAAAATGAGGTCCGTAAGAATTAATTGATTGAAATACTTCCTCAACATAACTCTCTTCCACAACTCCTTTATTGATTAGATGTCGACCTCCAATTTCAAGCATGGCTTCCCAGCTGATTTCTTTATCAACAATATAGATATCATTTTCACTAATTTCATCAAACAGTGACGCAGATTGTGTTGTAACAACAAATTTATTAGAAAGTAAGTCCTTAAGATCATTTTGCAGTTTCTCTTTATTAATTACCACGGCGGATTCATGCACAACTTCCAAAATCTTTGACACACTTGGTAGCGTTGAATTTCTCTTACGTTCTATTCCATATTTCTTAAGTGTTTTTGCATCTTCGAAATTGAGAAATGGTGAAATGTAAAGAACAGATACTCTCATAGTTTTCTTAAATTCATAGTCTAAGTCTAACGTGCTAATTGCAACATCGATATTATCAAAATTGAAATTATTTAGTTGGTATAACGATATTGACTCGACTACTTCAATATAGTAGTTTGCTTCTAGTATGTTTCTTAATAGAATTGACGTCCCATATCCAGAATTACAAATCAGAACAACACGCTTTATTGTTGTTTGAGTTTCTTCAATTCGGCGCTGTGCACCAAGAAAGTGAACGACATATAAGGCAATTTCCTCCTTGGACAATGTTGCACACATCATCTTTTCTAATTCTCTAAGTCCTTCTTTGACTATGTTGTATAGATTAACGTGTTGTTCAATAGCTAAGTAGTAAGTCTCAAACTGATTTTTGAATCCATGTTTAAGTCGATACATTGTCGCCTTTGTGTGCTCAAACAATCCCTCCAAAAGAATTTCATCTTCTTTAAAGTTAATACCCATGTTAACGCCTACATGTTCAATTAAATTAGTCACAAATAAATTTGCTCTAACAATGTTTTCTTCATAAAGTGTGTTAAAACCATTATTATTTAACCCTGTTAGTACTTCCACCAATTTACTAAACTCTACATCATTAATTTCTATCTTGAATTCTTTCTTTATCTCATTCAGATTCCTACTTATTTCCTTTGAGTAGACTCCACAATATTTCTCAAACTCTTCGGTTTCTTCAAGAGTATAACCTTGAAGAATTCTCTCAACCATTATTATTATGTATAAAAGAAATGTATCGTAAAGCTGATAATTGTTGGTTTCATATATAGATTTTTTCACAAAATTTGTTATCTTATTAATGTTATGTCCTTCGAAAGTTTCACTTATTGCTTTAGATACTTCTGATATTAGAAGCGGTTCACTACTTTCTTCAAATAAAATAAGATGATGGTTCATATATTTATTAAAAAGGTAATTCCGAAACGATGACTCATAGCCTCCGACAATTTGCCAATTTTTAACTTCAATACCATAAGCCTTAAATTCTTCAACAATACATTTCAAGTCAGATTTAATTGTGTTTCTTGCAACAGATAAATTATTCATTTCATGTGTAATATTTATTTTTTTTTCATTAATAAATTTGAATGCAAGATATTCACGACGTTCTTCACCAGACATCTTATAAATAGCCATTACACTTTCAATTACTTTATCTACATTTTCGATATTTACATTGATACTGCCGTTACTGTTTTTCTGAATTTTGTTAAGCTTTAGAATATCTAAATAGTCATTTAGGTTTTCAAGCTCATAACGAATTACTTCTTCACTAATACCAAGATCATTTTCAATTTCTCTAATAGTAGTCCTTGAATTATTTACTAAGTATTGAAGAATACGAATTACTCTAACATTTGATTTCATTTTGCACCCTGCTTTACGACTTTTGTCATAATAAATTATACGACTCAGATAAGTTATAGTATATTCATTTTTTCAATAAATATAGTTGGATCTTCTTGCTTAAATAATGATCTACCAACCACACAGCAATACACCCCTAGTTTTTCTAGTTTAATCATTTCTTGCTGTCCAATACCACCATCACACCAAACTTCAACATTTGTTTTTTTAACAATTGATTCAATTTTGGACAGTAGTTTCATCTCAAAAGCGTTGTTTCTCATATCTGGTTCAGATGTCATAACGAGTATTGCATCAACATCTTCAACTAGATAAAGTAAATGATCAATTGTGTCTGCAGGGTTTAGTGCAATACCTGCCTTAATTCCATTTTTTTTGATCATTTGTAAAACTTTTCTAATATATTTTGTTGATCCAGTATGAATAAATATATATTCACAATTGTACTGAGAAAGTTTAAGAATATAGTCCTCTGGCCTACAAACCATAAGGTGTATAGAAAAAGGTTTTGGAGAATATTCATTTAGATGGTCAAGCATGTCGAACCCAAAAGTAATATTTGGCACGAAATTACCATCCTCTATATCTACATGTAGAGTGTCATAGCTATTTCCTATTCTCTCAATTTCTTCTCCAATTTTTAATAGATTTGATGACGCTATTGATGGTGATATTTTCATAAATCCTCCTTACTAACTATTTTATCTTTTTTCAATTTTCTGACAATTGTCAACTTTTTCAGTATTACCACTTTATTAATTGACACGTTCTTTAATAGAACTAGTAATTTAGTTTGCTAAGACTTTACTGTGTACATTTTTTAAAACAGAAAAATTTCTCACAACCATGAGTTGATTCTTATATTTTCCGTACTTAAACACTTATAAATACGGCAAAATGCACTGTTTTATACGATGAAAATGAAGTGGTACGAAATATGAATATTGTAATATTGTGGAAATTATAATAGACTTTTCAATACTAATATGTGCGTAATTTTCATTTTAAAATAAGCAAAAGAACAGTACCATTCGAAGTACTAATTTCCAAAACTAGGAAAGTATCCATGCACAACTATATTAATATGTAACCAGCATTACAGCTCAATCTGGAGTTTAAGTTCAATCTATTTTTTCTGCTGGATTATTATCTATTATTAGTGCTATCATAGTGATTATTTATCAAATTAATTGTTCCAAAAAATTAATGTTTTTAATTATAATCCTTCAAGATTAGCACCAAGTTTGTTGGCTCTATTTAAGATACTTTACTTTTAGTAAAACTTATTTATAAAATCATGTTTCACACAAAAAAAGACGATTTTCATCCAAATCGTCTTTTTCGTATACATGTTATATAAAAAATCAATCACATTTATGAAATACTATCCTAGTATTTTCGTCAATAAAATCAACGATATCCAAATATTTTCTAGGTATTTCACCAATCACATTACTACTAGATTGAAATTCCAAATTTCTTTTTATTATTTGAATCTCTCCACAGTATCTTTGTGCTAATATGTTCTCAATTGTAATAGCACCTCTGTAGCGAGAATTATTTCTAGAAGGTTTAATACCAATTTGTCGAGGCACTGCTAGGCGCACAACATTCTTAGCAAGATCTCGGCGTATTCCATATTCTCTTCCCAAATCAATTAATTCCGAGTTCTCAATTGCAACCGGAACTGTCACAATTCCTTTATACATATATTCTGAAATATACGATAAAGTATCCATTGAAGCCTCACTATCACCAATCACGACATCATCAACACCATATGTTTTTACCATATCAATTGTTGCAATATAGGGATCCATGTCTCGATGGGACTCTAGAGTTGGAAGTCCTTCATATAAGGGGAAGCGTTTAAGTTTATCACCAACTACAAACGCCATAACACGAACTCTATATTCCTTAAAAATTTGATTCATGTTATCAAAATATACTTCATCCAAAGCTGTATCTGTTTTTGGATAAAAGTTATGCATAGCATACATTTTTGTAACATCAATTCCACTTTCTATTGCATTATCTAAATATTCCCTAGTAACAGTACTGGCATTCAAGAAAATTGTGAAATCATTCATCAATTCTGCTAACAAACTGAAATCTTCGACAGTATGATCTAGTCTTAGTGCTGATATACCAATCTCTTTCAATTTACTATAGTCATTATTTTCTATTCCCAACTTTTCAAATGTTCTAGGTGATACATCGGGAACATATATTAGACCTATTTCTTTACATTTTTTTAATAGGCTAGGAATAATTTCTCCTACTGAATCGTAGTTTTCTTCTGGGATATGTAAAGAAGAAAAGAGAAATTTTGCTCCTAATTTTGTTGCTTGCTCAATATAACTATAATCAAGGTCTTGGATGTATGTTGATATACCGAACATTATACGACCTCACTTATTTCTTCTAATGCTTCTGCCTCAGCTTCTTTTTCTAAGTCTTGTCGTTCCAATATTTTAACGAACGGATAGAACACAAGAGCTAAGAATAGCCACATCAACAGAACATATACCATCGCAATAAAGTTACCATTAGTAGCGAGTAGAGTTCTAATTGGCGCTGGTGTTATCCAAGGAATATTAAGGATAGGTACTGGTAGAATTCCTGTAGTTACACCCACAACCGCAAAAACCGCTATTACAAGATAAGAAAGGATAAATGGAATCATAAATAGTGGGTTAAGTACAAGCGGAAGACCAAACATTAATGGCTCACCAATATTAAATAAAGCTGCTGGAAGCGCTAGTAGTCCCAATGCTTTTAGTCGTTTAGATTTGGAAGTTACCAATAATAAAGCCAATGGAGCGAGTCCAATCCAAATATAGTTATCCATAAAAATACCGGAGAAACGATATGGTATAGCAGTACCGAGAACCGATGCCTCAAGGTTTGCTGCATTCATTGCTTCCCAAATTGGACGACCAACTGCGTTAACAACAGTACCACCATGAATACCGACAGACCATAATAGTCGGTTCATAAATGTTGCTAAGAACACGGATACTGATGTGTCACCAACACTAATAAGTGGTTCAAAGAGCCCCATTATTGTTGCAGATAAATCAAAGTTAAACACAAAGCGAATAATCCACCAGAATGTTACAACAACAAATCCAGGAATCAGAGCTGCAAATGCTTGTGTAACCATTGGAGGGACTCCAGCTGGCATTTTCAATGTCATGTTTCGCTTCATCAAGTATCTAAATATTTCTATTGAAGCAATTGATACAATAAGTCCAGTGAAAATACCTGTTGCTCCGAATGCTCCGGCAGCAAATCCTTTGAACGACCCTGTACCACCTTCTACAACAGTTTCAACAGTAATTGCAGGATTAATTAAGAAAAAGCTAGCAACTGCAATTAATACTGGACCAAAGTAGTCAAGTTTGAATTCATCAATCGCGTTATAGTATTCAATTGTTGCGATTGCGGATGCTACTACCGCTAAAACTGAAATTATCCCAGTTGCAACACCTGATGCAGATGTAAACACGCTTGCAAATTTTCCAATGAAGTCCTGATAAGCAGGTATTGGTAATTGCGCAAATAATAAGAACAAAGAACCAATAATTAGCAACCCTGTCATTGATATGAATGTTCGTTGGATGATACGAACATATTTAAGCTGAGCAAATTTCATCAATGGTGGTGCAATGTGATTCTCTATGAAGTTGGTTATTTTTTCCATAACAACTTCCCCCTTTCGAATTCATTATAACATTATAATGTTTAACGAAATATCAAGAATGTTAGCAGATTTCATTATATTTCTAATATTATTGAAACTTTAGTTCATTTTTAGAACAACTTTGTGCATTGTTAATGGAAAATCACAAACATATGTGGTATATACCAAATTATTTAATTTTCAACAAAAGTCTTTTGCTGAAATTTTATCATAAATCTATTAGTTAAATACGGTAGGTTGGATGATTAACTCATCAGTACTGTTTCTGTTTTACTAGAATCTCATGTCCTATTTTATATATAAATTATTCCACCAACGAAGTTATAACATCATAAAGATCTATACGTTTTAGTATTGATAAATAACTATCTAAGTTCTCAAGAAGTATCCCTAGTATATTTCCTGTTAGTATACCTGTAGAATCACTATCTCCATTATGATTAACACTGGATAGTAGTGCACCTTCCAGGTTGCTTGTATACTTTATTGAACAGTATAGTGCAATTGCTAATGTTTCTTCAGCTACCCATCCTTCACCAATTTGGCTGATTGCATATCGATCATTAATCGAATCTTCTCGTGCTAAACGAATACTCTTTTCAATTAGACGTTTGTAATCTAATATTTCACAAAAATTCGAGAATTGATTTACTGTCTCGTTCAATGAAATAAGAATCCATTCTTCTAAGACTACATTCTCATTTCTCGCAAGACATGCTAATAGGTATACGAAGTGATATGATGCAATAATACTTAAGTCATGGCCATGTGTTATACACGATACATCCACCCCTAACATTGCGATTTGGTGTTCTGTTAAGTCACTATTCAAAGCATAGTATACCGCCAAAGGTGCTAGTCTCATAACACCACCATTTCCTTTACTATTGTTGATTCTTGAAGAAAACGTTCCCATTTCACCAAACATTAGTGCGTCCATGCATGTTCTTCCCGGAGCATGTGCTTGTCTCATTATTGGAAGACGTGCTAATTTACTCACGTCTGGATGTAGTATAGCAATATTGTTATTAATTGAATATAACTGAGTCCATCCCCAGTCTATGTAACATTGATAGATTGAATTCACTGGATCACGCTTATCATTATATATTCCTTCTAGTGTGTAGAGTGACATTTGTGTATCATCGGAAACTATCAAAGGTTGATTTGTCATTTTCTCAAAAGTTACCTTATTACTAAAGAAAGAGTCAATTTCAGATTCACTCATAAACTCTACTTGATAACCCATGGCATCTCCTAGAGCTCCTATCAAGATAGTATTCCTTAATAATTCATTTATATCTTTAGTTGTCATACGCCTCTCCTTCATATATATTGGTAACCATTTTTAATATCTAAGTTTCCTTCTCCAACGAGACTATAAACACATATAACCACAAACCAACTCAGTAAGTAATCAGTCATTTTTATTGTATGGCAATAACTCAAGAAAGACAACATTGAACGATATGAATATAGAAAACAAAAACTTCCCATTTCAAGGAAGTTTTTTAGGAAGCTAATCGTTTATATACTACTCTGTTGGTTTTTGAACCCGTACTCCACGAACTTTAAAGAGTGGTTTACCATCATCGATACCTCCGTGGATGATACCATCAATAACCTCTACCCCAGAAGTAGTTTCAGTGAATAAAGTATTTGGCTCAATACGAAGCTTGTCGTACAAACTATTATCATCATACATGTATGCTAATATGGCTGGCATAACATCCTGAATAGTCTTAATTTCAAAACGAGTTGCCGTGTCTTGATCTGGCCAAGATATCGCTAGGAAAGCACCGTAGCGATCTTGTACATCAAGTTGGTCAATCTCTGAAATATCAACGCGACCGTCAAGTGGTCCCCCATTCTTTGTAAGATAAGGACCATGATCTCCTGCAATGATTACAATCGCATCACGTCCTGGAAGATTGAGTGCTTCAATATCTTTGCGCATTTGCGTGTTAGCTTCAGCAAGGTGCTCCACATGAAGATCAAAATCAGCTTGGGTTAAGAAACCTGCATTCGTGGTATGACCAGGAAGATCTTCATGAGAATACATGAATTCTGGTTGATCAAGATGATGTGTCAGCGCATTGCTTCGAATAGCTTGGTACTCGTTATAATCAACATTTGAGAATTCTGTATCAAAACGGAACTCACCTTCTAAGATTGCCTTTCCGATGATGACTTCTGGTGCAATCGAAAGTGATTCGCTTGGGAAATATTCGCTAAAGGTCGGATGGTATCCCTTAGTATAATAATCACTACTGTGGATGGATCGAGTATAGTAACCAATACTCTGTAACTTTTGAACTACAGATGCTGACCCGGAAAGAATTCTTCGCGCTTCGATGCTTCCATCTGGGAAAATATCAGGATTTACCACACGTGACATTGACGAAAGAGAACTTGGTGCAACTGAATATGTACCATCATAAATAGCAAATCCTTGATCTAAGAGATAGTCATATTGAGCGTCATTATCTATTCCATAAGTATTCATTGTTTCTTGATTTTCATATGCATCATAAATTAGAAGATAGATATCTGGGCTGTGCTTTAAAGACATTCCTTTTGTTTCTGCTGCAACTCGACCATTATAATCAGTCTCAAACGCATGCTGACTAACTCCTGACAAATGCTTTGATACAGATGTTACAAGACTTGTAATGAAGAAAGCCATAGCAACAATAATAATGAGCATTTTCTTTTGGTAAAACAATATAAAGAATATCGCAACACACAAAGCAATCAGTATCAATAAGATTTCACGTATGGGTGTTATACGTCCAAAGCTTGCCATATTATTAATAATAAAGGCAAAGGACAAGCCAATGGAAACACTAACTGTTTTCGCTATAAATGGACTGAGTATCCAAGGAATTAGTACAACGAGTAGCGTTGCTATTAAGAAGAAGAAAGCAAATATTTTAATTGATCCTTCTAATGATAGAATATCTTGATTTGCAAATAAGTATTGAACAATAGGTGTTAAAGGGAATGCAATGAATAAGAAGTCTTTGAAATCAAGCGACTCTTTTTCTTTGGTAAATCTTGTTTTACCCTTTTCCTTAAACCATGTTAGAGCAGTTACAAGTAAGCCAAGTAAAAGCAGGACACCGACAATTAAAGGCATTATTCGTCCTAGAAATTCAGTTGTGTGACCTTCGGTTGGTATTAAGCGTCTGGCAATAAAACTATAGCCAATAAGCAAAACAACCCCTAACATAATTTGAATGAGCATTGCTGGATTGAAAATTGCTTTGAGCGAACGTGTAAACCATGAATCTTGGTTGCTTTTCGCATATGAATTGAAGGTGAAATCACGATTGAGAACGTGAACTATATCGCTCGCTTCATTATCATCGACATATTCAGGTTCTTCCTTAATTTCTTTAAGTAATGAAACCAAGAAATCAACACCACGCTTGCCAGCTTCTCCAGGATACATATTAAAAGCATTTGAAGCCTGTTGTGATAGGGATGAACGTGAACTACTTTGTAGCATTTCAGCGACGACATCTGTAATATGATCAACATCCTCATCATAAACAGTCTTACCAATTACATCTAGAAGTTTAATATCCCAAGAGGTGTCTTTTAAATCCATTGCTTCACGACCACGTTTTTCAAATTGACTATGAATTGTCAGAATAGGTTTATTAAATAAAGCATTAAAGTCAAAAATGATTCCCGAGAAATCACTAATCATCAAATCAGCTTGAGCTAATGATTCTAGATTAGAAGCATCTCTATTCCAAACACGGTGTTTATTTTCTGGAAATTTCTCTAATAACTCTTTCATTAATTCTGTATCTGAAATAAATGATTGGGGATGTGGCCTAATTATTACATTATATAAATCAACCGATTCCAGTTGGGTTAAGATTTTATGTCCGTATTTTCTGAGAAGGCATGATCTCCCCATGTTGGTGAAATAAGTATCGTTGGACGTTTATCTTTAAAAAAGTTAGTTTCAGTTTTCCTTTGTGCTAATTCTTTACGTGAAACATCTAGATAAGTATTACCTATGATTTCAATTTTTTTATTTGGAAGGTTTCGAAGTTCTTCTAATTCTCGAATAACATGTTTATCTCCTTCACCACCAATCATCACACTATCAAAGTAATCAACGGAGAAGGCTTTATAACTATTTATACTACCTGTTGCATGGGAAATCTTACAATAGTGTTTTACATTGGAACTACGTTTAATTTCAAGAACATCTAACCCAGGCGTAGTCATAACCACAAGATCCGCGTTGAGACGATTGAGGTTAAAGTATGCCTCTCGGCCTGTACCAATATAAATAGCTTCCATACCTTTAATTTCTTCTGTAAGGCCAGGATCAGATTTATCACTGGTAAAGTATGTGGTTTCTAAACCACGACTACTGCATTCTTCTAGGAGTGGTTTAAATACATTCCAATATTGACGACCTTCTGAGTAAAACACTAGACCAAATTTTCTTGAAGGATCAAGGACTTCACCCTTATCTCCCCCAATACTAAATTTTCGATAGATAAATCCCTTTAACATAAAGAAACCTACTGACACCATTGCTATCGTTGCGGATATCAACATACTCCCTGTTCCAGGATCAATATAAGCAATTATCACGCCGTGATTCCCCCTTTCTTCTCATCAATTTTTGCATAAATAATGGTCTTAATTAGACTGAAGATGTTGTTACATGTCCAGTAGACCAGAAGACTCGCTGGAGAATTATAGAGAACCACTAAAAAGAATACTGCAATGACTACTATTGTGATCTTTTCACTACGAGAGGAATCTATCGCATAGATATAACCAGACGATAAATTAATTGCTGTCATTACAAATGGTAATACATTAATGGATAAAGTCCCTAGTTTTAACAATCCGTCAGGAATTGCTAAATTTGATAGAAATAGAAAGGAAACTCCTTCAAAACCAGCATAATTTGATAAAAAGGCATACGCTCCCATGAAGAATGGGATTTGAATTAATAAACTGACTAATCCACGCAATACATATGCTGGATGATAATTGTGCATACGATAAACATTATTCGTATATAAATATAATTCATAACCTTTATAGATACTTTTAAATTCGTCAAGTTTAGGCTTCATTGCTTCCTGAACTCGTTTCTCTTTCTGTTCAATTTTCTCAGCAATATGGTAAAAAGGCAGTAAAATTAGATTGATAACAATACTCAGTGCAATCAATGTAAGTCCATGATTATGAATGTTTCCAAGGAGCCACATAAATATAGTGCCAATAAACTGAGCAAATGGGCGCACAATTGTTTCCATCACTAAAATCCTCCAAATTTCTTATGTTTTCATACTTACTAATTATATCTAAATACTTATTCCTTTACAATTTTTTGTTTTTCAAAATATTTCTATTATCTAAAAAGATAATGCTTTAGTTCTATCATTAGAAATGACATCCTAGTCTTGCAAGAAAGCTTGACTTGATATTACGCTATGAATATTGGTCTCTAAAATCCAACAATTCAAAGAAGAAGAACAAAAAACTTCCTATTTCTAGGAAGTTTAGCTTATGTGTCAATGGTGCCCCGACCCCGAGACTCCCGAACTACCGAGGTAGTTTATGGTCTTGATGGGGTGCTTGTTTGGGTACACCAGTGTTCATTTGTTATCTATATTATAACAGTTAGTCGAGAAAAGTAAAGGTTTTCATTCAATAAACTCAACTTTTTTTACTGTTTGTGTTTTTAAGTCTATTGTTATCCTTTTAACAACTCTTTTTACTAAGATCATTTTTTCAGTTTCTGACATGTCTTCCCAGTATACTATTCCATTTAGTATTTCTGTTACTTTTTCCTCAGTCCTAGTAATACCTGACTTAATTCTTTCCTTCTCAGATATATAGTAATCTAGTTTTATTATTCCAATATCATATAGGTGTTTGAGTTCATGAAAACTCATATCTTTTTTCTTAAGATTATTTATTATTGCTTTGCAGGCTAGTCTAGCAACCTCTTCAATATACTTATTCATAAAGAAGGTCATTTCTTCATCAATTATCTCTTCATTGATTCTTAGTTTGCTTTTAATGTTTACGTAATACTTATAACTTTTAGTTTCCTTTTTGGTTGAGTCAGCAACTAACTTCTTTCCAGAAATATCATAACATTTTCCTTTATAGGTATATTGGTATTTGTTACGTCTATTCTTATGAAGGAACATCTGTTGAACATTCTGAAACATTTCTTTAGAAACAATTGCGGGACTGTGATCTTCAATAGCGATTCTCTTGTTTCTATATGTCCCTGTATATATTTCATTGTTTAGCACAATCTTTATCCTGTCATAAGTCCAATCAAAATTAAATGTATTATGATTGCATCTCATAAAATGAAAGATAGCATTAATTGCTAATTCCTTAAAATAATACTGGTTATAGATTTCCTCTACCATTATTGCTTCATTTTCATTAATCATTAATTTTTTGTCTATTAAATCATAGCCAAAAGGTGGTTTTCCATGAACCCAGTTCCCTTCAAATGCAGACTGGTCTAATGCTCTTATTGTACGTTCACTAATAGCTTCACGTTCCCATTGTGCCATTAAAATTATGAAACTGACAAAGAACCTTCCTATTGCTGTTTTTGTATCAATCTTTTCCTTTAAGCTGAACAGTTGAACATCATATTCTTCAAATAACTCGATAAGAGTAATTAAGTCTTTCATGCTTCTTGTTAGTCGATCAAGGTTATGAATAACTACCTTACTTATTAAACCGTCTTGTATATCTTGTAGCAACATAGACATTTCTCTTCGCTTAAGATTCTTCGCAGAGAAACCATCATCAATATATTTAATTACCTCTTCTTTGAACTCATCATCATAAGCCTTAATATACTGATCTATCCGTTTTTCTTGTTCCCTTAGATTGTATCCTTTTTCCGCTTGGTCGTCTGTCGAAACACGACAGTATACAGCAATACTTCTTTTGTTTGAAATCATTTAAAATTCCTACTTTCTATGATTAAGTAGGAGCGCTCCACTGCTTGCTTAAGCAAGGTCATTATACCAAAGAAACAATCCATCGACTTAAATAATGTAAGTTAAGATGTATAGGCGTTTAGAAACTTTCATGTAAAATAGATTACATCTTGTGTTATAATACCAATGTAGGACATGGTGATGAGTCCAAAGGAAAAGGCAGATGCGTCAACATCTGCCTTTTTGTTTGCTTTGTAGGATATAGTGATGAGTTAGTTACTACTTATCAAGTAATAGTCTAACCAGTATCACCATGAGTAGAAGAACTAAGATTAGCTCTTGCACTCGAGTTTCCTGCCTTTCTAGGGGCAGTTATTGCTGTTTGTCCTACAAAGCAAGTAATGAAGAATATCAAATAGATACCTGGTATATTATAAATGACTCATCAGTTCATTGTTAATTATACCAATTTATGTCTAGGTGCTTTTGTTTTCTTTATAATTAAATTGTGGATGTGTACTTGCACAGATACCTTGTAGCTTGACTACCTTGTGGAGAATCTCGCCACTTCTTTGTATTAAATTAGCAATTAGTTTGATGAGTCTTTGAATTCAGATTTACCAGGTTCTAATATACTTTGAAAGTGGGATTGACACATTACACAGCATAAGAGAAAGGATGATGAAATTTTGATTACTATTGGTATAGATATTGCAAAGTTTGAACATTGCGCATGTGCTATTAATCATGATACAGGAGAATTTGTTGTTGAACCATTTTTCTTTAAAAACAATATTGAGGGATTTAGTAAACTTAAATCATCTCTATGCTCAATAAAAAGTGCTCTTATAGGAATTGAAGACTCAGGACATTATGGAGACAATTTAATTTTTTTCCTTTTAAAAAATAATTTCAAAATTGCACTTATTAATCCTAAAACAACAATGGAACGACGTAAAGGCAAATTAAAGTCAGTTAAGACAGATAAACAAGATGCGATATTAATTACAAAAGTCCTTCTCGATAAAAAAGACTATCGTATTATGACCAAAGAAAACTATGCCCTGCGTCAACTTAAGCATCTAACAAGACGAGTACATGACATGAAAAAGGACCTAAACGTTTATAAAAACAGATTGCAAAAGGAAATCGACCTTGTCTTTCCTGAATTTAACTCTCTTTTTAAAACAAAGTATGGGATAATATACAACCGAATCCTTAAAGAATTGAGTAGTGCTTTTGTAATTTCGAATACTGACATCAGGAGCATCAGAAAGATTTTTAACATGAAAATACAAGGAAACAAAATATCTCTAACTGCAGAAGAGTTAAAAGCAGCAGCAACAAGAAGTGTAGGTGAACACAATGGTGCATCTGAGTATCAAATTAAATACCTCATTTCTGTAATTGAATTAATCAAAGAACAATGTATAGAATTGAAAAAGATAATTGAGGAATACAGTTTACAACTTAATTCACCTATAGTGACAATACCAGGTATTTCTCATTTTTCTGGAATGTCGATTCTTTCTGAGTTCAGGGATATTAATTTGTTTCCAACTGCGAGTCAACTAATTTCCTACGCCGGTGTTAATCCTTATGTTAGTGAATCTGGAATCTATAAGTCTCCACACACTTCTATAACAAAACATGGAAACCCCTATTTAAGAAGAGTGTTATATCAAGTTATTCTTCCAGTTATTCACAATAATCCAACATTTCTATCATATTACAACCTTAAACGATCACAAGGAAAATCACATCGTTGTGCTAATGGTCATGCAGTTAGGAAACTATTAAGAATAATTCACCATCTGGTTACCAAGGATGTTGATTTCAATTCAAAATTACTTGTTTAGTAGCAAAATAAGTACATTAAAACTAAGTTTATACAATTCTTCATAAAAAAATGAGTCATACTGTATGACTCACTTTAGAAACGTTTTATTTATTAGTTAATTTTCTCTTTTTATCGAATATTATTTCTAAACTTAGTAACAGTCCCCAAGAGTTGCAGCCCATAATCCAAGATAACTCTCTGACACTCCAGTTGCTGGAAGGGTTGGCTTCTCAGGATCAACTGGATTTGTAGGTTCTACTGGTATAGTCGGTTCAACAATTTTCTTCCACTGTGCAACATAGGTTGCATTTCCTGTTACTGTTGACGATACTTTTGGTAACCATCCTTCAAAGGTATAACCTTCTCGTGTTGGTGTTCCTTGGAATATTGGAGTAGAACTGTTTTCAACTAGATTTGGATAAACTTGATCGGAAAACACCTCTTCGCCTTCAACTCCATCTGTATACATTACAGTATATTTTTTGACTGGTTCTTCATTTTTTTTCCACTGTGCAACATAGGTTGCATTTCCTGTTACTGTTGACGATACTTTTGGTAACCATCCTTCAAAGGTATAACCTTCTCGTGTTGGTGTTCCTTGGAATATTGGAGTAGAACTGTTTTCAACTAGATTTGGATAAACTTGATCGGAAAACACCTCTTCGCCTTCAACTCCATCTGTATACATTACAGTATATTTTTTGACTGGTTCTTCATTTTTTTTCCACTGTGCAACATAGGTTGCATTTCCTGTTACTGTTGACGATACTTCTGGTAACCATCCTTCAAAGGTATAACCTTCTCGTGTTGGTGTTCCTTGGAATATTGGAGTAGAACTGTTTTCAACTAGATTTGGATAAACTTGATCGGAAAACACCTCTTCGCCTTCAACTCCATCTGTATACATTACAGTATATTTTTTGACTGGTTCTTCATTTTTTTTCCACTGTGCATATAATGTAATATCTTCTGTTAACATAAATGTGTCTCGAGGATTAAATGCTGTCCCTTTGCCATCAGCTTGGGTATTCCACTCGATATATTCATAATTATCTCTTGAAATACTTACTTCAGTATTTGTTTTTATCTTGACATCAACATTAGATGCAACTGATTCCACGAAAGATCCATTTCCCCCATTAGCATCATACGTTAATTTAAAGATTGAAATAGGTTCTTCATTAACGAAGTTAATGTCGTAATTATTTAAGATGTGAGGCTTCGCACTGGTAGTTACACCTGTAATAGAAGTATTACTGAACTTAAGGTTGGTTAGTTCATCAGCATTAACAGGAGGCTGAAATAAACCAGCAATTGAGACATTATTATCAAAATAGTTTTCATCGTCTAATACAACATTTTGGTATTTCTTTACATCAACTGGATCATTATAATCTAAATCATAAGTATATATTGCACCACCTAGCTTTTCGGCAACATTTTTTTCAAATCTCGAGCTATACAGGTTTGCTTTCCCAAGATTAAATACATAGATAGCACCTCCATTTGAAGCAGCATAATTCTCTTTAAACGACGAATTCTTAACATCTAGTGGGACATTCCAATTTTCAATAGCTCCACCAAATTTTGCACTATTATTTTCAAACGTAGAGTATTCAACTTCCGAATTATCACTCACTGTATAACGTGTAAAGAGTCCTCCACCTTCGTTTGCTGTATTATCTTTAAACGTTGAGTTCTTTACGGTTACAGGTGCATAAGCAGCAATTCCACCACCAGTATTTTCTGTCTTGTTTCCAATAAACACACTATCCAAAATAGTAAGCGGATTAGCAGTATATAATCCTCCAGAACTTTTTACTGATGTATTATCTAATAGATTGGCATTTTTCATTGTGTATGATTTATTGTTAGCGTTTTTTTCAATATAAACACCACCACCTTGATTTGCCTCATTATTTTTAATAGTACCACCATTAAACTCAAAATCACTGGATGATGTTACTGCAAATCCACCACCGTATTGATTGGGTGCTTTATTATTCTCAATGGTACCACCATTCATGATAAAAGTTCCAGCAGACAACACACCACCTCCACTACCACTTTGTGCGATATTTCCTGAAATAGTACCACCATTCATGACAAATGTGTTTCCATCAGAAATACTAATTCCACCACCATTTTTAGAGGCAATATTGTTTCTAACTGCACCACCATTCATGATGACGGTTGCATTGTCTCCAATAGTACGAATAGCACTTGCATCACTCAATACTCCTACGCAGTTTTGAATTATTGCACCGTCATTAAGTGTCACCGAGGAAGGCATGGTTGCATTAAAAGGCATGACAAACATACCACCACCTACTCCACCACCATCAAGGATAATATTCTCAAGAATTAAATCCCCAGCTACTTGTGAAAAATGGCGTTGTGTATTTGTCTGATTACTCTCTCTTCTATTATAAATTGTAAATGGTCCCTCGTTGGATGATTTTAGGGTAACTTGGTGGCCATACGTTATTCCGCCCCATGACCCCATATCAAGGTCATCTTCATATAGTGTTACTGTATATTTTCCCTTTCCAAGTTTTCCTACAGCAAGAAATGTTTCATCAAATCGTCCAAATCTTCCGATTTCTTCTCCAGTATCATCATTAGTTATAATATACTTCTCTGATGCACCAACTTCATCGGCTTTGATAGGCACTAAAAAACTACCAAAGAAGCAAAAAATAACTGTAAACCACGAAATTGTTTTCTTTTTCATAATTGTCCCTTTCTATTATGTATATATTATACTAGAGATTTCGCTTAATTAATACATAATATAAGCATTTTGATAATTGAAGTATTTGCTCCTACTTTAAAATTTGGATAATATCAAATTATCGAATCAACAGTTTACAGGATAAGTCCGGTTTCATAATCATCAAAGTTTGCTTTCCAGGCTTAGATACTTGGTTGATTACAAAAGGAAAGGAATTCTATAAGTCAAATAATTATTATCTATCAAAGTGTTGACAATCTAATAATTGATTAATGACATTGAAAAGATGAGAAATTAAAAAAAAATTGTCCCTGAAAAATTGACAATGAAGTATCTACTAATTAAATATCTTTAGTTTTATTCAAATAATACAAATAGATAAAAACACACTGGATGGGCTACACTTTAGTGGACAAATAAATTAGTTATATCACGACAAACAAAAATTGTTTGATAAGATGTAATAAAGAAAGAAGGTATCCACTATGGCACGAAGAGCTCGACGCAAATTTAATGAAGAGTTTAAAACACAAATTGTAAACTTGTATTTAGGTGGTAAAAAGAAAACGGAGATTCTTAGAGAATATGATATACACGCCGCTACGTTAGATCGTTGGATTAGGCAACATGAATCTACAGGTTCTTTTAAAGAGAAGGATAATCGTACGCCTGAAGAAAATGAATTGATCGAACTTCGTAAACGTAATCAACAACTTGAAATGGAAAATGATATTTTAAAGCAAGCAGCGCTGATTATGGGACGAAAGTCAAAATAATTAGTCAGAATAAAAATAAATATCCTATCAGCGCAATGTGTAAAATTCTAAATATAAGTCGATCACATTACTACAACTATAAAGAAAATACTCAATCAAAAGAACCGTTAACAGAAACAGTAAAAGCCATCTTTAGAGATAGTAAGATGACATACGGTACGCGAAGAATTAAAGCTGAATTAGACACTAAAGGATATACAGTATCAAGACGAAGAATTGGTCATATAATGGCTAATGAAGGGCTTGTATCGGTTTATACGAAAGCCAAATATAAGGTATATCTTACAGAAGTCAATGAAGCACCAATTAAGAATGAACTTGATCGAGAATTTAATAATCGCAATCCATTAGAAGCTATCGTGAGTGACTTAACCTATGTCCGTGTAGGAAAGCATTGGAATTATGTGTGTACAATAATGGATCTTCATAACAGAGAAATTATTGGTAATAGTGTTGGCCCTCATAAGAACGCCACACTTGTATATAAAGCATTTAGCAGTATCAAGCATGACTTATCGCGTATAGGCTTATTCCACACAGATAGAGGAAAAGAGTTCATTAATAAACAAATTGATAGTCTCTTATCCGCATTTGACATCAACCGTTCCTTAAGTCATAAAGGAACCCCTATGATAATGCAGTGGCTGAAGCTAATTTTAAAAGTTTGAAATTTGAATTTATTTACCAAAACAAATTTAATACACTAGAAGAATTAGAAAGAGAATTAGGAGGACACATCTGGTGGTACAATAATGAACGATTACATTCTTCGTTAGGGTACAGATCCCCAGTTGAGTACGCTTTAACTGTATAACTATAAATATTGTCCGTTTAAGTGTTGACAGTCCACACTTCAAAAAATCTTGTATTTTATATAGTTATCTCCATCGCTTATCTTATCATACTTTGTATATAATAAGGATAGAAATTGAAAAGAAAAGCGTGAGCAAATTTTCTCACGACTTTTTTCAACTTCTTAATGCATCATCACTTTCTTCATATGAAACTAATTCTCTTAGCTTCGTATTAATTATCATCAATGATTTTGTATCTAAAGGAACGTATTCTATATACCCTAACCAATTAATTAATTCTAGCTTTTCTTCTTCTGTTCCATTTTTTAATTTCTCTATAAAATCTTGATATCCTGGTATACCTCCAACATCATCTGGCGGACAAACGCCTACTGCTTCGATTGCGATTGCTGGATCATCATATTGTTTTTTTTATTCCTTAATCTCTATATTATGTTCCCACCAGTCGCCAAAATCGTAGATGTATGTTAGTTTATTAGTATTTGTATAAACATCACTAATCGTTAGTTTAGTAGCGTCTACTTCATTAGAAACATCATCATCCATATACCCGACAATTCTTATTCCTTCTGGTGTTACAAACTCATATAAATGAGAGTTATTCCACCCCATTGCTGTTTGAATTACTGTGTGTAAATCATTCATGGTTAGATTTTCATCAACAACAATTACTCGATAGCACGATTCATCTAATCCTATTAGTTCTACTTTAATTTTATATTGCTTCATGTTTTACCTTTCCTCTTTTAATCAATATCCTCTATTTCTTTTCTTTCTTTGCTTGTAAAATATAGTCTAAATGATGATGATATTATTATAATTATCGAAAGTACTAAATTGATTTGGTTGTTATTCTCAAAATTACCAAGAATAACAAGCCCCATTAAAATAAGACTTAGGATTATTGTGACTATATTCAGAATAATTGAAATATTAAACCTGCTTTTCATATACATCACCTCTTAATAATATTATAGCATTTTTGTAAGTGATTTTACGCATGGGGTCGTCTAGGCAAAAATTAGAGCTGCCGCTATAAAGTATAACGTGGCGAACAGCCCGTTATAAACGAACAAAGTGAGTGATCTTTATAGTGGTGGCTCGTTAAGATTTTTGCCTAGGTGACCCCCGCGATTTTTTACCCACGTAGATTAAATAATATGCCGTGAGCAAATTTGCTCACGGCTTTCAATATACTTCTTCTACACTGTTCACCATGATTTCGGTATCAATACTATCTTCTGCTCTCAATACTAATTCTTCATTTTGATATTTTTCAGTTACTTTAAGACAAGCAAGCATTTCTGCATCTTCTTCATATTCAGTTGTTATAAATACTTCTTCTATAATTTCTATCGTTTCAATAATTGAAATAGTAACCTTAAACTCTCTTTCCATGCTATACTCCTTTGGTAAATTGATATGTCTTTTTATTTTGATTAATGATATAAGTAGTCCCGTTTACAAATAGGTTGTAAACATAGTAGCTTTCATTAGGTATTAATGAAGATATCACTACAAGACCATGTACCTTTAGACTATCATTAATATAATCAAGTACACTCCCTTTCATCATAGAGGATGAAAGGGTTGTACATTCTTCATTTAGATACTTTAGAATACATTCAATCACGATAAATACTTATCGTTCCAATCTTCTTCTGATACTCCATGGTTTTCGTACTGATAATCGTAGCACTCACTTATATCTTGATGAAGTATTTCATTTTGATTTTGATACTCTTGATATGTAATCTCTAAACTATCAAATATACGATTATTCATATTATCAATTTTTATTCCCTTTTCCATACATATTAATGCTTTAAGAAATAACTTAGGACTTTCTTTTTGAAGTGATTGTAATTGTCCTAATATTGCGTTTAATAACACACATTCCATAGTGCTATCTTGAGCCATCATTTCTAATACTTCTTGCTGAAGTATTTTTTGATAATGTGACTTGGGTACTTCTGTATTTTCATGTAGATAAGTCATATCACTCATTTTTTGAGCCATTTTACTAACTGGCAACTTTACAAAATCATCAATAAATTTTTTACTCATTTTCTTTTTGCTCCTTTAGTTTTAACTGTTCAATATTTTCATTAAGATTAATTAATTCTTGTAGAATATCACGCATAACCCATATCATCGTATGATAAAACTCACTTTCTAATTGTGTCATTAAAATGCTCCTTTCATAGTTTTTAAGATTGAACTGTCATTTTGAACTCAATGTTTTTTCAAATTAAGCAATGTATATTTCCGTATCATGAGTATCATAATCTTGTGAACACATTTTGCATTGTAATAATTCTTCATTGACTTTATCTTTTGCAAGTAGATATGCGTCATTAATATCTTCTGCACAAACAACAACATCAACATATTTTTCAAAGGTTTCCTTAACTACAACTGTTAACTTATATTTTTTTATATGGACTCCTTATTTAAGGCTATCAAGAAAGATAGCAAATAATTCTTTTCTAATCTTTTCTTGTTTTAGTTCTGAAAACTTATAACCAGTTTCCCATGTCCCCCACAAGTCCATAGGACACGCCTTATAGGTATCATATAGATATTGCAATACTTTATCATAAGCTCGTTTTGATTTTGATTTACAACTAGGTAAAAACTGTAATGAGCCACTTATCATTGAATAAAAATATCCCTCAACTTCATATAGAAAATCATTTTCATTATCAAATGCTACAACGTACCTTTCATAGTGTTTAGGGGAAACATTATTTGAACAAGCATAAATAATGATTGCTTTTTCTTTATGATTAAACGTTAATGACTTCACTTTTCGTAACTCATATTACGCTCCTTACATATTTCTTTATTGATTGATTTACTTCATCAAACACTCCATTATAATATTCGCAAGCAAGTTGCAAGCATTCACAATCTTCGCTCAATGAATATGTATTACTTTCCAATTCTTGAAGATTGGCATATTCATATTTATACCACCACCAATTAATAACATCATATATTCTTTTAAGTAGATAATCTGGTAGTCCATTCTTATCTTTTATCATTTCACAGTAGACATCATTAAGCCATGAAACAGTTGTGTAGATTGCTTGATTATCTACTTCTTCATCATTTATAATTCCTACAAATTGATTTTTTATTTGCATACAAACTCCTTTATAATTTTAGTCCTAATCGCCCCAATATATTTACAATGTCCAGTTCAGACAACATGCCATTACCTAAATAATCAAACTCCAACATAGCTTTTAATTCGTATGTAACTATCAAATCACACCATAACTCTAATTTCTCGGAATAATCAATAACTCCATTTTCAAATAATGTATTAATCAGTGTTGAAACATCATCATTTGTTATATTTGAATAGTTATTGAAGATTGCTAATGCTTTTTTATTCATATTCAACAAACTCTTTATTTTATATTTGTAGTTCATGGGTAGTGAGCAAATTTGCTCACTACCATTTTTCATAGAAATCATATTGTCTTAATGTATAGTCATTGCTCACTTTTTCAATTCCTATAACACCTACTTTGTCATAAGCCCATGAACCTACACAATCACTATCATAGTCTGAGAAATAGTCCCCACCACCACGACCATTTGAATTACATAGTAATAAAGGTATTGGCGAAATACGAAAGCCTCCTTCGTTTTCTCTACAACAATCTAAATGACAATACTCTTTTTTGTCATAATTCACGAAAACATGAGATGACGTTAGTTCCTTGACTTTATCTTTCAAGTTTTCATAGCCTTTATCACTTAGTTCACTATGTTCAAAAATAATACCTTTTGCTTGGATTTCAGTTACATAATCAAAAGACTGTGGGTTAATTTTAGAGAATATATTCTCATTCCACTCTTCATCAGACTTATCAGAATAATCGCCACTCCATACCACTTGATTACCGTTCCACTCTTTCATTAAAAGTAGTAACACTTCCACGACCATAGGATTATAATAGTAAGAATGTTCCATGAGTTTTAAGCCACATCCATAATCAAACGAAACAAGAAACTCCTTACTATCTAATGACATTGGTTTATAGTATTGACCCATAACATACCACCTTACAAGCGTTTTTCGCTTTGCTTTCTAGGCTTTAGGTTTTTATTCCTTTGCCACCCAATCCGCACCACTTGGAAAGTGAAGAATGCAAAACGCAATGGAATCACTGACCGAAAGTCGCACGAGTGCGGGTGTAGGATGAGCGCAGCGAATGAATCAGTGATGGAATGGAGCTTGAGAGTAAAATTTTATTCAAAAAAGCGCCTTACTTTTTTTAATAAAAATTTACGAATTTTGCAATCGTAACGGCAAGTGGTAAGGTACGGGTGGCAAAGCTAAGAGTATATTTTTTTTTAAAAAGATTGAATCCCTCGATTCAATCTTACAATAGGGAAATGCGGTGTATTTCCGCATATCCTTTTTATTAGTATGTGTCTTATAATGTCCACTACTTGATGTATAATAATGGTATAAGGTGATAAGTATGTATGAAAGTTCATTAGTATTTGATTATGATAAAGAACCCAGAAGAGACATCCTCTGCATTGACTGCAAAAGTTTTTATGCTTCATGCGAAGCGGTAGAACGTGGACTTGACCCTCTTAAGGTTAAACTCGTAGTTATGAGTTATCCTAGTGATAATGAAAAAGAGCGTGGTAGTGGACTCATTCTTGCCTCAAGTCCAGAAGCCAAAAAAGCCTATGGCATTTCTAACGTAAGTCGTGCTAGAGACTTACCCTTTCCCTACCCAGAAGATTTAGTTATAGCACCACCACGAATGAATCTATATATGAAAAAGCAACGAGAGATCAATAGCATCTATCGTACATTCGTGGATGATTCAAATATATCCGTATACTCAGTTGATGAGACGTTCCTCGATGTAACGGAATCACTTTCTTATTTCAATTGCTCCAGCGCTTTTGAACTTGCACGGATTATTCAAACTAAAGTATTTAAAGAGACTGGAATCTATACGACAGTGGGCATTGGTGACAATCCACTACTAGCTAAACTCGCACTCGATAATGAATCAAAATATAATAAGAATATGAAAGCAGAATGGCGTTATGAGGATATCGAATCAAAGGTATGGAACATTCCTGAGCTTACCGATTTTTGGGGTATCGGTAGTCGTACTAAGAAGCGCCTAAACGCTCTCAATATATATTCGATTAAAGATTTAGCACATTCAAATTACTATAAGTTAAAGAAAGTGATGGGTATAATGGGTGCGCAACTTTATGCCCATGCTTGGGGAATAGATCGAACATTTCTTGGTGAAACCTATACTCCTAAATCAAAATCAATTGGCAACTCTCAGGTATTAAACAGAGATTATACTAACAAGGATGAAATTGAGATTGTAATACGAGAGATGGGAGATCAAGTAGCAAGTCGTCTTCGCAAAGAAAACAAAAAGACACGATGTATTGGTCTTTGGGTTGGCTACTCTCTGAGCTATATCGATGAAGATGGTAAGACAGGTTTTAGTAAACAAGTTACCATTGATGCCACAAATAGTAGTAGGAAAATCAACGAAGCATTGCTTGAAATCTTTAATAAATATTATGATGTCCAGGTCGTTAGAAATATCGGGGTAAATTGTACGAAGTTAGAAGACCCTAGCACACAGCAGCTTAACCTTTTCGAGAGCGCAGAGTCCTTAGAAAAGGAAGATGATTTTAGTGAAGTCGTCGATACCATTAGAAAAAAATACGGCTTTACTAAACTTGTCTATGCAAGCAGTATGCTTAAGGGTGGACGAGCAATCGAACGAAGCTCACTCGTTGGTGGACACGCTGGTGGCATGAGTGGTATTGAAGGAAAGGAAGATGACGATGAAAAAAAGAAGAACTAAGAAAGAATTTATAGATTACAATGATTATCATGATCGTCCTTTTGGATTAAAATGGGGAACTGCTTTTGCACTTGACGAACTTACTCAATCAATAGAGAAAAACAAAAGAATCGCAAATAGAAATGTTAAAGAACTTCCACAAATGACCCGCCACGACATTGATAATGTTCTTCAATTTGCTTTCTTAAAGTCTAAAACACTATCCATTCAATTAAATGATAAAGATGAATACAGTCATTATCATGATAGTATCATTGGTAAGTTTGAAGGTTTTGCAGATGAGTCTAACCTTTATATTGGCGAATTACCATTGCCCTGGGATTCAATAAGAAATGTTAGTATCGTTAAATAAGTTTATAAGAAAACTATTTACACAAAATATATGAGAAACAAAAACCCAGTCTAAATTTGTGCTTTTTTAATTTGTAAATACATTAATGTATTTTTTATGAGTGTAACTTTAATATGGTTTTAAAAAATCAATATTTACATCTATTAAAAAATAAGTTTTTATAACAAAAAAGAAGGATTGCCAAAGTCCTCCTTCTTTTCTAAAATTCAATTTTTAATGAGTATTCGAGGAAGTTTGAGATTTGTACGACCTTCGAGGAAGTTTGAGATTTTTTCAAGTTTCTTTTTTGTTAGCTTCGAAGAACTTTGAGATTGTTAAAAAAAGACAAAGCCTCTATGATTATTTCGTCGAAAATAATAGGAGGCCTTGCCATGAATAATGCTATCATAGAATTATTAAACTTAAAAGAAGAAGACATTGAGTCTTTATCTTGTCATCGTTTAGGTGAAGATTTATGTGTTGAATTGTCTTTAAAAAGGAAGCAATATATATGTCCTAAATGTTCTCATCTCACTCATAAAGTTCTCAATCAATATACAAGAGTTATTAACCATGGAATATTTATTGGAAAGAAATGTATTGTTCACTATAGACAGAAACGATATAGATGTCCTCTTTGTGAACATACCTTTAATGAACCATGTCATCTTGTAGCCAAATACCAGAAGAAATCATTATCTACTTATATTCAAATTATGGAACTACTTAAAGATCCTCATATCACTTTTAGAAAAGCAGCTGAACTATTAACGATTTCTGACAAAACAGTTATGGATACTTTTTATAAAAACCTACCTGAGTACGAACCCGTTTTACCTCGCGTTCTCTGTATTGATGAAGTCTATTTAGGGAGGAACTCAATAAAGAAGTATGTTGCGGTATTATTGAATTTTGAAACTAATGATATTGTTGATATTATTTATGGCAGAACTAAAGATTCACTTCACTCATACTTTCAAAAGTTCTCTAAAGAGGCACTTGATAGTGTTGAATATGTTAGCTCAGATATGTTTGAAGGATATCGAACGATGAAAGGTACTTACTTTACGCAAGCACGACTATGCATCGATTCTTTTCACGTTATCCAACTCATTAATGAGATGTTTAATAAGCAGCTTAAAGCAATTATGAAAGGATTCGATAAAGATTCAGACGAATACTACTTACTTAAGCATAAACGTTTCCTCTTACTTAAGAACGGTGACTCTATTGATTGGTTCAAACAAGAATATAGTCGCAAATTCGGTTACTATATTTACTTACTAAAGGTAAGAGAACTTCTTTTCAATATCAACCCCATTATTAAAGAAATTTATGATCTCAAAGAAACATACATTGTATTTAATCGACTCAAAGATAAAGAACTAATCGAAGTTCAATTTGAGGTAATCATTAATTCATTTTCTTCTCACCCAAATGCAGAGGTAGCTAAGGTAGGAAGAACCCTTAATAAATGGAAACTAGAAATCCTCAATTCCTTTACTTGAATAAAAAAAAAGAAGGATATCAAATGGGCCTATAGAATCACGAAACAAAACAATTAAACTTCTTATTTATAATGCAGCTGGTTATAGAAACTTTGATCATTTAAGGCGTAGAATTATATATTGTATTAACCAAAAGAAAAAGGGATAACTTTAATAATTATCCCTTAAAATCTCAATCTTCTTCGAAGCTAACATCTCAAACTTCCTCGATGCTTACACTTTATTTTCTAAAAGTTCCTCGAAGATCCTTTTTAATTCATTTTAGTGTTTCATTACTGTAAATCTACATACCCTGCTGGACACTTCCAAGGTCCATCTGCTTTAACATATCCGTATGAAAATTCTCTTCCAACCACATTATTCCTACTACTGTTACTATGCCACACATATTCATTTCTCTTCTCTCTTTTAAGCACGTCAATGGGTTGTGATTTAACTTGTGCATACTCAACTCCAAAAACTCTCTCTGGTTTATTAACCTCATAGAATCGATAAGCAGAAATAGCCATAGTAGGTATATTAGCGCTCGCAAATGCAGTAGCGAATCCATAAATAGCTATTAAACTATCAATCAATGGATAATTTAATTTATAATCAACATTTCCTCTACATACTATAATCCAATAACCAGAATATCGTGGAGAAATTTCTTGTACATCATAATCGTCATCTGTATACCCACACATTTCAGAGACTCTTTTTTCAGATAACCACTCTTTATCTCCATTAGTGGTTATGAGGTAAGTGATTTCTGTATCCCCGTTAACTTCTACGATAGTATCAGGTTTATTATTTTCTTCAGCTGATATAGGTAATGGGCTTAGAGTAAATAGCAGTGTTAAAATCAGTGAAAACACAACAAATTTTTTCATATTGTCTCCTTTTCTTAAACAATTTAATTTTAGATTGTCTAGTATAATTTGCTGAGAATCTGTTGCGCAACTTTTTCAACTTCATTATAGTACTTAGGAACTAAATTTAAAAGACTATTATAGTTTACAAACAGATGGTATAATAATTTAAGGAGGATTATTAAAATGAAAAACAGTAAATTGGATAATTATTTAAAGAAACTAAGTAATCAAAAAACAAGTGACATAATCATTTTATTGTCAATGGTATTAACTTTTCTTTTCTTTCTATTTATTAAGCAAAGAGTTATCATCGATGAACTGGGAATTCTCGCAGGAATTTGGTGTATATTAAAAAGCCTCTATGATTTCTTTTTATTAAAGAATAAATCAGACTTGCTTCTATTAATAATTGGAATCGTACTATTGTTGTCAGTAATATGGAATTTTTAATGTATTCTTCATTGTTTAATTTTGATCCAAGTTCTTTTTACATTCACACAGTGTTTTGACAACTTTACTTTTACTATATTTTAACAAAAAAAGACCCACAACGTCGTTTAGGAACTGACCTAGTTCCGTGGGACTAAAGAAAAAACCAAGTTAGGATGAAGCCAACCGGTAATTAACGGGAGATTGATATCCTAGCTTTTCTTGTATTCGATTTTCATTGTAATATTTTAAATAGTGTATCACAGTTTGTGATACAATTTCAGTAGAACTCTTTAGTTCTGGATTTAATTCGAATGTTTCACACTTTAGAGAGGCATGAAATGATTCGATAGGAGCATTATCAGCGGGTGTGCCCTTACGGGACATACTCATGGTAATGCTTTTGTTTTTTACTCTACGTTGATAATCTTTTGATGTGTAGACACTACCTTGGTCAGAATGAAGAATACATGGCTGAAGGATATCTGGAAGTTGATTTAATGTATCAATGACGCATTCTAGGTTTTGTCTGTCACTCAATGTAGACGCAATAATCTCGCCATTGTATAAATCCATGATCGTAGATAAATAGAGCATCTTATTGCCATAAGGGATGTAAGTGATATCTGTCACTAATTTCTCTAGAGGACGTACTGATTTAAAGTCACGATTAATGATATTAGGCATAATGATTGGCAGAGTTTTGTTTTTTCTATACCTTTTGACCTTAACACGGCATTGGCATTGGTGTTTCTGCATTATCTTTTGAACAGTGTTCTTATTGATAATTCTTTCTTTTCGAATTAGTGCAGTTATTTTTCGATATCCGTAGCGGAATTTGTTTTCTTTACAAAGTTCAATTACTAACGCTTCATTGACAGAATAATTATTAAACTCTACCTGCTCTTTTTTAGTCCAACGGTAATACGTTGACTTAGGTATCCCAAAAAGATTCAAGATATCTTTAATAGATACAGTGTCGCGATATTCATCAACTAGCTTAATGATTATTTCGGGTACCACATCCTTTCTCTTTCCAAATACTTTTTTAATAATTCAATTTGTTGCTCCAAAGATTTAATCCTAAGTCTTTGTGTTTCTTCGACCGTATCTCTTTCTGGACCTTTTCCAAAAGTATATTGCTTGCCTACGGGTTGAGAAAATCGATAGTGTTCACCATTTCGATACCATCTCCACCATGTTTTGACTTGAGTTATATTTTTTATTCCAAGTTCAGTTTGAATAAACCTGTTTGAGTATCCTGATAATTTCATTTCTATAACTTTCATCTTTGTTTCATAACTATGCATAATTCGTGTTCCCATAAGAAAACCTCCTATATTGAACTATTTTACAATAATTCTCATACAAGAGGTTTTTCTTTAGTCCCACGGAACTAGGTCAGTTCCTTTAAGATGTTGTGGGTTTCTTTATAACTTATATTTCTTTTGACATTGAAACTGTCTTAGCTTTTCCTTCAGTAGAACTCCAGTTAGTTTCCCTAGCTCCTGAAGATTGATGTTGTTTCTTTCGCTTTGTTTTAGCTTCATTATTACGTCTTACCCATTCAACTTGAATGTTAAAGTATTCAGAGGTTTTTGGTATCTCTGGTTTAAATTCCCATGCTGCCTTTTTCGCAAACGAATAGCCAGTATAAGGTGGTAGTTTCGCAATAAATGGATTCCATTCAATCGTATTGATGAGTGAGCGCCCTTTTTCAAATGATCGCAAACGTTCAGGTGTTATGACAGGTCTTGAAATATATTCTTTCTTACGTTTATCATAGACCAATTCATTACCTGCAAGCTCACTAAATCGCTTGCGTGTTGATACAGATTGAGAACCCAGGTAAATGACATTGGATGAGTTATCCTCAATGATTGCTGCAACATTAGGCTCATACTTATCTTGAAGCTGCTCAAAGGTTTGAATAAAAGCATTAATCCTAAAACTACGGGATCGTGCTGCACCATAGATTGCTTCTATATCTTTAATTTCAGGAAGAAGACCAAACTCATCAATAATCCAGTTCATCGGTATTTCTAGCTTTTGTTCTGCTGGTCTTTCACGAGTAACCTTAATCCCTACTTCATAGAGTTGCTTAAAGAAAATTGTGACCAAGGGATAATAGGTTGATCGTTCGTCGTGAGTTTTCAAGAAGACACATGTCTTCTCTCTAAATATTTGTTCCATATCAAAAGTAGATGTTGATGTCATATTCATGATGTTATCATTTGCAGTTAATAGAGACACTTTATTCATAAATACAGATTTCAATGATGGTTTAGTATTTCCATCAGCGTTCAAATAGGTTGCAAGTTTGCGTGTCGATTCAGAGTCTATATCACGGTATTTTTTTAAATATTTCTTTAAAAGTGGTATACCTGCTTCATCTGCATCATCCCCTAGTTCAATAAGGTATCGAGCAGTCTTGGCATTAACATACTCATCAATGCTTTCTTCCATTGCAAATAAAGCACCACCCGCAAACATATCTCCTGCTCCCTCATGCCAGAATGGGTCTTTTGCATCTTCTTCCCAGGTTAAAGCTTGCGCAACTGCCATAGTAAGTTCAGTCGCATCACTAACATTAGCGTACTTGTACCCTTCTTTGTATTTGTTTTCTTTCGAGATAACTACCTGCTCAATATGTTTTTCTTGAACCTGGTAATCGGAAGATAATCGAGCAGGAATGTGTTGAATCGAAGTGTAGGTTTCTGTTTCTTCATCATATTTCCAAATATCCTTGGCAAATTCATCATCGATAGCTTTCTTCCAAGCCTTGTAAGGCACTTCTAATGGATTCCATCCATCAGATTGTAAGGGGTCTACAAAGTCGATGACAATAACCTTATATCCGTTTTCCTCTAGCTTCTTGCGTGTAAAAGCGTCAATCTCTCGCTTTGGATCATGCACTACGATATTTTCACCTGCTGCAATGTAACTATACATCATTGGTAACACATAAGTATATGTTTTACCACGTCCCGTTGAACCAACAAACAGAGTATGTAAATCACCATCAATAAAGAACACTTTATCAAATTTACCGTATAGGAAATATTGACGCATCGCCATTACAGGAAGCCCACCAATAACGATCTCATTTCCATCTTTGTCAGTTTTTACTTCATTCCATATTTTAGTAGCAGGCAGCAAGAAGTGATGTGCAACTTTATTATAATGTTTTGAAAAGAGTGTTTTAAATCGAAGCCACGCTTTCCAAAACCCTTCTTCAGTTACATCTCCTTGATTGATTACAATCTCTCTTGATTCACTTAAATCTTCTGCTGTTTTTTCAAGAAGTCTTCCAAGCCCTAATAGATTCAGTAATTTTTGTTTGATTATATCAAGTGTTTCAACATACTTTGGAGCATCTATGAGACGAGTCAATGTATAAGGCTGATATCGCACAAGTTTTGTTCCTCGTCTTCGCTCTCTGTTTGTAAGAAGACGTGCATAACTCTTTTTGTCATAAGATGTTTTAAACCCAATTTTACGCTTATAATCTATCTTGTTAAATAAGGACATTACAAATGCTACACCAACCACTAAACAATAGACCACAAGATAACTTTTGTATTGAGACTCAAACATAAGTCGTGTATCAAAAGTATAATATTTGATTGAAGATGCTGAAGCTTCTACTGCTGGAAGCACCACTTCAAACCAATTCAATATATTAAGCATCACAAAGAAAAGAATGACTGCCATTATCAGCCATTCTAATATCCATTTTAATAGTTTCATTAGAGTGATTTCCCTCTTTTCTCTTTTTCTAATCCATCTTCTAAGTATTCCTCACGTCCTCTTTCAAGAAGCCTTTCATTTTGCTTTGCACTTCTTTTGATAAGCGATAAGGTCGAATCTAATACACCTGACGAATATCCATTATTTGATTTCATATTTTGGTAGTAATCTGCTGACTGTTTGATAAAAGGATCATCACTAAACTCAGACGCTTTATTTAGAAGTTTTATCCCTTTGTCAACATTATAAAATTCTGAGTCTTTATCCAAGTAAATTCGTGATCTCCAATACAAAGCATTTGGATCATTTGTAAATGAAGATGAGGAAAGTTCTTGTTCGATAAACGCATAACTCTTAATCATTTTATTTTGAAGTATCACCCTTGAAGTGTCAAAGATTGATTTTGTGTCTCCTGCATCATAAGCAGACAAATAATATTGAAGTGCTTTATTGACATCGATATCTATTCCCTTACCTTTTTCAAACATATGTCCTAATCTTTTATTCGTAAAAATATCACTACCATTTGCGTTTGCTTTTAAAAGGTAGATGTTCAAAGCCTTATTATAAAGACTCTGAGACATTTCAATATTGTCATTATCTTCATGATACTTCGCAAGGTTATATAAAGCATACTCATTATCATGACCTGCACTTAATGTAAGATAGTAAAGCTCTTGTTCTTCATCTAAATCAAGATAACTCTTATACAAGCGATAACATACACTGTCTTCCTCTTCATGATTTTCTATACGTTTTAAATATTTTATCCCTTCAAGCAGTTCATGAATGTCTTCACTTTTAGTAAGCTTAAACCCTTCATAGTAAAGCATGGATTGATTATCCTTTTTCAATAATTCTTGTTTGAGTTTAGAAGCTTGCTCAAATTTTTCCTCAAGCTCATACTTTTCAACAGTTTTTACAAATTGTACTTTAGCATAATCATTATTTCTTATTACAGCTTCATTAAGGTGTTTTATTCCTTCGTCAATGTCGGTATGACCCATTTTACCATCAATAAGAATCATCCCTAATTTGTAATGTAGTTGGTCGTCATTAGAGGACTCAAGCATCTCTTTAAAACCTGTATACGCTTGAGTGTAATAGTGTTGTGACACAGTAATATTGTCGTTTTCTACGCGTCGTGCATAAGCATAGCTTCCATATGGATTCCCTCTATCTGAAGCTTCTTTATAATAGTTCATTGCAGTGTCTTTATCTTTTTCAACACCTAAGCCTCGTTCATAAAGAGAACCTAATGAATAGAGGGCATACTTGTTACCATCTGAGTTTGATAAGTATCGAATCGCCTTTTCATAATCTACTTCATTTCCTAACCCATACAAGTGCATCTTCCCTATTCGATAACTAAGATACTTCAACATATACTGATATGATTTTTCTTTAGTCGGGTCATCACGATTTAATTCATTCTGGCTACGAAGTGTTTCAAACACTTCTAGCGACTTTTGGTATAAATCAAAAGACGTTTCCTGTCCGTTCTCTTCATCTAGCAATAGAATTGTTTTCGCAAGGTCATGCGTTGCAAGAACATTCCCTTTTTGTGATTCGATTGCCAGCATTTCTCTAGCAACTAATAAATCACGTTCTTGTTCTTTACTTCCATAAAGATACGATAAGGCTAATTTATAATCATCAGTCCACTCAATAAAATGTCCTGGTGTTTCTAGTGAACCATCTAAGGACTCTACGTCTTTAATGTCTTCATCATCATTGAAGTTATCATTTTCCAGATGATGAGGTAACTCACTTTCTTCATTATGAAGTTCGTGAGCAAATTTGCTCACGGATAATTCGTTATACTCATCTATTACATATGTTTTGTTTTTAATCTCTTTCAGCACAAGATTTGCAATTTGCTTCCTTAGTTTAGAGTCTTCAGCATCAACCATGTTTGTTATGTCTTCATTGAGAGTTTTAGAATAATCATCATCTAATTCAATCCAGGTGTTTTTTAGTGATTCGTATTCATTTCGTATTTTTTCATGATTTAAAATATGTTCGACAATGGCATCTAATTTGTCTCGATACGGTATCATATGTGGCGACCCATATTGAAGTCGCCCTTTTTCGGGTAGTTCTTCAGATAACTTAAAAATCAGAGAATTGATATTGCTACTTTGTTTACTACTTATAAGTTCAAGTGCATTCTTCTTAATAACTTGACGTTCAAAGTCCATGTTCTTAAACGATGCAATCATTTCGTTTTCAGTTCCTAATATTAAACGTTCTCTTTCCTTCATTTCTGTTAGAATAA